>NZ_JARLTC010000002.1 GCF_029382225.1 Spongiactinospora sp. TRM90649
TGGACCCCGATCGGCACCACCACCTTCCCCCCCAACACCCCCATCGCCGCCCTCTCCCGCAACGACGACTTCATGGACCTGTTCGCCGTGGGCACCGACGGCAAAGTCCACGCCGCCTGGTGGAACGGCAACCCCTGGCGCGAATGGACCCCGATCGGCACCACCACCTTCCCCCCCAACACCCCCATCGCCGCCCTCTCCCGCAACGACGACTTCATGGATCTCTTCGCCGTCGGTACCGACGGCCAAATCTGGGGTAATTGGTGGAACGGCACGTGGCATGAATGGTTCCGCGTGTCCACCTATCGACGGTATGCGCACATCGATGTGCCAGCCCTGGACGGTTCGCCTGCCGGGGCATACGCCAGTCATGGCGCACGCGTGAGTGCGATCGCCAGAGACTTCGCGCTCATGAAGCCATTGTCGGTGCCGGCGGAGCCCAGGGAAGCGACCGAGGACGACACGCTTCAGCTCATCGCCCACCTCGAGGCCGCGACCGAGGATCCCGGCTTTCCCGGTCCTAATCAGCCGCCCAGCCGAACTCTCGTCCCTCGCGTGCTCAGACAGCTGGAGCCAGGAGACGTGGGGACCAACAATGACTATGACATGGCACTCAAGGGGCTCATAGTCATTATGCATCGATACCGGGACCTACTGATCAGGGAAGATCCGCTCATCATAAGCTACATTTTCGGCGATCTGGTCCCCAGCGATCTCTTCGGCCCGCTGAACATCGATGACATCACATGGGATCCGCTGGCCGTCTCGGCGGTGCCCGAGTCTGAGAATCATATCCTGATGACGGTGGGATCCAAATTCCTACTGAATGAGATTCAATTCAGCGTGACCAGTCAGGACGACTTCGACAACCACAAGAACGGCGTGCGGGCATACCTGCTCGCTCTCATGTCCATGATCGCCCGGCACGATTTCCTCGAGTTCAATTCTCGCCCCTATACACGCCTTTCCCTGCATGCCCTTCTCAACCTTCATGAATTCGCCAAGGACAACGCCATACGGGATGCCGCACACATCATTCTCGACTACACCATGGCCAAATACGCCGTCTCCAGCAAGAGAGGCCGGCGCATCGGGCCGTTCCGACGGTTGCAGGAATACATCAACCACCCGGGCACCGCTCATAACGACCTCCGGCATGGGGTAAGCGGCGCTGACGCGGTGTCCGCCTTCTTCCACACGTACACCGGCCCCACCGACCGTCACGGCAATCCGACACCATGGTTCCCGGAAGATCTGGAACCCAACGCACTGATCGCCGGCCTCGCCGCTTACCGCCCACCCCCTGCCGTATATGTCCTCGCGATGACACCACGCCCAGCGGCGCAACATCGCTTTCATCACGGCGGACGGGGCCGCATGACCACCGAAGACGAAAACGCCGATGCGGGAGTCGAGATCTACCACGACTCCCCGTCATTCCTGCTCACCGCCGGAGGGATGTTCCTCAACAGCGGCTACGGCTTCGATGAGGTGGATGTCCTTCCCGGGCTGGAGGCCTACGCGCAGACCGCGCGGGCACAGGCGACCACCTTGCTGCCCGCCGACGCCTTGGACGTGCCAGGCAAGCCGCATCTCGATGTGACCTTCAGTGACCTCATCCGCTTCGATCCATGGCCCGACTCGCCCGGGGTCCCGGATCCCGATGAGCCGATCAGGACAAACGCCGTCAATACGGGTGTGGGTCTCGGATTCGCCTGCGGGGCCAACCTGCAGGTCCCTCTCAAATGGCTCCAGCTGACGGGCGCGTCCTGGGAAGGTGGATGGCTGTTCCTCGACCTCAATCGCAACCTGGCCAACTACGGCCCACTCGGCTTCTATGTGGCCATCCACCGGAAGGATCTGCCCCCTGTTCCTCCACAGCCCATCCCGCTTCCAATAATCCCGGTTAACATAGGCCTGCTATACGCGATAGAAGCGAAAGAAATGGACTTTCCCACGTTCAGACAACGGACGCTGGAGCTCAACAACGCACTTCCCGGCCAGCTATCCTTTGGCACGTCGAATATCTTCAACGCCCCCGACGGCCATCGCTTCGAGTTCCACCTCAACCCGACCGGCGACAAATACCGCGCACGAGTGATCGACCTTGACGAAGACCCTCAGATACGCGAGTTCGGAGTGCTCGGGCTCGCTGACGGTCCTTATCTGAGGACGCCTGGCGGCCACGACGGACTCATCGAGATCATTCATCCCCAGTGTGAGTCCTCGCCGGTCGTCCTCGACTTCCGCAATGAGTCGGCCCCCACGCGAGACGACAAGAAGGCCACGTGCCCTGGACCGTGGATCGAACGCGCACTGGCACTGTTCGCCATCATCCAGGATCTGGACAAGGGAAATCGGCCAAGAGCTGCGCGAACGGCGATGACCAACGCGGTGCAGCTCTACGGTGAACTCGTCAGGCTGAATCCGGAGAACAACGGGCCGCCGCTCGCTCCCGCCGTGATCAAGGCGCTAGGCCGAATGGGCGTGGACTTCAGCGTCCCGGAAACCGACCTGCGCGACTGGCTCGCCAACCCGCACTTCACGCCCTACCCGGCGATCGCCGAGACTCTGCTGCTCTGGGAACGACGGCTCAAGGCCCCGGTCTTCCTCGATGTCATCGCCTGGAAATACGAGCACACACCTGACATCACGTCCCCACGCGAACTCGCGGACGTGAACCCCGATGTCGTGAAGGCTGCCGTACTGGCGAGCTTCAACGAGCGTTACGGGACGCAGGAGACCGAGTTCGAGCAGCTCCTCATGCCGTGATCCAGGACACGGGAAGTGGGCTACGTGGTCCGATCGGGCAGCGCGACGGTGCGCGACTTCGCCGACCTGTCATGAGGGGTATCGGGTGAGCCTCGCATCAGATCCCCCCCCAGGCCGGGTGGCGATGCGGATACGGGGCCCAGCAATCTTTTTGGATAAGCTGCCGATGTACCGGGTCGGCACGTAGCCGCTGCCGTCGCGCCGTGGCGTGGGCGGGCCGGACACCTCCAGCCGCGCCGACCACATCGTCGGCGCCTCGTGATCGGCGGCGAAGAACCGCGGGTCCGTAGGCGATCCGGCCGGTGATCGTCACCTGGATCGTTCATGCTGCCTCCGTCATGTCCGCGCGGTGCGCGGCTACTGGATGTCCGTCCTCGCCGGGGGTGGGGGCGCCGGTGGCGTCCCCGTCCCGGAGGCAGGACGAGCTAGGGATGCCCTGATCAATTTAGCTCATATCGCACGCATGTTCGATGATGGGGTGCGTGGATGTCACCCTGCCGCTGCGTGTGCGGCTGCTCAACTGGCCTTCCGACGGCGGGCACGGCGGGCAGATCGCCCCGGCCGACGAGCCGATCGAGTACTGGACGGTCGATGCCGTGCACGCCCGCTACGTCGCGCCGCACGGCCCGGGCCGCTTCCGGCTGAAGGCGGTGCTCGTCGATGTCCGCGGCCGTACCGGCACGGCCCCCTCGGCGCTGCCGGACCTGGAGCGCGTCCTGGTGCATCAGGTGCCGCGGGTGGGCTGGTGGATGCTCAAGCGGCCCAGTGGCCATGCCTGGAACGCATTGAGCGCTACCGCGACCGGTGACGCGCTGGTGAGCCACCGGTTTCGGTGAGTGGCGGCGGCCACCGCCCGGTGGTGCCATGATCTGGCTGGACGAGGGCGGACCAAGCCCGGAAGGGGTGCGGCCGATGGACGGCGACCAGACCTGGCGGGCCCTGGTGGACGTCTCCCTCGAGATCCACGCCGATCTGATGCGAGAGGTCGGCATGGTGTTGTGGCCGACACTGTTCGCGCTGCGCGGCGGGTGCCTCGTCGGGTACGTGCATCTGCGCCCCATCACCGTCGGCCAAGACGCGGCGGCCGCGATCGCGGAGATGTCCTATCTGGCCGCCCCCGCTCACGCCGATGAGATCATGGCGGCCTGGGAGACCCAGGACGTCGCGGCCGCCTATGATCATGTCCCGCTGCATCCCGACAGCGCATCAACGTCCTGACCGCTCACCCGGGGCAGCACGTCGTCCACCGCTTCCCCTACCGGGAGCGTCGGCTGCCCGGCCGTACGGCAGCAGGCTTGCTGTGCCGATGTTCGGCCGCACGGCTCTCAGGGGGTCTCGGCGCCAGGGTTTTTGAGAATCTCGAACAGGGCGAAATAGTTTTCGGCGCCGTGCCCCTGGGCGATCGCTTGTTCGGCGAGTTGCTTCATCAGTTGCGGCTGGGCGGGGTGGACGCCCTGCTCGACGCTGGTGCGGGCGATGTGTTCAAGGGCGTTCAAGTTCATCTGCATGGTCCCCTGGTCGCCGGGGTAGGCGCCCTTGTCAAGGTTCGGTGCTTGTTCGGCGAGGCTGGCAGGGTTCAGCACCACGGGCATGAACCAGCCGAGCGCGATCTCGGCGAACTCGGCCGCGGGCACGCCGGCCGATTCGGTCAGGGCGGCGGCGTGCAGGAAACCGTTGAGGGTCGCGTACATCATGCCGAGCAGTGCCGTGTTGAACAGCACCGCCAGGCCCGGGTCGGCGCCGAGGTGGCGGGGGTCGCCCAGGTCGGCCAGAATCTCCCGGTGCCGGTCCAGGACGTCGCGGGCTCCGCTGTACAGCAGGACCGATCCGTCGTACCCGATGAGGGCCGGCGGCACCATGATCGCGCCATCGAGGTAGTCGAGGTCGCGCTCGGCCGCCCAGACGGCGGCCGTGCGGGCTTCCGCAGGGGTTCCGGAGTTGAGGTTCACCAGCGCGTGTCCGCTGAGCGCGCCGGCGGATTCGAAGACTTGGTACATGGTCGCGTAATCGTTGAGGCACACGATCGTGACCGGGCTCGCTGCCACGGCGTCGGCGACGGTGGCCGCGCGGTGTGCTCCCTCGGTTACCAGGCCGTCGGCCTTGCCAGGGGTACGGTTCCAGACCGTCAAGGATCGGCCCTTGCCAAGAAGGGTTTGTGCCAACGCCGAACCCATCGGCCCCAGGCCGATGACGGTGACCGCAGTGTCGCGGGCGGATGAATGCTGATCTGTCATGCCGGATAGGTTGGACCCTCACGTCGGTGTGAGAGTCAACTGGAAGTGGCGGTCGTCACATGCGGATCGGAGAACTGTCCCGGCTCACCGGCGCCAGCGTGCGTTCGCTGCGTTACTACGAGGAGGTGGGCCTGCTCCGGCCGCTGCGACACCCCAGCAGCTACCGCGAGTATCGGCAGCAGGACGCGGCCACAGTACGGGGCATCCGCCTCATGCTCGCAGCCGGCCTCAGCACCGCCACGATCAGCGAGTTGCTGCCCTGCATGACGGACGACGGCGAGGCGCTGGCACCCTCCTGCGCCGGGATGCTTCCCGACCTGCACCGCGAACGGGAACGGCTCAGCAACGCCGCGGCCGACCTCCTGGCCGCGCGCGACCGACTGGACACCCTCATCCAGACCACCTCACGACTCGATCCCGCCGACCCATCGGAATGCGACGCGGTAACCGCACCCCGATAGGCGCGTCTCGGGGGGTCACAGCCAGCGAGGCCATCGGCCAACGAACGTCACGGCGTGGGGTTCAGCGACCGCGGTGATCAAGGAGTTGGTGCCTCCGGCCGGTGAGGATGAGGATCTGGCGTGGCGGGCGGAGCTGACGAACCGGTTCGCCTCGGTGCGCGGGTTCGTCGAGCTGCTGGCCGACACGATCCCCTGGGGCGGCACCGACGCCGGTGTCGGCGTGAACGTCGGGAGGGCCGCAACGGCCTGGCGCGGGCGGTGTTCTTCGCCCACCACGGCCAACTGCGCAGGGGTTATGAACGGGGGATGGAAGACCAGCTCGGCGCGCTCGGCCTCGGTTTGAGCGCGATCACTTTCTGGAACGGCCTCTACATCGACGCCGTGCTGAAGAATCTCGCCGCTGGCGGCATGAAGATCAGCCCGGAGATCAGGGCTCACTTGTCACCGCTGCAATGGGAACAGATCAACTTCCACGGGACATACCCGTTCAACCGGCCGGAACTGCCCGGCCGGTTGCGGGACCTGCGCGACCCCACCGCCGACGCCCCGGAGCTGTGACGAGCGGGTGGCGAACGGCTCGTCCGGGCCGAGCATGAGGAACCAGCCCAGCGCGAGCAGCCGGCGGAAGTCCCGCACGTGTTCGCGCTCCTGCCTGGTCAGCTTCATGGCGGCCAGCAGCTGCTCTGCGTCGTGGGCGCGGCTCATCACAGAATTCTCAACGGCTTACCCGACTCCCCCGCAGCCCGACGACGTGAGCGCTGACGTCAGACGAGACGTCTACACCACGCGGTGTGCTTCCGGCGAACTCCGGCCGTACCCGTTAGTTAGACACAACGGCGCACGGGCACGATGACGCGCCCTGTGCGCCGACGTTGTCAGTGGGCGGGTGGCGCCTGGCGCGAAGAGGTCTCCAGCGGCTGGTACTCATCGGCCGGCGGATTGGCATGGCCAACGTGCCTGAGGAGAAACACGGCCAAGCAGGTTAGCCCGAGCAGGACGGGGATGGCGATGACGGCGGTCAGCTGCAGCCCGTCGGCGAACGCGTTCCGAGCGTAGGTGACAAGTTCGTCGCCGAGGCGCTCGGGAAGGAGCTGGGCCGCGGCCACAGCTGCTGGGAGCGTGTCCGCGGCTGCGGGAAGGTGGACGGGGCCCACGGTTGTCATGCGGCTGTGGTAAACCGCGTTGACCAGGCTGCCGATCAGGGCGACGCCGAGGGCGCCGCCCAGCTCCTGGGTGGTCTCCCCAACAGCTGCGGCCGATCCGGCCTGCTGGGGCGGAGCAGCACCGACGATCATGTCGATGCCCAGTCCCGACACCGGCATGAGGCCGGCGAACAGCAGGACGGATCCGGTCACGACGACCGGTAGCCCGGGAGGCGTCGGCTTGGGTGAGCACGGCGAAACCGGCGGCGGCGATAACCAGCCCAGCTCCGCATCCCTCCGCTCCCCGTCACCGCCCGCTGCCCCAGGGAGGCGGTGACAAACGACCGCAGGGCTTGCAGACGACCAACTCGCTGGGCTGAGGTGGACATACGCGACCGACCATTACGTCACGGTCCCTGCCGCATTGACCGAACGGCGCGTCATGCGAAGGTCCGCTTGGCCCGACGGAGGCGCCGGGGCCGGCCCCGAATGCATGTCTGCGTGGGCTGCCTCACTCAACTGAGCGCTGTTGTGGTGGCCCACAGCTGGCCCACAACGTGCGAGCGTCAACGAGAACGGGCGGGACTCCGTGAGACTGGAGGACCGCCCGTACCTGCGATGTTCGCCCTGGTCAGCGGTCGGAACCGCCGGTCAAGATCGTGTGCCCCCTGTAGGATTCGAACCTACGCACCCGGCTCCGGAGGCCGGTGCTCTATCCCCTGAGCTAAGGGGGCGCGACGCTGAACAAGGTTACCAGTACCTGGCGGGCACTCGTCACCATGATATCTCCGGGGCCAGAAGTCCCTTGAAAATCGCACGGGAGACCCCCTCGAACGGCTAGTGTCGCCGCCGTGAGTGACGTTCTCGGGCGGGTACTTGTGGTGGATGACGATGAGGTCATCCGGCAGCTCATAGCGGTCAACCTGACGCTTGAGGGCTTCGAGGTCGAGACGGCAACCGACGGGCAGGACTGCCTCGATCGGGTGCTGGACGTCCAACCCGACGTGGTCACGCTGGACGTGATGATGCCCCGGCTGGACGGCTGGGCCACGGCGGCACGACTTCGGAGCGAAGAGAGTACCGGCCACATCAAGGTAGTAATGATCACCGCGAGAGCACAGGACGACGACAAGCGGCGAAGCAGGGGGATCGGCGTCGACGCCTACCTCACCAAGCCGTTCGATCCGGCCGAGCTCATCGATGTGGTCAGGGACCTGGCACTGTCATCGCGCACAGGGTGAGGGACCGAAAGAAGCAGCGATGGCGGATGCGTGCTGATTTGGAACGCTCCATAGCCTGCCATCGGTGAGAGATCGAACCATGCCGGGTGACGCCTTCGATGGCCGTCTGACACTCGTGCAGGATGAGGGCCGGTTCCGCGAGTCGGAACCGGCCCTCATCGTGCGTGGACGCCTCCCCCTTCGGCCGAAGCGGCCCCGGCCGTGAAGATTCTGTGGCCGCCCTCGTGCACGCTGTTCGGTGGTCGCTCGTCATTTCGCCTGCAGGGGCGTCCAGGTGATCGACCTGTGGCGACAGCGTCGGGCGAAGCCCGACACAGGAGAAACGTCCGAGCGCAGTGAGGGCCTATTGGCGAACGGCGTGGTGGAGGGCACGACCGGAGGGGGGCGGCTTTGAGGGCGGAGGTGGTGCGTACGGCGGGCGCCGGACCCGCGCGGAGGATGGGCGGAGATAGCGTGACCGAGCAGGTGGTGGGGGCGGAGCACACGGCTGCCCGGAGGCCGGCGGGCAGTGGGGTGCGGGTCATACGGATGGCAGGCCAGGTCGGGGCGTGGGTGGTCAGCGGGGTGGTGCCGGGGGGCGTGGGCCGGGTGGAGGCAGGTTGGGTGACGGGTGGGTGGTGGCAGGTGGGGAGTGCCCCAACGGGTGGTGGCTCTGCAGGGGGCGATTGGGGTTGCCGCGGGGGTTATTGGCGGCGGGTGAGGGCGGCGGCTTGGGTGCGGGTGGAGACGCCCAGTTTGGCGAGGATGTTGGAGACGTGGACGCTGACGGTCTTGTTGGCGATGAAGAGGCGGCCGGCGATTTCACGGTTGGTGAGGCCCTCGGCGACCAAGGCGAGGACCTCGCGTTCGCGTTGGGTCAGGTGGTCGGTCGGGGTGTCGGTCTCCGGCTCGGGCTCGGGGGTGGTGAGGCGGGCGCGGCGGCCCAGGTCGTCGAGGACGGTGACCAGTGGGGCCGCGCCGAGGCCGGTGGCGATGTCGAGGGCGGTCCGCCATTCGCCTAGGGCGGCGGCGCGGTCTCCCGCCGACAGCAGGGACTCGGCGAGTCGCCAGCGGGAACGCGCGACCTCGTAGCTGAAGCCGAAGTCGAAGGCGGTGACGATGCGGGCCCACATGGCCGGGGTGGCGGTGCCCGCGACGCGGTGGCGTTCGGCCTCGGCTCGGGCGAGCCAGGCGAGCCCTTCGACGCCGAGGGGGCCGCGGGCGCCGGAGCCAGGGCCGGTGGTGGCGGCGTAGCGGGCGCGGGCGAGCAGGTCGTCGGCGAGGCTCAGTCGTTCGGCGGCGGACGCATGGCGGAGGCGCGCGCCGACCGAGCCGACGAGCAGGAAGTCGCTCGCGAAGGCCGATGACGGGAGGGCGCCTCCGGACGGGAGCGGAGCCGCGGCGCGAGCCAATGATTCGGACGGTGGTGGGGTCTTTGCGGATGCCACGGACTCGGAGGATGGCGGAATCGCTGCGGGGGCCGCGGATTGGGTGTCTGCGGACGCTGACGGTTCCCGGGGTGGGAGGGGGTTCATGGGGGGCGACGAGCCGGGGGCAGGTGCGGTCAGCCGGGGGTGGTGGGCGGGCGGTGGAGCGGCGTGGGGTGGGGAGTCGGTGAAGCGCAGGGTGGAGGTCAGGCGAGGGGGGTCGGCAGGGGCGACCGGGCGTGGTGACGGCGGAACTGATCGCCCGGCGGGGCCGGGGTGGTCTGGGGCGGTCGTGCGGGCCGGTCCCGACGCCGGGGGTGGCTCGGAGGAGGGCGAGAGGTCGGCGAGGGCGGTGAGGGCGATGGCGCAGATGCGGATCAAGGCCGGGTCGTACGGCTCGACGATTTTGATGACCGCCTGGACGTGGTCCAGGGCCGCCTCCGGGTCGCCGCGCCACAAGGCGTGTTCGGCCTCCAGGCCCCGCGACATGTAGGCGATCAGCGGGAACCGCTGGAAGCGGCGCAGCCAGGAGAGCCGTTCGTCGGCGGCGGGCAGGCCCCGGGCGACCTCGACGAAGAGGGCGAAGGACGACAGCAGGGCCTCGGCCTCGGTGCCGACGCGGATGGGGAAGCCCGCCGCCACGCGCTGGGCGTCGTCCCACTCGCCGGCCACGTAGTGGATCAGGAAGCGCAGGAAGCGCAGGTCGGTGCCGAAGGTGCTCCAGGTGAGGCCGGTCTCGGTGGCGAGGCTCACGCCCCGGTCGGCGGTCACGGCGGCGCGGGCGAGGTCGCCGCTCTCGTACTGGATGCGGGCCAGGTTGAACAGGCCGCGCAGGTCGACGGAGAGGTCGGTGGACGGCCGGGCGGTGGCGCGTTCGAGGAGCCGCTGGGCGGTGGCGTCGTCGCCGCCGGTGTTGGCGAACGCGGCCAGCGCGATCAGGGCGCTGTGCTCGGCGTCGGCGGCGCCGCTGGCCTCGGCGACGGCGAGCGCGCGCGTGGCGAGTTCCTTGACCTCGTCGTGGCGGTCGGTCCAGTAGAGGGCTCGGGCGTAGGTGGCGAGGGCGCGGGCGAGCATGGGGCCGTCGCCGGCTGCGGCGACGGCGGCCTGGGCGGCCTGGATGGAGCCCGGTTCGTCTTCCACCTCGATCAGGTAGTAGGCGAGCCGTTCGTTGACCTCGGCGGTCGGGGGGAGTTCGCGGAGCTGGGCGATGGCGCGGCGGTTGTCGCCGCTGTCGGCGGCGGCCAGGGCGCTGCGCATGGCGAGGGTCTCGCGGTCGAGGCCGGCGAGCCGTTCGGGGTCGGGGACGCGGTCCCACAGGCCGAGCGCCTGGTCGAAGTGGCGGTGGGCCTCGGCGGGCGCGCCCAGGCGCAGGGCGCGGCGGCCGGCCTCGGCGGAGGCGGCCAGCGCGCCGGAGAGGTCGTGGCTGGCGAGGTAGTGGTGGGCCAGTTCGGCGGCGATGCCGCCTCTGATCCGGTACGCGCCGGAGCTCCCCGAGGACGGCGCGGCCCCCACGCCCGCCGGAACCAGGTCGGGTTCGGCGACCAGCAGTTTGGCGTAGGCGGTGTGGAGCCGGGTGCGCTCCCCCGGCAGCAGGTCGCCGTACACGGCCTCCCGCAGCAGCGCGTGGCGGAACACGTACCCGTAGCCGTCGCGCAGCAGCAGCCCTCTGGACACGATCTCGCGCAGCGCCTCGTCGAAGTCGCCCTCGCCGAGGCCGAAGACCCCGGCCAGCAGGTCGTGGTCGGCGCGGCGGCCGGCCACCGAGGCGGCGCGCAGGACCTGCTGGGCGGGCTCGGACAGGCGCTCGACGCGGGCGAGCAGCAGTTCGGCGAGCCCTTCCGGCAGGCCGCCGTCGCCGTAGGCGGCGAGGAGTTCCTCGGCGTAGAAGGCGTTGCCGCCCGCGCGTTCGACGATGGAGCCGATGGACTCGGGGTCGCGGGGGCCGAGGGCGGTGAGGTGGTCGGCCATGTCGTCGGCGGCCAGCGGGCCGAGTTCGACGGGGACGACGGTGGGCAGGCGGCGCAGTTCGGCCAGGAGCGGGCGCAGCGGGTGGCGGCGGTGCAGGTCGTCGGTGCGGTAGGTGCCGACCAGGCAGACGCGTTCGGCCTGGAGCATCCGGGTGAGGAAGACGAGCAGGTCGCGGGTGGAGCGGTCGGCCCAGTGCAGGTCTTCGAGCAGGAACAGCACGGGCCGTTCGGCGGACAGCTCGGCCAGCAGGGCGAGGACCTGCCCGAACAGCCGTTGCTGGGTGAGGCTTCCGGTCTGTTCGTCGTCGGTCTCGCCGCGTGTGCCGGGCAGCAGGCGGCGCAGCACGGGCCAGGCGGCGACCTGTTCGGGCGGGGCGTCGCGCAGGGCGTCGGCCAGCGGCAGATAGGGGACGGCGTCGCCCAGTTCGGCGCACTGCCCGGCCAGGACGGTGAAGCCCTCCTCCACCGCCCACCCGGCCAGCTCGGTCACCAGCCGGGTCTTGCCGATGCCCGCGTCGCCTCCGACGAGGGCGACTCCGGCCGATCCGCCCCCGGCGGCCCTCGCGACGCCGATCAGCCGCCCAAGCTCGGCCGACCGCCCGATCAGCGCGCTTTCCGCTGGTCGCCACGCTCGCCACGCCATGCGCCGAGTATGTCATGCCAGGCCAATGGCAGGCTCAGGCCGGACCCATGGCGGCCTCATGCCGACCCAATGCCAGCCCACCGCCGGCCCAACGCCGGCCCGCATCCGAATCCGCACCCAAAGTCACACCGGGACCGCGCCCGGACCCGCGCCATGATTGGACCAATACTCACGCCTGAAAGTGGACCTATTTGACGTGCCTTTATTCCTATAACGTGCTTGGTCATGATCCCGTGGTCAACACTGGTCGTCTTCACCGCGGCGTCGTTCGTCCTGGTGATATCCCCCGGCCCGAACCACCTTTACATTATCGCGCGCGCCGTTTCCCAAGGGCGTGCGGCTGGTGTGGCCTCCGCGTTCGGCGTCGAAGCGGGCACCCTGGTGCACATCGCCGCGGCGGCGGCGGGCCTCTCATATCTGGTGGCCCGTTCGGCGACGCTTTTCGCGATGGTCAAATGGGCGGGAGTGGCCTACCTCATATATCTGGGCATTCGAACCCTCATGGCGCGCGGCGAGCACACGGCCGATCAGGCGCGGCCCCAGCCGCTGCGCCGGGTCTTCCTCGAAGGCGTGCTGGTCAACGTGCTGAATCCGAAGGTCATCCTGTTCTTCCTGGCCTTCCTGCCGCAGTTCGTGGATCCGGCGGCCGGGTCCGCCGCGCTGCAGGTGGTCGTGCTCGGGCTGACGCTCCTGGTGCTCGGCCTGGTCTCCGACATCGTCTACGCGCTCGGCGCGGGCACGCTCGGGGCGCGGCTACGAGCCAAGGCGAAGCTGCTGCGCAACGTCAGCGGCGCGGTCTACCTCGGGCTCGGTGTGGCCACCGCCTTCACGGGAGCGCGCACGGCATGAACGGGAGCGCGCACGGCATGAAAAGACCCACTCTGGAGGCGGTGGCGGCGCGCGCGGGCGTGTCCAGGGCCACGGTGTCACGCGTGGTCAACGGCCGTTCCACGGTCACGCCCTCGATCCGCGACATGGTGCAGCGGGCCGTCGAGGAGATGGGCTACGTGCCCAACTCCGCCGCCCGCAGCCTGGTCACCCAGCGGACCGACTCGATCGCCCTGGTCATCTCCGAGCCGCCGACCAGGGCGTTCTCCGAGGATCCGATGTTCGCGGCGGTGGTCCGCACGGTGAGCCGGGAGCTGGAGGCCGCCGACAAGCAGGTGGTGCTGTTGCTGGCAGGCACCGCGCAGAGCCACGCCCGGATCGAGCGTTACATCGCGGGCGGCCATGTGGACGGCGTGATCCTGATCTCCATGAACGAGGTCGATCCGCTGCCGGGGGCGGTGCTCCGGCTGGGCGTACCGGTGGTCTCGTACGGCCGGCCAGCCGTCCCGGTGGGGCTGCGGTACGCCGGTATGCCGTACGTGGACAACGACAACGTCCGTGGGGCGCGGGAGGCGGTCGGGCGGCTGCTGGAGCTGGGCCGCCGCCGGATCGCGACGATCGCCGGGCCGTCCGACATGGTCGCCGGGCGCGACCGGCTCTCCGGGTACCACGAGGCGCTGCGCGGGTCGGGCGTGCGTCCGGTGGTGGCGACGGGCGACTTCACCCGGGAGTCGGGGGGGACGGCGATGCGGCGGCTGCTGGCCGACGAGCCGGAGATCGACGCGGTGTTCGCCGCCGGTGACCTGATGGCCGTGGGGGCGCTCCGGGCGCTGCGCCAGTCCGGACGGCGGGTGCCCGACGACGTGGCCGTGATCGGCTACGACGACATCGAGGCGGCCCGTTACACCGATCCCCCGCTGACCACGATGCGGCAGCCGTTCGTGGAGCAGGCCGTCGCGATGGTGCGGCTGCTGCTCACCGATCCGGACGAGCGGGAGAGCGACCGGGTGATCCTTTCGGCGGAGCTGGTGGTCAGGCAGTCCGCCTGACCATTCGGCCGGAACGCACCGGTCAGGGGGCGTGGTTCAGCGCCTCGGGAATCCGGTCGAGCACCGGGAAGGGCGCCAGGCCGTAGGCGTAGAAGTCGGTGGCCTGCGCCCCTGCCGCCCGCACCGCGCGGACCTTCGCCGCCAGCCGGTCGGCGGAGTCGGTGTCGGGCAGGCCGGGGCGCAGCACCGCGCGGATCTGCCGGTCCTTGCCCACCGAGCGGCGGTAGGCGGCGACGTCGTCGGCCACCCTGGCGGCGTCGCGGGCGTAGGCCAGCACGCCGAAGGACGGCACCAGGTCGCCGAGCGCCAGCAGGTCGATGCCGAGCTGCCAGGCGTCGTGCGCGGCCAGGCCCGGTGACGGCAGGCCGTCCGTGTAGCCCTTGTGCGCGCCGGTGGCGTCGAGGAACACGAGCTGGGATCCCTCCTCGGCGACGGCCGAGGACACCGCCGAGACCAGCGAGGTGACCGTCTCCGAGCGGGCGCGGGCGTAGGCGACGACCTCGGGACCGGCGTAGGCGGTGAGCGCCGCCCTGGTCACCTCGCCCTGCGCGGGCGGGTCGCCGTCCAGCACGCCGCCGATGATCCGCTCGCACTCGTCTCTGGCGGCGTCGGCGTGGACGCCGAGGTCGGCGGCACGGCGCATGCAGTACTCGCAGAAGCACAGGCCGAGCAGGAAGGCGTCCATCGGGCCGAGCGGGACGAAGCACCGCTCGTGGTGGTAGCCGTGGGCGAACGGGGCGAAGTGCAACGCCTCGGCCACCACGCTGTCCACGCCCTGTCTGGCGACGGCACGGGCCAGGGCCTCGGCGTAGAAGCGCACATCGGGGTGGGCCGGGCACAGGTCGCCAGGGGATCCCCGGTCGCCGAAGCAGTTGCGCACGGTGACGTCGGGGTGGGCGAGGCCGAGCGTGGTGTTGTGCAGGAAGATCGTCCAGCCGTGCAAGCGCAGCCCGCGCATCGCGGTGGCCTCGCGCAGCGCGGCGAGCGGCTCTTCGGCGGCGCCGTCCTGGACCGGCGGGGTCAGCCGCAGGTCGGCGAACAGATCTTGGGGCGGCGGGAAGTGGACGCCGTCGTGGCGCAGCGTCACCCGCGACTGGCCGTGCGGGGTGACGTCGCGGGCGCGGTGGTAGGCGGCGCCGACGGTTACGCCGCACACGCCGTAGGCGGTCAGGCGGTCGAGCACCTTCTCCGTGCCTTCGCCTCGGATGTCCTCGACGAAGACGTATACCGAACTGTCCACCTCAGCCGCCCTGCCGTCTCGACCGTCAGAAGTACGTGGCGATCAATTCGACCACGACATGACGATCGTCCACCACCGGCAGGACCCGCCACTTGTCAAATGCCGTGCAGGGATGGGAGACGCCGAAGGACACCAGGTCTCCGGGCCGCAGGTCGCCCGCGCCGCGCAGCAGCGCGTGCTGGTCCCACATCTTGACGATCTCGCCCTTCAGCGGGGACGGCTCGCCGCCGTCACGCCGGGACTCCTTGGGGACCGGCAGGCCCTCGTCGTACGGCGCGTCACGCTTGCCGAAGCCGATGATCGCGGTGTCCGGCTCGGGGGCGGACAGCACGTGCGCCCACAGCGTCAGCGCGGGCAGCAGCTCGCCCGCGATGCGGTTGAACGGGGTGGTCCCACGGTAGACGCCGTCGTCGTGGGTGATGTAGGCGCCGCTGCGCAGCAGCACGCGGGCCTGGCAGTCGGCCAGCTCCCGGCCGATCACGTCGAACCACTGGCTGCCGCCCACCGACAGGATCGGCGTGCGCACCCGTACGTGCTCCAGCGCCTCGCGCAGGTCGGCCAGGTAGGCGCGGACCTGCTCGGCCGTCTTCAGCGTGCCCTCGTAGCCGCCGACGCCCGCCGGTTCCACGCCGGGGGCCGCCTGCGCCGCCGCCACGACGTCGAGCAGTTCGGCCACGCTTCTGGCGCCGCCCCGCCCGCCGGGGTGGCCCAGTTCGGCCAGCACCCGGAACGGCCGGTCGCCCGCGAAGCGGGACATGATCTCGATCTGCGCCGCCGAGTCGGCGAAGCAGAGGAACTCGAACGACGGATCGCGGTCGAGTTCGGCCGCGATGGCGCGCAGCCCGGCCGGATCGACGATCTCGTTGGCCACCACGACGCGCGAGACGCCGAAGCCGCGCAGGATGAGCGCCTGGCTCGGCGTGGCGACCGTGAACCCCCACGCGCCCGCGTCGAGCTGGGCGGCGAGCAGCGCGGGGGCCATCGTGGTCTTGGCGTGCGGGACCAGCTCCATGCCGTGCTCGCGGGCGAAGGCGGCCATGGTTGCGATGTTGTGCCGCAGCGCGGCGTCACCGGCGACCATCAGCGGGAAGCTGAACGGCCCGTCGAAGATCGACTCTCCGATCGGGGCGGCCAGGATCCCCTTGGCCGCCGCGATGTCCGGCTGGTCGGGAGTCTCCAAGGAAGCGCCCCTTTCGCGATGCCTGCCCAGCAGTTTATCGGGATCAGGGGTTCCCGGACTCCGTGCGATACGCGGATACCGGACATGAAACCCCGGCCTTGGGCGGGCGCTTGGCGATCACCTCCCGGGCGCGCTGCCTGGCGAGGTTCCAGCCGTTCCAGGAGTCGGGCCGGTACAGCCCGTTCTCGATGGCCACGTCGTTGATCACGCAGCTTCGCATCGGGTCGGGCAGCCGGTCCAGCGCGGGGACGGCCTCGGCGCCCAGCTCGTTGAGGTAGTCGGCGTCCAGGCGTTCCACCGTCTTCCTGGCCTCGAACTGAGTCTGCGCCACCCGCAGGTCGGGGTTCCATACGGCGAACGCGACCAGTCCGAGACCGGTCACGGCGACCAGTGCCCTGGGCAGCCAGCCGCCGCCGCTCCGCAGCGCCAGCCGTACCGCTCCGGCCACGATGACCAGGAGGAACACCACGGCGAGCCAGATGATCGTGGCGCCCACCGAGGCACGCAACCGGGTCAGGCCGTAGGCGGCGGTGTAGAGGCCGAGGCGGTGCATGGCCGAGGCGAGGATCACCATGGTGAGCACGCAGAGCATGCCGAGCAGCAGGCCCATCGCCCAGCGCTCGCCCCCGCGCACCGAGATCGTGGCCGCGGCCATCGCGACCACCGCCAGCACGAACACGCTGACCACGAGGAGCTGGAAGAAGCCCTCCCTGGCGTAGTCGGCGTAGGTGAGGCCCGCCGTGCTGACCACCCGGCGGTTGCCGCCGAACAGCACCGAGATCTGCACCGCGACGAACGCGGTGAACAGCAGGTTCAGGGCGACCAGCGGCAGCGCCCAGACCGAGCGGCCGACCCGCAGGCCCACCCGGGGCGCGACCGGCTCGTTCACCGGGCGCAGGCCCACGAGCAGTCCCGCGCCCACCAGCACGGCGCAGATCAGGAACGCCGCCACCCTGGCCGGTACGGTGTTCAGCCAGGAGGGTACGGTGAGCAGGGCGTCCACGTAGGAGAAGAAGACCGGGTCGGCGGAGGCGAACAGCGCGCCGAAGATGCCGAGCAGGCCGAGGGTGAGGGCGATCCCCGCGGCCACGTGGCCGAGCTTGCGCGGCCTGCGCCGCCCCACCGCGCGCAGCGGGTGGCCGAGGAACCACGGCAGCGGGAGCAGGGCGAGCAGGACCGAGGCGCCGCCCCGCAGCACGCCCAGCCAGCCGCGGCCCGCGCCGGACAGGGCCAGGGAGACCAGGCAGAACCCGGCGAGCATGGACGGGAAGACCACCCATTCGGCGTCCAGGAAGGTCACCGTGCCGATCAGCGCGTAGCCGATCAGGGCGAGGGCGATGGACCAGCGGTCCAGCCGGTGCCAGACGGCGGGCAGCACGGCCGCGCCCATGACCACCGCGACGATCGCGATGCCGATGCCGGGCGCCCCGTACGGAACGAGCACGGCGGCCAGCAGGCCGGCCGCGACGATCGCGGGCAGGCCCCAGCGGGGCATGTCGGGCACGGTGGGACGGGGGAAGAGCGGGGGCGGGGTGTAGACGGGCTGCACGCCCTGCGGCCGGTACGGCGGCGGCGGTGGCTGGGGCAGCGGCACGCCGTCCTTCTCGACCTCCTTCCCCCTGGGGGGCGCGACGGGGGACGCGACGGCGGACGACGGGCTCACCGGCATCGGCACCGGCGCGGGAACCGGATCCGGCATCGGGCCGGGCATCGGGCGCTGCGGCCGGTTCGGCGGCGCGGGAAGGTGCGTCTGCGGACGCGGCAGCGGGTCGGCGATCCGGGTCGCGCCGATCACGATGCCCGTGAACGCGCCCGCCGCCAGCATCAGCGCGCCGACGAACATGACCGCGAGCGCGTCCACCATCGAGAGCACGACGCCGGCGATCACCCCGCCGACCATCCCGAAGAACGCGCCGACGATCCCGAAGGCGAGGGCCATGCCCCAGTTCCTGGGGTATGAGGTGATGTGCGGAGGCGGAGGCAGCGGCGGCCACTGGCCGCCCGCCGGACGCTCCCAGCCGCCGCCCGGTCCCCCAGGGCCCGGCGGCCGGGGCATGCCCACTGGAACGGCGGGTGCCGTGGCCGACGGCCCGTCTGGGGGCACGTCCGACGGCTCGGCGGGTGTGGCCGGGCCCGGCGGTCCGGCAGAGGGTGGTGCTTCCGGCGGGACGGCCGGCGCCATGGAGCCGGCGACCTGCGCCGGGGGCGGCTCCGGAGCGGGAGTGCCGTCAGGGGATGCCGTAGAGGTCGAACCGGAGGGCGTGGCCGTGCCTGCCGCGCCTACCGGGCTTACCGGGCTTACTGTGCCTTCTGTGCCTTCTGTGCCTTCCATGGTCTCGGCGGGTGTCTCCTCCGTACGTGGCGCCGTGGACATACCGCTCTCCTCTCCCACCGGGAACGTGAACATCGCCGGACCTCCCCGCCCCACCGCCGCCAGGACGGGCTTGCGCACCTGCGGCTCCTCCACGGGCGGCGCGGCGACGGCGACGACCTCGGGAACCTCGGCGGGTGCCTCTTCCGGCGGCGGGTCCGCCATCACCACGATCCGCCCGGGCAGCTCGACGACCATCCGGCAGCCCGGACCGTCCTCGATGCGGACCGTCCCCCCGTGCAGTTCCACGATCTCCTTGACGATCGCCAGCCCCAGTCCACTGCCGCCCGCGTCGGCGGCCCTGGCCGGGTCGAGCCGGGAGAAGCGCTCGAAGACGTGGGCCCGCTCGTCCTCCGGGATCCCCGCCCCCTGGTCGCGGACCAGGATCCGGATCCCGGCGCCGCCCGTTTCGGCCGCGACGGTGACCGTCCCGCCGGGCGGGCTGTGCCGGACCGCGTTGTCCAGCAGGTTGGCCAGGACCTGGGCGAGCAGCGCCGGGTCGGCGCGCACCGTGAGGTCGGGCGTCACCTCGCCGCGCACGGTCACGTCGTCGCGGGCGAGCGTGGCCTCGCGGCGGGCCTGCTCGATGAGCGGTTCCAGGCCGACGGTGTCCATGTCGATCAGCAGCGCGCCGGAGTCCAGGCGGGACAGGTCGAGCAACTGGCCGACCAGCTTGCCGAGCCGTTCGGTCTGGGCCAGCGCCGTGCCGAGGGTCTGCGGGTCGGCGGTGGAGACGCCGTCCACGATGTTCTCCAGGACGGCCCGCAGCGCCGTGATCGGGGTGCGCAGCTCGTGGCTGACGTTGGCGATCAGCTCCCGGCGCTGCCTGTCCACCTCGCCCAGGTCGGCGGCCATCGCGTTGAACGCCCTGGCCAGCTCGCCGACCTCGTCGCGGGAGGTGGCGCGGACCCGCTCGCCGTACCGGCCCTTGGCGATGATGTGGGCGGCGGCGGCCATCTCGCGCAGCGGCCTGGTCATGCCCCTGGCCATGAGCTGGACCATGACCACGGCGAGCAGCACGGCGACCGCGATCCGGACGTCGCGCGGTATCCCCGAGTTGATGCCCACCTCGTTGACCACGAAGGCCACCGCGACGGCGAGCACGATCACCACACCCAGTTTGACCTTGATGCGGCCGAGGAAGTCGAGCGGTCTCATATATGGGACCTCGGAGTAGGGGTCAGGGGGACTTGGCGAGGGCGTAGCCCACGCCGTGCACGGTCCTGACGACGTCGGGACCCAGTTTCTTGCGCAGCGCGCGTACGTGGCTGTCCACGGTACGGGTGGCCGCCGCCTCGGAGAAGCCCCAGATGTCGGAGAGCAGCCGCTCCCGTTCGTAGACCTGGCCTGGACGGTCGGCGAGACGGCGCAGCAGGTCGAACTCGGTCCTGGTGAGCTGCGCCTCCGCGCCGCGCACGTACACCCGCCGCTCGGCGGTGTCGATCTCGACCTCGCCCACCCTGATCACGCTGTCGCCCGCGGTGAGCTGCGTGGCGCGCTCCACGCGCCGCAGCAGGGCGTGCACCCTGGCCACCAGCTCGCGCATGCTGAACGGCTTGGTCATGTAGTCGTCCGCGCCGACGCCGAGGCCGACCAGCAGGTCGGTCTCCTCGCTCAGCGCGGTCAGCATGAGCACCGGCACCGGCCGGGCGGCCTGCATCCTGCGGCACAGCTCCAGTCCGTCCAGGCCGGGCAGCAGCCGGTCGAGCACCACGACGTCGGGTTCGAAGGTGGCGTAGGCGGCCAGCGCGCGCCCGCCGTCGCCCTCGACCCGCACCGCGAAGCCCTCGGCGGCCAGCCGGTCGCGCACGGCCCGCGCGATCGTCTCGTCGTCTTCGACCAGCAGGACGCTTCGTTGCTGCGGATTGGCCATGACCAGCAGGCTAGAGCGTCCCAGTGCAGATACGAGTACCCGGAATGTGCAGAAACCGTGTACTCAGGTGAGGGTCGGCCACCTGGTCCGCCACACCGCCTTGATCCTGCGAGGTGGCCGTCTTGTCCGGAAGTGGCTATTTTGCTAGGGCCACAGACGTCGGACCGGGAGGGCCATTGATCGGCGCCCGACGGCTGGCCGGACGCTACCGGCTGCTGAACCCGCTGGGGGAAGGCGGGGTCGGCACCGTCTGGCTCGCCATCGATGACGTGCTGGGCAGGGATGTGGCGATCAAGGAGATCCGCCTTCCGCCCGGCATCGACGACGACCGCCGCCAGGAGATCTGCGCGGCGGCCGTGCGCGAGGCCAACATCGCCGCACGGCTGCGCCATCCGTCCATCGTGACCGTGCACGACGTGCTCGTCGAGGACGGACGGCCGTGGCTGGTGATGGAGCTGCTGAGCGGCGTCTCGCTGGAGCGCGCCGTGGCCGAGCGCGGGCTGCTGCCCCCACACCAGGTCGCGCGGGCGGGGGTGCACATCCTGGCCGCGCTGGCCGCCGCGCACGCCGCCGGGGTGGTCCACCGCGACGTCAAGCCGGGCAACATCTTCCTCACCAGGACGGGGCGGGCCGTCCTCACCGACTTCGGGGCCGCCGCGATCGAGGGGGAGGCCACGGTCGGCCGTACGGTCCACCTGATCGGCTCCCCCGCGTACATCGCGCCAGAACGGCTGCGCGGCGACGCGGACGGCCCGGAGGGCGACCTGTGGTCGCTGGGCGCGTCCCTCTACTTCGCGGTGGAGGGTCGTCCGCCGCACGACGCGGACACGCCGATCGCCGTGCTCGGCAGGGTGCTCGGCGAACCGGCCGACCCACCGGAGCGGGCCGGGGAGCTGGGGCCGGTCCTGCTGCACCTGCTCGCCCGCGAGCCGGGCGACCGGCCGCCGCCCGCGGTGGCCACCGGGATGCTGCGCGACATGGCCTCGGGACGGCCCGGCGCGCCGGTCCCCCCTCCCCCGTCCACCGGTCCGGCGACCGTCCCGGCAAGGCGGCGCCGCCCGGCGTGGCCGGCCATACCGGCGATGATCGCCGCGCTGGCGGTGATCGCCGCCGGTACGGCGTTCGGCGTGAACACGGTGCGGGCCGCGTCGGCCGCCCCCGCACCCAAGCCGGCCCGGCTGAGCGAGGAGCCGGGCAAGTACGCGATCCCGCTGAAGTTCTGCCAGATGCTGACCGAGGAGCAGATCAGGCAGTTGCTCCCCACCGCCACCACGACCACCGGCAAGCCGACGAACCGCGAGGGCTGCGAGTGGCTCGCCAAGGGCATGGCCCTCACGGTCACTCCGGTCGGAGCCCTGGCGTTCTCCAGCGAGGAGTCGATCTGGGGGGCCAGCCCGCGCCGGGCCCACGAGTGGTTCGTCAACGTGCGCAACGCGGCGCTGCCCTCGGGGTCGCTCGGCTGGAAGTGGCCGGGCATCGGCGCGAACGAGCTGCGCTCGGCGCGGGTGACCGGCGCCGAACCGGTCTCCGGCTTCGGCGCCGAGGCGTTCGCCTACCACCAGTACGACAACAGGAACCACCTGAAGATGGAGCAGACCTACCTCGTGACACGCATGGACAACCTGGTCGTCGAGGTCTGTTACGTGGTCCTCGACGGCGCGAAGGACGAGCAGGCGATGCGGGCGGCGGCGGGCACGGCGACGCGCTGGATCACCCAGGCGATGGACCGGGCGAGCTGAGGCCGATGCACCGGAACACCTCCTCCGGCGGCGGCGGCTTCCCGATGGGGCCTCCCGGCGAGACCAAGACCGGCGGCGGAACGGCCATGGGCGGGACCGCCGCCGCCGACAATCCGGGCGGCACGCGGACCACGATGGGCGCCCCGGCCAGGGGCGGGGTGCTGGTGCCGCGCCCGGTCGCGGTGTTCGCCGTGCTGCTGATGGTCGCGATGGCCGTGGCGATCGGGGTACTGGCCGCGCCCTACCTCCGGAGCGGGACGACGGCGGCGGGCGGTACGCCCAGCCCGTCGGCGACGGGCTCGGGCACGGCGGAGCACGGCACGTTCACCGCCGCGCCCCGGGCCTGCAGCCTGCTCGGCGACGCGCTGGCCGCCGAGCTGGTGCCCAACCTGAAGACCTCCGAGGTCTCCCGGGAGGAGTGCAACTGGCTGACCAGCGACTTCCGGCTGCCCGAGGCCGCGAAGTACGACCTGCTGCTCCGGATGACCTGGTACAAGCCGGGGGACGGCGAGGTCGCCAAGGCCCGGGACCACTTCACCGGCGAGAAGGACGAATACCTCCAGAAGGGCAAGTCCTCCACCGCCTCGCCGTCGCCCGCGCCCCTCGACACGCTGTCCGGCCTGGGCGACGAGGCGATCGCCTACACCGAGTCCACCTCGATCGACATCTTCGGCGGGACGGCCAAGCGGATCGTGGTGATCAGGAAGAGCAACCTCGTCCTGCAGGTCGAGTACAAGCGCGGCGGGGCCAAGGACGACAAGGACGGCAGGCTCGCCGCGGGCGCGGAGAAGGCCGCGCGGGCCATCATGGCGGAGGTCGCCGCCCGTGGCTGACCGTTCGGATCTGCCGCTCCCGCTCGCGGGCCGCTACCGCCCGCTCGAACGCCTCGGCGCGGGAGGCATGGGCGTGGTCTGGCGGGCGCAGGACGACCTGCTGGGACGCGAGGTCGCGATCAAGGAGATGCGGCCCGCGCCGTACCTGCCCCAGGCGCAGCGCGCGGAGCTGAACGAGCGGACCATGCGCGAGGCCCGCGCCGCCGCCATGCTCGGCCACCCCGCCATCGTGGCCGTCCACGACGTGATCCTCCAGGACGACCGGCCGTGGATCGTGATGGACCTGGTCAAGGGGCTCTCCCTGGAGCAGGCCGTGAAGCGGGACGGCCCGCTGCCGCCCGAGCGGGTCGCGGTGATCGGCCTGGCCGTGCTGGACGCGCTGGCCCACGCCCACCGGGGCGGGCTGATGCACCGCGACGTCAAGCCGGGCAACATCATGATCGCCGAAGACGGGCGGGTGCTGCTCACCGACTTCGGCATCGCCACGCTGGAGAACGACACCGGCCCGACCAGGCCGGGCAGCCTGGTGGGCTCCCCGGGGTACATCGCGCCGGAACGGCTGCGCGGCGCGGCCGACGGCCCCTCCGCCGACCTGTGGTCGCTGGGGGCGACGCTGTACGCGGCCGTGGAGGGGCGCTCGCCGTTCCACCGGGCGATGCCGGTGGCGACGCTGGGGGCGGTGCTCACCCAGCCGACGCCGCCGCCCACCCGGGCGGGGCACCTCGGGCCGGTGCTGCTGACCGTCCTGGAGAAGGACCCGCGGGTACGGCCGGGCGTGACCGAGCTGCGCACGGCGCTGCGCGCGGTGGCGGAGGGCCGGGCCGCCCCGTCGCTGCGGCGCGGACGGCCCGCGCGGCGCCTGCGCGTGACGGCGGCGATCCTCGCCGTGCTGGCGGTCGTGGCCGTCGGCGCGGGCATCGCGCTGACGAGGTCAGGCGGCGGGCCGGGCGGGCCGGCGGCGGCCACGTCGCCCACCGTCGATCCGCGGCTGGGTCGTTTTCCCGAGCCGCCCGATCCGTGCGCGCTGCTGACCCACGACCAGGCGGCGCGCATCGCCCCGACGCCGGAGAGCCACCTGGACGAGAAGGCCGGGAAGTTCTGCTACTGGAACTCGACGTCCGGTGGCGACGAAGTCCGGATCACGATTTTTCATTACAAGCCATCCCCGACGCTCACCGCACCCGAAGTGGCCAACGCCTTCCTGCTGCACGAACGGGAGAAGTCGGCCGCCGACGCGGGAACCGGCACGTTCGGCGAGGCCCGCCCGCCGTACGCGGTGTCGGGCGTCGGCAAGGACTCCTTCGCCGTCGACAACAACGCGATCACCGACCGCGCCTACACGACGGTGGTGTTCCAGTCCAGCAACCTGATGGTCAAGGTGCAGTACTCGATCGAGGGCAAGAAGATGACCCCGGAACTGGCCGCCAAGGGGCTGGAGTACGCCAGGTACGCCGCCGAGGAGCTGAACAGCCGTGGCTGATCCCGCGGGCGGGCTGCTCGGCGGCCGGTATCGGCTGCTGGGCCGTCTCGACCAGGCGGGCGGCCCGTGGCGGGCCCGCGACGAGCTGCTGCACCGGGACGTGGCGATCAGCGAGGTGCCGCTGCCGCCGTCCGGGCCCGAGCGCGAACGGGTGCTCGCCACCGTGCGGGCGGCCGCGGGGCTGCGGCATCCGGCGATCGTCACCATCCACGACGTGCTGATCGCCACCGACCGGATCTGGGTGGTCTGCGAGCTGGTCACCGGGCGCACGCTCTCGCAGACCCTGCGCGCGGAGGGCCCGCAGACCGCCGAGCGGGTCGCCGACATCGGCCTGCGGGTGTTCGACGCGCTGACCGCGGCCAAGTCGGCCGGGGTGACGCACGGCGGGCTCACCCCGGACGCGGTGGTCCTGGCCCCGGACGGCCGGATCGCCGTCTCCGGGTTCGCCACCACCGGCTCGCACGGCGACGACATGCGGGGCCTGGGCTCGATGCTCTACACCGCGCTCGCCGGGCATCCGCCGGGCGGCCACGGCACGCCGGTCGCGATGGACGGTACGCCGCTCATCGACCCCACCCGCTCCGGCTCCTACATCCCGGAGGGCCCGCTCGCCCCGCTGCTGGCGGCGCTGCTCGGCGACGACCCGTCGCTGCGCCCCGACGACGCGTCGGTACGGCTGACGCTGCTGCGCCTGGCCCCCCGCCGCCGCCTGATCCGCCGGGCCGCGCTGGTGAGCGGCGGCGCGGCGGCGACGGCGCTCGTGGTCGCCGCAGGGGTGCTGCTGTGGCCCTCGATCCGCGCCGAGCCGGTCCCCGCGCCCTCCCCCACGGCGACGCCGATCGTGCTGCCCACGTACTTCGTCGCCGTCCCGGAGAACTGCGACTACCTCACCAGGGAGCAGGCGCGGGAGATGGGGCTCAAGGTCAATCCGAGCCGGACGCTCGGCGACTGCTCGTGGTCGTCGGCCGACCTGCAACCGGCGAACCAGCGGTTCACGCTGCGCGTGCAGTTCCGGCGCTATATCGCGAGATACGGTGACACGGCCCTGGAGCGGGCCCGCGTCAACTTCGTGAAGTTCTTTCGTGAGGAGACCGCCAGGAAGAAGACGGGCGTGGGCCTGCCGGTACGGCACGTCGTGCCACCGCGGATCTACGACGGACCCGGCGAGCAGACCTACGTCACGGAGATGACCAACGAGCTCACCTACAGCACCGACCTGGTCTACCGGGTCGCCAACGTGCTGGTCTCGGTACAGTACACACGCCAGGGCCCGGCCGACCCGGACAGGCGTACCGTGGCCGGGTCGGTGAAGATCGCCGAATGGGTGCTTCGCGCACTCGCCGAAGGGTAGGGGTCACCGTGTTGGAACCCCTACCACCCGCCCACTCGTTGTCCGGGCGACGCACAATGACAGGGCGGGGCGTGTGGCCCCACCTGAAGGAGAGGCCCATCATGTCGCCACTGGGGAAGTACTACATCGGCGCGGCCATCGCATCGGTGATCATCCTGATGCTGCCGCTGCCCGCCCTGATCGGCTGGATCATCGTGATCGCCCTGCTTGGTGGCCCGGCCGCCGCCTACTACATGCTCGACCCCAGCCAGCGCGAGCGGCTGCGCAGGGTCAACAAGCGCCGCCTCGGCCGCTGAACCGGCCCCGCCGCGTCACGCGGCGGCGGCCGCCCCCAGGTCGTGCACGCGGCGGGTGACCTTGCGTTCGATCACGAACGACAGCAGCGGCACCGTGCCCGCGAGCAGCACCCCCAGCGTGTACGGCCACGTCCAGCGCGCCTTCATGCCCAGGTTCAGCGCCGCGAGCAGGTAGACGGCGTAGAGGAAGCCGTGGATCGGTGAGATCACCGACACCGGTCCTGGCACGTCGAAGGCGTATTTGAGCACCATGCCCGCCACCAGCAGCAGCAACATGACACCGACGATGTAGGCCAGCACCCGGAAGGGCTTCAGCGCGGATTCCACGGTCATCTACCTCGTTGACGATTCGGACAGGGCCACACTATCCGCGCCCTGGTCATGCTCGGTTTCCCGGAGTTCCCCCACGCGCCGCCGGTGAGCGTCGCGGATGTAGTGGAACCACATGAAGACGGTGAACACCCCGAAGATCCACCAGTTGGCGGCGTAGGCGAGGTTCCGCCAGGTCATCTCACCCTGGGTGATGGGCGCCGGCGCCGGAACCTGCCCGGCCGCGACGGCCGGGGCCGGGGTCTGCCCGGTCGCCACCACGTAGCCGTCGCGCAGCCGCGCCCCCGGCCACACGTTGATCAGCTCGGCGGTGGAGACGCTCAGCATCTGCCCGGCGGGCAGGGTGCGGACCCGCCGCAGCGCCTCGTCCACCTGCTCCGGCGGCCGGAGGCGTCCTGCCACCGTGACCCTGCCGGTGGGCACCGCCGCCACGGCCGGGTCGTCGGCGCGGGCCACCCAGCCGCGCACCACCGGGATCTGCGTACCGTCGCCGAGGTCGAGCGCGGTCAGCAGCCAGAAGCCGTCGTCGCGCTGGGCGATCAGCAGGCTGCGCGAGGCGTCGAAGACGCCTTCGGCGGTGACCCGCCGGTCGACCGCGTCGGCGGTGATGTGGACGCCGGGGCTCGACAGCGCGGACACCGCGACCGGGGCCGGATCCCGCGCCGCCATCGGGCGTCCCGAGTCCTCGAAGACGCCGAGCTGCCACCGGCCGAGCAGGCCGAAGACCGCCAGCGCCGCGATCGCCACCAGGTGGAGGCCCACCAGGCGCGAGGAGAACACGGTCCGCAGCATGGCTCCACGCTATCCGCCCACCAGGCCGCCCCCGCGCCCGACCGGCGGTTGAGCGGCGCTGCCCGTTGCCGCCGAACGCGATACCCGTTGCCGCCAAATAGGACAAAGCCCTGACGGCGGCCTTGCCGGAGTGGCTAGAGTCTTCGTCATGTCTGATCAGATCGACCCGGCGGGCAACACGCAGCAGTTCCGGGCCTTCGCACAGCGCAACGAACCGGACGCCGCCAAGGCGCGTCCGTCCTACGTCATCCCCGTGGTCGTGGGCGTGGTCGCGGTCGCCATCGTGGCCGTGGGCCTCTTCCTGCTGCTCGGCTAGAACCCGAGCCCGCGCGGACACTCAGCGCCGACGGCCCATGCGGCCGCGGCGCTTTCGGTGATTGGCCGGCGGTCGCGCACTACGCTGGAGCCGTCGTCGAGGAGGAGCGCGATCGCATGGCCGACCCGGGCATCGTCATCATCGGGGCCGGGTTCTCCGGCGTCTGCATGGCGATCAAGCTGAAGGAGGCCGGCCACCACGACTTCGTGGTGCTGGAGAAGGCCGCCGACCACGGCGGCACCTGGCGTGACAACACCTATCCCGGCTGCGCGTGCGACGTGCCGTCCCCGCTGTACTCGTTCTCCTTCGAGCCGAACCCCGGCTGGTCGCGGATGTTCTCGCCGCAGCCCGAGATCTGGGAGTACCTGCGGCACTGCGTGCGCCGCTACGACCTGGCCGCCCACCTGCGGTTCGGCACGGAGGTCACCGGGCTGGAGTACGACGACGCCACCCGCCGGTGGCGGGTGACGACCTCCGGCGGCGAGACGATTCACGCGAACGCGGTGATCTCCGGCACCGGGGCCCTGCACGTTCCGTCGCTTCCATCGCTCCCCGGCCACGAGACGTTCACCGGCCCGGCCTTCCACTCCGCGCGGTGGGACCACGCGAGCGATCTCACCGGCAGGCGCGTGGCCGTGATCGGCACCGGCGCCTCGGCCGTCCAGTTCGTCCCAGAGATCGCGAAGATCGCCGCCGAGGTCCACGTCTACCAGCGCACTCCGCCGTGGGTCCAGCCGAGGCCCGACTTCGCGTTCTCCCCCCGCGCCAAGGCGGTGCTGCGCGCCCTGCCCCCGGCACGAAAGGCGCTGCGGGCCGGGATCTACTGGCTGCTGGAGGCCCGCGCGCTCGGTTTCACGGTGGACCCGCGCCTGATGGAGTCGCAGCGGCAGGTCGCGCTGCGCCACCTGGCCCGGCAGGTGCCCGACCCGGACCTGCGGGCCAGGCTCACGCCGTCGTACACCATCGGCTGCAAGCGCATCCTGCTGTCCAACGACTACTACCGGGCGCTGACCCGCGACAGCGTCACGCTGGTGACCGACGGCATCGCACGCGTCACGCCGTCGTCGATCATCGACGACACCGGGGCCGAGCGCCCGGCCGACGTGATCGTCTACGGCACCGGCTTCCGCGTCACCGACGCCCTCGCGGACCGGCACATCACCGGATCGGGCGGACTGAAGATCCAGGACACCTGGCGCGACGGCGTCTCCGCCCACCTGGGCGTGACCGTGGCCGGGTTCCCCAACCTGTTCCTGCTGCTCGGCCCCAACACCGGCCTCGGCCACACCTCGGTGCTGCTCATGATCGAGGCGCAGGTCCACTACGTGCTGGAATGCCTGCGGCTGCTGTCCCGGACCGGCGCGCGGGCCCTCGACGTGCGGCCGGAGGCGCAGGCCGCCTACGACCGGGGCGTGCAGCGGCGGCTGCGCCGCCGGGTGTGGTCGCGGGGCGGCTGCGATAGCTGGTACCTCGACCGCGACGGCCGGAACAGCACCATCTGGCCTGGTTTCACCTTCGAATACGTGGCCCGGACCCGGAGGGTCCGGGCCCGCGACTACCGGCTCATCGCCGCTCCCTGACCACCAGCGCGCTGCCGCCGCCCCTGCGGACCGGCTCGGCGACCGCGCGCACCCGCTCGCCGTCCAGGAACTCCAGGCCGGTGGCCGCGCCGATCTCGGGGTTGGCCGCGAACGAGTGCCCCTTGGCGATCAGCGCCGGGCCGTGGGCCGCGATGAAGGCGGGCTCGGCCTGGGTCTGCGCGGTGTTGCGCTGGGTGGCCCTGGGCGCGGCGAGCGCCTCGGGCAGCGACATGCCCAGCTCGTAGCGGTTGACCAGGATCTGCAGCACGGTCGTGATGATCGTCGACCCGCCGGGCGAGCCCACCGCCAGCACCGGGCGGCCGTCGTCGAGCACGATCGTCGGGGCCATCGACGAACGGGGCCGCTTGCCGGGCGCGGGCAGGTTGGGGTCGCCGGGGGCCGGGCCGAAGGTGAAGTCGGTCAGCTCGTTGTTGAGCAGCATCCCGCGCCCGGGGACGACGACGCCGTTGCCGCCGGTGGACTCGATGGTGATGTTGTAGGCGACCACGTTGCCCCACCGGTCGGACACCACCAGG
Source organism: Spongiactinospora sp. TRM90649 (assembly GCF_029382225.1). Taxonomy (GTDB): domain Bacteria; phylum Actinomycetota; class Actinomycetes; order Streptosporangiales; family Streptosporangiaceae; genus Spongiactinospora. The sequence continues at coordinate 29,661 of NZ_JARLTC010000002.1, forward strand.
TGGCTGGTCTCCGGCCCTTCTGGGGCCGGGGGCGCCTCCTTGCCCGGCGACGCGGCCTGGCACGGCCCGTAGGCGCCGTCGGGGCTGCCGGGCGCGGCCGGGTGTGCCAGGGCGGTCGCGCCGACCAGGCACGCGCGTTCCTTGGCGAAGCCGTCGGACAGCAGCTCGCGCAGCGGGACGTCCACGAACGCCGGGTCGCCGACGTAGGCGCCCCGGTCGGCGAAGGCCAGGCGCGACGCCTCCAGGTACTCGTGCAGGCCGGCCTGGGGCAGCGCCTCCAGGATGTTGAGCGCCTCGCCCACGGTTGAGCCGCCGGAGGACGGCGGGGCCATGCCGTACACCTCCAGGCCCCGGAAGGACACCCGGGCGGGGGCGCGCTCGACCGCGCGGTATGCCCGCAGGTCGGACAGCTCCATCAGGCCGGGGCGGACCTTCCTGGTGGTGCCGGGGCGGACCGGCGGGTTCTTCACGGTGGCGACGACCTCGGCGCCCAGGCGTCCGCCGTACAGCCAGGACGGGCCGCGTTTGCCCAGCTCACGGTAGGTTTCGGCGAGCGCCGGGTTGCGGAAGACCGAGCCCACGGCGGGCGGTGCGCCGCCCGGCAGGTAGAGCGCGGCGGTGGAGGTGATGTCGGCGAACCTGGCCTGGTTGGCCACGGTCTGGTCGTGGAAGGTCTGATCCACCACGAAGCCCTTGGCGGCCACCTCGATGGCGGGCTTGAGCGCCTCGCGCAGGCCGATCGTGCCGAACCTGCGCAGGGCCAGGTCCCACTGGGCCACGCTGCCGGGCACCCCCGCCGACAGGCCGCTGGTGACCGCCTCGTCGAACGGGATGGCCTGGCCGTTCTCCTGCAAAGAGGTCCCGGTCATGGCGCGCGGGGCCGCCTCCCGGCCGTCCACGGTGAAGACCCGGCCGCGCTTGGCGTCGTAGTAGAGCAGGAAGCCGCCACCGGCCATCCCGGCGGAGTAGGGCTCGGTCACGCCCAGGGTGGCCGCCGCCGCGACCGCGGCGTCCACCGCGTTGCCGCCGCGCCGCAGCACCGCCAGCGCCGACCTGCTGGCGTCGAGGTCCACCGTGGCGACGGCGCCGCCGTACCCCTCGGCCACCGGGACCTTTCCCTCGGAACCGGACGGCGGGCCGGTGCGTGCGGCCGCCGGTACGCCGACCAGGCCGGTCAGACCGGTCGCGCCGATCAGCAGCGAGATCGCGGCCACCGGTACGGCGAGGCGGGGGGAAGTGCGTGCGGTCGTGCGTGCGGACATGCGGCGCTCCTTCGCAACGCGGATCTTCAGCATGACTCAATAGCCGAAACGGCTCAACAGCGATCCGGGGATACACCCACCGGCGTATCCCCGGGTGCCCCCAAGGGACGACGCGCTGGTCAGGGCCGTGGCGTACGGTTTTGCATGTGCTAGCCCGAATCCGCTGGACAGACGTCGCCCCGGCGCTGCTGGTCGGCGTGTTCCAGTTCGTCACGGCGCGCGGCGTCCAGTACGTGCAGCCCGACCGGGTTCCCACGGACACGCTCGGCTTCGCGCTGCTGGCCGTCGGCCCGCTGATGGTCGCGCTGCGCCGGTTCTGGACGGTGCCGGCCCTGGTGATCACCACCGTCGTCACCTGCGTCTACCTGCTGGCGGGCTACCCGTACGGCCCGCCGTTCGCGGCCCCCATCGTGCTGCTGTACACGGCGGTGACGCTCGGCCACCGGCGGGCCGCCTGGCTGTCGGCCGCCGGGTTCACCGCGTTCGTCCTCGCCTACGTCACCTGGATCGAGCCGAGGCCGCGCCCCGACCTGTTCCACAACCTGTCCGTCGCCGCGTTCGTGCTGCTGGTGCTGACGGTCTCCGAGATCGTCCGGGTGCAGCGCGAACGCCTGGCCGAGCGGCGGCGGGTGAGCCGCGAGGAGCTGCGCCGTCAGGCCAGCGAGGAGCGGCTGACCATGGCCCAGGAGCTGCACGACGTGCTGGCGCACAACATCTCGCTGATCCACGTGCAGGCGTCCACCGCGCTCCACCTCATCGACGAGCATCCCGAGCAGGCCCGCACCGCGCTGGCCACGATCAAACAGGCCAGCAAGGACGTCCTCGGCGAGATGCGCTCGGTGATCAGCGTGCTGCGCGAGGACGCGCCGCGCTCCCCCACCGCGGGCCTCGACCGGCTGGACGAGCTGATCGAGCGCACCGGCCTCGACGTCACCAAGAGCGTCCGCGGCGAGCCGCGCCCGGTGCCGCCCAGCGTGGAGCGCGCGGTCTTCCGGATCATCCAGGAGAGCCTCACCAACGTGACCAGGCACGCGCCGGGGGCGAAGGTCACGGTGGTGCTGGAGTACTCCGCGCGTGCGCTGGCCGTACGCGTCGCCGACACCGGCTCGCCGAGCCCCGGGCCGGGCGCGCTGGCCGACGCGGGCAGCGGCAACGGCCTGCCCGGCATGCGCGAGCGCGCGCACGCCCTCGGCGGTACGCTCAGCGCCGCCCCCGACGGCTCCGGCTTCACCGTGTCGGCCCGGCTGCCCCTACCCGAGGAGTCGAATTGATCAGCATCATCCTCGCCGACGACCAGGGCCTGGTACGGGCGGGCTTTCGCGCGCTGCTGGACGCGCAGCCAGGCATGACCGTGGTCGCCGAGGCCGCCGACGGCGCGGAGGCGCTGTCCCTGGCCCGCGAGCACCGGCCCGACGTGGTGCTGATGGACATCCGCATGCCGGGGATGGACGGCCTGACCGCCACCCGCCGGATCGGCGCCGACGACTCCCTGCGCGGCGTGCGGATCATCATGCTGACCACGTTCGAGCTGGACGAGTACGTCTTCGAGGCGGTGCGCGGCGGCGCGTCCGGGTTCCTGGTCAAGGACACCGAACCGGCCGAGCTGATCCAGGCCGTCCGGGTGGTGGCGGCGGGCGACGCGCTGCTGTCGCCGGGCGTCACCCGGCGGCTGATCGAGGAGTTCGCCTCGCGCGCCAAGGAACCGCTGGTCACCGAGGAGCTGGCGCTGCTGACCGAGCGCGAGCGCGAGGTGCTCGCGCTGGTGGCCGCCGGGATGACCAACGACGAGATCGGCCGCCGCCTGCACATGTCGCCCGCGACCGCCAAGACCCATGTGAGCCGGACGATGATGAAGCTGCACGCCCGCGACCGGGCCCAGCTCGTGGTGATCGCCTACGAGTCGGGGCTCGTCAGGCCGGGCTGGGCGGCGGGCTGACAGCCGGGTTGAGCGGCGGGGCTGGACGGCGGGGCTCAGGTCATGTGCGGGTAAAGGGAATTACCGGCGTTCACATGGTACGATCACTCTCAGTTGCCATACGCTTACCACTCTCTTGGTCGTTCGACACGGGAGGGGCGCATGACAGAGCAGCCCGGCCCGCAGCGCGTGCAGACCGTGCCCGCGCTGCTGGCGGCGGCGAAAGAGGGCGATCCCGACGCCGCACACCGGCTCGGGCGAATCGCCCTGCTGGCCGGCGACAACCCTGGGGCGCGCGGCTGGTGGGAGTGGGCCGCCGAGATCGGCAACGCCGACAGCGCCTACAACCTGGGCATGTGGCACGAGAAGCACGGCACCTTCGACCAGGCCCTGCGGTGGTACGAGAAGGCCGCCGCGCTCGGCGACGCCGAGGCCGCCGCCAACCTGGCCACCCTGCTGCTCGAACGGCGCGGCGACGTCCCCGCCGCGCGCTGGTGGTACGAGAACGCCGTGCGCAAGGGCTCCGTCCCCGCCGCCCGCAGGCTGGCCCTGATCTGCGAAGACGCCGGCGAGCCCGGCAACGCCCGGCAGTGGCACCGCGAGGCGGCGCTGGGCGGCGACCCGTTCTCCGCCTTCGACCTGGGCTACCTCGCCTACGAGGCGGGCGAGGAAGACCGGGCGCTGCATTGGTGGGAGGTCGCCGCGCGCGAGGGCCACGCCGCCGCGGCGTGCGCCGTCGGGCTGCTGTCGCAGGCCACCGGCGACCCCGACGGCGCGGAGGCGTTCTTCCGGCTCGCCGCCTCCGGCGACCACCCGGCCGCCGCCTCCTACCTCGGCGGCATCGCGCTGGCCCGTGGCGACCTGCGCACCGCGCGCGGCTGGTTCGAACGGGCCGCCGACGCGGGCCGGGTCGGCGACCAGCGGATGGCCGGGTTCGTCTGCGTCGAGCTGGGCGACGCCGCCTCCGCCACCCACTGGTTCGGCCGCGCGGCGGCGTGCGGCGACGCCGAGGCCGCGTTCAACCTCGGACTGCTGCTGATCGCCGAGGACGGCGACCTGCCCGGCGGGGAGCACTGGTTCCGCCAGGCCGCGCTCGGCGGCCACCACCCCGCCGCGCGCGAGCTGGGCACCCTGCTGGCGATGACGGGCGGTGCGGGCGACGCCGACGAGGCCGGGTCCTGGACGGCCGACATGCCGCCGCCCGCGCTCGGCCGGGTCGCCGACCCCGAACTGCTGGCCAGGGCGGAGCTGGCCTCCGCCGCCACCGGCCGCCGGGGCGAGGTCCCGCTCGACCCGGGCGAACTCGTCGAGATCCTCGGCACCTGGGCGCAGATCACCCGCCATCTCCCCGCCCACGCCGACCCCGCCGCCTGGCTGAGCGGAGCCGCCGGAGAGCCCGAAGAACCCGTGGCCCGGCTCGCGGAGATCCGGGCGGTCCTGCTGCGACCGGGTTCCGCGCCGTGGCCCGCGGCCACCGAGATCGACGAGGCCGTCGCCACCGCCAGGCGACTGCGCTGGCGACTCGCCCCCGACTCTTGACGTTGCTTCGCCTGGCTCGGCTCAGTGCTCAGGCGTTGGCCAGCACTTCGGCCGTGGGGGTCCATGGCAGGCCGTGGGCCTGGGCCACCGGCTCGCTGGTCAGACCGCCCGCGTGGGTGCTGAGCCCCAGCGCCAGCGAGGGGTCCGCGCGCAGCGCGTCCCGCCAGCCCAGGCCGGCGAGCTTGACCGCGTACGGCAGGGTCTGGTTGGTCAGCGCGTAGGTGGAGGTGTTGGCCACCGAACCCGGCATGTTCGCCACGCAGTAGAAGATCGAGTTGTGCACCCGGAACGTCGGATCCGCGTGGGTGGTGGGCCGGGAGTCCTCGAAGCAGCCGCCCTGGTCGATCGCGATGTCCACGAGTACCGAGCCCGGCTTCATCCGCGCCACCAGCTTGTTGGAGACCAGCGTCGGCGCCTTCGCCCCGGGAATCAGCACCGCCCCGATCACCAGATCGGCCGCGAGGACCTCCTGCTCCAGCGCGTACGCCGTGGAGACGACGGTCTTCAGCCGTCCCTGGTAGATGGCGTCGATCTCGCGCAGCCGGTCCACGTTGACGTCCAGGATCGTCACGTCGGCCCCCATGCCGACGGCGATCTGCGCCGCGTTGAGCCCGGACACGCCGCCGCCGATGATCACGAACTTGGCCGGGGCCACGCCGGGCACGCCGCCCGGCAGCACGCCGCGACCGCCGTTGAAGCGCATCAGGTTGTAGGCACCGACCTGCGGGGCCAGCCGTCCGGCGACCTCCGACATGGGGGCGAGCAGCGGCAGCGCCCGGCCGACCTGGACCGTCTCGTAGGCGATCGAGGTCACCCCCCGGTCGAGGAGCGCGTCGGTGCAGGGACGCGACGCGGCCAGGTGCAGGTAGGTGAAGAGCACCTGGCCGTCGCGCATCCGCGGATACTCCTCGGCGATGGGCTCCTTCACCTTGAGGATCATCTCGCCCTGCGCCCAGACCTCGTCGGCCGAGTCGAGGATCTTCGCCCCCGCGCCCAGATAGTCCTCGTCGGGGATGTGCGAGCCCTGGCCCGCGTCGCGCTGCACGTAGACCTCGTGTCCGTGGCGTACCAGTTCGTGGGCGCCCGCTGGGGTGAGGGCGACGCGGTACTCATGGTTTTTGACCTCGGCGGGGACACCGATCTTCATGGTGGTCCTTTCGTGGGCTGCTGCGGCCGTGCCCCGTTGCGCGAGCCGCAGAGAACTAGAGGCGGTCCCACGCCTCGCGGAGCACCCGGCGCAGAATCTCCCCGATCGCACCGAACTCCTGGGGACCGCAGATCAGTGGTCGCCGAACGCCTCCGGCGACATCCCGGGCACGCCGGTGATCTCGTCCGCCCGGTAGTGGTTGGTGTTCGGCACGTGGACCGTGCCGGGCACCAGCGGTTCGAAGACCTCCTTGAACGCCGGGATGCCGGTGATCGACAGCGCCCCGTGCGGAGTGCCGTGGTAGGCGATCCGGCGACTGATCACCTTGTGCTTGAGCGGCTTGCCGACGGCCTTGAAGTACTGCTTGGCCAGCTTCCACGCCGACTCGACGGCCTCGCCGCCGCCGGTGGTGAAGAAGACCCGGTTCAGCTCGCCCGGGGTCAGCTCCGCCAGGCGTGCCGCCAGCTCGGCCGCCCTCGGGTGCGCGTGCGACCACAGCGGGAAGTACGCGAGTTCCCCCGCCTGCTTGGCGGCGGCCTCGGCCAGTTCGGACCGGCCGTGGCCCACCTGGACCACGAACAGCCCGGCCAGGCCGTCGAGATACCGCTTACCGTGGAGGTCGTATATATAGGCGCCCCGCCACGCACGATGATCGGGGCTTCGTCGACGCCGTGCCTGGTGAAGTGCAGCCAGAGGTTGTCCTGCGCGGCCGCGCGCACCGCCGCCGCGTCGGTGTTCCCGTGGTGCGTCATACCGGTCTTTCCTTGGTCGGTGGAGCACTACACAGTGTGCATGGCGGCCATAGCCTTGCCAAGCGAAAGCGTAGTGACAGAGTGCAAGAACTTCGGTAATCGTTGTTTCTACATGTAATAGCTACGAAATCCGCGCGCCCATTTCGTCGCGCAACGGACCCGGTGACCTACCCGCGGTGAGGTGGGCAACCCCTCGGGGCCACCTGTGATCCAATAGGCCGATAAAGCACAGCGGACCGAACGACCAAGGCCGGCTGACCCAGATTTCCGTTCCGACTCGGGGAGACGTCGTGACTCCTGACCAGATCGAAGGGGCCGTCGCCGCCGGCATGCCCCAAGCCGTCGAAGACCTCAGGCGCCTCGTCGCCATTCCGTCGGTGGCCTTCCCCGGCCACCCCGAGGAGCCCGTCCACGCCGCCGCCGCGCTGGTCGAGGAACTGCTGCGCGGCGCGGGCCTGCCCGTCGTCCGGCAGATCCCGGTCGAGGGCAGCTTCCCCGCCGTCTACGCCGAGGCCCCCGCCCCGCCCGGCGCGCCGACCGTGCTGCTGTACGCGCACTACGACGTGCAGCCCGCGGGCGACCTGGCCAAGTGGAAGACCGCCCCCTTCGAGCCCACCCTGATCGACGGCGACCTGTACGGCAGGGGCGCGGCCGACGACAAATCCGGCGTCATCTCCCACGTCGCCGCGCTGCGGGCCTTCGACGGCCGGTTCCCGGTCGGCGTCAAGGTCATCATCGAGGGCCAGGAGGAGTACGCGGGCGAGCGCCTTGAGGCGTTCGTCGAGCGCAACCCCGACCTGCTGCGCGCCGACGCCATCGTGGTCGCCGACACCGGCAACCAGCGCCTCGGCGACCCGTCCGTCACCACGTCGCTGCGCGGCATGGGGGGCTTCACCGTCGAGGTCCGCACGCTACGCGAGTCGCTGCACAGCGGCCAGTTCGGCGGCGTCGCCCCGGACGCCCTCGCCGCCCTGGTCCGCATGCTCGCGGCCGTCCACGACGACAACGGCGACATCCGCGTCCCGGGGCTGCCCAGGGGCACGTTCCTCGGCACCGGCCCGTCCGAGGACGACTTCCGGGCGACGGCCGGCGTGCTCGACGGGCTCGCACTGGTCGGCTCCGGGTCGGTGGCCGACCGCCTGTGGGCCTCCTACGCGGTGACGGTCACCGGCATCGACGCGCCGTCCGTCGCGCACGCCATCAACGCGGTCCAGCCGTCCGCCCGGGCGAGGGTCACCGTCCGCGTGCCCCCGGCCGGAGACCCGAGGGCCACCGTCGACGCGGTCACCGACTTCCTCCGCCAGGTCGCCCCCTGGGGCGTCCAGGTCTCCTTCTCCGACATGGTCTTCGGCACCGGCTTCCTCGCCGACTCCGGCGGCCGCGCCCGCACCGCCCTCGACAAGGCCATGGAACGCGCCTACGGCCGCCCACCCCGCGACATCGGCGCCGGCGGCTCCATCCCCCTGGTCTCCACCCTGGTCAAACAGTTCCCCGCCGCCGAAATCCTCCTCTTCGGCGCCGAAGACGACGACGCCGCCATCCACGCCCCAAACGAACGCCTCAACCTCGAAGAACTCCGCCGCACCGCCACCACCGAGGCCCTCTTCCTCCACCAATACGCCACCACAGCCACCACCCCCTAACAACCCCGGTGCCCCCGCCCCTCGGGCGGGGGCACCACAGCGGGCGTCGGCCGGCTCCGGAGGACTTCCCGGGGGCTCCGCCGTTTCCGCGGCGGCTTCGGCCTCCGGTCGCCAATGACACCACGATCGGTGATGTGGCCGGGGACGGCGGCTTTCCCGCCGCCGGGTTCGAGGATCGCGTCAGGTCGTGGGCCATGGCCACCGTCGCGGCGTGGTCGGCCGGGGAATCGGGCGCGCACGTGTAATCCAGGTGGGTCATTCGCCTTCGGCCGGCGGTCGGCCGGGGAAGACCTTGAGGGTGAGCGCGTGTACCTCCCGGTCGAGATGTTCGATCTTGTCCATTCGCCGATCCAGCCCGCTCAGCCGGTGATCCACGGTGTCGAAGCGAGCGTTCATCTCGCCTCTCAGGCCGTTCATCTTGGCGTCCATCGCCGCGAACTTGGCGTCCATCGCGTCGAACTTGGCGTCTATCGCGGTGAACTTGGCGTCCACGCCGCTGAATCGTGCGTCGATTGCGGCGAAGTGGCCGGACATTTCTGCTCTTAATGCACTGAATTCGGTCTTCATTGTGCGGACGACCAGACCGACCACTGTGAGCAGGGTCGTCGCCAGGGTGGCGATCGTCGCCCAGACCTGCGCCATGGACACCAGGGTAGCTCCTTGCTCTCGCTCTGGTCATCTGTGGCTACCAAGAGTCACACGAAGGTCAAGTCGTCGTCGCCGCCGAACGGGATTCTGTGGACAACCGGCCGCAGGCCGTCCACAGGTGGGGTGGTTAGGGTGAGGGAGATGTCTGAGGCGCGGCGGGGGTTGCTGCTCGGAGGTTCGGCGTACGCGTTGTGGGGGCTCTCCGCCCTCTACTGGCCGTTGGTGGAGCCCACCGGGCCGGTGGAGATCATGGCGTTGCGGGCACTGTGGTCGCTGGTGGCGATCATGGTGCTGGTGAGCGCGATGGGCCGCTGGCGGCGGGCCTGGCGGCTGGCGCGCGGGGCGCGCACGCTGGCGCTGCTCGCCGCGGCCGGGACGCTCACCGCGGTCAACTGGGCGATGTTCATCTACGCCGTGATGAACGGCCAGGTCGTGGAGGCGTCGCTGGGCTACTTCATCACTCCGCTGGTGAGCGTGGCCTTCGGGGTGATCGTGTTCCGGGAGCGGCTGCGGCGGTGGCAGTGGGCGGCGATCGCGCTCGGCGCGGCCACCGTGCTGATCCTCTCCGTCGACTACGGCAGGCCGCCGTGGATCGCGCTCGGCCTGGCGGTCACCTTCGGCACCTACGGCCTGATCAAGAAGCACCTCAACGCGGGCGCGGCCGAGAGCCTGCTGGTGGAGACGGCGATCCTCTTCCCGTTCGCCCTGGTCTACACGCTGGTGCTGCAGTTCACGGGTAACGCGACCTTCGGCCATGTCTCGGCGGCGAACACCGCGCTCGGCATCGGATCCGGCCTGGTGATGCTGCTGCCCGTGCTGCTGTTCAGCGCCGCCGCCACCCGCGTGCCGCTCACCACTATCGGACTGTTGCAGTACATCGAGCCCGCCGTGCAGTTCCTCATCGGGCTGCTGGTCTTCCACGAGGAGATGCCGGGCCCGCGCTGGGCGGGGTTCGCGCTGCTGTGGGCGGCGCTGGCCGTACTGGCCGTGGACGGCCTGCGCGCACGGAGACGCGCGTCCACCTCCGCCGTCGCCGGGACGGCGGAGGGCTACGACCTCAGGGCCCCCTCGCCCTGAGCGGTGGTGGGGACGAGGCTGGTCGTCGGTGAGGCGGGTCAGGCGGATCGCCTGGTCCTCCGGGGCCGTGTCGGCGTACCGGAAGATGACCGCCACGTCCACGTAGCCCGCGCGCAGCATGCGCAGCGCCTCGCGAGGAGCCGCCCGGCCTCGGCGAGGCGGATGCCCCGCCCGGCGCGCTGCACGAGTTTGGCGCCGGTCTCGGCCTCCAGCCGGGCCAGGTGGTGCCTGACCGATGGCTATGAGTAGTGCAGCTCTTTGGCCGCGGCAGTGACGGATCGGGTCCTGGCCACCGCCACCAGCACGCGAAGCCGCACCATATCCAGCATTCATCAAAGATATCTATGGAACCTCTTGTATTTCCGCATTAGACGGCATGTACCAGGCGTGGCCACCCTGGAGACATGAGCGACGTCATGAGCGCGAACCGTCCCGCCGTCGCACGCCTGGCTACGGACGTCCGCAGGATCGTGGCACGCGGCCTCGTATCGGCCGACACGGCACAGGCCGTCGCGGACCTCCTGAGCCGGCGCGCGCTTGGCGCGCGCGACCTCCTCACCGAGGAGGAACGCCAAGGAGATCCGGATGGATATGCCTCCTATGTCCTGTATTCGCATCCCGACTTCTCCATCGCCGGAGTGGTGTGGCGTCCCGGCCAGGTGACCGTGATCCACGACCACGTCGCCTGGTGCGCCTTCGGGGTGCTCAGCGGGATCGAGCACGAGACGCTCTACCGGCTCGACGGCGACCGCCTGGTGGAGACCCGCGAGGTGGACAACCTGCCGGGCGACTCGAACGGCTTCGCCCCGCCGGGCGACATCCACATGGTCCGCAACACCAGCCGGGAGGTGGGCGTCTCGGTGCACGTCTACGGCGCGGACCTGGCCCGTCTCGGCAGCAGCGTCCGCCGTACCTACGACCTGCCCGTGACGACCGCCTAGCGGGGCAGCCGGCGCCACAGCGGGCGCGGCAGCAGGCGCATCACGCCGAACACCGGCCCGAGGGCCGACGGCACCCACACGGGTGAGGCGCGCCTCGCCCGCAGGGCGGCGACGACGGCGTCCGCGACCTGACCCGGCGTGCTGGACAGCGGCGCGGGCGTGAGACCCCGTGTCATCCGGCCGCGCACGAAGCCGGGGCGCACGATCAGCACGCTCGCGCCCGAGCCGTGCAGGGCGTCCCTGAGCCCCTGCGCGAACCCGTCGAGCCCGGCCTTGGAGGCGCCGTAGACGAAGTTGGCCTTGCGCACCCGTACGCCCGCCACGGAGGAGAGCACGACCAGCGTGCCGTGGCCCTGCTCGCGGAGCCTGCGCGCGGCGGCGAGCCCGGCCGACACGTGGCCCGCGAAGTTGACCATGACGGATCCGGCGGCGGACGCCGGGTCGGCGTCGTAGGCCCGCTGGCTGCCCAGCACGCCGAAGGCCCCGATCACGACGTCGAGGTCGCCGACGAGCCGGGCCGCGGTCTCGATCACGTCGGCGTGCGTCTCGGGCCGCGACGCGTCGAACTCCACGACGTGCACCTCAGCGGGCATGCCGTTCAAGACCAGGCCGTCCGGAACGGCGCCGTCCCGACCGGCGTCGCGTACGGCGAGCACCACCTTGCGCGCGCCGCCGCGCACCAGCCGCTCCACGATCGCCAGCCCGATCTCGCTGCGCCCGCCGAGCAGCAGCACGGTGTCCACCCCGCCGAGAGCGTTCCTCACAGGTCGAGTCTCCTTGCCAGATCGGATCGGAACACCCCGCCGGGGTCCACGCCGTCGCGGACCTCCCGCCATTCGGAAAGGCGAGGGTACATCGCGGACGTCATGTCCGCGCGCAACCTGGAGTCCTTGGCCAGGTAGACCCGCCCGCCCGCCTCGGCCACCCACTCGTCGAAGACGCGCAGCAGGCCGTCCAGCCCGGGACGGGCCGCCGGGATGTCCAGCGCCAGCGTCCACCCCGGCATCGGGAACGACAGCGGGGCGGGCGTACCGGGGCCGAACCGCTTGAGCACCGTCAGGAAGGACACCACCCCGCGTGCGGACAGCCGCTCCACGATCCGGCGCAGCGTCTCCTCGCGCCCGTCGGGGACGACGAACTGGTACTGCACGAACCCGCGCGGGCCGTAGACGCGGTTCCAGCCCGCGACGGAGTCCAGCGGGTGGAAGAACGGCGCGATGCCCTGTACGACGCCATGTCGCAGGCGGGGCGCGCGGCGGTACCACGCCTCGTTGAAGGCCCGGACGGTGAGCGGGTTCAGCAGCCCGCCCGGAAGGTGCGCGGGGGCGGCCAGGCGGGTGCGGGGCGCGAAGGCCAGCGGGTCGCCCGGCGCGCCCTTCAGGTCGGTACGGCGGGCGTGGTCTCCCCGGGTGAGGACCCCCCGCCCGGCGCGCCCGCCCCTGGCCAGCAGGTCGATCCAGGCGACCGTGTAGCGGTGGTGCCGGTCGGTGTCGGCCATGACGGCGAGCGTCTCGTCGAGGTCGGCGGTCCGCTGGACGTCCACGACCATCCGGGACGTCTCCACGGGCACGCACGCGAACTCCGCCTCGGCGATCACGCCGGTCAGGCCCATGCCCCCGACCGTCGCCCAGAACAGCGGATCGCCGGGTCGCAGCACGCGGGTCTCGCCGTCCGCCGTGATGAGGGTGATCGAGCGCAGATGCGCCCCGAAGGAGGAGTCCACGTGGTGGTTCTTGCCGTGCACGTCGGCGGCGACCGCGCCGCCGACGGTGACGAACCTGGTCCCGGGGGTGACGGGCGGGAACCAGCCGCGCGGCACCAGGCCGGTCATCAGGTCGTGCAGGGCGGCCCCGGCCGAGGCGGTGACCACACCGGTGACGGGGTCGAGCCGCCAGGCGGTGAGGGCGGTGCAGTCGATCACCGCGCCCCCGGCGTTCTGCGCGGCGTCGCCGTAAGCGCGGCCGAGGCCGCGGGCGACCATGCCGCGCGGCGAGCCCCGCGCGACCAGCGCGGCCAGGGCCTCGGCGGTGCGGGGCCGGTGGACGTGGGCGGGTGTGGGGGCGGTACGGCCCCAGCCGGTCAGGAACGTCACGTGAGATGAATCCCGAGCACGAGGAGGACGAGCTGGACGGCGATGAAGACCTGCAGCGGACGGTCGCGGAGCGCCAGTTCCTCCGGCTCCTCGCCGATCCCCCGGTCCACCAGGAGATTATGCCGCAGGACGATCAGCAGGAACGGCACGATGCTGAGCGCGTGGAAGGGGCCGGGATGCTCGTTGAGCGCCCACAGGCAGTAGGTCACGATCATCGCGCCGGAGCACATGGTGCGGACCTGTGCCAGGTAGCCGGGGGTGTAGGCGGCGAGGGTGGCGCGTGCCCCTGTGGACGGCCGGGCGCGCAGTTCGGTCTCCCGCTTGCCCGCGACGAGCTGGAGCGAGCCGAGCGAGATCACCACGAGGAACCATCCGGTCACCGGTACGTCGACGGCGACGGCACCGGCGAAGGCCCGAATGACGTGGCAGGCGGCGACCGCGACCAGGTCCACGACCGGCTGGTGCTTGAGCCACAGGGTGTAGGAGAAGGTGAGGGCCAGGTAGCCGGCCACCACGGCGGGCAGCCGCCAGTCGCCGGTCAGCGCGGCCACGGCGGGGGCGCTCGCGGCGAGCAGCACCCCGGCGACGCGGGCGCGCCGTACGGAGACCTGGCCGTTGGCGACGGGCCGGTGGCGCTTGCGGGGGTGCAGCCGGTCGGCGGCGGCGTCGGCCGCGTCGTTGAGCAGATAGGTGCCGGACGACGCCAGGCAGAACGCGACGAACGCGATCAGCGAGGCGACCGCGCCGCGCACGGTCAGCAGCTCCCCCGCCGCCAGCGGCGCGGCCAGCACCAGCGCGTTCTTGACCCACTGGCGCGGACGGCAGGCGCGCAGCAGCGCGAACGCAGGCGAGCCGCGCCGCCCGGCGTCCTTCCGCCGCGCGAGCGCGGGCCCGGCGCTCATCTGGCGACCATCCGGCCCAGCGCCGCCGCGCCGACGCACACCTTCGTCCCCGGGGAAAGGATCTCCACGCGGACGGACCGGCCACGGCCGTCCATCGGCACGTAGACCGCGCCGCCGCCGCGTTCGAAGACGATCTCGGTCTCCTGCCGCCCGGCCCGTACGTAGGCGGCGGTGGGGACGTCGGCGCGGTAGTTCAACCGCAACACCTGGAAGCCGTCACGGACGGCCATCGGCACGTCGATCACTCCGCCATCCTGGCGGAAACAGCCCCCCGCCGTCTGCGGCCAGGCGATCGCGCCCGCGACGTCGGCGAGGACGAGCCCGCGCGCCCGCTCGTTCAGGATCATCGGGGCGGCGCTCGGCCTGGGGTTCCGCATCAGCCCGGCCAGTCCCGGGGGCGCGAGCGGGCTGAGCGTGCGGGAGCTGAGGTCGTCGTCGATCAGGCCGAAGACCAGCACGTCCTGCGGGAGCCGCTGCGGGTAGACGTCCGTGCCCGGCGGGGCGGCGGCGAGCGTACGGCGTGCGGCGGCGAGGTAGTCGCGCACCTCGACGCGTTCGGCCGCGAGTCCGTCCGCGTAGCGGCCCGCCGAGACGACGGAGAACCCGGCGAGCAGCACCACGGCCACGACGGCCGCCACGTGGGCCACGAACGGCGGGGCGGCCCGGCGGTAGGGTCTGCTCTCCCCCAGCAGCGGCAGCGTGGCGAGCGCGAGGCACAGCGCCAGGACGGGCGCGGCGTCGGCGAGGTAGCGGCCCTCCCTGGCCAGGGAGATGAACTCGCCCCGGCCCAGGATCACCGGGAGGACGTCCACCAGCGGCAGGTAGAGGAGCAGGGTCAGCCAGGCCCGCCACGCTCCCCTGCGCAGGTAGAGCGTGGCGGCGACGATGACGGCGATGGCCGTCCAGGCCGGCACGATGACGGCGGTCGTGGGCGCGGCCATGACGGAGAACCAGGTGCCCGGCCCGCCGACGGCGAGCGCGGGGAAGGTGACCCCGAGGAGTTGCGCGGCGAACGCGGCGATCTGTCCAGGGGCGGGCACCGAGGCGGTCTGGGTGAGGTCGCCGAGCTGGGGCAGCAGCAGCGCCGAGTAGGCCGCAGCGAGCCCCAGGTAGGCGGCGAAGGCGGGCGCGACGCGGCGCAGGGCCTCACGGACCCCGCCACCGCTCAGTCCGAAGCGGGGTCCGGCGTAGAGGACGGTCACCGCCAGCAGCACCAGCGGGATCGCCACGGCGGCCTTCACGTGGAACGAGCCGAGGCCGAGCAAGAACCACGCGGCGGTCTTCACGGCATCGGCGGGCCGTCGTTCCCGCAGGTACATGACGTGCGAGGCGACCGCCATGGCGATCGCGGCCTGGAACGGCACCGCCTGCACCCCGGCCGCCCACCAGTGGAACGCGGGCAAGGTGAGCGGGGCGCACAGATAGACCGCCAGCGGCGCCAGGACGCCGACGCGGGCGCCGAACAGCACGACCAGCATCCGCAGCACCGCCAGGGACGCTCCGGCCTGGAGGAGCAGCAGGGAGCCCGCCGCGAGCGTCCAGTTGTAGGCGTCGAGCGCGGTGACGGCCCAGACCACGGCGAGTCCGACGGGCATCACGTGCACGGCGTGGACGGTCGTCAGGTAGTCGAGCGTGAGCCCGGAGGCGGCGGCCCGCCCGGTGAGGGTCAGGTCGTCCCCGAAGAAGTACGCGTCGCCGAGCAGCATGCCCCGCCAGGCGAGCTGCCCGACGATCATGATCAGCGCGGCCGCGAGCACCCACCGCCCCCGCGCCGCACCCCGGGCGGGGGGCGCGTTCGTGGGGGCGGGGTGTGAAGGGGGCATCCGGTGGCGGGCCTCAGTGGGCTCGGCGTCTCCGCCGGAGCGCGACGACCAGGCCGGTGACGAAGACCGCCGCCCCGGCCGCCGTCAGCGACAGGGGGACGTTGGTCCGCAGGGTGGCGATCCGGCCGCGCGCGGCGCGGGCGTTGTCCGCCAGGGCCCGCACGGTCTCGCCGGTCATCTTGGCGTCGACGCTGAAGGCGACCGAGCGGTCCACGCCGTCGCGGGTCCGCAGCACGTCGTGGCGCTGCTGCTCCTGCTTGACCTGCGAGCCGCTGACCGGCTCGATCCAGTAGGTGTTCGTCCCCTCGTAGTACCGGTCGACGTCCACCTCCTCGTCTGTGTCGCCGTTGTCGCCCGGGAGGTCGAGCAGGCCGGCGGGCATGCTGAGCGAGCGGATCTTCGTGGCGGGCACCCGCTGCTCGAAGCGGTAGACCGTCAGGCCGTCCACGACGTCCTCGCCGGCGAACTCGGCGTCGAACGCCTTGCGGGCGGTCGCGTTGAACACCGGGTAGGTCTTCTTCTCGACGTCGAAGGGGAATTTGTAGACCTGACCGGAGATCTCGACAGGTTCCCTGTCCACACTGGTCCCGCAGCAGTTGACGCCGATTCCGGAATATTTGTCGAACGCGCTGCGCCGCTGGATGTAACTGATTCCAGCGGTCTCGTTGGTGACGTCGTCAACGGACATGAACTCGTCCCATACGACCCGGTCGCCGGCCGCGTTGCCGACGTCTCCCCGGGTGGTGATGGTGATCTTCAGGTCGCCCTTCACGACGCCTTCCTCCGGCACGCTGAAATATTGCCCGCCGGGCGCTTCCAGCCTGGTCACGAGGTAGTAGTCGGCGGGCGCGGCGATCAGCCGGGGCGCCGCCCAGAAGCGGATGAGCGGTGCGAGCACCAGGAGGAATGCCCCCATGCCGATCAGCACCAAGCCGATGACGCGACGCATGGCCCCTCCCGGAGCGGTCGGCCGCTCCACCCACTCAACTGCCCTATAACAGGTTTCACTTCGCGGTATGTTAGTGCCGCTCCTGACGCACGTCACCAGGGATGCGGAAAAGTGACCGAACGTAACTCGGCGGCGATCTCCGGAACCGCCGCCGCCGTTCCCCGGGAAGGGGCGGCGGATCTCCCCGCCGTGGACGGCCACCTCGGCGCGCTGGACGGCGTGCGCGCGGTCGCCGCGCTGGTGGTGCTCGTCTACCACGTGGCCGCGCAGACCGGCGCGGCCTTCCAGCCGGGTTTCCTGGGCGCGCTGATGTCCAGGGGCGACCTCGGCGTACCGGTCTTCTTCCTGCTGTCCGGACTGCTGCTCTACCGTCCGTGGGCCAGGGCCGCCATGTACGGCACGGTCGGCCCGGCGGCGCGCGCCTACCTGTGGCGGCGGGCGCTGCGGATCCTGCCCGCCTACTGGCTCGTCGTCGTGGTCGCGATGCTGTGGTGGGGAAGGGCGCGCGAGCCGCTCGACTGGGCGCCGCTCCTGCTGCTGGCGCAGAACTACGTCCCCGACCCGTGGTGGCAGGGCCTCGGCCCGCCTGGGCTCGGGCAGATGTGGAGCCTGTCGGTGGAGGTCGGGTTCTACCTGGTCCTCCCCCTCATCGCGGTCGGCCTCCGCGCGTTCGCGATCAAGGGGAGCGGTGACCCTCGGGCGCGTGCCCGGCGGCTGCTGATGGGGATCGGCGCGCTCGCCTCGATATCGCTGCTCTGGACGATCCCGATGCACGCCGGAGACGCTCGCCCGGAGCTCGGGCTCTGGCTCCCCCGCCCGATCATCTACTTCTGCGCGGGGATGGCGCTCGCGGTGATCACCCTGTGGGCGCGGGCCGAGCCCGACCCGGCCGCCGGGGTCCGCCGTCTGATCGCCGCCGTCGCCCAGTCGTGGGTGACCTGCTGGGTGATCGCCGCGATGGTGCTCGCCGTGGCGGCCACCCCGATCACCGGCGGACGGTTCTTCGAGCTGCAGGACGCCTGGACCGACGTCTTCGAGACGGTCCTTTACACCGCCTTCGTCGTGGCGCTGCTGTCGCCGGTGGCGTTCCTCCCGGCGCGGCCGTCCGCGCTGGGGGCGCTGCTGGGCAACGGGGTGATGCGCTACCTGGGGCGGATCTCCTACGGGATCTTCCTGTGGCAGTTCGTGGTGATCCTCGGCTACTACCGACTGACCGGGCAGCCGGACTTCACCGGCGACCTGATCACCGGCCTGGTGGTGTGCGCGGTGGTCACGATCGTGCTGGCGGATCTGTCGTATCGGCTGGTGGAGGCTCCGGTGCTGCGGCTGGGCGGGCGGCGCGGAGGGAGCGCCGGGAGTACCAGAGCAGGCTGAGCCCGGCGAGCAGGAACGTGCCCGGCAGGACGAGCTTCACGGCGGTCGCCCGGAAACGGAACGCGCGGGCCTGGTCCGCGGCCTGCCGTTCGCTCTCCTCGGTCGTGCGCAGCTCGGCCCGGAAGGCGACGGCCTCGCCGCGCCGGTCGGCGGTGCGCAGCGTGCGGGTGACCTCCTCGCGGACGGCGACGACCATGCCGCTGACCGGGTCCACCCAGTGGGTGCGGCGGCCGTCCAGGAAGGCCGCGGTGGGGTGCTCGGCGTCCGCCTTGCCGCCGAGGCCCAGCAGCCGTGCGGGCAGCGGCGGCGCGGGCTGCGGGATCGCCTCGTTCACGAACCGCTGCGTGTAGCGGTAAGTGAGCGTGCCGCGCACCCGTTCGACGCCGTCGAACCACGCCGTGACGGGCCGCCGGACGACCGGGTCGAACACCCGGTACGGCACCGGCCGCGCCCCCACCGGCCAGCGGAACGCCAGGCCCCGCCAGGCGGTCTGGTCGTCCTCGTCCAGGTAGGAGCCGCAGCAGTCGACGATCCCGCCGCCCCGGCGGTCGAAGGCGACCCGGCGCTCGTGGTAGTCGATGCGCGGGCCGTCGACGGCGGTGAGGGAGAGGAACTCCGTCCACACGGCGGTGTCACGGGTGGCGGCCCCGGTGTCGCCGTACCGGGCCACGGTCATCTCCACCGGGACGCCCCGGCGCTGGGCGAGCCGGGCCGTGTCCAGGTAGGAGGCGTCGCCGTCGGTCAGCCTGATCACCTGCGACTGGACGGCCGGCAGCGCGAACGCGGCGGGCGCCACCACGCCGCGCAGCAGCGCCGCCAGGGTGATCAGGAACGCCCCGGCGGCGAGCGTGGCGAGCCCCCGGCCGCTCACGATGCTCCGCCGCGCGGCCGAGAGCGCTCAGGAAGCCCGATGGCGGCCGTGAGGAGCCCGAGTGCCACCAGGCACGCGGCGTCGGCCACACGCGGCCCCAGGGCGCCCAGGGCGCCGCCGTAGGCCGTCGCCGGTCCCGCGAGGCCGACCGCTCCGGCCACCGCCCACGGCGACGCGATCACGGCCGCGATCCGGCCGGTGGGGTCTGAAGGAGAGGTTCGCGTCCGGCACCACAGGGCGAGCACGCACGTGCCCAGCGCGACGGCCGCGCCGCCCCAGCCCGCCGCCCAGTACCCGAGCAGCGGCGCGAGCGGCCAGAGCCAGGTGGCGCGCAGCGGGGCGGGCGGGGTGCGGTGCAGGCCGGCGCCGTCCCGGCGGCGCACGACGGCCGAGCCGAGCACGAGCAGCACCAGCAGTCCCCCGGCTACGAGGAAGGCGTGGTAGAGCCGGTCGGGGGCGTAGACGATGGTGATCTCGCCGTCGGTGGGCGGCAGACGCCACGCCTGACGCCAGCCGTCCAGGCGGACGGGGGTCAGCGCGCGGCCGTCGGCCCTTGCCTCCCAGCCCCGGTTGAAGTTCTCGTTGACCACCAGGTACGACGGCCGGTCGGTGGAGACCGCGAGCCGCCGCTCCCCCGCGCCCCACGACCGCACCTCGGCGGGCTTCATCGGCGAGCCGGACGAAACGGGCGCGGCGGACGCGGTGCCGACCACCGCCGAGTCCACCCTGAACGCCTGGACGGGTGCCGCCCGTACACGGATCCGGTCCGTCTCCGGCTGCACCTCGCCACAGGAGCGGTAGCCGAGGGGGCGGCCTTCGAGCAGGTCGCGGATGGTGCCGGAGACGATCTCGGTCCGCACGCGCCCGCCGTCCACGGTCAGTTCGGGGCCCAGCCCGCACGGCACCCGCAGCGGGGCCTCGTCGAAGCCGGGCAGCGGCGCGATCCCCGGCAGGGTCACGCCGACGACCTCCACGTTCCGCCTGCCGACGGGGCTGAAGACCAGCTTGACCCGGCTGGCCCTCAGCGGCGCGAAGTCGATCCAGCCGTCGGCGGAGGCCCACGCCTGCCGGGTGCCGCCGTCGGTCTCGATGGTCACGCGGACCGGGGGCGCGCCCAGCCGCAGGTCCGGGAAGTCGATCTTCAGGCGGGACAGCCGGACGGTCTTGCCCAGCTCGGCGGTGAGAGTCGGTGTGAGGTCCTTGTCCGAGGCGTACCAGACCGTGCGGGGGTCGCCGTCGAAGGCCGCCCACGCCCCGCTGATCGGCACGTCGGCCAGCGTGGAGGACGCGCCGACCTTGGGGCGGACCCCGGGCAGCGCGAGCATCCGCTCGGCCAGGCGCTGGTCGACGAGCGTGGCCCGGCCGCTGATCACCTGCTTCGCGCCGGAGGTGACGGGCACGGACCGGTCGAACCCGCCGCCGTCGTCCCCGATCACCCGCAGTTCCTCCGCGCACGTCCACGCGTAGGAGCCGGGCGTGCACGCGGAGGCACCGTCGGTGCGGCTCGTCACGACCAAGGCGTCCCCGAAGGCGTCGGGCGCGTCGGGCACGACGAGCGTGCGGCCGGGCCGTACGCCCGGGACTTCCAGCTCCAGCAGCCCGACGCGCGTCGCCGGGGACGGGGCCACCGCCGCCACCGTCACGCGCAGCCGGGTGGTGACGCCCTCCCGCACGTTGAGTTTCTGCCAGGTGCCGTGCGCGTCCACCCTGGTGCGGGCGGTGCCCGCGTCGGTCCGCACGATCACCTCGGTCACCCGCGCGGTGCCGTGGGAGTCGTCGAAGACCGCGCGCAGCGGCGCGACCTTCGTGGGGGCGTCGAACTCGACCTCCAGCCACTCCCCCTCCGGCGGTTCCCAGCCGGAGGAGCGCCAGCCGGTGCGCGTGTCGGCGTCCAGGGCCGCGAACGGCGCGCGCCCGGGGTCGCGGACCGACGGCAGCGCCCCCAGCCCGGCCTCCGACGAGGAGGCCCGCACCCGTCTCACCCCGTCGAGCCGCGCCGTCGTCTTCGGCTCCGCCCACGCCGGGTCGATCAGGTCCTCGACCGGCCCCAGGCTCTCGAACGGCTCGCCGGCGGTCAGCGTCGGGCCCGCCGCCCGGCGCAGGTCGCTGATCGACAGGTCGCGGCGGCGCATGGTGTCGGTGACCACGACCTCCCCGGCGTCCCCTGGGTCCTCTCCTAGGAGCACAGGGCGGTCACCGGTCAGCACGCCCTCCTCGGCCATGGTCAGGACCGCCTCGGGGCCACCCAGGACCCGCACGGCCCGCTCGTCCACGGTCCCCGCGACCGGGGCGGCGCCGGTGACCTCGTAGACCTCCAGGGCCGCGTACGGCTGGTCGAGCCAGCCGCCCGCCGTGGACGTCTCGGCGTACCCGACGGCGGGCCCGAACCCGCGGACCCGTTCCAGCCCCGGCGAGCGCGCCAGCGCCTCATGGACCCGCGACGGCCACGCCCCGCCCAGGGCGACCCGGTCGAGGTCGTTGCGCACCAGCACGTACCGCACGCCGATCCGGCGGAGCACCGCCGTCAGCCCGGCCGAGCCGCGCCCGGTCGCGAACCGGTCGTCGATCGCGTCGATGAGCCGCGACGCGCCCGCCGACCCCCACGGCACGTTGGTGTTGACCGCCCACCGGGCCTGCCGCAGCAGGGGCTGCAGCGGCTCGTCGATCGGCCTGCCCCACAGGTACTCCCCGCGCCGCACGCCGGGGACGGCCAGCACCGTGCCCAGCCCCGCCCGCTCATCCAGCCATGAAGTGGCGTCGCGCCAGTACCCGGGCAGCTCGGAGAAGGCCCCGGCGGGGGCGATCCCGGCGGTGGCCACCGGGACCAGGCTCAGCCCGACGAGCCCGGCCCCGGCCACCGTCACCGGCAGGCGCGCGACGGGACGCAACCGTGCCACGTGGACGGCGAGCGCGGCCAGGCCCAGCGCGAGCGGCAGCCGGATCAGGGCGTTGAACTTGTGCAGGTTGCGGAACGGCGCCAGCTCGCCGTCCAGCAGGTCCCTGATCAGGGGCGCGAGCGGGCCCGCGTGACCGGCCACGACCACGGCCGTCCCCACGAGGAGCGTGATCACGAGGAACGCCCGCTCCGGGGTGCGCCGCAGCGCGAGCCCGCCCAGGCCGAGTCCGGCCAGCAGCGCGGTAACCACGATCAGCCAAGGGGTGTAGGCGTGCTCGTACCCGGCGGGCAGGTACGGCTTGCCGTCCACGGGCAGGAACGCCACCCAGTCGTTGACCCCGCGCAGCGCGTTGGTCAGCGACCCGACGAGCGTCGTGGTGAACGCGTTCTCGGTGTAGGGCATGAACGAGAACACGTATCTGCCGAGCAGGACCAGCGGCGCGACCCACCACAGCGACACCGCCGTGATCGCCGCCGCCCACCAGGCGACCAGCCGCCGCTGCCGGGGCCCCCATCCACGAGTCAGCAGGTAGAGGCCGGGCACGACGAGGACCGCCAGCTCGGCGGAAGCGTTGATGCCCCCGGCCCCCACGAACGCCAGGGCCGACAGCGACGCGGCCCGGCGCGGCCCGAGGTCGCCGCGGCAGCCCAGCACCAGCGGCAGCATGATCCACGGCAGTACCGCGCTCGGCAGGAACTCCACCGAGTTGAACCCGAGCAGCGTCTGTGCGTGCGGGGCGAGCGCGTAGGCCAGCCCGGCGGCGGCCCCGGCGAGCGTGCCGCCGATCCGCATGGCACGGACCAGGCGGGTCACGCCGGCGTAGGCGACGCAGAGCACCAGGGCCACCCACAGCCGCTGGATCACCCACGGTTCCAGGCCGACGAACCCGCCGGCCAGGTAGAACGGGCCCATCGGGAACAGGTAGCCGTACGCCTGGTTCTGGAGCTGGCCGAGGTAGGCGGGCTCCCACATGTGCAGCGCCCGCGCGAGGAACCCCAGCGGGTTGACCGGCATGTCCAGCTTCGTCTCGGCGATGATCATGCCGGGGGCCATGTGGAAGGCGACCGCGACCAGGAACGCGCACCCGGCCAGCAGCCGCGACCGGTCCTTGTACCGCGCGTCGGACGCGCCGAGCGCGGCGGGGGCGGCCAGCAGGCGCGCCCACACGTCTTCCGGACGGGGGAAGGTCACAGGCCGCTCAGGTCGGGTCGGTCTCGCCGGGCGCGAGGGCCAGCGCCGCCGCCGGTACGGCCGCGCCGCCGGGGCGCAGCCGCGCGGCGATCAGGTCGGTCATGGCCGCGCCGGTCCTGTCCCAGGTGAACTCGGCCGCCCAGCGCAGGCAGGCCGTCCGGATCTCGGCGCGGCGGCGCGGGTCGGCCAGTTCGGTCAGTGCCCGGTCCACGACGTCGGCCAGGTACTCGCCCTCACGGACCAGCCAGCCGGTCTCGCCGTGCCGTACCGAGTCGCGCAGGCCGGGTACGTCGTAGGCGACGGTGGGGACGCCGAGCCCGGCCGCCTCGATCACGGTGAGGCCCCAGCCCTCGAACTCCGAGGCCGTGACGTTGAGGACGGCCGCGCCGAGCACGGCGTTCTTGTCCGGTTCCGCGAGGTATCCGTGCAGGTGCACCCGGTCCGCGACGCCCAGCTCCCCGGCCAGCGCGGCGAGGCCGTCGCGCTCAGGCCCCCGGCCGATCACGTGGACGCGGAGCCCCGGCCGGTCGTGCCGCAGCCGCGCGGCCAGGGAAACGACCCGCTCGATCCGCTTGTGCCCCACGAGCCTGCCCAGGTAGACCACGGCGGGGTCGCCCGGGACCGCCACGTCACGCGCCACGGGCCGGACGGCCGGGCTGCCGTTCGGGACGATCTTGATCGGGGCCGGCCGGCGCAGCCGCGTGATCAGCTCACGCCTGGACGACTCCGACACCGTCACGGTCGCGCACCGCCGGTAGACCAGCCGGGCGACGGGTCCTTCGATGAAGCAGCCGATCCGGGCGAGCCAGCGGGGGAAGAACGCGTAGAACTGGCGCGCGTGCACGTGATGGACGAGCGAGATCACCGGTGTGCCCTCGGCGACGACCAGCGGCGCGAAGAACGGGACGCCGTTCATGCAGTCCACGACCACGTCGAAGCGGCGGCGGTTGACCAGCAGCCAGATCGGCAGGAGCAGGTAGACGGTGAACCGGCCGCCCATGCGCCACAGCTCGATGCCGTCGCGGCGTTCGGCGCGCGTCTGCCCGGGCTCCCGCGCGGTCGCGAACGACACCGACGCGCCCTCGCCGGTCAGGTGGCGGCCGACCTGCCAGGCGTACTCCTCGGCCCCTCCGGCGGCCCGCTGGGCGGGCTCGCGGAAGTTGAGGATCGCGACGCGAACGCCGGACAGCCGTCCGGGGGGACGCGCCGCCTCTTCACCGCCCGCCACCCGTGCGCCCAGGCGCGGCCCGCCGGTCGCCGCCGGATCGACGGACACGCCCACCCCTCACTCGAACGGCACGGGCACACGGCCGCGCGGGTAGACGATCACCTGATGCCGTAGTTGTAGAGCGGACGGCCGGGCGGCTCGGGCGACGGGGCCGCGACGTTGACGACGGCCACGGACGCCCCTACCGCCAGGATCGCTCCGATCGCCAAGGCGGCGATGACACGCACCACTGAGCCTCTCCTCTCGCCGCGGGAACGCAGGCGCAACCGAGACTAGAACGTGTCGCACAAAGCGGCCAGCGAATTGGTCAAAACGTGATAAACCTCCTGGTAGCGGGCCTGCCCCGCCGCTGACCACGAAAGCCGCGTCAGAGGCGAAGCAGTACGACCCACGGGCCATCGACCACCGGTCGGGCTCCGGGAAAGCGCGGCAGGAACACGTTCTTGTGCGCGGCCTCGATCAGGACGTATCGGACGCCCTCGGCGGCCAGCCGCCGATCGAGCG
Organism: Spongiactinospora sp. TRM90649; assembly: GCF_029382225.1. Lineage (GTDB taxonomy): Bacteria > Actinomycetota > Actinomycetes > Streptosporangiales > Streptosporangiaceae > Spongiactinospora. The sequence continues at coordinate 54,416 of NZ_JARLTC010000002.1, forward strand.
GACCGGGGCCCGTGATCAGCGCGCCGACCCGCCGGGCCACGGGGTCCTCACCGGCGACCCTCACCGTACCCGTCGCACTGCCGACCCCGAGGCCGTCGTCGCGCACCACCGGCCGGGAGAACATCTTGGCCGCCGGGTCGAGCACCGTCCGGCCCCCGTTCCAGGCGGGCGCGCGGTAGGCGCTCCACGGCAGCGACACCAGCGCCCCGGGAGCCGGATCGGCGTTGACGACGGCCTGCGCCGCCCGCCAGTCCGCCGGATAGGGAACGGCCGTCAACCGCCCGAACGCCCCGAGCGCGAACGTCGGCAGCACCAGCACCGGCACGACGACCCCCACCGCCAAGATCACCCGTCTCCCGAAGACATCGGCCGATCCGGTCAGATAGGCGAGGGCGGCGGCGAACCCCACCGCCTGGAGGAGGGCGAGCGGCGCCAGATACGCCTGGCCGTCGCGGAGAGGGCCGAAGCCCGGCCACAGGCCGACGAGCGCCCCGAGGGCACCGGGCGCGAACGCGCCCGCGCAGGCGACCGCCAGCCCGGCCGCAGCGCCGCAGAGCAGGCCCGTCCAGTACGGCGGGCGCCCGCGCCGCGACAGCGCGAAGAACCCGGCGACCGCGAAGGCCGCCAGCGCCAGCCGTACCGCCGCGAACCAGGCATCACCCTGCCCCGGCACCCCCGCCCCCGCGTTCCACACGCCGCCCAGCGACAGCAGCGAGCCGAGCGTGCCGAACGGGCCGTCCGCGCGGGCGGCGAAGGCGTGCACACCCGCCGGATCGCCGCGCACACCCGTCACGGCCAGCGCCGGGACCGCCCACGGCAGCGCGAGCAAGGCGAGCACCGCGAGCGCACGCGGGAACCGGCGTCCCGACACCGGCAGCACCGCGAGCGCCGACACCAGCATCGCCTGGAACCCGCCGATCGCGGCGGGCAGCAGCGCGAGCGCCAGCCGTGCCGTCCCGCGCACCCCGTCGCCGCGCGAGGCCGCGCGGACCGCCCACGGCAGGCCCGCGTACCCGAGCAGGAGCGCCCACTGACCGAGCAGCAATCGCTGGGCGAGGTAAAGGTTCCACGCGTAGAAGACGGCCGCGCACAGACGGACGGCGTGCCGCCCCGCCGCGCCGCCCCCGGCGGTACCGCCCATACGACCCCCGCCCCCGGCGGTACCGCCTATACGACCCCCGCGCGCGTCGGTGCCGCCCACCAGCGCGGCGGCTCCCGTCGCGGCGAGCACGAAGATCCCCAGCAGGATCGCCTTCTGCACGAGGTCGGCGGGCGCGACGGCGGACAGCGCCGCCACCACCTGGTCGCTCGGCACCGCCCGGGGGAACCCGCCGCCCGGCCCCCGCAGCGGCGGGTCGGGCACGAAGAGCATGTCGTAGCGCAGCGCGAACCCAGGACCGAGCGCAGGGCCCAGCGCCGGCACCCCCAGGGCGAGCCCGGCCAGCGCGGGGGCCCAAGCGAGCACGGCGCGATATCCGGTGGTCATTCGCCCACCGGGAACGGCGTCTCGTCGGGGACGAAGAGGACCATGTTCACGTACTCCGGCCCCGGGCGGAGCACCCGGGCGATGAACCCTCGGGCCACCTCACCGGCGCGGGCGGCCTGGTGCGCCGCGAGGTCGAAGCCCGCCAGCGGCGTCCACCGCCCCTCGGTCAGGACATAGGGCGCGTATCCCCACCCGGTCACCAGGTCGATCGCCACTGAGACGTCCTGGTGCCTGGTCTCCAGCTCGACCAGCAGCATCGGCCGGTCACGCGCGACGGTCTCCCGCGCGCCGCGCAGCACCGCGGCCTCGTGCCCCTCCACGTCGATCTTCATGAACCGCACCCCGGTCAGCCCGAGATCGTCGAGCCGGACCGCGGGCACCACCACCCTGGTCCCCTCGGCGTGGACCAGCGAGGCCGTCGCCTCCGCGCCCCGCCCGCCGCCGGGGATCCACAGCTCCGCCGTGCCCGCGCGATCGGAGGCCGCCGCCTCGACCACCCGCACGCCGGGGAACGAGCGGCGGGCCAGCCGGGCGAGCCGGGGATTGGCCTCCACGGCGACGACGTCGCAGCCGAGCGCGCGCAGGCGTGCCGTCCAGGGGGCGTACCAGACGCCGACGTCCACCGCCGTGCCCCCGCGCGGGACGAACGTCTCCGCGCGGGCCAGCTCGGCGTCGAGGCGCGGATAGGCGGCCCGGAGCAGCGCGGCGAACCAGCGCGGCGGGATCGCCCCGGCGACCGCGCCGCGCACGATCACCGCGGCCCGCCTCAGCGCGATCCGACTCCGGCCCTGCACACGCCCATTACATCCGCTTGCGGACACCACCTGGTACCGGCCCGATCCGGGATGGAACGCTCAGGGGCGGGAGCCGATCTCCCATTCGCCGCCGTTGCAGAGCGGTGGACCGTACGTGTAGGTCGTTCCGTTGCCCGCCGTCGCGACCAGGGAGTTGCCCGGCGCGCGCTCCTCGCACATCCACCCCGGGAAGCTGATCGCGGTGTCCTCGCCGGGGCGCAGCACCGCGAACGGCCGCTCGTTCAGGCGGCCCCGGACGCTGAGGGTGTCGCTCGTGGTGTTCGCGATCAGCAGCCGCTCGCCGCCCGGCGTCGCGCCGCAGGCCAGGGCGGAGAGGGACAGGACGGCCGGGCAGCACAGGACCACGAGCACGCGGAGCACCGTCATGACCACCGAACCGTCTGTGACCTGGTCTGGACGACCGGCCGGAAAGGGTTCGTCATGGGGTCGCTGGCGTTCATCACGGCCTCCCGGTGTCAGCAGGCCTCGTTCCGGTTCTTTTCGCCTGCCGCCGTGCCAGACTTCATTCCCTCACCTGGGGCCTCGCCACTCATGCACCGGGTTCCGGGTCGCGGGGAAGCCCGAGCATGCGCTCGGCGATGATGTTGAGCTGCACCTCGGTCGTGCCGCCGTAGATGGTCATCGCGCGGGTGCCGAGGGCCGCGCGGGTCCAGTAACCGGGGCCGCCGAGCCGGGTGTCGGGGGCGGTCACGGCCGCCGGGCCGAGCAGCGAGACCGCGCACTCGGCGACGCGCTGCGCGTGCGTGGTGGACAGCAGCTTGCGCACCGACGCCTCGCCACCCGGCTCGCCGCCCGCGATCTGCTTCAGGGTCACCCGGAGCGCCAGCGCTTCGAGGGCGTGCCCCTCACTGACCACGGCACCGAGTTCGAGCAGGTCGGCCGGGGACGGGTCGCGGCCCAGGCGTCCGGCCAGCGCGAGCAGGTCGGGGACGGTCGAGCCGGTGCGTCCCGCGCCCCCCGACAGCGACACGCGCTCGTTGGACAGGGTGTTGCGGGCCACCCGCCAGCCGTCGTCCACCTCGCCGACGACGTGTTCCTCGGGGACGAACACGTCGTCCAGGAACACCTCGTTGAACATGTTCTCGCCGGTCATCTCGGTCAGCGGCCGGACGGTCACACCCGGGGCCTTCATGTCCACCAGGAAGTAGGTGATGCCCTTGTGCTTGGGTTTGTCCGGGCTGGAGCGCGCGATGCAGATCGCCCACTGGGCGACGTGGGCGATGGAGGTCCAGACCTTCTGGCCGGTGAGCCGCCATCCGCCGGGCGCGCGCTCGGCGCGCGTCGACAGGGAGGCCAGGTCGGAGCCCGCTCCGGGCTCGCTGAAAAGCTGGCACCAGATCATCTCGCCGCTCAGGGTGGGCGGCAGGAAACGCTCGCGCTGCTCGGGCGTGCCGTAGGCGACGAGGGACGGGACCACCCACGCGCCGATGATCAACTGCGGCGGGCGGACGCCCGCCGCCCGCAGTTCCTGGTGAATGAGAACCTGTTCGAGCGCGGTCGCGTCGCGGCCCCAGGGCCGGGGCAGGTGCGGCATGACGAAGCCGCTCGCGGCCAGCGCCCGCCGCTGCTCGACGCCGCCCAGGCCGGCGATCTCGGCGATCTCGGCGCGCAACCGCTCTCGGGCGGGCTGCGCCTCCGCCGGGAGGTCGATCTCCATCTTGCGCGTCACACCGGCGAGCGCCCGCCCGGCCACGGCCGAGGCCCAATCCGCCGACGGCCCGAGCAGGGCCCGGATGGTGAGGGCACGCCGGTAGTACAGGTGGACGTCGTGCTCGAAGGTGTACCCGATGCCGCCGAAGGTCTGGATGGCGTCCTTCGCACACTGCGACGCGGCATCGGGCGCCGTCACCGCCGCGACCGCCGCGCTGAACGCCGCCTCCTCCCGACCCGAGCCGTCGGAACCGCCAAGGGTGGCGGCCCTGGCGGCGTCCCAGACGGTGGCGCGGGCCTTTTCCAGCTCTACCCGCATGCGCGCGATCTTGTGCTTGATGCCCTGGAACTGGCCGATGGGGCGGCCGAACTGTTCGCGCACCCTGGCGTACGCGGCGGCCGAGGACACGCACCAGGCGGCGAGCCCGGCGGCCTCCGCGCCGAACAGGATCGCCGCGAGGTCGCGGACCAGGCCGCGCCGTAGCCCGCCGAGCACCCGCTCGGCCGGGACGGCGGCGCCGTCCAGCGTCACCCTGGCGACGCCGCGCGTCAGGTCGAGCGCGGGGATCGGGGTCGCGGTCGCGCTCTCCCGCCCGACCGCGATCCACTCCTCGCCGCGGTCGGTGGTCACCGGCAGCACGAGCAGGTCGGCGTCGGCGCCACCGAGTACCGGCTCGATCGTCCCGGTGACGGTCAGCGGCCCGTCGCCGTCGCCGTCGCGGACGCCGGTGAGGCCGCGGCCGAGCGCCACGGCGCCGGCCAGCGCGCCGCCGGCCATCCCGGGCAGCAGCTCGGCTGGTGCCTTGCCGCCCGAGGCGAGGACGGCGGCGCCCGCGAGCACGGTGGGCAGGTAGGGACCGGGGGCCACCCGCTCGGCCAGTGCCTCGACCGCGACGGCCGCCTCCAGCAGGCCGTATCCGGAGCCGCCGTGCTCCTCTGGCAGGTGCAGGCCGAGGAGCCCCTGGGAGGCCAGGCCGTCCCAGAAGCCGGGTCGGACGGCCGACGCGGACGGATCGCCCTTCGCGCGGGTCACGACCGCACGGACCACCTCGGCGGGGATGTTCCGCTCGGCCCAGCCGAGCACGGACTCCCTGAGCGCCTGGTGTTCCTCGCTCAACCCGATCGCCATTGTTCACCTTCCCCGCGGGTGACCCGCTCGGCTCGCGCTCTCCCTCGCTCCCAGAATCATATTCTGGAATATCGTTCCATTGCGAGCCCGGAAAATGAGGATTCCGCCCTAGCGGATCGTGATGCCGTTCACCACCTTGGCGATGTCGGGCCACAACGCCTTGCGGGTGTCGGGGACCGTCATCAGCACCATGCCCGGCTTCGCGCGGCCTATGTCGGCCACCGCGATCGCCGTGCGCGAAGTGCGCTTCCTGCCGTCGATCTGGTAGGTCGCCGTGTAGGTGAGCGCCCAGCCCTTACCCCCGGCGATCCGGGCGCTGCCCGTCCAGGCCAGCGTCGCCCCCGCCGGATGGTAGGTGCGCAACGCCCACTTGGCCCCGGAGACGGCGGCCTTGCGCAGCGCCGCGTCGCCGGTCAGCGACTTCGGGGCCGTGCCGGGCAACTGCCCGGACACCAGCATCGTGTACGGCGCGCGCCACTTGCCCACGCGCTGCGCCGTCGAGAACGGCGTGGACGCCGCCGGAACCCAGGGAGCCCCCAGCCGCGAGTAGCCGAGCCCGGCCTTGGCGTCGTCCACCAGGCCGATCACCACGCTGCCCGCGCCCGCGTAGACCGGCAGGGCCTTGGCCTTCGGGGCGGCCGGCACCACGATCGCGGCGGGGCTGGGCGTCGCCGCGCCGGAGTCGCGGACCACGACCTCGGCCCCCGCCTGGCCGTCGGGCTTGTTCCGCGCCTCGTCGCCGGAGAAGACCACGAAGATCAGCAGCACGATGACCACGGTCGCGATGGTGGCCCCGACCGTGTAGACGATGCGCACCGGCAGTTCGGAGGCACGACCCAGCAGGCCGCGCGGCCCAGGTGCGGCGGCGGCGGGCTTACCCGGGGCCTTACCGCCGGAGCCGCCGGAGCCGCCGGGGCCACCGGGGCCACCGGAGGCGCCGTACTGGCCGCCGCCCGGCAGGAGCGAGGAGAACTGGCCCGGCGGGCGCGACGGCGGGGCGGGCGGCAGCCGGCGAGGGAACGATCCAGCGGGCTTCGACGAGCGGAGGTCGGCGGTGGTGTCGATGTCGTCGGCCCCCACGACCTCGACGAACATCTGCGCCCGCGACTTGGCGTCCTCCCTCCCCCGCACCCCGGTCGCGGCGCCGGAGCCTCCCGCACGCGACGCGGCGACCGAACCCCCCGATGCCGCCGCCGGCTCCCGATCACCGGAGGCCGGCTCACGCTTACGGGAGGCCGTCTTGTCGGGGTCGGGGCCGGAAGAGGACGACGGTAGATCGGCGGGCCTGCCGTCGGCGCGCACTCGGGGCATTGGGGCTGTGGCATCGTCAAGGTCCGCCATGGCCGCAGGCTACGTCACCCGGGGCTCGCCCGCAGCCCCCCGCCCCCTCGTTAACGACGCCGTGGAGCCCGTGCGTAACCGCGCGACTACTCATCGCCGGGACGGGGAACGTACCGGGGATGGGGAAGGGATGGGGAACGTGACTCGGCGGCTCGTGTTCGCCCTCTGCGCGGTCGCGCTGGCCGTGAGCGCGGGATGCGGGGCGCCCATCGGCGGCAGGCAGACCGCGACGCCGACGGTGACGGCCACCGCGACCCCCGGCACGCCGACCGGAACGCCGGCGACCCCCGGCGCCACCCAGACGGCCGGGCCGCCCGTGACCCCTCCCGACAGCGCGCTCGCCGTCGAGCAGACCAACGAGAAGGTCATCGCCGCCGTGCTGCCGTCGATCGTGCAGATCACCACCAAGACCGGCCTCGGGTCGGGGGTCATCTACGACACGGCCGGGCACATCATCACCAACGCCCACGTGGTCGGCGGCGCGCGGACCTTCCAGGTCACCCCCGCGACCGGCGGCTCGCCGCGAGACGCCGTGCTTGTGGAGGCCTTCTCGATCGGCGACCTCGCGGTGATCAAGGTGTCCGACGCCCGGGGGCTCATCCCCGCCAGGTTCGGCGACTCCGGCGAGCTGCGGGTGGGCCAGATGGTGCTCGCCATGGGCAACCCGCTGGGCCTGTCCGGCAGCGTCACCAACGGCATCGTCTCGGCGCTCGGCCGTACGGTCTCCGAGCCCGAGAGCAGCGGCACGCCCGGCGCGACGATCACCAACGCGGTGCAGACCTCCGCCGCGATCAACCCCGGCAACAGCGGCGGCGCGCTGGTCAACCTGCAGGGCGAGGTGATCGGCATCCCCACGCTCGCCGCCACCAACCCCGAGCTGGGCGGCGGCGCGGCCCCCGGCATCGGCTTCGCGATCCCGAGCAGCACGGTGACCGACATCGCCAACCAGATCATCACGCAGGGCAAGGTCAGCAACACCCGCCGGGCCGCGCTGGGCGTCACAGTCAGCGGCGCGGTGGGCGCCGACGGCAGCCCGGCCGGGGTCAACATCGTCCGGGTCGCCAAGGGCGGGGGCGCCGACCAGGCGGGCATCCGGGCGGGCGACATCGTGCTGTCCGTGAACGGCACGGAGACGCTGACCGTCGCCGCCCTGTCCGAGGTGCTGGCGACCCTCAAACCCGGTCAGACCGCCAAGGTCAAGGTGATGCGCCCGGACGGCTCGACCCAGACGGTCGACGTCAAGCTGAGCGAGCTGCCCAGCGACTAGCCCCCTCACCGAGCGGGGGCCGGTCGCCGGGCCCCGGCGCTAGGCCAGGCTGTCCAGCCACGCCTGGTGCAGGCCCGCGAAGCGTCCCGAGGTGGCGATGAGCCGGTCGGGCGAGCCGTCCTCGACCACCCGCCCGCCGTCCATCACCAGCACCCGCTCGGCGATCTCGACGGTGGACAGCCGGTGCGCGATGATCAGCGCCGTGCGGTCGGCGAGGATCGTGCGCAGCGCCCGCTGGACCAGCCGCTCGCTCGGCACGTCCAGGCTGGAGGTCGCCTCGTCCAGGATCAGCACCGCCGGGTCGGCGAGGAAGGCCCTGGCGAAGGCGATGAGCTGGCGCTGTCCCGCCGACATCCGCCCGCCGCGCTTGCCGACCTCGGTGTCGTAGCCGTCGGGCAGCCCGGCGACGAAGTCGTGCGCGCCGATGGCCTTGGCCGCCGCCACGATCTCGGCCCGGGACGCCTCCGGGCGCCCGAACCTGATGTTCTCCGCCACCGTGCCGGTGAACAGGAAGTTCTCCTGGGTCACCATGACCACCGCGCGGCGCAGCGTGACCTCGTCGAGGTCACGCAGGTCCAGGCCGTCCAGCAGCACCCGCCCCGCGCGCGGGTCGTAGAAGCGGGAGATCAGCTTGGCCAGCGTGGTCTTGCCCGCGCCGGTCGCGCCCACCACGGCGACCGTCTGCCCGGCCGGGATGCGCAGGTCGAGCCGGTGCAGGATGGGGATCTCCGGCACGTAGGAGAACTCCACCCCCTCGAAGGTCACCGCTCCCCTGGGCTCCGGGAGCGGCGACGGCGACGCGGGCTCGGCCACCTCCGGCTCCTCCTCCAGCACGCCGGACAGCTTCTCCAGCGCCGCGCCCGCCGACTGCAGGGTGTTGTAGAACTGGCTGATCTCCTGCATCGGCTCGTAGAACTGCCGCAGGTACAGCATGAACGCGGCGAGCACGCCGACCAGCACCTCACCCTGGACGGCGAGCCACCCGCCGTACACCAGCACCACCGCGATGGTGGCGTTGCCGATCAGCTTCACCCCCGGCATGAAGACCGCGACCAGCCGCATGCTCCGGGCGTTCGCCTCCCGGTAGTTCTGGTTCAGCTCGCCGAAGATCTCCTGGTTGCGCGGCTCCCGCCGGAACGCCTGCACGGCCCGGATGCCCGTCATCGACTCCACGAAGTGCACGATCACCAGCGCGACCGTCTCGCGGGTCCTGCGGTAGGCGACGGCGGACTTCCGCCGGAACCATCCCGTCAGGAACAGCAGCACCGGCAGCGGGAGCAACGCGACCAGGCCCAGGTGGACGTCGAGGACGAGCAGCAGCACGGCCGTCCCGGCCAGCGTCAGCACGGCGGTGACCAGGCTGTCGAAGCCGGACTGCAGGAGTTCGGCGATGGCCTCCACGTCGGAGGTCAGTCTGGAGATGACCCGCCCGGAGGTGTAGCGCTCGTGGAAGGCCATGGACAGCTTCTGGAAGTGGTCGAACACCCTTCTGCGCAGTTCGAGCAGGATGTCCTGGCCGATCCGTCCGGACAGCGTGAGGAACGCGCGCCGGGTGAACGCCTGGATCAGCGCCGCCGCCAGGATCAGCCCGACGATGAGCAGCAGTGTGCCGGAGCCCCGGCCCTCCAGCATCGGCGGGATGCCGTCGTCGATGCCGATCTTCACCAGGAACGGGATGGACAGCGCGGCGGCGTTGCACACCACGATGATGACGATGAGCACGGCGATGGCCCTGCGGTGGGAGCGCAGCAGCTCGCCGAGCAGCCGCCGGGAGCGGGCCCGCAGCAGCACCGAGACCTGTTCGGACAGCTCGTCCTGGTTCTCACTGGCGACGCCGCGCCAGTCCTGCCCCTCCGGGGCGGTCTGGGTTTCGGAGACGGTCATCGCAGCGCCTCCCGCTGGTCCTCGCTGTCGAGCCCGGCGTCCTGGGCCAGCAGCTCGCGGTACTCCGGCACCCGGGCCAGCAGTTCGTGGTGGGTGCCGACGTGGGTGACCGTGCCGTCGCGGAGCAGCGCGACCTTGTCGGCGAGCAGCACGGTGGAGGCCCGGTGGGCGACGATCAGGCCGGTGGCGTCGCGCAGCACGTTGCGCAGCGCCTCCTCCACCAGCGCCTCGGTCTCGACGTCGAGGGCCGACAGGGTGTCGTCGAGGACCAGGATCCTCGGACGGCTGAGCACGGCCCTGGCCAGCGCGAGCCGTTGCCGCTGCCCTCCGGACAGCGAGAGACCCTGCTCGCCGATCCGCGTGTCGAGCCCCCACGGCAGGTCGTAGGCGAACCCGGCCTGGGCGATCTCCAGCGCCTCGCGCATCTCCTCCTCGGTCGCGTCGCGGCGGCCCAGCGACAGGTTCTCCCGCACGCTCATCGAGAACAGCGTGGGCTCCTCGAACGCCGTCGCGACCGCCGAGCGCAGCACGGGCAGGGGCAGGTCGCGCACGTCGTGCCCGTCGATGGTGACCCGCCCCCCGGTGACGTCGAGCAGCCGGGGCACCAGCGCGGTCAGCGTGGTCTTGCCGGAACCGGTGGCCCCGACCACGGCGACGGTCTCCCCCGGACGCACGTCCAGCCACACGTCGCGCAGCAGCGGCCGGTCCTCCTCCCCGGTGAAGTGGAAGCCGACGCCCTCGAACCGCAGGTGCCCGCGCGGCAGTTCGACGGAGGCGGGGCCGCCGACGATGTCCGGCTCGGTGTCGAGGACCTCCATGACCCGGTCGGCGGCGGTCATCGCCTCCTGCCCCATGGCCAGGATGTGGCCGAGCGAGGCGATCGGCCAGACCAGGGACAGCATCAGGGTGGTGAACGCGACCAGGGTGCCCAGGGTCAGCGTCCCGCTCCCGACGCCGAGCGCGCCGAGCAGCAGCACCAGGGCGAGCGTGAAGTTCGGCAGGACGGTGAGGAAGGTGAAGAACCTGGCCGACAGCCGCACCTTGTCCATCGAGCTGCGGAAGAGCCTGCGCGCGGACTCGTCGTAGATGTCGTAGACGTGGTGCCTGCGGCCGAACGACCGGATGGTGCGGACGCCCACCGCGGCCTCCTCGACGAACGTGGCCAGGTCGCCCTGCTCGTCCTGCACCTGCCGGGAGATGCGGATGTAGCGCCGCTCGAAGCGCAGCGACATGACCACCAGCGGGACGGCGGAGGCCGCCACCAGCAGGCCGAGCGGCCAGTGCAGGTGCAGCAGCAGGCCGGTGACGATGACCAACTGGATGATGTTCATCACCAGGAACAGCATCCCGAAGCCGAAGAAGCGCCGGATCACCGAGAGGTCGGTGGTCACCCGCGACAGCAACTGGCCGGACTGCCAGGCGCCGTGGAAGCTCATCGGCAGGCGCTGCACGTGCTCGTAGATGTCGTCCCTGATCACCGTCTCCAGGCCGAGGACCGGGCCGATCTGGGTCCAGCGGCGCAGGAAGGTGAGGAACGCCTCGGTGCAGCCCAGCGCGAGGGCCAGCAGGCCGAGCGGGAGCAGTCCACTGGGGTCGCGGTGGGCGATGGGGCCGTCCACGACCTCACGGCTGACCAGCGGGATCGCGATTCCGGTGGCGATCCCGAGCGAGGCCGCGAGCCAGAGGACGATCAGGCGGCCGACGTAAGGGCGGAGGTACGACTTCATCCGCCACAGGGAGTTGGCGGCGAGCCGGGATCGGCCGGCGGGGACGGAGGTAGGGGAAGCGGGATCAGGAGTAGGGGCCGGGGGCGCGGAGGTTCTGCTGTCGGAAGTCATCGCTGGGCGGGGCACTCCTCATCGACGCGGGGTTCGGGCTGATGCAGGACTGACTGATTCGCGCAGGCGGACACGATCGAGTACGGACGGAGGACGGGAGGCGGGGCGGCCGGGGTCGGGCCGGGGGCGTGGGTCGGGGTGGATGGGGATCGGGCCGGAGGGCGCGGTAGGGACGGGCCTCGGGCGTGGTGGACCGGGCGGCATAGGGCCGGCGCTCCGGCGCGCGGGCGTGGCGCGGCGGACCCCGTGCGGGCGTTTCTGCGGCCGGAACATGGCGGAGCGGACCTGAACGGACGTGCTGAGCAGTGCGTACCTGGTCGTGGCACCACTGAGCCCGGCAGCGGTGTTCCGGCGGTGTCACGACGTTTTCCGGTGGTGATCCGGCGATGATCCGGCGACGCGGATCGGGGCCGTTCGGCAGACCGCGCCTGGTTTCCCCCCTCGGCGGCCCCTCGTCTGACGCTCCTGCCTTAACAGGGTATTACGACCGATCAAACGATTTAAGAGCGCCACCACAGAACTGACTTCGGCGACCACGCATTGTCACCATTACAGTCTTGTCGCGCAGCGTGATCGCATGAACGATCTCCGTTATGACCTACCGCACGCTCGACGAGATCCGTGAGACGCTCAGCCCCGCCGAGGAGCGGTTCGAGCGCGCCCGCCGTACGACCGGGCTGTGGCTCGCGCCGCTGACGGGGGCGGGGGTCTGGCTGGCGGCCTCCGGCCTGCCCGGCGCGCAGCGCGGGCTGGCCGCGATCCTCGGCGTGGTGGTGGTGGCCTGGATCACCGAGGCCGTGCCGATCCCGATGACCGCGACGCTCGGCCTGGCGCTGTGCGTGCTGACCGGCGTGGCCCCGGCGGCCGAGGTGTTCGGCGCGTTCGCCAATCCGACGATCTTCCTGCTCATCGGGAGTTTCGTGATCGCCGAGGCGATGACGCGGCACGGCCTGCACCGCAGGTTCGCCTACCGGATGCTCTCGCTGCCGGGCGTGGCCGCGTCCACCCACCGCACGATCATCGTGTTCGGGGTGACCACGATGGCGCTGAGCGCCTTCGTGTCCAACACGGCGACCACCGCCATGCTGTTGCCGACCGCGCTCGGCGTGGTCTCGGCGCTGTCCGGGTTCATGACGGCGGGCGGCCCCGCCGGGTCCGCGCGGCCCCGGTTCGCCGCCGCGACCATGCTCATGCTGGCCTACTCCGCCTCCATCGGCGGCCTGCTGACGCCGATCGGCTCGCCGCCCAACCTGATCGGCCGCCGCCTGATCGAGGACGCCACCGGCCGGCCGATCCCGTTCTTCACCTGGGTCGCGGCCGCGGCCCCGATCGTGCTGGTGATGTTCGCGGTGCTGTGCGTGGTGCTGCTGCGGCTCAACCGGCCGGAGTCGCGCCGGATCGACGGCGCCGCGGCCTACGTCGCCGCCGAGCGGGCGCGGCTGGGCCGGATGTCGGCCGGGGAGCGCAACGCCCTGGTCGCGTTCGGCACGGCGGTGACCCTGTGGGTGCTGCCCGGGGTGGTCGCGCTGGCCGCCGGAGACGACTCGGCGGCCTACCGGGACGTGCTCGCGCACCTGGACGAGGGGGCGGTGGCCGTCCTCGCCGCCGTGCTGCTGTTCGTGCTGCCGGTGGACTGGCGGGCCAGGCGGTTCACGCTGACCTGGAACGAGGCGGTTCGGATCGACTGGGGCACGATCCTGCTGTTCGGCTCGGGGATCGCGCTGGGCGGGCTGATGTCGCGGACCGGGCTCGCGGCGAGCGTGGGCGACGGCGTGGCCGGCCTGCTGGGCGCGTCCTCGACGCTCGGCCTGACCGTGCTGGCCACGGTGGTGGCCATCGTGATCAGCGAGACGACCAGCAACACGGCGAGCGTGGGCGTGGTGGTGCCGATCATCCTGCCGATCGCGGCCGCCGCCGGGGTCGATCCCGTCGTCCCGGCGCTGGCGGCGATCTTCGGCGCGTCCTACGGGTTCATGCTGCCCGTCTCCACCCCGCCCAACGCGATCGTGTACGGCTCGGGCATGGTGCCGATCGGCCGGATGCTGCGGTCCGGCCTGGTCTTCGACGTGCTCGGCGCGATCGTCATCGTCGCGGGCGTCACGCTGATGGCCCGCCTGGCCGGCCTCGCATGACGACTCCGGAGGGCGAGGCGGCGGATGTCATCACTTGGGCGCATAATACAGTTCGCAACCCTGACGAAGGCCGGAGAACGACCTAGGGGGTTTGACGGTGGATCGGTTGCGGTCCGAGGCCCGTTCGAAGATCGCTATTGGCGTGGCCGGCCCCCACGACCTGGTCGAACAGCTCATCCACATCGGCGCGGAGCTGCCGGACGCCGCCGCGTTCCGACTGGTCGGCGCGCCGCACGCGGGCGAGGACGAGGCCCACGAGAAGCTCGCCAAGATCGTGGACGGTGTCGACGCGGTGCTCTTCACCGGGCCGCTCCAGCACGACCTGGCCAGGCGGTCGGGTGAGCTCACCGTCCCGGCCACGTTCGTGCCGGTCGGCGGCGCGGTGCTGTACTCCGGGCTGCTGCGCGGGGTGCTCGCCGGGAAGGCGGACCCGGCCAGGGTGAGCGTCGACTCGGTCTGCCGCGCCGACGTCGCCGAGGCGTACGCGGAGATCGGCGTGCCGATCGAGGGCGTGCACGTCTCGGAGCACCAGCGGCCCGAGTCGGCGCGCGAGCTCATCGACTTCCACGTCGACTTCCACGAGAAGCTCCACCGCGACGGGGCCACCTCGGCCGCGCTCACCACGATCCGCGCGGTCGCCGGGAGGCTGGAGGCCGTCGGGGTGCCGGTGGTGCGGATGACGCCGCCCGCGCACACGCTGCGGCTGGCGCTCAACACCGCCGTCCTGCTCGGCACCGGCAACCGCATGGCGGAGTCGCAGATCGCGATCGTGCTGGTCGAGCTGGCCGCCGCGGTGCGGCCGGGCGACTCCGGGCCGGGCAACTACTGGCAGCAGGAGCTGAAGCTGTCGCTGCACCGGGCGCTGCTGGCCGAGGTCCGGCTGCTGGGCGCCACCGTGGTGCCGCGCGATGAGAACGGCTACGTGGTGACGGCCACCGTCGGCGCGCTGGCGCGGATGACCGACGGCTTCCGCGTCGCGCCGTTCATGGACCGCGTCCGCGCCGAACTCGGGGTGGCGGTGGAGGTCGGCATCGGGCTCGGCCACACCGCGCGCGACGCCGACGCCAACGCGCTGGCCGCGGTGGAGCGGGCGCGCGGCACGGGGGCCACGGCGGCGTTCCTGATCGGCGGCGACGGCGCGGCGCTGTCGCTGCCGGTGCGCCCGAGGCGCGGCGAGCCGGTCAGCGAACCGGCGGCCGGGGCCAAGGCGCTCAAGGTGCTCGACCGGTTGGTCACCCGGCTCGGCGACGGGCCGGAGGCGATGGTGGTCGACGCCGAGACGGTGGCGAGGGTGCTCGGGGTCGCACCGCGCAGCGCGCGGCGGGTGCTGCAGAACCTCGCGGAGGAGGGCCTGGCCTGGGCGCTGCCGCCGGTCAGGAACTCCCACGCGGGACGGCCGCGCCAGCCCTACCGCCTGATGGCCGAGCGCACGACGAAACCCCAGTAGCCCCCCACCGCCCTGGTCACTGGCGGTAGCCCGCGAGGAAGCGGCCGATCCGGCTGATGGCGGCGTCGAGGACGTCGGCATGGGGCAGGGTCAGGATGCGGAAGTGGTCGGGGCGCGGCCAGTTGAAGCCGGTGCCCTGGACGACCTGGATCTTCTCCCGGAGAAGCAGGTCGAGCACGAACCGCTCGTCGTCGTGGATCTTGTGCACCGCGGGGTCGAGGCGGGGGAAGGCGTACAGCGCGCCGCGCGGCTTGACGCAGGACACGCCGGGAATCTCGTTGAGCCGCTCCCAGGCGCGGTCGCGCTGCTCGCTCAGCCGCCCGCCGGGCAGCACCAGGTCGTTGATGCTCTGCCGGCCGCCCAGCGCGGCCTGGATGGCGTGCTGGCCGGGCACGTTGGGGCATAGGCGCATGCCGGCCAGCGTGTTGAGCCCCTCGATGTAGCCCTTGGCGTGCTGCTTGGGGCCGGACAGGAGCATCCAGCCGGAGCGGAACCCGGCCACCCGGTAGCCCTTGGACAGGCCGCCGAAGGTGGCGCAGAAGACGTCGGGCGCGAGCGTGGCGACGCAGTGGTGGACGGCGTCGTCATAGAGGATCTTGTCGTAGATCTCGTCGGCGAACACCATCAGGTTGTGGCGGCGGGCGAGGTCGAGCACGCCTTCCAGCAGCTCACGGGAGTAGACGGCCCCGGTGGGGTTGTTCGGGTTGATGATCACGATGGCCCGGGTGCGATCGGTGATCTTCGAGGCCATGTCGTCGAGGTCGGGGAACCAGTCGGCGCCCTCGTCGCACGTGTAGTGCACGGGCCGGGCCCCGGCCAGCCGGGTGACCGCCGTCCACAGCGGGAAGTCGGGGCTCGGGATCAGCATCTCGTCGCCGTCGTCGAGCAGGCCCTGCACGGCCATCGCGACCAGTTCCGACACGCCGTTGCCGAGGTAGATGTCGTCGACCTCGACGTCGGGCACGCCCGCCCCCTGGTAGTACTGCGCGACGGCGCGGCGCGCGGACAGGATGCCGCGCGAGTCGCTGTACCCGTGGGCGGCGGGCAGCGTGCGGATCATGTCCTGGAGAATGGCGTCGGGGGCCTCGAAGCCGAACAGCGCCGGGTTGCCGGTGTTGAGCCGCAGCACGCTGTGCCCGGCCTCCTCCAGGGCGTTGGCCTGCTCGATCACCGGACCCCTGATCTCGTAGCAGACCCCGGACAGCTTGCTCGACTGCCTGAACTCCATCGCGACGGCCTCCACCTCGATTTCGCGTTACTTGGTTCTACCAAGTATCTCCTTGGAAAGTCCAAGTCTTTGCCTACAATGGTGCCATGGGACGCCGCAGCTATGACCAGCACTGTGCGATCGCCCGCGCCCTCGACGTCATCGGGGAGCGCTGGGCGATGCTGATCGT
This sequence comes from Spongiactinospora sp. TRM90649, assembly GCF_029382225.1. Classification (GTDB taxonomy): domain Bacteria; phylum Actinomycetota; class Actinomycetes; order Streptosporangiales; family Streptosporangiaceae; genus Spongiactinospora. The sequence continues at coordinate 70,802 of NZ_JARLTC010000002.1, forward strand.
CCGTGAGCTGCTGTCCGGGCCACGTCGCTACACCGACCTGCACGCCGACCTCCCCGGGGTCAGCACCGACGTCCTGGCCGCCCGGCTGAAGGAGCTGGAGGGCGACGGCGTGGTCGAGCGCCGCCGCCTGCCCTCGCCCGCCACCGGTCACGCCTACGACCTCACCGCGCGCGGGCGGGCGCTGCTCCCGGCGCTGTCCGCGCTCGCCGAGTGGGGCGGCGCCGAGCTGGGCGCCCCCCGCCCCACCGACGCGGTCCGCGCGCACTGGTCGGCCATTCCGCTGATCCGCCGCCTGGGCGGGGTGGCCGCCGAGGGCATCCTCGACGTGCGGCTCGACGAGGGGGCCTTCCACCTCGACCTCACCCCCGCCGGCGCCACCTACCACGACGGCGCGGCCCCCAAGGCCGACGCCACGCTCACCCTCACCCCCGACGCCTGCCATCTCCTGGTCACCGGCGCGGCGGAGCCGCACGACGTGACCGGCGCCCGGGTGCAGGGCGACACCCCGCTCGCCGACGCCGTCCGCGCCGCCTTCTAACTTTGTCTCTCATGTTGACGATGTTCTAGCGGGGCGCTAGCGTCGTGGTAGTTAAAGAACCATGACCGAGCACTATCTGGGCGTCATCGGCGTCGCCGGGGAACTGGGGGTGAGCAGGCACGCCGTGCACAAGTGGCGTTCACGCCACCCGGAGGGCTCCGATCACCCGTTCCCCGCTCCCGACGTCGAGGTGGACGGCACGCCAGGCTGGCGCCCCGACCGGGTGAGCGAGATCGTCCGATGGCGCGACGGCCTGCCCGGCCGGGGTGCGGGCGGCGGCCGTCCCACCCTCGCCCGCCGCGACTACCTCAACGCGGCGATCGCACGCGGCCTTGACAACGACGAGGCGCTGCGCGCCCTCGCCACGTTCGCGGCCGAGTTCCCCGAGATGACCGAGCCCGAACTCTGCGCCTGGATAGTCGGAAAGTGGCGCGACTGACCTGAACCGCACCATGAGAGGCGATGACGCATGCCCGAGATCGATGGGGAGACCGCACCGGGGTTCGAAGAGGTGCGCGAGGTGTTCGCGGCCGGCCTGGGCGAAGGGGGCGCCGCCGTCGGCGTCTACCTGCACGGACGGAAGGTCGTCGACCTGTGGGGCGGCCTGGCCGACCCCGGGCGCGACCGCCGCTGGGAACGCGACACCGTGCAGGTGGTGTACTCCACCACCAAGGCCGTCACCGCCGCGTGCGCACACCTCGCCGCCCAGCGCGGCGAACTCGACCTCGACGCGCCCGTCGCGGCGTACTGGCCCGAGTTCGCCGCGAACGGCAAGGCGGACATCCCGGTCCGCTGGCTGCTCACCCACCAGGCCGGGCTCGCCGCGTTCGACCACCCGCTGACCCCCGCCGACGCCGTCGCCTGGGAACCCGTGGTGTCCGCGCTGGCCGCGCAGCGACCCAACTGGGAGCCCGGCACCGATCACGGCTACCACGCCCACACCTACGGCTGGCTGGTCGGCGAGGTCGTCCGCCGCGCCACCGGCCGCACGATCGGCACGTTCCTGGCCGACGAGATCGCCGCCCCCCTCGGCCTGGACCTGTGGATCGGCCTGCCGGAGTCCGAGCACCACCGCACCGGCCGGGTCATCGCCACGCCGCTCGACATGGAGGCGTTCGCCCGGATCGACCTCGACGCCCTGCCCGAGCCGATGCGCGACATGATGGCCGCCTACGCCGACCCCACCTCGCTCACCAGCCGCGCGACGTTCGCGTTCCAGCCCGCGCTCGACCACAACGACCCCCGCGAGCTGGCCGCCGAGATGCCCTCGACCAACGGCGTCTGCACGGCACGCTCCCTGGCCCGCTTCTACGCCGCGCTGATCGGCGAGGTGGACGGGCACCGGATCCTCAGGCCCGACGTCCTGGCGGCGGCCATCGCCGAGCGGGCCGCCGGGCTCGACCGGGTGCTGCGCGTGCCGTCCCGGCTGGGCACCGGCTTCGGCCTGCCCACCCCCGACGCCTTCTGGTACACCACGGCCGCCTTCGGCTTCCCCGGCTACGGCGGCTCGCTCGGCTTCGCCGACCCGGCGAGCGGCCTGGCCTTCGGCTACGTCATGAACCGGATCGTCGCGGGCCCGCCCGACTCCCGCGCCGCCGATCTGCTGGCGGCGGTCCGCAAGGCCATGTGATCCGGTTCTTTGCCGGGGCGATACCGAATGATCCCAGGTCAGGCGACACGCGGTACATAGACTCGACGCGCACCGGATCAACCAGGAGTTCCCGCCGTGGCCGAGTTCGACCCACCGGAAAGCGTCGTGCTGGCGATGGTGACCTTCCTCGCCGCGAGCGAGCGGGTCACCGAGATCGCCGCCGGGCATCCGCCGCCCACCAAGGTCGCGGCCGGGGAGGCGCGGGTCACCGACGAGCAGCGCCACGACCTCGCGACGGCGCGCGCCGACGAGCAGCGCGCGGCGCGCGAGCTGCGCTACCACGAGTGGTGGGCGTCCCTTGAGCCCGAACACCGGGTCGAGGCCGACATGTACGTCCGCCGCCTGGCCCAGGACCGGATGCGTCAGAGCTGACGGCCGCGCGCTCCCCGGTCAGTGCACGTGGGCGCGCGGGAGATCCTGGGAGCTGAGCAGCCGCTGCAGGCGTTCCAGCCCGGTCTGGAGGCTCTGGTCGTCCAGGGCGTAGGACAGGCGCAGGCAGCCGGGGGCGCCGAACGCCTCACCGGGCAGCAGCGCCACCGACGCCTCGTCCAGGATGAACGTCGCCAGTTCGGCGGTGTTCGCGAAGGAGTGGCCGAGGATCGACTTGGTGAGCAGGCGCTTGACGGAGGGGAAGCAGTAGAAGGCGCCCTGCGGGGTGGGACAGTCGACGCCACGGATGCCCTGCAGGACGTTCACCATCAGGCGGCGGCGCCGGTCGTAGGCGGCCAGTACGCCGTCGAACCCCGGGCGGCCGTTGCGCAGCGCGCAGATCGCGGCGACCTGGGCGACATTGGTGACGTTGGACGACATGTGCGACTGGAAGTTGACGGCCGCCTTGATCGCGGCGGTGGGGCCGTAGATCCAGCCCACGCGCCACCCGGTCATCCCGTAGGTCTTGGACACCCCACCGATGACGAGGCACCGGCCGGCCACCTCGGGGGCCGCGGCGGGCATGGACCGGGCGACGGCTCCGTCGTAGACGAGATGCTGGTAGATCTCATCGCTGATCACCCAGATGCCGCGCCGCGCCGCCCAGACGCCGATGGCCCGGGTCTCCTCCGGGGTGTACACGGTGCCGGTCGGGTTGGCGGGCGAGCCGAAGAACAGCACCTTCGTCCGCGGCGACACGTGCGCGTCCAGGAGTTCGGGCGTCACCTTGTAGTCGGTGCGATCGCCGGTGTGGACGGTGACGGGGGTCGCGCCGGCCAGCCGTACGGCTTCGGGGTAGGTGGTCCAGTAGGGGGCGGGGATCAGCGCCTCGTCGCCGCCGTCGAGCAGGACCATGCAGGCGAGGTAGACGGCCTGCTTGGCGCCGTTCGTCACCAGGATGTCGCCGTCGGCGACGGTGAGGCCGGTGTCCGCCAGGATGGTCTCGGCGACGGCCCTGCGCAGTTCCGGCAGTCCCGCCGCCGAGGTGTAACGATGGTTGACGGGGTCTCCGCAGGCCCGCTGGGCCGCCTCGACGATGTGTCCGGGGGTGGGGAAGTCGGGCTCACCCGCGCCGAAGCTCACGATGCGATGCCCGGCGGCCCGCAGCTCGGCCGCCCGCGATGAGACCGCCATGGTCGCGGAGCCCGCGATGGCGCCCGCTCGTTCGCTCAATCCGATGGACATGGTTTCTCCGTTCACGATGACGAGTCGGCGAGGGTTCTGAGGAAGGCGTCGTTCTCATCGGGACTCCCCACCGTCACGCGCAGCCAGCCGGCCGGGCCCAGATCGCGGACGAGCACACCGTGCGCGGCGAGCCGGGACGCCACGTGCGTGGAGTCGCCGCCGGTGTCGAAGAACAGGAAGTTCGCGTCGCTCGGCGCGACGTCGTGTCCCGCGCGGACCAGCGCGTCGCGCACCCTCCGGCGCTCGGCGAGGATGCCGGGGACGTGCGCCAGGAGTTCTTCGGAACGTTCCAGCGCGGCGAGCGCGACCGCCGTCGTCAGCGTCGACAGATGGTACGGCAGCGCGACCAGGCGCAGCGGCTCCAGCACGCCCGGCGCGGCGAGCAGGAAGCCCGCTCGGATCCCGGCGAAGCCGAACGCCTTGGACATGGTCCGGGAGATCACCAGCCGAGGGTGATCGGAGAGCATTCCGGCCCGGCTGCCCAGGCGGGAGAACTCGACATACGCCTCGTCGAGGACGACGAGCCCCGGCGCCGCGCTCAGGACGGCGTCCAGGGTCGCGGGGTCCAGCGGCGTTCCCGTCGGGTTGTTGGGCGCGCAGAGAAAGACGAGGTGCGGCCGGTGCGCCCGCACGGCGGCGGACGCGGTCTCTGCGTCGAGGCCGAAGTCGCCGCCGCGAGCGCCCGCCGCCCACCGGGTGCCGGTGATCGCGGCGATCCGCTCGTGCATGGAGTACGTGGGACCGAACCCGAGTGCCGTGCGGCCGGGGCCGCCGTAGGCCAGCAGGAGATGGAGCAGCACCTCGTTGGAGCCGTTGCCCGGCCAGACCATGTCGGGCCGTACGTCATGCCCGACATATCGGGCCAGTGCCGTGCGCAGGGCTGTCAGGTCGGTGTCCGGGTACCGGTTGGTGGTGGCCAGCGCCCCGGCGGCGGCGTCGCGCAGCGCCTCCAGGTGACGGCCCCGTGGCGGGAACGGGCTCTCGTTGTTGTTCAGCGGCGCGACCGGAGCCCCGGCCGAGGGGAACGGGCGGTTGTCGTACGGGCGGGCCGTCCGCAGATCAGCACGGACCAGCAGGGGTGACATTCATTCTCCGGTGTCGTCTGATGTCCCGTTGATCCGCGCGAGCAGGCGGTACATCGAGGTCTTCCAGTTGCTCTCCAACTCGCGGGCGGCCGCGGCCAGATCCCGGGCGGCCAGCGCCTCGGCGATGCGCGTGTGCTGGTGAAGCGACTCCTGGACACTCTCCCGATCGCCCAGGTAGGCGTGTTCGTAGCGATGGACCACGCGTTTCGTGTCGTTGATCATGTCGATCAGCCGGCCGTTGGGGCAGACCTCCAGCAGGCTGGCGTGCCACTCGTCGTCGGCGCGCTGTGTCTCGCGGACGTCGCCGGCCGCCGCCATCCGCTCAGCGAGCTCGATGAGGCGCGGCGCCAGGGCGGCGAGCTCATCGGGGTCGGAGAGGGTGATCGCGAGCACTTCGAGCTGCGCGATGATCGGGTAGCTCTCGCGGATGTCCCGCTCGCTGAGCGCCGCGACCCAGTAGCCTCGGTTCGGGCGGGCGTCGAGGATGCCTTCCTGCGCCAGGCTCGCCAGCGCCTCGCGAAGCGGGGTGCGGCTGACGCCGATCTCGGCGGCCAGATGGACCTCGTTGATACGAGAGCCCACGGGAAATCTGCCTTGCAGGAGACGATCGAGGATCTCGTCTCTCACTTGCTCACGCAAGAGCTTGCGGGCGACCGCCATCTCGTCTCCAGGGCATGCTTTCGGTGATGTAGTCATGAGAATACTACATACTGAACTCAGAGTGCAGCAGCGCTACTCTGATCGCGATTCCCATCCCGCCCCCTCCCGGAGGCCGTATCATGCCCGATTTCGCCCTTCACAGATCACCGAGAGTCACCAGAACGCCGGGCCTCGGCGAGGATCCCCGCGACGCCCCCCGACGATTCCACCGGTCGATGCCGGGCTACGCCCCCAGCCCGCTCGCCGACTCCCCCGAGCTGGCACGGCGGATGGGGGTGGGCAGCGTCCTGATCAAGAACGAGCAGACCCGCCTCGGGCTGCCCTCGTTCAAGATCCTCGGGTCGTCGTGGGGCATTCATCGTACGTTGTGCGAGCGCCTGGACCTGGATCCCGGCATCTCCTTCGAGGAGCTGCGCCGGGCCGCCGGGCCGCTCCGGGACCACCTGCTGACCTGCGCCACCGACGGAAACCATGGCCGGGCCGTGGCCCACATGGCCAGGCTCCTCGGCCTGCGCTCCCGCATCTACGTGCCGGTGGACGTGTCGGCGTCACGGGCCGCGGCGATCGAGAGCGAGGGGGCGGAGGTCGTCCGGGTGTTCGCCGGATACGACGACGCGGTGCGTTACGCCGCCGTGCAGGCCGACCGCGATCCGCACGCCATCCTGGTCTCCGACACCGCCTGGCCGGGATACGAGACGGTGCCCAGGCGGGTGATCGAGGGCTACTCGACGATCTTCCTCGAACTGGACGAGCAGCTCGTGGAGCGCGGGCTCGATCCCGAGGCCGCGGTGGACCTGGTGATCGTGCCGGCCGGGGTGGGCGCCTTCGCCGCGGCCGTCTGCCTGCACTTCGGCCCGCGCCCGGCGACGCGCGTCGCCACCGTGGAGCCGGACAGCGCCGACTGCGTGCACCGCTCGCTGCGGGCCGGCGTCCGCACCACCGTCCCGGGGCCGCACTATTCCATCATGGCGGGCCTGAACTGCGGCGAGACGAGCGTGGTGGCCTGGCCGATCCTGCTCGGCACCGTCGGCGCGTCCATCACGGTGGACGACCGGGCGGCCCGCGAGGCCATGCGGATCTTCGCGGAGAGCGGCGTCGAGTCGGGAGAGAGCGGCGCCGCCTCACTCGCGGGCGCGCTGCTGGTGTCGGAGGACTCCGGCATCCGGGCCGAGCTGGGCCTGACGCCCGAGAGCACGATCCTGCTGCTGAACACCGAGGGCGCCAGCGACCGCGAGAGCTACCGGCACATCGTGGGAGCCCTTTCCACCGTGACCGACCACCCGGACACCGCCAGGCTATTTGCGGGGTAATGTCCGATTCGGCGGGCGTTTTCCCAGGAAAGTTCTTCCCGACACCTTCTTGACACCGGCGCGCACACATCTGCATTCTGTGTGCAGAACGCAGTTAGAAGCGTGTGGGGGACCTGCCTCGACTGCCCGTTGTCAACCGACCGCCTGATCCGGCGTCCATCGACGAAACCAACAGAGGTGGGAGGATTGTGTTCCTTCGCGCCAGAGGCCTTGCGGCCGTCGGCATAGTCTCAGTTCTGTCCTTGTCCATCGCTTCCTGTGGGAGCGCCCCGGCCGCAGGCAAGGAGGGGTCGTTCTCCGCGGCGATCCTCGAACCCTCCTCGCTGCTGCCGGCCAACTATTCAGAGGTCTACGGCTCGCAGGTCGTGTCCGCGCTGTTCACGCCACTGGTGACGTTCGACGTCAAGACCAACCAGATCCGGCTGGACGTCGCCCAGAGCATCGAGAGCGACGACAGCAAGCACTGGAAGGTCACCCTCAAACCGGGGTGGAAATTCCACAACGGCGAGGCGGTCACCTCCCGCTCGTTCGTGGACGCGTGGAACTTCGCCGCCGCCAAGAAGTCGGCGCAGCTCAACGCATACGTCTTCGGCGACATCGAGGGCTACGCCGACGTCAGGTCCGGAAAGACGGACAAGATGACGGGCCTGAACGTCATCGACGACCTGAACTTCGAGATCAAGCTGTCCCGCGCGTGGTCGCAGTTCAAGCAGTTGCTCGGCTACCCGGCGTTCTCGCCGCTGCCGTCCGTCGCCTACGCCGACCCCCGGGCGTTCGAGCAGCGGCCGATCGGGAACGGTCCTTTCGCGATGGCGGACGCCTGGCAGCACGACCAGTTGATCACCCTGCGCCGCAACGACTCCTACGCCGGCGTCAAGGCCAAGGCGATGGGCGTCAACTTCAAGATCTACCAGAGCTTCGACACCGCCTACAACGACCTGCTCGCCGGCAATTTGGACGTGCTGCCCGCCGTGCCCACCGCGCGGATCACCGAGGCCAAGGGCCAGCTCGGGGACCGCTTCGGCGAATCTCCCAGCGGCCGGATGGAGTACCTCGGCTTCCCGGTGAAGAGCGAGAAGTTCAAGTCGGCCGGAGTGCGCAAGGCCGTCTCCATGGCCATCGACCGGGACGCCATCACCAAGGCGATCTTCAGAGGCACGCGCACGCCCGCGACCGGCTTCGTCCCGCCCGTCGTCCCCGGCGCCGCGCAGGACGCCTGCGGCACGCTGTGCCGTCACGACGCCGCCGCGGCCAAGGCGGCCTTCGACGAGGCCGGCGGTGTTCCCGGCGGCTCCTTCACCATCGGCTACAACAGCGACGCGCCCGAGAACAAGGAATGGGTCGAGGCCGCCGCGCGGCAGATCTCCAAGTCCCTTGGCCTGAACGTGCAGACCAAGGCGTATCCCAAGCTCGCCGTCCTGCTCGGCGACCTGGGCAGCGGGAAGGTCGACACCGCCTTCCGCACCGCCTGGACCTTCTACTTCCCCAGCCCGGAGAACTACCTCAAGCCGCTGTTCACCCAGGACGCGGGAGAGAACTTCTCCGGCTACGCCAACGACGAGTTCGAGAAGCTGCTGCGCGACGGCGCCGCCGCCCACGACACCGAGACCGCCACCGCCAAGTACGCCGAGGCCGAGAAGGCGCTTTTGCAGGACATGCCGTACGTGCCGCTGTGGTACCAGGGCACGATGTCCGGGCACTCCAAGCGGGTCGGCGACGTGAGCGTGGACGCCTTCCGCAGGCTGCGGATCGAGTCCGTGGTCGTCAAGTAGCCAGAGGATCGACCGTGCTCCGTTACATCACGAGCCGCCTCGCCCAAGCGGTGCTGGTCCTCGTCGGCGCGACCTTCGTCATCTTCGTCATCACCTTCGCCCTGCCGGGCGACCCGGTGCAGGCCCTGGCCGGCGAGCGTGCGGCCGACCCGGCGTTCGCCGAGGCGATCCGCGCCCGCTACCACCTGGACGAACCGCTCATCCAGCAGTACGGCCGCTTCCTTTTCGGGGTCGTCCAGGGCGACCTGGGACAGACCTTCAGCGGGCAGGACGTGGCCCAGATGCTCGGCGAGCGGATCGGGGTCAGCGCCAGGCTCGCCGCCGTCGCCCTGGCGTTCCAGATCGTCATCGGCGTGGGCGCGGGCGTCGTGTCCGCGCTGCGCCGCAACGGCGTCGCCGACGCCGGCGTGCGGATCATGACCCTCGCGGGCCTGTCCGTCCCGTTCTTCGTGACCGCCTTCGTGCTCCAGCTCGTGGTGGGAGTACAGCTCGGCTGGCTACCGGTCGCCGGCACCGAGGACGGCCTGCTCAGCTACATCCTGCCCGGATTCGTGCTCGGCTCGCTGTCCACGGCCTACGTCGCCCGGCTGACCCGGGGCCAGCTCGCCGAGTCGCTACGCGAGGACTACGTGCGGATGGCGACCGCGAAGGGGGTGAACCGGGTCCGGGTCGTCGTGCACCACGCGCTGCGCAACAGCCTGATCCCGGTCATCACGTTCCTCGGCCTGGAGATGGGGGCGCTGCTCAGCGGCGCCGTCATCACCGAGAGCATCTTCAACCTGCCGGGCATGGGCCAGGCCATGGCACGTGCCGTCTACCTGGGCGAACGCACCACGGTCGTGGGGGTGGTCACCGTCTTCGTGCTCGTCTACGTGGTGGTGAACCTGATCGTCGACCTGCTGTACGCCGTACTCGATCCGAGGATCCGCTATGCCTGAGCTCGCCACGGCCACCGACGTCCCGCAGTGGACCGAGGCCCCGCCGCGCGGGCGGCGGCGTTCGGTCTGGCGCAGGCTGTCGCGCAGCCCCCTCTTCTACGTGTCCGCCGCGCTGCTCGTCGTCATGGGGCTGATGGCCCTCGCGCCCGGCCTGATCGCCACCACCGACCCGCAGGACTGCGACCTGGGCAGGACGCTCGCCCCGGCGGACGCCGGCCAGTGGCTGGGCCGCGACCTGCAGGGCTGCGACGTGTTCTCGCACAGCGTGTACGGCGCGCGCGCCAGCCTCGGCATCGGCGTCGCCGTCTCCCTGCTGACCGGCCTGATCGGCGGCGTGATCGGCGCCGCGGCCGGGTACTTCGGCGGCTGGATCGACGGCGCGCTGTCCAGGATCACCGAGATCTTCCTGGCCATCCCGCTGCTGCTGGGCGCGAGCGTGCTGCTGACCCTGTTCGGCACCTCGGGCAGCGGCGCGTGGATGGTGATCGTCGCGTTGTCCCTGCACGGGTGGCCGCAGGTCGCCCGGATCACCCGCTCCTCCGTGCTGGAGGTCAGGCAGCAGGACTTCATGGTGGCCGCCGCCGCCATCGGCTGTTCACGGTTCAGGGCGCTGGTCCAGCACGTCGTGCCGAACAGCCTCGGCCCGTGGCTGGTGGTCGTGACCACGAACCTCGGGGTGTTCATCACCTACGAGTCGATCATCTCCATGCTGGGCGTCGGGCTGCGCCCGCCGACCATCTCGTGGGGCCAGATGATCCACGACGCCCAGGCGCGCTTCCTGGAGGCCCCCCTCCCCCTGCTGGGCCCGGCGCTGTTCCTCAGCGTCACCGTGCTGGCCTTCATCCTGCTCGGCGACGTCGTCCGGGACGCCATCGACCCGAGAGGTTCATCATGAGCGGGCATCTGCTGGAGGTCGACGGGCTGCGGGTCGAGTTCGTCTCGGACGACGGGCCCGTGCGGGTGCTGCGCGGGGTGAGCTGGCATGTGGACCGCGGGGAGACGCTCGCCATCCTGGGCGAGTCGGGTTCGGGCAAGAGCCTGACCGCTCAGGTGATCATGGGGATCCTGGAGACGCCGCCGGCCAGGATCAGCGACGGGAGCGTCCGCTGGGACGGCCGCGACCTGCTCCGCCTGCCTGAGTCGGGGCGTCGCGAAGTGCGCGGGCAGGGCATCGGCATGGTCTTCCAGGACTCGCTGTCCGCGCTCAATCCGGTCGTTCGCGTCGGCCCGCAGATCGGCGAGACGCTGCGCACCCGGCTCAGGCTGTCCCGGTCCGAGGCCAGGGCGCGGGCCGTCGAGCTGATGCGGCAGGTGCGGATCCCGGACGCGGAACGGCGCTACCGCCAGTACCCGCACGAGTTCTCCGGGGGCATGCGGCAGCGCGCCGTCATCGCGATGGCGCTGGCGCTCTCCCCCGGGGTGCTGATCGCCGACGAGCCCACGACGGCGCTGGACGCGACCGTCCAGGTCCAGATCCTGCGGCTGCTCCAGACGCTGCAGCGGGAATCCGGCATGGGCCTGGTGCTGATCACGCACGACTTCGGCGCGGTCGCGTCGATCGCGGACCGGGTGGCGGTGATGTACGCGGGCCGCGTCGTGGAGACGGGCGCGGTGCGCGACATCTTCCGGCGTCCCGCCCATCCCTACACCAGGGCGCTGCTCGATGCGGTGCCCCGGGCCGATCGCCGGGCCGGACGGCTGGCCGCCCTGCCCGGCCAGCCGCCCGTGCTCGGCGGGGAGACCACCGGCTGCGCGTTCCGCTTCCGCTGCGCCGCCGCCCACGCCGCCTGCGAAGAGCGGGAGCCGGAGCTGACCGAGCACGCGCAGGGCCGGTGGAGCGCCTGTCACATGGGAAAGGAGATGCTCGCTCATGTCCCCGCCGATTCTTGAGGTCTCCGGCGTCACCCGCCACTACGCGGTCGGACGTCGATGGCCGCTGGGCCCCTCGACGCGCGTGCACGCCGTGGACGGGGTGTCCTTCACCCTGGGCGAGCGGGAGACGCTCGGCCTGGTCGGCGAGTCCGGCTGCGGCAAGTCGACGCTCGGCCGGATGCTCGTGGCCCTCGACCGGCCCACGTCCGGAACCATCAAATACCGTGGCGAGGACATCCACCGGCTCAGCCGGGCGGGGCTGAAGGCGCTGCGCCGCAAGATCCAGATCATCCTGCAGGACCCGTACACCAGTCTGGACCCTCGGATGAGGGTGGGCGACATCGTCGCCGAGCCGCTGGTCGTGCACGGCGAGGGGACGGCGGCCACGCGGCGGCGCCGTACGCAGGAGCTGTTCGAGCTGATCGGGCTCAATCCCGACCACATGAACCGCTACCCCCACGAGTTCTCCGGCGGGCAGCGCCAGCGCATCGGCATCGCCCGCGCGCTGGCCCTGGGGCCGGAGGTCGTCATCTGCGACGAACCCGTCTCGGCGCTGGACGTCTCGATTCAGGCGCAGGTGCTCAACCTGCTGGCCGACCTGCAGGAAGAGCTGAACCTCTCCTATGTCTTCATCGCCCACGACCTGACCGTCGTCCGGCAGATCAGTCACCGGGTGGCCGTGATGTACCTCGGGAAGGTCATCGAGATCGGCGCGGAGGACGCGGTCTACGGGCATCCGGGGCATCCCTATACCCAGGCGCTGCTGTCGGCCGCACCGCCGACCGATCCGGATCTGGCTCGCGAGCAGGACGTGATCATGCTTGAGGGCGATCCGCCGAGCCCGGCCTCGCCGCCCAGCGGCTGCCGCTTCCGCACCCGCTGCTGGAAGGCGGAGGAGGTGTGCGGGATCCACGAGCCCGAGCTGGTGGAGGGCATCGACGGGCGCAGCCGTACGGCGTGCCACTTCGCCACGGCCGCCCCCGCTCCTCCCGCCGCGAACTGAGGCTCCGGCGCGACCCGCGTAACGATCATCCATTACTGTATTCTGTACACAGAATTCTGGAGGAAATGTGAATCAGGCCCCGCACGACCGTCAGTACGCCGTACGCGCCGCCCGCGTGCTGGACCCCGCGTCCGGTGAGTACTTCGAGAACGCCGGCGTCGTCGTCGCCGATGGCCGGATGGTCTCCGTCGTCGACACCCCGCCGGCCGACGCCGAGATCATCGACGTGGGCGACCTCACCCTCATGCCGGGCCTCGTGGACTGTCACACGCACATGCTGCTGCGCCCCGAGGACCAGGTGTGGCCCCCGGCCATCCTGTTCAAGACGCAGGTGTACCGGGTGATCGAGGGTGTCGCGGCGTGCGACCGGGCGCTGCAGATCGGCTTCACCAGCGCCAGGGACACCGACAACGAGCAGGTCTGGCACGGTGACACCGCGCTGCGCGACGCCATCGAGGCCGGCATCATCCCCGGGCCGAGGATGGCCGTCGCCTCCGACGGCATCTCCATCACCGGCGGCGACATGCGCATCGACGACAAGGTGAACCCGGAGCTCCACCTCCCCGACGTCGCGGGAATGGTGGACACCAGGGACGAACTGATCAAGGAGGTCCGCCGGCAGATCAAGATCGGCGCCGACTGGGTCAAGATCTACGCGACCAGCACCCGCAAGGACGTCGAGCCTGAGGAGCTGGAGCCGCTCCACCAGTTCACCGAAGAGGACATCGCCGCCGTGGTCGCCGAGGCCAAGCGGTACCGGCGCGACGTCGCCGCGCACGCGTACGGCAAGGACGGCGCGCAGGCCGCGATCCGCGGCGGCGTCCGCACGCTGGAGCACGGCCCGCTGCTCACCGAGGAGGACCTGCAGGCCATGCTCGAATTCGGCACCTTCTGGGTGCCGACCATGGGCACCTACTACAAGCGCCAGCACACCGAGTTCGACCGGCGCTTCGTGAAGCGGCACGAGGGCGCCTTCAAGCGCGGCCTCGAACTCGGCGTCAAGATCGCCTTCGGCACCGATGTGGGCTCCTTCCCGCACGGGGAGCAGATGGACGAGTTCAGCCTGATGGTGCAGTACGGCATGAAGCCGGTGGACGCGATCAGGTCGGCCACCGTGGTGGCGGCCGAGGTGCTGCGCAAGGAAGGGCAGATCGGCACGCTCGCCGCCGACTCCCACGCCGACCTCATCGCGGTGGAGGGCGACCCCCTCCAGGACATCGAGGCGCTCAAGCGCGTGGCGTTCGTGATGAAGGGCGGCCTCGTCCACCGTGACGACCGCGCGGTGTCCGCGAAGACCCCCGAGGTCCAGTGGACTCCGGCCCGCTGAGTCCCGGGACGAGGAGCAGGCCGTGAACCGGTCGAACGACGTCCTGGCGGTGTTCGCCGGACGGCTGCGCACGGACCCGTGGGCGACCGACCCCGGCCCGGCGTGGCTGCTCATCAGGGACGGTCGCTTCGCGGCGATCGTCCCCGGTCCCACCAGACCGGCGGAGTGGCCCGCCGCCTGGCCCACCCTCGATCTGGGGAAGGCCGTGGTCCTCCCCGGGCTCGTGGACTCTCACGTCCACCTGACCGAGTCGGGCGACGGTGCCGGCGAGGAGGACTCCGCGGCCCGCACCCTCGCCGAGAAGGTGGAGCTGGGCGTCGAGAACGCCCGGATCGCGCTGCGCGCGGGCGTCACCACCGTCGCGGACTGCGGCGGCCCGGCCGAGGCCGTGCTCGCGGTGCGGGCCAGGGCCGCCGCCCTGCCCGACCGCGCCAGGGCGGTCGTGTCCACGCCGCCGATCACCTCGGTGCGCGGCCACGGCTGGCGCTTCGGCGGCGAGGCGGCCGACGCCGGGCAGGCCGAGGAACTGGTCGCCCGATTCGTCGCCGCCGGGGCCGACTTCGTCAAGGTCATGGCCTCCGGCGGGGGCACGGCGGGCGCCCCGCCCTGGGAGCCGGGCTTCCCGCAGGACACGCTCCGCGCGCTGGCCGGCAAGGCCGCCACGCTGGGCCGTCCGCTGAAGGTGCACTGCCTGTCGGCCGATTCGATGCGCGCCGCCGTCGCGGCGGGCGTCAGGCTGATCGAGCACGGCAAGTTCCGCACCGCGGCCGAGGACGGCGGCGGCTTCGACCCCGCCGTGGCCGACCTGCTGGCCCGGACCGGCACGGTCGTCTGCCCCACCCTCTCCGTCGGTCACCACGTGCTCGCCGTCCCGCCGGAGGTCGCCGGGGAGGCCGGCCGGATGTGGCGGCGGCGTCACCCCCACGACCTGGAGCACCTGCGGCGCCTGGTGGACAGCGGGGTCCGCATGGTGAGCGGCACCGACGCCGGCTGGCGGTTCACCCCGTTCGACGCGCTGCCCAACGAGCTGCGCCTGATGGCCGGGGCCGGGATGACGAACCGGGACGTCCTGGCGGCGGCGACCACCGACGCCGCCGCCGCGCTGGGCATGGGCGACGCCATCGGCCGGATCGCGCCCGGCCACCAGGCGGACTTCATCGCCGTCGACGCCGACCCCGTGGACGACCTGTCCGCGCTTGAGCGGATCCAGGCCGTCGCCCGCGACGGCCTGGTCGTCCGGTGACCTCCTCTGATCCCATGCGCCTCCTGCTCTCCTGGCAGGCGGCGGCCCGGGAGGCCGGTGATCCGCAGGCCGACCTGATGGCGCTGAGCACCACGGACGCCAGCGGGGAGCCCCGCCTGCGCAACGTCTCGATGAAGCCGATCGAGGACCACCTGATCGGCTTCGTCACCGACGGCCGTTCGGGCAAGGCGCGTGACATCGCCGCCCGGCCCCGGGTGGCGGTGATGTTCACCTGGATGACGCTGCGCCGCCAGGTCACCGTCCGCGGTGCCGCGGTGCGCATGAGCGAGGAGCGGGCGGCGCGGGAGTTCCACCGCCGCTCCCGGCCCGCCCGGCTCGGGAGCTGGGCGAGCCACCAGTCCGCGCCCATCACGGACCGCGGCGTGCTGGACGCGGCCTTCGCCGCGGCCGAGCGCCGCTGGCCCGAGGGAACGCCGGTGCCGGTGCCGCCGCACTGGACCGGATACGTGATCGACCCGGCGGAGTTCGAATTCGTCCAGGCGGGCCGCCCCGACCGGCTGCACGATCGAGACCGGTACCGGCTCGCCGGGGACACCTGGGTACGGCAAGTGCTCGGGTCCTGAGCCCACCCGAACGGAAGACGAGCATGAAACGTCGACAACTGCTGGCCGGTACCGTGCCCGGCGTGATCGCCGGCGCCACCGGCGGCCTGGCCCTGACGGATGACCAGGGCCAGGGCATCCGCGTACGCGAAGTGGGCGGTTTCCACATCGGTGGACGCCCGGTCACCCTGACCGACGCCGAGACCAGGGACGCCTTCGTCGCCGAGGGACAGCCGCCGGTGCGCGTGAATCCCAACGGCGACTTCGAGACCGGCCAGGTGTACGTGCAGTACGTGCGCCTGGCCCGCCCCGGCGGTCCGCCGCCCGTGCTCATGTGGCACGGCGGCGGCCTGAGCGGCGCCTCCTTCGAGACCACCCCGGACGGACGGCCCGGATGGCAGCAGCTCTTCCTGCTCCAGGGGCATGACGTCTACGTGACCGACGGGTTCGGCGCGGGCCGCGCGACCTCGCAGCGGTATCCGGAGGTCGTCCCGGCCGAGCCGCTCTTCCGCACCAAGCGGGAGCTGTGGGAGCTGTTCCGGATCGGGCCCGCGGGCTCCTACGCCACGAATCCGCCCGAACGCCGCCCCTATCCCGGCACGCTGTTCCCGGTGGACGCGTTCGACACCTTCGTCAAACAGGTGACACCCCGCTTCCGCAGCTACGACAGGTCCACCCAGGCGGGTTACGACGCCCTGGTGGCCAAGGTCGGGACGAGCGTGGTCCTCACCCACAGCGCCGCGGGCCCGCTCGGCTACGCGGCGACCATCGCCGCCCCCGACCGCGTCCGCGCCCACGTCGCGATCGAGCCGTCCGGCGCGCCCGACCCGTCCACCGTGGACATGAGCCGGCTGCGCCACATCCCGCATCTCGTCATCTGGGGCGATCACCTGGAATCGGACGCCTCGTGGGGCGAGCTGTACTCCTCGGCCAGGCGCTTCCACGACGCGCTACGCGCCGCCGGGGGCAGGTCCACCTGGATCGACCTGCCGGACCGGGGGCATCGCGGCAACTCTCACATGATCATGATGGACCGCAACGGGCACCGGGTGGCCCAGATGATCACCTCCTGGCTGGCGGGGCAGGTGAGGCACCGGTAGCGACATGCGATGATCGTCTGGGCGCTCGCCGCTCCGCCCGACGCCTACGCCTGCGAGCTGACGGTGCTCCCGTCCCCCTGATCCTCCGCCCAGACGGTGGTATACGCCCTGACCAGCCATTCGTCGGCGCGGGCGTGATCGGGGTGTTCCGGCAGGTCGGAGGTCGTGACCAGGGCCTCCAGCCGGGCTTCGAGGTCGGTGGCCAGGGCCAGCGTCTCCTCCTTGGTATGCCCACCCTGCCGCAGGCTCACGATCCAGGAACGCCACGGCTCGGGCATCGGCAGCGTGATCCGCCCGGTGGTCAGGAGCTCCACGCCCTGCAGGCCGAGACGCACCATGTGCGCGGCGAACTTGACGTCGAAGCCGTATTTGTCGACGAGTTCGGGACGGTTGGTGCCCTTCCCCTCCGGGTGGGCCACCATGCGGTCGCGCTGCGCGCGCAGGTACCCCAGGAAACGCAGCCCGGCCTGCCGCCACAGGATGAACTCCGGGCCGTCGCGGAGCAGCTCCCGGCCCAGGCCGGTGATCGCGACGATCTCCTTCTCCGGGGCGAACAGCGGGATCAGCACGGTGGGGTTGCCGACCAGGGCGAGGGCCATCCACTTGCGCAGCGAGTAGACGGTGAGATCCAGGTCTCCGACGCCGGACCGGACGCCTTCGGGCTGGGACCGGTAGACGTACTGGTCGAACGCGCGCAGCCCGATGACATAACGCGCGGGCTCCACGCAGATCCCCATCTCGTCCCGGTCCCCCGCGCCCGGAACGTTGGTGCCGTGCACCCCCGAGCCGATCTGGCACCGCAGGATGGTGAACCGCTCCGCGATCGCCTCGAACTCAGGCCCGGAGTGCTTCGTCCAGCTCAACGTCCTTCCCCTTCTCCGGGTGGGCCTGGCGCCCTGCCGTCCCCACCAGGGGACGGCAGGACACGGACGGTCAGGCGGTGAGGCGTTCCGCCTCGTGGTGCAACGCCTCGATGAGTAGCAGTTCTAATCGGATGTCCTGATCGAGTCCATCGATTACCTCCATACCGGGCCTCCCGGTAGGCAGACGTGGAGAACGGGGTAAAAGTTCACGCCTGTCACGGATTCCCCACTACTAACATCAAAGACCCATCCCACCGGGTGGGTTCTGAACGAGCGGGCAGCAGCTCCCACTCGTAGTCCCGGCCGACCAGCGAGTAAAAGACCTGGTGGGCGACGTAGCGCGGGTACCCGTGCCGATCGGCGACCGCGAGCGACTTCATCGCCTGCCAGCCGGGGAAGTTGGAGACGCCGACATAGCGGACCTTCCCCGCACGCACCAGGTCGTCGAGCGCGGACAGCACCTCCTCGACGGGCGTGACCGCGTCGAAGGCGTGCAGTTGGAGCAGGTCGATGTGGTCGGTGCCGAGCGTCACGGGTCGGCTTGAGTAGAGAGCCATGCCGCCATGAACGACCAAAAGTGGGCGGCACGGCCGGAAAAAGAGCACAGAAAGGGCTGCCGAGTGGTCACCGGTGCCACCGAAGCTGGTCTCACCCAACCGGAAGGTGACGAAAATGCCCTTATCGCTTATCTCGACGACCTGGGCGACCATTAGGCCCTGATTTCCGGATCGCATGATCTCGGCCATCGCGCGGTGCGCGCGATGGCCGAACCCGAATCCGGAGGCCGGTAGCGGAGAAAGAACTGAACCGCGGCCGACATGGCCGCCGCCGGCCTCGACCTCTCCCCCAACCTCTGGCGCGCCCAGCACGGCCCCTGGACCCGCCCCGAACTCTCCGCCGTCGAGGCGACGCTGCTCCTGCTGGCCGACAACATCAACGACATCGCCCAGGACGACGACCAGGCCGTCCGCATGGTCTCCGATGTCCTGCACGCCCACTCGTGACCCCCTGTCGGGGCGGCGATGAAACGGGCCTTGACAGACCGGACCCGCCAGCTAAGTTTCGGTTAGGAAACTTTCTTAATAGAGAAGACGGATTCGGTCCGTCGCGCGGAAGGAGCAACGCTCATGAGTGTGAAAAGGGCCGCCGCCATCCTGTCCAGTGGGGTACTCGTCGCTGCCACCGTTATCACCGGTATGGCGTCGCCCGCCTATGCCCTGCCCGACTCCTGTTCAATCACCTATCAGGACGGGTGGTACTCCTCGTACTGCTCCAGTGGCACCGGCTACCATCAGATCTCGGTCTACGGTTGCTGGGTCAACCCGCAGGTGAACTACTGCCAAACGGATCGAGGTCCTAAAGTCCCTGTGGGCTCCGTCTCCTCAGTTCAGCCCGCCGGCGCGAGAAGCAATACCCCCGCGATCATAAAGTACGAAAGCTGAACGGCTGACGAACGGACACAAAAGGGCGCCTCCGGTCCCGGATTGACGCGGGCCGAAGGCGCCTTACTTGGGCGGAGGTGGGGGGAATGCGCCCCGACGACAGGAGAGCCATGCTCATCGTGGTCTACACCGACCGCCTGTGGGAATGCGCCGACTTCTACTCCGGCATCGGCCTGCCCCTGCGGCCCGAACAGCACGGGAACGGCCCCGAGCACCACGCCGCGGAGCTCGACGGCATCGTGTTCGAGCTCTACCCCGCCTCCGAGCGCCGCCCCGCGACAGGCAACCTGCGTCTCGGCTTCACCGTCCCTACCCAGACCGTCGCCCACCTCCAGCCCGGCCGCCACCTCCTCACCGACCCGGACGGCCGAACGGTCGAACTGCGGATCACTCGTCCCGCAGCGCCTTGATGTGTCTGCGGATTCACCGCCGTCGTCGATTGTCAGCGATATGTCCGCCCGCACGGCTACGCTCCGGCGTCGATGAAGACCATCCGAAGCGGCCGGCGCGCGATCGGGGCCGCCTTGCTCGGCGGGGCCCTCGGAGCGGCGATCTCAGTGGTCTACGACGTAGCCGAGTCCGCGGGCCGGCGGGAGTGCCTGAGCGTGAACACGCCGTGTTTCGGCACGGCGCCCGTGGTCGGTTTCGTGGGCGGCGTAGCAGTGGTGATCATCGTGTGCTGGGCCGGCTTCGCCGCGTTGGAGGTGCGACCGCTCACGCAGTCCGTACCGCTCGGCGTCGGGGCGTTCGCGGTGGCGACGGTCGTGTACATGGCGGTGGTCGCCGTCGGCCACCTGATCCGCTGCCCGCGTTCGCCGTGGTCACCGCCCTGACGTGAGGGCTGCTCGCCGCAGCGATCGGCAGGGACCATATCTGATCACAGGAAAACCGCCTCCTACCTTGTTCGGTAGGAGGCGGTCTGGCTTGGTGGAGGTGGCGGGAATCGAACCCGCCTCTACACGCCCTTTCACCTGGGCTTTTATCCATCATGCCAGGCGGGGCCGGACTAGACGATACGAATCGATACGCGGCAGTACGGGGTCGGACGACCGGTGCACCCACAGGGAGCACCGATGATCTTGAGCTGTCTGCTTCGCGTCGAGCTGTGACACTAGACCGCGCCGCACTGCACAGTACGGCCCGTGACCAGAACGCACAGGACCACACGAGGCACCCGCCCCACCATGCGCAAGCCGCTCCCCACTCCCGAGATGAAGCCCACGTTGAGCGTCCCAGAGGCGGGAACGTACCTCGGGCTGTCCAAGAGCTCCTCCTACGACGCGGCCAAGCGCGGCGAGATCCCCACGATCCCGTTCGGCCGACTGCTCCGGGTGCCGACCGCTACCCTCCGGCAGATGCTCGGGATCGACCCCGTCCCGGTTACAGAACCAGGAACCCTCGGACACGACCCCCGCGGGGAGTAGGCGACCTGCCGGGGACCTCGCGGACGCCCCGCCGCACGACCCCAGCGGGGGGTGGTCACTCGCTGCGCAGCGCTTCGACTATGTCGCGGGCAAGGTCGAGGCTGGAGGCGGCCACGAACATGTCCCGGCGCTCCATGGCCTTCACGATCTCCTCGACCGTGCCGAACCCGTAGTCCAGCGGGCGCGACTCGCCGTCCAAATCGACCACGACGCCTCCGGCCGCGTTCAGGATGTAATGGCCGGGCGCGAGGTCCCACACGGCGAACCCCTTTGCGAACTCGATCGTGGCGTCGCTGAAGCCGGCCGCGACGTGGCACAGGCTGACCGATCCGAAGTCCACACCGATCCGGCCGCGGCTCGCGCCGTCCGGTGAGGGGCGGCTCAGTTGTTCGATCAGGCGGGTCTGCTGGGCGAGCGCTGCGAAGCGCTCGGTTGGCTTCATCAGGTAGTTGGTGACCAGGGCCTCAGATAGGGGGACCTGTCGGTCCAGTCGCAGCGTGTGCTGGTCTCCGTCTCTGGTGATCAGGAACGCCTGGTCTTCGCCGGCGTCGTCGCGGCCTGCGGCGTAGAGCTGGATGTGGTGGTAGATGTCTCCCACCACGGCGGCGACGGGGCGGGCGAGGCTGCGGGAGTAGACCAGGACATGGGTGTAGCCGTACAACGCGCGGACGGCGAGTTCGCTGGTGTCGAGGGGATCGACCAGGACGCACAGGTCCGGGTCGGGGTCGTCTCCGATGACCTGCGGGTCGGCCTCCTCGGAGGCGTAGACGAACGAGGGGATGATCTGGGTCATCAGCTCCTGGTATCGGCGGTGCATCCACATGTCGTAGTCGGACAGGAAGTTGTCGGCGTGCCGGACGTTCGCGTGCTCTGCGCGGTCCCCGGACAGGGCCGCCTGGATCAGCCGGGGTCGGATCTCGCCTATGACGGAGGCGACCAGCTCGGCGACGTCTTGCGCCAGGCCAGGCAGAGACGGTTGCGAAGACACGATGCGCTTCCCTTCACACGACATTACCGAGCCGTACGGGCCTGCTCCCACTCGGGCGCGAGGATGGAGTGGACGACTGAGTCGCGGTAGGCACCCCGGACCATGATGTGCCCCCGGATCCGCCCCTCTTCGACCATGCCCGCCTTGTCCATTACGCGGCGTGAGACATCGTTCTCTGGCGAGCGGGCGCCCCAGATCCGGTACAGGCCGAGGGTGTTGAACCCCAGCGCCAGCAGCAGGCCCACCGTCTCGCCGCCGATGCCGCGCCCCCACTGGTCGGCGCGGAGCGCGAACCCGATCTGCCCGCTGTTCTGTCCCGGGTGCTGGGTGTCGATGGCGAGCCGGGCGAACCCGACCAGTTCGCCATCGTCCTGGCGGACCACGGCGAGGGAGAACTCCCGGCGGGGGTCTTGCTCGGCGGCGGCGGTGACGGCCGCGATAGTGGCCTCCACCTGCTCCAGGGTCCGGGGCTCGAAACTCATGTGCTGGACCACCTGCGGATCGCCGTAGATCCGCAGGAGAGCCGGGGCATCGGACGGGGCGAACTCGCGCAGGGCCAGCCGACCGGAGGCGGAGGTGATCGTCACGGGGTTCATGGAGGGGAGGCTAGCGGCCCGGGGGTAGCGCAGCGCGCACCGAGACCTGCCCATACTGCTCGATCTCCTCCCGCAAACCGCGGGCCAAGACCCCGCCGAACTCCGGCCCGCGCAGCGCGTCATGGACGCGCATGGCGCTCGCCACGATCCCGGCGTTCCGCATCTCCATGGGCAGGTCGAGCACCGGCCGCAGGGCCTCTGCGGCGCCGTCCAGGTCACTCATCTGGACCCTGGCCAGCGCCTGATCCGCGCGGGCGCCGGCCTCGTCTCCGAACGCCCGGTCTGCGGGGTCGGCCGCCTCGTAGGCGGCGAGCGCTTCAGCGGCGGTCTGGTCCGCCCGCTGCTCATCGCCCGGGAGCCATGTGAGAGTGTCCGCCGTGTAGTAGATCTGCCGTGGCCCGGGGAACGTCATGATGCCGCCGAGGTCGTCCAGGTCGTCAGCGCCCGCCGCCTCCCGGGCGTCCTTGGCCCGCTGAATGGCCGCGAGCGCGCCTTCCCGGTCGCCCAGCACCGCGAGCGCGCGGCCCTCCTGAGCCGGGAGCCACACCGAGGCGGTGCCACTGGTGCGCCGCGCGAACTCGGCCCCTCCCGCCGCGTAGCGGGCCGCTTCCTGCGGCCACCCCGCCCAGTAGCAGATCAGCGACTGCAACCCGCGTGTCCAGGCGCGCAGACCGTCGTGGCCCGCGTTGTCCGCGCAGACGAACGACGCGCGGGCCTGGGTGAGAGCCGAGTGCGGATCCCCCATGTCGTGGCTCGCCTTGGCGAGCATCCCTGACACCACACCGGCCAGCAGGTACATCTCCTTGGACTGGTCCGGGCGCTGCCGCCCCTCCAGTAGACGGAACGCCACGTCCTGCACTTCGGACAGATCGAACAGGACCGTCGGCAACGGCTGACGCGGGTACGCCTGCGCCAGTCGGGCGATCTCAGCGCGTAGCTGATCGATCGTCTCCTGGCCGACGTTGCTTCCCTCGGATTGGCTGAGGAACTTCAATGCTCTGCGTGCCGCCATCTCTACCTCCGTGCGCAGGCCGCCTGATCTCGGGTCCAAGGGCGGCGGTGGTGGCTCGACGCTTCCAAGGGCTGGCAGCGATAGTGCCGCATGCCCCGGATCACAGCGAAGGATGATCTCCCGTTCGCCCGGAGGCATGCGGTCCAGAGCCTCCGGATCCAAAAGACGTCGTGGGGTTGTCCCGTAGATTCCCGCAAGCGTGATGACCTGTGAAGCCAGCGGCGGACGAGACGACGGCCCCGGGAACAGCTCCACCCAGGACAGCGTCGGCTGCGTTATGGGTGCGTGCGACCGGCGAGTCTGATCGGCGACCTCGGATTGGCTGAGGCCCTTCGCGAGGCGGTACGAGGCGAGAAGAGACTGCCCGGTCTTCGCACGGATTTCTCCGGCGATTTCCTCCACACTCCGTCCTTGGGCGGTCATCTGCATCCGCAGCCGATTGACGTCCTTCCTCCCCCATTGCTTCATACGACTCCTTGTCACGGGACTCTGATTGAAGGGTTGCCCGTTTTGCCGCTTGCCAGCAACTACTCAAATCGGACAGCGATGAGCCGGGCTGCATATAAGTCAGAGACATCACGGAAAAGCGCAGGTCAGAGACGGTGAGCAGTGTGTAAAAACTATATCTCTACATGGGGTGACCGGGTCGGCACGGACGGCATTTACTAGCGGGCACTGACGCCACCGACGGCAGAAGTTGTGCTCTCCGCCTTCTAGAGGTCCCCGATGACGCGAAACTTCCCTGACCCGCCAGTAGCCGCCGAGACCACCAGCAGCAGCCGCGACTTAGTCGTTCCCGGGCCGCCAATACCCCAGGGGACGCTAGCCGCGGTCGGGGGGCCGCTGCCCTGGGGGCTGGTGGTCGTGTGGGTGGTCGAGGCGGGAGGTCGAGGGTCCTCTGGGGTGACCCGCGACCCCGACGAAGGCGAGCAGGCGATGCTCGCGGCGCTCGACACCTTGCCCGGCGGCGAGGGCTGGGCAAGGGTCGCGCGGATAACCGGGCTGAAGAAGGGCTACGCCTACGGGCCGACGCTCCGCAGCGCGCACCGCGAGGGCGACCTGATCGTCACCGGGGACGGTGAGCCGTGGACGCATTCATGAGCGGCGGCCCGTGGTGGACGGGGCGCCCGTCGCCGGTGGCGAAGGCTGCGGCGGACCTGGCGTCTGCGCTGGCGGAGCTCGGGATCGTCGCCGACGTCAACGGCGGCGGGGACCGGGTGATCGTGTCCCTGCGGGACGGGCTGGTCGCCATCGTGGACGCCGACGGGATCTACTGGTGCAGCCCGCGACTCAGCGCACGCGGCAGGCGGTTGTACGGGCTGCGCGCCACCCCCGCGAGCGCTGCCACGGCGCTCGCGGGAGATTACGAGCTGCTCCGCAGACGCGAGCAGGAGCCGACCAGCAGAGCGGCGCATGCCACGCCCGCTTGACGAGGCCGCGCGCCAGGTCGCCGAGAAGCTACAGCGCCAAGCCAACGGCCGCTGGTGGGTGATGTGGCTGCCCTACCGGCAGGCGCTCGCGGCGTTCTTCTGCGGCCCGTCCGTGAACGGCCTCCAGGTCGAAGCCAAGGACCCGCGCGACCTGTGGCAGCAGATGCTCGCCCACGATCCGAGACTCTGGCCGGCCGTCCCCGCCGAGGCCGGTGGCGGCCACTCACGAGGTGGACCGCGACCGGGGCCGGCCAGCACCAACCGCGTGGTCCCGGGCAGCCGCCCGGGGCCACGCACCAACCCGCCCGGTCCGCCTGATCCGGAGCCGGGGAAGAACTCCCCGTGATCTTCGCGACAGGACTACGGGCCGCGCACAGCGGACGATCCGGGCTGCGATTCCCCTCACCCGACAGCAACGAACACCCTGCCAGGAGTTTATGATGCACGTATGGGACCAGGTCCGCACCCGCGAGGGTACCGACGCCCTCGCGGCGCACCTGACCGCGCGGGGGCTCATCGACCCCCACGACTTGAACAGCCGCGCTTGGGTGGCCGGTCTGCACCAGGTGCCCCGGCACCTGTTCATCCCTCCGACGGCGTACGCCGCCGCCTACCAGCCGGGCGAGTCGTCCCGGCCGATCGACCGGCAGGCGGACCCGGCAGGCTGGTGGCGCGCCGCCTATTCGGACTTTTCGATCATCACGCAGCGGGACGACGGCCAGCGAGACCCTGCCGACACTGGCGGGGCTCCGACGTGTTCGCTGTCGGCGCCGTCGATCGTGCTGCCGATGCTGTCCCTGCTGGATGTGGCCGACCATCACACGGTGCTGGACATCGCCACCGGCACCGGCTGGACAGCCGCCATGCTGGCCTGCCGTCTCGGCGACGACCAGGTGGTCACCGTCGAGGTCGATCCCGTCCTGGCGCAGATCGCCGCCGCGAACCTGAAGCGAGCCGGGCGGGATCCCGGGCTGGTGAACGGCGACGGCGCCGACGGCGTCCCGGGTGCGGCCCCTTATGACCGGATCCATGTCACCTGCGGCGTGCGTACGGTGCCGTACGCGTGGGTGGAGCAGACCCGCCCGGGCGGGCGGATCGTTTTGCCGTACATGCCTGCCCCGACGGCGCACTACGGCGGGCAGCAGCTCGTGCTCACCGTCGGCGACGACGGGACCGCCGTGGGGCGGTTTCACGGCCCGGCGGCGTTTATGATGCTCCGCGCCCAGCGGCGTACCGTGTCCGAGCAGGCCGGGCACAGCGAGGCGCTGACCACGACCCGGTTCGACCCGCGGACCCTCGCCGAACCGCCGGGCGGGCTGATGTTGATGCTCGCCGCGGTGGCCGGGGACATCGTCACCGCCACCGAGCGGGTACGGCGCGGCGCGGCGTGGAGCCACGTGACCCGTCTGGAAGACCTCGCCGGGACGTCGTGGGCCGCCGTGGAGACGGTGCCCGGCCAGGTGGACGCGGAGGTCGTGCAGGCGGGTGATCGGCGGCTGTGGGACGAGGTCATGGCCGCGTACATGGCCTGGCTCCGCGCCGGGCAGCCCGGACCGGACCGGTTCGGGCTGAGCGTGAGCCCGGAGGGGCAAGAGGTGTGGCTCGATCATCCCGGCCGGGCGCTCACTCCGCTGTACGGGCCGCTCGCGAACTGACCTGAAGGGCAACGTCCGAACCTGCGTCGCCGACTTAGGGCGTGTATTTGGTCGTGATCAACTGGTGGTCCGGGTGAGGTCCTTGACCCAGATCATTGAGGCGCGCAGATGGAGGCCGGCGAGGTAGCTGCCCGGGGTCTTGTCGTATCGAGTGGCGATGCCTCGCCAGGTCTTGAGCTTGTTGATCAGGCGCTCGACGGTGTTCCTCTCCTTGTAGAGGCCGGCGTCGTGGCTGACAGGCCGACCGCCCGCACAGCCCTTCTTCTTCCGGTTGGCGGCCTGGTCTCTCTTCTCCGGGATCACTGCCTTGATACCGCGTCTGCGCAGGTGGGCCCGGTTACCGCGGGAGGAGTAGGCCTTGTCGGCGGCAACCGCGTCCGGCCGGGTGCGGGGGCGGCCGACGGGGACGCGGACCCGTATCTTCCCCAGCACGGGGATGAACTGCGGGCTGTCGGCGGCCTGGCCTGCGCTCAGCACGAACGCCAGTGGGCGGCACTTGCGGTCGGCGGCCAGGTGAACCTTGCTGGTCTGCCCGCCCCTGGAGCGTCCCAGGAGGGCGGCCTTCAGCCGGAGTTTTCGCCGGCGCCGGATACGCCGTCGCTCCTCCCACCCGGGATCGATCTCGGCGTCCTGCCCGTCTTGTTCTTCGCCACTGCCCCTTTTGACCTGGCCTTCTCCGCCTCGGCGGCTGCCTCCTCCAGTGCGCCGAGGACGTCCTCGCCCAGGTGCATCCCGGCCGCGTCGTGGTGAGCACGCGCCGTGGTGGAGTCGATGCCGACCAGGGACAGGTCCACATCACCCCGCTTCGCAGCTGCCGCGATCAGGCCCTCCAGCAGGGCCTCGAAGACGCCGGCGTCACGCCATTGCCGGAAGCGGTTGTGGACGGTTGACCAGGCACCGAACTCGGCCGGCATCTCCCGCCACTGCCCGCCGGTCCTGAACCGCCAGATCACACCTTCGAACTGCTGCCGTAACCGCTCGGGGTAGGGGCCGTACTCGCCGATCGGCAGGTACGGCCCGATGAACTCCCACTCCGCGTCGGTCAGTTGCGCTCGCGTCACGGGACAAAGGTCTACCGGCCCAGGCCTCACCATGAGGGCGAATCGACAGATTGATCACGACCCAATACGCGCCCTAGGAGGATCTATGAAACTGGTGGTGGCCGGTTACAACATCGACGAGGGCGGGCTCGATGACGGCAGCGAGGCCAGACTGCTGAAACAGCTCGACCAGGTCGCCCCGCTGAAGCCTGACTTGTTCGGAGTCGAGGAGGCCAAGCGCTGGAACAGCGGTCCCAAGGACGACAACGACCGGCTGCTGAACCTCGTCGCTACCCGGCTCGGGATGTCCTACCGCACCCTGGTGCCCTCCAACCATCACGGCTGTCACCTCGCGATGTTCGTCCGGAAACGCACCGGCCTGCGGGTGGTGCGTGAGCATCACGACCACGCCACGCCGTGGTGGCACGCACAGGGCGCCGTGGAGTTGTTCGTGGACGGCTGGGGACCGTTGTGGTTCCTCAACGTCCACCTCGCGCCCGCCTCCCCAGAGATACGGCTCGCTGAGGCGGAGGCGTTCGACCTTTACAGCAAGCGGCCGGCCGTCATCGTCGGCGACTTCAACGCGGCGCCAACCGGTGAGGCACCTCGGGCAAACTCGGGGGTTTCCCAGGAGAAGATCCGCCGTAAGGGCGATCAGCGGGCAGCAAGCGCGATCGAGGGATCCGGGTTCGTCGATCTCGCGAAGCACTTCGGAGACCTCACGCCCACTGTGGGCCATCGTGATGGCCTCTACTACCGCGCGGATCGGATCTACAGCAATCTCCCCGAGGAGGTGTGGGAGAGCTACGCCGTGGTGGAAGAAGACGGCGAACCGCTGTCGGATCACCGCTTGGTGGTGGCCAGGTGCAACCTGGCCAGATAAGGGGGCTCGGATGGCATCGGTCCTGCCCCCGCCGGTTCGCACGGTGGTCCTCGACTACGGCGAAACCCTCACGTTCGGCCCTCGCACGGACCCACGGCGCCCGGTGGACCCCTACGCTGCGGCGGCGCTGCACGTCCTCCACCGCGCGGGCAAGCGCCTGATCCTGGCCTCCAATACCCGCCCGGACCAGGACCGCCACGCCGCCCTACGCCGAGGCGGCGTGGACCATCTCTTCCACGAGGTGTTCCTGTCGGCCGAGCTGGGCGTGGCCAAGCCCCATGCGGAGTTCTACCGGCGCGTCCTGGCCGCCGCCGGCTGCGAGCCGCCCGAGGTGCTGTGGGTCGGGGACAGCGTGCAGAAGGACGTGATCGGGCCATCCCGCCACGGCATGCGCCCGGCGCTGGTGGGCCGCGCCGAGCTGCCGGATGGCGTTGTCGTGCCTGGGGAGGTGATGTTGATCCGCCACGTCCGTGACCTTCCCGCTCTCCTCACAGGCGGCCTGCCTGCCACGTCTGCGCCCGAGGGCCTGGATGCCCTCGGGGTGCGTCCGTCGGCGAGGGTATCGGGCCGTCCGGTCTCACGGGGGTGACAGCGACCCAGTCGGGCGCCGGCGGCCAGCCGCTCGACGAGGCCCTTCGATATGCGTACTGCCATGCCCGACAGCATGCCTGGGGGGACGGCGTGGGGTCCGGCCCCGCCCAGACCGTGACGGCCGGACGGGGCCGGGAGGGTCACGTCGCCGGTTGGTCCGGGGACTTGATGAGCGCGGACAGGTCGAGCGCGCCTATGGCTTGCCCGATCGCGTTGGTGAGCAGCGCGGCGACCTCCGGCGGGAGCTGGGCGGCGCCGTCGGCCGTGGCCGCTGCCGGTGTCGTCTCCTCGTCGGCAGTGCTGGTGGTGGTGTCGGCGGCCACGCCGGACAACGCCCTGTCGATGGCCTTGGCGGTCTCGGCGTCGGCGTCCGGCGTCAGGTGGGAGTACACCGCGCTGGTGATGGTGACGTTGGCGTGTCCCAGCCGCTTGGACACCTGCTCAAGGCCGACCTTGGGGATGAGATCGCTGGCGTGTGAGTGCCGCATCGCTTTGATCGTGGGCTCCTTGGTGAGCCCACGCTCGGCGGCGATGGCGCGGACCTTCACCCAGCGGTGCTCCCGGAAGTTCGCGTTCCTCCACCACACACCTCCACGGGTGCCCGGCGCCGGGAACAGCAACGCCTCCCCGTGCCGCCCCTGCACACGCCGTTCGAGCATGCGTAAGGCCGTGGCCGGCAACATGATGGTGCGGAACGCGTGCGGGCTCTTGCCCTCCAGGGTCTCGATGTAGAGCTGCCGGTCCTCGTCCTCTCGGATCACCTGGTTGACGGTCAGGGTGCCCACCTCGAAGTCGATGTCGCAGACACGTAGCGCTGTCAGTTCGCCCCAGCGCAGGCCGGTAGCGAGCAGCATGAGCGTGATGTCGCCGGTGTCCTCGTCCACCTCGTAGGCGCATGCGATCCACGAGGCGATCTCATCACCGGCGACGAGTTGGGCGGGGGTGACGGTGCGGCCCTTCCGTTCGGGGAGGACGACGTCGCGGCACGGGTTGTGACCGAGGTAGCGCCTACGTACGCCGTACTCGAAGACCGGGGAGGTCACCGTCCCGTGAATGTTCATGATCGTCTTCGCCGAGTAAGGGCGGGCCACGTTCTTGCCGTACGTCTTGGACTGCATGTAGACCACCCACCCCTGGACGGCCTCGTCGGTGAACAGATCGACCGGGACCTTCCCCAGCGGCCCGAACGGCAGCCCGCCGGGCAGCTCGACCACGGCGGGGTAGACGTGATCGGCCAGCTTGCGCCGATACTCCGCCAAGGTCCGCCGCTCGGCGTTGACCAGCTTCCGCAGATACTCCTCCGCGACGTCCTCGAACGTCTTCACATCGGTGGGCTGCGGCGCCAGGCCCAGCATCTCGGCGAACGCAGGGTTGTCGTAGGGGTCGCGGTAGCCGTTGGCCACCAGCGCCGCCCGGAACGTCTTCGCCTGGTCGAGGTCGTCGAAGGTGTAAGAGCCGATCGGTCCGTTCCTTCGCCCGCCCTCACGCCAATGGACTCGGTACGAAACCTCACCGTTCTTCTTCTTGCGGTACTCGACGCCTTCGGCGCGTCGAGGTCGTGCTGACACGGAACCACCAGTCCCTTTTCGTCGGGGGGAGGTTCCGGAACGTAGAGCCCGATGGGGGTTAAGGTCCTGCTCCGGCAGGCCCGTGCACCCATGGTGCACCCACGAACGCGAAACCGCCCCTCTCCTGCGATGTATCCGCAGGTGAAGGGCGGTCTGGCTTGGTGGAGGTGGCGGGAATCGAACCCGCGTCCTTCAACCCCAAGTCAGGGCTTCTCCGGGCGCAGCCTGCTTCGAGTTTCTCAGCCCCGGTGATCACGCAGGCGTGTCGCCGACGGGCTCAGCCACTGTTTGGTTTCCCGATCAGCCCCGTGGCCGGGTCGAACGGTTTAGCCTCCTAGCGATGCCAGGTCCGGGCCGGAGGCGATCCCGGGCTGGCAGAGGTCACTCGCTACTTAGGCAGCGAGGCCCAGGCTGGCCTGGGAGACCTCGGAGTGCTTCTTATTGGCACTTGTTGTTTGCGGTCACAGGATTAACGAGGTTATGTCCGCCGTCCTCGGCCCGCTTCCCACTGCCTTGCAAGGTCAAAGTCGAAGCCGGTCACCCCCATGTTCGGTTGTTCGATCTGACGATACCCTTCACAACGCCCCTCATGCCAACCTAATTCCCTGGATCCGGTGCGCGGAGAGGTGTTCGAGGATGACCGAGGTGCCGCAGGACCTGCCGATTCGGGAGCGGGACGCCGTACGGGTGGTCGTACGGGACACCACGGACCGCATCCTGCTCTTTCATACCAGGGAGCCCACCTACCCCGAGTTGGGTACGTGGTGGGAGCTGCCCGGAGGCGGGATGGATCCCGGGGAGACCTACCTGGAGACCGCGGTGCGGGAGTTGCGGGAGGAGACCGGGATCGTGGTGACCGCCGATCAGGTGGGGGCGCCGACCTGGCGGCGGAGGGCGACGTTCAAGCATCGGATGTACCGGCATGTGCAGAACGAGGTGGTCGTGCAGGTGCGGCTGCCCGGGCCGGGGCCCGATGTGGACGGGGCGGAACGCCTGGACTACGAGGTGGAGGACTACTTCGGCTTCCGCTGGTGGCCGATTCCGGAGGTCGTGGCCAGCCGGGAGGCGTTCTATCCGCGGAATGTGCCGGGGTTGCTCGAAGCGTTCCTCCAAGGAGCGGAGATCGACGAGCCGTTCGAGATTTGGTCGTGAAAGCGTGAAGCCCCGGGAGCGCGGCACGCACGCGCGCGCTCCCGGGGCCGACCGGCAGGGTCGCGCCGGTCCGGACGGCAAGGCTTCCCCCGAGATGAAGCCTTGTCTCATCACGGCGACTGAGTCCGCAACCCCCCAAGCGGTGCTCAGTCATCTAGTAAGACGCCAGAGGGTGCACCGATGGTTGCTCGGGGTGATTCGTTTTTTTCGCCGTCCTTCACGCCGTCGCGTGCAGCAAGTGGAAGAAGCGTCCCGCGATGGCCGCCGGGTCGGCGTTCTCGGTCAGTACGGCCACCGCCACGTCGTCCTGGTAGCCGATGAACCACGACTTGTCGCTCATGATGCCCGTGGTGATGCCGTGCACCGGTGAGCCGTTGGCGTTGGCCGTGGCGGCGGTGCCCTTGGCGACTCCGGCGCGCATGAGGGCGCGGAGGGCGGCGACGCGCTTGGGGTCGAGCTTGATCGGGTCGGGCTGGCGCGCCGGCGCGGTCTCGGCCTCGGGGTCGGGTGAGGCGGGCTGCTTGACGAGCAGCGGCGGGTGCCAGGTGCCGTGCTTGACGGCGCCCGCGATCAGGGCCATGGTCAGCGGGCTGACCCGCACGTTCTGGCCGACGATGGCCTTGGCCCGCGCGGCGTTGCCGGCCATCTTGGGCATCGAGCCGGAGAACGACTTGAGCGGGAGCTGCCAGTCGCTGCCGATGCCGAAGCTCTCGGCGCTGGCCTGGAGGGCGAGGGCGTCCACACGGCGGCCCAGTGCGGCCAGGGCGGTCACACAGCCGTTGGCGACGCTGCCCTGGAAGGTCGGGGTGCCGATGACCGGCCCGGCCGTCTGCTGGAATCGTGCGCCGCCCACGGAACGCTCGACGGGGCAGGGCAGCCGCTGCTTGGCGGTGACGCCGGACTTGAGCAGCGCGTCGGCGGCCACGATGGAGAACACGCTCCCGGCGGGGAACTTCCCTGCGAGGGCGTCCTTCTCCTGGTGCAGGCGCCGGGTGCTGACCGCGAGGATCTCGCCCGTGGACGCCTTCACCGCGACCATCGCCCCGACGCTGGCGCTGCTCATCGCGGTCTCGGCGGCGCCCTGCACGCGCGTGTCGATGGTGGTCAGGACGGAGGTGTTGGGCCGGCCCTCCCACTTGGCGAGTTCGGCGACCTCTTTGCCGGTCTTCAGGTCGAGGGTGATGACCCGGATCGCGGTGGCCCCGGTGAGCTGGTCCTGGTACGCCTTCTGCAGGCCGCTCAGGCCCACCGAGTCGCCCGCCCGCTGCGGCCCGCCGAGCTGCTGCTCGCTCTCGGGGGTGACCGCGCTCACGCGCCCGACGATCTGGGTGGGCGCGTCGGGGTCGACCGGCTGCTTCTGCGGGATGATCTTGATGCCCTGGATGGCCTCCAGCTTGGGGCGCAGCTCAAGGTACTTGCGGATGCCGAAGGTGACCAGCGGCGCCAGCTCGTTCGGCGGGGCCGAGCGGATCCGGCTGAGCAGCCGGTCCTGGGCGAAGCCGGTCACTTCCGACAGTTCCTCGCACAGCCGCTCGGGATCCTTGAGGTTGACGGGGGTGACCCCGGCGACGTACAGCTCGGCGTCGCGCTGCAACGGCTCGCGATTGCGGTCGAGCACCGGCTGCCGACTGTCGGAGCTGGGCGGTACGGCGAAGCGCTGCCCCTCCTTGAGCTGCGGGTGCAGCACGCTCGGCGACCAGCGGACCTTCCACGTGCCGTTCACCAGGTGCAGCGGCAGCCTCCCCTGGTACACCCAGAGCGGGTTGTTCTCCCCCAGGTCGACCTCGGCGCGGAACCCGGCCTCAGAGCCGTCGCCGGTCCGCGACACGCCGGTCAGCTTGAACCGCAGCGACGCGGCGTCGAGTTGCAGCCGCACGTCTTCCAGCGCCTTGGCCACGACGGCCGGGTCGCCGTCGGTACGGCGCGCCGCCGTGAGGTAGTCGCCGGACTGCCAGCCCACCAGGAAGTCGCGCACCGCCTCGTGCGCCGAGGGCTCCTCGAAGCACCCGGAGAGCAGGGGGGCCGTGGCGACAAGGGCCACGGCCGCGGCGAGGGTCTTCCTGGCGGGCACCCGCGCGGGTACACCGCGTGCCCCGGTCACCTGTACCTGTGCCTCGTCTCTCGGGCCATCTCGCGCTTGGCCTGCTTCTCGGCGAGCGCGTGCCGCTTGTCCCAGTCCTTCTTGCCCCGGGCGAGCCCCAGCTCCACCTTGGCCTTGCCGTCCTTGAAGTACAGCGCGAGCGGCACCACGGTCAGGCCGCCCTCCTTGGTCTTCATGGTGAGCTTGTCGATCTCCTTGCGGTGCAGGAGCAGCTTGCGCGTACGGCGGGCCGCGTGGTTGGTCCACGTGCCCTGCGTGTACTCGGGGATGTGGACGTTGATCAGCCACATCTCGCCGTCCTTGACGGTCGCGTAGCCGTCCACCAGCGAGGCCCGGCCGGCACGAAGGGACTTGACCTCCGTGCCCCGAAGGACGAGACCCGCCTCGAAGGTGTCCTCGATGTGGAAGTCGTGGCGGGCCCGCTTGTTCTGGGCGATGTTCTTGCGCCCGGTCTCACGTGGCATGTCTTCGAGCCTACCGGCCGCTCTCAGACCCGGAGGTAACGGCGGAGCGTGACGAACGACGCCAGCACACAGATGATCACGCCGACGCCCATGGTGAGCAGGATCACCGAGGCCACGTCGTCCCAGCCGAGCGCGCTGTTGCCCGGTAGGTACTGGGCGAGGCTCTCGAACAGGAAGACCTTGGCGACGATCAGCATGCTGGCCGCGACCACGCCGCCGACCAGGCCGGCGATCATGCCCTCCATCACGAACGGGAGCTGGATGTACAGGTTGGAGGCGCCGACCAGCCGCATGATGCCGGTCTCCCGGCGGCGGTTGTAGGCCGACAGCCGGACGGTGTTGCCGATCAGCAGGATCGCGGCGAAGACCAGGATGAACGCCACGGCCAGGGCCGCCCAGCGGAGCCGTTCGAGCAGGCCGAAGAACTGCTCAAGGATCTCCTTCTGGTTCACCACGTTGGAGACGCCGGGCTGGCCCTTGAGCGTCTCGATGATGGTGCCGTAGTTCTCCGGGTCCTTCAGCTTGACCCGGAACGACTCGGGCATGTCCTCGACCTTGACGGCGTTCACGAGCACGCTGTCGGCGCCGTACTGGAGCTTGAAGTTCTCGTATGCGGCGGCGGCGTTCTCGTAGAAGACGTCGTGGACCTCGGGAAGCTGCTTGATCTGGCCGCGCAGCGCCTCGCGCTCCTGGGCGGTGACGCCGCCGCTGTTCTTGCACGCCTCGAACGGGGAGTCCTTCGAGCAGAGGAAGACGGAGATCTCCACCTTGTCGGCCCAGAAGTTCTTCATGTTCGACACCTGGGCGTTGATCATCAGTCCGACGCCCAGCAGCGCCATGCCGATGGCAACCGTGACGACCACCGCGATCGTCATCGTGAGGTTGCGGCGAAGGCCGATCCACACCTCGGAGAAGATGAAATTCGCCCGCATGCTTTTCCTGTAGCTCCTGGTCCGGTCAGAGGAACGTGGTCAGTACGCCTGGCCGTACACTCCGCGCGACTGGTCACGGACGATCTTGCCGTCCTCCAGCTCGACCACGCGCTTGCGCATCGAGTCGACGATCGCCGCGTCGTGTGTGGCCATGACGACCGTGGTGCCGGTCCTGTTGATCCGGTCGAGCACCTTCATGATGCCGATGCTCGTCGCCGGGTCGATGTTACCCGTGGGCTCGTCGGCGAGAAGGATCATGGGCCGGTTCACGAACGCGCGGGCCATGGCGACCCGCTGCTGCTCGCCACCGGAGAGTTCGTCGGGCATCCGGTGCGCCTTGCCCTCAAGGCCGACCAGTTCGACGACTTCCGGGACCACCTTACGGATGAAGCGCCTGGGCTTGCCGATCACCTCCAGGGCGAACGCGACGTTCTCGTACACGTTCTTGTTGGGGAGCAGCCGGAAGTCCTGGAACACGCAGCCGATCCGGCGACGCAGATGGGGGATCTTGAAGTTGGACAGGCGGGCCAAGTCCTTGCCGGCGACATGGATCGCCCCGGCGTTGGGCCGCTCTTCCTTCAGGACCAAGCGGAGGAAGGTCGACTTGCCGGACCCCGAGGGGCCGACGAGGAACACGAACTCCCCCTTGTCCACATCCACGCTGACGTGGTCTAGGGCCGGGCGGTTCTGGTTCGCGTAGACCTTGGTGACGTTATCGAAATGGATCACGGGCGCATCACGGCATGTCAGTCTAGGGGTTTGGGACGGTCGCGGGGGTGGTAGTGGCCACTTCCCGCCGTTCGCCGGCCGGGGGCGTAGATCTTTACCCTTGATCGACGTTCCGGTTGGCCAGAGCACAGTCTAGGGGGAACACTGGCATGGAAGGTCCATAACGGAAACAAAACGATTCCGCATATACCATCGGTAGGGCAATGAGGAGGGGAGCTCACCATGAGCTGCGATCATCTGATCTGCGCCCAGTGCGCCCGGCCGGTCGTCGAGGGCCGCTGCCCGGTCTGCCGCGCGGGCCGGGAGAAACTCCACGGCCGCGGGCCCGGCGGTCTCCCGCCGGCGCTCATCGTGGCGATCCTCATCGGCGCGTTGTTCTTCTCCCTGGCCCTGCGCCACTTCGTGCTCGGCTGAGCGCCCGGCCGGGCCCCCAGGGAGGCCCGGCGGATCACTCCGCCTCGGCGGTCTCCTGCCTGCGCATCCAGCGGATCTCGGCCTCGATGAACTCGTCGAGCTCGCCGTCGAGCACGGAGGACGGGTTGCCCGCCTCCACGCCGGTGCGCAGGTCCTTCACGATCTGGTATGGGTGCAGCACGTAGTTGCGGATCTGGGTGCCCCACGAGGTGGTCGCCACGCCGCGCAGCTCGGCCATCTTCTCGGCCTCCTCCTGGCGCTTGCGCTCCAGCAGCTTGGCCGAGAGCACCGCCATCGCGGTGGCCTTGTTCTGGAGCTGGGAGCGCTCGTTCTGGCAGGAGACCACGATGCCGGTGGGCAGGTGGGTCAGCCGCACCGCGGAGTCGGTGGTGTTGACGCCCTGGCCGCCGGGACCCGACGAACGGTAGACATCGACCCGCAGGTCTTCCTCGTTGATCTCGATGTGGTCGGTCTGCTCGACCACCGGGACCACGTCGACGCCGGCGAAGGAGGTCTGGCGGCGGCCCTGGTTGTCGAACGGGCTGATGCGCACCAGGCGGTGGGTGCCGTGCTCGCCGCGCAGTGTGCCGTAGGCGTAGGGCGACTTGACGGCGAACGTGGCGGACTTGATGCCCGCCTCCTCCGCGTAGGAGGTGTCGTAGACCTCCGTGGAGTAGCCCTTGCGCTCGGCCCAGCGGGTGTACATCCGCAGCAGCATCTCGGCCCAGTCGGCGGCGTCTACGCCGCCCGCCTGGGAGTTGATGGTGACCAGCGCCTGCCGCGAGTCGTACTCGCCGGACAGCAGGGTGCGGACCTCCAGGGCGCTGACGTCCGCGCGCAGCGTGGCCAGCTCGCGGTCGGCCTCCTGGCGCGTGTCGGGGTCGTCTTCCGACTCGGCCAGCTCGTAGAGCACCGCGACGTCGTCGAGCCGGCCCGCGATGCCCGCGACGCGGTTGTACTCGGACTGCAGGTGCGAGAGCCTGCTGGTGACCTTCTGCGCCAGGTCGGGGTCGTTCCACAAGTCGGGCGCGGCAGCCTGCTCGCCCAGCTCCTCGATCTGCCTGCGCATGCCGTCGAGGTCGAGCACGTCTTTGATGCCCTTGAGCGTGCCGACGAGCTCGTTGATCTCTTCTGACGGATCGATTACTGCCACGCTTGCCAAGGGTACGCGACCCGCAACCCCTGTCAGGCATCCAGCAGGCCGTAACATGGGCTGCCGGGCGAGGTCGGGGAGGCCGAGGGGTGCGAGCGAACGGGCGGCGTGGGGTGCTCGCCACTGCCCTGGTGCTGGTGTCCGCCGTGCTCACGGGGTGTTCCGGAGGCGGGCAGGGCAAGGGCGAGCCGACGCCGGTGGCGGCCACCACTCCGGCGCGCACGACCGCGGCCACGCCGGTGCCCGAGCCCGTGGTCGGGCTCGACGAGGCGCAGCGGGTGCTGACCAGGATGCTCGCCACCGACGACGTGCTGCGGGCGGGCGGCGACCTGCGGATGGCGCTGGAGATCGTGCGCGACGGCCAGACCGCGCTGACCACGGCGGCCTACCGGGCCACCGACATGGCCCCGCCGCGTTACACCTGGGGTCACGAGTCCGTGTTCGTGCCGCGTCTCGACCGCCCGCCGTACTGGTTCACGGCGGTGGTCGAACGGCGCGACGCGGGGCAGGCCGGGCGCTCCGGGCGTAAGGCCGTCGCCGCGCCGCGTCCGGCGATCCTCACCTTCATGCGGCAGGACGACGAGTCGCGCTGGCAGCTCAGCTTCGCCTCGCTGCTCTCCCCCGGCGAGTCCGCGCCGCCGGTCGCGCTCGACGCCGAGGGCTACGCCACGGCCCTGTCCACGCGTGACGAGACCCTGGAGATCAGCCCCCAGCTGATGGCCCCGCTGCACGCCACGGTGGCCGAGGAGGGCGCTCAGGGCTTCTCCGCCGCCCTCATCGCGCCGGGCGACCACACCACCGGCTACTCGGCCCAGATCGCCGAGCGCAAGCAGCAGGCCCGGCACGACGGGCTCAACTACGACTCGATCTTCGGGGCCACCCAGGCCCCGGTGTTCGGCCTGCGCACCCGCGACGGCGGCGGCCTGGTCCAGTACGGCATGACCCGCACGACCACGCTGAGCGCCAAGCTGCCCAGCGCGCCGTGGATCGAGGTCCCGAAGGACGCCCGGTGGGCCTCGGAGGATCCGGCGATGGCCAAGGAGATGCGCATCGTCGAGACCCACCAGTACGCCGCGCTGGTGCCCGCGCTGAACGCCCGCGAGCCGGCCGAGGTGATCGCCTTCGACGGGGCGATCACCCGGGTCACCGGCCGCTGAGCCGTCCGCTGGAAGGGCCGCCGCCTACGCCTCGGTGTGCGGCAGCCCGCTGGTGGCCACCAGGGTCCTGATGGCCCGCAGCGCCACCGACAGCGTGGCGAGGTCGAAGGTGTCGCTCTCCCAGATCTCCGACAGTGTCTGCCGCGCCCTGGCCACGGCCGCCGAGTTGGCCTCCGACCAGTGCGCGAGGCGTTCCTCCGGCGACAGGCCCGGCTTGCTGTGCGTGAGCACGTCGCGGGTCAGCGCCGCGTGGGCGGCGTAGAGGTCGTCGCGCAGCGCCGCGCGGGCCACGGTGTTCCAGCGGTTGTCGCGGGACAGCGCGATCACGCGTTCCCGCAGCCTGGCCAGTTGCAGCCGGTCGGCGAGGTCGAAGTAGACCTCGGCGACCTCGCCGACCGGGCGTCCGGTGAGCGAGCCCACCTCGACCAGGTCGAACGTGGAGTAGGCGGGTACCATCGCGGCGACCCGCTCGGCCAGCTCGTACGGCACGCCGCGCGCCACGAACCCGTCGCGCCTCTCCTCGAACGCGGCCAGGTCGGGCCCCGTCAGCAGCTTGGGCAGGTGCGGGATGAGGCCGTTCATGCCCTTGGCGAAGAAGCTCACCGTGGACGCGAGGTCGAGCGGCGGGCGGCGGTTGGCGAGCAGCCAGCGGGTGCCCCGCTCGGTGAGCTTGCGCGCCTCCAGCAGCATGGCGAGCTGCGTGCTCGTGTCCACCTTGTTGTCCAGCGCCTCGACGGCACGCCAGAAGGTGGGCATGTCGAACACCTCGCGGGCCACCAGGTAGGCCCTGGCGATGTCGGAGGTGGAGGCCCCGATCTCCTCGCCGAACCGGAACATGAAGGTGGTGCCGCTGGAGTTGACCATGTCGTTCACCACGCGGGTGGTGATGATCTCGCGGCGCAGCGGGTGCGACTTCATGTGCTCGCGCAGGCGGTCGCGCAGCGCCGAGGGGAAGTACGAGACCAGCCACGACGCCAGGTAGGGGTCGTCGGGCAGGTCGGAGCCCAGCAGTTCGGCGTCGGCCACCAGCTTCGTGTAGGCGAGCAGTACCGAGAACTCCGGCGCGGTGAGGCCGAGCCCGGCCTGTCGGCGCTCGGCGAGCGTCTTGTCGGACGGCAGGAACTCCAGGTTCCGGTCGACGAGCCCCTGGCGTTCCAGCTTGCGCAGGTAGCGGCCGTGGATGTGGAGCATGGACAGCGCCTGGGCCCGGGAGGAGGCGAGCACCACGTTCTGCGAGTAGTTGTCGCGCAGCACCAGGCCGGCGACCTCGTCGGTCATGTCCATGAAAAGCTGGTCGCGCTGCTTGTCGGTCAGCTCGCCGTCGCGGACGACCCGGTCGAGCAGGATCTTGATGTTCACCTCGTGGTCGGAGGTGTCGACTCCGGCGGAGTTGTCGATGAAGTCGGTGTTGATCAGCCCGCCGTTCAGCGCGTACTCGATCCGGGCGAGCTGGGTGAAGCCCAGGTTGCCACCCTCGCCGACGACCTTGGCGCGCAGGTCCGCGGCGTTGATCCGCAGCGCGTCGCTGGCCTTGTCGCCGACGTCGGCGTGGCTCTCGCTGGACGCCTTGACGTACGTGCCGATGCCGCCGTTCCACAGCAGGTCGACAGGGGCCGCCAGGATGGCCCTGATCAGCTCGTTGGGCGGCAGCGCGGTGACGTCGCCGCCGAGGCCGAGCGCCTCGCGCACGGGCGGGGTGATCGGGACGGACTTGGCGGTTCGCGGCCACACCCCGCCGCCCGGTGAGAGCAGCGACCGGTCGTAGTCGTCCCACGAGCTGCGCGGCAGGGCGAACAGCCGGGCACGCTCGGCGTGGGAGCGGGCGGAGTCGGGCTCGGGGTCGATGAAGATGTGCCGGTGGTCGAACGCGGCCACCAGGCGGATGTGCTGGGACAGCAGCATGCCGTTGCCGAAGACGTCGCCCGACATGTCGCCCACGCCGACGACGGTGAAGTCGGTGGTCTGGGTGTCCACGCCGATCGAGCGGAAGTGGTACTTCACCGACTCCCACGCGCCCCGGGCGGTGATGCCCATCGCCTTGTGGTCGTAGCCGATCGACCCGCCGGACGCGAAGGCGTCGCCGAGCCAGAAGGAGTAGTCCTTGGCGACGGCGTTGGCGATGTCGGAGAAGGTGGCGGTGCCCTTGTCGGCGGCGACGACCAGGTAGGTGTCGTCGCCGTCGTGCCGTACGACGTCGGGCGGCGGGGCCACCTGGTTGTCGACGAGGTTGTCGGTGATGTCGAGCAGGCCGGAGATGAACATCCGGTAGCAGGCGATGCCTTCGGCCAGCACGTCCTCCCGCGCCCCGGACACCGGCGGTCGCTTGACGACGAACCCGCCCTTCGACCCCGTCGGGACGATCACGGTGTTCTTCACCATCTGCGCCTTGACCAGGCCGAGGATCTCGGTGCGGAAGTCCTCCATCCGGTCGGACCAGCGCAGGCCGCCCCTGGCGACCTTGCCGAACCGCAGGTGGACGCCCTCCACGCGCGGCGAGTACACGAAGATCTCGTACTTCGGCCGGGGCGGCGGCAGCACGCTGATCGCCTGCGGGTCGAACTTCAGCGACAGGTACGGCTTGCGCCGCCCCGAGGCGTCGGTCTGGAAGTAGTTCGTCCGCAGGGTCGCTTGGATGACCTCCAGGTACGCCCGCAGGATCCGGTCCTCGTCCAGCGAGGCCACGTCGTCGAGCGCACCGAGGATCTCCTCGCGCAGTGCCTCGCTGACCTCGTCGTGCACCTCCGCGCCGCGCCGGGGGTCGAGCCGCGCCTCGAACAGGCGCACCAGCAGGCGGGCCAGGCGCACGTTGCCGAGCAGCACCGACTGCATGTAGTCCTGGCTGAAGGTCGAGCCCGCCTGGCGCAGGTACTTCGCGTACGCCCGCAGGATCGAGACCTGCTCCCAGGTCAGCCCGGCCTGGAGGACCAGCGCGTTGAAGCCGTCGGCCTCGATCTCGCCGCACCACAGGGCGGTGAAGGCGTCCTGGAACAGCTCCTTGAAGGCGTCGCGGGCGACCTCGCCGGACGCGCCGAAGCGCAGCCCGAAGTCGTAGATCCAGGCGTTCCTGGGACGGCCCTCGCCATCTGCGGCGGCCCGGTGCACCTCGTAGGGCCGCTCGTCCACGACCTCGACGCCCAGCCGCTGCAGCAGCGGCAGCACGTGCGACAGCGAGATCGGGTCGTCCAGCTTGTAGATCTTCAGGCGCCGCTCGCCCCCGGCGGCGTCGTCGGGCTCGTAGAGGTCGATGTCGATGTCGCGGGAAGCGCCCGCGAGCGCCTCCAGCCTGCGCAGGTCGGCGACCGCCACCCCCGGCGGGTAGTCGGCCTTGTACGCCTCGGGGAACGCCGGCTGGTAGCGCCTGACCAGCCCGGGGGCCTCATCGCCGCACAGCTCGGCGATGGCGTCGCCCAGGTCGTCCTCCCACGAGCGGGTGGTCGCCGCGAGCCTGGCCTCCAGCTCTTCCGCGTCGGCCCCGGAGTCGGGCAGCGGGGTGCCCCGCTCGCCGCGCACGACCACGTGCAGCCGGGCGAGCGCGGACTCGCCGATCATCACGCTGTAGTCGAACGAGGTGCCGCCCAGTGCCGTGAGCAGCACCTCCTGCATGCGCTTGCGGACCTTGGTGGTGTAGCGGTCGCGCGGCAGGTAGATCAGGCAGGAGATGTAGCGGCCGTAGTCGTCGCGGCGCAGGAACAGCCTGACCTGCTTGCGCTCGCGCAGCCGCAGCACGCCGAGCGCCATCGGGACCAGCTCTTCCACCGAGATCTGGAACA
Organism: Spongiactinospora sp. TRM90649; assembly: GCF_029382225.1. Taxonomy (GTDB): domain Bacteria; phylum Actinomycetota; class Actinomycetes; order Streptosporangiales; family Streptosporangiaceae; genus Spongiactinospora. The sequence goes on from NZ_JARLTC010000002.1 coordinate 112,842, forward strand.
GCTCGGCGCGCGGGAAGGTCTCCAGCGTCTCGATGAGGTCCTTGCCGTCGTGGCTGTTGGCCTCGAACCCGGACAGCTCCAGCGCGTCGGCCAGCTTGCGGCGCAGCACCGGGATCCGGGAGATCGACTCGCTGTAGGCCATGTGGGTGAACAGCCCGAGGAAGCGCCGCTCCCCCACGACCTCGCCCTCGGGCGAGAACAGCTTGACGCCCACGTAGTCGAGGTAGGCCGGACGGTGCACGGTGGCGCGCGTGTTGGCCTTGGTGATGATCAGGATCTGCATCTCCCGGGCCTTGGCGCGCAGCTCGGGCGGCATCGCGGCGAAGGAGTCGGATCCGGCCTTGTCCATGCGCAGGATGCCCAGGCCGGTGCCGGGGACGGCCAGCAGCGCCTCGCCGTCCTCGGCGTCGGACAGGCGGTACTCGCGGTAGCCCAGGAACGTGAAGTGGCCGTCGGCCAGCCAGCGCAGCAGGTCGAGGCTGTCCTCGACCTCGGCGGGCGACAGCGGCGGCGGGGTGATCGAGAGGTCTTCCGCGGTCTGCACGGCCAGCGCCCGCATCTTCGGGAAGTCCTCGACCGCGTAGCGGACGTCGGCCAGGACCCGCTGCAGGTCGCCTTCGACCTGCTTGAGCACCGTCGGGTCGGCCTGCCGGTCGATCTCGATGTGCATCCACGACTCGGCCAGTTCCTGCCCGGTGACGTCGGGCCCGTCCGCGCCGAGCATCCTGCCGGTCATGTCGCGGTGCACCCGCATCTGCGGGTGGACCACCAGGCGCACCCCGATGCCCAGCCGGTCGAGCTCCATGGTCACCGAGTCGACCAGGAACGGCATGTCGTCGGTGACGACCTCGACCACCGAGTGGCCCGGCTCCCAGCCCTGCTCCTCGCGCGTGGGGGTGTAGGCGCGTACCAGCGCCCTGCCCTGGGGGCGGTGGGCGGCCAGGCGGCGGTGGGCCATGGCGGGGCCGTACAGGCCGACCGCGTCGCGGTCGAGCAGGTCCTCTGGGGCCACGTGACGGTAGTACGTCCGCAGGACGGCCAGCGCCTCGTCCACGCTCATCGAGTCGCCGCCGAGCGCGTGCGCGCAGGTCTCGGCGGCTCCTCTCAGCAGCTCGTCCTTGGCCTCATCGAGCGACATGTCGCTTCTCACTCCTTTGTGAGGGGGTCACCTTGGGGGTCACAACCAGGACCGCATTTCCCACAGCAGGGGGAAGTAGTGCAACAGGGCCCGCCCTCTCAGATACGGCGCCCCGGAGGAGCCGCCCGTACCGGATTTCGTGCCGATCTGGCGCTCCACCATCTGCACGTGGCGCATCCGCCACAGCGCGGCGGTCTCGTCATGGGTCAGCAGATCCTCGGCCAGCCGCCACAGATCGTCATGCGATCCCCGGTCGCGGGCCACGGTGAGCAACGACTCCATGATCTCGTCGTCGGAGACGGAGAGCCCTCGCTGGGAGAGCGCGGTGAGATAAGCATCCCACAATGTGGGCTCGGAAAGTCGGCGCCGGAGGCGGGTGGTCTCCGCGTCGCTCGCCCCGCGCAGGCGGTCGAGATACGCCGGATCCTTGGCTCCGGAGAGGAACTCCAGCTCCCGGAACTGCACCGACTGGAACCCGCTGGCGGGCGCGAGCACCGCGCGGAACTCCATGAAGTCCTGGGGGGTCATGGTCTCCAGGACGTCGACCTGCTCCACGAGCACCCGCTCCACGGCGTGCACCCGCGAGAGCAGGTGGCTCGCGCGCCACAGCTCCCCGCCGACCATCGCGTCCCTGGCCGCCTCCAGCTCGTGCAGCAGCAGCTTGAACCAGAGTTCGTAGACCTGGTGAACCGTGATGAACAACAACTCGTCGGGCGCCGAGGAGTGCGGTACTTGCTGGGCCAGGACCTGCGGCAGCCGCAGGTAGGCGCCGTAGGACAGGCGCGCCCCCTCCTCACCGAAACTGCGATGAGGCGGGACGGCTCTCGCCGGCTCCCGGCCGCCCGGCACGGCACTCACCTGGCACCCCCATTCCACCCGATCGCCATTGACCGGGTGCGATATCTCGCCGTACCCGATATCACCTGAAAAGACGCTGCACGTCAACGCGCCACTCACCGCCACACCGGCCCCCGTCCGGCCCCTCAGGCGACGTTACCGGGCTCCTCGACCGCCCGGGACTCAATGCCTGCGAACATTGCACCGGCCCACGGATGGGAGAACAACCCCTTTGCGGGACATATGGGTGAGTCACTCAGCGGAGCGCCGGCCGTACCGGGGTCGGCCCCACCATGAGCCGCCGCACGGTCGCCCCGGCCCGCAACCGGATCGCATGGTCCGCGCCGGGGTCCAGCAGCAGGTCGAACCCGTCGGGCAACAGGTCGAGCAGATCCTGCCCACGCGCGCTGAACCACCCCGTACGACGCGTCGCGAACCGCACCAGCGCGTCCTGGGCGGCGAACCCGGCGAGCGCCTCCAGCGAACTGAAGACCGGGATGACCATCCCGCCCTCGATCTCCCGAGCCACGAACCCGGGCGCCCGCGCGGCCTCACAGAACACGTCCGAAGCGCAGAACACGGCATGCAACCGCCCGGCGTCCAGCGTCCCCCCCACATACCGCCCGGCCGCATCCGCCAACCCCGCGTCCCCGCCCCCCTCCGGCGACGCTACCGCCCTTTTGGGTCACCCGGACCCGTAGGGCCCTCACCCCCGAACCTCTCCCGGAACAGCTCCATGATCCGCTCAGCCTCCCCGGGCGAGATCTCGATCAGATCACCGACGGCGTCACCGCGTTCCCATTTGAAGATCTCAGCCGTGGGACGCCACTGAAGGTCTCGATGGAGGGCCTCATCGACTTCGACGCCGTCCGCCCCCACCCGGCGACGGGCAAGTCCGGAGGGATTCTCCCTGTCGTCAGGCCCGGTGAGCAACACCATCGCGTAGTACTGGATCCGCTCAACCACCTGCACCACTAGTCCTTACTGGAGAAATCAGGAAGATCCGCAGCCCCTTCGGGCACCGGAACCGCGTCGAAGATCTCCGACTCCCAGTCGTCGATGCGATCCAGCTCCTCCTGCGGCGTGGTGGGATCTTCCCGCTTCTCATAGGCATCATGGGTGATCTGCTTCGCATGCCAGCTCTCGGGTGTGTGGAACTGCAACTCGAACTGCTGCCCGCTCTCCGGGTCACGCCATCTGGTGTTGATCCCCTTGTAGCCGGGCGTGCCCCAGGAAGATTTCTGGTAATACTGCCGGAATCCACTGCGTTCAAGGGCCTCCTTGACTCGCTTGAAACCCTCGGTGTAACCCTCGCCGGGAAACGTAAAGGTGTATCTGATGCCATCGTGGATGTTCGCGGCGATGGCATTCGGGTCGGCGAGCGGCCTTTCCCCGATCTGCTTCGCCGGCTTCTCCTTGAAGCGGTCCTCCCCCTTGAGCACGAACTCCGGATACCCCTCCATCTTCGCGCCGAGGTCCTTCGCCGTGGATCGCACGATCGGGGAGATGCGCTGCTCGGCGGCCCGGATCCTGGAGAACACGCCCTCGACCATGCGGTTGATCTCCGGTCCGAGGGTCAGCCCCCTCCAGGACCAGGTGCCGTCGGGGCGAACCTGGGCGGGTTCGGCGATCTTGGCGATCTCGCCAAGGTCCGCGACGTCCTCCGCCGCACGGGCGGCGCGGCCCGCTCCCGCCGCGGCTCCGCCTGCTCCTGCGGTGGCGGCGGAGAGGAGGAGGTCGGGGGTGAGGTGGCCGAAGGCGCGGTCGGGGTTGGTGACCCAGGTGTCCCAGTCGGTGATGGCCTTGAGGAACTCGACGGGGTGTTTGACGCCGTAGACGAGGCCCTCGGCGGAGTCTCGGGGGTCGCGGATCCAGCCGTCGGGGTCGATCATCTGGCGGACCTGGGAGGTGTTCCACAGGAAGCCGCCGAAGCCGGCGATGCTCTCCACCGCTCCCTTGGCGATCTCGGCGGCGGAGTCGCCGGAGTTCTGCTCGGGGTCGGCGATCGCCTGGAGCTGCTGGCCCGCCCGGTCCCAGAGGTCGCCCATGACCGGCAGCGGGACGCCCGGGGCGAAGACGGCGGGGTGGACGTAGACCGGCGCGCCGTTGGCGAAGCGTCGCGGGTCCTGGGTCTCCAGGCGTTCCAGGAGGAGTAATCGGCGGTGGATGTCGGGGACCTTCTGGCCCGCCCACATGCTCAGGCGGCGGATCGTGTCGGCGTGGGCGGTGGCGAGCCCGGCCCGTTGCAGCAGGCTCCACAACTCGTTTCCGGCGGACTCCAGCGCGGACTCCGCCTTGCGTAACTCCTCCGACAGGGCCCGCACTCCGGCGGGGATCATGCCTTCGAGTTCCATCCGGCTACTCGGGGGTCCGGGCCAGCAGGGCGCGCAGGTCGTCCACGACGCCAGTGCACGCCCCGAGCAGCACGACCCGCTGGGCGGCCAGCTCGCCGCCGAACGCGTCGGCGGCGGGGCCCGTCCAGACCTGCTGCGCCATCAGCCCCACCGCGCGGTCGAGGTCGTCGCGCACCTGTGCGGCGAGCTGCTCGGCCCTGCGCAGGGCCTGCTCCACTTGCTCCCGAGTCATGGGCCGCTCCCCTGGCTCCCTGTGCCGCTCGGATACCCCGGTTCGTGGTGCAAGGGACATTGCATCGCGCTTACGGGTGGGAGAACAAGCCCTTAGTGGGTCACTCGGGAACGAAGTGCGAAAGAACCTCCGGGTTGGCCATCGCGTCGGGGTTGGCGGCCTGCTCCACCGGGGTGCCGAGCAGGATCTTGCGGACCGGCACCTCCAGTTTCTTCCCGGACAGCGTCCTGGGGATCCCGGGCACCTCGTGGATCGAGTCGGGCACGTGGCGCGGGGACAGCTCGCCGCGCAGCGTGGTGCGCAGGCGGGTTACCAGGTCGTCGGACAGCACCGCGCCCTCGGCCATGGTGACATAGAGGAGCAGTCGGCCCTCCTGGCCCAGGCGGCCGGTGTCGATCACCAGGCTGTCGGCGATCTCGGGGAAGCGTTCGACCACCCGGTAGAACTCGCTGGTGCCCATCCGCACGCCGCCCCGGTTGAGCGTGGAGTCGGACCTGCCGTAGATGACGCAGCCGCCGCCGGGCAGCACCTTCAGCCAGTCGCCGTGCCGCCACACCCCGGGGTAGTCGGCGAAGTAGCTGTCGCGGTACCGCTCGCCGTCCGGGTCGTTCCAGAACATCACCGGCATGGACGGCATCGGCGCGGTCACCACCAGCTCGCCGACCTCGTCGATGACCGGCCGGCCCTCCGGGTCGAAGGACTCGACCCGCGCGCCCAGGCAGCGGCACGGGATCACGCCCGCGCTGACCGGCAGCAGCGGGACCGCCCCGAGGAACCCGGTGCAGACGTCGGTGCCGCCGGAGAAGGAGCCGAGCTGGACGTCCGGCTTGACGTCGGAGTAGATCCAGGCGAACCCCTCGGGCGGCAGCGGCGAGCCGGTCGAGCCGATGCCGCGCAGCCGGTCGAGGCCGGTGGGGCGCAGCCCCTCCTTGAGCGAGGCCATGATGTACGGCGCGCCCGTCCCGAAGTAGGTGACGCCCTCCTCCGCCGCGACCTTCCACAGCGCGTCCACGCCCGGGTGGGCGGCGCTGCCGTCGTAGAGGACCACGGTGGCCCCGGTAAGCAGCCCGCCGACCAGGTAGTTCCACATCATCCAGCCGGTGGTGGTGTACCAGAAGAAGACGTCGCCCTCGCCGAGGTCCTGGTGGAACGCGATGGTCTTCAGGTGCTCCAGGACCACGCCGCCGTGGCCGTGCACGATGGGCTTGGGCAGCCCGGTGGTGCCGCTGGAGTACAGCACCCACAGCGGATGGCCGAAGGGCACCGGCTCGTAGGCCATCGGCGCGTCCTCGGCCCGCAGGTCCGCCCACTCGGTGTCGCCCTCGGCGGGCGCGGAGCCGAGCGAGCGGATCCAGACCGTCGCCCGCAGGCCGGGCAGTTTGCCGGCGACGTCGCGTACGGCCTGCGTCCGGTCGAACCGCTTGCCGCCGTAGCGGTAGCCGTCCACGGCGATCAGGACCTTCGGGTCGATCTGCGCGAACCTGTCCGTCACGCTCGGCACGCCGAAGTCGGGCGAGCAGGACGACCAGATCGCCCCCAGCGACGCGGTGGCCAGCAGCGCGACCAGCGCCTCCGGCAGGTTGGGCAGGTAGCCCGCGACCCGGTCGCCGGGGCCGACGCCCAGCCGCGCGAGCCCCGCGCGGACCCTGGCGACCTCGTCGCGCAGCTCGCCGTAGGTCAGGGCGGACCGGGCGCCGCTCTCGTCGCGGAACACGACGGCGGTGCGGCCCGGCTGGGTGTCGGCGCGGCGCAGCACGTTGGCGGCGTAGTTGAGGGTCGCCCCCGGGAACCAGGAGACCTCCGGCATGGCGCCGGTCAGCACCGGCCCGTCGCCGCGCTCGCCGACCACGTCGAAGTAGTCCCAGACGGACTGCCAGAACTCGGCGGGCTCGTCCACGGACCACTGCCAGAGTTCCTGGTATCCGGCCCCGCCACGGCCAAGCCACTCGGCGTACCGGGTGATCCTGGCATCGCGTATCACTTCTTCGCTCGGCTCCCAGAGCAGCGCGCCTTCGTCAACGCCCTTCGCAACCATGGGGCCATCCTGTCGCCGCGCCGCGCGAAAGTCACCACCAGCGGGTCCTGTGCCGCTCTCTCACCGGGCGCGCAGGTGCTCGATGGCCATCCGCGCGGCGCCGCCGATCACGGCGTCGGCCCGGGGCTGGTTGAGGGCGGTGCCGTGCGAGCGGGTGAACACCGCGACGGCGTACCGCCCGCCGTCCGGATACTCCACGACCCCGGCCTCGGCCCGCAGGGTGGGCAGCGTGCCGGTCTTGCCGCTGACCGACACGTCGTCATAGGGGAAGCCCGCCGACAGCCGGTGCGGCCACACCTGCAGGCCGAGCAGGCGGCGGACGAAGGCGCAGGCGTCGGGCCCGGCGGCCTCGTCGCGCCAGATCATGGTGAGCAGGCGGGTCAGCTCGGCCGGGGTGCTGCGGTTGGTCCGCGCCGGGTCGAGCACCCGCAGCCCGGCGATCGTGATCGGGTCGGTGACCGGCCACTCGCCGCCGGTGTCCTCGTCCATGCTGACGGCAAGGCCCCGGCAGTCCTGCACCACGCGGGTGGCGGTCAGGCCGAAGCCGTCCAGCATGGCGTTGACGGCGTCCATGCCGACGCGGCGCAGCAGCACGTCGGCGGCGGTGTTGTCGCTCACCGCGATCATCAGGTAGGCCAGGTCGCGCAGCGAGGCGGTGACGTCGTCGAGCATCGCCGAGGTGCCGGTGGGGCCGAACACGCGGTCGGTGCCGCGCACGGTGACGCGTTCGGCCGGGTCGAGCAGGCCCGCGTCGGCCTGGCGCACGAAGGCGACCAGCAGCGGCAGCTTGAACACCGAGGCGGTCGGCACCGGGGTGTGCCCGCCGAAGGAGGTCTCCTCGCCGGAGTCGATGTCGGCGGCGTGCAGCCAGCCCGTCACGCCCGCCGCCCGCAGCAGCCCGCCGGGGTCGAAGCGCCCGTCGGCCGTCGCGCCGGGTTCTCGCCGGCGGTCCGCGGTCATGCCAGGAACCCGCTCGCCGGACGCTGCCTCGTCCGCCGCTTCGGGACCGAGCCCTCGTCGACCATCCCGGCATTGTCCTTCAGGACGCGGGTGGCGACCACCGCGAACTCCTCCGTCACCTCCGTGGAGTCGCGCCAGGCGGCGGAGATCCGCCAGGCCAGCGGCGAGCCCAGCAGGGGACGCCAGCGGACGCCGGGGGCGGCCTGCCCGGCCGGGCCGAAGGCGACGGCCGACCCGGCCAGCACCAGCCCGAGCGACATCCCGTGGTGGACGACGGGCGGCACGAACCCGTGTCGGCGGCACTCGGCCAGCGTCTCGGCGTGCGGGCCCGGCTCGCCGTCCTGGGGGAAGAGCACCAGGTCACGCCCGGCGAGGTCGGCCAGGTGGACGCTGGCGGCGCTCGCCAGCGGGTCGTCGGACGGCAGCAGCACCCCGGGCGTCTGCACCAGCACCGGCCCGAAGCGCAGGCCGGGCGCGGTGACCGGATGGCGGACCAGCCCGACGTCGAGGGCGTCCTCGGCCAGGGCGGTCACCTGGTCGGCCGTCCACATCTCGGCGGGCGCGGGCCGCGCCTCTGGGACCCGCTCGCGCAGCCCGGCCACCAGGGCGGCGATCACCCCCGCGCCCAGGTCGGGCGGCACGCCGATCTTCAGCGCGCCGCCGATGCCGTGCCTGGCCAGTTCCATCAGGCGATCGGCCCGCGCCACGATCTCCTGTGCCTCGCCGAGCAGCAGCCGGCCCATCTCGGTCAGCCGCACCTGCCGCCCCGACCGGTCGAACAGCCGGACCCCGAGTTCCTGCTCAAGCCGCTTGATCCGCTGGCTGAGCGGCGGCTGGGCCATGCCCAGCCGGATCGCGGCGTTGCCGAAGTGCAGTTCCTCAGCGACCACGGTGAAGTACCGAAGGTGCCGGACAAGGTCCATGAAGAGCAATGATATCCAAATACTTATGTGATCCTGATAGATAGCCATATTGGACATGACCGCCGACCTCTGATGTTCTCGGAAGCTCACACAGGACATCGGGGGAAACACATGCACGAGCAGCTCACCGGCCTTAGCGCGGCCGGGACGCCGCCCCGGCGACGACGACGCGGGCCGTGGACGGTCATCGCCGTCACGGCTCTGGTCGCGGTGCTGGTGTCGGGGGGCGTGCTCTGGGCGCTGCGCACCCAGGGATCACCCGGCGAGACCGCCGAGCAGTACCTGGCGGCCTGGGCGCGCAAGGACTACGCGGCGATGCGGGCCCTGAGCGTCGATCCGCCGGCCGACTTCGACCGCTGGCACCGGTCGTTCGGCGACGGCCTGAAGCTGACGTCGGCGGCGTTCCGCGCCGGGGAGTCCGAGGACGTCGAGGACGGGGCCGAGGTGGGCTTCCACGCGACGCTCGCCGGGACGGTGAACTGGTCCTACGGCGGCGCACTGCGGCTCGTGGAACACGAACGGGCCTGGCGGGTGGCCTGGACCCCGGCGGCGATCCATCCGGAGCTGCGGGCGGGCCGTTCGATCAAGGCGGTCACCGTCCAGCCGGAGCTGGCGCCGATCACCGCGGCGGGCGGCGAGCGGATCGACACCTCCACCGCGCCGGGCTCGGTGCAGCAGCTCGTGCAGGGGCTCCAGGAGACCTACCGAGGACGGCTGACCGGCTCGGCCTCCGGCCGGATCGTCCTCTACGAGGGCAAGGAGACGGTGAAGACGCTGGCCAAGACGGGTGCCCGCAAGGGCGAGCCGCTGGCCACGACCATCGACCTGAGGGTGCACGAGGCCGGGGCCAAGGCGCTCGACCAGGTGAAGAAGCCCGCGTCGCTGGTGGCGCTGCGGCCGTCCACCGGCGAGGTGCTGGCCGCGGTGAACAAGCCGGGCGGGTTCAACCGCGCGCTGCTCGGTAAGTACCCGCCGGGCTCCACGTTCAAGGTCGTCACGGCGTCGGCGCTGGTCGCGGGCGGGGTGGAGCCGGACAAGTCGGTCAACTGCCCGCCGGAGCGGAACATCGGCGGGTTCCGCTTCCACAACGCCGGGTTCCACGACTACGGCACGCTGTCGTTCCGGGACGCCTTCGCCCACTCATGCAACACCACGTTCGGGGAGCTGAGCGTCAAGCGCCTGGACGGCGGGCGGCTCGGCCAGGTCGCGGCGGGCTTCGGGTTCGGCGCGCCGATCACGCCGGGGGTGCCCGCCGTCCGCGCGGAGTTCCCCGTGCCGAAGGACGCCACCGACCTGGCCTCGGCCGGGATCGGGCAGGGCCGGGTGCTGGCCAGCCCGCTGAACATGGCCGCGGTGGCCGCCGCCATCGCCGACGGCACCTGGCGCCCGCCGAGGCTGGTGGCCGGGAAGCTGGTGCCGGAGGGCGGCGCGCAGCCGCGCAAGGTGGAGGACGGCGTGGTGCGCGCGCTGCGCGACCTCATGCCCGCCGTGGTCAGCGAGGGCACGGCGGAGTCCGTGCGGTTCCCCAAGGGCACGGCGGGCAAGACCGGCACCGCGGAGTACGGCTTGGGCAAGGAGCCGCCCGCGCACTCCTGGTTCGTCGGCTACCAGGGCGACCTGGCCTTCGCGGTGATCGTCGAGGGCGGCGGAGCCGGCGCGGCGGTCGCCGCGCCGATCGCGGCGCGCTTCCTGTCGGCGCTGAACTGATCGCGCTGAACTGATCGGTGCTGAACTGATCGGTGCTGAACTGAGCCGGGTCGCTGCGCCGGCGGTCTATCGGGTGGCGGGGGCGTTCTGGGTGAGGCGGGCGACGGCCGCGACGACCTCGGAGGGGTTGGCGAGGTCGGGCAGCACCAGGTCGGCGCCCGCCTCGCGGAGCTCGGCGTCGGTGGACCGGCCGGAGGCGACCGCGATCATGGCCGCGCCGCCGATGGCCGCCGCCTGCGCGTCACGGGTGGAGTCGCCGATCAGCACGGTGTTGGCCTTGGTGAACGGCGTGCCGTACTTGGCCCTGGCCCGCCCCTGGGCCACCTGGAGCAGGGTGGCCTTGGGGTAGACCTCCTCGCCGTAGCCACCGACCTCGAAGTCGATGTGCTCGGCCAGCGCGAAGGCGTCGAGCTTGAGCACCGCGTTGCCCTTGATCGTGCCGGTCAGCACCGACTGCGCCGCGCCGTCCAGCCGCGCCACGCCGGCCAGGGCGTCCTTCGCCCCCGGCATCATCCGCCCCGCCTCGGCCAGCCGATGCCGCCGGGCGGCGAAGCTCGTGCCGAGCGCCTCGATGAACCGGGGCAGGTGGTCGTCTCCGGCGTCGATGCCGTTGATCGCCAGCGTCTCGAAGATGATCTCGGAGTCGGGGCGGCCCATCGCGGGCGCGAGCTTCACCAGCGGGCGGCCGGTCACCTGCCGGAACGCCTCCGCGTAGGCGTCGCGGGCGACGATGGTGACATCGACCAGGGTCAGGTCGATGTTCCACAGAACGAGGCGGTTAATCGGGGCCTCCGGGGGGTGGCGGATCGCACTGCTCGTCGCGGGACGCGGACGACCCCCCAAGAGTACGGCGGGCGCCGCGACCGGGTCGCGTCACCCGCCGTTTCCGTGATGCCCGGCCGGAGGCGTGCTCAGGCGTGCCCGAGCGCCTCGGCGAGGCTGTCGACCACCGGCACGCCGAACGACTCCAGCTCCGTGCGGAGCGTCATGCCGCCGGTGTAGAGGACGGCACGCGCGCCCGCGTGCTGCGCGGCGTGCGCGTCGTCCAGGCTGTCCCCGATCACGAGGACCTGCGCCGGGTCCACGCCCAGCGCCTGGATGTGGGCCACCATGTGCTCGGCCTTGTGCCCTCCGGCGGCCGAGCGCAGGCCGTCGATCCGCTCGAAGTGCCCATGCAGGCCGAACTCGGTGACCTTGGGCACCAGCCGTTCGTGCGCCCACATGGACAGCAGCGACTGCGAGCCGCCGCCCCGCTCCCACTCGCGCAGGCTGTCGCGGCAGTCGGTGGTCAGGCCGCAGTCGAGCATCAGCCGGTGGTAGTGCTCGTGGAAGCCCTCGTCGAGGACCTGCCACTCCCCCTCGTTCAGCGGACGGCCGAGCATCCGCTCGTAGGCGATCCAGATGGGACGCGTGTAGACCTGCCGGAAGCCGTCGGGGGTGATGGGAGGAAGCCCGTAGGGACGGAACAGTTCGTTGGTCGCTCCCACCACCGCGTCGATGTCGTGGAAGAGCGTTCCGTTCCAGTCCCAGACAATGTGTTTGGTGACGTTGTCGTGCTTCATATCGATATAGAGCCTAACCAACGCGAACGACATTCCAGTTAACCGAGGATGTCGTCGATCTCCTGGGTGGCGTACCAGAGCAGTTCGTGCGCCTCCGCGCCGTCCACCGTGAACCGCGCGTCGTCGTCGCCCCGGTCGGCCGAGGGCAGCGCCGCGATCGCCGCGTCGACGTCGGGCACGGCCGACAGATCGTCCACGTGGACCGAGGCCATGGCGGCGAGCGGGATCTCCTCGGCCAGGCGCACCCGGCCCCGGTCTTCGAGGTCGGCGCCCATCCGCACGTCGGCGTCGGCGACCTCGGCGGAGATGACCACGCGCCGGGCGGCGACGGCCACGCCGTCGGCCCGGTCGGCGACGAGCATCCGCAGCGACGCGCGCGCCGCCTCGGTCAGCGCGACGTATTCGAGTTCCTCGGTGTCGCCGGAGACGTACCACTCCACGAGCGACGGCGTCACGGCGTAGCCGGTCAGCGGGGCGGGGCCGAGACGGCCCGCGGCGGCGACGCGAGCCAGCGCGGGCAGCGTGCACGGCAGATAGACGCGCATGTGTTCCTCGGAGCGGTGTTACCGGATGGGGCGGTGTCGAAGGCCGGCGCCCGAAGGCGCCGATCATCCAAAGAGTGTGCCAGCACCGGCGGCGCGGCGCGCGGACAACCGCGCAGACGCGCCGCCCCGGGCACATCGGGGGCAGGTCAGGGGGTGCGCAGCGGCACCCCGAGCAGGCCCTCCAGTCGGACGATGGTGTCGCCGGGGTCTTGGTGGTGGATGCCGGTGATGCCGAGCACCTTGGCGGCCTCCACGTTGGCCTCCACGTCGTCCACGAACACGCACTCCTCGGCGGACACGCCGAGACGGCCGAGCGCGTGCTCGAAGATGCGCGGCTCCGGCTTGCGCATCCCGACCTCGCCGGAGATGACGATGTCGTCGAACGCCTCGTCCCAGCCCTCGCGCGGGTAGTCGTTGCCCCATGAGTTGGACAGCAGGCAGGTGCGCAGGCCGTTCGCGCGGGCGGCGGCGAGCATCGCGTACATCGACTCGATCCGCTCGAAGCCCAGGAACATCCGGGCGATCAGGCCCTCGGCGACCGGCGGCACGCCGTCGACGGTGACCAGCCGGGCCGCCAGCGCGCGCTCGAAGTCGCCGGTGGCCAACTCGCCGCGCTCCAGGGCGTGCACGATGTTGTTCACGGCCGGGTCGTCCGTGGCGCGCTCGCCGTCGTAGGCGTGCCTGACCAGCCCGCGCATCACGTCGCCGTAGTGCGAGGCGTCGATCCGGTCGGCCGCGATCCAGCCGCCGATGGCCTCGGCCAGGCCCGTGGTGAGCACCCCGCCCCAGTCGATCAGCACACCCTTGAACATCGCGCCTCCATTCCCCCCGCCACTGCACGCTCGTCCCAAAAGGGTACGCAATCCACAGCAAGCCGCAGGTTGCGAAACGTTTCAGTCAGAGGAACGTTCGACTATACGGCGGGCCACCTTGCGGTGCGCCGCCGAGTCGACCACCCGTTCGGCCTTGGCCGCGTCGGCCACCGGAGCGCGTTCCAGGAAGCCGCGGGCCGACTTGAGGGTCAGCAGGCGGCGGACCGACTCGTCGAGCCGCCGCTCCGGAATGCGGCCGGACTTGACGGCCTTGAGGACCGCGGCGTGCGCGCGGGGCAGGTCGGGCGGCATGAGCAGCAGGTCGGCCCCGGCCAGGATCGCCCGGACCGCCACCTCGCCGTCGCCGTACTTCTTGCGGACCCCCGCCATGTCGAGCGCGTCGGTGGAGATGACGCCCTTGAAGCCGAGCTTGTCGCGGAGCAGGCCGGTGAGGATGGGCTTGGACAGCGTGGACGGGTCGCCCGAGGGGTCGAGCTTCGGCATCACCACGTGGGCGCTCATCACGGCGTCCACTCCCGCGTCGATGGCCGCCTTGAACGGCGGGGCGTCGAGCCGCCGCCACTGCGCCGGGGAGTGCTTGATCACAGGCAGCCCGGTGTGGCTGTCCACGTTCGTGTCGCCGTGACCGGGGAAGTGCTTGGCCGTCGAGGCCACCCCCGCCTTGTGGAAGCCCTTGACCGCCGCCGCCACCATGCCGGCGACCTTCTGCGGGTCGGACCCGTAGGCGCGCGGCCCGATGACCGGGTTGCGCGGATTGATGTTGACGTCGGCCACCGGGGCGAAGTCGAGGTTGATGCCGAGTGCGCGCAGTTCGGTGCCGGTGACCTCGGCCGCCTGCCTGGCCAGGGCGGGATCGCCGGTGCGGCCGATCACCGAGGCTGCCGGGATCTTGGTGACCAGCGGCGCGAGCCGGGACACCGGGCCGTTCTCCTGGTCGGCGGCGACGACCAGCGGGACGGCGGGCGACGACCGCTGCAGGCCGTTGGTCAGCGCCACGATCTGCCCGACGCTCTTCACGTTTCCCGCCCAAGGGAAGAGGATCACACCGCCCGGCCGGTACTTCTTGATCACCTTGGCGGGCGTGGGCGTGCCGTACCTGCTCTGGTTCTCCGGCGAGGAGGCGTCGGCCCCCGCGCCCCACAGCACGGGCACGAAGAGCTGCCCGACCTTGTCGGGCAGGCTCATCCCGGCCAGGGTGCGCTCGACCGGGGAACTGGCCGGCGTGGGCGAGGCGGCGCCGGTCGCACTCGCCCCCACGGGCTCGGCCGGCGGCGCGCCGGTGGTCGTCGCGGTCGTCGCGGTCGTCGCGGTCGTCGCCGAAGCCGAGGCCGGGGACACCCCGCCCGCCTGCCCCGAGGTGCCGCAACCCGTCGCGCCACCTGCGAAAAGGGCTGCCACACCCAGCAGGCTCGCCGTACGCATCAACCTGACCATGCGACCCACGCTATCCGGTGGGCGGCCCTTCACAAGCTGACGCGCATGGAGACGGCGCCGTCAGAGGGCCGTCAGAGGGCCGTCAGAGGGCCAGATCGGCCAGGCCCGGCAGCAGCGCGCGCGCCGCCGCACGGGCCTCCTTCGCCGACCCCGCCGCCCGCGCGGCCTCCGCCGCCTGCCCGCACTGCGCCCAGGTGTGCCTGGCGAGCACCGCCCGGACGGCGGGCAGCGCCGCCGCCCCCATCGACAGCGAGGTCACCCCGAGCCCCACCAGCACGCACGCCAGCGCCGGATCGCCCGCCGCCTCCCCGCACACCCCGCACGGCCTGCCGCCCGCCGCCGCACCCGTGGCGGCGGCGTGCACCAGGTCGAGCAGCGCGGGCTGCCAGGGATCCTGCAGCGCGCCCAGCGAGCCGAGCTGGCGGTCGGCGGCGAACGTGTACTGGGCCAGGTCGTTGGTGCCGATGGAGACGAAGTCCACGGCGGCGGCCAGGGCGGCGGCGCGCAGCGCGGCCGACGGGATCTCGATCATCACGCCGGTCTCTGGCAGGCCGGCCGTCCGGCAGGCCGCGGCGAACCACTCGGCCTCCTCACGGGTGGCCACCATCGGGGCCATCACGCCGAGCCGGGCGGGCGCGCCGTCGGCCGCCCTGGCCAGCGCGGCGAGCTGGGTCTCCAGTACCCGCGGGTGGGTCCGCGCCAGGCGCAGCCCGCGCTCGCCGAGCGCCGGGTTGGGTTCCGCGCCGGGCGGGGGCAGGAACGCGAGCGGTTTGTCGGCTCCCGCGTCGATGGTCCGGACGATCACCCGGCCGCCGGGGAAGGCGTCGAGGACCTCGCGGTAGGCGGCGTACTGCTCGTCCTCGCCCGGTGCGTCCTCGCGGTCGAGGAACAGCAGCTCGGTGCGGTAGAGGCCGACGCCCTCGGCGTCGTGTTCCAGGGCGGCGGCCAGGTCGGCGGGGCCGCCGATGTTGGCCAGCAGCGGCACGGGCCGGCCGTCGGCGGTCGTGCCCGGCCCGGTGGCCTCGGCGAGCGCGGCGTTCCTGGCGTCGCCGGCCGTGCGCGCGGCCTCGATGTCGGCGGGCGACGGGGACAGGGTGACCACGCCGGTCGTGCCGTCCACCAGCGCCCGGACGCCCTCGGCGATCCCGGTCGCCCCCGGGCAGGCCACCACGGCGGGCACGCCCATGGCGCGGGCCAGGATGGCCGTGTGGCTGGTCGGCCCGCCCTCCTCGGTCACCAACGCGGCGACGGTGTCGCGGGACAGCAGCGCGGTGTCCGCCGGGGCCAGGTCGCGGGCCACCAGCACGTACGGCCCGCCCGCCCGATCAGGCGGGCCAGGCAGGTCGATCCCCGAGAGGACGGCGACCGCGCGGTCGCGGACGTCGTCGAGGTCGGCCGCGCGGCCCGCCAGGTAGCCGCCCGCCGCGACCAGCGCGGCCCGGTATGTGCCGAAGGACTCGTAGACGGCGCGGGCGCCCGCCGTGCCGGAGTCGACCAGCGCGTCCACCGCCTCGGCGAGGGCGGGGTCGCGGGCCATCATGGTCTGGGCGGCCAGCACGTCGCGGGCCTCGGGGAAGGCCGAGCGCCCGCGCGCGGTGAGGTCGGCCGCGACCTGTTCGAGCGCGGCGTGCACGCGGGCCCGCTCCGCGACGGCGTCGCCATCGTGGCGAGCGCCCCGGGGCGGCTCGGGCACGCTGTCGGCCAGCACATGGACCGGGCCGTGGCCGACTCCCGGGCTGACGCCCGTGCCGGTCAGCGCGCCGGGCCCCTCGGCCGGCACGACGCTCAGGGCGCCCCGGCGATGGCGGCCAGGGTGTCGAGCACCTCGTCCGCCCCCTCGCCGTCGGCCTGGATCACGATGGTCTCGCCCTGGCGCACGTCGAGGGCGAGGACCGACAGGATGCTCTTGGCGTTCACCGGCGGCCCGCCCAGCTTGCCCACGGTGACGTCCACGCTCGCCTTGGCGGCCGTCTGCACGAACGTCGCGGCGGGACGGGCGTGCAGCCCGACCTCGGCCACGACGGCGACCCTGCGCTCTGCCACATTTCCTCCAGATCGGTGTGTTATCGCGGGCCGTCCCCGGACGGGCCGGGGGGCCATTCGACGGTGGTGAAGTCGGCGACCACCAGGTCGGCGCCGGTCAGCTCCACGTGCGGGTGAGTGGTCGCCACCCCCACGCAGGTCATGCCCGCCGCCTTGGCGGCGGCGATCCCGGCCACCGAGTCCTCGAAGACGACGCATCGCCCGGGCAACGTGGACAGCAGCGCGGCTCCCATCAGGAAGCCGGACGGATCGGGCTTGCCGATCTCGACGTCCTCGGCCGTCACCAGGGTCTGGACGTAGTCGCGCACCCCGACCTCGCGCAGCCGGCCCTCCGCCCACCGGCGGCCGGCCGAGGTGACCACGGCGATCGGCGAACCGTGCTCGACGACGCGCCGGACCAGTTCCACCGCCCCGGGCACCGGCACGATGGCGGGCAGCCCGGGATGCTCCTCGTAGGTGAACACCTCGGCGATCAGGTCGGGCACGCTCCGGCCGGGGAAGAGGCCGAGCATCTCCGACAGCACGTCCTTGCCGCGCCTGCCCATGAACCGGCGCAGCAGCGCGTCGTCGTACGGCACGTCGTTGTTGACGAAGAGCCGTTCCCAGATCGCGACGTTGCGCGGCTCGGTGTTGATCAGAGTTCCGTCGAGATCGAAGATCGCGGCCTTCATGCTCGCTTTCCTGGTCGAATCAGGCACAGGGGAGTCAAACCCATTCGAACAGGGCGTCTCCCGCCTCGATCCTGCCATGAGCCCTCGGGACGACCGCCTCCGAGGGGGCGTCGAGGGCCACCACCGGGCAGACCGGCGAGCGCCCGCTCGCCTCGACCGCCGCGGGGTTCCAGGCCACGACCGGCTCCCCCGCCCCGATCCGCAGCCCCTCGGTGGCGAGCACCCGGAAGCCCTCCCCTTTGAGCTGGACGGTGTCGATGCCGAGATGGACGAGCACGCCCCGGCCGTCGTCACCGACGATCACGAAGGCGTGCGGGTGTAATTTCATGATCTTGCCGCTGATCGGCGCGACGGACACGACAGGCTCGCGGGGCGGATCGATCGCCAGGCCCGGACCGACCATCCCCGCCGAGAAGACGGGGTCGGGGACGGCCGAGAGCGGGGCGGCCATGCCCCCCACCGGCGCACGAACGGTGGTGCTCATGGCAGCCCCTCAGCCCTTCGTCAGCCGAGCCTGGGAGGGTCACCCGGCGATGCCCTCGATGAGTTCCTCGATGTCGCTGGCGATCGTGTCCGCCTCCGGCCCGACGACCACCTGGACGATGTTGCCCGCCGCCATGACGCCATGGGCCCCGGCCGCGCGCAGCACCGCCTGGTTCACCTTCGTCGCGTCGTGGACCTCCGTGCGCAATCGGGTGATGCACGGCTCGATCTCGATGATGTTCTCAGCACCACCCAGACCAGCGATGATCGCCCCGGCGTCTGCCGCCATGACAGCCCTCCTCAGTGTCCGTGACCAGGCTAAACGAAGCCACCCGGCAGAGCCGTGAGCACGGCGGGGTCACTTAGTCGGTCTGTGTGACCTTGTTGAGGCCGCGCGGTGCGTCCGGGTCGATCCCCAGCCTGCGGGCAAGTGCCTCGGTGAGCAACTGGCCGGGCACGATCAGTCCGAGGGGGGACACCCACTCCGGCAGATCCGGGCCGTTCAGCGCCGCCGTCGCGGCGGTGGCCAGGCCGGTGCCACCGCCGACGCCGTAGGCCGCCGCGCCCGCGCCGGTCACCCGCTCGGCCAGCGCGATCGTGCCGGGCAGGGTCGGGCCCTCGCCCGCCGCGATCAGGATGGCGGGGGTGTCCTCGTCCACCACGGCGATCGGGCCGTGCAGCAGGTCGGCGTAGGAAAGGCCCATGGCGTGCAGATAACAGGCCTCCTTCAGCTTCAGCGCGGTCTCAAGCGCGGTGGAGAACGCCAGGCCGCGGCCGGAGACGACCACGCCGGGCTTGCCGGCCAGGCCCTCGACGACGGCTTCGAGGTCGCCCGGGTCCTCGATCAGCTTCTCCACGGCGTCCGGCACCCGGTCGAGGTCACTGGGGTTCACGTCGGCGCCGAGCCCCAGCGCCAGCACGGCCAGGGCGGCGAGCTGCGTGGTGTAGGTCTTGGTGGCGGGGACCGCCTTCTCCTCGCCCGCCTCGGTGCACAGCGCGAGGTCGGCGCCCTGGGCCAGGGGGCTCGACGGGCCGCCGTTGGTGATCGCGACCGTCTTGGCCCCGCAGGCGCGCGCCCAGGCCTGGGTCTCGACGATCTCCTCGGTCCTGCCGGACTGGGACAGCGCGACGGCGAGCACGCCCTCCAGGTCCACCTTGCTCTTGTAGGTGGTGGCGATGCTCGGCGCGGCCAGCGTGGCCAGCCGTCCGGTGCGGGCCTCGGTCAGGTAGCGCCCGTAGACGGCCGCGTTGTCGGAGGTGCCGCGCGCGATGAAGAGCAGTTGCCTGGTCTCCCTCGCCAGCGCCGCCACCTCGGCGATCCGCGGCAGAAGCGAGTCGAGCGTGGCTCGCAGCGCCGCGGGCTGCTCACCGATCTCCCTGCGCATCAAGGTCGTCATCTTCCGCCCTGTCCCCTTCAGCCTCGCTGAATCCGTGGCGAGATCGGCCTGTTATCGATCCGTCGCCGGGTCACACGTTGACACCCATTTCCGACGTGTGGTCTAGTCCGGACTAGACCAGTACGAACCATAACTCATGCTCCCTCGCAGATCGAGGGGAGGGATCGTGGCAGAGATCGACCCGGACAGTCCGGTGCCGAAGTACTTTCAGCTCCGCGAGATCCTCCTCGACCTGATCGAGAACAACGAGCTGCCGATCGGCGCCGCCATCCCCTCCGAGCGGGAGCTGTGCCAGCGGTTCGGACTGTCACGCATGACGGTACGGCAGGCCGTCGACCACCTCGTCTCCGAGGGGCGGTTGCACCGGGTCGCGGGCAAGGGCACCTTCGTGGCCCGGCCGAAGATCGAGATGGCGATCCGTCTCACGTCCTTCAGTGACGACATGCGCGCCCGCGGCCTGGAGCCCGGGTCCCGCGACCTCGACCGGCGGATCGTGCGGGCCAGCGCCCATCTGGCCCGCGAACTGGGCATCCAGCCGGGTGACGAGGTTCACTTCATCGAACGGCTGCGCACGGCCGACGGCGAGCCGCTGAGCATCGACCGGTCGCACATCCCGGTCTCGCTCGCGCCCGACCTCTCCGCCCACGACCTCGCCAACCGCTCGCTCTACAGCCTGCTGGAATCCCGCTACGGGCTCATCCTGGACGGCGGCGAGCTGACCATCGACGGGGGCATCGCCGATCCGGGCGACGCCGACCTGCTCAAGCTTCCGAGGGGCGGCGCCGTGCTGTTGCTCCAGCGCCGCTCCTTCGCCGGCGGCGTCTGCGCCGAACTCGGGGTCTCCACCTACCGCGCCGACCGCTACCAGCTCCGCACCGTGCTCGAAATCCCGCAACGGCGCGGCTGACTCCTCCCCCATCCTTCCCCAGGAGGAATCCCGATGAGTTCCACCTCAGACGCGGGCCTCCCCGCGCCGCCCAGGTCACCCTCCGCAGTGATGGGCGTGCTGTCCCGTATCGGCCGCTCGCTCATGCTGCCGATCGCGGCCCTGCCCGCCGCGGCGCTGCTCTTCCGCCTCGGGGAGAACGACCTGCTGGGGCGCACGGACAACGTGACGATGGACCAGATCGCGGGGATCGTCGGCGGCGCGGGCCGCGCGCTGTTCGAGGCGCTGCCGCTGCTGTTCGCGGTGGGGGTGGCGATCGGCTTCGCGCGCAAGGCGGACGGCTCGACGGCGCTGGCGGCGGTGGTCGGCTATCTGGTCTTCGACCGCATCACCAAGCTGATGTTCTTCCAGTCGGATCTGAAGGACCAGGTGTCGCAGAAGGTCGTGGGCGCGAACGGCGTCGCCACCGACACCATCAATCTGGCCGCCGAGAACCCCACCCGGGTGCTCGGCGGGATCCTCATCGGGGTCGTCACCGCGCTGCTCTGGCAGCGGTATTACCGGACCAAACTGCCCGCCTGGCTGGCGTTCTTCGGTGGACGTAGGTTCGTACCGATTTTGACGGCCCTCGCAGCACTTGTCCTTGGTGTCATTTTTGGCCTGATCTGGCCACCCATCGGCGACGCCCTGCGCGAGTTCGGCGACTGGCTGGCCGCCAATTCGACCCTCGGCGCGGGTCTTTACGGACTGTTCAATCGTTTCCTGATCCCCCTTGGTCTGCACCACTTCCTGAATTCCATCGTGTGGTTCACGATCCCCGAGTGCCAGGCCGGCGTGGAGGGCACCGTCACGAACGCGGCGGGCGACCTGAACTGCTACTTCGCCGGACACGTGGGCTCCGGCGAGTTCATGGCCGGGTTCTTCCCGGTCATGATGTTCGGCCTCCCCGCCGCCGCCCTGGCGATCTGGCGTGCCGCGCCGCCGCACCGGCGGGCGAGCGTCGGCAGCATCATGTTCTCGGCCGCACTGGTCTCCTTCGTCACGGGCATCACCGAGCCGATCGAGTTCGCGTTCATCTTCGTGGCTCCGGCGCTGTTCATCGCGCACGCCGTACTGACCGGTCTGTCCATGGCGATCACCGCGGCCATGGACGGCTGGCTCGGCTTCGGCTTCTCGGCGGGCCTGATCGACGCGGTGCTCAACCTGCCGAAGGCCAACACGAACAACTACTGGCTGATCATGGGCCTCGGACTGATATACGGGGTCGTGTACTATGCGATCTTCAGTTTCCTGATCAGGAAACTGAACATAATGACCCCCGGCCGGGAACCCGATCCAGAGGCGGCCGACACCCGAGAACCGGCGGCGGCGACGGCGGAGCCGCCTCCAGAGAAACGCGCCGCCCCCTGACCCTCGGCCTCCGGGGAATTCTCACAGCAGTGGTCAACGAACGCCGCACCGGCAGAGCCGGTGCGGCGTTCAACTGAATCCGCCGCATTTAACGATACGATGAATGGCCGCGCATAAACGCCCACACCATCCCGGCCGAATAGCGTTCAAATATTCAACGTATTCATGCGAGCCGGTATACCCCGTCGCGAAGGCGAGCCGCCCCACAGCGCACGGTGATCGCCGGATCCGGTAGCCCGCCGGCGACGCTGCGCCATTCCCGCATGACGGCGGCCCCGGCCGGGAGAAATCGAATACGCACGGTGAATGCGTGGGATCTGGGCGGCGCGACATGGCCCGCCGATATGGCTAAAGACGGCATAAAGACAATGGCGACGATTCCCGCACTCGCGAGTTAGGCTTTGGCCCGTTCACGACTCCGGCACTTCCAATAACAAAAGGCGGCCGGCGGAACTCCCACTGCCGGGCCCCACTCAATGGAGGCGGAATCAATGCAGGGACAGGTCAAGAAGGCAATCTCCGCGATGATCGCCCTCGCGTCCGCGGCGGCGATCACCCTCTCGTCGGCCGGGACCGCGACGGCGGCGAGTTCCACGACGACCACGCGGCCCGCGGCGGCCAAGACCACTGCCACCGTGCCATCACTGCGCGCCTTCGGGATCAGCGGTGACGGAAAACTGATGGCCACCTTCCTCACCGACGATCCTGGGGAGCTCAACTGGGTCAGGCGGATCAGCGGGCTCGTCGGCGACACCGCCGCGATCGGAATCGACTTCCGCGTGCAGGACGGCAAGTTCTACACCGTCGGTAACCGCGGCGGCATCTACACGATCACCTTGCCGACCGGTAGCTCCGACGTGATCGTCACCAAGGTCTCCCAGCTCAGCGTGGGACTGCGGGGCACCTACTTCGGCGTGGACTTCAACCCCGCCGCCGACCGGCTGCGCGTGGTCAGCGACACCGGCCAGAACCTGCGGCACAACCTCGCGACGAACACCACGGAATCCGACCCGGCCCTGAACACCGGTCCGTGCGCCCCGGCGGTCACCGGCATCACCGCCGCCGCCTACACCAACAACGACCTCAGCGGCGCGACCGGGACCACGCTGTTCGACATCAACACGAGCACCGATGAGGTCGTCCTGCAGTCACCGGCCAACCTCGGCCTGCTGGCCACGGTCGGCGCGCTGGGCGTGGCCGCCGACGCCAACGCGGGCCTCGACATCTACAGCGACCTGAGCGGCGGCAAGACCGTCTCCAACGCGGCCTTCGCCACCCTCGTCGTCCCCAACGGCGACGCCACGCTCAACTCGGTCGACGTCCTCACCGGCGCCGCCACCCCGATCGGCGACCCGTTCCCGATCGCCATCACCGACATCGCCCTCGCCCTCGACACCAACTGACCCAAGCCGACACCACCTTCGAACAACCGCTGAACCACCCTTGAACCACCGCGCCCGCGCCGGTCCCACCGGCGCGGGCGTTCTGCCGCCCGCCGGTCGTGTACAAGTGGCAGAGACACGCACTTGCACCAGTGCCGCCGGCCACGGGCCCGCTCAGCGGCGCTGGAACTCCGCCAGCCAGCAGTTGACGGTGGGGGCGTCGGGGTTGGGCAGGCTCTCGACGCTCACGGCTCCGAGGCCGTCGTCCGCGAACGACTCGACCTCGGAGCGGACCAGCGGCCACGGCGGGCCCTGGACGTGCGCCGTCGCGGGGTCGTCGGCGGTCGCCACCACGACGAGCGTGCCGCCCGGCCCCACCATGCGCCGCACGTTCGCGATGGCCTCGGGGCGCACCTCACGGGGCAGCGCCTGCACGGTGTAGACCTCCACGACGAGGTCGAACGCCCCCTGCCACTCCGCAGGAGGGGCCAGCAGATCGGCCACCACATACCGCACGGCCGAGGCGGGGAACCGCGCCCGCGCGGTGCGGACGGCGGTCGGGGACACGTCGAACGCGTCCGTGGTGTACCCGAGCGAGCAGACGTACTCGGCGTCGTGCCCGAGGCCGCAGCCGACCACCAGCGCCCGCCGTCCGGCGCCGTCCGCGTCCCGCTCCCTGGCCCAGCGGGCCAGCAACGGCCGCGGCCCCGCCCGGTCCCACGGCATCGTCACCGCCCCGCGCTCCCCCGCCGCGTAGAGCCGCTCGAACCACCCCGTCGGATCCCCTTCGGCCAGCGACTCGGCCGCGAGCCGATCCGCCTCCTCGTCCCAGCCCGCAGGGCCACCCGCTCGCGCATTCATCATGCGGGCCACCCTGACGCCCCGCCACCCCGAATTCAATAGCCGATTCGGGGCGTCAGGGGACCGATTCGAGCTGAGCGACGGCGCCGCTACCGCGCGTTCTCGGCGGGCAACGCCGGCGCGTCCTCCAGGGGCGTCTCGTCGGCCGGTTCGTCGTCGGTGGCCTGCTGGTCGAGGGGGTGGGCGAGCTCGTCGGCGGGCATCCGCGCCAGCACGATCGCCAGGATTGCGATGGGCAGCGGGATGAGGCCCGCGATGATGAAGGTCGCGTTGAGGCCGAGCACGGAGCTGACCGGGCCCGCGAGGGCCATGGAGATCGGCATGAAGACCAGCGAGACGAAGAAGTCGAGGCTCGACACCCGGCCGAGCAGGGCGGGCGGCACCCGGCGCTGCAACAGCGTGCCCCAGATCACCATCGGGGCGTTGAACAGCGCGCCGAGCGCGAACGCGGCCAGCACGATCACCCACACGTTGCCCGCCACGCCGATCAGCACGAACGGGAGACAGGCGACCCCCCAGGTCAGGTTCATCACCGTCAGGTAGCGCCTGGGCATCCGCCGCGACGCCATCACCAGCGAGGACAGTGCGCCGCTGATGCCGAAGGCGGCCATCACGATCGCGTGCTCGCGCGGCCCGCCGCCCGCGCCGTCCTTCACCGCGAACGGGATGAGGACCTCCATCGGCCCCATGATGACCAGGATCATCAGCGAGGCGAACAGCAGCGTGGCCAGCAGCCAGGGCGTCTTGAGCATGTAGACGAAGCCCTCGCGGATGTCGGCCAGCATCGACACGACGGGATGCCGCGCCTGCCCGCCGTCCTGACCGTCCTGTTCGCGTTCGGCGCGCAGTGCGACCGGCCGCATCAGCACCAGGAAGACCGTCGCCACGACCTGCGAGAGCGCCCCCACGCTCAACGCCAGGCCCGGCGAGTGGGCCGCCACCATGAGGCTGGCGATCGCGGGCCCCGCCGCCTGCATGATCACCGGCCGCAGCATGTTCTCGACGCCGTTGGCCGCCATCAGATTGTCGGCCGGGACGATCGCGGGCAGCATCGCGGAGTAGGCCGGGAAGTAGAACCCGCTGCCGATGCCCCGGACCAGCGCGATCAGCGCGAGGTGCCAGACCTCGATCACCCCGGACATCGCGAGCACCGCCCCGAGAACGGCCGCGCTCGCCAGGATCAGCTCGGTGGTCAGCAGGATGCGCCGCTGCGGCACCCGGTCGGCGATGGCCCCGCCGAGCAGGACGGTGACCACCATGCCCACGGCCGTGCCGGTGGTGACGAGCGACAGCTCCCCGGCTTTGCCGCCGAGCGCGATCACCTGCCAGACCATGGCCATCAGCCACAGTCCCTCACCGAACATGGAAGCGGTCAGCGACCCGACGAGCATTCGATACTGGCCGTGCTGGAACGGCTGGAGCGGCCCACGCAGCCAGCGCGACCCCGCGGCTTCAGCGACGGTCGGTTCGGACATGTCAGGTGCCTCCAAGCACGGCTAGAGCTGCGAACGATCGGCACCAAGGTAGACCCGGCCACTGACAGATTGTCATCCGTTGTCCCGCGCGATCCACCGAATATCTCCCCGGGGTCAGCGTGGTGTGGGCAGCGGGGCGTCCGGGGTGAAGTGCTGGTCGTCGAGGTGCGCGACGGCGTAGTCGATGGCGCCGGTGACCACGCACTCGTCGCCCAGCGTCGAGGCGCGCAGGTCGGGCAGGCGCATGCAGGCGCGTTCCAGGCGCGCGCGCAGCGGCGGCAGCAGTACGTCGGCCGAGCGGGAGAACCCGCCGCCCAGCACGACGACCTGCGGGTCGAGCAGGAGCACCATCGCGCTGGTGCCGACGGCAAGGTCCTCGACGTACTGCTCGACCGCCGCCAGGGCCACCGGGTCGCCCGCGCGGGCGGCGGCCAGGGTGTAGCCGGCGGCGTCCGCGGGCGGGGTGCCCTCGGGGATGATCGCGCAGTTCTGCAGGTGGTCGGACGCGTCGAACAACTGCGCCTGCGGCAGCATGGCGATCTCGCCGGCCGCCGCGCCGAACCCGCGGTGCACCTTGCCGTCGATGATGACCGCCGCGCCCATCCGGCGGCCGACGTGCAGGAACACCACGTCGTCGACGTCGCGTGCGGCCCCGCGCACGGCCTCCGCCCTGGCGGCCAGACGGCTGTCGTTCTCGACGAGCACCTCGCAGGGGAACAGCCGGCGCAGGTGCCCGGCCAGGTCGAACCCGGTCCACGCGGGGATGGCCGCGCAGTACAGGATGCGCCCCTCCGCGGTGATCACGCCGATCGTGCCCGCGGCGAGGATCCAGACGTCCTCGATGGTCTTGCCGCCCAGCGTCAGGCAGCTCGCGACCGCGCGCTCGATCGCGGCCAGCCGCTCGGGAAGGGGGGTGTCCGGCTCCACGGGCTGGCGGGTCTCGGAGAGGATCACGCCGTTCAGGTCCGCCAGGGCGGCCCGGATGTTGTGACCTCCTATGTCGAGCCCCACCAGGTAGCCGCTTCCCGCGCGGAACCGGTAGCGGCGGGCGGGCCTGCCGACCGTGCCCTGCGCGGGCGGGGTCTCCTCCACCCAGCCGAGCGTCATCAGCTCGTCCACGACCTCCTTGGTTGAGGGACGCGACAAGCCGGTCCGCTCGGCCAGGGTCGACAGCGTCAGGGGCCCGGCGGCACGCAGCGCCGCGATCGCGGTCAGGGCGTTGAGCTGCCTGAGTCGTGACAGGTCGCCGCCGCGAAGTGTGGGGGGCATCGTCGTCCTAACGCAGGTCTCCTCGATAAGGCCGAGGCTCATTATGCCAGCCCGTCGAGGTCCGAATGTGATCGAAGTCAGCCATTCCGAGCAAGAATGAGCATTGACCCTCACTCTGGGCCGATGCTAATAATGAAGCGCTCCTTCGTAAAGGGGGTCGGGCCCCACCCACGGCGCGGCCCTCCCGCCGGCGGGCGCCGTCGGTCACACCCGGGAACGCGCCCGGGGCGAGGAGTCTCCTTCATCAGTTCCGAGAGGCCGGTTAATGATCGTCCCCAAGCCCCTGCGACACGAGGCCAGACCGGGCCGCTTCGTCATCGACCGGAGCACCGCGCTCACCGCCGATCCCGCGCTCGGCGAGATCGCCTCCTGGCTGCGCGGGGAACTCAGCCCGGTCACCGGCGGCGAGCTGCTGCCCGGCGGCCCGGGATCGGCGACGATACGGCTCAGGCTGGACGACCTGCCTCCCGGCGCCTACCGGCTGACCGTCACGCCCGACGAGGTCGCGCTCGACGCCGGGTCGGCGGCCGGCGCCTTCTACGGGGCGCAGACGCTGCGCCAGCTCCTGCCGCCCGCCGCCTTCCGCCGGGCGGGCGCCGGCGTGCCACTGGAGCTGCCCGCCGTCCACGTCGAGGACCGCCCCCGCTTCGCCTGGCGCGGCACGATCCTCGACGTGGCCCGGCACTTCATGACCAAGGCGGACGTGCTGCGCTTCATCGACCTGATGGCCATGCACAAGCTGAACGTCCTGCACCTGCACCTGACCGACGACCAGGGCTGGCGCATCGAGATCAAGCGCTACCCGCGCCTCACCGAGATCGGCTCCTGGCGCGAGGAGAGCCAGGTCGGCTGGCTGGGCGAGATGGACGGCCGGCCGCACGGCGGCTTCTACACCCAGGACGACGTCCGCGAGATCGTCGCCTACGCCGCACGCCGTCACATCTCGGTCGTGCCCGAGATCGACCTGCCCGGCCACACCCAGGCGGCCATCGCCGCCTACCCCGAGCTGGGCAACCTCGACACCCCGCTCGGCGTGGGCACCACCTGGGGCGTCGGGCACAACGTGCTCAACGTCGAGGACTCCACGATCGAGTTCTTCAAGAACGTCTTCGACGAGGTGCTCGAACTGTTCCCGGGACCCTACGTGTGCGTAGGCGGGGACGAGTGCCCCAAGGACCAGTGGCGCGCCAGCCCCGCGGCCCGCCGCCGCATCGCCGAGCTGGGGCTGCGCGACGAGGAGGAACTGCAGAGCTGGTTCATCCGCCGCTTCGACGACTACCTGACCGCGCGCGGGCGGCGCCTGGTCGGCTGGGACGAGATCCTGGAGGGCGGGCTCGCCCCCGGCGCGGTGGTGGCCTCCTGGCGGGCCGACCTCGGCGCGGTGGCCGCCGCCCGCGCCGGGCACGACGTCATCAACTGCTCCAACACCGACGTCTACCTGGACTACCGGCAGAGCGAGCGCGACGACGAGCCGATGCCGTTCAGGACCGTGCTCACCCTCGAAGACGTCTACGCCTTCGACCCCGTCCCGCCCGCGCTGCGCGGCGACCCGGCCGCGGAACGGGTCCTGGGCGCGCAGTGCGGCATCTGGACCGAGCTGATCGACTCCACCCGGCACATCGACTACATGGCCTTCCCTCGGCTGGCGGCCTTCGCGGAGACCGTCTGGTCGGGCCCCGAGCGGGACCTCGCCGACTTCCGCCGCCGCCTGGCCGCCCACCTGCCGCGCCTGGACGCGATCGGCGTCGAGTACCGGCGCGAGTCCGGCCCGCTGCCCTGGCAGCGGCGCCCGGGCGTGCCCGGCATGCCCGAGGAGCGCGACGAGTGGCAGGCGACGCTCGACTCCTGGACGGCCAACCTCAGGGACGCGCTGTGACGACGCCGACGACAGGCCGGATCGCCGACCTGTGGCAGCGCACCGTGCCCTGGCGCTGGCTCACGCCGAGCACGCTGCTCATCGCCGCCGTCGTCGGCTTCCCCGCCCTTTACATGGTCTACCTCTCCTTCCTCGACATCACCAGGATCGGGCTGGTCAGGGGGATGGCCGGGCTGGACAACTACGCCAGGCTCCTGCAGGAGGACGCGCTCGGCCCGGTCGTCGGCAACACGCTGCTGTGGCTGGTGATCGTCGTCGGCCTGACCATGCTGCTCTCGCTCGCGCTGGCGCAGTTCCTGTCCAAGCCGTTCTTCGGCCGAAAGTTCGTCCGGCTCGCGCTGGTCGTGCCGTGGGCGACCTCGCTGGTGATGACCGCGACCGTGTGGCGGTTCATCTACGAGGGCGGCAACGGCCTGCTCAACCGCCTGCTGATGGACCTGTCGATCATCTCCGCGCCCGTCGACTGGTACAAGGACCCGGCCACCGCGCTGTACTCGATCATGGCGGTCGGCATCATCACCTCGATGCCGTTCACCACCTACGTGCTGCTGTCCGGGTTGCAGACGGTGCCGCACGAGGTGCTGGAGGCCGCGCGGATGGACGGCGCGAGCGCCTGGGCGACCTGGCGGCGGGTGACGCTGCCGATCCTGCGGCCCTCGCTGATGGTCGCGCTCGTGCTCAACATGCTGCACGTCTTCAACGCGTTCACGGTCATCTGGGTGATCATGGGGAAGACGGCCGGCAACCACGCCGACACGACCGTTACCTGGCTCTACAAGATCGCGTTCACGGCCCAGCTCGACTCGGGCGAGGCGGCGGCGCTCGGCGTGCTCAACGTGGCCTTCCTGCTGCTGCTCATCCTGGTCTTCGTACTGGTCCTGCGCCCTCACCGCGACCCCGCGGCGAGCGACAAGCCCCCCGCGCCCGCCCCGGCCCCCGCGCCTGTCGCCGCGTCGGCGCCTCCCGCCACCGCACCGAACGGCCCGGCCCCCGTCAGGCGGAGCAACCCCACCCTGGTGCGCGCGGGACGCGGATGGGCGCGGATCCGGCCCGTCATGCTCCCGATCATCGGATTCGCGATCGCGCTGTTCTTCCTCGCCCCATACGCCGCGATGCTGCTCGGATCGCTCAAGACCGACGCCGAGCTGTTCGCCGTCCCGGCCGACTACCTGCCCAAGAGCTGGGCGTGGTCCAACTACGCCGACGTCTGGCGGCGCATCCCGCTGGCCGACTACTTCCGGGTCAGCCTGACCATCGCGTTCGTCTCCACGGCGCTGGTGCTGGTCGTCGGCGCGCCCGCCGCCTACGTCCTGGCCCGCTTCAGGTTCAAGGGACGCGCGACGTTCCTCAGCGTGATCCTCGTGACGCAGATGTTCCCCGCCGTCGCGCTGCTCATCGGCCTGTACCGGCAGGCGGTGTTCGTGGACGGCGTGAACAGCTACTTCGTGATCATCGCCATCAACTCGGCCTTCAACCTCGCCTTCGCCGTCTGGATCCTGCACGCCCACTTCGGCTCGATCCCGGTGGAGATCGACGAGGCCGCCATGATGGACGGTCTCGGCAAGTTCCGGATCATGCTGCGCATGATCCTCCCGCTGGCGGCGCCCGGCCTCGCCACCGTGGTGATCTTCACCTTCATCCAGGTGTGGAACGAGTTCGTCATCGCGCTGACGCTCTTCAACGACCCGGCGAGCGGACGGGTGCCGCTCACGGTCGGGGTCCAGCAGTTCGTCGGCCTGTATGAGACCAACTACCAATACCTCTTCGCCGCGGCGCTGATGGCGATCGTGCCCGCGGTGATCTTGTTCGCGTTCATCGAGAAGCATCTGGTCAGCGGCCTCACCGCGGGCAGCACCAAGTGACAACGAGAAAGATCGGTGTGACATGACCCCCACAAGACGACGACGGCTCGGCGGCCTGGCCGCGTTCACCGGCCTCGTGCTCGCGCTGACCGCGTGCGGCGGCGGGTCGGGCGACGCCCAGGGCGGCGGCTCCGGCGGCGGCCAGAACTCCATCAAACTGGTCGTGGCCCAGTACACCGAGGGCACCCGGCCCTACTGGGACGAGCTGATCGCCTCCTTCAAGGCCAAGAACCCCGGCAAGAACGTCGAACTGCAGGTGATCGACTGGGCCAACCTGCAGAGCCAGGTCAACACCATGGTCCAGACGAAGCAGTTCCCCGACATCCTCAACGGCAACGTCTTCGCCGACTACGCCGAGGCCGGGCTGCTGTACAAGGCCGAGGAGGTGGTGTCCAAGGAGGTGCTGTCGGACTTCCTGCCGTCCTTCGCGGAGAACGCCTCCTACGACGGAGTCCAGCACGGCCTGCCGTTCGTGGCCACCGTCAACGGCATGTACTACAACAAGAAGATCCTCAAGGAGGCCGGTCTCGACAAGCCGCCGGCCACCTGGGACGAGCTCCGCACGGCGGCCAAGGCGATCAAGGCCCTGCCCGGCGGGTACGTGCCCTACGCGCTGGCGCTCGGCGCCGAGGCCGGCGGCTACGAGTTCGGCACCTGGCTGCGGGCCAACGGCGGCGACTGGCGCACCGACGGCAAGTGGGCCGTCAACGGCGAACGCGCCGTCGAGACACTGGACTTCCTCAAGGCACTGACCAAGGACGGCTACACCCAGCCGAACCCCGGCCAGACCAACCGCGCCGACGGCACCTGGCCACTGTTCGCCCAGGGCAAGGTCGGTATGGTCTACGCGTCCTTCGGAACGCGGGCCTTCCTCGACCAGGTGGACAAGGCGGACATCGACTACGGCACCGCCCCGTTCCCCACCAACCACGGCGCCGAGCCCGCCACACACGGCATCCAGGACTACCTGATGGCCTTCAAGAAGGACGGCAACCAGGAACTGGTCCGCCAGTTCCTCGACTACTTCTACCAGGCCGACAACTACACCAAGTACCTCAAGGTCGAGGGCCTCCTCCCGACCACCACGTCCGCCTCGGCCCTCATGCGCAAGGACCCCAAGGTGACCCCCATCGTGGACATGGTGGCCAAGGCCCGCTTCGACCCCACCTCAGAACCGGTCTGGGCAGAACTCCGCGGCACCCTCGCCGCCGAACTCGGCGCCACCCTCGCCCCCAACGGCGACACCCGCGCCGCCCTGACCAAGTTCCAACAGATCGCCGAGCGTTCCTAACCCCAAGCGCAGTCCGCTGAGCTGCGGAATCACGATGGGACGGCCCCTCCCGTCCGCCCCGACCAGAGCCGCGCGACCAACGGCCGCGCGGCTCACCCATTTCACCACGACGAGATGGCCCAGCCCTGTCTGGACACTGTACATACTAGTATGTATGGTCTTGGTATGACCGCGACCGGCACCGCCCACGAGCCCCTTACGCACTACGCGAACCTGCTGAAGGTCGCCGCGCAGTTACGCGCGCGCATGCTCACGCCAGTGGAACTGACCGAGACCCTGCTGGCGCGGATCGACGAGGTCGATCCGCTGCTGCGCAGCTACGCCACCGTGACGGCCGACGTCGCCCTCGCCCAAGCCAGGAACGCCGAGGACGAACTGAAAGCGGGCCGGTACCGAGGACCTCTGCACGGCGTGCCGATCGCCGTGAAAGACCTCTGCTTCACCGCCGGTATCGTCACCGCAGCGGGCACCACCATCCACTCTGGACACGTGCCCACCTACGATTCGACGGTGGTTCGGCGTCTATCAGAGGCCGGCGCCGTCCTCCTCGGCAAGCTGCAACTCACCGAGGCCGCGTTCGCCGAACACCACCCGTCCGTCACACCACCCCGCAACCCGTGGAACCCTGATTACTGGTCTGGGGCCTCGTCGAGCGGTTCCGGCGTCGCGGTCGCGGCAGGCCTGGCATTCGGATCCCTGGGCACCGACACCGGCGGCTCGATCCGGTACCCCTCCGCGGCCAACGGCGTCACCGGCATCAAACCCACGTGGGGAAGAGTGAGCAGGCACGGAATCTTCGCACTCGCCGCCAGCCTCGACCACGTCGGTCCGATGGCGCGCTCGGCGGCCGACGCGGGGGCGATCCTGGGAGCGATCGCCGGAGCGGACCCGCACGATCCGACCACGGTCCCCGTGCCGGTCCCCGACTATCTGGCCGGCCTCGGCGACCAGTTGGCTCCGATACGCGTCGGAGTGGACCGCGCCTACAACGAGACACGCGTCGACCCGGCGACCATCGGCATGCTCGATGAGGTCATCGCGGTACTGCGCCACCTCGGCGCGACCATCGTCGAGATCACTCTGCCCGACACCAGCGCCGTCAACGCCATGTGGCCGCGCTACGCCGGGGTCGAGGCCGCGATCGCGCACCAGGCGACCTTTCCGTCGCGAGCCTCGGAATACGGCTCGGCCGACACACCGGGGTCGATCGCCGGACTTATCGCGCACGGTCACACCGTCTCCGCGATCGAGCTGATGGAAGCACACCATCAGCGGCTCGCGTTCACCGGCCGCCTGGCGCGTACGCTGTGCGAAGTGGACGCCCTGCTGACGCCGGTCCAGCCGACCACCAGCCTGACACTCGAACAGAAGGAGGCGGTGTACGGCGACCCCGATGCCCTGACCGACTACCTGCGCTTCGTCACCCCATTCGACATGGCCGGCACACCGACGATCACCTTGCCCGGCGGTCGCGGCGAGGACGACATGCCGCTGGGGTTCCAGTTCGTCGGCCGCCCGTTCGAAGAGCGGCTCCTGATCCGGCTCGGCCACGCCTATCAGCGCGAGACGGGCTGGCACTTGCGGCACCCCGACCTGTGACCCGGCCGCGAGGACAGTGCACCGCATCGCCAGGAGGCGACCATGAAACCGAACGCTCGGGACCGCCTGATCGAGAGCACGCGCCAACTGCTGTGGGAGCGTGGATACGTCGGCACCAGCCCGACCGCGATTCAGCAACGCTCGGGCGTCGGCCAGGGCAGCAT
The DNA here is from genome assembly GCF_029382225.1 of Spongiactinospora sp. TRM90649. Classification (GTDB taxonomy): domain Bacteria; phylum Actinomycetota; class Actinomycetes; order Streptosporangiales; family Streptosporangiaceae; genus Spongiactinospora. The sequence continues at coordinate 146,071 of NZ_JARLTC010000002.1, forward strand.
GTACCACCACTTCGACGGCAAGCCGGACCTGGTGTTGGCCGCCGAGCGGCGCAGTGCGGAACTCATGCAACGACAGATCGCCGAAGCCCTCACCGGTCCGGGCACCGCGCTCGAACGCATCGCGGCATATCTGGGGCGCGAACGTGATGCACTGCGCGGCTGCAGCGTCGGACGGCTCACCGCCGATCCGGAGGTCATGGCCGACGACACGTTGCGCGCGCCGATCCGGGAAACCTTCGAGGTGCTGCACCACCACCTCCGGCGCACGATCGACGAAGGCGTGGCGGCCGGCGAGCTCGCCGCTGATCTTGACATTGACGAGACCGCTTCCGCCATCGCCGCCGTCATCCAGGGCGGCTACGCCCTCGCCCGCGCGGCGCAGGCGGTCGAGCCCTTCGACCGCGCCGCCAGAGGAGTGCTGTCGCTTCTGCGCGCAAGCGCTCCCCGTACGCACTGAGCGACAGCTTCCACCACCCATCGACACGACCCCATCAACGGTGCCCGGCCCTCTACGAGCTCGACGGGTCCTCCTTCCCCCATGCGCGTGACACGCGGGCCGGCTTAGGCGCTCAAGGCCACTGGCCGCCCGCGCCCGGCCATGGCCCGCTCCCGTAGCGACACCACGAGCACCCGGAAGCCCGCTTCGCTCATGCGACTTCCCCGGCCTCCGCGCGGCCCAGCGCCTCCCCACGCCGTGTCTCCCGGCGTAGACGCCGCTTCTCATCTCCATCGGAGTGACCGTGTCCCCTGACGCTGCCCAAGAACAGACATCACCACCCGCCTCTGCCATCGACCGGACACTCGGCCTGACCGGTCTGTGCCTGGGCACCGCCCTGATCATCATGGAAGCGAACGTCACCAACGTCGCGATCCCCGCGATACGCACCGACTTTCACGCCGGCCCGGCCGAGGGCCTATGGGCCATCGACGCCTACACGCTCGTGTTCGCCGCCCTGCTGTTGTCCGCCGGCCGACTCGGGGATCGGATCGGTGCCCGACGCGGCTACCTGACCGGACTCGGGGTCTTCACCGCCGCGTCGATAGCCTGCAGCCTCGCTCCCGACCCGGGAATGCTCGTCCTCGGCCGTGCCTGCCAGGGCCTGGGGGCAGCGCTCCTCGCTCCCGCACCACTGACACTGATCAGCCGCATGTTCACAGCGACGGCCGAACGCACCAGAGCCATCTCGATCTGGGTGAGCGTGGGCGGCATCGGCTTCATGATCGGCCCCTTCATCGGCGGGCTACTGCTCGACACCTTCGGCTGGCGGAGCATCTTCCTGCTCAATGTCCCGGTCGCCGCCGCCACCGGCTGGCTGGTCGTGCGATACGTGGCAGAGGTCCCGCTTCAACGCGTGTCCTTCGACATCCGCGGGCAGGCCATCGCGATCACCGGCCTCACCGCCACGGTGTGGGCGCTGGTCGAGTCGAGTGTCGCAGGCTGGCTCGACCCCGCGGTGCTCACGGCTCTCGTGGGCGGCATCGCGGCCCTCCTCGTCTTCATCGCGGCCCAGTTCTCCTGGGCACGAGGCGGACGAGAGGTCCTCCTGCCGCCCGCCCTCATCGCCGAGCGTCCGGTGCTCGCCGGTCTGCTCGCCGGTGCGACGTACAACTTCTCGCTCTACGGGATGCTGATCGTCTACACGTTCAACTTCCAGCAGGTACGCGGCTACTCGGGCTTGCAGGCCGGGCTGGCCTTCCTGCCCTTGACCGTGGCCGCCACCCTCGCCTCGGCTTTCCTCGGCGCTCGTTTCATCACCGCGTTCGGACCCCGAACCAGTCTGGCCACAGGCATGACCCTCTCGGCGATCGGACTCGGATTCCTCACCGTCGCCTCCGCCCCGTATCCGCTCATCGCAGCCGGCCTGTGCGTCTTCTCCACCGGCATGGGACTGTCCGCACCCTCCCAAACACTGGTTGTCATGACATTCGCCCCTGACCGGTTCCAGAACATGGGCTCCAGCGCCCTGAACACAGCCCGGCAGACAGGCGGCGCGATCGGGGTCGCCCTACTCGGTGCGATCGTTACCGCCGATCCCGCCAGGGGCACTCTCGCGGCCATCACCATCGCCATCGTCACATGCCTGATCACAGCCACGGCCGCCCTACGGCTCATCCCCGGCCGAGCCCCGACCGCCGGTACGTAGCAGAGCTTGGACGAGGTTGTCACTCCAGGAGCGACACCCCCCGCCCAGTCGGCCTCTGCCGGTCGGGCTGCCCCACCAGGGGAAGGAAGAGCCTCCCCAGGGGGCCCTTGTCAGCCGGTGCGGTAACGGCGGGAAGCGACCACGCCTGGCGAACGCCGGGCACAGGGCCGGTACCGGCTACGGCGGGGAACGCCCGTGTCGGTGAACGCCGGCCTTGTCCAGCCCCGGCAGGCTCTGAAGGAAATGCCATCGACAGGGCGTTGGAGGGCCCCTATGGTGCAGACCATGACAGACAGCCCCAGCATGGATAAGTGCGAGTGCGGTGCGGCTGTCGGTCCGCTGGGCGGGTGCGTGGACTACTATCACGCGATCCTGGCCGAGGAACAGGCCGATCCACAGATGTACAAGTGGCACACGGTCGTGGTCTGCGCATATCTCCTGCAGCATCCTTCCAAGGCCCATGAGAAGTACCTCGACGTTCAGTTCCGCCTGCTCCAGTTCTACCTGGACAAGGGCATTGACGCGCTGCTCCGCCTGGCGGCTCACCAGGTGGCGCGAAACAAGCACAGGGCACGGTCGGGCTACGATATGGCGCCCCTCGCGGAGTATGCGCCGCTCCCACAGAGCGGATCGCCCGGACCCTTCCGTGCCGCCTTCTGCGGGTTGCCGTTCAAGGACGGCAGCTTCGTGTCCGATGGGCATCCGGCATACGGATGCCGCATCGAAATCATCACCGAAGCGACTGTGGAATCCTGGAAAACCCTCCAGAGCTGATGCTCGACCCCGCATTCTCAGCAGGGTATGCGGGCCGCTGCCAGGCACCGGGTAAACACGATCAGAATCTCTCCGAGATGTGCGAAGTCTCCCGCCGCCCAGAACGGAGTGCCAGCACCATCAGGGCCACTGCGGCGAGTTGATAGAGGTCTCCGCCGACCGCGGAGAAGACGGGCCATTGTGGGCCCCTGGCCATGGCCTCCGCCGACCCCTCCACCAGGAAGAGCACGAGATGCAGGCTGTACATCGGGACCAGTGCGGCTGCGAGGAGTCCGGCGACGATTCGACCGGTCCGTGGTCGGCCCAGTTGAGCGCCGAGCAAGCACATCCCGAGCCCGAGCAGCACGTACGGCACAACGCCGAAGATCCCGGTGAACTGCACGTGGCGGATCAGTACGAGAACTTTCAGGAGACGACCACCGGAGAAGAGCTGAACCATCCCGTAGAGCTGCCCGTCGTACTCCCCCGGCGGAGCCTGTGGAGTCAGCGGTTCCTGCGTCTCCAGGAAGATCAGGTAAGCGGCCGGAACCGCCGCCCACAGCAGGGCGGCGGACCACAGCATCCGTGATCGTCGTGTCATGCCGGGCGACTCCAACAACCCCTATCGGAATGATCAGCGGACGAGGCTCCGCCGACGGATGATCGATGCGGCCGGCGTCATGAAGGCCACGCGCCGACCCCGAGGGGAACGCCGTTGCCGTCCGCGATCACATGGCGCTTGGAGCCCATCTTGCCGCGGCCGACCGGGCTCGGATGGGCGTGGCAGTGCGCGGGAGGCGGCGCCACGGTGTGGCGGCCAGGAGGATCAAGAACCTGTGCGCCAGGAGTGGAGGTAGGACTCTTGGTCAGGGGTCAGAGCGTCGACCTCGATGCCGGCCGCCGCGAGTTTGAGGCGGGCGACCTCGGTGTCGACCTCCGGAGGGACGTCGTAGACGCCCGGAGTGAGGCGGACGCGTTCGCGGGCCAGCCAGGTCACCGCGAGGGCCTGGGCCGCGAAGGACATGTCCATGACGGCCGCCGGGTGGCCCTCGCCCGCCGTGAGGTTGACCAGGCGGCCCTCGGCGAGCAGCAGCAGGCGGCGGCCGTCGGCGAGGACGTATTCGTCGGTGTTGGGGCGGACGTTGGGGTGGATGGCGTCGGCGAGGTCCTCCAGGGCGCGGACGTCGATCTCGATGTCGAAGTGGCCCGCGTTGGCGAGGATGGCGCCGTCCTTCATGACGGCGAGATGTTCGGCGCGGATGACGTCGCGGTTGCCGGTGACGGTGACGAACACGTCGCCGTGCTCGGCGGCGACGGCCATGGGCCGGACGTCGTAGCCGTGCAGGATGGCGTCGAGGCCCTTGACCGGGTCGATCTCGGTGACGACGACCCGCGCGCCCAGGCCCCTGGCGCGTTCGGCGACGCCCCGGCCGCAGTAGCCGAATCCGGCCACGACGACGGTCTTGCCCGCGAGCAGGGTGTTGGTGGCGCGCATGATGCCGTCGAAGGTGGACTGGCCGGTGCCGTAGCGGTTGTCGAACATCCGCTTGGTACGGGTGTCGTTGACCGCCACGACGGGGAAACGCAGCGCGTCCTCGGCGGCCATCTGGCGGAGCCGGATGATCCCGGTGGTGGTCTCCTCGCAGCCGCCGGTGACGCCGGGGAGGAGCTCGACGCGTTCGGTGTGCAGGGTGTTGACCAGGTCGCAGCCGTCGTCGAGGACGATCTCCGGGGCGATGTCGAGGGCCTGGTGGATGTGCCGGTAGTAGGTCTCGCGATCGACCCCGGCCCGCGCGTGGACGGCGACGCCGTAGTCGGCGAGCGCCGCCGCCACGTCGTCCTGCGTGGAGAGCGGGTTCGACGCGGCGAGGGCGATCTCGGCGCCGCCGGCCCGCAGTGCTCCCATGAGCACCGCGGTCTCGGCCGTCACGTGCAGGCAGGCGGCGATGCGCATGCCGTCGAGCGGCCGCTCGGCGGCGAACCGCTCGCCGACCGCCCGGAGGACCGGCATGGCGCGGGCGGCCCAGTCGATCCGCCGCTCGCCGGCCTCTCTGGCATCCCCGATGTCCAACATCTCCCCGATCGCCGCCCTGCCTTCGCCGTGCCTGTCAGTAGCGGTAGTGCTCGGGCTTGTACGGGCCCTCGACGTCGACGCCGATGTACTCGGCCTGCGCCTTGGTGAGCTCGGTGAGCTTGACGCCCAGGGCGTCGAGGTGCAGCCGGGCGACCTTCTCGTCGAGGTGCTTGGGCAGCGTGTAGACGCCGAGCGGGTAGGTGTCGGTCTTGGTGAACAGCTCGATCTGCGCGATCACCTGGTTGGTGAAGGAGTTCGACATGACGAACGAGGGGTGACCGGTGGCGCAGCCCAGGTTCATCAGGCGGCCCTCGGCGAGGACGATGATCGAGTGGCCGTCCTCGAAGATCCACTCGTCGACCTGCGGCTTGATGTTGTTCCGCTTGATGCCGGGCAGCTTCGCCAGGCCGGCCATGTCGATCTCGTTGTCGAAGTGGCCGATGTTGGAGACGATCGCCTGGTGCTTCATCGCGGCCATGTGGTCGGCGCGGATGATGTCGTAGTTGCCGGTCGTCGTGACGAAGATGTCGGCGATGCCGACGACGTCCTCCAGGGTGGTGACCTGGAAGCCGTCCATGGCGGCCTGGAGGGCGCAGATCGGGTCGATCTCGGTGACGATGACCCGGGCGCCCTGGCCGCGCAGCGCGTCGGCGCAGCCCTTGCCGACGTCGCCGTAGCCGCAGACGACGGCGACCTTGCCGCCGATGAGCACGTCGGTGGCGCGGTTGAGGCCGTCGATGACGGAGTGGCGGCAGCCGTACTTGTTGTCGAACTTCGACTTGGTGACCGAGTCGTTGACGTTGATCGCGGGGAAGCGCAGCGTGCCGTTCTTGTGCATCTCGTAGAGGCGGTGCACGCCGGTGGTGGTCTCCTCGGTGACGCCCTTGACGCCTTCGGCCACGGCGGTCCACTGGCCGGGCTTCTCCGCGATGCTCCGGCGGAGGGTGTCGAGGATGATCTTCCACTCTTCGGGGTCGTCCTCGGCGGCGGCCGGGACGGCGCCCGCCTTCTCGTACTCGGCGCCCTTGTGCACGAGCAGCGTGGCGTCGCCGCCGTCGTCCAGGATCATGTTGGGGCCGCCACCGTCAGGCCAGGCCAGCGCCTGCTCGGTGCACCACCAGTACTCCTCCAGGGTCTCGCCCTTCCAGGCGAACACCGGCACGCCCTTGGGGTCGTCGACGGTGCCATTGGGGCCGACGACCGTGGCGGCGGCGGCGTGGTCCTGGGTGGAGAAGATGTTGCAGCTCACCCAGCGCACGTCGGCACCGAGCTCGACAAGGGTCTCGATGAGCACGGCGGTCTGGATCGTCATGTGCAGCGATCCCATGATGCGCGCGCCGTTCAACGGTTTGGCGCCCGAGTACTCGCGGCGAACCGCCATGAGGCCGGGCATCTCATGCTCGGCGAGGTGGATCTCCTTGCGTCCGAAGTCCGCAAGCGACAGGTCGGCCACCTTGAAGTCCATGTGATTCCCCTCTGGCTAATGTCGTCGTCTGCGAGTTTATGGGCCACCTACGGCACAGCGCACACCAGAAGGCCGAAAGCTGACATAAGATTGTCAGAATGCGGATCACGGAAGCGGCGAAGCGCCTCGGCATGTCTCCTCGGATGCTGCGCTATCGGGAGGCGCTCGGCCTGTTGCCGCAGGTCAGGGGGCGCGGTTCGCACCGCAGGTTCGAGGAGGACGACCTGGCCGCGGTGGCGCACGGGATGGAGCTGGAGCGCCGGTTCGACGTCTCCCCCGCCGAGCTGGCCTTCGCGATGCGGGTGCTCAGCGAGCCGGGCGTGGCGCACGCCGTCCGTGACCTGGGGCTGCGCATCGGGCGCATCCAGGCCCCGCGCCGCGCCCTCGACTTCGAGAAGGAGAAGGCGCTGCGCCTGCTGCGCGGACGGTCGCCCCGAGCATGATCGTCACTCGAAAGAGTGACGACAGGCCCTCGCCCCAGCGCCACAATTCTGGACATGTCCTTCTCGTCCCGGTTAGACGAGGCTGAACGTGCCATGGCCTCCCTCGACCTCCAGAAAATCTTGCGGTCGCCGTTGCTCGACGTGGCCATCGGCGCGGCACTGACCGTGTTCGTGCTCAACGACCGTTCCTACTACGGCATGCCGGAACTGGGCGCCAGTCTGCTCGCCACGGCGCCGCAGATGGTGCGCCGGCGCTTCCGGGTGGGCGTGCTCGTGCTGACCGCACTGGGCGCGGGCATCCTGGTGGCGATCGGGGAGCTGCCGGAAGGCGCGAACATGGCGGTCTACCTGTCCGGCGTCCTCTCGACCTACACGCTGCTCACCCTGCTCCCCCGATATCTGCGCTGGGCCGGGGGCCTCAGCGCCGCGGCGGGAGCCGTCCTCCTCACCAGCGGGTATCCGGGGACGCAGTCACTGGGGCTGCTCGTCGCCGTCACCATCACGGCGGTCACCTTCCTCGCCGACCTGCGGGGCAGCAGGGTGGAGATCGGGCGGGTCAAGGCCGATCATCTGGAGCAGGTCAGGGAGCGGGCGGCCATGGCCGAGCGGGCCAGGATCGCCAGGGAGATGCACGACGTGGTGGCCCACTCGGTGTCGATGATCGCGGTGCGGGCGGAGACCGCGCCGTTCACGCTCGCCGAGGCCGGGGAGACCCTGGGCGAGGCCACCCGCGGCGAGCTCGCGGACATCGCCGCGAACGCCAGGGACGCGCTGGCCGAGATGCGGCGGCTGCTCGGGGTGCTGCGGGCCGACATCCCCGACGGTCCCGAGACCGCTCCGCAGCCGGGCCTGTCCCGGCTGCCCGAGCTGATCGAGAGCCACCCCGGGGAGGTGGACCTGGACGTGATCGGCGAGGAGCGCCCGCTGCCGCAGGCGGTGGACGTCAACGCCTACCGCATCGTGCAGGAGGCGCTCGCCAACGCCCGCGTGCACGCTCCGGGCTCCAGGGTCTCGATCGAACTGGCGTATCGTCCCACTCTGCTGGCCATACGCGTCGCCGACAGCGGCCCCGAGAGTGGCACTGGCGGCGCGGGTGGAGTGGACGATGCGAAGGAGGCCGTGGTCATGGGCGAGGAGTCCACGGCCAAGGCCCCGGAGGAGGGCGAGGGCACCGGCGGCCACGGGCTGATCGGCATGCGCGAGCGGGCCCTCGCCCTCGGCGGCTGGTTCAACGCGGGGCCGGGGCCGCACGGGGGCTTCCTCGTCCAGGCCGGGCTTCCCACGGAATGACCTCGCCATCCGTCACCACCGTGCTGGTCGCCGACGACCAGCCGGTGGTGCTCCGCGGTTTCGCGGCGGTGCTCGCGGCGCAGCCGGACATGGCGGTCGTGGGCACCGCCTCCGACGGCGCCGAGGCCGTGCGGCTGGCCGCCGAGACCGCACCTCACGTGGCCCTGCTGGACATCCGGATGCCCGCGATGAACGGCATCGAGGCCGCCCGCCGGATCATCGAGGCGCACGACACGAAGGTCATCATGATCACGACCTTCGACCTGGACGAGTACGTCTACGCGGCGCTGTCCGCGGGGGCCAGCGGGTTCCTGCTGAAGGACGTGCGCTCGGGGGATCTGGCGGACGCGGTGCGGACGGTGGCCGGCGGCGACGCCCTGCTGTCGCCGAAGATCACCAAACGGCTGATCGCCGGGTACGCCCGGCCGCGTCCGGCCGCCTCGTCCACCGGGCTGACGCCGAGGGAGAACGAGGTGCTACGGATGATCGCCAGGGGACTGTCCAACGCGGAGATCGCCACCGAGCTGGTCGTGACCGAGCACACCGTGAAGACGCACGTGGCGCGCCTGCTGGGCAAGCTCGGCCTGCGCGACCGCACCCAGGCGGTGATCCACGCCTACGAGACGGGCCTGGTCACGCCGAGCCAGGCGTGGTAGGCGTGCTCTCGTCCGAGGAGCCGGAGCCCTGCGCGGCCCGGTTCGCCCGATAGAGGTCGGGCTCCAGGTAGATGACCCGCGCGATCGGCACGGCGGTGCGGACCCGCTGCTCGGCCTCGTCGATGCCCCGGGCGACCTCGCCCGCCGTCTCGTCGTGGTCGATCGCGATCTTCGCGGCCACCAGCAGCTCCTCCGGACCGAGGTGCAGGGTGCGCAGGTGGATGACCCTGGTCACCTCGGGGCCCGCGGTGAGCGCTGCGGTGATCTCGTCCTCGATCTCGCCGCCCGCGCCCTCGCCGATCAGCAGCGACTTCATCTCGACGGCGAGGACCACGGCGATGACCGCGAGCAGCACGCCGATGCAGAGGGTGCCGATGCCGTCCCAGACGCCGTTGCCGGTGATGACGGCCATGCTCACGCCGAACAGGGCGAGGATCAGGCCGACCAGCGCGCCGAGGTCCTCAAGGACGATGACCGGCAGTTCCGGCGACTTGGAGCGCCGGATGAACGAGACCCACGACTGCTTGCCGCGCACCGCGTTGGCCTCGCGGATGGCGGTGCGGAACGAGAACGCCTCGGCGATGATCGCGAAGATCAGCACGCCGAAGGCGACGATCGCGTTGTCTACCGGATGCGGGTCGCTGATCTTGTGCCAGCCCTCGTAGAGGGAGAACAGCGCGCCCACCGTGAACAGCACCACGGCGACCACGAACGCGTAGAAGTAGCGCTCGCGGCCGTAGCCGAAGGGGTGCTTGGGAGTGCGGGCCCGCTGCGCCCGCTTGCCGCCGACCAGCAGGAGGACCTGGTTGCCCGAGTCGGCGACGGAGTGGATCGACTCGGCCAGCATCGACGACGAGGAGGTGATGATGAAGGCCACGAACTTGGCCACCGCGATGGACAGGTTCGCGATCAGTGCCGCGACGATCGCCTTGGTGCCGCCACTCGCGCTCACGTGTGGTCTCCACTCCTAGTCGTCCGGGCGGGTACTCCGGAGAACGCCACTGGGATCCTATTCGGAAAGCCGGGTCTCCAGTTCGCGGACCGCGGGGACTGGGGACGGATCGATACCGTACCCCAAAGCCAGATAAACGCTCCCATAATCCATCAAACCGACCAGCCCGGCGATCCTCTCCAAGGGGTGCAGGCCCTCCGCCTGGATCTCGGTGACCGGCACGCCGCGGTCATGGGCCATCCGGACGCAGATCTCGCGGCGGCGGGCGACCCTCTCGTGCTCGTCGGTGTCGCGGATCATCACCAGCCGCAGTGCGCGGGCCGACTCGTCGGCGAAGATGTCGCGCACGGCCAGCGGGCCGTCCAGCGCAGCCGCCTGGTCGTGGCACACGTCGGGGATCTCGCCGTGCAGGGCGGGATAGCCGGCGTTCTGGTTGAGCTGGGCCGCGAACCGGCTCGCGGCGACCGCCGCCGACGGCGAGGAGCTCCAGATCATCGGTATCGTCTCGGCCAGTTCCAGGGCCAGGTTCTTGCCCGGGTTGATGAACGACTCGCTGCCCGGACGGCAGCGGTGCGCGGTGTCCTCAAGCCGTTCGGCGACCGCCTCGAACAGCCCCTCGTCGGCCTGGGTGAGCCGGATCGCCGAGGCGGCGCAGACCAGCGGCACCGCCAGCGCCCACAGCCCGGCGCGGGCCTGCCCACCGGCCTCGACCCGCGCGAACGGCGCGCCCGCCTGCCGGGCCACCGCGTGCAGCGGGGAGTCTTCCCGGCCGATCGCGAGCAGCCGGCAGCCACGGCGGACCGCCTCCCGGGCGAGCGCCACGGTCTCCTCGGTCCGCCCGTCGAAGGACACCGCGACGACCAGGTCGGCGGCGCCCACCCAGCCGGGCAGCCGGTAGGAGCGGACGGTGAGCACGGGCACGGGCACCCCGGGGCCGCACACGGCCGCCAGCAGGTCGCCCGCCACGGCCGACACGCCCGCGCCCGCCACCACGACGGCGCGGGGCCTGCCCTCGGCGGCCAGGGACTCGCCGATGCCCGCGGCCGTCCACGCCCTGCGCGCGACGCGGACCTGCGCCGCCGAGGAGGCGACGGCGGGCAGCATGCCGCCGGGGTCTGCCTCGACCAGATGAGCCTGATCGTCGAGCCTATCCGGATCCCACTGGCGGTCAGGCGACAACGTCACGGCTTGCGGGCCTCGTCGACGAGCAGCACGGGGATGTCGTCACGAACCGGGTAGACCAGCCCGCACGCGCCGGAGGTGCAGGTCAGCTCGTCGGCGTCGGGCTCGGCCCGCAGCGGCGACCTGCACGCGGGGCAGGCCAGGATCTCCAGCAGCCAGTCGTCGATCTTCACAGCTATCTCCTCACGAGGGCCAGGACCTCTTCCCTGACCTCCGCCATCTGATGCTCGTCAGCCGCCTCGGCGTTCAGCCTGAGCAGCGGCTCGGTGTTGGACGGGCGAAGGTTGAACCACCAGCCGCCGCCGGTCACGGTCAGGCCGTCGAGTTCGTCGAAGGTGACCCCCTCACGGCCCGCGAAGGCGGCCCTGACCCGCTCCACCGTCGCGACCTGGTCGTCGACGGTGCTGTTGATCTCGCCGGACGCGGTGTAGCGGGAGAAGCGGGCGACGACCTGCGACAGCGGCCGGTCCTGCTCTCCGAGGGCCGCCAGCACGTGGAGCGCAGCGAGCATACCGGAGTCGGCGAACCAGAAGTCCTTGAAGTAGTAATGGGCGGAGTGCTCGCCGCCGAAGATCGCCCCGGTGCGGGCCATCTCGGCCTTGATGAAGGAGTGGCCCACGCGGGTGCGGACCGGCACCCCGCCGTGCTCGGCGACGATCTCGGGGACGGCCGCCGAGGTGATCAGGTTGTGGATGATCTTGGAGCCGGGGTGCTTGGCCAGCTCGCGGGCCGCCACCAGCGCGGTCACCGCGGACGGCGAGACCGACTCTCCGGTCTCGTCGATCACCCAGCACCGGTCGGCGTCGCCGTCGTAGGCGAGGCCGATGTCGGCGCCGTGCTCGACCACGGCCTTGCGCAGGTCGATCAGGTTGGCCGGTTCGATCGGGTTGGCCTCGTGGTTGGGGAAGGAGCCGTCGAGCTCGAAGTAGAGCGGGATCAGCTTCACCGGCAGCCCGGAGAACACGGCGGGCACGGTGTGACCGGCCATCCCGTTGCCCGCGTCGACCACCACGGTGAGCGGGCGCATGCCCGTGAGGTCGACCAGCGTGCGCAGGTGGCCCGCGTAGCCGGGCAGCAGGTCCTTGGCGACGACCTTGCCCCGTTCACCGCCGCCGGGGCCGCCCGCGGCGATGATCTCGGCCGCGCGGTCGCGGATCTCGACCAGGCCGGTGGCCTCGCTGATCGGCACCGCCCCCGGGCCGCACAGCTTCATCCCGTTGTAACGGGCCGGATTGTGGCTGGCGGTGAACATCGCGCCGGGGCGCCCGAGGCTGCCACTGGCGTAGTAGAGCAGATCGGTGGAGGCGAGCCCGATGTCGAGCACCTCCGCGCCGCGCGCCGTCGCGCCCCTGGCGAACGCCGCCGCCAGCGGCGGCGAGGAGACGCGCATGTCGCGCCCGACGACGATGGAGTCGGCCCCGGTCACCTCCGCGAAGGCCGCCCCGACCGCTTCGGCGACCTCCTCGTCGAATTCGTCCGGAACGACGCCGCGAACGTCGTAAGCCTTGAAGATCCTGGCGAGGTCGCCCACTCCCAGCTCCGCCCTGGTGATCGATTGCCCAATCTGGCCCCGAGAACGCTTCGAGCCTACTAGCGGTCACGCTGAGGTCGCGCGGAGCGGAGCACCCGGAGATGGCCGCGCCGGCCCACCTCGACCCCTTGGCCGACCGGTTCGCCGGTGCCCGGGGAGGACGGCTTGGCCGCCTCGCGGACCGCGTTGGCGAGAGCTTCGAGATCGTCACTGCTGGGCCGCGCGGCCTCGCTGGGCAGGCGCACGACCTCCCATCCGCGAGGAGCGGTCAGCCGCTCGGCGTGTTCGGCGCACAGGTCATAGCAGTGCGGCTCGGCGTACGTCGCCAGCGGGCCGAGCACGGCGGTCGAGTCGGCGTAAACGTACGTGAGCGTGAAGACGGCAGGCTGACTGCAGGCGGTGCGCGAACAGCGGCGGACGGGGCTCACGGAGGGACCGTATCCCCTAAGAGACCGAGGCGCCACTATCCAGGCGGCTCTTAACGAGCGTGTCGCCACAATTCGGGCAGGTGTCACGGGTTCCACCGTCTTGCCCCTTGTCCCAGGGGTGCCACCGGTCCATCACCGAAGGCGCATCGAGATCGGCACGGCAGGACCTAAACTTTGATCCGTGAGCTCCGCTACAGCAGGGGCGCCGGGTGGCGCGCCACGGCCCCGCGGCCCGCGCAGGCGCGACCGGCACGGCCGCGGCATGCGCGGCCCGCTCGCGCCCCAGCAGGTGCCGATCGCCAGGTCCAGGAGCGAGCGGTTCGACGACTTCGTGCTCGACGCCGTAGACCGGCTCAAGCCCCGGTGGGGCGACCAGCTCGCCTCGGTCGAGTTCTCCGTCGAGGAGGTCCCTCCGGTGAGCGAGCTGGGCGACGGCCCCGGCCGGGTCGGCGGCGAGCCGATCCCGTTCGGGCGGGCCCGCGCCGCCGCCGGTTCCGACCCGGCGGCCGTGGTGGTCTACCGGCGGCCCCTGGAAGCCCGGGCGCGCGACCGCGACACGCTGGGCGCGCTGGTCCACGACGCGGTGGTCGAGCAGGTGGCGAGCCTGCTCGGGCTGTCACCCGAGACCGTCGATCCCGGCTACGACGACCGGCACTGATCCACTGAGGGCCGGTCGCGACCCTCAGGGCAGTACGGTCGCCGCCGAATCGGTCATCGGGGGCACGAGAGTCCAGGCCCGGCCGAGTGCCAGCGGCTGGACGCTGAGCAGCGGGCCGTCCTCGGTGCGCTCCTCCAGCACACGCCCGCCGTAGACGGGGCCCGAGCCGGGCAGCGGGGTGATCACCAGGCCGTAGGAGCCCTCGATCTTGGGGAGTTTCACCTGGCGGGTGCGTGCGGCGGGCACGTCCGCGTCCACGGGCGCGGGCGCCGTCCCCTTGGACGGCACGACCTGCACCCGCACCCGGGCCGCGCGGTCCGGCGCGGTGAGGATGAGCCGGGTGGTGCGCCCCTTGCCCGACCGGTTGTCGGCCACCGAGCTGCCCAGGTCGATCGGCGGCGCCCCGGCGCTGAAGGCGACGTCCGGCTTCTCGCCGGGACCGGTCACCACCACCCCGGCGACCACGGGCACGGGCGCGGTGAGCACGAGCGCGGCGGCCTGCCCGCCGATCCCGGTGGAGACGTCGAGCGTGGCGACCGACCCGGCGGGCACCTCGACGTTCTCGCGTCCCTTGAGCGCGTAGGAGCCGTCCTCGGTGACGGCCTTGACGCCGACCACGACGTCGGTCTCGCCGGGCGCGGCGACGTAGAGCTCGCGCCTGCCGCCACCGCCGGGCAGGCCGGGCACCACGACCTTGGTCGCGGGCGGCGCGGCGGCGGGCAGCCAGTCCACGCCGCGCCCGTCGCCGAGGTCGGCCCGGGCGGCGACGGCCACCCGGCCGGTCCTGGTGCGCACCTCCACGGCCATCACCAGCGGTGAGGGGGCCAGGTCGGCGAGCCGCACCGAGCGGTGCTCACCGGGGGCGAGCGCGAGGCCGTGATCGCCGACCACCGGCCCCTCCCCCGCGTAGATCGCCAGTTCCACGGTGGCGACGGCGCTGTCGGCGTTGGCCAGGTGCAGCCTGACGTCGTGGGCGGCGGCCGGGCCGGGCCCGACCAGCCAGGTACTCGACGAGGGTTCCACGCAGCGCACGCCGGACAGGCCACGCCCGCCGCCCGTGGTCACGGTGGTGGTCTGCGCCGCCTCCAGGCCCGCGGCCGGGGTTCCCGCCCCGGTCACCAGGACCGGCCCTGAGCGGTCCACCTCCTTCTGCCAGAGCGGCCCCGGACGGTCGATCACGCTGGGCTTGCCCTTGCCGCCCTGCTCGGCGACGGTCACGGAACCCGTGCCGCGCGCCGCCGGGGTGAGCACGCTGATCGTGCTCCGCGCCGGATCGGGGCACACGGCGGTCACCGACTGCACGGCGACCCGGGCGCGCGGCGGCGCGGCCTTGGCCTGAGGCGCGGGCCCAGTGATGTGCGTGGTGAGGTGGGCGAGGCCGAAGAGGACGGCGAGGGCGATCAGCACCACCGCGATCGGCCCGAAACGGTTCTCGATCAGGGCCTTCACCGTGCCGCCATCTCCTTGCGCCTGCCGCGCCGGGACCGGCCGCCCGCCGCGGGCGTCTCGCCGTAGTCGGGTGGGGGCTCCTCGGAGCGGCGTCCCGGCGAGGCCAGCACCAGGACCACGGCGACCAGCGCGGCCTGCGTCCACAGCCAGCCGCGCCGCCAGGGGTCCTCGTGGGTGATCCGCGCGGTGGCCGCGCCCTGGCCCAGGCGGAAGCCCTGCGCCCAGCCGTCCACGGTGGCCGGGGACAGCTCCCCCGTGTCTCCTGTGCGCGCCGTGGCGTGCCATCCGCCGCCCGCGGGTTCGGCCAGCACGAGCGTACGGCCGGGGCCGCCCGCCGGTACGGCGGCCGTCAACGCGCCGCCGGGGGCGGTGGCGATCTTGACCGGGGTGCGCGCGCCCGCCTGGTCGGCGATCCAGGCGAGGCCGGTCGGCGCGGCCGTCCGCCACACGCCGGTGGTCTCCGACAGGCTCAGCCGGACGAGCGCGGGCTGGGAGTCCAGCGCCCGGCTGACCTCGGGATCGACGACGCCGCCCGCCGGGGCGCGCAGGGCCACGAAGCGCACGCCGTAGGTGGCGAGGACGGCGGCGTCCGCGCCACCCCTGCCCGACACCAGACCCGCCGCCGCGAGGGCCAGACGGGTCCGTGCGGCGTCGGGCGCGGGCAGGTCGGACTCTCCGGCCAGCGGCACCCTGCCGCGCAGCACCGTGTAGGTGAGCCCGGCCGTGGCGGTGCCGCGCAGCAGCAGGGTGCGCTCGCCGCCCCGCGAGCCCGACGCGGCGAGCGCGGGCAGGACGTCGGGCGCGTCGCCGCGCAGCGGCCCGGTGACGCCCTCGGTCACCCAGTGGGCGGCGGCGATCAGCGGTGTGGACAGCGCCACGGCGGCCGTCAGCAGGGCCGCGAACCGGCGCAGGCCGCCAGCCGCGCGCAGGTCGGCCAGACGGTCCGCGATCAGCGCGGCGGCGACCAGCAGGCCGAGCGCGGCGAACGCCAGCGGCACCCCCGGCCAGGCCGGGGCCTGCTCGCCACCGCCCTGCGAGGTCACCGTGACCCGGCTGACCAGGATCGCCACCAGCAGCCCGAACAGGGCCGTGCCCCACGCCGCCGCGACGGCGATCCGCCTCCGCCGCATCAGCGGCGCTGCCAGGGCGACCGCCAGCAGCCCGGCGACCGTCCACAGCGGCGGCATACCGGGCCCGCCGGGGGCCAGCGTGAACAGGGAAGCGGCCGGCAGCGCGGGGTCCACCAGCGACGGCAGGTGCGGACCCGCCTCCAGCAGGATCCGCCCCGGACGGCTCAGCAACCGACCCCACCAGGGCAACAGCAGCGCCACCGGCACGGCGAGCGCGACGCCCGCCGAGAGCATCACGCCGCGCCTGCCGATCAGGAACGCGACCACGCCCAGCGGCATCGCGATCATCACGTAGACGAGGGGCACGAAGGCGGCCCCGACGGCGAGGAGCAGCCCGAGCCCCCAGGCGGCCCGCCGGGCCCCTCTGCCACGCCCGGCGAGCACCACGGCCACCAGGTGTGCGTAGACGGGCAGCAGTACGAACACCACGGCGGTGCCCAGCCGTCCGGCGGCGACCGTGCCCGTGGCGACCGGCAGCAGCGCGTAGGCGGCGGCGAGCCACACCCGCGCGCCCGCGCGGGGGATCATCCGGCGCGTGGACAGGTAGGCCGACACCCCGGCCAGCGGCACGCAGCCGAGCAGCAGGACCGTGACGGCCGGCCAGGTCTGGCCGAGCGTGAGCGTGGACAGGGCCGCGAGCACGGCCACGTACGGCGGCGTCCACGTGTCGCTCCCGAGCCCGCCCGCGTGGAAGCTCTCGATGTAGAGCCGCCACAGGTCGGCGGCCCCGCCGGCGACCGGCGCGAGCGCGCCGCCGCCCAGCCGTCCGCCCCCGGCCAGCCGCCACTCGGCCGCCACGGTGACCGCGAGCAGCGCCAGGAACAGCAGCACGCCCGGATTGCCGAAGATCCGCTGCATCGGCCCGATGTCGCCGATCAGGAGCTCGTCGCCCTCCTCCGCGCCCCGCCCGGCGGATGCGGCGTGGTGGCGTCCGGCGGACTCCATGGGCCCGGCGCCCGACAGATAGCCCTGGATCATGTCGGTGAAGCGCCGCACGACCGCCCCCGGCGGGGTGAGCAGCTTCTTGATCTGGGCGTAGTTCTTCCCGCGCCCATAGGCGCGGGCGCGGCGGGCCCGCAGCAGGCGGAAGGGACGGCGCAGCACCGATCCCAGGGCGGTGATCTCGTCGAGCGCGCTGCCCGGCTGCTTGGCCAGCACCAGCAGCAGCGTGCGGAAGATCGAGCCGAGCACGTTGCGTGGCAGGATCCACAGCAGGGCGCGGAACGGCACGTTCGCCATCACGACGAACAGGGCGTTTCGGCGGTCCATGCGCCGGGGGTGGTGGTCGCCGACGGTGATCCGCCTGCGGCGGCGGGCGGACGCCTCGGCGTGCCAGGCCACCGCGTGGCTGACGTTGAGCACGCGGTATCCGGCGTTCCTGGCCCGCCAGCACAGGTCGAGGTCGTCGCGGAAGAGCGGCAGGTCGGGATCGAGCCCGCCGAGGTCCTCCCAGACGTCGCGGCGGATGAGCATCCCGGCCGTGGAGACGGCCAAGACCTCGCGCACCTCCTCGTGCTGCCCCTGGTCGTACTCCCTGGCCTCCAGGCCGGTGTCGCGGCGCCCGGTGCGGTCGACAGTGACGCCGACCTCCAGCAGCATCCGGCGGTCGAGCCAGTCGCGCAGCTTGGGGCCGAGCACGACGGCCCCCGGGTCCTGCTCGGCGGCCCACAGCAGCGCCTCAAGGGCGCGGGCGTCGGGCGCGCAGTCGTCGTGCAGGAGCCAGATCCACTCCTGCTCGGGACGGGTCGCCGGCAGCCGCTCCAGGACCTCTTCGACGGCGTCGCCGAAGCCCGTGGAGCGGGGCAGCGACAGGACGTTGCCCTCGCCGAGGTATCTGGTGAGCAGGTCGGCTCCGCCGTCACGGCTGCCGTTGTCGACGCCGACGAGACGGTCCGCCGGTCTGCTCTGGCGCAGCACCGCGGCGAGTGTGTCGTCGAGCCAGCGGGCTCCGTCGTGGGCGACCACGATCGCGGTGACCACTGCTGGCACGGGGGTTCCGATCGCGCTGGACATGTGTCCTGTTTGCCGGGCTAGTACGAAATGCACCGTTGATCGGCGCCCGACAAAGATACGGCACGACCGGCCCGCGCACGTGGCAATGCGAGATCCGGCTCAGGTCACCTGGTCACACCACGTCGAACGACCGTGTGCGAGCAGGCCGAGCCCACCTCAACCGGCCTCGCGCTTGATCCGACGGCGCTCCCGCTCTGACAGGCCACCCCAGATGCCGAACCGCTCGTCGTGTTCGAGCGCGTACTCCAGGCACTCGGCACGGACCTCACACGCGCGGCACACCTTCTTGGCCTCACGGGTGGACCCGCCCTTTTCCGGAAAGAACGCCTCCGGGTCGGTCTGCGCGCACAGGGCGCGCTCCTGCCAGCCAAGATCTTCAGCACTGAGCGCCTGTGCATCGACCAGGTCGGCCATTGCACACCTCCCTGCCGCCCGCCCGCAATGGAGCCCCCCTTATGAACGCCCTCCGTCATACCCACCCGGTGGAGGGCGTAACTACACGCCTGTAATTACACTCACGCGCCCGGTGTGACGTCAAGCGGCATACCGGTATCCGGGGAAAGACCCGCTCTCCCCGGTTCACAGCCGTGATGCTCTTCATCGCGGCGAACGCTACCCCCGTGACAGGTACCGTGCCTTGTTCAGCGCTCTCGCCGGTCGGAAACGTACCAGGACATGTTCTGGCCGTGACCCGGGCTCACCTTCTCTCTGCGAACCGATTGCCGAGTCATTACGTCCTGGGATCGCCGGGCGTGTAAATGGCCGTCGGGTCGATGGGCTCCGCGCCCGGGTGACCCTGCTGGCCCTGCTGGCCCTGCTGGTTCTGGTTCTGCTGATTGGGCTGGTCACGGTAGGCGTTGGGGTCGAACCGCATCGTCGACTCACCCGGGGTCTCCGGGGTCCAGCCGCCCTGACCGGTGTCGTACGAGCCGGCGCCCTGTGGGTGGCCGAACGGGGTGTCGTAGGCCGTGCCCTCACCCGTGTAATTGATCTGCGGCTGGGTGCCGGTCTGGCCGCCGGGCTGGGTGCCGCCCTGCTGGGTGCCGGGCTGGGTGCCCTGCTGGCCGTACTGCGGCTGCTGGCCGGTCTGGTAACCCTGCTGGGGCTGGTAGCCCTGGTAGCCCTGCGACTGGTAATTGTGCGCCTGCTGGTACGCCTGGGCGAGCTGCTGGGCGCGCGGGTCGGCCGGGTTCGGCTCGCCGTAGCCCTCGTCGGGCTGCCGGCCGTACTCCTGGCTCTGGTACGACGGCTGGGCGGGCTGGGCCGCCGGCTGGCCGTAGGAGGCGGAGGCGTAGGAACCGCTCTGTCCCTGGTAGCCCTCGTACGACTGGCCGGTGTCGGGGTACTGCTGGCCCGTGTCCGGATACTGCTGACCGGTGTCCGGGTACTGCTGCCCGCCGAAGGCGCCCTGCGGCGGGTCCGCCGGGTACGACGGCTGCGCGGGCTGGCCGTAGGCGTCCTGGCCATAGGAGGACTGCTGGCCGTAGTTGGAGTACTGGCCGTAGGAGGACTCCTGGGCGCTCTCCGCCGGGGGAAGGGCGGGCAGGCCGGCGGGAGGGGTGTAGCTGGGGGGAGCCGTCGGCTCGGGGTGCTGCGGCTGGACCGGCGACGCGTAGGTGGGGGCCGCGTGCGGCTGGGCCTGCTGAGCGTCCTGCGGGACCTGCTGGTGAGCCGCCTGCTGATGAGGCTGCTGGCCCTGCTGGCCCTGCTGGCCTTGTTGTCCCTGGCCGAACTGCTGGCCGTAGGGCTGCTGGCCGTAGTCGGGCTGCTGCGGCTGGGGCTGGCCGTACTGCTCCTGCGGCGGGGCGTACTCCGTCTGCTGGCCGTAGTCGGGCTGCTGCTGGCCGTACTGCTGTTGCTGGGGGGCGTACTCGGGCTGCTGCTGCTGGCCGTACATGGGCTGCTGCTGCGGCCCGCCGTACGGCGGGACCTGCTGACCGGGCTGACCCGGCTGACCCGGCTGCCCGGGCTGGTTCGGCTGGCCGGGCTGGCCGGGGTAACCGCCGAAGCCCTGCTGCGCGGGGGTGCGCGGGGTGGCGGGGAACGCCTGCGGGAGCAAGTAGAGCAACGCGATCGCGAGCAGCGCCAGGCGCGCACCGCCGGACAGGAACATCTCGACGTTGCTGCGCCCGCTGAGGTCGCCGGAGACGAGCCCGCCGAACAGCGCGATCACGCCGAAGAGTCCCGCGACGCCCAGTGCCACGACCGAGCCAAGGGTGACCGGCCGAGCGGCCTTGGTCGCCTCACCGAACCTGGTGGTCAGCACGACGGCGCCGATCAGCAGGGCGATGTTGACGGGCGACAGCAGGGTGCTCTGGCTGCCCAGCGCGCGCCCGCCGAAGGAACCGCCGAACGTCTCTGAGATCAGCAGGTCTCCCACGCCGAGCAGGATGCTGATGGCCGCCACGGCGAACATGATCCATGCGGCCGGATCACGGAGCCGGCTCGCTTCGATTCTGATCACAACTTGCCCCCATCAAGGTCCATATGGCACAGGGAAGTTTTGCACAAGGTCGACATGCATGTCGGGACTCCCAGCAACCTCATCCAACCCAATAGGCTCTCAAACAGTTACATTTCCCGGAATTTTCGTGATACTTGGGTGGGTTTCGGACAGCCTGGCGGCAGGTGACGGCCCCTCCGCGAAGGGTCCGGCGGACAGTGGGAGACTGGCCGGATGCGCATTGTCTCCCTCGCCGGCGGGATCGGCGGCGCGCGCTTCCTGCGCGGACTCAAGGCCGCGGTCCCCGAGGCGCGGATCACCGTGATCGGCAACACCGGCGACGACATCACTCTCTTCGGCCTGCGGGTATGCCCCGACCTCGACACCGTCATGTACACCCTCGGGGGCGGCATCGACGAGGACCAGGGCTGGGGCCGGGCCAAGGAGTCGCACGTCGTCAAGGAGGAACTGGCCGCCTACGGCATGCAGCCGCAGTGGTTCGGCCTCGGCGACCGCGACTTCGCCACCCACATCGTCCGCACCCAGATGCTCAACGCGGGCTATCCGCTGTCCGCCGTCACCGAGGCGCTGTGCGACCGGTGGCGGCCGGGCGTGCGGCTGCTGCCCATGACCGACGACCGCGCCGAGACCCACGTCGTCATCGAAGACGACGAGGGCAGGCGCGCGATCCACTTCCAGGAATGGTGGGTGCGGCTGCGCGCGTCGGTGCCCGCCCTGGAGATCGCCCTGGTCGGCGCCGCCGAGGCCCGGCCCGCCCCCGGCGTGCTCGACGCCGTCGCCGAGGCCGACCTGGTGATCCTGCCGCCGTCGAACCCGGTGGTCAGCATCGGTACGATCCTGCAGATCCCGGGCATCCGGGAGGCGCTGTCGGAGAAGACCGTCGTCGGCGTCTCCCCCATCATCGGCGGCGCGCCCGTGCGCGGCATGGCCGACGCGTGCCTGACCGCGATCGGCGTGGAGACCAGCGCGCAGGCCGTACTCGAACTGTACGGCGCGGGCCTGATCGACGGCTGGCTGGTCGCCGAGCAGGACGCGGGCGTGCGGCTCGACGGCGTCCGCGTCGAGGCCCGGCCGCTGATCATGCACGACGACGAGGCGTCCGCCGACATCGCCCGCGCGGCCGTCACCATGGCCGAGGAGCTGGCGTGATCACCATTACCGCCCTGCCGGGCATGCCCGAGGTGCGCCCGGGCGACGACATCGCCGAACTCATCGACCGCTGCGCCGACGACCTGCGCGACGGCGACATCGTGGTGATCACCTCGAAGATCGTCAGCAAGGCGGAGGGCCGCGTGCTGGCCACCGCCAACGGCCGCGACGAGGCCATCGCCATGGAAACGGTCAGGGTCGTCGCCAGGCGCGGCGAGACGGTGATCGCGCAGACCCGCCACGGCCTGGTCATGGCCGCCGCGGGCGTCGACGCCTCCAACACCGAGCGCGGCACCGTGCTGCTGCTGCCGGAGGACCCCGACGCCTCCGCCCGCGAGATCCGGGCCGGGCTGCACGCCCGCCGGGGCGCGCGGGTGGGCGTGATCCTGTCCGACACCTTCGGGCGGCCCTGGCGCAACGGCCTGACCGACGTCGCGATCGGCGCGGCCGGGGTCATCGTGACCGACGACCTTCGCGGCAAGTCCGACGCCTACGGCAACCCGCTGGCGATGACCGTCACCGCGCTGGCCGACGAGATCGCCGCCGCGGCCGAGCTGGTCAAGGGCAAGCTCGCGGGCATGCCGGTCGCGGTGGTGCGCGGTCTTTCCCCGCTGGTCACCGAGGGCGACGGCGAGGGGGCGCGGCTGCTGGTCCGCCCGGCCGACGAAGACATGTTCCGCCACGGCTCGCGCGAGGTGGTGTTCGCCCGCCGCACGATCAGGGAGTTCTCCGACGAGCCGGTGGACGGCGAGGCCGTCCGCAGGGCCGTCGCCGCCGGAATCGCCGCCCCCGCCCCGCACCACACCACCCCGTGGCGGTTCGTGCTGGTGGAGAGCGCGGCGGCCCGGCGCGAGCTGGTCGACGCCATGCGCGAGGCGTGGATCGCCGACCTGCGCGCCGACGGCTTCTCCGAGGAGTCGGTCGCCAAGCGCATCCGCCGTGGCAACGTGCTGCGCGACGCGCCCTACCTGGTGGTGCCCTGCCTGGTCATGGACGGCTCGCACACCTACCCCGACGCCCGCCGCAACGCCGCCGAGCGGGAGATGTTCGTGGTGGCGACCGGGGCGGGGGTGGAGAACCTGCTGATCCAGCTCGCCGTCGAGGGGCTGGGGTCCGCGTGGGTCTCCTCGACGATGTTCTGCCGCCCGGTGGTGCGCGAGGTGCTCGACCTCCCGGCGTCCTGGGACCCGATGGGCGCGATCGCGGTCGGCCACGCCGCCGCACCGCCCAGGGAGCGCCCGCCGAGGAACCCGGACGACTTCATCGTCACCCGGTGACACTTCGAGGGGCGGGCGCGTCAGCGCCCGCCCCTCGAAGTTCTACGCGCCGGTCAGCGGTAGGGCGCGGCGCACGCTCTGGCAGACGCCGTCGCTGGCCGCCGCCGCCGCGCGGCGCTCGGCGTCCGGCTCGCCGTAGCCGGTCAGCCGCTGCCGCAGCGGACGCCCGGTCGGGGCCACCATCGCGGCGATCTCGCTGATCGTCTTGTACGAGCCGTTCTCCGACCCGGCCATCCGGCTGATCGTCTCTTCCATCAGCGTGCCGCCCAGGTCGTTGACCCCGCCCTGGAGCACGTCGCGGCACAGGTCGTCGCGGAGCTTGACCCATGAGCACTGGATGTTGCCGATCGCCCCGTGCAGCATGATCCGGGCCAGCGCGTGGACCGCGCGGTTCTCGCGGGCGGTCGGGCCGGGCCTGGCCACCCCCGCCAGGTAGATCGGCGCGCTGTGGTGCACGAACGGCAGCAGCACGAACTCACTGAAGCCGCCGGTCTCCTCCTGCATGGTCCGGATCAACCGGATGTGCCGCACCCAGTGCGCGTGCGTGTCCACATGCCCGTACATCATGGTCGAGGTCGTCGGGATGCCGATCCGGTGCGCGGTGCTGATCACCTCGATCCACTCGCGGGCCGGGAGCTTGCCCTTGGTCAGCACCCACCGCACGTCGTCGTCGAGGATCTCGGCCGCCGTGCCGGGCAGCGAGTCGACCCCGGCCTCGCGGGCCGCGTGCAGCCACTCCTCGATCGACAGGTTCGTGCGACCGGCCCCGTTCACGACCTCCATCGGCGAGAACGCGTGCACATGGACGCCGGGGACGCGCTCCTTGACCGCCCGCGCGATGTCGAAGTACGCCGTGCCCGGCAGGTCGGGGTGGATGCCGCCCTGCATGCACACCTCGGTCGCCCCGGCCAGCCACGCCTCGTGGGCGCGGTCGGCGACCTGGTCCAGGGAGAGGGTGTAGGCGTCGGCGTCGGTGCGGCGCTGGGCGAACGCGCAGAACCGGCAGCCGGTGTAGCAGACGTTGGTGAAGTTGATGTTCCGGTTGACCACGTAGGTCACGTCGTCGCCGACGGCCTCGCGGCGCAGGCCGTCGGCGATCCGGCACAGTTCGTCGAGCCCGGCGTCGTCGGCTCCGGCCCCGGACGGGTCGCCGGCCAAGCCGAGCAGGGTCAGCGCGTCCTGTTCGCTCAGCCCGGCGGGGTCGGACTCGGCGTGGGCGAGCGCCTGCCGTACGTCGCCGCGGACCGCGCCCCCGCTCGTGCCCTTGCCGGTCACGGCGGCGGCCCGCTCGCGCAGCGCGTCCCAGTCGCCGTAGACGTGGTCGAAGTCGTCGCGGCGGTCGGCCGAGCGCCCCTCGGTGTCCACCTCCACGTGCAGGTCGGTACGGCCGGACGCGGCGTACCCGCCGTCCGGCTCCTGCCACGGACGGCCGGTCAGGACGGCGTCCTCCCTGGCCAGCCCGGTCTCCGGGTCCGCCAGCGCGGACACGTGCCCGAACAGACGCGGGTCGAGCCACGGCTCACCGGCCCGGACGTACTCCGGGTAGATCGTCAGGCGTTCGCGCAGCTCGAACCCCGCCTCGGCGGTGCGCTCGGCCAGCGCCTCGATCTGCGGCCACGGACGCTCGGGGTTGACGTGGTCGGGCGTGAGCGGCGAGACCCCGCCCCAGTCGTCGATGCCCGCCCGGATCATCAGCGCGTACTCGGAGTCGACCAGGTTCGGCGGGGCCTGCACCCGCATCCCCGGCCCGAGCACCAGCCGCGTCACCGCGATCGTGGCGGCCAGCTCCTCAAGGTCGGCGTCCGGCATCCCGCGCATCGCCGTGTCCGGCTTGGCGCGGAAGTTCTGCACGATGACCTCCTGGACGCCGCCGTACTCGCGGGCCACCCGGCGGATCGCGAAGATCGACTCGGCGCGGTCGGCGATCGTCTCGCCGATGCCGATCAGGATGCCCGTGGTGAACGGCACGCTGGTGCGCCCGGCGTCCTCAAGGACGCGCAGCCGTACGGCGGGGTCCTTGTCCGGCGAGCCATAGTGCGGCTGCCCCTTCTCCTCGAACAGGCGGCGCGAGGTGGTCTCCAGCATCATGCCCATGGACGGCGCGACCGGCTTGAGCCGCTGGAGGTCCTGCCAGGTCATGACGCCCGGGTTGAGGTGCGGCAGCAGTCCGGTCTCCTCCAGCACCCGGATCGCCATCGCCCGCACGTAGGAGAGCGTGTCGTCGTAGCCGTGCGCGTCGAGCCATTCGCGCGCCTGGTGCCAGCGGTCCTCCGGCCGGTCGCCGAGGGTGAACAGGGCCTCCTTGCAGCCCATCGCCGCGCCCTGGCGGGCGATCTCCATGACCTCGTCCGGGCTGAGGAACGGGCTGGGCAGCTTGTTCGGCGCGGTGGCGAAGGTGCAGTAACCGCAGCGGTCCCGGCACAGCCGGGTCAGCGGGATGAACACCTTGCGGCTGTAGGTGATGACGCCGGGGCGGCCCGCGCGGGCCAGGCCCGCGTCACGCACCCTGGCCGCGTGGTCGAGCAGGGCGCCGAGGTGCTCGCCCCTGGCCTGGAGCAGCACCGCGGCCTCGGTGGCGTTGAGGGTCTTGCCGTCACGGGCCCGGGCGAGGGCACGACGCATCGCGGAGTCTGCGGGCACGGGGTCAGTCATACCCGGCACACTACGACCCGGCCTCTCGTGAGTTTCGGCAGCCCCGTCCCTAACAGCGCGGGAGGCCCGCCGTCCTCGGACGAAGACCTCAGAGGGAGCGGTAGTCCCGCGCGGCCATCCGGGGGCCGCGCGGCGGCGGGCGCAGCCCGCTCAGCTCCACCAGCCTGGCCACCCGGTGCCGGTGCCCCCGGTACGGCGCGAGCAGCTCCAGCATCCCGGCGTCGTCGGTCTTCTCGCCGGTCAGCGCCCAGCCGACCAGCGACGGCAGGTGGTAGTCGCCGACCGAAACGGCGTCCGGGTCGCCGTACGCGCGCTGGCGGATCTCGGCGGAGGTCCACACGCCGATGCCGGGCAGCGCCCGCAGCAGCCGGTCGGCCTGCCCGCTCTCGGCGGCGGCCTCCAGCTTCCCGGCGTGGCGGGCGGCGTTCACGATGGTCCTGGCGCGGACGGCCTCCGCGCCCGCGCGGTGCCAGTCCCAGCTCGGGACGGCCCGCCACACCTCGGGCGGCGGGAAGACGCGCATCTCCTCCGGGGTGGGGCCGGGGGCGGGCTCGCCGTACCGGCGCAGCAGCCACCGCCACGCACGGAACGCCTCCCTGCCCACGACCTTCTGTTCCAGCACGGCGGGCACCAGCGCCTCGAACACACGCCCCGAACGGCCGATCCGGAAGCCGGGGAAGCGCCGCGCGGTGTCCCTGATCACCCCGGCGGCGGCGGCGAAGCCGGAGGCGTCGTCGTCGGCCCCCAGCATGGCGGGCAGCGCGTCGAGCGCCCAGTCGGCTCCGCTCCCCCAGGCGACGCCGACCACGGCCCCTTCCGCGGCCCGCACCGACACGCGGAGCGTGGCCGGGCCGTCAGGGGTGCGGGTGGTCCGCCAGACGGCGGCGCCGCCCTCGCGACGCCAGGCGGGATCGCCGCTCCCGCGCCGGTGCACGGCCAGCGCGAGCCCGACGTCCAGGGGCCCCTCCGGCCGCCACACCCGCTGTCTCACCCCATCAGTCTGCCGCAACCGCGTGGTCAGGCGTTTTCCACGAATGAGTACAGGGCTACTCAAGCCGGATTACCAACA
Organism: Spongiactinospora sp. TRM90649; assembly: GCF_029382225.1. Lineage (GTDB taxonomy): Bacteria > Actinomycetota > Actinomycetes > Streptosporangiales > Streptosporangiaceae > Spongiactinospora. The sequence goes on from NZ_JARLTC010000002.1 coordinate 172,850, forward strand.
GTCAATGACCCTGAACGGAGGAACTCCCACCCAAAAGGAACACCATGATCAGACGCACCTTGGGAGCGTTCGCGCTGCTCCTGAGCATCCCGGTGCTGAGCACAGGCACCGGCGCCGCCGCCCACTCGGCGGCCACCCGCCCGTTCTCCGTCACCATCACCCACGTCGAGTGCGTCGACAGTTGCGACGCCGAGGGCCTTGAGGCCGCCCTCGAAGGCCACGCGGACTTCTACGCCAAGGTGTTCATCAACGGCGTCAAACAGCCGCCCGGCAGCGACGAGGACGACCCGTCCACCCCGATCCACGACAACAGCGGGTCCATCGATCCGAACTGGACCGTCGCCACCCAGATCCCCGACACCGTGGTGAACGTGCCGGTGACGATCCAGATCTGGGACTACGACTCGACCTCCGGCGACGACCTCGGCGACGTCAGCCCGCGCAACGGCGACAACAACCTGGACTTCCGGGTCAGTTACTCCGACGGCAGGTGGATCGACCACACCGGCAACGAGGACAACGTCAACTGGCCGCAGAACTGCTCGACCGGCGACGGCGGGGACGACGACGAGCCACGCGTGAAGGTCTGCTTCGAGATCGGCACCGACCAGACCACCGGCGACAGCGACGGCGACTCGCTGCTCGACGGCTGGGAGCTGAACGGCATCAATGTGGACGGCGACAACGACATCGACGTCGACCTGCCGGGAATGGGCGCGCAGACCGGCCGCAAGGACCTGTTCCTGGAGATCGACTGCCTGTTCGGCACCAACCACACGCACTGCCCGTTACAAGGGGCGGTGCAGGACGTCGTCCAGGCGTTCGCCAACGCGCCCGTGTCCAATCCGGACGGATCGACGGGCATCCAGTTGCACGTGGACGTCGGGAACCTCTACGGCCACGCGCTCAACGCCGCGACGAACGTGCCGCGCACGGCCCCCGGAGTCGGCGGGATGCGCGGCAACTTCGGCAACTTCGGCGGCGGTGGCGACCAGATCAACGAGGCCGGGAACCTGGTCGTCGACTGGGACGGCGCGACCGGCCGCGCGGGCACGAACTTCTTCACGCTGAAGAATTTCAACGCCGACCGGGAGCGCTTCTTCCGCTACAACCTGTGGGCGCACCAGAACAACCTGCGCGCCGCGGCCAACGACTGCACCTCCGGCTGGGAGCGCGGCACCCCCGCGGTGAACTTCATGGTCACCCTGGGCGGCACCAACGCCTCCGGCAACGCCTGCTGGGGCACCAACGCCAACGGCCTGTCCGTCGGCAGCCGGGCCGAGCAGGCGGGCACGCTGATGCACGAGTTCGGCCACACGCTCGGGCTCGCGCACGGCGGCGGCGACGGCGTCAACAACAAGCCCAACTACCTGAGCGTGATGAACTACACCTTCCAGCAGTGCGGTGTGACCGCGGCTCCCCCGGCACTGCCGGGCGGCTGTGACTACTCACGGCACAACCTGCCCTCGCTCAACGAGATGCTGCCCCCGGGCATGGACGAGTGCGTGGGCATCGGCGGCGGCCTCGGCCTGGGCGGCGTCGACTGGGACGGCGTCGGCGGCCTCACCGGGACGACCTGCCCGCCACCTCCCGGCAACAACGTCTCCGCCAACGTCAACGGCGACTTCAACGACACCAACGGCAACGGGAGCCAGGATCCCGGCGAAACGGCCATCCTCACCACCCTCAACGGATCCGAGGACTGGAACAGGATCTTCTACGACTTCCGCAGCCTGCCCAACTACCAGACCGGCGGCACGCCGGGCACCGACGAGCCCGACCCCGCGTCGGTCGCGCGGGCCCGCGCCGAGTTCCGCGAGCTGGTCAGGCCCGCGCTGACGGTGGACGTCACCGGCCCCGCCGACGCCACGCCCGGCGGATCCGTCGACTACTCCGCCAAGGTCACCAACACCGGGCGCGGCCCAGCGCTGTCCGCGGAGATGACCGTGACCCCGCCCGGCGGCACGGCCACGGACCACGATCTGGGTACCTTCAAGGCCACCCAGGTCGCGACACGCCCCGTCCACGTCGCGGTGGCCTGTGACACGGCGGACGGCACCGTCCTGACGGCCAAGGCGTCGGCCAAGGGCGAGGACATGCTCGGCGGCGAGGTGTCCGGATCCGACACGGCGAGCACAACCGTGCGCGCCCCCGTCGTGACCCTGCACAAGACCGCCACCGCGACGGTCAACGCGGGCGAGGCCATCACCTACCGGATCGCCTACCAGAACACCGGCGGTGGCGCGGCCGGCGACGTCAAGATCACCGACGTGCTGCCCGCCGGGGTGTACTACAGCACGCCGCTCGACACCGGCGCGGGACCGAAGCCCGCCAGTGTGGTCCTCAACCCGGACGGCACCCGCACCTTCACCTGGAACGTCGGCGACCTGGCCGCGAACTCCGGCGAGAAGGTCATCGAATACAAGGCCCGGCCGACGCTGCTGGCGCTGCCCGGCGACACGTTCGCCAACTCCGCCAAGCTCACCTTCACCAACGCTGCCGGATGCGTCTACGCCCCCGTGACGGACGCGGCGGAGACCACCATCACCGCCGTCACCCCGAGCAGGCTGCCGATGGTCCCGGCGATCTGGCTGCTCCGCAACGACCTGCGCACCCCGGAGATCCTGGCCAGGGTGCAGGCCACCGACACCCGCTACGACGGCGCCGACGGCACCGCGCCCAACGGCGAACTGTCGCTCCAGGAGTCGTCCTCGGTGCTGCTGCCACCGGTCGTGCAGCCGCGCGGGCTGCGCGCCGAGCTCCAGGCCACGTTGCTCAACACGGCCAGCCGGCGGATCAACGCCGGTACCAGGCTGAGCACGGTCACCACCCGGCTGCTGAACCTGGACACGGTCGGCGACGCCGTCCGTTACGCCCAGACGACGCTGGCGCAGCCGCCCAACCTGTCCAACCTGCTCCGCTACACCAACGCCAACCTCGTCCTCACCGAGATCAACACCGGAATAGCCGAACGCTACTGACCGGCCCAGGGCGGCGCGGCCCACGCCGCGCCGCCCTCACCGCTCACCGTGATCACCGGACCGTCACGGGACGGCCGTGCTCCAGGTAGACGGTCTCGCCGCGCGCCTTGGCGACCAGTGCCGCGCGGATCCGGACGGCCAGCCGATCGACGGTCAGCGCGTCCAGCTCGTCGGCGGCGTGGTAGGCGCAGGCGCGCAGCTCGCCGTCCGCGAACACGATCCGCGCGAACGTGGCCTCGTCGAGGACGCCGCCGTCGAACACGAACAGCACCCGCTGGCCGAGCACCGGGGCGGGCGACCAGTCGGCGACCAGCAGCCGTCCGATCGGCGGGCGGATGGCCAGTTCCTCCTCCACCTCGCGCACGCACGCCTCATAAGGGGTCTCCCCCTCCTCCACGAACCCGCCGGGGATGTCCAGGTGCTCCTTGTAGACGGGATCGACCAGCAGCACCCGATCGTCGCGGTCGAAGAACAACGCCCCCGCCGCCGCCCACGCCCTGACCCGCCCACCGTGATCGTCCATGCGGCGATTATGGCGACCGGCGCCGCCCGCCACGCCGCTTCCGCCGGGGCCGGTGGCTAGCGTGTCCGCAGCGACAGCACGTTGCCCCGCTGCTCGCCGAAGGGCAGCCCCATGGACAGGTAGCCGTTGCCGGGCTCGCCGACGTGCTCCAGGTAGCCGCCCGGCTCAGTCACCGCGTTCTCCCCGATGACGAGCGCGCCGGGGACGAGCCGAGGCTCCAGCGGGTCGAGGACCGGGCGGTAGAGGCTGAGCGCGCGTCTCTTGACCGGACACGGCCGAGCCTAGGCTGGCCGTCATGCGGCATGTGGCCAACAATGACCCCGAACCGGCCAAGCGCGAACGGCACACCGAGACGACGGCGCCGATGCTGGTCGTCGCCCGCTCCGGCGTCGACCGGGGCGTCGCCATGGAGCGGCACGAGCACCCGCACCACCTGCTCGCCTGGTCGCAGAGCGCGGCCGTCGCGCTGCGCACCGGCACCGGCGACTGGCTCGTCCCGCCGACCCACGGCCTCTGGGTGCCCGTGGGCGTTCCGCACGCCGTCGAGGTGCTGCGCCCCGGGCACATCGGCCTCGTGCTGTTCGACTCCGTCGGCTGCCCCATCACCTGGACCGAGCCCACCGGCGTCCTGATCACGCCGCTGATCCGCGAACTCATGCTCTACCTCGACGAGCACCCCCACCTCGACGGCGTGCGCGCCGACGCCGAGACCCTGCTGCTCGGCCTGCTCGAACCGGCCCCCAGCACCACCTTCCACGTCCCCATCCCCGAAGACCCCCGGATCCGGCGGATCGCCGACGCCCTCCTCAAGGACCCCGCCGCCGGATGTGACCTCGCGGCGTGGGCGAGAGCCGTCAACGCCGGGGTCCGCACGATCACCCGCCTGTTCACCGACGAGACCGGGATGACGTTCGCCCAGTGGCGCACCCACGTCCGGGTCCGGGCGGCCCTCACCCACCTCACGCGCGGAGCCTCCGTCCGCACCGCGGCCAGGGCCGTCGGCTACCGCAAACCCGGCGCGTTCTCCACGGCCTTCCACCGCATCACCGGCCAGCACCCCGCCATCTACTCGCCGTCCGCGCCGTATGCCGTCCATGCCGGGAACTCGGTAGCGCCCTCCGGGAGACAACGGGGTGACGACCGACACCACGAAGGAGGGCCGTTGACCATCGAGACGGCCGAACTCGACGACGCCGAGCTGATCCGGCGGTCCGCGGGCGACCCCGAGCAGTTCGCCGCACTGTTCGACCGGTACGCCCGGCACATCCATCGCTACGCCGCGCGCCGGATCGGCGCCCAGGCCGCCGACGACATCGTGGCCGAGACCTTCCTGACCGCGTTCCGGCGGCGGAGCAGTTACGACACAGCATTCCCGATGGCCCGCCCCTGGCTGTACGGCATCGCCACCACGCTCGTGGCCCGGCACCGCCGCCAGGAGGAGCGGATGCTGCGGGCGCTCAGCCGTACCGGCCACGACCCGCTGCCAGAACCGGAGGCCGACGCCGTGCTCAGCCGGGTCGCCGCGCTGGACAAGGAACGGGAACTGGCGGCGGCGCTGGCCGGGATGGCCCGGGGCGACCGCGACGTGCTGCTGCTGGTCGCGTGGGAGGACTTCAGCTACGAGGAGGTCGCGCGGGCGCTCGGGATCCCACTGGGGACCGTGCGGTCGCGCCTGCACCGCGCCAGAAGGAAGGCGCGGGCCGTACTAGGGGACGACGAGGAGCTGGGATGAGCACGATCAGGGAATTCCGGAGCGACCTTCCGCCGATGACCGAACAGGCCGAGGACGCCGCCCGCGCCCGCCTGCTGGCCGAGATCCACGCGGGCGTCGCCCCCCGGCCACGGCGGCCGAGGGTCTCCCTCGGCTGGCGGCTCGCCCTGGCGGCCACGCTCGCCGTCGCGATCGGCACGGGCGTGATCGTCGCCGACCAGCGTCCGCGCGTGGTCCCCGTCGCCGACGTCCGCGAACTCGGCGAACGCGCCGCCCAGGCCGCCTACGACGACCGGGGCATGACGCCCAACCCAAGCCAGTGGCTCTACATCAAGCACAACCAGGCCCCCGGCGCGGGCGACGGCGGCTTCGGCGTGGACCTCTCCAAGCGCACCGTCTTCGAGGAGTGGACCAGCGTGGACGGCGAGCAGGTCGCCTGGGAGACCACGCCCGGCGGCAAGCTGCTGATCCAGGGCAACCACCCCGGCCTCAGCGCCGCCGACCTGGCCCGCGAGCCGGTCACCCCCGAGGGGGTGCTCGCGAAGATCCGCGCCAAGCTGACGGAATGGGGGTCGAAGCGGGTCGGCGAGGAGCCCCCGCCGTCCATGGACGCGCAGCTCTTCCAGGCCATCTACCAGCTCATGGGCACCCAGGCCCTCCCCCCGGAGGTCCGCGCCGCCCTCTTTCGCGGCCTGGCCACCATCCCCGGCGTCACCTACCTCCAGGACGTCACCGACGCCGACGGCCGCAAGGGCATCGCCTTCAGCCACACCGACGACTGGACCCGCTACGACCTCATCCTCGACCCGGTGGACTTCCGCTTCCTCGGCACCTACGGCGTGACCGTCAAGGACAAGACCATGACCTACACCGACACCCCCTCCATCTTCGTCAAGGCGGGCACCCCCCTCACCCTGACGGCCCGAGTAGAAGCCAAACTCGTCAACGCCGCCGGCGACCGCTAACCCCCGCCCCGGCGAGAGCCCCCTCGGGAGGGGGCTCTCGCCCACAACAGCACTCCCGCCGCACCCCAATGCCCTCGCTCCGCTCAGACGTTCTTCCTAGGGTCGAGCTCCGCCCGGACGCTCGCGCCACCAGCCGAACACTTGGACGCCGTAGCCGGGAAACGCACACCGGGCAGGAGCCCTGGAGCCGCTCGCGGGTGCCTGGCCACTGGGCTGCCCGCCACCGGATTGGCATCGTCGTGGGTTTCCGGCGACCGTCCACGCCGCGGTGGGCGTGCTGTTCGATCAGGTCCAAGCGGTCCCAGCGTGCAGCAGGTGGTCTACGACATCGGCCACCGCTCCCGATCGCCGCCTACGAAGGCGGCCTGGTCGGACCCGACCGCGGCCATGACTGAGTCAGCAGCCGAGAACCTCGGCCGCTCCCCGGTCGCTGACCAAGGTCCTCACCAGGGAGAATGCGGAGTAAGATCTCCCACCCGAACGAGCCGAAGCGCTGGATCATTGCCTTGTACTTCGGCATGTTCAATACCGCCAGGTGCGACAAGTGGGTGTCCGGGAGCCAGCACACCGGCTTCTACCCGCGCAAGTTCGCCTGGACAAATGGTCCACCACTGGACGGTCGCAGGTCGGGCCTCCCCGACGACCCGGCACTGACCGACTACTGGACCAGCGGCGCCGCCGCGGCAGACGCCGATGAATATCGCCACCCGGCGGCTTCTACGTCGGCGGGGCGGCCGATGCCTGCTTTGCCGGAGCCTGCCGGATGCACGCCGACCACGAGCCACAGAACCCGACCAAGTGGCAGCAGTGGCTCACGGCCACGCGCACAGCGATCCGCAAACAGGCAATCGCCAGCGCTGTGGGGCTCGAAGGCCGGACGAACACGCCTCATACACGCCTACTGCCGCCGACTCAGCGACGGCAAATCCAGCAACTCCACACGTCCTCGGGCCTTCAGGGCTTGCTTGAGCCGGTTGCCTGGAAAGCGCACGGCCGGTTCTGAGCCATCCAACGAGTCCGGATTCGCCACGCTTTGGCACTTCGCGCGCACGGGACCGACCACCGCAACCATGACTGGCAGAACGCCGCCATCGCCGCCTACATCTGCTGGCACAACCAGCAGGCCAGCCCGAAGGTCAGCTTCGCGGCCCCGGACCTGGTCTCGACCTCTACATCGCCACCACCGGCTCCTGATCGGCTACGCACGAGCAGCCTTGGCCCCTCAACCCCTGAGGGGCTCGCGGCGGGGACCACTTAGCGGGTCAGTCTCAGCAGGTAGCTGATGTCTCGGTCGAAGGTGACCTCGCGCAGGATCGTGGTCGGTCGCCCGTCTTGCACGCGCCAGATGAACGTGTAGAGCACCAGCTCGCCGTCCTTGACTCGCCGCATCACGATCGCGGCCTGGTCGCCGAGGTCTGTGGTGGCCGGGAAGGTCACGTCGTCGACGGACTCACCGATCCGCTGTCCCTGCTCGCGCAGCGCCCGGAAGGGGCCATGAACTGGTCTTTGGTCAGGGTGATCGTTTGTCCTGCCTGGTCGACCCGTACGTACTCGAATTCGGGGTCGTAGATCCGGTCCAGCGCGTCGATGTCCATGGCCAGTCCGGCCTTGAGGTAGGTCCACATGCTGTCCACGAGTGTCTGATTCATGACATCACCTCTCTATAACGGCGTTACATCACGATTCAATGTAACATAGTTATAGGCTGGTCGTCATGGACGCGGAGACGATCGTCAGCGAGGGCCTGGCGCTGCTGAAGCGGGAAGGGCTGGCCGGGGTGACCTTCCGCAAGCTCACCGCTGGCTTGCAGGTCAAGGCCCCGGCCATCTACTGGCGGTTTCAGGACAAGCGGGAGTTGCTCGACGCCATGGCCGAGGCGATGCTGCAGGAGGAGTTCGGCGAGCTGGAGCCGATGCCGCCCGGCCAGGCCTGGCAGCCGTGGCTGAGCGAGGTACTGCACCGCCTGCGCCGGGCGATGCTCGCCTACCCCGACGGCGCCCGGATCGTGGCCGGCGCCCGGCCGCCGAACACACCCACGCTCGCGCGCATCCCCGAATACGGGCTGCGCGCGCTGGAAGACAGCGGGCTGTCCCTGCCAGCCGCGGCCACCGTCGTCTACACCGCCGTCCACTACGTCTTCGGCCACGTCATCGAGGAGCAGGACTCAGCCGAGGCCCAACCCACCGAGGAGTTCGCGCTGGCCTACCCGACGGTGGCCCGGGTGATGCACGAGGGCCGCCGCGTCGGCCTGACCTCCGACGACGTCTTCGACGCAGGCCTGTCCCTCATCATCGGGAGCCGCTGATCAAGCGGAGATCTTCTCCATCGTGCAACGAAAGTCGTCTCACCCAACGACTTCACCGGCCTTGACCAGGCGGAAAACCGACTCATCGCCCTCGAGCGGCGTTGCAACGAGACCGCACGGCCCTTCCGATGGAAGTTAGCCCCGGCAGACCTCGAGGACCTGCCGACTCTAGCCTGGCCGGCTCGGCCGTGCCCGAGCGCACTCCCAAGGCCATCCGGGCCGCCCTGGTGGGTGCCTGACTCACAAGGTGTTAAGGGCCTGCACATCGCGGGTAGCCACGCTACGGTGAGTGGAGACGGGTGACCACACTACGGTGAATGGGGCCGACCGACCCGGAGCCGGTCGGCACTCGACCATAGAAGGGGGCCGAGGTGAGCGCACAACCACACGGGCCAGGTCCGGCAGCCGTGCCCGAGCGCACCCCCAAGGCCATCCGGGCCGCCCTTGCGCCCGAGGAACTCGATGCGTTCGACCGTGGATACCGCGCTGTGATGGCTCAAGCCACCGAAGAGCTTGATCTCGCTCCCGCTATCGCCTTCGTCGACCAATGGTGGCCTCTTGCCGTTCAGCGAGCGATCGGCGACCACGACCGTCTGATGGAGGACGCGGCCCGGATCCAGGAGCGGGCGGCCCGCGGTGAGCCCCTGGGCACCGTCCCGCTGGATGAGGAATTCGCCACTCGCCTGCGTGCTCGGATCGATACCCTCGGCTAGGTGTATCGGGTCGACGCGCATCCAACCGCCTCTGAGCAGATCGACGCTCTCCCTACCCACGCGCTTGTCCCCCTCATGGAACTCTGGACGGCGCTGGGGGTCGCGCCATGGGGTTTCCCGCCGTACAACCAGGCGAAGCAGGACGGACCGATGCGCATGACGATCTTCGGAGACCACAAGCAAGGCTACGCTGTCTTCCTCATTCTCGAAGAGCAGCGTCGTGTCGAGATCCTCAGACTCGTGTGGGTGGACTGACCGGCTACCAGCCCACGCCTAGCACCGCCTTGCCTGCTATCTGGCGGGTGAGGAGAGTTTGGGCGGCGGGTTCGATTTCTTGCCAGGGGCGGCGGTGGGTGACTTCCGGGGAGAGGCGGCCTTCGGCGACGAAGATGAGGAGAGTGGCGAGGTCGGGGCCGGGGGCGTGGGCGTGGGCGTCGCCGAAGGTGCTGATCGTTTTGGGCGGCTGAGGGAGAACAATGAATACGGCTCGAAGACGGCGGCCTCTTCGGAGGCCGAGCCGATGGTCCGGATGACGCCGCCCTCCGCCAGCAGTGCCCAGGCCGCCGCCAGCTGCGGGCCGCCGACTTTGTCGAGGATGAGGTCGATGGGCCGGTCGATGCCGGTCAAGCCGACCACCACCTGGCTCGCACCCAACTCGGCGAGGCCCTGCGCGCGGGCGGGTGAGCCGACGGAGGCAATGACGTGGGCGCCGCCGAGGGCGGCGAGTTGGACGGCGTAGCGGCCGACGCCTCCGGCCGCGCCGGTGATCAGGACGCGGCGGCCGAGGATATCGCGGGAGCGGACGGTGCGCAGTGCGGTGACACCTGCCATTGGCAGGGCGGCGGCGTCGGCGAGGTCGACCCCGGTGGGGACCTCGGCCACCGCGTCGGTGGGCACGGCCATCCGCCGGGCCCAGGCGCCGGATCGTGACGTAAGGCCGGGCGGCGTCGGCGCACGTCCGCGCGGAGCGGGTGCGGATGGGCGACTCGGGGTGATCATGATGTCGCTGCCGTGCCGTCCAGCGGATTCACCGCGTTCGGTCGCTTCTTCCCGGATACGGGTCCAGGCGACCAAGCCGGTGGCGGCAGCGTCGGGCGAAGCCCGACACAAAAAGAACAGTCCGAGCGGAGCGAGGCCCTTTTCGGCAGCGCGGACGGCAGCGCCATCGGACGGCGCTCGACCAGCGGTAGGCCCGGAACGGTCCAGGTCAGGTGTCGGCGGAGAAGCGGATGGCGCACTCGGGCAGGTGGACGTCGGGCCATACTCGCGCGCCCGCGCGCAGCTCGTTGCCCGGCCCGATGACCGCGCGGTCGCCGATGACGGCGTCGCGCACCACCGCGCCCGCCTCCACCCGCGCCCCCGGTCCCACGACCGAGTCGGACACCACCGCGCCCGCGCGGATCACCGCACCGTCGCCCACGACGCTGCCGGAGACCGTCGCGCCGGACTCGACGACCGCGCCCGCGCCCACCGCCGTGCCGCCCATGACCTTGGCCTCCGGCGAGATCCGCGCCCCGGGCATGGCCAGCGCCTCGCCGGGCACGCCCGGCAGCGCGGGTGAGGACAGGCGGCCGAGCACCAGGTCGCGCGAGCCCTGCACGAACGCCTCGGGAGTGCCGACGTCGAGCCAGTAGGACCGGTCGGCGTAGCCGAGGACCCGCTCGCCCGCCTCGATCAGGCCGGGGAAGGTCTCGCGCTCCACGGAGACGACCTCGCCCGCCGGGATGGTGTCGATCACCGACCGGGTGAACACGTAACACCCCGCGTTGATCAGGTTCGTCACGGGGTTCGGTGTCTTCTCCAGAAACGCGGTGACCCGCCCGTCGTCGTCGATCGGCACGCAGCCGAACCTGGACGGATCGTCCACCTCGGTCAGGTGCAGCGTGACCGCCGCACCCCTCGTGACATGGCGTTCGACCTGGGCGCCGATGTCGTGGCCGGACAGGGTGTCGCCGTTGAGGATCAGCACCGGGGAATCCGGCCCGCAGGTGAGCGCGTCGGCCGCGTTGCGGATCGCGCCGCCCGTGCCGAGCGGGGTCTCCTCCGTCATGTAGTGCAGGTCGAGCCCGAAGGCGGACCCGTCACCGAACGCCTCGGCGAACATCGACGCCCGGTAGGAGGTGGCGAAGACGATACGGCGCACGCCATGCGCGCGGGCACGGGCGAGCTGGTGGGCGAGGAAGGGGACACCCGCCGTGGGAAGCAGTGGTTTGGGGACGCCCAGCGTCAGCGGGCGCAGCCGGGTGCCCTTTCCTCCGACCAGGAGGATGGCTTCGAGGTCACCACGGCCGGGCGAAGAGTGCTCCGTCACCCCCGCGAGCGTAGCCGACTATTCCAGTGCGCGTTGGTAACAGACCAGATGCGCCTCGGCCGACGCCTCCCAGGTGAACTCGCGGGCCCGGTCGAGCCCGGCCGACGCGAGCCGTTCGCGGCGCATCGGCGAGTTCAGCAGCTCCGACAGCGCCGCGGCGATGCTGTCGGCGTCGGGCTCGGTGTAGGCGACGGCCTCGCCGCCGACCTCGGGTAGCGAGGTGCGGTGGGTGGTCAGCACCGGCGCGCCGCAGGCCATCGCCTCCAGCACGGGCAGGCCGAACCCTTCCTCCCTGGACGGGAACGCCACGGCGAGCGCGCCGCCGAGGAAACCGGGCAGGTCGGCGAAGGACAGGTAGCCGGGCCGGACCACCCGGACCGTCGCGGCGACCTCGCTGACGGCCTCCTCCACGCCCTCGTCGCGGACGGCACCGGCCAGCACCAGCGCGGGCGCCTCGGCGAAACCGCCGACCGCGCGGGCGAAGCCCCTGATCAGGTTCGGCACGTTCTTACGCGGCTCCATGCCGCCGAGGAACGCGATGTACGGCTGGCCGTGCAGCCCCAGCCGGTCGGCCACCCGCTTGACCTCGTGCTCGCCCGGCCGGTGGAAGAGGCCCTGGTCGACGCCGTGATAGGCGACGTCGATGCGCGTCGGGTCGGCCGACAGCACCCGGACCAGCTCCTCACGGGTGGCCTTGGACGGCACGACGACCCGCGTCGCGTGCCGCACCGAGGTGCGCGTGGCCGAGCGGAAGAACGCCGCCTTGACCGCCCCGTGCTGGTCGGGGTCGGTGAACCAGGTGACGTCGTGCACGGTGACCACGGTCGGCATGCCCGGCCGCAGCGGAATCGAGTAGTAGGGGGCGTGGATCACCTGCGCGCCGACCTGCTTGGCCAGCACCGGCACACTGGTCTGCTCCCAGTTGAGCCGGGCGGCGCGGTTGGTGATCGACGGCGGGCCGGACAGGACTCGCGCGGACGGCGCCAGCCGCTTGTAGCGTTCGACGTCGGCACGCTGGCAGGCCACCGCGAGATCGGCGCCCGCGCTGTCGAGAGCGGCGACAAGCCCCTCGACATACCTGCTCAGCGCACCGCGATCGGCCGGAACCGCTGCCGCGTCGAGGAGCACTCGAGGCGTCAAGGAAGATCGCTCCCCCTCCATGATCTGCGGGACCGTGCGTCCCCTCTATAGACAACTCTATGGCCAGCGTCCCCGGAATCGTGCGGTAAATCACAGGGCATTTCGAGGGGCCTTGTCACCTTGAGGTTGGGATTTTGGGACCGCTGTGGAACGTGCCGCCAGCGCCGCCGTCCCGGCGCACACCAGATCCCCCGCTATGAGCACGATTCTGGAGGTCAGCGCCACCGCGATGGCCGCTCCGGAGGGCAGTACCGGCGACAGGACGGCCACCATCGCGAGCTCGCGCACCCCGGCCCCCGCGGGCACCACGAACGTCATGATCCCCAGGCACCACGACAGCGCGAAGGCGCCCACCGCGAAGACCGCGAGCCGGGGTCCCGACACGCCGGAGACGCCTGCGTCGGCGAGGATCGCGGCCAGGTGCAGGCCGTAGGCGATCCAGCCGGACAGCGCCCAGCCGAGCGCGGTCAGCATGCCGCGCCGGGTCAGCGGGCGCTCCAGCGGCTCGCGCCGCAGCGACCGCAGGCCGAAGCCGATCAGCGCGTTGATCACGCGCGGTTCCAGCAGCACGGCGAGCACCGGCACCAGCAAAAGCGCCCAGGAGTAGGGGCCGATCGAGGCCGGCCCGGCCGCCAGCAGGGTCACGGCGGCGACCAGCAGGCCGCTGGCCATCTGCACGGGCAGGGTCAGGAAGAACGCGGCGGCGCTGCGCGAACGCGGGACGCCGAGGTCGCGCCCCATCTCCATCTGCGCGAGCACCGGCCACAGCGAACCGGGAATGTACTTGCCGAGCTGCCCGACGAAGAACACCTTGGCGGCCTGGCGCACCGGCAGCGGCGAGCCGAGGTCGGCCAGCAGCGCCCGCCAGGTCAGCATGCCGCCGCCCAGCGCGGCGAGCACGGCGGCCAGCGACAGCGCCACGGAAACCCAGGACAGCTCGGCGAAACCGGCCACGACGGCGTCCCACTCGCGGCCCACAGCCCACACCCCGAAGCCGAGCGCGATGACCAGGAAGACGGCCCGCGCCGCGCCCTTCGCGGTGATTCTCACAGCGTGCGCACCGGATCGGGCGGCTGCGGCAGCCTCGGGCCCGCCGGACGGCGGTCGCCCTTGGTCGCGATCCACAGGTAGGTCGGCACGACCGGCAGCAGCGCCCGCAGCGCGGCGCGGGGCGTGCCGCCGAGCACCGCGCGCGCGATCCGCCCGGCCGCGCCGGGGAACAGCTCGCCGCCCGCGAACCGCTCGGGCGTGGCCAGCACCGGGAACGTGTAGTCGTAGACGCGGAAGCCGTGCGCCATCCGGCGCAGGCCGCGCCGGGTGCGGTAGCGCTCGTAGTAGCTGTCGGCGCGGCCGAAGGCGCGCACGTAGCGGTCGGCGAGCGCGGGCGGCAGGTAGGAGAGGAACGGCAGCTTGTAGTGCGGCTCCATGATCCCCAGCCGGTTGCCCAGGCCCAGGTAGAGCACGCCGTCGGGGCGGAGCACCCGGCGCATCTCGGCCATGATGGCGTCGGGGTCGACCACGTGCTCGTAGATGTGGTTGAAGACCAGCACGTCGATCGAGGAGTCGGGGAACGGCATCGCCGTGCCGTCCGCGCAGACGAACTCCACCCGCTCGCCGAACCGCTCCGCCGCCTTGCGCAGCCCCGGCACGTCGATGTCGAGGCCGAAGGTGCGGGCCGCGCCCGCCGCCGCCAGCTCGTCGGCGATGAACCCCGCCGAGCAGCCGACGTCGGCGACGGTCAGCCCCGCGAGGGGGGCCTCACCGGTGCGTCCCAGGAAGTGGCCGAGCACGGCGATGATCTTCGCGGCCTTTCGGCGGCGCTTCTCCTCGTCGAGCATCGCGCCCTGGAACTCGGAGTAGGCGAGCTGCGCCTGGCGTTGCTTTCCCACGGCGCACAACAGTACCCGGCGAGCCGGGCATCTACCGACGAGTCTCGAATACCGCATACCCTGGGCGGATGCTGGCCCGCCTGCGCTCCAGCCGGCTGTTGCGCCTGGCCCTGGCGCTGATCGCGATCGGATTCGTCGCCTACGGCCTGGCCTCGGGCGGCGATCAGACCCTCGCCGCGCTCGGCGAGCTGTCGTGGTGGTCGATCGCCGGGGCCTACCTCGCCGTGCTGGCCGGGCTGCTGTGCATGCTGGCGGCCTGGCGCTCGATCCTGCGCGGCCTGGGCACCGACCTCCCGGTACGGCAGGCCGCCCGGGTGATGTTCGTCGGCCAGCTCGGCAAGTACGTCCCCGGCTCGGTGTGGGCCTACGCGGCGATGATGGAACTGGGCCGCGACCACGCCTGCCCGCCGCGCCGGATGTTCGGCTCGGTGTCCATCGCCATCGTGGTGTCCCTCGGCTGCGCGTTGTCGGTGGCCGCCGCCACGCTCGGCACGCAGGGCGTCTTCCGGCAGGCGTGGTACCTGCTGGCGCTCATCCCGCTGATCGCGGTGGGCCTGCATCCACGGGTGCTGACCTGGGGTCTCAACCTGGCGCTGCGGATCGCGCGCCGCGAGCCGCTGGACATGGTCCTGCCTGGGCGGGCCGTGCTGGTGGCGGTCGCGTGGACGACGACCGGGTGGCTGATCTACGGCGTGCACCTGCTGCTGCTCGCCCCCGGCGCGGCGTACCCGCTCGCCTCAGGCGCCTACGCGCTCGCGTGGGCCACCGGGATCATCACCGTGGTGGTGCCCGCCGGGATCGGGGTCCGGGAGGGCGCGATGGTGATCGCCCTCGCGCCCACGCTCGCCGCGCCGGAGGCGCTGGTGGCGGCCGCGGTGTCGCGGGTGGTGTTCACCGTGGCCGACGTGTCGCTGGCCGCGGCGGGCTGGCTGGCGGCTCAGCCGTTGAGCAGGCGCTCGGCGTAGGCGTCCCAGAGCGGCGCCGGATCGACCGCCTTGACCCCCGACCGCAGCCGCTCGGGCTCGCCCGGCTCGTAGAATCGCTCGATCGCCGCGCGTAGCGCCTCGGCCGAGCCCGGCTCGACGAGCAGGCCGTCCACGCCGTCGGTGACGTTGTCGGCGAGCGCGCCCACCCTGGTAGCGATCACCGGCACCCCGTGCTCGTGCCCGAGCCAGACGTTCTGGCTGGCGGTGGCGTTGCGGTACGGCAGGACCAGCGCGTCGGCCCGCGCGAACAGCTCGGGAACCTCCTGCGCGGCCACGTAGCCGGGCCGCAGCTCCACGCGCTCGGCGATGCCCAGCTCGCCGATCAGGGCGCGGGTGGTGTCGAGGCCGCCCCAGAACTCGCCCGCCACGGTCAGCGAGATCCCGTCGGGCAGCGCGCGCAGCAGCAGGTCGAGCCCCTTGTACGGCCGGACGATGCCGAAGAACAGCAGCCTGCGGTGCACCCGCGCGCCCGCGAGACCGGGCGTGCGCGAGGGCAGGTGCGGCGGCATCGTGGCCACCGCGACCGGCGCGGCGGTCAGCCCGCGTGCCAGGCCCGCCTGCTCGTCGGAGTGGACCAGCACCCGATCGACCCGCTTGAGCAGGGCCTTCATCAGCGGCTTGTCGTACGGCTTGCGCTCGTGCGGGAGCACGTTGTGGCAGAGCGCGACCACCGGGGTCCGCCGCCCGATCCCGGCGAGAACGCCCAGGTAGGCGGGCACCTGCACGGGGCTCAGCAGGGTCAGCACCACCAGGTCGGCGCCGCGCATCCGCCGGCCGCGGCGCACCCATCCGTCGGGACGCCGCCAGTCGAGCACGCGCCGCACGTCGGGGTACGGCGTGCCCTCCGGGCTGTCGATCGTCTGCTGCCCCGGGTAGAGGAACGCCGGGTACTGCGCACGCCAGGACTCGATCACCACGTCGTGCCCCATGGCGCTGAGCCGGTGCGCCAGCTCGGTGGTGTGCTGTGCCCCGCCGCCCTTGTAGGGGTACGTCGGGCCGACGATGGCGATCCGCATGCGCTAGTCGTTCCTGGAGCGGACGATCAGGTCGGCCAGCAGCGCCACCGAGCCGATCAGCATCCCGGACAGGAAGGTGACGATCGCGTTGCTGGTCAGGTAGAAGCCGTAGTGCCACACGTCGTAGACGCCCTTGCCGAACCCGATCACCGTCAGCCACAGGGCCGGCGGCATGAGCACCTTGAGCGGGTTGAAGTACATGACCATCCGCAGCACCTGCAGGATGTAACGGTAGGCGTCGGAGACGAAGCTGAACTTCGACTTGCCCGCCCGCTTGCTGTACTCGATCGGCAGGTAGTAGACGTCGTGCTGGTTCGACAGGAACGCCAGCGTGATCGTGGTGACGCAGGAGAACCCGGGCGGCAGCAGCCGCAGGTACGGCCTGGCCACCGACTTGCGGAACGCCCGCAGCCCCGAGTTGAGGTCGGGGATCTTCTGCCCGGCCAGCCGTTCTGCGACCTTGCGGATGAACCACTTGGCGGGCACCCGCAGCAGCTTGTGCGAGCCCTCCTCGGTGGTCCGCGCGCCCACCACCTGGTCGACGCCGGCGTCCTTGTGCAGGACGTCGACCAGCTCGGGGATGCGCTCGTTGGGGTAGGACATGTCGGCGTCGGTCCACACGACGATCTCGCCGCGCGCCTCCTGCGACCCGATCCGGCGCACCGTGCCCGACCCGCCGTTGCGGTGGAACGCCCGGACCCGCATGCTCGGGAACCTGGGCGCGGCCTCCCGGAGCCGGTTCAGCGTCTCGTCGCTCGAACAGTCGTCGACCGCGATCAGCTCGTAGGTGTACTCACTGCTGTCCATGGCCGCGCAGATGCGCTCGACCTCGGCCACCACGTGGTCCTGCTCGTTGTAACAGGGCAGCACGATCGTGACGTACGGCGGGTCGTCCACCGGCTTCTCTTTCACGGCTGATCCGGTCTCCGGGGATTCGGGCGGGCTCATGACGGGCGAGGATACCTTTCCCCACGAACGATCGGTTGCACATCTTCCCTTTCCGCCGGTTCGCACGGCCGGCTACGGGGCCACCGGCGCGACCCGGTCCACCCCCGGCAGACGGTCCATCGCGCGCTCGACGGCCTGGGCCGCGGCCTTGTCCTCCAGTTTGATGTAGTAGCCGGACAGGACCGGCTCCGGGGCGCGCCCGGACACGGTCATGTGGGCCTCCACCCGGCGGGCGTGCTCGCGGTCGCTGTAGTAGATCGTTCCCACTCCCGGGATGGAGGACAGCCGTTCCTCGATCGCCTCTCGCTCCTGGCGGGTCGCGGCGCCCCGGTCGTCGCACTTGGGGCCGAGCCTGCCGTTCATGTTGTCCGGGCACAGCAGCACCGCGACGTCCACCTTCCCCGCCCAGAAGCTGGGGCGGGCCACGCGGGCGCCCGCGACGCCTGGCATGGCGTCCAGGCGGGCGACGAACGCCTCGATGTCGTCGGTGGAGCGCAGCTCGCCCTCGAACGCCTCGGGGATGTCGTTGACGTCGGTGGCGGCGACGAGCTCGGCGTTGTCGACCATGGCGGCGAACCTGTCGTAGACCTCCTTGGGCGAGCGGTAGAGCACGGTGCCGACCTCGGGCAGCGACCGGAGGGTCCGCTCGACGGCCAGCCGTTCCTCACGCGTCGCGGCGTCGCCGCACACGGCGGCGATGCACATGGTCACGGTGTAGTCGCCGGTGGTCGGCCACGGGCCGTCGGGCGGCGCCTGCGGCTTGCCGGCGTTCTCCAGGATGTACCAGCCGCCCGCCCCGGCCAGCGCCACGATGACGGCCACGGCGATCAACGGCCAGCGGTAGGCCGAGGTCAGCTCGCGTAAACGGGTCTCCGCGGCGGACTCCCGTCCGAAATCCAGCTCTTCGGCACCCTCCCGTGTCGGCTCCATATGGCGAATATGGCTCATCCAGTTCGATCATCGCAACGCGGCGCGGCCCGGATGCCGAACCGGTTTGGGAACGGTTTACGGAGTGGCCATCCAGACGTCGGCGGACAACGACCAGGTGGCGTTGGGCGGGGAGATGAGGGAGCGCTCGTCCTGGCGGGTGCGCAGGCGCATGACCTGGCGGGGCGGGGCCGTACCGGCGAAGGGCGCGAGCTGCTCCCCGGACGCGGCCAGCAGGACCGGACGGCGCCCGGCCTCGCGGATCCGGCCGGTCAGGCGCGTCACGTCGCCCACCGCGGCCACGTCACGGTCGGCGGCCCCCGCCGGGATGTGGACGCGGGCCGTCGGGACGCCGCACATGCCCCGCACGACCTGGGTGAACCGGTCGCCCGTGACGCGCTCGACGATCAGGACGGAGGCGTCGCGCGGGATCGCGGCGCACAGCCCGGCGACGGCGGCGGCCTCGCCCCGCTCGACCGGCGTGAACGCGGTGCCGCCGGAGACCACGGCCGGGGGGACGACCACGAGCAGCGCGCCGGCCGCCAGCAGCACCCGCTGCGTGCGGCGGCCGTGGCCCCGCCGCCGGGCCTGGTCGCACAGCCACCGCAGGCCCCACACGCCGAGCAGCACCGCGCCGGGGATCACCACCGGGACCAGGCGGCGGGCCGCGAAGGGGTGGTCGGGGGTGATCGACGGGAGGACGAGCGTGGTCAGGGTGGTCCAGCCGATGATCGCCAGCGGAAGCAGCCAGGCGAGGCCCTTCCCTCCGGCGAGGCGTCTGGCCAGCAGCGCGGCGGCCAGCGTGGCGAGCAGCACGACCGGGATGCCGACGTACCAGATCAGCCAGTAGAGGGAGTCCTCGTAGTACAGGCGCGTGGCGTCGGAGGGCAGGCCGTTGGCGCGCTGGATCGACTCGATGAAGGCCGCGTTCTGGCGGTCCTCCCAGTTGTCGGGGATCCGGCGCACGGTTTGCAGCCAGGGC
Source organism: Spongiactinospora sp. TRM90649 (assembly GCF_029382225.1). GTDB lineage: Bacteria > Actinomycetota > Actinomycetes > Streptosporangiales > Streptosporangiaceae > Spongiactinospora. The sequence goes on from NZ_JARLTC010000002.1 coordinate 192,247, forward strand.
CGGGCCGCCAGGCCCGCGACGGCCAGGACGACCAGCGCGGCCACGGCGTTCGGGAGCGGGCGCGGCGGCCGTACGGCGGGCAGCCGCGGCGTGAGCGCCGCGCCGAGCGCGGTCACCACCAGCACCACGGCGCAGACGGCCAGCAGCGGCACCAGCGATCGGCGCAGGTAGTCCAGGTACGGCCAGGTGACGAGCTGCGCCGCCAGGAACCCCAGGGCCACCCCGGCCGCCAGCCCGCCGAGCAGCGGGAACCCCAGCACGCCGGCCCGGGCGGCCCCGGCGGGCGCGCGGTCACCGGCCCGGCGGAACGCGATCAGCAGGCCCGCGAACGCGAGCACCGGCAGGATGTCGCGCAGGCCGTCGATGCGGACCAGGGTGGCCAGCCCGAACACCAGCCCGGCCGACGCCGCGATGCCGCGCGCCCCGCCCGCGTCCCGCCCGCCGGGGACGGCGCGCGCGCGGTCGAGCGCGTCCAGCAGCAGCGCGATCGCCCCGAAGATCATGATCAGCGACGGGATCTCGCTGAACGTGGTGCGCGAGGTGTAGAGGATCGGCAGGCTCACCGCGAACGCCAGCCCCGCGAGCGGCGCCCAGGCGGGTCCGATCAGGCGGGCGGCGACGCCCCCCACGGTCAGGACGGCCAGCGCGCCGAGCACCGGCGGGGTCAGCAGCAGCCCGGTCACGCCGCCGAGCCAGTCGCCCACCGCGAAGACCAGCGGCGGCCCCGGCATGAACTGCGGGACGACCGCGCCCTGGAAGTCGTAGAAGCCCACGCTGTAGAAGGAGAGCGCCCGGTCGGGACCGCCGAAGGCGGCGTCCTGGTACGGGATCGGGAGGGAGCCGTGCCGGGCGAGCCAGAGGGCGCTCTGCGCGTAGGTCGCCGGGTCGCGCCGCACGATGAGCTGCTCGGTGTGCAGCACCGCGTTGAACACGCCCGACCCGGCCGCGACGGCGAGCAGCGCGCCGGTCTGCCGGGCGGTGGCCTCGATCGTGTCCGGCAGGCGGCGCAGACCCGCCCAGCAGGCCAGGGCAGCCAGCGGGACGCCGAGGAGCAGCGCGAGGGCGGGCGTGAAGAGGTCCAGGAGCAGCAGCGGCAGCGCGGCGAGCAGCCAGCCGGCCAGTATCAGCGCGGGCGCGGCCGAGCACACGGCGAGCATCTTGCCCGCCCTGGGCCGCTTGACCAGATCTGAACCGGTACCTTTCAGCATTGGGCGCGAGCCTAATGGGGGATCGAGCTGGAGGTGGCGTGACCCGGCTACGGCTGTGGACCCGGCTACGGCTGTGGGCGGGTGAGAACCGGTGGTTCGCCGGGCTGCTGGTCCTTGGGATGACGCTGCGGATCGTCACCATGCTCGGGTTCCAGCCCGCGCTGTGGTTCCCCGACACCTACACGTACGTCGTCACCGCCATGCGTCCCAGCCCCGATCTAGTGCGACCGGCGGGCTACTCCTTCTTCCTGATCCTGCTCAAGCCGTTCCACTCGTTCGCGCTGGTGGTGTTCGTCCAGCACCTGCTCGGGCTCGGCGTCGCCGTGCTGGTCCACACGACCGCCCGGCGGCTGGGCGCGCCCAGATGGGCGGCGGTCCTCGCCGCCGCGCCGGTGCTGCTGGACGCGTACCAGATCGAGCTGGAGCAACTGCTGGTCTCCGACACGCTGTTCGCGTTCCTGGTCGTGGCGGCGGTGTGCGTCGGGGTGTCGCGCACGGTCGCGCGCCGCCGGGCGTACGCGATCGGCCTGCTGGTGGCCGCGGCCACGCTCACCAGGTCGGTCGGGCTGCCGCTGCTGGTGGTGCTCGGGGCGTGGCTGCTGATCCGCCCGGACCCGCTGGACGCCTCACCCGGGGTTCGTGAGGAGACCTCCCAGGAGACCAGGACGCGTGCCCTGCGCGCCGGGGCGATGCTCGCGGCGGCGATGATCCCGATCCTGGCCTACGGGGCGTGGTTCTGGGGAACGCACAACCGGGTCGGGCTGGTCGGGGCGAACGGCGTGTTCCTCTACGCCCGGACGATGTCCTTCGCCGACTGCTCGGTCATGCGTCCCCCGCCGGACATCGCGATGCTGTGCGATCCCCGGCCGCCCGCGGAGCGCCCGCCGTCGCAGGAGTACATCTGGGCCCACGACGCGCCGCTGGTGCTGCTGCCCGGCATCACGTTCTCGGCGGACAACGACGCGCGGGCGGCGCGGTTCGCGACGCTGGCGATCCGCAGCCAGCCGCTGGACTACGCCGGGTCGATCCTGTCGGAGCTGACACGGACCTTCGCCTGGGACCGTCCGGTGTATCCCGACGCCGAGGTCTACGCCTACTACGAGTTCCCCGAGCGTCCGCCCCCTCCCCCGGGACGCTACCCGGCGCAGGTCGGGGCGGGTCATGCCAGGGACTACGAGCAGGGCGAGATCAGCACCCGCATCGTGGAGCCGTTCGCCGGGTGGATGCGGGCGTATCAGGACGTCGTGCACGTTCCGGGGATCGTGCTGCTCGGCCTGCTGCTGGTGCCGCCGGGGGCGGTGCTGGTCCGGTTCGCGCGGCGGGCGAGGACGGAGGGCGCCGCCTTGCCACGGTGGCCCCGGGCGGTGTGGCCGCGCGCGGCCTGGACGCTTCCGTGGACGGTGGCCTGGGTGCTTCTGGTCACACCGGCGGCGGTCGCGGAGTTCGATTACCGGTATGTTCTGCCTGCCGTGCCGCTGGCCACACTGGCCGCCGCGGTGTGCCTGAGGGCGGCCGACGGGCCCCAGACAAAGTAGGTATCCCCAAACATTCCATGAAATGTCCGAATCTGAGTATGCTGAGCAACCAGATCATCACGGCGGAACAGTCAGGTCAGGAGCCGAATCCAACGATCGTGACACCGTCGCCGAATGATTGACCTACCCTTTTTCGCGTTGAGCAGGTGAACGGGACGAGGCGCTCGCGGCTGCGGGCCTCGCACGGCCGGGGATGGGGGACCTTGAGCGAGCGAGCGATCGGGCGCCCCGTCCTGTGGGTGCGGACGGCGCCGGCGAAGGAGACCCCGTGAGCGACCGCCGCCGTATGAGCGACCCGAGCGACACCAGCGGCTACCACGTCTATCCCCCTGAGCCGGGCAGCCGCAGAGCGGCCCGCCGGGCGGCCCGTGGCGGCGACCAGCGGTCCTCCTTCGGCGGCGCGCAGGGATACGAAGGCCGCCGCCACGCGGCGGGCCCGTCCCCGGCCCCGCCCGATCACGCCACGGGCCCCCGCCGCCGCTCCGACGCCGGGCCGCGCTACGACCAGCCGGGGCCGGGCCAGGGCCACGAGCAGGGCCGCCGCGAACGCGGCTACGACCAGCCCTCCGGCGGACGGCAGGCCCCGAGCCGGCAGCGCGCACCCCAGCAGAGCGCGGCGCAGCACAGGGAAGACCAGCACAGGGAAGACCAGCACAGGGAAGAGCAGCACCGGACCCCCCCGAAGGCCGCGCCGCAGCGCCCCTCCCGGCAGTACGGCCCCGCAGAGGGCGGCCCTCCGCCTCCCGGCGACACGTCCGACGGCCACCGTCGCGGAGACGACGGCGGTAAGAAGAAGATGCGCATGCTGGCCTGGGGCAGCATCGCCCTGACCGGCCTCATGGTCGCGGGCACGCTCACCGGCTACACGCTCTACCGCTCGGTATCGGCGGGCATCGAGACCGAGGACTTCAACGCCAAGCTCGGCAAGGACCGCCCGGTGAACAGCACCGGCGCGCTCAACGTGCTGATGGTCGGCTCCGACACCCGCGAGGGCGACAACCTCAAGTACGGCAAGTACATGCTCAACGCGGGCAAGCGCACCGACACCATGATCCTCATGCACATCTCCCCCAACCGGGACAACGCCACGCTGATCAGCTTCCCGCGCGACTCGGTGGTGGCCATCCCGGCGTGTCCGGGGCCGAACGGCACGACGCTTCCCCCCAAGACCGATATGATCAACGCCGCCTACAACGAGGGCGGCATCACCTGCACGATCGCCACGCTGGAGTCACTGACCAAGGTCCGCATCGACCACTTCGTCGAGGTCGACTTCACCGGCTTCAAGAACATCGTGGACGCCCTCGACGGCATCAGGGTGTGCCTGAAGCAGCCGGTCAACGACCGCAAGGCCAAGCTCGACCTGGCGGCCGGGTGGCACAACCTGAAAGGCGAGCAGGCCCTCGGCTACGTCCGTCTGCGCAACTACGGCGACGGCAGCGACATCCAGCGGATCAAGCGCCAGCAGGTCTTCCTCTCCCAGGTGGTCAAGAAGGCCACCAGCAGCGACCTGATCACCGACCCCACCAAGCTGCTGAGCTTCATCACCGCCGCGACCAAGTCGGTGAAGATGAACCCGGAGCTGGCCAACAGCCCCGACACGCTGCTGAGCATCGCGCAGAGCGCCCGGGCGCTGACGTCGAGCGGCGTGCAGTTCATCACCGTGCCCTGGGGGCCGCACCCCGACGACAAGAACCGGGTGATCTGGCGGGAGCCCGCCGCCTCCCAGTTGTTCGACGCGATCAAGCGCGACGTCGAGGTCAAGCCGACGACCACGCCGAAGCCGTCCACCGGCACCACCACCGCCCCGGCGAAGCCGGCGATCAAGCCCGCGCAGGTGCGCGTGCAGGTGCTCAACGGCACGAGCGTCGAGGGCCGGGCCAAGGAGGTCGCCGACGCGCTGGTGGCCCAGGGGTTCCAGGTCACCCAGGTGGGCAACGCGAGGATCGGCGGGGTCGACGCCCCGAAGACCCGGCTCCTCTACGCCAAGAACGCCGAGAGCGGCGCGGACTACGCCACGCCGATCGCGTCCAAGCTGCTGAGCAAGGTCTCGCCGCAGTCCGGCAAGATCAAGCCGGTGTCGGTCGAGGCGTACGTGCCGACGACGCCCTCCACCTCGCCCAACTCGGCAAAGACGGCCTCGCCCCCGGCCAACACGGGTGGCGAAGCGGCCAACACGCCGGTCATCCAGCTCGTGGTGGGGGCCGACTGGGAGGGCGTGAAGGCACCTGTCAAGATCCCGGACGAACTGAAGGAAAGCGTCGTCAACTCCAAGACGAACCCCTGCCAGTAAGCCTTCTGGTGGATTAGTAACAATCCCCTGTGGATCAAAGTCCTATCCCCGCCAAGGGCTACATACGATCTACGAGCCCGTTATGGTGGTCCGGTCGGCGGGGCGAGCAGATCATGTGTTCGCCGTACGCCTTGACGGCGTGCCCGACTGCGCACTGACTCCGACAGATAGCAGAGCCGTTCCCTGTGAGTGACACCCGATCCACCTTCCAGGTCCCGGGCTTGCGGAGCGAGGGCGCAGGCGACGCCCGCTCCGGCGGATCCCCTGACGAGCGTGAGCATCAAGTGCCACACCAAGAGGAGGCCCGCCCATCCGGCGGCGCGGCGACCACCGATCCGGCACAGGAGTATCGGTCCCCCGAAACCGATCCCCGGGCCCAGGCCGACCGGCTCACCGAGCCCACCCCGGCCCCCGCCTGGCGTCTCCCCCCCACCGGCGACTGGTCCCGCCCCCCGGCCCAGCCTGCGGAAGGCGCGACGCGCGGCTACTTCGAGCCCGAACGCCCCACCACCGACCAGCCCGCCCACGCCCCTCGCGAGAGCGCTCCCCCCACCGACCGCGACGACCGCCCCACTGCCGCCTTCCCCGCCTACCCCGGCCCCACCGCCGAGCAGTCCCCGGCCCCCACAGGCGGTACGGCAGGCGGCTGGGGAGCCCAGCCTCCGGCCGCCACGGACGGCACGGCGGGCGGCTGGGGTACGCGGAGCGCGGCCACGGACGGTACGACGGGCGGAGCCACCGCAGGCGGATGGGGCGCACAGCGCGCCACCGAACACCCCGGCCACGGACGGCAGGACCCCCTCGCCGCCTCCCCCCCCACCGCTCCGGGCGGGGAGACCGGGCTTCTCACCGGGCCCTCTGGGGAGCGAGCCTGGAAGACGGAGACCCCCGACCTCGGAACCACCGTAGGTGGAAACGACCGGAGTGGGCGGCGGCGCAAAGCGGCGGCGGCCGAGGACGGCGGGCGGTCCTCGAAGGGGGAGGCCGCGCGGCAGGAGGCGGCCGGGCGTGCCGGGAAGAAGCGCGAGCCGTACCTGGACAACGTCAAGTTCCTGCTGATCACGGTCGTGGTGATGGGCCACTCGCTGGTGCCCACCCTCGCCGCGGGTTCCGCACGAGCCGCCTACCTGTTCATCTACAGCTTCCACATGCCGCTGTTCGTGCTGATCAGCGGCTACCTCAGCCGGAACTTCTGGAACTCCAACGCGAAGACCAACAAGCTGGTCGACACCTTCCTCATCCCCTACGTGATCGTCGAGGTCGGTTACGCCGCGCTGCGCTACGCGCTGGGCTCCAAGTGGTCTCTGACGATCATCGACCCGGCCTGGCTCAACTGGTACCTCCTGGCGCTGCTCCTCTGGCGGCTGTCCACGCCCGTGTGGCGGCGGATGAAACAGCCGTTGCTGGTCGCGCTGGCCATCTACCTGCTGTCCGGCTTCTCGGAGATATCCGGCGACTTTAGCTTCGACCGCTTCTTCGGTCTGCTGCCCTTCTTCGTGATCGGCCTGATGCTCAAGCCCGAGCACTTCGACATGCTCAACCGGCTCTGGATCAAGCTCGTCGCCGCCGCCACGCTCGCGGCCGCCGCCGTCGTGGCCATCGTCATCGCGCCGCACGTCAAGCTGGCCCCGATCTACTTCAAGAGCAGCTACCACGACCTCAAGCTCTCCTGGTGGATGGGCCTGGGCCTGCGCACCGCGCTGCTGGCCGCCGCGCTGGCGATGTCGTTCGCCGTGCTGGCGCTCGTGCCGCGCCGTCAGACCTGGTACACCGACCTGGGCACCCGCACGCTCTACGCCTACCTGCTGCACGGCGTGCCGGTGCTGATCGCCAAGGAGATGGGCTGGCTGAGCTTCCCGTGGATGTTCGGGCCGCTCGGCGCGATCGCGATCATGTCGATCTGCTTCACGCTGGCGATCGTGCTCTGTCTGCCGGAGACGCGAACACTCTTCAAATGGATCATCGAACCCCGGCTGACCTGGCTCTATCGCCGTCCAGCGAAGGCTCGGACAGCCTCCCAGGCTCCCGCCGCACGGTCGAAGACCTGAAATTTAGCGGTAATTCCGCCACCATTCACACAACGACTCCGGACATGACGGCATCGCGACGGAGCATCGGAGCATGCGCGTATGCGTCGCGACCGTCGTCCACCATCCCGAGGACGCCCGGATCATGCACCGGCAGATCCGGGCGTTGCTGGCTGCCGGGCACGAGGTGACCTACATCGCGCCGTTCACGCACTGCAACGTCACGCCGGGGCCCGCGATACACGCCGTGGACGTGCCGCGCGCGGTGGGCCGCAGGCGTTACCGGGCGGTCAGAGCGGCCAGGAAGGCACTGCGGCGGGCGGCCAGGGAGGCCGACCTGATCCTCGTGCACGACATCGAGCTGCTGCTCGCGCTGCCCCGTGGCCGCCGGTGCCCGCCGCTGGTGTGGGACGTCCACGAGGACACGGCGAGCGCGCTCTCGGTGAAGGGCTACCTGCCGGAGCCGTTGCGCCGGATGCTGCCGCCGCTGATCAGGCGGATGGAGGCGAGCGCCGAACGCCGAATCCGGCTGATCCTGGCCGAGGACGCCTACCAGGACCGCTTCTCCCTCCCGCACCCGGTGATCAGGAACACCACCTACGTGCCGGACACGCTTCCGTCCCCGCCGGGCGACAACCGGGTGGTCTACGTGGGCCACCTGTCGGAGGCCAGGGGCGCGCTCGACCTGATCGAGCTGGCCAGACGGCTCGCGCCGCACGCGATCAGGATGGACCTGATCGGCGCGGCCGACCCGGCGGTGCGCCCGATACTGCGCGACGCGCAGCGCGACGGCCTGCTCGACTGGTTCGGTTACGTGCCCAACCGGCACGCGCTGCGGATGGCCGAGGGCGCGCTCGCGGGGCTGTCCCCGCTGCACGACGAGCCCAACTACCGCCACTCGCTGCCGACCAAGGTCATCGAGTACATGGCCAGGGGGGTCCCGGTGGTCACCACGCCGCTGCCGATGGCCGCCTCGCTCGTGGGCGGGGTGGACTGCGGCGTGGTCGTCCCGTTCGGCGATCTGGACGCGATGGTGGCGGCGGTGCTGCGGCTGCGCGACGATCCGGAGGAGCGGGTGGCCATGGGCGCCCGGGGCCACGCTTCGGCGCTGCGGCACCACCACTGGCCGCAACACGCCGTGGAGTTCGTCGGACTGCTGGAGGAATGGGCGCTGACCCCGCGCGGCGCGGGCACTCCACACCGGCGCAAAGCCGTCACGGTGTAGTCGAGTACGTGACGCGGGCAGCGCGGATTGGTGTACTGAATGGCATGGCACACCACTTGATTCAGGGGCGCGCCGTTGAGATGCCGGTGCGCGTGCGGGAGGCCGCGGCCTGTTTCGCGACGTACCTCGTGCGCGCCGACGCCGCCCGCGCGGTGATCGCCTACTCGGGGCTCGACGTGTCCGAGCTGCTGCCGGGGCGGGCCGTGTGCACGCTGTTCTTCGTCCGCTACGCGGACTCCGACCTCGGTTCCTACGGCGAGTTCGGGGTGTCCTTCATGGTTCGCCCGCCGGGGGCCGAGCGCGCGCGGGGCGGTGGGATGCTGGCCGGTGTGTCCGACGTGCGGCGGGTCGGCACCGGGATGTTCGTGCACTGGCTGCCGGTGAACCAGGGCTTCACGATGGAGGCGGGGCGCTCGATCTGGGGGTTCCCGAAGGAGCTGGCCGACATCGAGCTGCGGATGGGCTCGCCGTACAAGCGGTGCGTGCTGCGCAAGGACGGCCGGCTGGTGCTCGACCTGCTGCTGCGGCCGGGAGTGCCGGTCCCGGCGGCGGGGGCGGTCTCACCGTTCGACGCCTACACCAACCTGGACGGCGTGACCCGCCGCACGCCGTGGTCGATCTCGCCGCGCGGGGTGCGGGCGCGGCCGGGCGGAGCGCTGATCCGGCTGGGCAACCATCCGATCGCCAAGGAGCTGAGCGAGCTGGGCCTGCCCAAGCACGCCCTGCTGACGACCACCGTCGCCCGGCTGTCCATGACGATCGGCGATGCGACCGAAGAGTGAGGCGCGCGGCGCGAGCCGCGCGAGATCGGGCACAAAGAGATCGGACACGGGCCAGAGGGCCCGGCCGGGTCAGACGATGGGCGGACGGCCGAGCCGGAGCATCCGCCAGGCGGTGCGCCAGGCCATCGGGCGGCGCTCCCCGGCGGGTTCGCGCAGCCCTTCGCCGAACCCCTTGAACCACGCCCGCAGCGCGACCCCCGACCGCTCGCGCAGCAGCGTGAGCAGGATCCAGTCGAGCAGGTAGAGCGCGGCCAGCGGCCACGGCAAATTGCGGCGGGCCAGCCACACGCGGTTGCGGGCGTTGAGGCGGAAGAAGTCGGCGTGCCTGGTGGGGGGCACCTGCGGGTGGTACATCACCGTCTCGGCGTCGTACTCGATGCGGTATCCCTCGCCGAGCAGCCGCCAGGCGAGGTCGGTCTCCTCGTGGGCGTAGAAGAACCGCTCGGGCAGCCCGCCGACCTGGAGGAACGCCGAGCGGCGGATGGCGCAGGCGCCGCCCAGGAAGGTGGTCACCGGCGAGGACCGCTCGGGGTCGCCGGCGCGCAGCCTGGGCACATGGCGGCGCTGGCCGTTGCCGCCCTCGGGGTCCATCACCCGGAAGGAGAGCACCGCGAGGTCGGGCTCGGTGGCGAAGCGTTCCCGCACGTGGGCCGCGATCTTCTGGTTGGCGTACCAGCCGTCGTCGTCGAGGAAGAGCACGACGTCGCCGGAGCACTCCTCGACGCCGCGGTTGCGGCCCGCGGGAATGCCGGTGTTGCGGTCGAGCCGCACGCTCTTGACCGACGAGCCGAAGGACGGCTCGACGCCCAGTGCGGGCACGTCGGCGCCGTTACCGACGATGACGACTTCGACGTCGCCGTCGGCCTGGGCGAGGGCGGACTCGACCGCCCGGCTCAGCTCTTCGACCCGGTTGCCCATGGTGAGGATGACGCACGAGATCTTCAATGCGTCATCGTCCTGACGCGTCGATCGGTCGTGCGTTGCGTACTTTCATGATCACCGAGTCTGCCTTGTCGGGCAATTCCGTCCGGTCGTCTTCTTCCTGATTTACCGCGCAATAAGCGTATCGGAACTGCTAGGAAACCCCCACCGAACAGTGGGTGTCTGCCACATACGACGTACCGGGGCGCCGAGCGGTTCCCCGGCTTCTCGATCATGCCAGCCGCCGTGACGCCAGGATGCTGACCAGATGCAGCACGAGCTGGACCGTCGCCACCACCGCACAGGCCACGACGAGGAACCTGGTGGCCGTCGCCCCGCCCGCCAGGGCGTCCCAGACGGCGGCGATCACGACCAGGATGGACAGCTCCACCGCCTGCACGATGCGATGGAATCGCAACGCGGCCGCGACCTTGCGGGCCAGCCCCAGCCGCCTCGACTGGAAGTGCTCGGCGGACGCCTCGGTGGCCGCCACCAGACCGGACCTGGCCCTCGCGACATCGACCAGGTCGGTCTCGGCCTTGATCAGGATCGCGCCCAGCGCGGCGGCGAACCCGAGCACGGTGTACCAGTCCGGGGTGGTCTGCGACGCGCGGAAGCCCAGGCCGATCAGCAGCGCGGCCTCCGCGAAGTAGTGACCGACCCGGTCGAGGTAGACACCGGTGATCGAGGTGCGGCCGGTCCAGCGGGCCAGCTCGCCGTCTGAGCAGTCGAGCAGCAGGTAGACCTGCACCAGCACGGCCGCGCCCACCGCCGCCCACAGGCCGGGCAGCGCGAGCACCACCCCGGCCAGCAGGCCGCACAGGATCATCAGGCCGGTCGCCTGGTTGGGCGTGATCGGCGTCTTGGCCAGTGCCCAGGTGACGTAGACCGACAGCTTGCGCATGTAGAGCAGACCGGCCCAGTGCTCGCCGCTACGGCGATCCATGGTGCCGGCCGGCTGCGCGACCGCGCGGATCTCAGCGACCGACGGCCCGGACATAGTCCTCCACCCGCTCCCGAACCTCGGACTCCGACAGGCGCAGATGCTCCAGGATCGTGTAGCGGCCCGGGCGTGTCGAGGGCGCCAGCGTGACGGCCTCGGCGAACTGCTCGCCGCTCAGCCCGACGTCGCCGGGGGTCACCGGGAGCCGATGGCCGCGCAGGCACTCGACCACCTGGGTGAGGCGCTGCGCGTCGTCGCGCAGGAAGAAACAGAAGGCGGCGCCGATACCGGCCAGCTCGCCATGGTTGGAGGTTCCGGGATAGAGCTGATCCACGGCATGAAGGATCTCATGGTCGCCACCACTGGAGGGACGAGATGACCCAGCGATGACCATCGACATGCCCGAGAGGATCAGCGCTTCCGCCAGAACCGTGAGGAAGGCGTCGGACTCGATGGAGTCGGTCCTGCCGACCACCGCCTCGGCCGCGGTGCGCGACATCGAGCAGGCCAGGCCGTCGATCGGCTCGCCGCGCTCGGCCGCGCCGAGCTGCCAGTCCTCGATCGCCGACAGGTTGCTCACGACGTCGCCGACGCCCGCCCGCACCAGGGACGGCGGCGCGTCGTGCACGAAATCGAGATCGACCATGATGGCCAGCGGCATCGGCACGCCGAAGGACCCCTTGCCTCCCTCGTGCACCAGCGAGGCCACCGGCGAGCAGATGCCGTCGTGGGACAGGTTGGTGGCCACGGCGACCATCGGGATGCCGGCCAGCGAGGCGGCGTACTTGGTGGCGTCGATGGTCTTGCCGCCGCCGATGCCCACCACCGCCTCGTAGGCCCCCTTGCGCAAGTCGGCGCCGAGCGAGACGGCGGCGTCGACCGAGCCGTCGAGCACCCTGAACAACTGCGCCTCGCCGAGCGACGGGGCGATCACCGAAGCGATCTTGTCGCCCTGGCCCGCGCCCACCGCCACGGCCACCCGGCCGGAGGTCGCCACCCGGCTGTCGGCGAGCACCGAGCCCAGGTCGGCGATCGCCCCCCTGCGAACCTGCATGGTCAGGGGGGCGGGGAGCATTCTGGCTAGTATCGGCATGCGATCTCCCTGGCCTTGGCCAGATCGTCGTGGTTGTCCACCTCGACCCACTCGACCTTGCCGATCGGCGCCACCGCGATCTTCTCGCTCCTGGCGACCATCTCGGCGTAGCCGTCCTCGTAGTAGAGCTGCGGGTCGCGCTCGAAGGTGGCGCGCAGCGCGTCGGCCAGCCGCTCGGCCGCGCCGGGGCGGATGAGGGTCGCGCCGATGTACTCGCCGTACGCCTCGGCGGGCTCCATCAGCTTGGTGATGCGCCGCAGGTCGCCCTCGGGCGACAGCGTCACCTTCATCTCCTCCTCGCCGAGCGACTTCACGTCGTCGACGGCCAGCAGGACATCGCTCGTGACCGGGGCGGCGAGCAGGGTCTCCTCGATCGAGACCGGGTGCACGGTGTCGCCGTTGACCAGCAGCGCGCCCTCGGCGAAGTGCTCACGGGCGCACCAGAGGGAGTAGGCGTTGTTCCACTCCTCCGCCTTGTCGTTGTGGACGAGCGTGAGGCGCACACCGTGCCGCCGCTCCAGGTCGGCCCTGCGGTCGTGGACGGCCTGCGCGGCATAACCGACGACGACCACCACCTCACGCAGGTCCACCGCGGCGAGGTTGCGCAATGCGATGTCCAAGATCGTGGTGTCGCCGTCCACCGGCACCAGGGCCTTGGGCAACGTGTCGGTGTAGGGCCGCAAGCGACGTCCGGCCCCAGCGGCCAGCACCATTCCCAGCAACGTGCAACTCCTCATCCGCGCATGGCATTCGTAGGCCCAAAGGTTAGTTGGCTTCCGGCCCTGATCGTGTAATCCCCCGTTAGCCGGGCCCTTGAATCGCGTTAATCCGGTCGTGTGCGACTAATCCCGCGCCCCGAGGTCGGCCGTCTCGACACCCGAGCGCGGGGCGGCCATCCAGCAGGTGACGCTCTCCCAGAGGAGGAGGCACCACAGATAGAGCCCGAGCAGCGCGAAGAGCAGGGTCACCCGCCCGGCGAGCCCGCCGAGCGCGACCATGAGCATCCGGCCGTCCCACCCGAGCCCGGCGGTCGCCAGCCAGGACGGCGGGTAGACGCGCTGCCGCACGCGGTACACGACATCGTAGTGGTGAAAGGCCATCGCCCCGATCAAGGCGAAGATCAGCACGGGCGGCACGTCTCTGGCGAACCCGACCGAGGCCACGAAGACGTACTCGGTGACCCGGAGGGTGGGCGGCACCAGCCAGTCGAGGCGTCCGTCGTGCAGGTGGGAGCTGCCCGGCCCGGCCAGCAGCAGCGCGACGGCCGGGGCGAACACCGCCAGGCCGTCCGAACCGGCGACGCCGACCAGCAGCAGCACCGCCGTCACGAAGGCCCCGGCCAGCGCGGGCGGCAGCGGCGGCAACTGCCCGGCCACCAGCAGCCCCATCCCGCGCGACAGCGCGCCGTCGTCGCGGTAGGCGACCAGCGCGCTCCTCGGCACCTGGGTCATGCTCACGGAGATCACCGCGCTGCGCTCCCGTGGGTCGCGGTCACGCTCCTGGCGACGCGGCCGGTGAGCGTGTAGAGGGTCGCCAGGCCGCCCCAGGTCAGCAGTGCCAGGAAGGTGACCCGCGCGTCGAAGAAGGCGGCGGTGACCGCGATCAGCGCCATCCGCTCGCCGATGGGCAGCACCACGATCTTGCGCAGCCAGTGCGCCGCCCCCCGGTCGAACCGGTCGGAGACGCGCAGCAGGTGCCCGCGCCTTCCCGGCGGCGGCGCCTCCGGGGCGGGCGGCACGTCGCCGGGATCGGCGAGCGAGCGGGGCCGGGCCGTCCAGGCCGCCCGCGCGGCACGGGCCTGCGCGACCGACGCGCGGTAGGAGAAGTCGATGGTGTGGCGGAGGGTCTGCAGCCCCATCGCCGAGACGGCCAGCGCCCAGATGCCGCCGGGCAGCGCGACCACCCCGGTGAACCCCGCCGCGAGCCCGACGTAGACGATGTACTCCTTGGCGCGGTCGGACATCGCGTCGAGCCACGCGCCGAACGGCGAGAACGCCCTGGTGTAGCGGGCGAGCTGGCCGTCGGCGCAGTCGAGCACGAAGGAGAGCAGCACCAGCCCGGCGCCCCCGAGCATCGCGGCGCGCTCGCCCGCCGAGAACCACACGGCGGCCAGCACGGCCATGCCCAGCGACATGCCGGTGACCGCGTTGGGGGTGAGCGACAGCCGGGCCGCCAGCCGCACCAGGTGACCGGACCAGGAGCTGACGAAGTGGGTGGTGAAGAAGCCGTCGTCGGACTTCACCGCGGCGGCCAGCCGGGCTCCCGCCTCGTCCACCTCGGCGAGACGGCGCACGGCGTCGTCGGCGGCGCCCGCGCCGGTCACCCGGTCGGCGCGCAGGCTGCCGAGCACGACCGCACGCACCGGGATGCCCGCGCGAACCAGCCCGACCAGGATGAGGTCGCCGACCTCCGCGCCGGTGACCGTGCCGAGCCTGCCGCCCTGCACGTGCTCGGCCAGCTCGTCGGCCACCCCGGCGAGACCGCCGAGATCGGCCTCGCCGATCTGCACCGCGCCGCGGAAGGTGGCGTTCGCCTCGACGACCCGGTGGTAGGAGCTGCCCGCGGCGGCCACCCGACCGTCCTGGACGCGCACCGGGGGCCGCAGCGGCCCGCCGGGACGCCCGTCGGCGGCGACCAGGGCCGAGGTGTCGTGGGCCGGGTGCGTGAGCAGCTCGGCCAGCGCCTCGGTGTGGGCCACCAGGTCGCCGGGGAGCACCGCCACGGGTCCTGAGGACGCCCTGGCCACCTTGGCCACGCAGCGCAGGTCGTCGACCAGGCCGCGGGTGCCGTCGGCCGCCCCCGGCCCCACGGCGACGGCCGTGCGCGCCACCACGTGGACGTCGTGGACGGACAGCGCGTCGAGCTGCCCGGCGAGCCGGTCGAGGACCGTGCCGTCGGCGCAGGCGGATCTCGCCGCCGGGGTGGTCGCGAGCACCACGGCCGCCGTTCGCGAGGGCCGCCGGCCCTCGTATGCCTCGGACGCCGGAGACGGCGGGGAAAGCGCCAAACAGCTACTCCTTCGCTCCTTCACGCAGGCCGCGCGAACGGGAGGCGCGCACCCAGCGTAGCGGGATGTTGACCGGAGTTCACGGGAGTGCGAGACGATTCATTCCTGATCAGGCGGTGGTGTGTCGCTGCCGATACGCTCTGTGCGGCCGTAGTATCCGCGACCTGGAGGAACCATCCGTGACCGCAAGTGACGACCGGCGGCGGCGTACCGTGGGCGCGATTCTCGCGGGCGGTGTGGGCGTCCGGGCCGGGCTCGGCGCGCCCAAGCAGCTCGCACGGGTGGCGGGGCGGAGCATCCTGGCGCACAGCGTCGCGCTGTTCGAGGGGGCCCCGGAGATCGACGAGATCATCGTGCTGATGGCTCCGGGCCACGTGGCCGAGGCGGAGGAGATCGTCGCGCGCGAGGGGTTCGGCAAGGTGCGGGCGGTGATCGAGGGCGGGGCCAGCCGTACCGAGACGACCTGGCGGGCGCTTGAGCACATCGGCAGGGGCGACGGCGACGTGCTGCTGCACGACGCGGTGCGGTTCCTGGCCGAGCCGGAGATCATCACCAGGTGCGCGCGGGCGCTGGCCGTCCACGGGGCGGTGGGGGTGGCCGTGCCGACGTCCGACACGTTGCTGCGGGTCGATTTCACCCCGGACGGCGAGGTCATCCACGACATTCCGGACCGGTCGCACTACCGGCGGGCGCAGACGCCGCAGGGGTTCCGGCTGGAGGTCATCCGCGAGGCGTACCGGCGGGCGTTCGCCGACCCCGGGTTCGCCGAGCGGCCCGCCACCGACGACTGCGGGGTGGTGCTGCGCTACCTGCCCGAGGTGCCGATCTTCGTGGTCCCCGGCAGCGAGCGCAACATCAAGGTGACCCATCCGACCGATCTTGCCATCGCGGAGACGCTTTTCCACCTCGCCGCCCCGGCGCCGCCGTCCGGGGTTCGGGAGGGGGTGGCCGGTCTCCGGCTCGCGATCCTGGGCGAGGGCCCCGTGGCGGCGGCCCTGGCCGCCCTCGCGGCCCGCCGGGGCGCCCGGCTGGTAACGGCCGACACCGTCCGGACCGGACCGGACGCCGGCGAGGGATCAGCCGACGCCGGGTGGGGCGGGCTGGACTATGCGGTGATCGTGGCGGGGGGCGGGGAGGGGCTGGCCGAGGCCGTCGCGGAGGGCGTGCTCGCGCCGGCGCGTGCGGCGGGCGAGGTGCTGCCGCCGCTCCGTGAGTCGCGCGGCGGGCTGCTCTTCTGCACCGCGACGACCGGACGGCCGGCCGCGCCGTCACCCGCCGTCGCCGCGCTGGCCGGTCTCACCCGCGCACTGGCCGCCGAGCAGGCCGAGCACGGCGTGCGCGTCAACTGCCTGGCCGCCGACGCCACCGACCCGGCGAAGGCCGCCGAGGCGTGCCTGGACGCGCTCACCTCCCCGGTGAGCGGCCGGACCCCGGCAGGCTGGTCACTGTGACTTGCTGAGCCGGGGCGGGCTGGTGATGAACCCCCACCCCCACGACATGTGCATGGTGGCGTAGACCAGCGGCAGCCGGATCAGCGCGCCCGGCGCCAGGTCGCGGCCGGTCAGCAGCGCCCCCACCAGGATCGCCACCACATAGGCCGCCGGGACGAGCAGCGCGGGCCAGAAGAACGGCGTGAGCACCAGCCCGGCGACGATGCCCAGCACCGCCGCGGGCGGCGCGAGGTAACGCAGGTTGATGGTGCCCTGGTGGGTGCGCGCCACGACCCTGCGCCAGCGCCCGTAGTGGAAGTACTGCCGGGACAGCGCGCGCACGCTGGGACGCGGCCGGTAGGAGACGCGCATCCGGGGCTGGAACCACACCAGGCCGCCGGTCTCGCGGATGCGGTGGTTCATCTCCCAGTCCTGCGCGCGCTGGAAGTGCTCGTCGTAGCCGCCGACGCGGGCCAGCGCCTCACGCCGGAAGACACCCAGGTAGACGGTGTCGGCCGGGCCCGCCTCACCGCCGGTATGGAAGCGCGCCCCGCCCACCCCCAGCCGGGAGGTCATCGCGCACGCGACCGCCCGCTCGAAGGCGGTCTCGCCCTCGGCGGCCATGATGCCGCCGACGTTGTCGGCGCCGGTCTCCTCCAGGGTCTCGACGGCGACCTTGAGGTAGTCGGCGGGGAGCATGGCGTGGCCGTCCACCCGCGCGATGATCCCGTTGCGGGACGCGCCGATGGCCGCGTTGAGCGCGTTGGGGGTGCGGCCGGTCGGGTTGGCGACGACGGTCACCCGGGGGTCCTCCGCCGCGAGCGCGTCGGCGACCTCCTGGGTGCGGTCGTGCGAGGGCCCGACGGCGAGCACCACCTCGATCGGCCCCGGGTACTCCTGGGCGAGGACCATCCGCACCGCCTCGCGGAGGTGGCGTTCCTCGTTGAGCACGGGGATGACGACGGAGACGGGAGGCCAGACCCGGGCCTCTGCGGGGGGCGGGCCGACGGGCGGGCCCATCGAGGGGCCGGCCGGCGGGACACCGGGCGAGGAGGCGTCCGGTGAGGACGCGCTCGGCGCGTGCGAGTCTGGGAACTGCTTCATGGCTGAGGTCACGCTACTGTACGAGCGGGTGGGGTCGGCAACCTCATCGACCAGCCGAGTTCGGTAGGGGGACAGCGCATGCGCGACCCGGACGCGCCCGAGGAGGGGGAAGTCTCGGGGGTGCTCGTCGGCGGCGACGCCTACGGTGGCGTGCGCCTTTCGCCCAAGCGGCCCGCGCGCGGCACGCCGTCCGCGGAGGGCGCCCGGACCGGCCGCGACTTCCAGCGGCGGCTGCGCGGCGCGCGCTCGCGGCGGCGCAGGCTGTTCCTGGCGGGCGCGATGTCCGGCGTGGTGATGGCCGGTTCGTGCGCGGCGTGGGCGCTGCCCAACTACGCGGCGGGCAAGATCGGCACGGTCGACGCCGGGGTCTCGGGCTCGGAGGCCACCGGCGCGCTCAACATCCTGGTGGTGGGCGTCGACAAGCGCGACAACCTCAGCCGCCGCCAGCAGAACCTGCTCAAGCTGGGCCGTGAGGTCGGGCAGCGCACCGACACCATGATGCTGATCCACCTGTCCGAGGACCACCGCCGGATCACCGTGGTGAGCCTGCCCAGAGACACCTGGCTGACGATCCCCGGCAAGGGCGCGCACAAGATCAACTCGGCGTACCAGTTCGGCGGGGCCAAGCTCGCGGTGAAGACCGTGCAGAACGCCACCGGGCTGAAGATCAACCACTACGTCGAGGTCAATGTGCTCGGCTTCATCGACGTGGTCGACGCCCTGGGCGGGGTGTCCGTGTGCACCCCGGTGCCGATCAACGACCCCAAGACCGCGCTGAACCTCCGGCCCGGCACCTACAAGCTCGACGGGATCAAGGCGCTCGCCTACGCCCGCACCCGCGCCACCGCCCGCTCCGACCTCGACCGCATCGACCGCCAGCAGCAGGTCATCTCCGCGCTGCTCAACCAGGCGCTGAGCCGGGGCACGCTGACCGACCCGATGAAGCTGGCGCAACTGGTCGGCTCCACCCTCAACACCCTCACCGTGGACGACGCCCTGGCCGAGGACCTCCTCGGGCTGGCCACCCAGCTCAAGGACGTCTCCACCGACGACGTCACGTTCGCCAAGGTGCCGATCGCCGATCCCGACTTCAAGACCCCGACCCTGGAGTCGGCGGTGCTGTGGGACAAGCAGGGCGCGCGCGAGCTGTTCCGGCGGATCGGCGCGGACGAGCAGCTCACCAAGCCGTCGCCGAAACCGTCGGCCACGCCTTCGGTGAAGGCCACGCCGTCCGCCGACGTCCTCACCGTCCCGCCGGGGCGCATCGCGATCAAGGTGCTGAACGGCACGGGCGTCACCGGGCGCGGCGCGACCGTGCGAAACGACCTGCTCGACGCCGGGTTCCAGGTGCCGGGAGACGCCTCCAACGCCGACCGCGCCGACTTCGAGCAGACCGTGATCCGGTACGGCCCCGGCCGCGAAGACTCCGCGCGCACGGTCGCCGCCGCGCTGAAGGGGGCGGAGCTGCGTCAGGTCGACGATCTGGGGCCCCGGATCGAGGTGGTCGTCGGGCGGAAGTACCCGGGGGCCAAGAAGGTCACCGTGCGCGAGACCCCTCAGCAGCAGTCCACGACGGGGCCGACCTCCGAGTCGACCACAGGGCCGACGGCGACCCCGACGGCCAAGACCGCCACGCAGAACATCTGCCGCAAATAACCCACCTTCAAGGAATAATTGCAGCTTAGGGGGGTATTTCGGGGAAACGGCCAACGACCCCACTATCGGCCGGAAGGCGGTGACCCCATGGACGTCCTGACATGGCAGGAGCGCACGTGCACCGTGGTGCAGCCCGCCGGAGACCTCGACCTGTCCTCCGCTCCCCGTCTCCAGGGTGAACTCGACCCGCTGCTCGACGCGCCGGAGGCCCCCTGCCTGATCGTCGATCTCACCAAGGTCCCCTTCTGCGACTCGGTGGGCCTCGGGCTGCTCGTCCACACCCTCACCCGCGTACGCGACGCCCGCGGACGGCTGGCCCTGGTCGTGCCGCCCGGGATGATCACCCACCTGCTGACCATCACCAACCTGGACCGGCACTTCACCATCTACCGCTCGCTCGACGAGGCCCGGACGGCGATGTCCGCGGGCCCGGTCGCGCAGAGCGGCTCCTGAGCGGCTCCTGAGCTGTCCCTGCGTGGTTCCTGCGCGGTGCCGTGAGCCGCCGCGAACCTCCGTGACCCTGATGACTACGCGCGCGGTTCGTGCGACAGTGACGCCGGAAGGTAACCGTCCCCTCCCGGGAGCCACCCGCCATGCCCCCGCCGACACCTCCGCCGACACCCCCGCCCCCCATCGCCCCGACGGACTTCGAGCGACGATTACTCGCCCTCATCCGCGACTCCGCGGATGAGGAGACCTGCCCGAGCCTGATCGAGGCGAGCGCCGAGGCGCGGACCCTCGGCACGATCCGGTTCCTGCGCGGCGTCCTCGACCACGCCGCCGAGCACGAGGCTGCGCGGCGCCCCGGCTCCTTCGCCGACGCCTGCGACGCCGCGCTGCGCGCCCTGCTCACGCGCGCCCCGCACGACCCCGCACGACCGGCCGTCGCCGGGCTGCTCGCGCTGATCTGCCTCAACGTGCGGCTGCTCGAACGCCGCTTCGACAGCCCCGACCGGGCGCGCTACCACGAGACCGACGCCTACTGCCGGGAGCTGTTCACCCTCGCGCCGGTCGGCGAGGCGTTCCACGCCGTCTACCGTCCGGATGAGGGCACCGAGTTCGAGCGGGACCGCTGGGCGGCGCTCGACCCGGCCACCTTCGCCTACCACCGGGCCGGCACCACCTCGGTGATCCTGCGGGCCACCGGCCGGACCCCGCGCGACGAGTCCGGCGCGTTCGACGAGCTGGCCGTCAAGTGCGTGCTGTTCCCATGGAACAAGCTGAGCGCCATCGCCCAGGCCACCAACGCCTACGCCGAGATCTACGGCGGGCGGCGGGCCTCCGCCGTCGTGGTCCACCCGATCGCCTCCACCGACCGATGGGTCCTACTGCCCTTCCAGGAGGGCCGCACCCTCGCCGAGCGCCTCGACGAGCTGGAGGGCCGGGAGCAGCCGCCCTCGGTGGCCGAACGGCTGGCCGTCTGCGCCGAACTGTCCGTCGGCCTGACCGCCGCGCTGCACCGGCTGGCCGCAGAGCGGCCCGTGGACGCCTCCACCGGCTCCGAACGCCAGCACCTGGACCTGTCCCCCGGCAACGTCATCCTGGCCCAGGGCACCGGCGAGGTACGGCTCATCGACCTCGGCCCCAACCACCTCTACAGCCGCCAGATCGGCATCCCCGAACACGACGACTCCGTCTATGTCGCCCCCGAGGTGAAGAACAAGGGCAGATCCCTGTCCTCCGACGCGTACTCGCTGGGGATCATCCTCATCCAGGCCGTCTGCGGCCACGCCCCGCGCGACGGCCGCGCCCCCGACGTCGTCTGGCGGATCAGCCCCGACCTGGGCCGGGCGCTGGAGGACCTGATCGAGGAAGACCCGCGCAGGCGGCTGCTGCTCCTGCCAGAGGGCCCGCTCCGGTTCGACGTCCTCGGTGCGTTCCTCGACGAGGCGGTGGAACTGGCCGGGCACGAGCCCGACGCGGCGCGATCCCGCGCGCGGCGCGTGCTGGCGCGCGTCCTGCCGTCGTCGTCGGAGGTCAGCACGCAGTATCAGCGGTGGCGGCTGAGCAGGCGCTCGGTCACGGGCGGCCGGAACCACAGCTACCTGCTGCTGTTCGCGTTCGTGGCCACCGCCTGCTGGTGGTTCATCCTGGCGAAGACCGCGCTGTTCAACCTGGACGAGCTGGTCACCGGGGAGTGGGGCGGCCTGCCGTCCGGTATGCCGCTGGCCGCTGACGTCATCGCCCTCACTCAGGGCCTGCTCGCCGCCAAGTACTACCAGACGATCCTGGCCCGCCTCACCGCGCGCGGCGTCCCCGGACGGCTCGCGCCGCTCACCGAGGTCAGCATCCGCCTGATGACCTGCGTGGCGCTGCTGATCAACATCGTCCCGCTGTTCTACCGCCCGGACCTGTGGGCCTGGGGCGCCGCCGCCGGGGCGTACCTGGTCACCGCGTGCAATGGCCTGACGCTGCTGCTCACCACCCGCATGTACCAGGCGGGCCACGACGCCGGGCTGTCCACGATCCCGGCGGACGCCCGGGTGCGCGGGCGCGGCTACGAGCAGTGGTGGTGGACGATGCTCCTGTACGCCCTCGCCGTCACGGTCATCGCCGCCGGTCTTTCCGCCGGGTTCCTGCGCGACCTGTGGGCCTACGTGTTCGGGCTGGTCGCGGTCAGCGTCGGCATCCACTACCTGTCGAAGTTCGTGGCGGCGGGGATGGGGGTGCGGGCCGAGCTGGCCCGCGCGTTCGCGGCCGGTGAGCGCGTCGCGATCCTCACCGCGCGCGGCACGACGCCGCCCGGGGTGCGCTGGCCCCCTCGGATGGTTCCGTGAGGCGGCTCCCACGCACGGCGCTGATCCTGGCGACCTGGAAGGGCTCATCCTCGCGGAACCGGAGGAGGTCCGGCCGTCCGGGTGCCCCGTCGCACCGCCGGTGCCGGACGGCGTGCGCTACCCCGACGCCGGCGGCCTGGCCTTCACCCTCGTCCCGGACCTGGACACCCGCGGACAGAGCGAGATGAACGAGCCCGTCGACCAGATGCTGCGCACCATCCTGCTGTTCGCCGTGCTCACCACGGCCGGTCTGGTCGCGGACGCCCGCACGCTGCGGCGCCTGCTGCCGCCGTGGAGCCGCGTCGGGCGGTTCATGCTGGACATCTACCGCCTGGAGACGCTGCCCTCGCAGGCGACCTTCCTGCTGGCCCAGCTCGCCGCGCTGCTGGCCATCGTCCAATCGTCCGGGGCCAGGGCGGCGAACGCCGTTTTCGTCCGGGGCCAGGGCGGCGAACCGCCGTTCCCGAGCATCGACCCCTTCCAGATGCCCCGACCGCCGTGACGCGCGCTGTGGCCGCCGGCGGCGTACGATTTCGGACGTGCCCGTCGGAAAGCCGCGCAAGAAATGGCCACTGGCGGTGACCGCGCTCGCGGTCACGACGCTCGCCCTGATCGCCGGGGTCGCCTGGGCCTTCCCCTCCGTCGCATCGACGACCTGCCCTGCCTGCTACGGAATGGAAAGCCTCGCCCCGGGCGTCCACGCCGAGTCCGGCCTGCCCGCCGACCGGAAGCGACAGGTCGTCGAGACCGTCGAACTGGCGAACGAGCGGGTCACCGCCTTCTACGGCGGCCGGAAGACCTCGCCGTCCGTGCTCGCCTGCCTGTCCGACGACTGCTATCGCCGCATCGGCGGCGGCGGCGAACGCGGCGTCGCGGTCCTCAACCGCGCGGTGATGCTCTCCCCCCGCGGAGTCGACCCGGTGATCGCCTCCCACGAGCTCTCCCACGTCGAACTCCACGCCCGCCTCGGCGACGCCCAGGTCCCCCAATGGTTCGACGAGGGCCTGGCCGTCGTGGTCAGCGACGACCCGCGCAACCTCGCCCCCAAGACCACCCCCGACCGCTGCCTGAAAGAGCCCGACGCCCCCCTCCCCACCACCCTCGACGCCTGGCTCCGCACCGCCACCGCCGACCCCACCCTCTACGCCAAAGCCGCCTGCAAGGTCACCCGCTGGCTCCAATCCAACGGCGGCCCACCCGCCCTCCACTCCCTGACCGCCCGTCTCTCCCAGGGCACCCCCTTCAACACCCTGATCCACCCCTGACCTCAACGCCGTTTCCGGATCAACGCGCGTGCCGCGTCCGCCGTCCTCCGGACCGCCGCCCGCAGCGCGCGCGCCGCGCGTCTGGCCCTGCGCGGGTCCGCCGAGACGTCCCATACGAGCGCGGTCATCGCCACCAGCAGCGCGAATGCGTCAAGCCATGCCATTGGGCGCTCCGTTTCCGCCCGCCGTCCTCATGCGGGCCCGTTCTGTCGCCCTCCACGAAAGTCAATGGGCCCGCCCACGCCCTGCCCTGATCCCGCCCACGCCTGACCGTGTCCGCAAGCGGACAACTTTCACAATCGACTGATTAGGCGCACACTATGCGGGACGGTACTCATGGTGCGTTTCACGGCATCAAGGAGTTGGGGCATGCATGCTCATGATCTCGCGCGTGAAACAGACTTGTTCAATGCCGAATGCCGCTTTTGTGTGCGTCCAGAACCATGGCGCATCGTAGCGACCACGGAGAACTTCCTGGTGATGATGGGGCTCGGCCCACCCGTTGAGGGATATGCACTCATTATCACCAGATATCATGTTCCATGCATCGCCGAGATACCGTCACCGCAGGTCGAGGAGTTCCGCGACACCCTCACCCGGCTGCGAACCGCGCAGCTGAACACGTACGGTGCCACACTGTTCTTCGAGCACGGCCGCAGCGGCTCCTGCGTGCGGCCCGGCGAAGGTGAAGACCTCTGCTACCACGCGCACCTGCACGTGCTGCCGGCATCGATCGCCCTGGCCGACCGCGTTCGTAACGATTATCAACTGAAGACCCTGGGCAAATGGCCGGATTTCTTCAATGAATACGCGACGACGCGGCTGCCGTATATCCTTGTGCAGGACCGCGCGGGAATCGCTTGGTTCCCGGTCGAGCAACGCCTGCCACGCCACTATCTCAGAAGTCGCGTTTCGGAGCTCGTCGGAGACCCGAGCCGTGCCGACTGGGTCGCCTGTCCGAGCTACCCCGTCGTAGCTGCGGGAAAATCCCGGCTCGAACCCGAGCTGAGAAGGCAATTTCAGGTCGCGTACACCGGGTGAATCTCCACAAGAGGGGACCTTTCTAACGTGGTCGACTTCGCGCAGAAGGCCATCATCACCCATGAGAACAAGATGCTTTTCATCCAGAAAAGCCCTGAAGATCCCTATCATCCGCTCAAGTGGGAGATCCCCGGTGGCCGGATGCGGGCGGGTGAGAGCCTCGACGAGCACATCCGCCGCGAGGTGAAGGAAGAGGTCGGCCTCAGCATCGAGCCCAGGGAGCCGCTGGCCATGTGGTCTTGGCGGCTGGGCGATGAGGCCCACGCCCCCACGATCGTCGCGGTCGCCGTCCACTGCCTGCTCTCCGGAGACCGGCACGACGTCACCTCCGCCGGCCAGGACGCCGGCGACCACATCGGCTCGTGGGCCTGGATCGACATCGACAAGGCCGCCGAACTCGACCTGATCCCCGAGGCGCGAGACCCCATTCTGGCCGCGATCGACCACATGCGGCACCTGACGCCGCTCGGCTGACCTCCGGCGACCGGGGGATGTTCCTGATCCTGGGCGACCTCGCGCTCGACGTGATACCCGAGCCGGTGCCCGCGCGCGACGCGATCGAACGACTGGCCCTCGGAGACGACGCCACGATGCGCTCGGGCCTGTCCTTCGTGCCGGGCGGCAGCGCGATGCTCTTCGCCGAGTCGATCGAGGCCCACCACCCGGGCGAGAGTCTCATCGTCGCCGCCCTCGGCCCCGATCCCGCTGCCCGGATCCTCCAAGCGGCCATGACCGCCGCCGGGATGGCCACCACCGGGCTGGAGCACATCGGCGAGGGCACGACCAAGGTCGTCCTGCTGGCCTCCTTTCCCGACTGCGGGCGTCTGATGCTCTATCCGGGTTCCCACACCGGCGACCTGCTCAGCACGGCCTTCGCCACGAGGCTGCTCACCACGGTCGATCCGGCGTCGGTGCGCTGCCTGTGGCTCTCCGGCTACTGCCTGACCGACCGCGACGCCCCGCGCTACGAGGCGACCCGGCGGATCTGCGCCTGGTGCCACAGCAACGGCGTGCCGGTGGTGCTCGACCTCGTCCCGCACGACTTCGCCGACCGCGTCGGTGATCTGGCCGAGGTCGAACGCCGCCTCGGCCCGCTCACCGGTGTGATCGGGGAGTACACGACGTTCACGGAACTGGGCTTCACCCCCGGGTGGACGGACGGCACCCGTGGTGCGCTCGCGTCAGTGGCGGCGGCCGTGAGCGCGGAGCGGGGGTTCGCCGTGGTGCAGCACAGGGAGAACGCGTCCGTCTACCTCCAATCGGCGGCGAGGGCGGGAGTCCACCTACGGACGGCGACCTATCCGATTCCCGTCGCGGGCACCCGCGGCCTCGGCGACCACATGTCCGTGGACGCCCTGGGCTGGATGGGCCTCGCCACCGCCCGCCGTCGTGCAACCGCCGGCGACCCGGCCTGCCGACCCTGACCGAATCTCGCGCCCGCTCAGCGGCCGGGGAGCGCTGCGATGCGCGCGCGCACGTCATCGGCCGTGGCGTCGTCGAGCCGGTCGAGCAGGCGCAGAGCGTCGGTCCAGCAGGTGCGGGCCGCCGGGTGGTCGCCCCGGGCGGCGCGGACGTCGCCGAGCGCGACCAGCGAGGTGGCCGTCCCCCACTGGTCGCCGATTCCGCGCCGGACCTCCACAGCCGACTCGAAGGACCGGGCGCTCTCCTCCAGGTCGGCGCGGGCGTGCAGGGCCAGGCCCACGTTGTGCAGGGTGATCCCCTCGCCCCAGCGGTCAGCGACCTCCCGCCGGAGCGACAGGGCCTTCTCGAAGTGGCCGAGCGCGGCGGTGTGGTCGCCACCGGCGTGGTAGATCTCGCCCATGTTGTTCAGGCTCCATGCCTCACCGTGCCGATGCCCGGCCTCCGTGCGCAGGCGGAGCGACTCGCGGTAACAGTCCATCGCGTCGGACGCGCGGCCGACCTCCCGATAGGCGTTTCCCAGGCTGTCCAGAGCGGATGCCTCCCCCAGCGGATCGGAATCCTCCCGCCGTAGCCGCAGCGCCTCCTGATGGTACGGAATGGCCTGCTCGATTCGTCCCTTCTGCTTGTAGACCGTGCCCAGGCCGTTGAGAACCCGTCCCGCGGCGTATTCGTCGCCGGACCGGTAGGCCGACTCCAGGGCGATCTCGTGGGTGGCGATCCAGTCGTCCCAGTGCTTGCGCAGGTTGAAGAACCCGCGCAGGACCACGGCGAGTTGCCAGGCGACGTCGTCGCGACAGGCCTCGTGCGCCTGCCGCTGGGCGAGCACCAGATTCTCCCGCTCGTGTTCGAGCCAGTCGAGCGCGTCAGCGTACGCGGTGATCTGCGCGGGTTCGAACCCATCAATCGGCGGTGTCAGGTCGAACGCCCGGCGCTGGGGCATGAGGTGCCCGACGGCCAGGGCCGCGGTGTGCAGGTACCAGAGCAGCATCCTGCGCAGGGCGGCGTCGCGCTCGCCTTCCGGCTCCTCGGCCCGCAGTTTCTCCCCCGCCAGCACCCGGAGCAGGTCGTGGAAGGCGTAGCTGCCGTCGTCGCCGTGTTCGAGCAGGTGAACGCCGGTGAGCGTGCGCAGTAGATCGTCGGTGGACCTGGCGCCTTCCCCCGCCAACGCCGCCGCCGCGCCGGTGGAGATCCTCGCGCCGGCATGAAGGCCCAGTACCCGGAACATCCGCGCGGTCTCCGGGCCGAGCGTGCGGTACGACCAGTCGAGCACGCCACGGACGGCGGTCGCCTCATCGTCCAGGTCGAGGATGTCGAGACGGCGGCTCTCGTCGCGCAGTTCGTCCACGAAGACCTTCAACGGTGCGCGCGGCCGTCCTGCGGCGCGTTCCGCCGCGATCCGCAATGCGAGCGGCAGTCGCGCGCAGAGCGTCACCAGGTCCGCCGCGTAGCCCGCCTCGCCCATCACCCGCTCCTGCCCGGCGATGCTCCCGAGCAGCGCCAGTGACTCCTCCCGGGTCATCAGGTCGAGGGTGAGGCGGCGCACGCCGTCTCTGGCGACGAGGCCGGACAATCGACTGCGGCTCGTGATCAGCACCAGCGAACCAGGCGAACCAGGCAGGAGCGGACGTACCTGTTCGGGGGTGACCGCGTTGTCCAGGACGATCAGCATCTCCCGGCCATGCAGCAAGGTGCGGTACATCGCGGCGCGGGCGTCGAGATCGTCGGGGATCTCCTCGGGCGGGACGCCCAGCGCCCGCAGGAACGAGGTGAGGGCGTCGGCGGGATCGACCGGCCGCGCGTAGTCATAACCGTGCAGGTTGATGAAGAGGTCACCGTCGGGGAAGAGGTCGCGCCTGCTGTGCGCCCAGTGCAGGGCCAGGGTGGTCTTGCCGGCCCCGGCCGTGCCGTCGATGGCGGTGATGACCACGGCCCCGCCGCTCGCCCGGAGGTCCAGCAGGTCATCGAGCCGGTCATGCTCATCTCCCCGGCCGACGAAGCCGGAGATGGCGGCCGGTAGCTGCCGGGGCACCGAAGCCGGTACTTTCGACGCGTTCGGCCGCCGCGTGGACGGCCGGTTCGCCGCCACCGCTCCCCGGACGGCTCCCGCCAGTCCGGCGAACAATTGCTCTTCGATGCCGCGCTGGCGAAAATGGCTGAAGGAGTAGCCGAAGCACGCCGCCGCCTCCTCCCGGCGCTCCCGCGACGTGGCGGCGAGCGCCTCCGGCTCCCAGCCGAACTCCGCCCTCACCGCCGCGCGGGCGGTATCACCGTCAAGCAGGGGCAGTGCCCGCTCGATCACCCCCCGGATCATCCGCGACGCTTTCGCCGGTACGGCGGGCAGTAACGCCTCGGCGGCCTTGCGCAGGTTGGGGAGGGGCAACGGGCGATCGATGTCCAGGCGAAGCGGGACCTTTTCCCGGATCGACTTCAGTTCGGCCACCAATTCCGCTTCGTCGATCCCGGTATCGCCGATCCCGGTCTCGTCGGTCACAGGCACATGATGGCACGACCGGAACCGGCTAGGGCGACACCCTTCCGTACTCGTCGAACGCCGCGTGCGTGAGCGGGAACCGTTCGGCGAAGAACTCCTCCATCAATACCGCCACCCGGTGTGTCTCCCACTGCGGACTCGATGGATATCGCGCCCCATCGGCCAGGGTTCGCAACGAGAGCAGGTGCATCAGGCTGCGCGCGTTGAGGGTCAGAAAGAGTGAGGAGAACGTGGCCAGCGGCAGGCACATCCGGGCGACCTCACGGGACACGCCGGCCGCGATGATCTCGCGGTAGGCCTTCCAGGCGGCCTCGAAGACCGCCGTCAGCTCCGCGCCGACCAACGCCCGCTGGGCGGGGCTTCCCGGCGCGTACCGATATTCGCTGGCCTTTCCCGTCTGCGTGAGCGGCCTGTTCTCGTCCAGCGGGCTGTAAAAAATAGGCCGGAACTCCCGGTATCGCCCGGATTCCTCATTGATCGAAACCCCGATCCGGTGTTTCAGGAGTTGCCGGGTGACGAAAATCGGGGCCTCGATGTGGAACGTCAGGGAATTGTGCTCGAACGGTGAGCCGTGCCGGTTTCGCATGAGATAGCGAATCAACCCGGCGTCGGCCGCGGAATCCACCGCCTCGGTCCCGCGCGTCGAGACGCGGGCCGCCCGGCAGACGCCCGCGTCCGATCCGACCGCGTCGACCAGCCCCACCGACACGTCGTGCCTGATCTCCATGCGCGACCTCCAAGCGGTACCGTCGGCCGTCGCCCCGGTCAGCGCAGGCCGTTGACCACGATCTCCGCGTACACGCGGCCGATCTCCGTCGGTGAGGCCGGGCTCTCCGCGTCGAGCCAGACGTGGGTCCATGCGCCCATGCCGATGATCCCGAACGCGACGATGTGCGGCAGCCCGACCTCGCGGAAGACGCCTTCCTGCATTCCGGTCTCGACGACGTCCACGAAGCAGCGTTCGAACGCCTCGCGCTTCTCCTTGATCTCGACGAACGTCTCCCCGGAGAGAAACCGGCGTTCCTGGAGGAACACGGTTATCTCCGGCTTGTACATCGCCATGGGTTCGAGGAGTGCTTCGACGATCAACCTGCGCAGTTTCTCGTCGGCGGGCAGTTCGGTGTCGGCCACGACTTCGCGGGCGCGGTGGAGCTGGTGGTCGATGAACCGGTCGTGCACGTGGAAGAGCAGGTCTTCCTTGCTCTTGAAGTGGTGGTAGAACGCACCTTTGGTGAGATTGGCGCCGTCGATGATGCTCTGGACGGACGTCGCAGCGTAGCCGTTCCGCTCGAAGAGGCGAATCGCGCTGGACAGCAGAGCCTTGCGGGCTCCCTCGGGGTCACGTACGACCTGACGCCCGCTCTGCCCGCGCCGGCCCTTCGGACTGAGATCCGCCACGTCGCCTCTCCGCATCGAGCCCGCCGCTCAGAACGACCGTAGACCGCCTTGATCGAACGCGATCCTACAGTCAAGCCATCCCGGTCAACCGGCGTTACGAGGCTTTCGTACCTGCCCATGACCGCCGCGTCCGACGCATCGATCATGTGGGCGAATTGCCCATTCCCTGCGGGTCCCCATCATCATCAAAGGTGATCTCCAGCGTGGACCGGTAAGCCTCGTCGTTCGTCTGGAACTCCGTATCGCCGCCACCAGCGGGAGATCCCGCTTCCCTGACGGCTACGGCCCGGTACGCGAAGCCGTCCTGCTCGGCCGCTTCCCAGGTGAACACGACATCGTCGCCTTCACCCAGGGTCCGATAGCTGCCAGGCGGACCTTCTATCGCGGAGAAATGCGCCCACACATCCCCCGGCACGGCCGGGGAACGTAACACGCCCCATCCCTCCTCCTCGTTCCAGAGCACCACGCCGCCAGTGACCTCGCCCATCCAGAAACTCTCCTTCCCCCGACATACCGCGCGAACCACGATCATCCTGCACCCGTCCCGTGGCGATCCGCGTGGCCGTCCGGCCCGCGGAAGGCACTGACATCCTGGACCGAGGCCCGGCTGCTCGGCACGATGTGAGCATGACGGAGAACGGATCAGCGCACCGGCCGGGAGCGAGCAAGGAAGCACGCTTTCGCCCGGATTGGGCGGCGGTGAGCGCTCTAGCGGGCGCGGTCGCCGCCGTGATCGCGCTGGTCGCCTACCTGGCGCCGCCGACCCCGCAGCCGTCCCCACCGGATCCGCCCACCGAGGCCGCCCCGGAGTCATCGCCACGGGAGGTGGTCACCGAGCCACCTCCGCGGTCATCACCACCAGAAGCGGTCACCACACCGGCCGCGCCGCCGACTCCGAGCCCTACGCCTGAACCCAGCACGTCCCCCGCGCCGGTGATCCTGAATACCCCCACGACGCTGTCGGAGGTGCCGCCAGGCGGCTGCGACAAGGCCGCGACAGCGCTGACCGCCTACCAGCGGAACGCCGGAACCACCCGCAACGGCCAGGCAGCCGCGGCTCAGCAGGCGTACAGCGACCTGATGGGCGCGGGCCTCGACGCAGAGGGCGTGGTAAGTGCGACGATCAGTCGGCTGGCCTCCGAATTCCAGGAACTGCGCTTCCGCCTGACGGGCATGACCGGCGGCGATCCCAACGAGGTGATCGCGGACATCAACACGGACCACGCCGAACTCAGGCGGCTGTGCGCCCCCGGCTGACCTGCCCCACAGAGCGGAAGCCGCGCGGCAGATCCTCACTCCGAGGCGTGCAGGATCTCCATCGCCTCAAGCACGTCGCTCACCACGTGATCGGCCTCGTGCTCGACACCCGGCCATGTCCCCCGGTCGATCCAGATCGTCCGCAAGCCGGCCGCCCGCCCACCGGCGATGTCCGCCGTGAGGTTGTCGCCGACCATCCACCCGCCGCCGTCGAGGCTCACCTCACACCGCTTGGCCGCGATCTCGAACAACCCGGCTTCCGGCTTCCGCATCCCCTCTGCCCCCGACAGAGCCCACGCGTCCACCACATCCGCCAGCCCCGTCCGCCGGATCTTGCCGAGCTGATTGTCCGCCATGCCGTTCGTCACGATGGCCACCGCCCATCCGGCAGCCCGCAGGCGATCCAGACCGGCGAGCACGTCAGGCGGACATACGACCAGGTACGGCATGCGCGCGCGATAGCGCCCCCAAAGCTCCTCCACCGACATCGACAGGCCGAACCGCTCACGCACCCTCGTGAAGAACTCCCCACGGTGCGGATATCCGGATCTGTCAAGGGCAACCAGCCACTCAACCGCCACGCCGTCCAACCCGTGCTCATCGACGAACTCCCCAACCCAGATCCCGAACGCCTTGTCCAGGTCGATCAGCGTGTTGTCCAGGTCGAAGAGCGCAAGCCGCTGCACAGCGCCTTATCCTACGACGTCGCCCCATATGCGATCATCGATGAATGACAACGAGAAAGGCGCATGGTCGCTGACCGCCGGCTCGCACTCCACGCGACGCTTCCCGACCGCTACGCCCGTCACGAAGTCCTGGCCTCGACCATCGACCACCGCGGCCGGCTGGCCGCGCTGGTCGCCGACCCCGCCCAGGGCTTCACCCCCATCCCGTACTTCTCCGAGCTCCGCCCCCCGCTACGACGCGACAGCCGTCGTCTGCGACGGCGACGAGATCCACGCCTGCCCCTACACCGACTTCCCGCTGATCGAGATCGACGCTGACGGCGTCCGGAGCGTCACACCGAATCCAGTCAAGCGATGCACCGGCTTGGCCCTCTCCGGTGCCGATCTGGCCTTCTTGGCTCAGCGCCGAGCGAACGGCGGATTCCGCTGGGAGATCCGCAGAGCCCTCCGAGAGGGCGGAGCCGTCACCGAGACGGGACGCGAGCACCTGCTGCTACCAATCGGCCGACGTCCGTCCGGCCGGGCATGCGGCAAGATCGGCAGAGGCGGAACGCTGTGGCTGCACCAGAACGGCGATCCTCGGCGTTGGTACCGCTATGAGATGGACACCTGAGCCCGATACGCCGAGAGCGACGGCGAGCAGGGACAACGGCGATGCGTAGACGCCACGCGAGCTACGCCATACCTTCGAATCGCCGGTTGCCGTCGCACTGGATCGCCGAACCCACGGATTTGGTTCGAACATTGCGGCACAGCCTGACGCCACCGTTCGCACCAACGCCCGATTGAGCCGTGGCCCGGCTGGTGGGGGCGGGTGAGTGCCCGCCCCCTTCGTCGTGCTGTCAGAAGCCGGCGGTGATCTGGGTGAACGGCCAGCCGGTCTGCTCGCGATTGACCGCCCAGAAGGTGAGGCGGGTGAGGCCCCTGGCCTTGGCCCAGTCGCGGATCTGGGTCCACTGGGCCAGGGTCGTGGTCTCCCCTACGTCGGATCTGCCGTTCATGCCCGAGATGCCCATGTGGGCGTATGCCTCGGCGTCGCTCCAGCCGAACGTGCTCTTCAGGGAGCTCTTGAGCCCCTCGGAGGCGTTGACGGTGTCCTGGTACATGTCGTTGCCGCCGAAGTTGAACGCCATGATCGTGTAGTTGTCGAT
Source organism: Spongiactinospora sp. TRM90649 (assembly GCF_029382225.1). Classification (GTDB taxonomy): domain Bacteria; phylum Actinomycetota; class Actinomycetes; order Streptosporangiales; family Streptosporangiaceae; genus Spongiactinospora. Next base: position 224,959 of record NZ_JARLTC010000002.1, read on the forward strand.
CGGCGCGCCCAGGGCCTTGGCCTGGTTGACCAGGCGGACGCCCGGGGCGCTCAGGCCGGTCTTGAGCGTCGGGATGGTGACGGCGATCTTGACGTTCGGGTTGTTCTGCTTGACGATCTTCAGGCCGTTGAGGATGCGGTCCTGGACCGTGTTGTTCTCGAACTCATCGACGTTCTCGATGTCGAAGTCGACCACCGCCGGGCCGAAGGCGTTGATGACCTGCTGGACCGCGTTGGCGAAGGCCGGCGGGGTCGAGCAGTTCGGGCCGAGCTTGTTGCCGCTCCAGCCGCCGAAGGAGATCGCCACCATGCCGCCCCTGGACCTGATCATGCCGATCGCCTGGGCGTCGATGCCGCCGGTCAGCGGGCGCTGGCCGTCCCATGCCGGGGTGCAGCCGCCCGATGACTGGATGAAGGCCATCGTGAAGGACTTGACGCCGGTGCCGGCCATGACCGTGCCCGGGTTGGGCGGGCTCCCCAAGGCCATGGACAGGTACGGGGCGCCGGGCAGCCTGGCGGGATTGGGGTTGGGGCTGGTGCAGCCGGTCGTGGTGGCGTTCAGCTCACGGCCCGCCGACTCCCCGCTGACGTTGTAGGCCTTGATCGTGTACTTGCGGGTCTCGCACCTGGCGACGCCGGAGATGGTGGCGGTGGCGGAGACGACCTGCGCGCGCTGCGCGCCAGCCTCGTAAACCCGGTACCCGGTGACGGTGCCGCTGGAGGCGCCCCAGTTCAGCGTGACGCTGGTGTCGTTGGCGGTCGCCCAGGCGGCGCCGGGCTGGCCGGGCACCGGTGGCGCGGTGGTGGCGGTGATCCAGGAGGCGTCCGAGCGATTGCCTGCGGCGTCGCGGGCGCGCAGCATGTAGGTGTAGGCGGTGGAGGCGGCCAGGCCCGAGTCGGTGTAGCCGGTGCCGGGCACGGTGGTGACCAGGACGTAATTGCGGTAGAGCTCGTATCCGGCGAGGCGGACGTTGTCGGTGGAGGCGTCCCAGGCCAGCGAGACGCTGCCGGAGGTGGCCTCGGTGACGCGCGGGTTCGCCGGGGCCGGGGGCAGCGGGACGCGCTCCCACATCGGGGGGACGTTGGGTGGCTCCCAGCCGGGTATGGAGGTGTGGTTCTGCAGGCACCGGTATTCGACGCCGTTGTAGGTGACGATCGTGCCGACGGTGTAGGCGGTCCAGGCCACCCAGTCGGGCGCGGCGGCTTGGACTTTCGCCTGCCGTACCACGTCGGCCTCGGCCGGCGCCGGAAGGCCCAGGCCCGTCACGAAGACGGCCAGGACCGCGAGGATGAGTACGCGGAGTCTCACGTGACACTCCCTGGGGGGTGGGGGTGGAGTGTGCCGATGACTCGCCCGCGCGGCCGTCCCCCCGCACGTCTGCGGGGCGGCCACTGGCCAGGTCATGTGCGCCACCGGGCCGCCGTACCGGGGTCGTGGTCGGCATCGCGTGGCCCGCCGGTCGAACGGCAAGGCCGCCTGGGAGCGGGTACGCGTGGGAGAGCGGCCTCACAGAGAGCGAAGAAGCGAAGTTTATCGTTAGGAAACTTTCCTAATATTTTTCGAATTGTAACCGTCGCTACCAGGCGCTACAAGGGCCCAAGTCGACTCGCGCGCGGGGCGATCGACGATCGGTCGGTCCGGCCGCGCTCCGCTTCTCTTACTCGGGCCGACGGCCCGCGGGTCCGAGATCACGTCCGTCGAGGACCTCGATGTCAGCAATGGCCGTCGCGCTGGGGTCCAAGCTCAGCCAGATGACGTCCTCGCCGTCACGCTCCAGCTGCACCATCCGCGAACCGGACGAACCCGGTGGAGCGGTCAGGAGGTTGGTGCAGGTAGCGCTACAGGTGCACACGCCATGAAACGGCAGGTCTTCCACCGAGTCCGCTAGAGGGTCGCTCTCGTCCCTCGCACGCAGCAGAGCGACGATGTCAGCGGCGAGGTCGGGGAACACGTCTCCGAGGCGCGGGCGCCGACCGGCAGTCATGATCCGCACGATACTCAAGTGCGGTGTGTCGTCCCCGCCGCGCTCATCCGGCGGCCGGCGTGGGTGCGGGTGCCGGATGAGATCCTGCCTCCGCTGCCCGAAGTCGGCCGGCTGTGATGTCAACGGCAATCGGCGGCGCACGCCCGCTTCGCCACTACTACGCCGGCGTCATGCCGGCGGGCGGCGTCTCGATCAAGGAACTCACCGAGTATCTCGGCCATGCCGATCCGGGGAGCCCGGTCCGGGAGCTTCTACCGGACCGGGTTTCCCCACGTCAGCCCCCTACTTCAACAACTGGCGGGCCATGACCATGCGCTGGATCTGGTTGGTGCCCTCGTAGATCTGGGTGATTTTGGCGTCGCGCATCATGCGTTCTACGGGGTAGTCGCGGGTGTAGCCGTAGCCGCCGAGGAGTTGGACGGCGTCGGTGGTGATTTCCATGGCGGCGTCGCTGGCGGCGCATTTGGCGGCGCTGGAGAAGAAGGTGAGGTCCTTGACCTTGGCGCCGTGCATGGCGGCCTCGGATTTGGCGGCGGCGGCGTAGGTGAGCTGGCGGGCGGCTTCGAGCTTCATGGCCATGTCGGCGAGCATGAACTGGACGCCCTGGAAGTCGGCGACGGGCTTGCCGAACTGCTTGCGCTCCTTGACGTAGCCGATGGCGTAGTCGAGGGCGCCCTGGGCGATGCCGAGGGCCTGGGCGGCGATGGTGATGCGGGTGTGGTCGAGGGTGGCCAGGGCGGTGCGGAAGCCGGTGCCGGGGGCGCCGATCATGCGGGAGGCCGGGATGCGGACGTTCTCCAGGATGACCTGGCGGGTGGGTGAGGCCTTGATGCCGAGCTTCTTCTCCTTGGCGCCGAAGCTCACGCCCTCGTCGGATTTCTCGACGACGAAGGCGGAGATGCCGCGGGCGCCCGCGGACGGGTCGGTGACGGCCATGAGGGTGTAGTACTCGGAGACGCCCGCGTTGGTGATCCACATCTTGGTGCCGTTGAGCACGTAGTGGTCACCGTCCTGGACGGCACGCGTCTTCATCGCCGCGGCGTCGGAGCCCGCCTCGGGCTCGGAGAGGGCGTACGAGAACATGGCGTCGCCCCTGGCCACGGCGGGCAGGTAGCGCTGTTTGAGCTCCTCGGACGCCGAGAGCAGCAGCGGGACCGTGCCGAGCTTGTTGACCGCCGGGATGAGCGAGGAGGAGCCGCAGGCGCGGGCGACCTCCTCGATGACGATGACCGTCGCCAGGGCGTCGGCTCCCGCGCCGCCGTACGCCTCGGGGACGTGGACGGCGTGGAAGTCGGCCGCGACGAGGTCCTTGTAGACCTCCCACGGAAACTCCTCCGCCTCGTCCGCCTGCGCGGCGCGCGGGGCGATCTTCTCGTCGGCCAGTGCTCGCACGGCCTGGCGGAGCATGTCGTGCTCCTCGGCGGGCGCGTAGAGAGGGAAGCTCATGGACAGATACTAGGACGTCCAACAAAACGGCTCCACGGCGTGCCACCCCTTACCTGCGCCATCCGGGTGATTCGCGGGTGGGGGACGCGAAACACAAGGGGCCGGTAACATGCCTCGGCAACCCGACCAGGATGATTGGGCCATAGATGTTTGGCGCTGTCGAGAGGAGCACAGACGTGCCGTACCGCCTCACGGTACTGGGAACCGGCTACCTCGGAGCGACCCATGCCGCGTGCATGGCCGAGCTGGGGTTCGAGGTACTTGGCCTCGACGTCGACGAAGCCAAGATTGAGCGATTGCGCTCCGGGGAGCTGCCCATCCACGAGCCGGGGCTGCGCGAGGTGTTGCAGCGCAACCTGGACAACGGGCGGCTGCGGTTCACGACCTCCTATGAGGAGGCCGCCGCGTTCGGTGATGTCCACTTCGTCTGTGTGGGCACGCCGCAGAAGAAAGGCGAGAACGCCGCCGACGTCTCCTACCTGGACGCCGTCGTGGAGTCACTGGCCCCCCACCTGACCCGCGAGTGCCTGGTGGTGGGCAAGTCCACGGTCCCGGTCGGTACGGCCCAGCGGCTCGCCGACAAGCTGGTCCGGCTGGCCCCCGCCGGCCCCCAGGTGGAGCTTGCCTGGAACCCCGAGTTCCTACGCGAGGGCTTCGCCGTCCAGGACACCCTCCATCCCAACCGCATCGTGCTCGGCATCGGCAGCGAGAAGGCCGAGAAGATCCTGCGCGAGGTCTACGCACCGCTCGGCGACGTGCCGATCGTGGTGACCGACTACCCCACCTCCGAGCTGGTGAAGTCGGCCGCGAACGCGTTCCTGGCCACCAAGATCTCCTTCATCAACGCCATGGCGGAGGTGTGCGAGGCGTCGCACGCCGACGTCAAGCAGCTCTCCCTCGCGCTGTCGTTCGACGAGCGGATCGGCGGCAAGTTCCTCAACCCCGGGCTCGGCTTCGGCGGCGGCTGCCTGCCCAAGGACATCAGGGCCTTCATGGCGCGGGCCGGTGAGCTGGGCGCGGACCAGGCGCTGACCTTCCTGCGCGAGGTGGACGCGATAAACATGCGCCGCCGCGCCCGCATGGTGGACCTGGCCAGGGAACTGGTGGGCGGCTCGTTCCAGGGCTGCACGGTGGCGGTGCTCGGCGCGGCGTTCAAGCCGAACTCCGACGACATCCGCGACTCGCCCGCGCTGGACGTCGCGGCGACCATAGGGGATCAGGGCGGCAGGGTGACCGTCTACGATCCGGTGGCGCTGGACAACGCCCGCCGGGCGCATCCCGAGCTGACCTACGGCTCCTCCGCGCTGGAGGCGGCCAGGGGTGCGCACGTGGTGCTGCTGCTCACCGAGTGGCAGGAGTTCATCGACCTGGATCCGGAGGAACTGGGCTCGGTGGTGGCCACCCGCAAGATCGTGGACGGCCGCAACGCGCTCGACGCCGAGACCTGGCGGGCCTCGTCGTGGCACTACCGGGCGCTGGGCCGTCCCTGACCTTACGGACGGCGCTGGGCCGTCCTGACCCTCGTACTAGGCTTCGGCTCTCAGTTTCTCGCCCTTGGCGTGGGCCATGGCCCGCAGGTCGTCCTGGAAGGCGACCATGCGCTCGCGGAGCGCCTGGTCGCCTGCCGCCAGGATGCGGACGGCCAGCAGCCCCGCGTTGCGCGCCCCGCCGATCGCGACGGTGGCCACCGGCACCCCGGCGGGCATCTGCACGATCGACAGCAGAGAGTCCATGCCGTCCAGGTATTTCAGCGGCACGGGCACGCCGATCACCGGCAGCGGCGTCACGGACGCCAGCATGCCGGGCAGGTGCGCCGCTCCCCCGGCCCCCGCGATGATCACCTGGAGGCCCCGGGACGCGGCCTGCTCGCCGTACGCGATCATCTCGTGCGGCATGCGGTGCGCCGAGACGACGTCGGCCTCGTAGGGCACGCCGAACTCCTTCAGGGCCTCGGCGGCGAGCCGCATGACCGGCCAGTCCGAGTCGCTGCCCATCACGATGCCGACCGTGGCGGTCACGTGTAGATCCCTTCGCTGAGGTAGACGGCGGCGTGCCGGGCGCGGGCGCGCACCGATTCGAGGTCGTCTCCGAGCGCGGTGACGTGGCCGATCTTGCGCCCGGGACGTACCTCCTTGCCGTAGAAGTGCACCTTGATGCCCGGGTCGTGGGCCATCACGTGCTCGTAGCGGGAGTACATGTCGGGGTCGTCGCCGCCGAGCAGGTTGGCCATCACCACGACCGGCGCGGCCATGGACGGCGAGCCGAGCGGCAGGTCGAGCACCGCCCGCAGGTGCTGCTCGAACTGGGAGGTGCGGGCGCCCTCGATGGTCCAGTGGCCGCTGTTGTGCGGGCGCATGGCCAGCTCGTTGACCACCATGCCGGTGCGGGTCTGGAACATCTCCACCGCGAGCAGCCCGGTCACGCCGAGCTCGTTGGCGATCTTCAGGCCGACCCGCTGGGCCTCGGCGGCGTGCTCGGGGTCAAGGTCAGGCGCGGGCGCGATCACCTCGACGCAGATGCCGTCACGCTGCACCGTCGCGACCACCGGGTAGCTGACGCCCTGCCCGTGCGGCGATCTGGCGACCAGTACGGCCAGCTCGCGCTCGAAGTCGACGTGCGCCTCGGCGATCAGCGGGACCCCGCTCGCCAGCACCTCGGCCGCCTCGGTGGCGTCGCCGCAGATCCACACGCCCCGGCCGTCGTAGCCGCCGCGGATCGCCTTGAGCACCACCGGCCAGCCGTGCTCCTCGCCGAACTCCCGCACGTCGGTCTCGGAGGAGACGCGCCGCCACGGCGGGCACGGCGCGCCGAAGGCGGTCAGCCGCTCCCGCATGACCGCCTTGTCCTGCGCGTGCACCAGGGCCGACGCCCCCGGGTGGACGGCCAGGCCCTCGGCCGCAAGGGCGGCGATGTGCTCGGTCGGGACGTGCTCGTGGTCGAAGGTGACCGCGTCGCACCCCTTGGCGAAGTCGCGCAGGTCGTCGAGGTCGCGGTAGTCGCCGTAGCGGGCGTCGGGGATGACGCGGGCCGCGCTCTCGCCGGGGACGCCGGCCAGCACGCGGAGTTCGACACCGAGGCCGATCGCGGCCTGTTGCATCATCCGGGCGAGCTGCCCGGCCCCGACCACGCCGACGACGGGCATACCGACACCAGGCATATCTTGGCTGCTCACGTCGGCTCAGCTTACCGGGGCCCGCCGGGCGGCCCGCCACGTGTACAGGGCGAACGTTCCCGCGCCCATGACGGCCTGGACGGCCGGCAGCCCACCGGCCGCTCCGGCGGGCAAGGAAAAGGCCAGCAGCAGCGGCGCGCAGCCGAGCAGGGCGATGTCGATCCCGGTGAACGCCCAGATCAGCGGGCCGGTAGGGATCGCGCCGCCGGGCGTATCGATGATCGGCATCGAGTGGTCCACGGGCCGCCGCCGGGCCATCCGCAGCGCCCCGGCCGCGATGGCGGGGGCGGCGAGCGGTGCGAGGGCGATGGTGGAGACGGATGAGTCCAGAGTCATGAGGGCGGCGGCCAGCCAGACGGCGGCGAGGAAGGCGGGGAGCAGGCCGCGGGCGGCGAGCAGGGCGCCCTGGCCGACTCCGAGCAGGCGGGCCAGGGTGGGGTCCTCGCCGTCTCGGCGGGCGCCCGCCGTACCCGCGACGGCGGCGGCCAGCGCACCGGCGAGCAGTAGGACCGGGGTGAGGTCGGTGTCGCCGCGCGCCGCCACGGCCAGCGCGGGCAGCGCGACGGACCCGGCCAGCAGCGCCATGCGGAGCGGACGGCGGGCCAGCCTGCGCCAGTCGTACCAGGCCAGGGCCAGCGGGGCGGGCAGCTTCGGCCAGGGCCGCGACCGCAGGACGCGGGTGCGCCAGTGGTTCTCCTCGGCGATCCAGGTGAGCACGCCGGGGTCGAGTCCGACGGTGGCGGTGGCGACGTGCCCGGCTCGGGTGGAGGCGGTCAGGACGGCGGCGGCGGGCATGCTCGCCAGGGCCGTCCAGGCGCGCCGGACGAGGAGGGCGGCGGCGACGGCCGTCCCCGCGCCCCCGGCGACCGGGACGAACACGGCGGCCAGCGCGACCAGTACGGCCAGCGCCACCGCGAGCGGGATCCACCATCGCTCCCACGCCGGATCGGCCTGGGCCAGCACGGTGAGCACGCCGCCGCCCGCCGTCGCCGAGACGCCCAGGACGGTCGCGACGGCCACGGACACCACGATGGAGCCCTCCGCGCCGAGGAGGCCCAGCAGCCCAAGGCCGAGCACCGCCCCGGCGGCCAGCGCCACGGCCAGCAGGATCGCCCCGGTACGGCTCAGCACCGCGCGGCGCGGCAGCGGGGAGAGCAGCAGCCAGGCGGCGTCGGCGGCGGAGACGGCGACCGGGCCGACCGCGCGCGCGGCGGCCAGCGCCCCGGCGAGGGCCAGCCCGAGCAGCACCAGGCCGGGCACGACCCGCGCCGGGTCGGCCTGCCCGGCGAGCGCGCCCAGCACGGACATCACCGGCTGGGAGAGGACGGCCACCGCGACCGCGAGGCCGACGAGCAGCGTGTAGCGGTCGCTCCAGGTCCGCGGCCGGATGTTCCCACGCCGGTATGCGCGGATCTGCGCGCGGACGGCCGTCACGTTGGTCACACCGGTCCTGACAGTCCCGGAGGTCACTTGGACACCGCCTTTCCGTCCGAGAGCACCACCAGGCGGGCGCCCGCGGCCTCGGCGAGGCGGGCGTCGTGGGTGGCCATCACGACGGTGCCGCCCGCGGCGGCGTACCCGGCCAGGACGGCGGCCAGGCGGAGCCGGAAGTCGGCGTCGAGGCCGCGTTCCGGCTCGTCGAGCAGCAGCAGCCTGCTGGGGCGGATCAGCGCCATCGCGAGCGACAGCCGCTGCCGCTGGCCTGTGGAGAGGTTGGGTGGCGCGACGTCGGCGCGTTCCCGCAGGTCGAAGGCGTCGAGCATGGTGTCGGCGGACTGGCATGCCGTCCCGTGGACGGCGTGCGCCAGCTCCAGGTGCTCGCGGACGGTCAGCCCCGGATACCAGCCAGGTTCGTCGGCCACCAGCACCACATCGCCCCAGAACGCCGCGTCGTCGCGCGGCGGCCCGCCGCCGAGGACGTCGAGGAGGCCGTCGTCGAGCCGCTGGAGCCCGGCCAGGCCGCGCAGCAGCGTGGACTTGCCGACGCCGTTGCCGCCCATGACCGCGACCACCTCACCGGCCGCGACGTGCAGGTCCACGCCGCCGAGCACGAGATTGCCGCCCAGTTCGACGCGGGCGTGGTCGAGTGTAACGACTGGTTCTGTCACGTTTGGGATGCTAGCGAGCCGGGGGGCCGGGTGGCCCCTGGAGGGACGCCCGGATGACCCCATGTGACTGGGTCTCCCCAGACCCCCCATTACAGGAGATAATCCGCACTTAGGTCGAAATATCAGTCAAGCGGCGATATTTCATTCCTAGCACTAGAGTGCAACAGATGCACCTTCGGGCATCTGCGTACGTGGGGGCTCACTCCCCCGGTAGCCTGATGTCAGAGCCAGGCCCGGCCCGCACCACACGGTCGGCCCTCCCGGAAAGGACCGCACCGGAGCCGTGCAGATACTCACCCGCCTCTACCAGCGGTTTTCCGCCCTGGTGTACGAGCTGGCCAAGTTCGGCACGATCGGCGCCCTCGCTTTCGTCATCGACTTCGGCTCCACCAACCTGTTCCGCTTCGGGATGGGCATGGGGCCACTGGTCTCGAAGGTCATCGCCACGGTGATCGCGGCCACGTTCGCCTACCTGGGCAACCGCTTCTGGACCTGGCGCCACCGCCAGCAGAACGGCATGGCGCGCGAGTACGTCCTGTTCTTCGTGCTCAACGGCATCGGCCTGCTGATCTCCCTGCTGGTGATCGGCTTCGTGTTCTACGGGCTCAACCTGAAGGACCCGCTGAGCTACAACATCGCGTTCGTCATCGGCACCGGCCTGGGCACGCTGTTCCGCTTCTGGTCCTACAAGAAGTGGGTCTTCCTCGAAGCCGGCGTCGAACCACAGCTCACCCGCGCCCGCTGAGCCCGCGAACACAGGACCACGCGATCACGCGGGCCCGCTGACCGCACGGTTGCGGCCGTCGCCGTTCAGCCCGCCGTTCTCCTCGCCGTCTCGCCGCACGGGCAGCAGGAACACGCCGAACACCGCCGGACGGGGCCGTAGCAGTTCCAGGCGCCCGCCGTCCGCCGCCGCCAGTGCACGGGCCAGGGTCAGCCCGAGCCCGGTGCCGCCCCCGCCGCTCACGTTGCGCTCGAAGACGCGCGGAGCGAGGTCGTCGGCGATGCCCGGCCCCTGGTCGCCGACCTCGATGACGATCGACTTCTCGGTGCTGCTGGTCGTGACGATGACCGGCCCGCCGCCGTGCTCCAGCGAGTTCTCCAGCAGCGAGGCCACCACCTGCCCGAGCGCGCCGGGAGTGGCCATCGCGCGCAGGCCGCGGTCGCCGTCCAGCATGAGCTTCCTGCCGGACCGGCGGAACGCCGGTTCCCACTCGGTGACCTGCTGGACCAGGATGGGGTCGATGGCGATCGGCGCCGCCTGGGAGTGACGCTGACGGCGCGCCGCGCTGAGCAGCTCGTCGATCACCGAGGTCAGGCGCTCCGCCTGGACGATCGCCGCCTCGCCCTCCTCACGCACCACCTCGGGCTCGTCGGCGGCGCCGACGATCTCCTCCAGCCGCATGGTGAGTCCGGTGAGGGGCGTGCGGAGCTGGTGGGACGCCTCGGTGGCGAACTCCCGCTCCCTGCTGAGCAGGTCGGAGATCCGTGTGGCGCTGCGGTCCAGCACCTCGGCCACCCGGTCGAGCTCCTGGATGCCGTAGCGGTGCTTGCTGGGGCGCGCGTCGCCGGAGCCCAGCCGTTCCGCGATCATGGCGAGATCCCGCAGCGGCAGCGTGAGACGGCGCGACTGCACGATCGCCAGGCCCACCGCGACGGCCAGCGCCGCCGCGGCCAGCGCCACGATCAGCAGCAGCCGGGCGCGCACGTCGCTCTCGACCTCACCGCGGTCGCGGCTGACCTGGACCCACACCCCGCTCTCCGAGTTGGCGTCGGCGGTCATCTTCCGCCCAGTGGGCGGCTCGGTGCCGACGATCGTGGCGCGTGGGGGGTTGCCGCCCTCGTAGACCTGAATGTAGCGATCCGGGTAGTTGCGTGCGAGCTGTTCGGCGTCGATGGGTTCGTCCTGAATGCGGGCGTACTCCACCTCCCCCAGCAGCCGCCTCGCGTCGGACTGCAGTTCCTGTCCGGCCTCATCGACGATCAGCCGGCTGACCACGACCCCGAGCGGCACCCCCAGCAGGAGGACGGCGATGACCGCGACGACCAGGGTGGAGGACAGTAGTCGTCGGCGCATCGCCTACTCGCGTTCGAACCGGAACCCGACTCCACGGACAGTCGTGATGTATCGCGGCTTGGCGGCGTCGTCTCCGAGCTTGCGGCGCAGCCACGAGATGTGCATGTCGAGCGTCTTCGTGGAGCCCCACCAGTTGGTGTCCCAGACCTCGCGCATGATCTGCTCGCGGGTCACCACCTTCCCGGCGTCCCTGACCAGCACCCGGAGCAGGTCGAACTCCTTGGTGGTCAGGTGCAGCTCCTTGTCGCCCATCCAGGCACGGCGGGAGTCGGCGTCGATCCGCACCCCCTGCACCACGGGCGTCTCCGAGGTGCCCCGGCGCAACAGCGCCCGCACGCGCGCGAGTAGTTCCGCGAGCCGGAACGGCTTGGTCACGTAGTCGTCGGCGCCCGCGTCCAGCCCGACGACGGTGTCCACTTCGTCAACGCGCGCGGTGAGGATCAGCACGGGTGTCCCGTGGCCCTCCGCGCGAATACGGCGGGCGACCTCCAAGCCGTCCATCTCGGGAAGGCCCAGGTCCAAAACGATCAGGTCGATGCCCCCCGACAAAGCCCTTTCCAGGGCCTGCGGGCCGTCGGGGCTCACCTCTACCTGATAGCCCTCACGGCGCAGTGCGCGCGCGAGCGGCTCGGAGATCGAGGTGTCATCCTCGGCGAGAAGTACGCAGGTCATGAAGCGATCGTAGGACCTTAGGGGATCGTTTCCCGGCTGCAGCGCGCGGTTTGACTCGTCATTGACCTATCCATTGACCTGGGCAAACGTTGATAAATCACGGTTTGTCATCGCCCATCGACCATCGTTTCTGAGCTACGCCGCGCCCGCGCCGCATAACCTTCCCCAAAAGCCGGCCCGCTAAATGTTCCCCCAATTCGATAATCCTTCCCCAGATCCCGCCGTAGCAGGCGTGTCCCGACATTCCCCCACCAATCGGGGCGCTGTGCGGTCACGGGCCCGCGTCGCCCGGCTCCCGCTCCTCCGTAGGGAAGAAGATCCCGCTGATCACATACGGCCGGCGCCCCGGCGCGGGCCCGTTGCCCGCCCGTGCCCTGAGCACCTCCAGCAACTCACCGGCCACCTCCTCCATCTCCTCCGGGCCGAGCCACAACGTCGACTGCCGGTACCCCACCCGATCCGCCTCCGGATCGGCCCCCGGCCGATCGAGATAGGCGTTGAACTCGGCGAGCAGCGCCGCCATGGCCGCCGCGAAGCCGTGCCGGTGGTCCTGGAGGGACATCGCCCTGGCCGTGCCGAGATCGATGTGGGTGGCGTCGCGCCGGAGCCGGTAGTGGCGCTCGACCATCCCCCGCACCCGCTGCTCGTCGGCGACCTCCAGCAGCCCGGCGTCGGCGAGCAGGCCGACATGCCGGTACAGGGTGGTCTTGGGTACGTCGGGAAGGCTCTCGCAGATGTCGGACGTGGTGCGGACGCGTCCACCGGACAGCGCCCACATGATGCGCAGCCGGACGGGATGCAAGATCAGCTCAAGCGAGTCCATCGGCCAATTATCCCATATCTGGTACTGTTCCCGAAGTTGGGAATATTTGGGAGGTAATCGATGACCACGCACACGCCCACGACGCCTGCCCGGCTCAGCGACGAGGCGGTGATCCCCCTACGCACCCTCGACCCGGCCGCCGACCTGAACGACCTGGACGACCTGGACGACCTGGACTGGCTGGACGACGCGATCGGTGACGCGCGGGTGGTGGCCATCGGCGAAGGCGCGCACTACAACCGCGAGTCCTACGAGCTGCGTCACCGCCTCCTGCGCCGGCTGGCCGAGCGGCACGGATTCAGCGCCTACGCGATGGAGACCGGCTTCACCGAGGGCCGCCGTACCGACGCCTGGGTCCGTGGCGGCGACGACCGGCTCGACGAGATCATGGCGAGCGGCCTGACCTCACTGACGGGCCTGTGGCGGCAGATGGGCGCCCACCTGGAGTGGATGCGGCGGCACAACGCCACCGCCGACCGTCCCGTCGGCTTCTACGGCATCGACCTGGGCGGTCAGAACGCCTCCCTGATCCCCGCCCTGGACGCCGTGCTCGCCTACCTGCCGCAGGCCGACCCCGGCTTCCGGATCGACCCGGCCCTCCGCGAGACGGCCACGGCCTTCGCGGCGACCTCGGCGTTCGCCGCCCCCGCGACCATGGCCGTCTACGCCCAGCTCCCTGCCGGGACGAAGGACGCGCTGACCGCCGCCCTCGCCGGCCTCGCCGAGCGCATGAAGGGACGGCGCCTGGAGTACGTCCGGCGCACCACCGCCGAGGACTACGAATGCGCGCTGCGATCCATGCGCCACGTGCTCACCCTGGACTCGGTCATCCGCGGCATGACCGGCGGCGACCAGCAGACCGTCCTCTACAACCGCGACGCCGAGATCGCCGGCACGGTCGAATGGATCCTGCGCCGGCACGAGCGGATCGTCCTGGCCGCCCACAACGGCCACGTCCAGCGCGGCCCCGCCACGCTCCCCGGCATGGACCCGGTGACCCCGCTGGGGATGCACCTGGCCGACCGGCTCGGCGCGGACTACCTGGTCATCGGCGCCACCCTGGGAACCGGCCACATGCTCAACTCCGACGCCGCGGCCTTCCAGGCCGGCGCCCTCTTCGCGCCGATGGAACCCCCGCGGCCCGGCAGCCTCGACGCCCTCATGCACGCCAGCCACGACGGCCTTTTCGCCACCGATCTGCGACGGCTGTCGCCGCACGACGCCGCCGCCGTCCGGGACGCCACCGTGCAACGCGCCGGTCTCGGCGAGCACTACTCCCCCGTGCGCGCGCTGGACGCCTACGACGTCCTGGTGCACCTGCCTCACGTCACGGGCGCCGACCCCGACAAGGCCGCGCTCGCCTGCTCACCGCCGGAGGTGCGGGAGGTGTTCTCGGCGTATGAGGCCGACCAGGGAGTGTGAGATAGGGGAGAAGGAAACCGATCCTATTCTGTAGAGCGTGATAGATCGGGGCCCATCGGTATCGGGATCGGCGTAGTTGCGCATCACGCGGGCGAACGCGCGCTTCCAGCAGTGGCAGGCGCTGCTGGGCAACCGGTCCAAGCGGCAGCGGGCAAGGGAGTTCCTGATCCAGGGCGTGCGCCCGATCAGCCTGGCGATCGAGTTCGGCTGGCCGGTGCACGCGCTCATCTACGACGCCGAGCGACCGCTGTCGAGCTGGGCGAGGCAGACGCTGAAGGCGGCCGGCTCGGCCAGCTCACTGAACGCCGCCAGCGCGGCGACGGTGATGCTGTACGAGGCCGCCCGCCAACGCCGCAGCGGAACGAGCGGCACCTGATGAGCCACCGGTCGCGCGCCCCCAGGCCCCGGACGGCACCGGGCCCAGCCCCGGACTAGCCGCCGCAAATGGCGACGCCCCCGGAGGGCCTGGGGGCGTGAGGGCGCCGGTCAGTCGTCGCCGGAGGGGGGTTCCGCGAAGCGGGCCAGGTAGAGCTGTTCGCCCAGGCTCTGGATGAGCCCCAGCTCGGTCTCCAGGTAGTCAATGTGCTTCTCTTCGTCTTCCAGGATGTCCTCGAAGATGCGGGCCGACGTGGCGTCGCCCTTCTCGCGCATCAGGATGATCGCGGGCTTCAGCCGCTTGATCACACCGAGCTCCAGGTCAAGGTCCGCCTGGAGCTGTTCGGGGACGGTCTGGCCGACCGCGATGGTGCCCAGCCGCTGGTAGTTGGGCAGCCCCTCCAGGAAGAGAATCCGGTCGGTGAGCCTTTCGGCGTGCCGCATCTCCTCGAAGGACTCGGCACGCGTGTGCTCGGCCAGTTTGAAGTAACCCCAGTTCTCCTGCATTTTCGCGTGCAGGAAATACTGGTTGATCGCGGTCAGCTCAGATGTGAGCTGCTCGTTGAGCAGTTCGATGATCTGCTTGTCGCCCTGCATTGGCAGGCCCCTCGTGCTATACGGTCGGTACCAATTCCTCGGACCGTTTCAGGATCGCACAGATCCTGCGCACGCAAGATGCACAGTCGCCCCCGGCGCCCGTAGTGTCGCGGATCTGCCGCGCCGACCTCGCGCCGGAGGCGATGCAGTCATGGACCTCATTCTCCGTGACCGCACGGCAAACGCACACGTACATGGCTGGGGAGGGGCCTTTCAAGCGTGGATCTTCCCTTAGGTTAGGCACACCTAAGGTAACCCACATTGGTAAGGCTTGCCTACGTGAGCTAAGCCACAATTCCTAACCCAATCCGCGGGCGGCCTCCGCCGCGATCGTGGTGTCGTCGCCGTGGCCGGTTCGCACCACGGTTTCGCCGGGCAGGCTGAACAACCGGATTCTGATCGACTCGACGATGGTGTCGTGTGAGGAGTACGACCGTCCGGTGGCTCCCGGCCCTCCGTTGAAGAGCGTGTCGCCGGTGAAGACGGTGCCGAGGCCGGGGGCGTGCAGGCAGACCGCGCCCGGGGAGTGGCCGGGGGTGTGCAGGACCTCCAGCCTGACATCGCCGACGTGCAGGGCCTCGCCGTCCTGGAGCGGTTCGTACGGCAGGCTCTCGCCGTACTCCATCTTCCACAGCACGTCGTCTTCGGGATGCAACCGGACCACCGCGCCCGTGGCCTCGACGACGCCGCGCGCCGCGTTGATGTGGTCGTTGTGGGCGTGGGTGCAGACCACGGCCTTGAGCCGCCGGTCGCCGACCGCCGCGAGGATCGCCGCCGGGTCGTGGGCGGCGTCGATGACGATGACCTCCTCGTCGGACCCGACGATCCAGACGTTGTTGTCGACCTCCCAGGTGCCGCCGTCCAGGGCGAACACGCCGGAGGTGACCACGCGCTCGATCACAGGACCACCACCGAGCGCAGGACCTCGCCCCTGCCCATCTTGGCGAACGCCTCCTCGACCTCGCCGAGCGCGATGGTCTCGGTCACGAACCCGTCGAGGTTGAGCCGTCCCTGCAGGTAGAGGTCGATCAGCATGGGGAAGTCGCGGGACGGCAGGCAGTCGCCGTACCAGGACGACTTGAGCGCCCCGCCCCTGCCGAACACGTCGAGCAGCGGCAGTTCGAGCGTCATATCCGGGGTGGGCACGCCCACCAGCACCACGGTCCCGGCCAGGTCGCGGGCGTAGAAGGCCTGCTTGTAGGTCTCGGGACGGCCGACCGCCTCGATCACCACGTCGGCGCCATTACCGTCGGTCAGCTCGCGGATGCCCTCGACCGGGTCGGCGCCGCGTGAGTTGATCGTGTGGGTGGCGCCGAACTCGCGCGCCCACTCCAGCTTGCGGTCGTCCACGTCGACGGCGATGATCCGCCGCGCGCCCGCCAGGGACGCGCCGAGGACGGCGGCGTTGCCGACGCCGCCGCAGCCGATCACGGCCACGGAGTCGCCCCTGGTGACCCCGCCGGTGTTGATGGCGGCGCCGAGGCCGGCCATCACGCCGCAGCCGAGCAGCCCGGCGACGGCGGGCGCGGCGGCCGGGTCCACCTTGGTGCACTGGCCCGCGGCGACGAGGGTCTTCTCCAGGAAGGCGCCGATGCCGAGCGCGGGGCTCAGTTCGGTGCCGTCGGCGAGGGTCATCTTCTGCTTGGCGTTGTGGGTGTTGAAGCAATACCAGGGGCGTCCGCGCAGGCAGGCGCGGCAGTTGCCGCAGACCGCGCGCCAGTTGAGGATCACGTAGTCGCCGGGCGCGACGGTGTCGACGCCCTGGCCGACGGCCTCGACGATCCCGGCGGCCTCATGGCCGAGCAGGAAGGGGAAGTCGTCGTTGATGCCGCCCTCTCGGTAGTGCAGGTCGGTGTGGCAGACGCCGCACGCCTGCACGTTCACCACCGCCTCACCGGGGCCCGGGTCGGGCACCACGACGGTCTCCAGCGAGACCGGTTCGCCCTTGCCCCGCGCGATCACACCTTGGACTTCGTACGGCATCGTGCACCCCTCAGCTCTCGGCAACACCGTCAAACGATCACTATTGGCGCCCTGCGGTCAAGCAGGGCGGTTCCTGGCTTCGACCTCGCCGTCCGAGGCGTCCTCGACCAGGCGGAAGAGCTGCGCGCGCACCTCCTGGATGCTCGGGATGTCGCGCAGCGCGATCTGCCCGCGCTCCCCCGCCGACTCCACGGTCAGCGTGCCGCAGCCGAGCATCCGTTCGACCAGGGTCTGGTCGGAGCTGACCGTGTTGACCTTCGTCATCGGGATCTCGTCGGTGGACTTGTTCAGCACCCCGGTGCTGATCGTGAAACGGTGCGTGGTCAGCACATAGGCGGTGTTCTTCCACCGCAGGTAGGGCACGAAGGCCCAGACCGTGAGCAGGATTACGGCGATCACCGCGATGGCGATCCGGGCGTACGTGGCGTACTCGAAGCCGTCCGGGACGAAGAAGATCCCCGCCCCGGAGGCGAGCACGATGACGACGAGGGCGATGAACGGGACGATCAGCCGCTTCCAATGCGGATGGAAGGAGCTGATCCGCAGCTCGCCCTCGGTCAGATGGTGATCTGGGAGACCCATGCGGGAAATCGTGGCACGGCCGGGCCTCGCCCCGCCACGACCTCCCGCTGCGTCTCTGGCAACGACTAGGTCTCGTCCAAGCGAACGGCTAGGACTCGTCGCGACGGACGTGGACGACGTCGCCCGCGCTCAGGGCGTGTTCCCTGCCGTCGGCGCGGACGATCAGGCAGCCGTTCTCGTCCACGTCGGTCGCGGGGCCGGTCAGCGTGCCGCCGCCGGGCAGGTCGACGCGCACCTCGGTGCCCACCGTGGCGGAGGCCGTCAGGTAGGCGCTGCGCAGGCCGCTGGCCTCCGGGTCGCCGTCGGCGGCGACCCAGTCGCGGTAGTGGGCCTCGAACTCGCGCAGCACGGCGCGCAGCAGCGGGTCGCGGTCGAGGCAGGCGGCCTTCTCCTCGGCGAGCGAGGTGGCGGTCTCCACGGGCAGTTCGTCGCCGTGCAGGCTGACGTTGAGCCCGACGCCGACGATCACCGCGGTCTCGACCCGCTCGGCGAGGATGCCGGCCAGCTTGCGCTCGCCGATCAGCAGGTCGTTGGGCCACTTGAGGCGGACGTCGGTCTCGGCCAGGCGGCGCACGGCGGTGGCGGTGGCCAGGCCGGTGAGCAGCGGCAGCCAGCCGATTCTGGGCGGCGGGACGCCGGGGCGCAGCACCATGGAGAACATCAACGCGGAGCGCGGCGGCGTGGTCCAGGAACGGCCCAGCCGTCCCCGTCCGGCCGTCTGCAGCTCGGCGACCAGCACGGCGCCCTCGTCGGCGGCCGGCGTGGCCCCTTCGCGGACGGCGGCGGCCAGGTCGGCGTTGGTGGAGCCGGTCTCCTCCACCACGGTGACGCTCGTCCACAGTCCGCCGGGACGGACGAGCGCGCGGGTCAGCGCCTCCTGCGAGAGCGGAGGCCGGTCAAGATCGGAATAGGGCGAGTCAGCCACCCTGCCATCATGCCCGCGTCAGGGAGAAGATGGGGGACATGAAGAAACTTCTGGATCCGCGCAACTGGGCGAGCCTCAAGCCGTTCGGGCTCGGCGAGCGCAAGCCCAACAACTACCTGGAGCTGCTGAAGGCCTTCAGGTCGGTCAAGGGCAACCGGCGCTACGCGTTGCGCATCCTGAACCAGGGCACCTGCGATGGCTGTGCCCTGGGCACGCGTGGCATGCGTGACTGGACGATGAACGAGATCCACCTTTGCAACATCCGGCTGCGGCTGCTCCAACTGAACACCATGCCGGCGCTCGACACCTCCGTGCTGGCCGACGTCTCGGCCCTGTCCGGCAAGCGCAGCGCCGAACTGCGCGACCTGGGGCGTTTGCCCTATCCCATGCTGCGGCGCGCCGGAGAGCCCGGTTTCACCCGAGTGAGCTGGGACGACGCCCTGCGGATCGCGGCCGACGGGCTGCGCGGCAAGCGCTTCGGCACCTATCTGACCAGCCGTGGCGTGCCCAACGAGAACTACTTCGCGGCGCAGAAGTCGGTGCGCGCGATGGGCTCGGCCGCCATCGACAACGCCGCCCGGATCTGCCACTCGCCCTCGACGGTGGCGCTCAAGGAGACCGTCGGCGTCGCGGCCACCACCTGCTCCTACACCGACTGGATCGGCAGCGACCTGATCGTGTTCATCGGGTCGAACCCATCGAACAACCAGCCGGTGGCGATGAAGTACCTGTATCACGCGAAAAAGGAGGGCACCCGGATCGCGATGGTCAACACCTACCGCGAGCCCGGGATGGAACGTTACTGGGTGCCCTCCAACGTCGAGTCCGCCGTGTTCGGCACGAAGATCACCGACCACTTCTACGGCGTGAACATCGGCGGCGACGCCGCCTTCCTGAACGGCGTGCTGAAGCACCTGATCGAGAACGACTGGCAGGACAAGGCGTTCATCGACGCGCACACCACCGGCTTCGCCGAGACGGCCGACGCGGTGAAGGCCATGTCGTGGAAGGACCTGGAGGCCCGCTCCGGCGCCACCAAGGAGCGGATGCTCGACCTGGCCAGGCGGCTCGGCGAGGCGCGCTCGGCCGTACTGGTCTGGTCGATGGGCATCACCCAGCACACCAACGGCGAGGACAACGTCCGGGCGATCGTCAACCTGGGGCTGGCGCGTGGGTTCGTCGGGCGCGAGAAGTGCGGGCTGATGCCGATCCGCGGGCACAGCGGCGTGCAGGGCGGGGCCGAGATGGGCGCGTACGCCACGGGCCTGCCCGGCGGTCTGCCGGTCACCCCGGAGAACGCCGCCCGGTTCACCGAGCTGTGGGGGTTCGAGGTGCCCGACGCCCCCGGGCTCACCGCCACCGACATGATCGACGCGGCGTACGCCCGCGAGCTCGACGCGCTGATCTCCTCCGGCGGCAACTTCCTTGAGGTGCTGCCGGACCCGGAGCACTGCCGGGAAGCGCTGTCCAGGCTCCCGCTGCGCGTCCACATCGACATCGTGCTGTCGTCGCAGATGCTCGTGCCCGGCGCGGGCGACGTGCTGCTGCTGCCCGCCCAGACCCGTTACGAGATGGTCGGCGGGGTCACCGAGACCTCCACCGAGCGGCGGATCATCTACTCCCCGGAGGTCGAGGGGCCGAGGATCGCCGAGGCGTGGCCGGAGTGGAAGATCTTCACCGAGCTGGCCGGGCGGGTGCGTCCGGAGATCGCCTCGAAGGTCTCCTACACCGGCACCGCGCAGATCCGCGCCGACATCGAGCGGGCCGTGCCGTTCTACCAGGGCATCGCGGGCCTGTCGAAGTTCGGCGACAGCGTGCAGTACGGCGGGCGCCACCTGTGCGCGGACGGCCGCTTCCCCACCCCCGACGAGCGGGCCCGTTTCTCCACCGTGCCGGTGCCCACGGCCGAGCGTCCCGACGGCGCGTTCATGGTGGCCACCCGGCGCGGCAAGCAGTTCAACAGCATGGTCCACGAGCGCCGCGACGGCTTCAACGGCGCCACCCGCGAGGCCGTGCTGATGAGCGCCTACGACGCCGACCGGCTCGGGCTGCCCGACGGCACGCCGATCGAGCTGCGCGGGCACGACGACCGGACCTTCCACGGCGTGGTGCTGCGCGCCCCGCTCACGCCGGGGAACCTGCAGGTCCACTGGCCGGAGGGCAACGTGCTGCTGGACGAGGCCCGCCGCTCCCCCGATGCCCGCATCCCCGACTACAACGCGCTCGTCACCGTGTCCAGGCGACCGCGGTGACCGTGCGCAAGGGACCGACCACCCGGACCCGCGTTCGCGAGGTCACCCCTGAGCGGGTCCGGGAGCGCCGCGACGACCTGGCCACCGAGGAGCCGCTGGAGATCCGCGTGCAGGCGGGCGGTGAGCGGCGCACCCTGGCGATCACCATGCGGACCCCGGGGGCGGACTTCGAGCTGGCCGCCGGGTTCCTGCACGGCGAGGGCGTGGCGGGTCCGGGCGGGATCGCGGCGATCGGGTACTGCACGGACGAGGACGTGCCGCCCGAGGCGCGGTACAACACGGTCACGGTGCGGCTGGAGGCGGCGACCCTGCCTGACCTGCCATCCCTTGACCGGCATTTCATGACATCAAGCGCCTGCGGAGTGTGCGGAACCGCCTCCATCGATGCCCTTCGCGCCCGCCGTCCGGCCGTCCCCCCGGGGGCCGACGGGCTGAAGATCGCGCCGGCCGTCCTGTACGAGCTGCCGGACCGGCTGCGCGCCGCGCAGAGCGTGTTCGGCAAGACCGGCGGCCTGCACGCCTCCGGGCTGTTCACCCCGGACGGCGCGCAGGTGGCCGTCCGCGAGGACGTCGGACGGCACAACGCGCTGGACAAACTGGTCGGCTGGGCGCTGCTCGACGGCCTGCTGCCGCTGCGCGACCACGTGCTGCTGGTCAGCGGGCGCACCAGCTACGAGATCGTGCAGAAGGCGGTGGTCGCCGGGATCCCGGTGGTGTGCGGGGTGTCCGCGCCGTCCTCCCTGGCCGTGGAACTGGCCAGGGAGTTCGGCCTGACGCTCGCCGGCTTCCTGCGCGGCGAGCGGGTCAACCTCTACACCTGCCCGGAGCGCATCATGTGATCAGCCCGTGTTCTGCAATCCCGCCGCCACACCGTTGACCGACAACAACAACAGCGTGGACAACCGCTCGCGCTCCTCCTCGCCGAGCTCGTCGCCGCCCGAGCGCAGCGCGGCGAGCGCGCGGAGCTGGAGGTGCGAGAGCGCGTCCACGTAGGGGTCGCGGAGCTGGACGGCCCGCGAGAGCACCCGGCGGTTCTCCAGCAGCCGGGTGTGCCCGGTCACCATGAGCACCAGCCGCCGGGTCAGGTCGTACTCGCCGAGCACCTGGTCGGTGTAGTCGTCGCGCCCACCCAGCGCCAGGTAGCGCTCGGCGATGGCCCGGTCGGTCTTGGCCAGCGACATCTCCACGTTGTCCAGCAGGGAGGCGAACAGCGGCCACTCGCGGTAGGCGGCGCGCAGCTCGTCGATGCCCTGCTCCGACACCACCGCGTCGAGGCCGCTGCCCAGGCCGTACCAGCCGGGGAGGTTCACCCGGGTCTGCGCCCAGGCGAACACCCACGGGATGGCCCGCAGGTCGTCGAGCGAGCGCGGCGCGCCGAGGCCGCGCCTGGCCGGGCGCGAGCCCAGCCGCAACGAGCCGATCTCCTCAAGCGGGCTGACCAGCCCGAACCACTCGGGGAACCCGGGCGACTCGGTCAGCCCCCGGTAGGCGTGCTCGGAGGCCGACGCGACCCGCTCGGCCAGGCCGCGGAACCGATCGGCCGCGGCGGCGGTGCGCTGCCCGGCGGCCTCGGTGGAGGCCAGCAGCACGGCGTGGGTGACCTGCTCGGTGTGCCTGCGGGCGATGGCGCCGTGGCCGTATCGCGCGAAGATGACCTCGCCCTGCTCGGTGACCTTGAACCGGCCGTTGACGGAGCCGGGGGCCTGGGCCAGCACGGCCCGGTTGGCCGGGCCGCCGCCGCGCCCGAGCGCGCCGCCCCGGCCGTGGAACAGCGTGAGCCGCACGTCGTGGTCGCGCGCCCAGGCCGCCAGCGCCTCCTGCGCCTGGTACAGCCGCAGCGTGGCCGCGGCGGGCCCCAGCTCCTTGGCCGAGTCGGAGTAGCCGAGCATGACCTCCAGCCGCCGGTCGTTGGCGGCCAGCCTGGCCTGGACGGCGGGCAGCTCCAGCATGCCGGTCAGCACGGCGGGAGCGTTGGCGAGGTCTTCGCCCGACTCGAACAGCGGCACCACGTCGAGCGCCGGGGCGCGCTCGCCGAGCGCGTGCTCGGCCAGCTCGTAGACGGCGGCGATGTCGCGCGCGCTGCGGGTGAACGACACGACATAGCGGGAGCAGGCGGTCACGCCGAAGCGCTCCTGGATCCAGGCGATCACCCGGATAGTGGCCAGCACGTCTTCGGTGCGCTCGCCGACCGCGCCCTTCACGATCTCCTCAAGGGCGGCGGCGTGCACCTGGGAGTGCTGGCGGACCTCCAGCTCGGCCAGGTGGAAGCCGAACGTCTCCACCTGCCAGATGAGGTGCTGCAGCTCGCCGTAAGCCTGGCGCTCCGCGCCGCTCTCGACCAGCGACTCCTGGCAGAGCCGCAGGTCGGCCAGCAGGTCGGCCGGGGAGCGGTAGGCGAGGTCGAGGTCGCGCCTGCGGGTAGCGGCGATCCGGGCGGCCAGGAACAGCAGCCACTGCCGGTGCGGCTCGCGCGGCGAACGGGTGGCCATCTCGGAGACGACCTCGGGGTGGGCGTCCTCGGCGTCGGCGACGGCGGCGCGCAGCCGCGCCGAAGGCGGGGTGTCCTCGGCGGACAGGGTCAGGCCCCGGCCGATCCGGTTGGTGGCGTTCTCCAGGGCGATCAGCACGTGCTCGGCCTGGATCAGCATCGCCTGCCGGGTCACGGCGGAGGTCACGTTGGGGTTGCCGTCACGGTCGCCGCCGATCCAGCTTCCGTAGCGGATGTAGGGGCGGGCCAGCGGCGGACGGGTGCCGGTGCCCTCGCCGAGCGCCCGGTCGAGCGACCGGTAGACCTGCGGGACCACCCGGAACAGCGTCTCGTCGAAGGCCGCCATGGCGGTGCGGACCTCGTCGAGCGGGTCGAGACGGGTGTGGCGGAGCTGGGCCGTCCGCCACAGCAGGTCGATCTCCTCAAGGAGCCGCCTGCGGGCCTCGGCCCGCTCCTCCGCCCCCCTTCCGGGCGCGTTGTACTCGGCGAGCTGCCCGCTGATCCGCTGGATCGCGGTGGCGACGGCACGGCGCCGCGCCTCCGTCGGATGCGCGGTCAGCACCGGCCGCAGCTCCAGCCCGGCCACCAGCTCGGCGGCACGCTCCGCCCCGACCTCCTGGACGGCGGCGGCCATCGACTCCGGCAGCGGCGCCTCACCGGTGTCCCGGTCGCGCAGCGTGCGAATGCGGTAGTGCTCCTCGGCCAGGTTGGCCAGATGGAAGTAACAGGTGAACGCGCGTGCGATCTGCACCGCGCGATCGACAGGCCATTCCGCGACCATCGCGGAGACCTGATCTATCGGCATCTGCCGCCTCCGGGCGGCGATGACCCCTTTACGCAGACGTTCGACGTCGGCGAGCAGCTCAGGACCGCCATGCTCGGCGATCACCTTCCCCAACAGCTCACCGAGCACACGCACGTCGGCCCGGAGCTCGTCCGGCATCTCGCTGACTGCGTTGTGGCGTTCGGCTGATGCGATCGCGGCCATGTCTCGAAGAGTATCGAGTCCCCCCAGACCACCGGAGACCGGTCTCACCAATTGGACTAGACCACTGCACCTGCACACCCAGACCAAGAGCTGGACCATCCCCCGCAGGCTCTGGCGCGGCCCCAGCAAGACCGGTCACCTGTGCGAGGCCATCGCGGCACTCCAGAACCACGAACTCCCTGAGAACCAAGAGTTCTACTACGTTAGGCCCTCTTAGGTGCCGTGCGTAATGAGGTGAGCGGTTTCGTTTCGCTGAGTTTTGTGCCAGCTGTACTTAACTTTGTGGCCGCGAGGCACTACCGCACCGGCCTGCGTCCGCCCGTTCTTCCAGCCGCTCTTCCAGCCACGGTTGCTTTGAACATAGGTCCAGCTGTGGCTGCCGCACCCTCCCTGCACCTTCCGGGTGTGGGCGCCGGAGTGGCTGCTGTAGAAAAGCCAGGTGCAGCCGCTTCGGCGCTTGTAGGAGATCTTCCTATGGGCCGCCTTGTTGCTGTCCACCGACGAAACAGTTGAGTAGGCGGGCTGTACCTGATCATGCGCCTGCGCGGGTGGGGCGGCAGGTAAACTCGCCCCCCAGACGAGCGCTGCGATCCCCAGGATCGAAGACTTGGCGATTCGCATTTCCCGGATCCTCTCTGTAGGAATTTGCGTCAGATCTCGTACAGCAGGCCGCAGATTGGGAGCCATGCGGCCATAAACGTCACCTCGCCATCGGGCATGGCCCATCTGGCCAACTCATCACCCCAGCCCCTCAGGCCATCGTTCATATGACAAGAGATCCGTCGCTTCCCGCATAATTCTCCAACACAAAAAAGTGGATGTCGTCAGCAATGAGTGCACTGTCCTACGCACTCAGTGAACCTTTTTCATCCTCCAGCGAGCTCATGGCTCTGGAGTACCGCCGCGGCGACATTCGACACCTTCGGCCGGGGCGGCGTGGACGAGTCGATCTGGGGCGAGGCGCGCAACCCCACCACGGGCGCGTGGGACGCGGTGCGCCGCCTGGTCCTCACCCAGAACTGGATCTACCAGCGCACCGACTTCAGCCCGCCGTACGACCTGGTGCTGTGGCTCGACACGGTGCACGAGGTCGGCATCGCCGGAACGCAGCAGATCACCCTGCCGCCGCGCGACCTCGACCCGGTGATGCTGGCCGTGAAGATGGACTATGACACCAGCCGAACCCCTGCGGCGGCGGTAAGGGCCGCGACGGCTCCGACTACCTGCCCGACAAGACCGGTGACTGCTACCAGGTCGACTACGGCAGCGATCCCGGCGAAGGCTACGAGAGCTGGTCGCGGTACTACAAGCAGCTCGCGGTCAAGGTGGTCGAGCGGGACATGGTGGCCGGGTCGCCCGACATGGTCTACGACTACGAGTTCATCGGCTCGCCGTGGTGGACCAACCGGGTGCAGTTCGCCCAGCCTGACCAGGCGCCGACCGGCTCCGACTGGCGCGGCTACGGGCAGGTGCGCGGTTGACGACCCATGGGCGGTCAGGTGGGGCGGGAGACGGCGGCGATGATTTCGGGGAGGCGGGAGTGGCCGATGGTGCCTGCCAGGCGGCGGCCGGTCCAGGCGATGAGGAGGCCGTAGGGGAGGGCGGCGAGGCTCACCCAGGGGAGGCCGAGGAGGACGGGGAGGGCGATGAGCAGGGAGAGGACGCTCGTCACGATCATGGTCAGGAGGGATCCGGCCAGGGCGACGCCGCCTTGGCCCGGGGCGGCGCCGGTGAAGGCGTTGAGGCGGTCCGGGGTGGTGTACGGGAGGAGGACGGAGACCACCGCGCCGACGCCGAGGGCGATGGCGAACAGGCCCCAGGCGGTGAGGACGGCGGGCAGCGCCCACAGCACGTTTCCGGCGAGTACCGAGGCCACGACCGAAACGATGGCGATGAGCGGGGCGGCGAGGGTGGCGACGGCCAGGTGCCGTCCGGCGAAGTCGGTGCGCAGGGCGCGCGGCGAGCCGTAGACGACGGCGTTCATCCACAGCGCGCGGCCGTCCAGGGAGAAGGCGTTGGCCGACTGCATGCCCATCACCAGCGCGCCCAGGCAGGCCGGGCCCACGACGGCGGCGAGGGTGCCCTGCGCCCCCGTGTCGCGGGTGAGTGAGAAGGAGATCACGACGCTGACCATGATCGCGGCGAGCCAGGAGATGCGGCCCCGGGGATCGCGGCGAGCGTACTTCAGGTCCTTGGCCACCACGGCGGCGATCGGGCCGTCGGGCAGCAGCCGGGCCACGCCGCCGCGCGAGCGGCGGACGCCGCTGCCGCCGCCCTGGGTGGAGGAGTCCGGGGTGACCAGCGCGCGGCGCAGCGCGGCCATCCACAGCCAGGTGATCAGCGCCACGATCACGGCGAGCGCGGCGATCTCGGCCAGCGCCACCGCCCCGCCGTCCGCGACGGCGTGCGCGGCCATGCCGGACGGCGTCCAGCGCAGCAGCGACGCCGCGTTCTCCAGCAGCAGCCGGGGGTCGCCGGACATGCCCTGGTTGAGCAGCAGGTTGGGAAGCTGGACGGCGAGCACCACCAGGATCGCCGACACCGCCAGGATGTCCCGCCCCCGCCTGCTGCGCAGCGCGCCGGACAGGCCCGTGGTGATCGCCCGCGAGGTGACCACGCACAGCGCGAACTGGAGCAGGACGGCCAGCACGCCGAGCACCGCTCCGACCGGCGAGGTCGCCAGCCCCGCCACCGCCCCCGCGCACACGATGAGGGTGGCCAGCGGCCACGGCCCCGTCGCCGACGCGGCGAACAGGCCGGCGGCGAGCGGGCCGGTGCGGACGGGGAAGAGGGCGAGCTTGGCCGGGTCGAGCGTGTCGTCCACGCCGAAGAGCAGAAGCGGCACCACGGCCCAGCTCAGGAAGATCATGGTGTAGGCGATGACGCCGACGTTCGCCGCGACGTCGTGCGGCGCCAGGCGGAGCAGCGCCATCAGCGCGAACCCGCCGAGGGCCAGCACCAGGGCGACGGCCAGCGTGAAGGCGAAGCCGAGCTGACGGCTCAGGTCGCCGCGCAGGTTGCCGCCGACCAGCCGCAGCTTCAACCGCACGAACAACCGAGCGGTGGCCCCCGCCCCCAGGGTGGTGATTGTGCCTGCGGTCATGAAGAGGTCGCTCCGAGCCAGGCCAGGCCGTCGCCTTCACCGCTGTGGGGGGCTCCGACGAGGTCGAGGAAGGCCTGGTTGAGGCCGCGTTCGCCGCGGACCTCGGTCAGGGGGCCCTGGGCGACGATGCGGCCGCGGTTCATCACCGAGACCCAGTCGCAGAGGCGTTCCACCAGGTCCATGACGTGGCTGGAGAAGACGACCGTGGAGCCCGAGGCGGTGTAGCGGCGCAGGACCTCGACCAGGGTGTTGGCGCTGACCGGGTCGACGCCCTCGAAGGGCTCGTCGAGGAAGAGCACGGCCGGGTTGTGGAGCAGGGCGGCGGCCAGGCCGATCTTCTTGCGCATGCCGGTCGAGTAGTCGACCACCAGCTTGTCGGCGGACTCGGTCAGGTCCATGACCCGCAGCAGTTCGTCCGCCCGGAGTTCCACCTCCTCCCGGGCGATGCCCCGGATCTGCCCGTTGTAGGAGAGCAGTTCGCGGCCGGACAGCCGCTCGAACAGCCGGAGTCCCTCGGGCAGGACACCGATCCTGGCCTTGGTCACGATGGGGTCGCGCCACACATCGGTGCCGTCGATCTCGATCAGCCCGCCGTCGGGCCGGAGCAGGCCCGTGATCATGCTCAGCGTCGTGGTCTTGCCGGCTCCGTTCGGGCCGACGAGCCCGGCGAAACTCCCCTTGGGGACGACGAGATCGACCCCGCCCACCGCGATTTGCTGCCCGAATTGTTTAAAGAGCCCCTGAGTGCGTACGGCATCCGCCATATGTCCCACTCTGCCAGATCAGCCGCGTCGGCGGTCCGCTGGTCACATCGATGGCCAGGCGCGGGTCTACCAAGGGAAGCCGACGTCAGGAAGGACTGTGGACACCGTGGACGACCGCGAATGGCTGACCGACCGGTTCGAGGAGCACCGCGACCGGCTGCGCGAGGAATCGTTCCAGGACCACTCCCCCGATCCACCGGACTTCGAGGGCGCTGACCGGAGCGTGAGGCGCTGCTCGCCGACTCGGTCGGTCCGGCGTTGCTGGTGGTGCTGGATCGCCGATCCGGAGCGGTTGCGGACGCTGGACATCGCCGTCCTCGGCCACTGAGCCGCCCAGAGTGGGGCGTGCGGATCCACGAATTCGCTTGACCGGCGTGACCGGTCGATTACGATGTGTAGCGCATGGTCCTTTCGGAGCCATGCCACGAGAAGCCGGGCCCGCCGATCCGTACGGCGGCCCGGCTTTCCCGATCGCGTCCCGGTGCGAGGCTGTCTCCCGCGATACCTCCTCCCCCCGGCTCGCAGCGATCGGAACCCCCGAATGGAACCGCACACCCTCCGGAGATTCGCCAGATGGGCCACGCTCAACGCCGACGGCCTGATCGCCCTCGTGCTGGCCCTCGTGGTGGGCGTGTTCGGCGTGTTCGCCGACCAGATGCCCGACGGGATCGCCGAATCGGCCACGCTGCTGGTCATCTCGCTGATGGCGGTGACGTTCCTCCGCGACCGGGCCCACCTGTCCTGGCGGCTCGACCGCATCGAGGAGCTCGCCACGAACTCCTCCCCCGCGTCGCGCCGCCGGCCCGTCACGACCGAGGACGAACACCTCGACGAGCGCTTCACCACGCTGGCCAACCGGCTTGAGGAGACCTTCCAGGAACTGGAGGAGCTGGAGAACGCGATGCGGGCCCGCGCCGCCATGGCCCGCAGGCTCGCCGCCGAGGCCGAGTCCAACCGCCGCGAGGCCGAGACGAGCCGCGAGGTGGCCGAACGCCGTCAGGAGGAGGCCAGCGCGTTCGATCTCCTCCTGCAGAGCAAGGTGGACGCGGTCGCGGCCCGCGTGGACGAGCGCAGCAAGGGCACCCAGCGCCGGTACATGCTCTACGGCGTGGCCCTCGGAGCCGGAGCCGCCATCCTCCTCGACGCCACCGAATCTCTCTGGAGCTTCTGGAACTGACGCGAAGGCCCCACGCCATGGGACAGTTTGGTGCCATGGATCACCAGTTCATCAGCCATCTCGCCCATCGGGACCATCCCATCGCCGCGCCGGTCTCCGGCGCGATGGTGACCCGGTTGCTGCGCCGGGCCCGGTTGCCCGAGGGGGCGCGGATTCTGGATCTCGGCTGCGGCGAGGGGGCCTGGACGCTGCGCGCGCTCGCGCTCTACGAGGACGCGACCGCCGACGGCGTCGACATCTCCGCCGAGGCGCTCAAGGCGGCCGAGTGGAACGCGGAGATGCAGGGCCTTTGGGAGCGCATCCGGCTGCACCAGCGGCCGGCCGCCGACTTTCCGGTGGCCGAGCGGTACGACCTGGTGCTCTGCGTCGGAGCGACGCACGCGTTCGGCGGTCTCGGTCCCACCGTCGAACACGTGCGGCGCTACCTGCGGCCGAACGGGCTGGCGCTGATCGGTGAGGGGTTCTGGGAACGGGAGCCGACGTCGGAGGCGCTCACCCGGCTGGACACGGAGTCGTCGAAGTACCTCGACCTGCCGGGTACCGTCGCCGCCGCCGAGTCCGCCGGTTTCGACACGGTCTATGCGTACACCAGCGACCGAGCCGAATGGGACGACTACGAGTGGTCCTGGACGGGGACACTACTGCGCTGGGCCAACGAGAACCCCGGCCCGGACTCCGACGCGGCCCGCACGGCCGCCCTGGAACACCGGGCCAGGTGGCTGCACGGCTACCGGGGAATCCTGGGCTTCGTCACCCTCCTGCTCCAGCGGACCGGCTGAGCGCGGCGCGGCGGCCCCGACCGCCGCGCGGAGCTCACCGTGTGTCCGGGCGGGGCAGCAGGCAGCCGGGGCGGTTCAGGTCGAGCCTGTTCCCCGCGCCGAGGCAGGTGGTGAGCCAGTACGTCTGGGTGCCGTAGGCGGTGCCCTTGCGGACGGCGATGGCGCCGTCGCGGTTCATCTCACACGGGTCGTCCATCGTGCAGCGGCCACCCGTGCGGTTGCTGGTGTTGTTGACGCCGATGACCTGGCCGGTCGTGGCGTCGATGACCGGGGAGCCCGAGGTGCCGGGGCCGGTGTCGCATCGCTTCGTGTAACGCAGGACGTCCCTGGTCACATAGCCCGTCTCCAACACCCGGTAGACGAGGGCGTCGAGCTCGCAGGAGAAGACCTTCTTCATGCTGCCGGAGGCCACCCGGATGTCCGTGCCCGGTGTCGGGCGGGCCGCCGACACCGTGAGCGGCCGGACGCGGTGGTTCCGCTCCAGTTGCCGGTAGGTCACGCCCAGCCGGTACAGCGCGATGTCGGTGCCGGTCATGGTCACGTAGACCGCTCTGGCCGCGTGCAGGGCGGCCACCGGCTTGCCCGCGCCGTCGAGCAGGTTCAGCACGCGGTGGGACGGCTGGTCCACAAGGACCTCGTCCGGGACCGTCCACGCGCCCTCGTAGCAGTGTCCGTTGGTCAGGACGAGCGCCGGGTCGTCGGGCGCGGTGGCCGGCATCCGTACGAGTGATCCCGAGCAACCGTCCACGTCGACGGTGCCCGCCAGGTCCACGGTCGCCGCCCCCGCCGGGGGTGCCAGGAGGGTCAGGCCGAGGAGGGCGGCACCCAGTGCCGCGCCGATTCGCCGAAACGCACGCATCTCATGTCCGTTCATCGGAGGGACCGCGGTCAGCGCACACCGGGGCAGGTGCCCCCGGTGGTACGGCCGGTGCGGAAGAAGTCGACCACCTTGGTGGCGCAGGGCAGCCCGCGCAGGGAGCCGTGCTGGTTGTCCTGGACCGTCAGCAGGGTTCCGCCCGCGGCCTTCCAGGTGTCCACGGCCCACGCGTACGGCGTGACGTTCTCGTCGACGTGGCCGGACACCTGGAGCGGGCTGGTCCCCTTGACCGGCTTCCACGGGCGCGCGGGCCACGGCCACGAGCCGCACCAGCCGCTCGCCTCGATGTAGCCGCCGGTGGCGGGGAAGGTGCTTCTACGGGCCTCGGCGTTGGCCCACACCTGCTCGAAGTCGCGACCGCCGACCCCGTCGTTGCAGAAGATCGCCTGGTACTGGAGGCCGTTCAGGCCCAACGGCGTGTCATCGAAGCCGAACGTCCCCGAAGGCTGCGGCGCCGGACGCGCCGACAGCGGGACGCCGCCCTCGCGGACGGTGGCGAGATCCTTGGCGTAGGAGATCCAGTCGCTCGGCCAGCCGCCGAGCAGCGACCTGACCCATTCGCCGTCGAGCACCGTGTTCTCGTCCACCTCGCGCGGCTTTCGTGTGAGCCGGTCGCGCAGGGCGAAGAGCGTCGTGCGGACCTCGGCGTCGGTGGTCCCGAAGTGGTATTCGGCGTCGTGCCGGGCCAGCCACGAGGTGAACCGGCCGAAGTTCTTCTCGGCGAGCGCGTCCCTCGCGCCGTCCATCGCGGCGAGGTCCATGGTGGGGGGCATCGTCGAATCCACCCACATCCGGTCCACCCGGGCGTCGAACATCGACCGGTAGTTCACGCCCACCGCGGTGCCGTAGGACACCCCGTAGAAGTTGATCTTCGATTCGCCGAGGGCCGCCCGGATCGCGTCGACGTCACGCGCGATGTTCGCGGTGGTCAGCTGCTGGACGAAGGCGGGGTCCTTCGCGGCGCACCGTTTGTTGTACGCGGCTTCGTGGTCGAAGAGGTCCTTCGCCTGTTCCTTGCGGGAGACGGGGGACGGAGGCTTCTCGCCGTCGTCCTTCGCCTCCTCCCTGGCGCACATGATCTTGTCGCTGTAGCCCACGCCCCGAGGGTCGAGCCCGATCAGGTCATGGTCGACGGCCAGCGTGGCGAGGCCGCTCGCGGCGTACGACGCGGGGGCACTGATGTTGGACAGGCCGGGACCGCCGGGACTGATCACCAGCACGCCACGTCGCCTGCCCGGGTCGGTGGCCTTCAGCCTGCTGACGGCGATCTTGATTTTGCGCCCTTGGGGCTTCGCGTAGTCCATCGGAACCGTGAGGAGGGCGCATTCCGACCTGGTGTCGTCCGGTTCCGGCCAGTCCTTGGCCGTCGTGACGCACTGACGCCACGACAGGGGGTCTTCGCCCGCGTGGGCCCCAGCCGCCTGGGCCTCGGCAGCGTGGGCCCCGGCAGCGCCGGCGACGCCGACGCTCGCCAGGCCGATCACGCACGCGACCGCCGTCCGCGCCAGGCGAGCGCCTGGCAGATCACGAATCCTGGGCATCGTCGCATCTTTCGGTGGTCCTGCCCGCGCGCCTCATGGCACGTGGGGCACGCCGTCAGGCGCACACTGGCCACCTTGGACAGCGAACATGACCAAACCGTCATGGCCCCGTCTCGGTGACCACACAGCTATATGGGTGTGCGAGGTCCGAATCTCACGAGGGTCACGCGTCGGCAGGCGGCCAGACCGTCGAAGGTCCCGTCGGCGACCGAGGAGTCGCGATGCGCGCGGTTGTCATCCGGCGGTTCGGCGGTTCGGCGGTTCGGCGGTTCGGCGGTTCGGCGGGCCGGAGGTGCTGGAGATCGCCGACGTGCCAGTGCCGGTGCCGGTGCCGGGTGAGGGGCAGGTCCTGATCCGGATAGAGGCCGCGACGGTCAACCCCGTCGATCTGGCCACCCGGTCCGGGGCGCTCAGTGCGGCGGGCCTGCTGCCCGCGCGGGACGTGATCGGCATCGGCTGGGACGTCGCTGGAACCGTCGAGCGAGTATGACCGGGGGTCACCGGCATCACCCCCCCTCCCCCCGGGACCGGGTGATCGGTCTGTCCGACCGGGTGGACATGCCGCTCGGCGCGCAGGCCGAGCACGCCGTCCTCGACGCGGACGCCTCCCGCGAACGTGACCCTCGCGCAGGCCGCCACGTTGCCGCTGAACGGTCTCACCGCCGCGCGGGCGCTCGACGGGCTCGGCCTGGAGCCCGGACGGACCCTGCTCGCCGAGCTCGCCGCCCTGGCCGGGGCGGGCTCCCTCACCCTGCGGGTGGCCGAGACCATGCCGCTCGACCAGGTCGCCGCCGCCCATCGCCGCCTCGCCGAAGGCGGCCTCCGTGGCCGCCTGGTGCTCACTCCCCAGCGCCGTTCACCCGGCAGGCATACGCCCCAGCCGGTCGTGGATCTCGTCGAGCGCGTCCCGCATCGTCGCGAGGTCGGACCGCATGATCGCGAGGTCGGAGTCGTGCGTGCCCGGTTCGTCGCGCGCCAGCCCTTCCATGATCTGGACGGCCCGCAGCGCCGGTTCCACCGCCTCGGCGGGGCTGAACCACCGCAGGTTGACCGCCTGGAGGTGCAGCGTCGCGGCGAGGGTGAGCGCGTCCACGCCGGGGAGGCCGTCTCGCGCGAGGCGATCGTAGATGCCGGCGGCCTCCTTCGCCGCGGTGGCCGCCTCTTCGTGGCACCGGACCCTGCCCGAGTTGTGCGCGTGGCGTTTCAGCGCGAGCGCGAGGTGTCCGCGGTGTTCGACGGCCCCGGCGTGCGCCAGCCGACGGCGGATCGGGAGGGCTTCGCGACCGGCGGCCAGGGACTCCCATCGCCGGTCCATGCTCCACAGCGCCCCGGCCAGCGTCTTCAGCGTGACGGCCAGGCCCTGATCACGCTCGCGCGCGTCGCCGTGGGAGCGCCGACGATAGGCCGCCGCGATCCGGTTCAGCACGGCGACGCTCTCGTCTCGCGCGAAGCTCTCGAAGCCATCGGCGGACCGCTCGCCAAGGTCGTCGGCGGCCACCGCCGTCAGCCCCGCTTGAATGCCGTACTCGCGCTCGGTGCCACCCCTTCGCCGGAGTTCCTCGGCGATCTCGCCGACCACGTCCAGGGTCTCGTCCCAGCGTTCCCGCATCGCCAGGACGCGGCCGTTGGCCGCCAGCATGCCCAGGACCAGCTCCGGGTCGTCCAGGTGCCTGAGCAGGTCGATGAAATCGCGCTGCGCGGCCAGGACGAGATCCCACCGCTCCCGCCGGCGCAGGAAGATGTCGAGCGCGTAGTAGGTCCGGCATATCCCGGGCCCGTTGGTGACAGGGTCGGCCCGCGCCTCGTGGCGGAACACCCGCAGGATCGTTTCCAGACCGGTCTCCACGTCGGCCTCGGTCCCCTGCATCCACATCACGCCGAGGATCACGGCGGCGGTGTCCTGCCAGGCGTCGCCGGGCTCCGCCTTCCGCCGGTCCAGGCGGCGACGGATCCGCACCGCCTCGTCGAACGCGGCGATGGCCGGTTCGGTGCGGCCCAGCCGCAGCAGCACCCCGGTCTGGAGGGTCAGCGTCGTGTGCAGGTCCTCCTCGTGCACGGACTCCGCGGGGTCCTCCCGGACGAGCCGGCGGAGCCTCTCGACGGCCTCGCGGGCCAGCGCCTCGGCCTGCTCCGGTTCCGTGGCCACCAGATTGCCCGCGAGGGTCACCAGCGCCATCGCGACGTCGCTCGTGGCCTCCTTGTCCCGGCCTTCCCCGTCGCGCGCCAGCCGGTCGAGGGTGTCGACGGCCTCGCGCGCGAGGGCCAGCGACTCCTCCCCCGCTCCCAAATACGGCCCGCAGAGCGCCGCCGCGAAAGTCGCGATGGCCAGGTGCTCCCGGTGTTCGGCGGGATCGTCGGCGGCGAGCCTGCGGTAGATCTCGACGGCTTCGCGGAACATCGCCAGCGCCTCATCCGGGCGGGCCAGGACGGGACGCAACGCGTCGCCGCCGACCGTCATGGGGGCCTTTATCGCCGCGAAAGCGTCGGGCTTGGGCAGGATGCCCCCGAGGGCCAGGAGCAGGGCGAGGTCGAACGCCGACTCGGCGAGCCTGGGTTCGAAGGTCGTCGGGTCGGTGACGGCCAGCGATCGATAGAGCCGGATGGCCGCGTCGAACGCGGGCGCCGCCTTCTCCTCCCGGTGGGCCTGGTTGAGCCAGCGGCCCAGGGTGTGGTGCAGGTCGGCGCGGGCGGCGGGATCGGTGAGCGCCGGCAGGCGGTGCCGGGCGAGGCGTTCGGTGAGGTCGGCCACGGCGACGACGAGGTCGCCCGCCGTCTCCTGCGGATCTTTGGGAAGGAGCCGCTCCAGCGCTTCCAGGACGGGGAGCACGTGCGGCCAGCGTTCACCGGCGGCGGTGAGGAACGTGATCGCCCGGGCGGCGTACGGCGGCAGCGTGCCGTCGCCGGACGGTGGGGTGAGCAGCACCTCGGGCGCGTCGGCGGCCCAAGCGTCCGGCCGATGCTCGGGCAGGTCGTGGCCGGGCAGGCACAGGGCCAGGAAGTCCTCGGCGAGGCGGTCGGGATAGAGGGGTTCCAGGACCGTCCGGGGGTCGGCGGGCGGGTAGCAGAAGGTGTGGTCGGTGAGCACGCCGTCGGCGTCACCGCCGACGCCGACGGCCTCCAGCACCGCCCTGGCGTCGCGATGGCCCAGCGGGCCGGTGAGCACGGCGGTGAACACGGCCCGGCGCATCCGGACCGGGTCGGTGCCGAACGTGGTGCGTGCGCCCGCGAGGGGATCGGTGGTGCCGTGCAGGGCGTTCCAGTGGTGGCTCTCACGCCCCAGCAGGTAGGCGGTCAGCGCGGGCATGTCCGCACGCGGCGGCGCGGGACGGGGCGTGTCGCGGGCTTGACGGTCCACGGCCACCAGCGCCGCCATGTGCACCGCGAGCGTGAGACCGAACTCCGCACGCTCCAACCAGTCGGGCACGCCGATCGCCGCCGCTTCCGCCTCCGGCAACCCGTAGCGGCGGGCGAAGCAGTCGCGGGCGGTGACGAACATGTCGCCACGGGCGTCTCTCTCGCCCGGCAGCGCGCCCAGTGACCGGGTGGTGCAAGCCTCGGACGGCCAGCCGCCCTGGGTGAGGGCGTGGCGCAGGGCGGGCCAGATGTGCTCGTTGCGGGCGAGGAGCAGCACTCGTACCGGTATGCGCTGGTCGAGCACCTTGTTGCCGAACAGCCAGGTCAGATGGGCCAGCGGCCAGCGGTCGGCGTAGTCGACCAGCATGAGCAGCCCACGGGCCGCCCCGATGCGCAGATCGTGGCTCGCCGGGTCCGTGGAATCGATCACCCGTGCGGCGGCGTGTTCGGCGACGATCACCTTCCACCCGTCGTGGGCCGCGGACGCGGCGAGGTGGGCGGCCAGGCGGGTCTTGCCCTGGCCGCCGGGTGCGTGCAACCAGCGGACGGCACGGGCCTCACCGCCGTCGCGCCAGGCGTTCAGTTCGCGGACTTCGCCGTGGCGGCCGGTGAAGTCGACGACGGCGTGGCGGGCGTTGAGCAGCCGACTGGGTTGGGCGGGCAGGCCGTGGCCGTCCGGCGCGGTTTTCAGGTCGGCCGGGCCATCGGCTTCCTTGAGGAGGTAGACGGGCCTGCCATCGCCGAAGACATGGAGATCCCCGCCGATCACCCCGTAGCCGAACCCACTCTCGACCCGCACCTCCTGGTGCGCGTTCCACCCCAACTGCCCGAAAACACCGTCCACGTGCCATCCCGCCCTGTCAGGGGTTCTACGGCAGATCGAATTCCCCGCCCCTGGCCCCGTCGAGGAAGCATGCCCACTCGTGCGGCGTGAAGACCAACGGTGCCGTGCCGGGGTTCTTACTGTCTCTGACGGCGACGATCCCGGAAATGTTCGTGGCGACCTCAACGCAGCCGCCGCCAGCATTCCCGCCGGACTTCTTCGCCTTATGCCAGACTGCCCGGGTAAGGTCGACTCTGTTCAGATCCGCTTGGTCCATTTGTCGATCGCATCCCTAATCGTCTGTTGTGACTGCATTTTCGGATAAGCATGCGCCCGTACCATGTCATGGTACTTCTGGTGCTCTGCGATAACCAGCGGGTCCGTGGCCACGATCCCACCTGCCGTGGACTCCATCAGCAAGGCATCTGGCCGCCCTGATACCTCAGCAAGCACGAAGCCTCCCATCAGGGAAGATGCGCAGTCCGCCGTCATTGGGACTATCTGAATCGTCACCCCGGGATGATCTGAAATCTCCAGCAGCGCCCGAAGTTGCTCGACGAGCACCACAGGTCCACCGACCGGCCGATGCAGGGCTCCCTCGTCCACCAGATCCCAGATGATCGGGAGTGGATTCCGCTCCAGCAGCGACTTGCGCCGCATGCGAATGCGGATCTGCTCCTCGACCTGATCGGCCTCGGGTGGAGCGGACGGAGATGACGCGAAAAGCGCTCTGACATATGCCTCCACCTGGAACAGGCCATAGATGACCACAGGCGTCCAGGTGCGGAGAACACTCGCGAACGGCTCGATCTCCTCAGTCCACCGGATGGACCACCTCGGGGAGCGGGCCTCGCGTTCCAACCGCTCGTACAAGCGGACAAAGACCTTCTTCTCCGTCAACCCGAAAAACTGGTCGAGCCGCTCTGCCTGGTACAACTGCGGGGCCCGCTTGCAGTGCTCCAGAGCACTGACGAGAGACTGATCGCACATCAGCACCCTGGCCACCTGTATCTGCGACAGCTTCCCTCTGAGACGGTATTTCCGCAGCTCAGCCGCAAAGGCCGCGCGGGCCGACGTGTGCGGGTCGAGGTCATTGAAGTTGGCCGCCATCTCGCCTCCCATTACCGTTCAGGACATCCAGGACCGAGTTATGACAGATAGCACAACAGTATTTGTCGCACCCGTCATGCAAGGTCCTCTGCCGTCCAGGGGGAACCTCCTCACGTGGCCGAGAATAGCGGCAACCTAATCGGGCAGCGCCATTTTTCCAGCTCTTCGCATACGCGGATATAACAATGCGGAACAAGGCGACAAATCAACCCGAGGATCGCCCATGCCTCACCTGACGGATTCACCGGCCCTCCGGAGAGACGGCCTTACCCTGGTCGCCCTCCCCAACTCCGTTCAAATCGGACGCCTCTACACGACGGCCGTCCTACGCGGATGGGGCTACTTAAACCAGGAGTTCCTCGACGACGCACAGCTCGTCGTCTCCGAACTGCTGACCAACTCCGTCCAGGCGATGCGATCGGCGAACGGCCACACCCCCGTCACCGCCCGCTCCTTCATCAAGATCACGCTGTCCGAGCTGCGCGACCGCATGTGCGTCGAAGTGTGGGACCCCCATCCCGGGCTCCCGCACCCCGGCGGCATGCCCGACGCCGAATCCCTGCGTGGACGCGGCCTGGAAATAGTGCGGGCCCTCGCACTGGACATGGGATACCGCGTCCCCCGCGACGGTTCCACCACAGCCGGTAAGACCGTTTTCGCCACACTGCCCTTCCCTTGATAAGTCACGCACCGTGTCCCGGTGATCGCCGGGACACGGCGGCGGCCCCTCTCAATGGCAGCCAAGCGACGATCGTTGGCAGCATTCAGGCGGGACGAAACTTCCGACCCCCATTAGAGTTTGTGCACCGACCGAAAGGACAAGCAGTCAAGTTCCGATTAGCACTGTCATGCGACGGGGGGAACACGCATGCCAGCACCACTTTTCAGCATGTCCAAGGGGCCGATCGCCGCCCTGCTGATTTTGACGGCGATATCGGGCTGCGCGAACGCCCACGGCCGGGCCCATACGTCGCATCCCCGCCCCACGCCTGTCTCTACCGGCAAGGCGACCCTCTCCGACCTGGACCTTCTGCACCAGGCCGAACAGATTCTCGTACGCGACTGCATGGCGCGGCGGAACCTCGAATACCGGCCCATCCCGCGAACGCAGGTGCCGGACATGGAGTCGTTTCCCTACGTCGTGGACGATGTGAAATGGGCCCAGAGAAACGGCTACGGCCGCGCTGAACGCCAAGCACTCGACAAAGCCGCCGGATCCTCCACACGCTACTACCGCACGTTCTCCGGAGCACAGCGGCAGACCTGGCTCATCGCCTACCACGGAGACCGCTCCTCGCCACTGACGGCACGGCTCCCCACCGGCGGCACGATCGGCCACAGCGGCAACGGCTGCGCCGCCCAGGCGTGGCAGGAACTCTACGGCGACAAGCGCCAATGGTTCCGGGCCGCCAGGATCACCCAGACGCTCGACAACCTGCGCGTCACCCAGACCCAGGGAGACCCCGAATACCGGGCCGCGCTGGAGCGCTGGCAGAAGTGCATGTCGGGCGAAGGCTTCTCCGCTCCCACGCCCCTCGCGCTCCGCAGCCGTTCTCTCGCCTATCGCGGAAAGGACGCCGAGGCCCGCGACATACGCGCCGCCACGGCCGAAGCCCGCTGCGCGGCGAGTTCCGGCCTGTCGAGAACGGCTCATGAGCTGGACGCCGCGAACGCCGCCGCACTCGACCAGCGCAATCGCGCGGAATTCGAGACCGCCGAGCGCTTGCGGGCGTCCGCGCTCCCCAAAGCACGTGCCCTTGTCGGCGCACGTTGATGATCACCCACAGAACAGGAGCAGCTATGAAGACTCTCCGGAATATGACGCTGGGCGTCGCGTCGGCCGCCGCCCTCCTCATGGGCGGCCCGGCCGTCGCACACGCCGAGCCCGCACCCGCCGCCGCCCCGACCGGCACCCCCGCGCCCGAGAGCGCCCCCGCCCCGAGCCCCGGCCCGAAGAAACAGGTGACCAAGCAGACCCTGACGGGGAAGAAGTCGTCCGCACAGGCCCTCTACCCGGACGGCTATCTGTACGTCTACTCCGACGACATGGGCTATTCCAAGAAGTACGCCGGAAACGCCTATGAGGGTTGGCCCTCCGGGTGGAACAACGCGGTGGACGTGCTGTGGAACAACGGCTACCCGGGCGGGGCCGACGACGTCAACATCTACGACTACTCGACCGGAGTGGGCGCCTACGCCTGCATCGGCAACGGCGACTACTGGGACCTGCGCGCCGACCCCTATGTCTTCTCCTGGTACAACGACTACCACGACGAATGGGCACGCGCCCCTTTGGGCAAGCGCGTCCACGACCGCGGCAGCGGCCACATCTGGGTGAGCTGGTGCGGCAACAACAACCGCTGATCCCTGCCCCGGCGGCCCTGGGCCGCCGGGGATGACCGATTTTCCGGGACGCTCGGCGTCCCTAACCGAGAATTGACGTACTGGGCGGGCCGATCGGGGCTACGGAGGGCGTTCGATCGGACACGATGGCAGGGTGAATCGACGCTCGGTGCGTTCGAGGGCGGCGGTGGCCGTGTTGGTCGTCGTGGCGCTGGGGGCGATCGTGATCCTGGTGGCCCGGGTGTTGGACCCGGTCGCCGAGGTCAGTGTCGCCGACCTGGTCGGGCTGCTGCTCGCGGTGATCCCGCTCGCCGTCGCCGTCGTCACCTGGGCGAGAACCCGGCCGTCCGTCCGCGCGGATGTGGAGGCCGCCGCCGGGGTCCTGGCCGGGCTGGTGGAGCGGCAGTGGCGTGACGAGGCCCGGCATCGGCTGCTCGACGACCCCGAGCCGATGCCCGTCCGGTGGCGGCTGACAAGTGCCGGGGCCGGCACGGGCCTGCCCCGATTGCTCGGCCCCGGGGCCGAGGCGCTGCGCGAGGGCGGGCATGACGTGCCCGCCCTGGCCCGTGCCTTCCGCGGCCTCGACCGCCCGCGGCTGGTCATCACCGGCGGCCCCGGCATGGGCAAGACCACCCTGGCCGTGCGTCTGCTGCTGCGACTGCTGGCCGACCGCGCCGCCGACCTGGCGGCGGCCGGTCCCGGCGAGATCGTCCCCGTCCCCGTGCTGGTGCCCGTCAGCGGGTGGGACCCGCGCACGGACCCCCGCCTGCACGACTGGCTCGCCGTCCGGCTGGCCCAGGACTACCCCGCCCTCGCCGCGCCCGAGCTCGGCCCCGGAGCCGCCGCCGCGCTGGCCACCGGCGGTCACATCCTGCCCGTCCTGGACGGCCTGGACGAGATCGGGCCGCAGGCCCGCGCCCGGGTGATCGACGCCCTCAACGCCTCCCTCGACGCCCGCGACCGGCTCGTCCTGACCAGCCGCACCGGCGAGTTCGGCGAGGCCGTCGCCATCGCGGGCCGTCCGTTGTCCGCCGCCGCCGTCATCGCGCCGATGACGCTCCCGCCGCAGGCCGGGGCCGACTACCTGCGCGCCTGCCTGCCCGCCGTCCCCACCGAGCCCTGGCGGCGGGTGCTGGACGCGCTCGGCGCGGGCACCGCGCCCGGCCTGACCGCGTTCGCCGCCACCCCGCTCGGCCTGTGGCTGATCCGCGCGGTCTACCTGGACACCCGCGCCGACCCGTCGCCGCTGGCCGGGCCGCTCGGCGGCGACCAGGCCGCGCTGCGCGCCCACCTGCTCGACCGCCTCATCCCCGCGCTGATCGCCACCCGCCCGCCCAGCGGCGACCCCGCCGACCACTTCCGCCCCGCCCGCGCGCTCGACCCCGACGCCACGCGCCGCCACCTGGCCTGCCTGGCCCGCCGCTTCCCCGGCACGGAGACCCGTGACATCGCCTGGTGGCGGCTGGCCCGGACGGTCCGGCGGTTCCCCCTCACCGTGGCCGTGTCGGTGGCGCTCATCACCACCGTGCTCTTCACCGTCATGCTCACCGCGGGCAACGTGGTCATGCGGCTGATGCTGACCGGGCCGAGCGACGTGCCGGACGGCGTGCGCGACGGCCTGGTCGGCGGGTCC
Organism: Spongiactinospora sp. TRM90649; assembly: GCF_029382225.1. Lineage (GTDB taxonomy): Bacteria > Actinomycetota > Actinomycetes > Streptosporangiales > Streptosporangiaceae > Spongiactinospora. The sequence goes on from NZ_JARLTC010000002.1 coordinate 266,357, forward strand.
GTCATCGGCGCCGCGCTCAGTCTGGCCTTCGGGGCCGCCGCCGGGCTGGCCGCCATGCGATCCCGGGACGGAGGTCCCCCGGCGTCCTGGTACCGCGCGCTCGGGCGCAGGATCGTGCGCGGGGCGCCGCCCGGCGTGGCCTTCGGCACGTTGATCTACCTGCTGGCGCGGACGATCGCGGGACCCGAGGAGTACCCCACCCTGGTCCTCCTCGGGGTGCTCGGCGCGCTGGCGGTGGGCATCGCGGCGGCCGGTTCGTGGGGGGAGCAGCCTCCCGGACACGCGGCGCTGAGCCTGCGCAAGCACTCCGGCCGCCGCTTCCTGCTCCGGGGCGCGTTGCGCGGGATCGTGCGGGGGATGGGTCTCGGCGTGCTGGTCGGGGTGATCTGCGGGCTGGTGTTCGGCCTGTCGATCAGCCCCCTGCACGGACTGGCCCTCGGCGTCCTGGGCGGGGGGCTCTACGCCTTCTGCTTCGGGCCCGCGATCGGGCTGATCAGATGGCTGGAGGTGCCGCTGATCACGACGATCGGCACCCCGGCTTCCAGCTACCGCGCCGACCGCACGCTGTCGCTGGTCCGCGCGCTCATCCCGGGGCTGGTGTTCGGGGCCATGATCGGGTGGGCGTGCGCCCTGCTGACGCCCTCCCTCGCCTACCCTCAACCGGCCGGGGTCGGGTTCGTTTTCGGCCTCACCTTCGGGTTCGCCTTCGGGGCGATGTTCGGGCTGGTCTCCGGAGATCACCACGCGTGGCCGTCGTGCTCGTTCACCGTCGCGCGGCTGGCGCTGACCCGCCGGCTGCCCTGGCGGCTCATGGCGTTCCTGGACGACGCCCACCGGCTGGGGCTGCTGCGGGCCGTCGGGCCGGTCTACCAGTTCCGTCACGCCGCGCTGCACGACCATCTGGCCGCTGAGGGGGTGGTGCGGGCTGTACTACGGAACTCCAGCCCACGGGATCGATCGGCGACGGGTTCCCCGGAAGGGTTGAGGTCGTAACAAACGACCACTCAACAGGGAGTTCTCATGTCGTTCCGGACACCCCTCGCCGCCGCCGCCCTCACCGCGCTCGCGCTGAGCACCGCCGCCACCCCGGCGAGCGCCGCGCCCGCCGTCCCGGGGTCGGTGCAGAAGAGCCTGGACGCGCTGGTCGCCGACGGCGCGTTCCCCGGGGCGCTGGCCGCCGTGCGGGACGCCGAGGGCCGTACGCGCCACTACACCGCCGGGGTGGGCGACCTGAAGACCGGTGCGAAGGTCCCGGTGAACGGGAGGGTCCGCATCGCCAGCAACACCAAGATGTTCACCTCCGTGGTCGTCCTGCAGCTCGCCGAGAAGGGATTGATCGACCTGGACGCCCCCGTCGAGAAGTACCTGCCGGGCCTGATCAGGGGCAACGGCAACGACGGGCGGAAGATCAGCACTCGCCGGTTGCTCCAGCACACCGCCGGGCTGCCGAACTACACCCGCGACATGCCGCCGATCCTGACGGTCCGCGACCGCTACACCGACCCCCGGCGGCTCCTCGACGAAGGCCTGGCGGAGAAGCCCTCGTTCCGGCCGGGCAAGGGCTGGGAGTACAGCAACACCGGCTATGTGGTGCTGGGCCTGCTCGTGGAGAAGGTCACAAGACGCCCGATCGGTGATGAGATCACCCGGCGGGTGATCCGGCCGGCGGGGCTGCGCGACACGTACTGGCCGGGCGTCGGCGACCGTTCCATCCAGGGCCCGCACCCGAAGGGGTACACGCCCAAGAAGCCCGGTGGCCCGATGGTGGACATCACCCGGCTGGACCCCTCGTGGGGCTGGGCGGCGGGGCAGCTCATCGGAACGCCCGGCGACCTCAACCGCTTCATGGTCGCGCTGCTGGACGGCAGGCTGCTCAAGCCCGCGCAGCTCGGTCAGATGAAGAAGACCGTCCCCGCGCCCGGTTTCCCGAAGGGCTGGGGCTACGGCCTGGGCCTGGTGAAGATCAAGCTCAGTTGCGGGGACGCCTGGGGCCACGGCGGCGACATCGACGGCTACGAGACCCGCGACGCCGCCATGGAGGACGGCCGGGCCGCCACGGTCGCGGTGACCGCCCTCCCCACCAGCGAGAAGAACGCCGAGCGGGTCAACGCCGTCCTGGACACCGCGCTGTGCGGGAAGTAGCGCCCCGCCCGCCGTACGGGTTCTCCTAAAACGATTCAGTGGGACCCGGCGGAACCGAGGCGGCGAGAGTGGTTAACCTGACGGGCATGAGCGCTGAACCCGTATCCGAGGATGTCGACATCCACACCACGGCAGGAAAGATCGCGGACCTGGAGCGGCGCATGTTCGAGGCCGCCCACGCGGGGTCGGCGAGGGCCGTGGAGAAGCAGCACGCCAAGGGCAAGATGACCGCCCGGGAGCGGGTGCTGGCCTTCCTCGACGAGGGCAGCTTCGTGGAGTTCGACGAGTTCGCGCGGCACCGCTCCTCGGCGTTCGGCCTGGAGCGGGAGCGCCCCTACGGCGACGGCGTGGTGACCGGCCACGGCACCGTGGACGGCCGGCCCGTGGCGATCTTCTCCCAGGACTTCACGGTCTTCGGCGGCTCCCTCGGCGAGGTCTTCGGCGAGAAGATCGTCAAGGTGATGGACCACGCGCTGAAGACCGGCTGTCCCGTGGTCGGCATCAACGACTCGGGCGGCGCGCGGATCCAGGAGGGGGTGGTGAGCCTCGGCCTGTACGCGGAGATCTTCAAGCGCAACGTGCACGCCTCGGGCGTGATCCCGCAGATCTCGCTGATCATGGGCCCGTGCGCGGGCGGCGCGGTCTACTCGCCGGCGCTCACCGACTTCGTGCTGATGGTCCGCGAGAAGTCCCACATGTTCATCACCGGCCCCGACGTCATCAAGACCGTCACCGGTGAAGAGGTCACCTTCGAGGAGCTGGGCGGCGCTCACACGCACAACTCCAAGTCCGGCGTGGCGCACTTCGAGGCGGCCGACGAGGACGAGTGCCTGGAGTTCGCCAAGGCGCTGCTGTCGTACCTGCCGGGCAACAACCTGGACGAGGGCCCCGTCTTCGAGGTCGATCCCGTCATGCTGGTCACCGACGAGGACCGCGAGCTGGACGCGCTGATCCCCGACTCGGCCAACCAGCCCTACGACATGCTCGAAGTGATCGGCCACGTCCTGGACGACGGCGAGTTCCTGGAGGTCCACGCCCAGTTCGCGCCGAACATGGTGGTGGGTTTCGGCCGGGTGGAGGGCCGGTCGGTCGGCGTCGTGGCCAACCAGCCGATGAGCCTGGCCGGGACGCTCGACATCGCCGCCTCCGAAAAGGCCGCGCGTTTCGTGCGCACCTGCGATGCCTTTAATGTGCCCGTCCTGACATTTGTTGACGTTCCCGGATTCCTCCCGGGTACCGATCAAGAATGGAATGGCATCATCCGGCGCGGCGCCAAGCTCCTCTACGCCTACGCCGAGGCCACCGTGCCGCTCGTCACGGTCATCACCCGCAAGGCGTACGGCGGGGCCTACGACGTCATGGGCTCCAAGCACCTGGGCGCCGACGTCAACCTGGCCTGGCCGACCGCGCAGATCGCCGTCATGGGCGCGCAGGGCGCGGTGAACATCCTCTACCGCCGTGAGCTGGCCACCGCCGACGATCCCGACGCCGAGCGCGCCCGGCTGACCACCGAGTACGAGGACACCCTGGCCAACCCCTACCTCGCCGCGGAACGCGGCTACGTGGACGCCGTCATCCGCCCCTGTGACACCCGTGTCCAGGTGGTGAAGGCGCTGCGCTCGCTGCGGAACAAGCGCAGCGTGCTGCCCCCGAAAAAACACGGCAACATCCCCCTTTAATCAACGACGATCCTGGGCAGGAGAGCTGGAGGAGGACGCAGGATGCCCGACGCGCACATGAGCATCGTTCGCGGTGACGCCACGCCAGAGGAGATCGCCGCCGTGATCCTGGCGCTCACCCGGAGGACGACACCCCCGAAGGCGCCGACCAGAAGAAAGACCGACCTGTGGAGGGATCCGACGCATAGGATGCGAAAGCCACTGGCCCATGGCCTCGGCGCTTGGCGAAGCGGTTCTCTCCCGTTTTAGGTAGGAGGATCCCCTCGGATGGGGTGTCAACTTCCTCAAGTGTTGGGACTATCTAGAAATGGGCGAATATAGTCAGCCGATCATCTAGTCCCGAGGCCTGGAGGACGACATGGCCATCCCGGACCTCTTGCCACATGCCGTGGTCGCCAAGTACGCGGTCCTCGTTGACGTCGGCTACCTCTACGCCGCCGCCGGCGAGGTCATCCTCGGGGCCAAGGAACGCAAGGAATACCGTGTCGCCGCCGATGAGCTGATCCAGGCGCTGCAAAAACATGCGGAAGACCGTATTTCTGGGGAGCTTCTCCGTATTTACTGGTACGACGCCGCGCGCGACCGTGTGCCCACCGTCGACCAACGGGTGATCGCCCAGCTCCCCTGGGTCAAGGTCCGGCTGGGCAACCTGAACGCGCGCGGCCAGCAGAAGGGCGTGGACGCCCAGATCAGGAGCGACCTGGAGGCGCTGGCCCGGCACCACGCGGTCAGCGACACCATCCTGCTGGCCGGTGACGAGGACATGGTGCCCGCCGTCGAGGCCGCCCAGGCGTACGGCGTGCGCGTCCACCTGTGGGGTGTCGAGCCCCCCTACGGCACCAACCAGGCCGAGCGCCTGGTCTGGGAGGCCGATACCGTCGAGGTGATCAGCGCCGACTTCCTGCGCCCCTACTTCAGCCGCGCGCCGCAGGCCGTGCCCGCGGCCCCGGCCACGCCGTCGCCCGCGCAGGTCTTCGCCGGGCGCACACACCCCGTCAAACCGGCGCTCAAGCACGGCCAGATCACCAAGCTGGGCCCCAGCCGCCCGCACGTCGAGGAGGTCGGCGAGCACGTGGCGCAGAAGTGGATCCTCACCCGGGGCCGCGACAACATCCGCGACCTGCTGCCCGGCCCGATCCTGCCCACCGTGATCGACACCGAGCTGCTGATCGAGGCGGAGAAGGAGCTGGGCCACTCGCTGCGCCCCTACCCGGAGGCCCGGGTGTGGCTGCGCGACGGCTTCTGGGCCCGCGTCTACCGCGAGTTCGACCTGGGCGTCGGGGTGTCCAGCAAGTAGTCGGGTGTCCGGCAAGTAGCGGAAACAGCGGTCGCCGTCAGGTCCGATTTCCGCGAGTCATAGCCTCTGGCATGGGCATATTCTGGCGAACATGTTGATGAGAGCGGAGCCGGCGAGCCCGGTCGGGCTGGACTTCGACGCCTGTTACCGCGCCGCGTCGGCGCGAGACCCGCGTTTCGACGGCCGCTTCTACACGGCGGTCAGCACCACGCGCATCTACTGCCGGCCGATCTGCCCGGCCCGCACACCGGCACGTCGTAACGTACGATTCTACCGGCACGCGGCCTCGGCCGAGGCCGCCGGATTCCGGCCCTGCAAGCGCTGCCGCCCCGAGCTGAGCCCCGGCGACCCCGGATGGGACGTCCGGAGCGACCTGATCGGCCGGGCCCTGCGGCTGATCGACGAAGGGGTCGTGGACGACTTCGGCGTCGCCGGGCTGGCCCGGCGGCTGCACATCACCGAGCGCCACCTGCACCGGCTGTTCACCGCCGAACTGGGGGCCGGGCCGCTGGCGGTGGCGCGCACCAAGCGGCTGCTGCTGGCCAAGCAGCTCCTCACCGAGACCGCGCTGCCGGTCACCGACGTCGCCTTCGCGGCCGGGTTCGGCAGCGTGCGGCAGTTCAACGCGACGATGAAGGAGACGTACGGCTTCGCCCCCGGCGAGCTGCGCGCCACGGCGGGCGGGCCGCGCACCGACACCACGGCCGCGCTCGCGCCGCTGAGCCTGCGGTTGCACCACCGCGAGCCGTACGACCCGGTGGGGCTGCTCGGCTTCCTGGCGGCGCGGGCGATCCCCGGCGTCGAAGAGGTCGACGCCACGTCCTACACGCGGGCCGTCGCCGGAGGGTCCGTCACGCTCAAGGTGGCGAAGGGCCATCTGGCGCTGACCGTTTCGGTGGCCGACACCCGGCACGTGGCACGCATCGTGGCGCGCTGCCGGCGGCTGTTCGACCTCGACGCCGATCCCACGGCGGTCGGCGAGGCGCTGTCGCAGACGGCGCTGCACCCGCTCGTCCAGGCGCGGCCTGGGCTGCGCGTCCCTGGCGCGTGGGACGGGTTCGAGCTGGCCGTCCGGGCCGTGGTGGGGCAGCAGATCTCCGTCGCGGGGGCGCGCACCCTGCTCGGGCGGATCGCCGAGCGGGCCGGGGGCGACGGGCTGTTCCCGACGGCCGAGGCCCTCGCCACAGCCGACCTGTCCGGGCTCGGGCTCACCGGCCGCCGGACGGCCACCCTCGCGGCCCTCGCCGAGCGGGTCGCGTCCGGCGAGATCGACCTCGACGGCGCGCAGGAGCCCGGCGAGGCCGTCGCCCGGCTCCTGGAGATCCCCGGCATCGGGCCCTGGACCACCAGCTACATCGCCATGCGCGCGCTGCGCGACCCCGACGCCTGGCCCGGCGGCGACCTCGGCCTGCGCAAGGCGATGGCGTGCCTGAACATCCCTGAAGATCACATCGAGCGGTGGCGGCCCTGGCGGGCCTACGCCGCGATGCACCTGTGGAGTTCGTCATGATCGAAGCACAGACCCTGCCGACCCCGGCCGGCCCGCTGTCCCTGCTGGTCCGCGAAGGCGTGCTGGTGGCGGCGGGATTCACCGAGGACCCCGGGGAGATGTTCGACCGGCTCCCGGCCGTGCTGCGGGCGGAGGAGGAGCTGAAGGTCGTGGACGACCTGGGCGAGCCCGCGCGGGCCGTACGAGCCTACCTGGACGGCGACCTGACGGCGCTGGACTCGATCCCGGTGAGCCAGCCCGGCTCCGAGCGCCGCCAGCGGCTCCTCACCGCGCTGCGGGACGTCCCGGCTGGTACCACCGTCACCTACGCCGAGCTGGCCGAGCGCGCCGGAATGCCGAGGACGGCGGCGCGCGCGGCGGGCGGCGCCTGCGCCCAGAACCTGATCGCGCCGTTCGTGCCCTGCCATCGGGTGCTGCCCGCAACGGGTGGCTTCGGCGGCTACTACTACGGCACGCCGGTGAAGGAGTGGCTCATCGCGCACGAGTCGGGCGCGGCCATCGGCTGACAGCGACGATAGAGGACGAAAGGGAACGGCCCCGGCTGAGGAAGCCGGGGCCGTCGTACGTCAGTCGCCCAGCTTGGTGACCGTGCTCTGCACCTCGCCCACCGGCACGTCGCGGGTGACCTCGATCGCGATCGGCTGGTAGGCCACCGGGATGGGGCCGCCGTCGGTCTCGACGTCGACCTGCCAGGTGGTGGTGACGGACAGCTCATATACCTTGCGCGGCAGATCGACCGAGGCCCGGCGGTAGATCACCCCGCACTGGAGCTTGCCGCCCTTGACGTAGGGGTGACCGGTGGGCCCGCACTCGGACTTCAGGTCGTAACGCTGGGTGTCCGTGGTGCCCGGGTCGATCTCCATCTCGTCCAGCGTCGCGGTGACCGTCGCACTCATCACCCCGGGAAGCTCGGCCGTGACCGAGCGGCTGGGATCGTCCACTCCCAGCCACACCCAGGTGCCCAAGTTGACGTAGCTCTTCTCGTTGGGATTGAGCATGATCTTGGGTTCGGGGACGGTCAGCGCCGCCCGCGCGATGTCCGCCAGTTCCTGGGCGGTGATGCCGTTGGGCGGGGTCTCGCCCTCCGGGGCCCAGACGAACGGGTCGAGCGCGCCCCAGCAGGACAGCCCGTTGGGGTCCTTCTCGTTGTAGGAGGGGACCCACCAGCGGCCCTTCTTCCCTTCCTGGTCCTTGAACTGCTTGAGGAACTCCTGGAACTCCTCTTCGGTGCCGTCGGGGTGGGCCTGGAACCAGTACGGGCGGATCTGCTCCTGCTGCTGGAGCATGTCCTTGCCGTCGGGGCCGGGTTCGTACCAGCAGGGGCGCTTGAGGCGGTAGCCATCGCCGCGCTTGCCGTTCAGGCCGTCGCCGCGCAGGACGATCTGCGAGTTCCACAGCTTCACCCCGACCGTGCGGTCGTTCTGGAAGCTCTCGCCCTTCGGCCCCGGCGGCGGTGCGGCGGCGGCCGAGGCAGCGCCCGCGCCGGACAACACCAGGCTTCCCGCGGCGAGGAGAACAAGCAGCCGGGGCATCCTCGGACTCATCGTCGGCATCCCTTCGCGCGTTCGTTCGTCAGAGCGGCATGGCGGAACAGCTTGATCCGCCAGGTTCCGTCGTCGCCACGATGGACGGCGGCCGACTGGAGGTAGGTGGACTTCGGCGGCCTGTACGAGGCGGGCTGCCGGGCGGCGGGCAGCTCCCGCCCGGTGCGGGCGTCGGTCAGCCGCAGCCCGGACTCATCGACGCAGACGTCGACCTGCGCGGCGGTCTCGAACTCGCCGCTGACCATGAGCCCGTACAGCCGGGCGGTGCCGCGCACGCCCCGGCGTCCGTCGACGTACGCCTTGACCCACTCGTAGGAGCTCTGACCGGCCTGCGTCTCCATCAGCGCCAGGTACCGGGTGTCCTTGCCACGGGTCACGACCGCCTCGAACATGCCGGTGTAGGCGTCGCGGAACGTCTCGATCATCTGGGTGTGCTCGGCGTCGAGGCCGCCCGGCCACTCCACGACGACCTTCAGGTCGTCGCCGACGCTCAGCGTCTCGCTGCGGGGCGGCGCGCTCGACGGGGCCGCCGAGGTGGCCCCCGACACGGGCGCGTCGCCGCCTCCCGGCGTGAACGGCCGATCGGCGCCGGAGGCGGCGCACCCGGCGCAGAGCACGGCGGCGACCGCCGACGCGATCAGCCCTCGCATGCCGATCACGTTAGGACGGCGCGGCACTTCCGGGCCACCGCTATATCCGGATCGGTATACCCCGGTTCCTCCGCCCACGCGGCCGGACTCCTCTCGTGTCGCACGGGCTCGGATCACGCCGACGGCACCGACTGCACGCGCCACGCCGGATACAGCTCGTCGATCAGCGCCTCGGTCTCGGGGGCCATGCCGCCGCCGTACGGGTGGGAGGCCGCGCGGCGGTGCAGGGCGTCCACCACGGCGCGCAGCCCGGCGACGTCGCCGGTGGCGTGCGTGGCCCGCAGCAGGTCGCGCCACAGCCCCTCGTCGTCGGCGGCCAGCAGCAGCCCGGCCCGCACCGCCGCGACGGCCTCGGCGGGTTCGTCCTGCGCCAAGCGCAGCTCGCACAGCCGGTGCGCGGTGTCGGCGACCGCCGCCGTCACGTCGTACTCCAGGTCGTCGTCGGCCAGCCAGGCGTAACGCCCGCGCGGACGCGGGCTCAGCAGCGGCCCGCGAACCAGCCGCAGCGCCCGGTCGAGCAGGACGGCACGCGCCGCCGTGTCACCATGCGACCGCCTGACCAGCTCGCGGAACAGCGCCCAGTCGGTGCGAACCTCCGGCCCGAGCCGCAGCCGCCCCGACGAGTCGGTGGAGAGATGGGGACGCCCCTCGGAGTCGTCGCCCAGCCAGGCGGCGACCCGCTCGATCGTCGCGTCGCGCACGTCGGGCTGCACCCCGCGCGGCCACAGCACCCCGCCCAGCACGACGGGATGCACGCCGCCCGGATGCGTGGACAGGTAGACGATCAGCTCTCCGGCGAGCGCCATCCTGCCCTCCTCCAGCGGCTCGGGCGCGGAGATCTCGATCGGCCCGAGGACGCGGACCTCGACGGCGGGCGGACGCGACTCGATCGGGATCTCCGTCTCGACCGGCAGCGGCTCGCCCTCGTAGCGCTCGGTCGTGCCGAACAGCTCGACCAGCGCCGTGTACTGGCGGCGCGGCAGGAGCTGGGCGACGACCTCGAAGCCGAGCGCGTCGACCCTGGCCCTGCCCTCGTCGGTGACCTCCCAGGTCCAGGTGGCGTGCGGTACGTCACCGGCCACCACGTAACCGGCGGCCGTACGGGTGCCCGCCCTGGCCAGCAGGGCGAGCCTGCGGGCCTCCTCCGGGTTGGGCGCGATGGCCGACAGCAGGTAGTGCGGCGGCCAGGCCGGGTCGGCGGCCCTGCCGTTCACCCGGCCGGTCAGCACCTCGCCCTCGCGCACCTGGTCGTGGACCCGCGCCTCCAGCTCGGGCAGCACCTCGGCCAGGCTTCCGGCGCAGGTGATCCGCTCGGGCGCGATCGCGGCCAGCTCGTCGCCGAAGCCGACCAGCGTGACGTGCATGGTGTCGGACCACCGGTTGGTGCCCAGCTCGACGGCCAGCGCCGCCAGCGCGGCCGTGGTGTTCGCGCCGGTGATGTTGATCAGCCCGTGCGCGGCCTCCAGATCGACCAGCACCCGGCCCGCCTCGTCGGTGCCCAGCGACACCAGGCCCGGGTAGGGCGCCGGGGCGTCGGCCACCGACTGCTCGTCGAGCATCCGGCCCTCGTGCGCTTCGAGCCGCCACACCCGCCCGCCGTCGTGGGCCGCCCACGGCGCGGGCGGCTCGCCCTCCGGCGGGTGGATCCACAGGTCGAGGCTGCGCGCCGACAGGTGCGCCGCGTAGATCGTGGGAGGGGTGCGCCCGCGCAGCGCCAGCGCCCTGCCGAGCACCCGCAGGCCGATGTCGAGCATCCGGGTGCCCGGAGCGTCGGCCCCCAGCCGCAGCGCGACCTCCGCCTGCGCGGCGTCGTCGCGGGGGCGGGCGATCCGCCGCCCGAACACCCGGCGCCACAACTGCGCCCTGCGCCGCCTGCCGAGCAGCACCAGCAGCCCGGCGGCGGCCAGCGACATGCCGGCCAGGAAGTCGCCGACGTCGAGGTGGACGCCCTGGTCGGCGACGGCCTTCTCGGCCCGCTCCCGGTCGGCCTGGGCCAAGTCGGCCCACGCCGCCTCCTCGGCGGTCTCCTCGGACGTTCTTTCCGGCTTCTCTTCGTTCTGGCCCTTCTCGTTCTGACTCTTCTCGGTGAGTTTCTCTTCGCGGGGGGCCGGGGGCTCCTGTGAGGTCTCCTTGCCCTGCTCGCGGGGCGTGACCCGCTCCTGCTCGCGCGGGACGGCCTGCTCGGCGCGCTCCTGCGACGGCGTGCGGTTCTCGACCTCGCCCCGGGGCGTGACGACCTCCTGGGGACGGCCGGTCCGCTCCTTGCCGTCGAGCTCCATCCGCTCGCCCGCGCCCTTGACCCCGTCGTAGCGGGTGCCGCCGTCCATCTCGGACGGCCGGTCGCGGTGGTCGGCCAGGGTCTCGGGGCGCGGCTGCTCCGACGGGACGATGTGCACGTTGACCGCGTCGTCCGGCATGTCGAGCACCCAGCCGGGGCGGATCAAGTCGGCCATGTGCAGGCGCGTGCCGTCCGGCTGCTCCTTCTGCTGGTTGAGCTTGAAGATCTCCGGATACCTGCGCCCGTCGCCCAGGCACTTCTCGGCGATCTCCCACAGGCTCTCGTGGTGACGGCCGTGCGGCGGCTGGACCACGTAGACCTTCTTGGCCTTCTGCACCTCGTGCAGCACCTGCCGCTGCTCCTCGATGGCCTCGTGCAGGGTGACCGCCGCCACGGAGGTCACCGCGGGCGACACCGGCGGAGCCTGCGCCCGGACCAGCGGAATGACCACGGCCGACGCGGTGAACAGCACCAGCGCCGCCGAGACCAGCCGGTTGGCCAGCGCCTGCGTGCCGCCGGACAGCGGCACCCGCACCGGCATCCCGATCCGGCGGACCCCGGCGTAGACCTCGACGATCACACAGAGCAGCAACTGCAGCCATGCGAGCCAGACGAAGAGCACCATGATCGCGATGAGCGTGCTCGTCCCGACCTGACTGGTGAGCAGGTCGATGTCGAGCAGTTCCGGGGCGATCGGCGGCCCGGCCAGGCGCAGCAGCGCGTACGGCACGCCGCTGACCAGCGCGACCAGCACCGCCAGCGCGCCCAGCCCGGCGATCACGTCGCCGAACGTCCGCCTGGTGGTGATGCGTTGGGGCTGTCGCGTCGGCATGCCTCTCCTTCCTCGTTCAGCGTCCTCCTGGGCGGCCTCCGGGGCCAGAGCCTCCGGAAGATCAGTCGGCCTCCTCGCCGATGTCCGGCCCCGCCGTGGCCGATCCCTCCATCTCGGTGCCCGCGAAGCCCAGCGCGGCCAGGAAGAACGCCTCCCAGCGCACGCTGACCCCGACGGTCACCTCGGTCTGCCCGTTGCCGACCTCGCAGCGGGTGCGCTCCATCGCGTCGTCCTCGTGCGCGTCCACGATCTCGTCGGCCTGCTCGCACACCGGGCCCTCGTCGAGCAGCCGGGCCTCGCCGGTCTCGCGCAGGTGCTCCTGGTCGATCACGTCGGCGGCGGCCCTGGCGGCCTGTTCGGCCACGTCGTTGGCGCGCAGCCGCGCGTTGATGGCGGCGCCGCCGTCCACGAGCAGCCCGGCGAGCAGGAACACCACCACGGAGAAGACCACCACGAAGATCGACATCGAGCCGCGCTCATGGTCTCGCTCCCGCCGATGCTCGCGTCCGCAGGTCACTCGAACCTCCGGAACCGCTCAAGGGGGACGACGGAGGTGCCGGTGATGGTCTTGCCGGCGCTCCAGCCGAGGAACGACAGGTCGAGGTCGCAGGTCACCTCTGCCGAGATCCGGCCGCCGTAGGTCTCCTCCGAGCCCTCCTCCGGCCGCTCGGCGTCGATGTCCAGCTCGGCGGCGGGGTTGTCGCACTGGCCCTCCAGCGCCGCCTTGACGGCGTCGTCGGCCGCGGTCTGCGCGGCGTCCTCGGTGCGCTGCACGGACGCGGCGCGGGCGGCGTCGCGCGCCGCGCCGTTCACCTCGCCCTGCGCCTCGACCAGCCGCCCGGCTCCCACGAGGAAGAGCAGGAACAGCAGCAGCACCGGCGCGAGCAGCACGGTCTCGGCCGACATCGACCCGCGCTCGGCGCGGGCGGTCGCACGAGAACGGCCGGCCGGCGTCATTCCTGGCATCCCTCCGAGCCGTCGTCGGGCCGGAAGCACTCCACCGGCCCGCCGAACCTGGCGGTGACGGTGAAGGTCAGCTCCGGCAGCAGCGGCACGACCTGTACGGCACTGCCCGTCACTTCCACCCCTCGCTCGTCGCCCTCCTCCCACGCCGTCACCTGACGGTCGGTGAGGATCTTCGGCCCCACGGTGTCCACGATGTGCTCGGCCCGCTCCTTGGCGCGCTGCTCCCAGTCGGTGGACTCCGTTCCCGCCGCCCGTGCGATCCGCGCGCCCTCGCGGGCCGCCGAGTCGGCGACCTGGCGGCCATGGAACCACAGCGCCATCTGCACCACGAGCAGGATCACCGCCAGCACGACCGGCATGATCAGCGCCAGTTCGAGCACGGTCGCCCCGCGCTCGCCTCGGCGAGCACGGGGCGTGGGGGAGGGAGCAGGGATCATTGGCCGCCGTCACCGCCACCGCCACCGCCACCGCCGTCCCCGCCGGAGCCGCCGCCGAACTGGTCCTCGATCTCGCTCTGTCTCTCCTCGACGAGGGTTCTGATCAGCGTGGCCAGGCCGAGGGCGACACCGGCGATGATCGCGGTGATGATCACCCATTCGACGGCCGAGGCGCCCCTGGTGGGGGCGGTGCGCGCGCGGTGGATCCGCACGCTGAGGAAGGCGACCAGGTAGATGACCCACGGGTGATTGCGCATCTATGACCCCAACATCTTCATCGCTGCCGGATAACTGAGAAAGACGACGAATCCCGCGCACAGCAGCAACTGGGCGACGAGCATGGACTGCGAGCGCTCCCCCGCCCGTCCCTCGATCTCGGCGAGCTCGCGCCGCCGGAGGGTCGCCGCGCGGGCCGACAGCGACGCGCGGACCTTCGCCCCGTCGTCGGCGACCAGGCCGAGCGCGGCCGACAGGTCGCGCAGCTCGTCCACGTCGATCTCGTCGCCGAGCTGCCCGAGTGCCTGCCAGGGGGTGATGCCTACGATCCGGGCGTTCGACAGCGCCTCGCGGATCCGGGACATCGCCCAGTTGGCCTCGTCGGGGCCGCCGCCCACCGACACCGACATCAGCAGCGCCTCGGGGACGCCCCGCCCGCCCGCGAGGTTCATCGACACCAGGTCCAGGAACGCGCCGACGACGTGCCGGAAGTCGCGCCGCCTGGCCGAGGCGTCGCGGCGGATCTGCACGTCGGGCAGCAGGAAGAAGACCAGGGCGAAGGCCAGCGCCGACCACAGCGGGATGGTCGCCGAGGTGCCCCAGCCCATCAGGGCCAGCCAGCCCCACAGGATCGGGAAGGCCAGCAGGCCGGACACCGACAGCAGCACCTTGGTCGCCAGGAAGCCCTCGAAGGACCTGCCGACCAGGGCGAGGTCCGCCTTGATCGAGCGGGCCTCCCAGCCGCGGGCGGCGTAGAAGCGGGCCAGCCGTACGCCCAGATTGCGGCGGAACGCGCTGACCTCCTCGTCGGGCAGCACGAGCTGGAGCATCGGCGAGTCGCCGTCGTGGCGGGCCGCGTCGAGCGCCAGCAGCCGGGCCACCAGGCCCGGCCTGGCCGGGAACAGCGCCCGCAACAGCAGGAACAGCCCCATGCCGAGCACGGCTCCGGCCAGGATGGACTCAGTCACCGCGGCCTCCTCCCGGACGCGGCGCTCCGGCCGCGGCCGTCTTCGGGGCCTGGCCGTTGGCGCCCGCCTGCTCGGGGCGGGCGGCGGCGGCCTGGCCGTCGTCGGCCATGGCGGTGCCGAGCAGTCTGCTCGGCTTGTCGAACCTGGCCAGCCGCCGCATCCAGGCGAACCCGGCGCCGAACAGCCCGGCGACCACCACCAGCACCGCCTGGCCGAGGGCGTCGTCGTACTCCTGCACGTAGGAGGGGTTCCACACCACCAGCAGCACCGCGAAGCCGACCGCCGTGCCGACCACGATCTGCACGCTGCGGCGGGTGGCGCGGCGCTCGGACTCGACCCGGCGGCGCATGTCCAGCTCCTCGCGGGCCGACACGGCGAGCGCGCCGAGCACGTCGCGCAGGCCGGGGCCGCGCAGCCGGGCGTTGAGGATCAGCGCGGCGATGACGAGGTCGGCCGAGGGGTCGTCGAGCTCGTCGGCGAACAGGCGCAGCGCGGCGGGCAGCGCCATGCGGGTGTGCAGGCGGTCGACCATGGCGCGCAGGTGCGGGCGCAGCATCGGCGCGGCGGCCCTGATCGAGGCGGGGATGGCCTGCTCAAGGCCGGCGGCCCCGGCGATGGTGTCGCGCAGCGACTCGGTCCAGGCGGCCAGGCCCTCCAGGCGGCGCATCGCGGATCGTTCCTCGGCGGCGCCGCCGGAGAGGCCGCGCCAGGCGAGCACCAGCAGGACGGCGCCGCCCGCCATCACGGGCCAGCCGGTGATGATCAGGACGCCCGCGCCGCTGATCGCGGCGATGGCGCCGCGGGTGGTCAGGGCGCGGATCAGCTCTTTGCGCCGGGCGCTCTTGTCGGGGGTGGGCGGGCGCGGGCGCATGCCGTACAGGGACAGGGCGAGCAGGAACAGGCCGCCGCCGACGGCCGCGCCCGCCAGCAGCACCAGCGGGTCGAGCGCCCCGGACCAGGACGGGATCATCCCCACCCCCCGGGCACGTAGCCGTGCGGGACCAGCTCGTCGAGGCACGACAGCGGCGCGTGCGGGACGGCGTACCCCTCCGGCGAAGGACGGAACACCTCGGATGACAGCACCCGGCCGTCACAGCCGGTCACCTCGCGCACGCTGGAGACGTATCGCCGCAGCCGCCCGCCCTGGGCGTAGTCGTTGCGCTTCTCGATGAAGACCACGAAGTCGATGGCCCCGGAGATCAGCATGTGGGTGGCCTCGATCGGCAGCCGCTCGGCGGCCTGCAGGGCGTAGGTGGCGACGCGGTTGAAGACCTCCATGCTGGAGTTGGCGTGGATGGTGGACAGCGAACCGTCGTTGCCCTGGGTCATCGCGTTGAGCATGGTGACGATCTCGTCGCCGAGGACCTCGCCGACGATCACCCTGCTGGGGTTCATGCGCAGGCTGCGGCGCACCAGCTCGGCCATGGTGATCTCGCCCTGGCCCTCGGAGTTGGGCAGCCGCTGCTCGAACGCGACCACGTTGGGGTGCAGCTCGGGGAACTGGTCGAGGCCCAGTTCGAGGGCCCGCTCGACGGTGATCAGCCGCTCGTGCGCGGGGATCTCGTTGGCCAGGGCGCGCAGCAGGGTGGTCTTACCGGCGTTGGTGGAACCGGCGATCATGATGTTCTTGCGGGCGCCGACGGCGGCGGCCAGGAACCGGCCGACCTCGGGGGTGAGGGAGCCGTTGCCGACCAGGTCGGTGAGGAAGACCTTGCCCAGGCGGGCGCGGCGGATCGACACGGAGGGGCGGACGGTGACGTCCATCACGGCCGACAGGCGGGAGCCGTCGGGGAGGCGCAGGTCGAGCTGGGGGTTGGCGGTGTCGAAGGGACGGCTGGACAGGCCGCTGTAGGCGGCGAGGATCTGGATCAGCTCGGTCAGTTCATCGTCGGACTCGGCGACCGGCTCGCTCATCGCCTCGCGGCCATCGGCGTATCCGACGAAGACGCGGTCACAGCCGTTGATGTCGATGTTCTCGACCTCGGGGTCGTCCAGCAGCGGCTGGAGCCGTCCGACGCCGAACAGCGCGGCGTGGATGCCCGCCGCCAGCGCCTCCTCCTCGTCGGCGGTCGGCGGCACCCGCCCGACCCCGATCTCCCCCCTGGCGTACTCCTCCAGCACCTGCGCGATCAGCGCCCTGGCGAACTGCCGCTCGTCCTCCCCCGTCATCGGCGGCAACCCCGACGCCTGATCCAACCGCCGCTGATGCGCCAGCCGATCCCCGACCTCCTGCCGGAACCGCTTCACCAGCGAATGATCAGTGCTCATCGCGCTCGCTCCGCTCGCGAGGCGAGGGCGCTGATGACCGGTGCCTTCGCGGG
Organism: Spongiactinospora sp. TRM90649; assembly: GCF_029382225.1. Classification (GTDB taxonomy): domain Bacteria; phylum Actinomycetota; class Actinomycetes; order Streptosporangiales; family Streptosporangiaceae; genus Spongiactinospora. The sequence goes on from NZ_JARLTC010000002.1 coordinate 283,197, forward strand.
GCAGGGGATGGGGTCATGGGGTGCGCTCCGGGGTGCGGACGTGGGTGGCTAGGCGGGCGGCCAGTTCGCGGGCGGTGCGGATGAGGAGGGAGCGGTCCAGGCGGCCGCCCCATTGGCCGCGGAGGAGTTCGGCGCCCTTGGGGTCGTGGGCCAGGCCGCCGACGAAGGCGACCTCGCGGCCCGTGGCGGTGACGATGCGGCGGACCTCGTCGATGGAGGAGCGGTACTGGCGGGGGTCGGCGATCACCACGACGCCGATCTGCGGGCCCTTGGCCAGCACGCCGAGGCGTTCGCGCAGGTGGGCGACGTGGTCGAGGCTGGCCCTGGCGAACAGGACGACCAGTTCGGCCTCGGTCATCAGGTCGTTGATCTCGGGGTGGGCGCCGAGCCGGCCGCAGTCGGCCAGGACGTCGGCGCGCGGGATGGACGCCAGGGCGCGCCCCAGCGGACCCCACAGCCAGGTGAGGCCCGCCGCCTGCTCGCCGTGGGTGAGCCCGGTGAGGACGTCGAGGCCGCCCACGATCTTCTGGGAGTGCTCGTGGATCTGCTGGACGGTTAGCCCCCGGCGGGCCGTGGCGCCGAGTGTGAGCAATCCCCTTGTGGGATTGAGCACACCGCCGTCGGCCGACGGGAGGCGGTAGGCGAGGTCGCCGCCCGCCGGGTCGCACTCGGCGAGCAGCACCGGGCGGGGCCAGACCGCGCCGAGCGCCGTGGCGGCCGTGGTGACCCCCGGCGCGCCCTTGTCGGCGGCGAGCACGATGAGCGCCATGTCAGCGGGCTCCCGGCAGTTCGGCCAGGGCGATCTCGCCGATGGTGGCGTAGCCCGCGACGACCGGCGACAGCCCGCTGTCCACGATCACCGTGACCGCCCCGCTGGAGCCGCTCCTGCCCGACGTGCCGACGCTGTCCACCAGCGCGCTCTGGGCGAGGACCCGGGGCTCCCGATCGGCGCCCGACCGCCCGGGGACGTGGATGACCTGGACGCGGTCGCCCGGCCGCAGGCCGGAGGGCGACTGGCCGGGTTTCAGGGAGAGCCCGACCCGGGCCTTGCCCGGACCCAGCTCCTGACTGGCCCGCACGACCATCTGTTCGGTGAGCAGGGTGCCCGGCAGCAGCGTGACCTTCGCGAAGGTGCGGCTGACCTCGTCACGGTGCGCATATGCCACGTAGCCGAGCCCGGTGTCGGCGATCTGGACCTCTCGCATCGCCGCCACCGGGATCGCCTGGCCGGTGCCGACCTGCTGGGTGATCACGATCGCGGAGACCCGGTCGCCGCTGCGCATCACCAGCAGGGTGGTGGCCAGGGCGCCGCCGAGGATCAGCAGGACCGCGACGGCCGCCAGGGCGGGCCGGCGTTCGCGCGGGGAGACGGGGAGCTTGCGGGAGGCGGGGCCGGACAGAGTGCCCTGAGCACCCGCGGCGGCCGGGGTCCGGCTGTCGCGGGCGGGCTTCTCACTGATCCTCATGGGTCGGGGGCTCCCAGGAGTCGGTGGATCCGCCCACGCTGCTCATGAGCATGGGCTGCGATCACAATAACGGCCAAGCGTGAATAACGGAATTCACGCCATTATGTGCGTCGCGACGAAGACCTGGGGTGCTTATCCGCAGACCCATGCTCGTTTCATCGAGCTGACCATGTCAACACCGGGCGAGCAAGACCGTCTCGTTAAGACGGCTGGATTCCGCGGTGAATAGCTGGTAATGCGGATGGAATTAAACTTTAGTAACAGGCGCACCATAAATCCCACTGGTCGGCCTTGGGACCCGGCGAACCCGACGATTGACGTCAACCCATCGCAAGGCCGGGCCGGTCCTGGTTACTTTGAACCGCGAAGCACCCCCCTAGGAGTCGCGCTATGCGGATCATGCTCACTCTGGTGGGCGAGCACGGCGGTCGTGATGTCGTGATCGAAGTGGACGACGGCACCACCGTCGCCGGGCTGGCGGATGCGCTCGGCGGCGCGACCGGCGAGCGGCTGGCCAAGGTGGTCCGGCTGTCGCGGGCGCGCGCGCCGTACGGGATGGACCGGCGGTCGCTCGTCCCCGCCCAGCGCACCCCCGAAGAGAGCGAGGGCGGCGGGCGGCTCTGGCGCGGCGGCCGGGTGCTCGACCCCGACGCCGCCGTGGTCAGGGTGCTGCGCAACGGCGACCTGGTGACGCTCGACGCGCGCCTGGCCGGGGCCACCGTCATCGACGAGCCCGCCGGGATCGCCGAGCTGCGGGTGGTCGGCGGCCCCGGAGCGGGGTCGGTGCACCGCCTGGGCCTGGGCAGCCACATGATCGGCTCCGGCCCCGCCTGCACGGTCGCCGTGACGGACCCCACCCTGCCCGCCGAGGCCGCCCGCCTGCGGATCACCACCGAGGGCGTCACCGTGGAGCCGCCAGTACTCTCCGACGCCCCGCCGCCAAGGAAACCGCACAGGAAGCGCAAGGCGCGCAAGACCCGGAAGGGCGGTCGCCGTGGAAGCCCCCTGTCCGGCCCTGAGACGGCCGTTGCGGGAGTGACGCCCACCCTTGAGGGCGAACCACTGACCGGCCCCGCCACGTGGCCCTGGGGCGCGCTGATGCTCTGCGGCAGCTCGGCTTTCACGCTGACCCTGATCGAGCCGCCGGATGCCCACCTCGACTCCCGCGCCGACGGCGGATTCGCCTACAACCGCCCGCCCCGGCTCGCCAGGCCCGACCGCGTGCGCCGCCTGGCGGTGCCCGCCGAGCCCAGGCGCGGCGACGGGGTCAGGCTGCAGCTGCTGGCCGCCATGCTGCCCGCCGTCCTCGGGCTGGCGCTGGCCTGGGTCCTGCAGATGTGGTACTTCCTGCTGTTCGCGCTGATGACCCCGATGATCATGATCGGGCAGTGGTGGAGCGACAAACGCCACGGGCGCAAGCAGTACCGCCAGGCCGTCAAGGAGTACAAAGAGCGCACCCGCGCCTTCGAGCGGGAGCTGGAGGTGGCCAGGGCCGCCGACGAGGTCGCGCGGCGGGCGCTGGCGCCCGACCCGGCCGAGGTGCTGCTGACCGCCACCGGCCCCCGGCGGCGGCTGTGGGAGCGGCGCGTTCACGACGCCGACGCGCTGCGGCTGCGGGTGGGCCTCGCCGACCTGCCCGCGGACCTGGAGCTGGTCCCCGAGCGCGGCGCGCCCGGCGACTTCGTCGCGCCCGATCCGCCGACCTCCCACACCGTGCCGGTCGCCCTGGCCATGCGCCGCCTGGGCGTGGCCGGGATCACCGGCCCCCGGGCGCAGGCCGCCGCGCTGGCCCGCTGGATGGTCGGCCAGGCCGCCGCCCTGCACAGCCCCCGCGACCTGGCCGTGGTCGTGCTGTCCGCGCACGGCGACGGCGGCGACCACTGGAGCTGGGCCCGCTGGCTGCCGCACTGCGCCCCGCACGGCGGCGAGGACTGCGTGGCGCTGATCGGCGCCGACCCCGAGGCCGCCGCCCGCCGCGTCGCCGAACTGGCCGCGCTGATCGAGGAGCGCCTCGGCGAGGAGGCCTCCCCCGGCTTCGGCAAGATGCCCGCGGGCTGGGACGACCTGGGCTGGAACGGCGGCAGGAAGTCCTCCGAGTGGGGCGCGACCGAGGAGCCCGCCTTCTCCTCCTACGACGAACGCCCCTACGACGTGCTGGTGGTGCTCGACGGCGCGCAGTTGCTCCGCTCGCTGCCCGGCATGCCGCAGGTGCTGCGGCAGGGCCCCCGCGCGGGCGTCTACACGCTGGCGCTGGACGAGGACCAGCGGCTGCTGCCCGAGGAGTGCGCCACCGTGGCGGCCTGCGACCGCGAAGGCCGGGTGCGCCTGCACGGCGGCGGGCTCGACGCCATCGGCGACATCCTGGCCGACCAGGTACCGGCCTCGTGGTGCGACCGGCTGGCCCGCGCCCTGGCGCCCATCCGCGACGTGAGCCGCGAGGACGCGGGCTCCGCGCTGCCCGACTCGGTCCGCCTGCTCGACCTGCTGAACATGCCCGCGCCGTCCGCCCCCAAGGTCGCCGAGCGCTGGCGGGGCGCGACCACCCGCGCGCTGCTGGGCGTCGGGCCCGACGGCCCGTTCACCGTGGACCTGCGCCGCGACGGCCCGCACGCGCTGGTCGCGGGCACCACGGGCGCGGGCAAGTCGGAGCTGCTGCAGACCATGATCTGCTCGCTCGCCGTGGCCAACCGGCCCGACGAGATGACGTTCGTGCTGATCGACTACAAGGGCGGCGCGGCGTTCAAGGAGTGCGTACGGCTCCCGCACACCGTCGGCATGGTCACCGACCTGGACGGTCACCTCACCGCCAGGGCGCTCGCCTCGCTCGCCGCCGAGATCCGCCGCCGCGAGCGGCTCCTGCTGGAGGCCGGGGCCAAGGACATCGAGGACTACCAGGAGGCGCGCGGCTCCCACCCGCCGCTCCCCCGGCTCGTGCTGATCATCGACGAGTTCGCCGCGATGGTCACCGAACTGCCCGACTTCGTCACCGGCCTGGTGGACATCGCCCGGCGCGGGCGCTCCCTGGGCATCCACCTGATCCTGGCCACCCAGCGGCCCGCCGGCGTCGTCACCGCCGACATCCAGGCCAACACCTCGCTACGGATCGCGCTGCGGGTGACCGAGGGCGTGGAGTCGTCCGACGTGATCGACCGGCCGGACGCGGCGCACATCTCCAAGTCCACGCCTGGCCGGTGCTACGTCAAGTCCGGGGCGGGCGCGGCGGCGGCCGTCCAGGCGGCCAGGATCGGCGGACGCCGCGGCGCCGGAGGCGCGAACGGCCGGGTGCGGGTGGCCGAGCTGGGCTGGCGCGCGCTGGGCCACGCGCTGCCCACCTCCGCCCCCGAGCAGGCCGAGGGCGCGGCCGGCAGCGACCTGGCCACGCTCACCCAGGCGCTCATCGACGCCGCCCGGATGCTGAACGTCCCCGAGCAGCCCACGCCGTGGCTCGATCCCCTGCCCGACCGGGTGACGGTCGCCGAGCTGCGCCGTCCGGACAAGCCGGAGGGGCGCGAGGTCCCCCCGCTGGTGTTCGGCGTGACCGACGAGCCGTGGGCGCAGGGCCGCCGCGACCTGGCGCTCGACCTGGTCGACGGCGGGCACCTGCTGCTGGCGGGCGCGCCGCGCAGCGGCAGGTCCACGGCGCTGCGCACGATCGCCGGGGCCGTGGCGGCGGGCGCGTCGCCCGCCGACGTCCACCTGCACGCGATCGACTGCGGGTCCGGCGCGCTGCTGCCGCTCGTCGCGCTGCCGCACTGCGGCGCGGTGGTCACCCGCGACCAGCTCGACCGGGTCGAGCGGCTGCTGACCAGGCTGCGCGCCGAGGTGGGCCGCAGGCAGCAGCTCCTCGCCTCCGCCGGGTACGCCTCGCTGGCGGAGATGCGGGCCGCCGAGACCCTGGACGGCGAGCGCCCGCCGTGGCTGCTGCTGATGCTCGACCGCTGGGAGGGCTTCGTGGCCGCGTTCGAGGGCTACGACTACGGGCGGCTGATCGACACGACTCTGCAGATCTTGCGCGAGGGCCCCGCCGTCGGCGTGCGGGCCGTCGTGACGGCCGACCGGTCCGGGCTGCTCGGGCAGGTCTCCACGGTGTTCGACGAGCGGCTCATCCTGCGGCTGTCCGACCCCACCGACTACGGCCTGGCCGGGCTTCCGCTGCGCGACCTGCCGTCCGCGATGCCCGCCGGCCGGGTGCTCGCGATGAGCGACCACGGCCTGGTGGAGAGCCAGATCGCGCTGCTGGACGCAGAGCCGTCCGGGCCCGCGCAGGTCGCCGCGCTGCAGGCGCTCGCCCGCGACGCGGCCCCGCCGCGCGAAGGGTGGGAGCGCCCGATGCGGGTGGACCCGCTGCCGATGCGGATCACCACGGGCCAGGCGATGGAGCTGGCCCCCGCGTTCAAGCCGCCGTCGGCGCTGTGGGCGATGCTCGGCGTGGGCGGCGACGCGCTCGCCCCGCTCGGGATCGACCTGGTCGGCCATGGGCCGGGCGCGGTGATCGCCGGTCCCTCCCGGTCGGGCCGGTCGGCCGCGCTGCTCACCGCCGCCCGCTCACTGCTGGCGGCGGGCACGCCCGTCGTCGTCGTGACGCCGCGCAGGAGCCCGCTGCGCGACCTGGCGGGCGAACCGGGGGTGCTCGCCGTGCTGGGCGCCCAGGACGGCGACCTGCGGGCCACGGTGGCCGGCCACGACCGCTACGTGGTGCTCGTGGACGACGCCGAGCTGATCTCGCCCGACTCCTCGCTCGGCGCGGCCCTGGAGGAGGTGCTGCGGTCGGGCCGCGACGCCGAGCACGGCCTGATCATCGCCGGTCCGACCGGCGACCTGACCACCGCCTACCGGGGGTTCGTGGCCGAGGCGCGCAAGGCGCGCACCGGGCTGCTGCTTTCGGTGCAGAGCCCGGCCGACGGCGACCTGTTCACCGTGCGGCTGCCGCGCGGGGCCGTCGGCGGCCCGCCGGGACGCGGCCTGCTGGTCACCCTGGGCACCGTCACGCCGATCCAGGCCGCGCTGCCTGAATAGGGCGGATACGCGGCCGATACCGGGTGGACACGCGGCGGCGAAACACGACGGGCGCATTCCGGAAAGGAATGCGCCCGCGTGCGGGGTCAGGGAAGTCAGCGGGTCGCGGACTCGATGTTGCCGCGGTAGGTGTTGATGACCCTCGACGCCTCCTGCAGCTCCTCGGCCATCCGCTGGAAGGCGGCACGATAGTTCTGCCAGGAATCGCGGAACCGCTCGGCACCCGGACCGGTCCACGCGGTGCCCACCTTCGCGGCCTCTCTGTCCAGGGCGGCCGTGGTCGCACGAACCTGATCGGCCTGTTGGGTGAACTGGGTGGCCATCTGCTGCATTTCCGCGGGATTGCCACCGAGCAAGCTCTGGCTCATGCCAGTCTCCTTCTCGTCGACGTCACAGGGTCGCCAAGCGCCATCACGTTAGACGCCAGATTACGGGGAGAGAGCCGTTATGCCGAGTGGCTATGGAGAACTCGCCGAGAACAATCCCGTCGCATTGCCCCGGAGTTTGCCCCGGGGTCCCTCAATGCGACGGTCAGGGGACGCCTAAACTCCGTTGCAGGCCGAGTGGCTCTGACGCCCGCACGAGGCATCCGAGGTGCCCCGACGACCCGGCGGGCGTGCGAGGAAGGAACGACGTCTGTGCAGAAGATCCTGATCGCCAACCGTGGAGAGATCGCTGTTCGGATCGCCCGGGCCTGCCGGGACGCGGGGCTGGCCGGCGTCGCCGTGTACGCCGACGAAGATCTCGACGCGCTGCACGTGACCATGGCCGACGAGGCCTACGCGCTGGGCGGCACCACGCCCGCCGACACGTACCTGAACATCGGCAAGCTGCTCGACGTCGCCGCGCGCAGCGGGGCCGACGCCGTCCACCCCGGCTACGGGTTCCTGGCCGAGAACGCCGACTTCGCCCAGGCCGTCATCGACGCCGGGCTCACCTGGATCGGCCCGCCGCCCGCCGCCATCCGTTCCCTGGGCGACAAGGTCTCCGCCCGGCACATCGCCCAGCGGGCGGGCGCGCCGCTGGTCGCGGGCACGCCCGACCCGGTGTCCGGAGCCGCCGAGGTCACCGCGTTCGCCGCCGAGCACGGACTGCCGATCGCCATCAAGGCCGCCTTCGGCGGCGGCGGGCGCGGCCTGAAGGTCGCCCGCACCATGGAGGAGATCCCGGCGCTCTACGAGTCGGCGGTCCGCGAGGCCGTCACGGCCTTCGGCAGGGGCGAGTGCTTCGTGGAGCGCTACCTGGACCGGCCTCGGCACGTCGAGACCCAGTGCCTGGCCGACTCCCACGGCAACGTCGTGGTCGTCTCCACCCGCGACTGCTCCCTCCAGCGCCGCCACCAGAAGCTGGTCGAAGAGGCCCCCGCGCCGTTCCTGACCGACGAGCAGACCCGGGTGCTGTACGCGAGCAGCAAGGCGATCCTGCGCGAGGCGGGCTACGTCGGCGCGGGCACCTGCGAGTTCCTGGTCGGCCTCGACGGCACGGTCTCCTTCCTTGAGGTCAACACCCGGCTCCAGGTAGAGCACCCGGTCAGCGAGGAGGTCACCGGGATCGACCTGGTCCAGGAGATGTTCCGGATCGCCTCCGGCGAGGCGATCGGCTACGACGACCCGCCGCTGCGCGGGCACTCCATCGAGTTCCGGATCAACGCCGAAGACCCCGGCCGCGGCTTCCTGCCCGCCCCCGGCACGATCACCTCGATGCGCATCCCCACTGGGCCGGGCGTGCGCCTCGACTCCGGCTACAACGCCGGGCAGACGGTCCCCCAGACCTTCGACTCGCTGATCGCCAAGCTGATCGTCACCGGCGCCGACCGCCGTCAGGCGCTCGCCAGGGCCCGGCGCGCGCTGGCCGAGTACGACGTCGAGGGCATGCCCACGGTGCTGCCCTTCCACCGCGCGGTGGTGAACGACGACGCCTTCACCGGCGAGCCGTTCACCGTCCACACCGGGTGGATCGAGAACGGGTTCGACAACACCATCCCGCCGTTCGCCGCCCCCGCCGAGCAGGCCGACGGCCCGGCCGAAGAACGCGAGCGCATCACCGTCGAGGTCGGCGGCAAGCGGCTTGAGGTGGTCCTGCCCGCCGGGTTCGGCGGCGGCGCGGGAGCGGGCCGCGCGGCGGGGGCGCGTCCGCCGCGCCGCGCCGCCACGAGCGCCAAGAAGGCCGTGGCGGGCGGCGACTCCCTGGTCAGCCCGATGCAGGGCACGATCGTCAAGGTGATCGCGGCCGACGGCGACACGGTCGCCGCCGGCGACCCGATCGTGGTGCTGGAGGCGATGAAGATGGAGCAGCCCCTCACCGCGCACAAGGACGGCACCGTCTCCGGGCTCAGCGCGATCGTCGGGCAGACGGTCAACTCCGGCGCGGTCATCTGCGATATCAAGGAGTCCTGAGATCGACGAGAGGTACGGTCGAAACAAGGGGACGACCGGGAACTTCGCTGACCGCCCGTTCGTCCTTCCGGGCGAAGGAGGCTTGCTGCCGTGAACATGACCCACCCGGTCCGCCGAGCGGGCACAGCGCTGGTCGCGCTGCTCGCCGGGCTTTTCGCGCTGTTCGCGCTTGCGCCCGCCGCGAGTGCGGCGGCGCCGCCCGACGCCAACACGCTGGTCGCGTCCTGGAAGACCAGCGACCCGCTCTACGTGATGAGCGGAGCGTCGCTCAGCTCCAGCCAGCAGTCCGACATCCGCGCGGCTCTGGAAGACTCGAAGAGCAAGATCTACATCGCCGCGTTCCCCGACGGGACCGTTTCCAACGACCAGATCGCCGCGTACATGCGGTCGATCGGGCAGGCCCTCACCGCCGAGGGCCGCAGGGACGCCACCGTCGGCGTGATCGACGGCACCAACCTGTTCGCCTCGTCCGGCCTGGTGAACCAGAAGACCATGGCCCGGATCGCCAACCTGTCGGCGCAGAACAACCCGGGCGACATCACGGCGGTCGTCCAGGAGTTCGCCACCCGGACCAACGCCGCCGTCGACGGCGACCGTGGTGCCCTCGACCCGAAGCAGAACTCTTCGGGCGGTGGTTCCAGCGTGGGCATCCTGGTGGGCATCCTGGTCCTCGCCGCCGCCGGTGGCCTGGGCCTGTTCTTCTACGCGCGCAAGAAGAAGCAGCAGCGCGAGGCCCGCGAGGCCGCCGAGCTGGCCGCCGTGAAGCAGACCGTCGAGGAAGACGTGACCAAGTTCGGCGAGGAGATCACCTCGCTCGACACCGACGTCAAGCTGCTCGGCGCGGGCGGCGGGCACCTCACCGAGTGGCAGCAGGCGCTCGACTCCTACGAGAAGGCCAAGGTCGAGCTCGCCGGGGTCGCTCGCCCCGAAGACGTGCGCGGCGTGACCACCACGCTGGAGGACGGCCGTTACGCGCTCGCGGTGGTGAAGGCCAGGGTCAACGACCAGCCGATCCCCGAGCGCCGCGCGCCCTGTTTCTTCAACCCGCAGCACGGCCCGTCCGTGCGCGACGTGTCCTGGGCTCCGGCCGGTGGCGCGGTGCGCAACGTCCCGGCCTGCGCGGCCGACGCCGAGGCCGTCGAGCGCGGCTTCGACCCGCAGATGCGCGAGGTCATGGTCAACGGTCAGCGGCGGCCGTACTACGACGCGGGCCCGGCCTACCAGCCCTACGCCTACGGCTACTACGGCGGCTTCGGCGACGTGATGAGCCTGATGCTCGTCGGCACGCTCATGGGCAGCATGATGGGCGGCTTCGGCGGCATGGGCGGCTACGGCGCCGGCTATGAGCAGGGCCTCGCCGACGGCGGCATGGGCGACATGGGCGGCGGAGACTTCGGCGGCGGAGGTGGCTTCGGCGACTTCGGCGGCGGAGACTTCGGCGGCGACTGGTAACCCACCCTCCTTCGAGAACACGAACCCCGGCGGCCCCGGCCGCCGGGGTTTTCTCTTGCGGAGGGCATACTGAGTATGCATACTTAGTATGCATGACGATCCGGCACGGACTGCTCGCGCTGCTCAGCAGGGGGCCACGACACGGCTACCAGATGCGGGCGGAATTCGAGGCGTCGACGGGGGCGACCTGGCCGCTGAACATCGGCCAGGTCTACACGACGCTGTCCCGCATGGAGCGCGACGGCCTGGTCGAACCGGGCGAGTCGGACGAGCAGGGCCGGGTCGTCTACACGATCACCGAGGCGGGCCGGGCGGAGATGGTGCGCTGGTTCGGCACCCCCGTCGCCCCGTCCGACCGGCCGCGAGACGAGCTGGTCATCAAGCTGGCCATGGCCGTCGCCGCCGAGGAGGTGGACGTCGCCGAGGTCATCCGCGCACAGCGGACCGCGACCATGCGCGCCCTCCAGCGGCTGACCAAGGCCAAGCGAGACGCCACGGAGGGCGTCGCCCGGCGGCTCGTGCTCGATTCCATGATCTTTCAGGCCGAGGCCGAGCAACGGTGGCTGGACCACTGCGAGGCCGTTCTCAGGGAGGACCGATGACGGTCTTAAAGCTGGTCGAGGTGGCCAGAATCCACGGCGAAGGAGCGACGGCCGTATCCGCACTGAAAGGGGTGAGCCTTGAGGTCGGCGCGGGCGAGCTGGTCGCGGTCACCGGCCCTTCCGGCTCCGGCAAGTCGACCCTGCTCAACCTCGCGGGCGGGCTCGACCGGCCCACGTCGGGTGCGGTACACATCGACGAGCGGGACCTGGCCACCGTTCGCGACCTGGCGGCACTGAGACGCCGGGGGGTCGGTTACGTCTTCCAGGACCTCAACCTGATCACGTCGCTGACGGCGGTGGAGAACGTGATGCTGCCGCGCGAGCTCGACGGCGTGCGATCACGCACCGCCCGCGAGGAGGCCATGGCCGTACTGACGGAGATCGACGCGGCGCATCTGGCCGGCCGTTTCCCCGACGAGCTGTCCGGGGGCCAGCGCCAGCGGGTGGCGATCGCCCGCGCCCTGATCGGCGAGAGGCACCTGCTGCTGGCCGACGAACCGACCGGCGCGCTCGACACGCGCACCGGCGACGAGATCCTGCAGGTCCTGCGCGCCCGCTGCGACGCGGGCGCGGCGGTCCTGCTCGTCACCCATGAGTCGCGTTACGCCGCCTGGGCCGATCGTGTGGTGTTCCTCCGCGACGGGCTGATCACCGATGTCACGACCGCGTCGCCGGCGAGCGCCGGATGAGCGCCGTACGAGCCGCGCTGCGCCTGGCCCGCCGGAACGCGTGGCGTTCCCGGGGACGAAGCGCGCTCATCATGGTGATGATCGGCTTACCGGTCCTGGTGATCACGGCGGTTCTCACGCTCCTCGCGACCACGAGCGTCTCCCCGCAGGAGGGCCTGGTCGCGGAACTCGGCGCCGCCGACGCCCGTCTCATACGGATACCCGAGGGCACGGAGTTTCAGCAGGATCCGGACGGGGCAGCTTGGAGCGGGGGTGGCGGCGAAGAGGCCCTGACCAGGATCGGCGACGCCGAGGTAATAGCACTGCTCGGACCGGGCACCCGGTTGGTCCCATTCAGGAAGGCTGCGATACAGCTCGGCACCGAGCGGGTCGACGCGCTCGACACCGACCTGCGTGATCCCCTCACCAAGGGCATGCTGACGCTGAGCGAGGGCAGATTTCCCGGCGTCGGCGAGGTCGCGGTGACATCCGCGTTCGGCCTGCGGCCCGGCGATCTCCTGCGGCCGTCCGGCTCGGCGCCGCTGACGGTGGTGGGCGTGGTCGAGCACCCGCACGAGCCGTCGCTTCGACAGGTCGTGGGGCCGGATCTACCGCTGACGACGTCGGTGGAGTTCTGGTCTTCGTCCGGAGACGGCATCGGCTGGCTGGCCGACACCCCCAAACCCGTCTCCTGGGCCGATGTGCCCGCGCTGAACAAGGCCGGTCTGTACGTCACCTCCCGCTCCATGATCACGGACCCGTCGTCGTACTCCCAGCTTCGCGCCCCGGCCTTCGAGGTCCAAGGCGTGATCGCGATGGGCGCCATGGTGATCATGGTGGTGCTGGTGACCGTGCTGCTGGCCGGGCCCGCCTTCGCGGTCGGGCTCCGCAGACGGCGCAGGGAACTGGCCGAGATCGCGGCGCAGGGCGGCTCGGCCGGACACCTGCGGACCATCGTGCTGGCCGACGGGCTGATCCTCGGCGGAACGGCCACCCTGGCGGCGACGGCGCTGGGCATCGGGGCCGGAACACTGGGCGCCCCCGTGCTGGCGAGCTGGGGAGGGCAGACCGGCCCGCCGGAGGTACCGTGGACGCCCGTTGTGAGCATCGCCGCGCTGGGCCTGCTCACCGGGCTCGTGGCGGCACTGGTGCCGGCCGTCCAGGCGGCCCGGCAGAACACCGCGACCGTGCTGTCCGGCCGCGCGCCCGTGGTGGCCGATCGGCCGGGATGGCCCCTGGTGGGCGCCGGGCTGGTGGTGGGCGGACTGGTGGCGACCGTGGTGACACGGCGTCAGCCGGACTCGATCTGGGTATTGGTTTCCGCGCTGCCGGTACTGCTCGGGCTGGTGGTGCTGACGCCGTGGCTGGTCCGTCAGACGGGGCGCCCGGCCGCGCGGCTATGGCTCCCGCTGCGCGTGGCCGTCCGCGACGCGGTCCGCCAGCGAACCCGGACGGCGAGCGCCGTGGCGGCCGTCATGGCGGTCACGGCCACGGTCGTGGCGCTCGGCATCGGCACCAACAGCGAATACATGGACCGGCGAAACGCCTACACCTCGGCACGCCCGACCGGCTCGCTGGCGATCTGGGCCGGCAACATCGGTGACGCGTCCTGGAACAAGGTTCGCGCCGAAACCATCCGCCTGCTGCCGGGCGTACCACTGGCCTCCGGCTATCTGGCGAGGGACGCCAAGGGCCACCGCTACGCGTTGCGGTACTCGGTGCGCTGGAACGGGATCCGGACGCGTCGCACGGCGGCCATCGGGGACCAGGCCCTGCTCCGACTCCTGCAAGGGCGCCATGACCCGGTCGCGGCGGCCGCACTGGCGAGCGGCAAGGCCGTGGTTTTCGACCCGTCCTCGGTGCGGAACGGCAAACTGACCCTGCGGGCGGGCTCCACCGGCGGCCCGCCGCGCGGGCTCGAAGTTCCCGCCGTCGTGGCCACCCCCGCCGACCCGCACCAGGGCGGCGCCCTGCTGCCGCGCGCCCTGGTCGAGGGGGCCGGCTTCACCACAGTGGAGCGCCAGCTCTACGGCATGTACCGGCCGCCGACCAACTCGACGCTCTGGAGCGATCTCACCAAGGCGTCCCACTACCTGACGGTCGCCACGGAGGCGGGGTACGGCAATGTGCCCTACCCCGTCGAACCTTGGATCTGGCTCGGCGGCGCTCTCGTCCTCGTCGTAGGCGGCACGCTGGCCGCCACCCGCCTGGCGGCGGCCGACATGCGGCCCGAGCGGGCGGCGATGGCGGCCATCGGCGCCCCGCCCCGGACGTTGCGGATGATCGTGGCCGGCCAGGCCCTCTACATCTCCGGGCTGGGCGTGCTGGTGGGATTGACCGCGGGAACGGTGACGGGTGTGGCGCTGAGCCGGACGATGACCACACAGGCCGCCAGGGATCCGGCCACGCTCGCCGTCCCGTGGCCGTTCCTGCTCGCCGTGGTGATCGGGCTCCCCCTGCTGGCGACCCTGCCGGCGCTGCTCGGCCGCACCCCCCAGCCTCTCACCTGCCGATCCGTATGATGCTGGATCAAATCCCGTCACCGGACGTCGCCGCACTGCACCCGCGGGCCGACGTCCGGGCCGGATCGGGCCGGTCGATCGAGTTCCTCGCCGACCTGGACGTGCTGCCGTAACGGCAAGGACGCCCTCGACCCGGAAGAGTCGCAGGACGGCGACGCCCGTCGCGTCTACCTCGGCCCCGAATGCGCCGCCACCTTCCGCATTCAGGTGGAAGACGCTAGGAGACGAACTGGCTCGTCAGATCGCTGATCATGGTCGCGGAGTCGAACTGCCCGTCTCGCACACCGGCAAGGAAGGCGTCCCACTCGGCGATCGTGAAGACCTGCGTCTCGCGATCCCGGTTCTTGGTGTCGCGGACCAAAACGACGAACTCCTCGGCGGCCTTGTTCGCGATTCCCGCGTCACTGCCACGCACGACGGCGACCTCGACGCAGTTACCACCAGTGCTGTTGCTGCGGGTGCTCTTGCGCCAGATCGCGGTGGTCAAGTCCATGCTGGACGCTTCCCCCTTGTTGTTGGCCCCTTCTCAGGTCAGCTCCGCCGCCACCGCGCGCAACATCGCGATCGTCTCTGCGGGGCCGAGCGCTCGCGCGCGCAAGTGGTCGAATCTGAGGCTATACCACTCCACGTCGTGCGTCTTCTGGGTGTAGAGGCCGCCGAGATGCTGCTCGACATACACCTTGTCAGGGTCGCCTGCGGCAGGGAATTTCAATAGGTAGAACGATCCGCTCATGGCACCATGCTCGCCGGACTTGAACGGGAGGACCTGCAGTGTGACGTTACGAAGCCGGGCGAACTGGATCAGGTGCTCGATCTGCTCCCGCATGACCTCCGGGCCTCCAACCACACGTCGGATGACCGCCTCGTTCAGCACGAACCAGACCTGCAGCGGGTTCCGCTCTTTCAGCCGGACCTCCCGGCTGGTTCGGAGCTTCACCATGTCGTCGATTTCGTCATCCGGTTCGGCGGTCGATGTGGTCGAGATGATCGCCCGTGCGTAACGCTCGGTCTGCATGATGCCTGGGACGAGCTCTGATTCGTACCCGTGGACATGCGATGCGGACGCCTCCAGTACGACGTAGACCTGGAAGTAGTCCGGGATCGCGCTGGAGTACTGGTGCCACCAGTCGGGCTCGCTGGCCCGCCGTGCGAGCTCGATGATCGCGTCCACCTGCTTCGTGCCGGTTCCGTAGAGCTTGAGCAGGCGTTTCACGTCGCGTTGCAGGACGCGACTCTTGTCGTTCTCGATCCGGTAGAGCTTGCTCTCCGCCCATCCCATCTCCTCCGCGACGGCCTCTTGACTCAGGCCGGCCGCGTCGCGCTGAGCGCGTAGCTCACCCGCCAGCCGTGTGCTGGCGACCGTTGGGATGTGCTTGCCGCGTGCCACCATGCTCCCCTTGGATAAAGAATCTTGATTGGTTTCAAATGAATGCTTGCATTAAGGCCTGCCTATGTGAAAACTACCACTCAGATGTCGTGTTCGTTGGCTGACCAGCGAGATTGGCACCGATCTCACCTCATCGGAATGGGTACAACCCACCGATTAAGGTGAGATCGCGGCAAACCGCTGGCCGAGATACGGCGGTGATCGCGTGAGCGTGACGGCCCCTTCCGAGGCGCGAGAGCAGTACCTGTACCTGACCCGGCTCGCGTGGAGCCTGCGGCTGCTCGGCGCGGACGTGGTGCTCGAACTCGGGACGGCGGTGCCCGTGGTGGCCGTCCGGCGCGGGCCAGGGGATCGGCTGCGCGTCACGGCAGTCGTCTGGTCGGGCCGGTGGGTGTACGCCTGGGGACGGGGACGCAGGCGGTGGGCCGACGCCGACGAGAGCGCCGCCCGGGTGATCATGAGGGCCGCACGGTGACGGCGGTCGCGGCCGTGGTCCCGCTGATGGTCTCGATGCCGGGGACGCAACGGTCGGTGCCGGTGGCCCGGCACTGGATCGCCCAGGTCGTGGAGGCCTACGGCGGTTCGGGCATCGATGACGCGTTGCTAGTGGCCAGCGAGCTCGTGGGCAACGCCGTCCGCCACAGCCGCTCGGGCGAGCCCGGAGGCCGGGTGGTAGTGCTGATCGCCCGCCGAGGGCAGGCCGGGGTGCGGATCGAGGTGATCGACGAGGGTGCGGAGACGATCCCCCGCCAGCGTGATCCGGACTGGGAACGGGAGTCCGGCCGCGGCCTGTGGCTGGTGCAGCAGATGTCGCTGGCCTGGGGGGGTGGAGGTACTGACGGGCGGACGGCGGGCGGTATGGGCCGAGGTGGCGGTGCCCTGCCGCACGCCGGGTGAGGTGGGCGGGCGATGACGGTCGTAGCGCGGCGTCATGGCGGAGTCATGAGGGGAGGTGATTACAACCAGGCCGACCCGATCTTCGGTCATAGCCGATCGACTTCAAGTCGAGCCGACCGAAATTCATGACGAAATGGATAGACGGAGGGACCTTTTCGGCCTACCAAATCCGCAGGAGGTACGTTGTCCAAGCATGACCTTCTCGATTTCGTGTGGTGGGAGATCACAGGACGTTGTCAGCTCGCCTGTGACCACTGCTATGCCTCATCTGGACCTGGCGAGACCCACGGAACGATGACTGTCTCGGACTGGTGCCGCGTCATCACGCAGACTCGCGCGACCGGCGCGATATTGGGCCAATTCATCGGCGGTGAGCCAACTCTGCACCCGGCGTTGCCGGAACTGGTACGGCATGCCCTCGCCACGGGGATGGAGGTCGAGATCTATACGAATCTCGTCCGCGTCACCCCGGCGATGTGGGAGACCTTCCGCCTGCCGGGGGTCCGGCTGGCGACCTCCTACTACTCCGACCGGGCAGAGGAACACCGAGCCATCACGAAGCATCCCTCTCTCAGGAGCACCACGAAGAACATCGCTCGTGCCAGGGAACTCGGCATCCCGCTTCGCGCCGGTGTGATCGGGGTTCTCTTTAGGCAACGTACCGGCCAGGCCGCCGCCGTCCTGGAGCGGCTGGGCGTCACTGAAATCGGCTACGACGATCTTCGAGAAGTGGGGCGCGGCATTCGGGGGGACGGGCCAGGCGTTGATCAACTCTGCGGCAACTGCGCAGACCGGCAAGTCGCCATCTCTCCAACTGGAGAGGTCTGGCCGTGCGTGTTCTCGCGCTGGCTGCCCGTAGGCAACGTCCATCGATCGTCTCTCCCGGCTATCCTCATGGGCGAGACGTTCACCCAGGTCGTGAGCGATCTCCGGAGGGAATTCGGGGAGCGTCTGGCGGGCAGTCACAGCAAGCCGTGCCGACCCGATCCGTGCAGCCCGGACTGCAGTCCCTCGTGCCAGCCTCAGCGCAACTGCCGTCCAGCGGGCAATTGCGCGCCGAACTATAGCTGCGGGCCCTGCGCACCCAAGGACCAGAACTGCAATCCTCTACGGAACTGCAACCCCAACAAGTGCCGCCCAACCAGCAAGTAGGGATCGATATGACCAGCCGACACCGTGACCCCGAGTCCGGGCAGCGCGCCTTTCTGCGCCGTGTCCTCGCCGAAGGCGCTGACCGCCTCGGTGTGACTCTCACCGGGGACGCGGTGTTCGGCTGGCATGACCGCACGATCGGTTCGGCCTGTCTCAGGGAAGACCATCGGCTGTGGTTGCGGGCCACCGCCGAGCATTGCGATTGGGCGCACGGCGAAGGGTGGACCGGAAATCAGGATGCTACGGCGATCACCGGAGTGCCCAAGCCTGTATTGATCTCGCGTGCCGAGTGGGAGGAGACACCGGTTTTGATGTACGCGGAACTGCTCACCCACGTGGCCGACGAACCGTGCTCCACTTCTCCAGAACTGACCAGGCCGCTGGTATTGCCCGCTTCCTGGTGGGCTGATCTACGCGAAGCCGTCGATACGCTTGCCGCGCATTCCACCCCCCGAGGCGATCACGATCCGTCCAGGGTGCCACGCGATGTCGAAGCCTTTTACGGCAGAACACTCGACTTCCCCGAGCCCCCGATCATGCGCACCGAGCACACCGATCTGCATTGGGCCAACCTCACCCAGCCTCGCCTATGGCTCCTGGATTGGGAGTATTGGGGCAACGCCCCAGCGGGGTACGGCGCGGCCGTCCTCTACCTGCACAGTCTCCTGGTCCCCGCCACGGCTGCCCAGGTCTACGACGTATTCGTCGACGTCCTCGACACCCCGACCGGCCGTCTGGCACAACTTTCCGCCGCCGCGCACATCCTTCACCGAGCCGAGCACAGCGGTGACTACCCAACGTTGGCCGGTCCGGTGCGCACTCTCGCCGATCGCCTGATGATGCCCGCCAGGAGGCGCTAGCCGTGCTGCTCACCCGGCTGACGGCCCGCAGTGTTCCTCCTGGTTGGCCCGCCGCCTTGGCCCCCGTGGCCCACCTCGCGGAGCGCGGTCTCACACTGACCAGCCCGGTCGCCTTCCTCGTCGGTGAGAACGGCTCAGGCAAGTCCACCATTCTGGAGGCGATCGCCGATGTATGCGGCATCAATTCCGCCAGCGGTAAGGCCGGTACCAGGTACGCCAGTAGCAGTGGGCCGGAAACTCCGCTGGGTGAGGTGCTCGACGCCGATCTGACCGCAACGGGGCTACGGCTCGTTCGTGGTCCTCGTCTGAAGCGGCGAGCGTTCTTCTTTCGTGCTGAAACGCTCTTCAATCTGGGGCAGAACGTGTCTGGCCTGCACGGTTTCTGGGAGGACGACCTTACCGAGCAATCCCACGGTGAGGGGTTCTTCACGGTGCTCGAACGCATGGTGTCGGGGCCGGGACTGTTTCTGCTGGACGAGCCCGAAGCGGCTCTGTCCTTTCATTCGTGCGTGCGGCTGGTGGGTTTCATGCATCGTGTCGCACGTCAAGGGGGGCAGATCATCTGTGCTACCCATTCGCCGGTTCTCACCAGGCTCCCGGGCGCGGAGATCATCGAGCTCGGTGACCATGGCATGCGCACAGTCGCGTGGGAAAGCCTCCGGTTGGTCGATGATTGGCGGCGCTTCCTCGCCAAGCCGGACTTCTACCTGCAGCACGTTCTGGAGGCGGACTGAGGCCGAGTTCCCGAACAGCGTCACTGTGCGGCTTGTCGCCGGGACCGGAGTAGGTGCGGAGCGGGGTGGAGGGGGCGTGGCCGCGCGGAGCGCTGGGCCGCCCCGGCGGGGGGCATCGCCCCGGAGGGGCGGTGGGGGTGGTGGGTGGGTAACGGTCTGACAGTACCGGCACGGACGATCACCCCGGGGAGGGCCTTTCCAACTGGTGCCGTAACGGCGAGAACCATGCACGCTTGAGAAGCGCTCGGGCACGGGCCTTCGCCAGGCACGGGCGGCGGCGTTGGGAACGGCTTGCCGTACCGGCCGATCACCCGCACCTGTGCGCGATCAGATGCCGTTGCCGGTCATCGGTTGCATCAGGCGGCGGGCGGCCTCGGTGACCGAGCCGGACAGCGACGGGTAGACCGCGAAGGTGTGGGCGAGCTGGTCGACGGTCAGCCGCTGCTGCACCGCGACCGACACGGCGAGGATCTGCTCGGAGGCGCGCGGGGCGACGATGACGCCTCCAAGCACGATGCCGGTGTTCGGGCGGCAGAACAGCTTCACGAAACCGTCGTTGAAGCCCTGCATCTTGGCCCGCGCGTTGGTGGCCAGCGGCAGTTTGACCACGTTGGCCTCGATCTCGCCGGACTCGATCTGGCGCTGCGCGACGCCGACCGTGGCGATCTCGGGGTCGGTGAAGATGTTGGCGGCCACGGTGGCCAGCCGGAGCGGCTGGACGGCCTCGCCGAGCGCGTGCCACACCGCGATGCGGCCCTGCATCGCCGCCACCGAGGCCAGCATCAGCACGCCGGTGCAGTCGCCCGCCGCGTAGACGCCGGGGGCGGAGGTGCGGGAGACCTTGTCCACCTGGACGAACCCGTTGGCGTCGAGCGTGACCCCGGCCTCCTGGAGGCCGAGCCCATGGGTGTTGGGCACCATGCCGACGGTCATCAGGCAGTGCGTGCCCTCGGCCGTGCGGCCGTCCTCCAGCGTGACGACCACGCCGTTCGGGACGCGCTTGACCGACGCGGCCCGCGATCGGCCCATGACGTTCATGCCGCGCCGCCGGTAGACCTCCTCCAGCACCTCCGCGCCGTCGGCGTCCTCGTTGGGCATCATCCGGTCACGGCTGGAGACCAGCGTGACCTCCGAGCCGAGCGACCGGTAGGCGCCGGCGAACTCGGCGCCGGTCACGCCGGAACCGACCACGATGAGGTGTTCGGGCAGCTCGGGGAGGTCGTAGAGCTGCCGCCAGTCGAGAATGCGCTCGCCGTCGGGCCGGGCGGAGGGCAGCACGCGCGGGGTCGCGCCGGTGGCGACGATCACCACGTCGGCCTCGATCGTGCGGTCGCCGGCCCGGACCACCTGCGGATCGACCAGGCGGCCCGAGGCGCGGATCACCTCTACGCCCTCGGCCGCGACGCGCGCCGCGATGTCGGCGGACTGCGCCTGCGCCAGTTCCTTTACCCGTTTGTTGACCAGCGGCAGATCGACCAGGACGCCGCCCACCTCACCGTCGCCGCCGCCGCTGAAGTGGACGCCCAGCGATGCGGCGTCGAGCAGCGCCTGTTTACGAACGGACGTGGTGATAAGGGTCTTGGACGGCACGCAGTCGGTGAGCACGCACGCCCCGCCCAGGCCGTCCTTCTCGACCACTGTGACCTCGGCGCCGAGCTGCGCGGCGACCAGGGCCGCCTCGTAACCGCCGGGGCCGCCGCCTATGATCACGATCCTCGTCACGTACACCATTGTCCCGTATCGCGCGAGTGAGTAACGATCGGGGCGCGAACCACCGGTCGTCCCGGCATTAGACCGCCGAACGCGATCTTGGATTACGCTAGGGTGCCGTGCCTGTTTACGCCGCGTACGGCAGCAACATGGACCCCAAGCAGATGGCCCAGCGGGCTCCCCACTCCCCGATGCGGGGCACGGGCTGGGTCCAAGGCTGGCGTCTGACCTTCGGCGGGGAGGACATCGGCTGGGAAGGCGCGCTCGCCACCATCGTCGAAGACCCCATGGAGCAGGTCTTCGTCGTTCTCTACGACGTCCCCGAGTGGGACGAGGGCACCCTCGACCAGTGGGAGGGCGCCTCGCTCGGGCTCTACCACCGGGTGCGGCTGCGCGTGCAGACCCTGGAGGGCGAGGTGGTGGCCTGGTTCCACGTCCTCGACGAGTACGAGGGCGGCCTGCCCGCCGCCCGTTACCTGGGCATCATCTCCGACGCGGCCGAGAAGGCCGGGGCCCCCGACGACTACGTGAAGGACCTGCGCGGCCGTCCCTGCAAGTCGCTGGGCACGTGACCCGGGCTGCTTGATTCGGGGGGCTGATCTTCCAGGGCCACGGCCGGTAGCCTCGGGGGGTGAGCCAAGACGATCACGCGGCGGCGCTCGCCCTGGCGGGCGAGGCCGCCGATGCCCTCAGGTCCGCGACCGGCGCGGACGACATCCACGCGGCCCTGGTGCTCGGTTCGGGCTGGGTTCCGGCCGCCGACGCCGTGGGGCGCACGGTGGCCGAGATCCCGGTGACCGACCTGCCGGGGTTCGCGCCGCCCGCCGTCGCGGGGCACGCGGGCCGGATCCGCGTGGTGTCCACGGCCTCCGGCCGCAACGTCCTGATCTTCCTGGGCCGCACGCACCTGTACGAGGGGCTCGGCGTGGGGCCGGTGGTGCACGGCGTGCGCACCGCGATCGCCGCCGGGGCGGGCACGATCGTGCTCACCAACGCGGCGGGCGGCCTGCGCCCGGAGACCCAGCGGGTGGGCGATCCGGTGCTGATCAGTGATCACATCAACCTGACCGGCGCCAATCCGATCACCGGGGCCAGGTTCGTCGATCTGACCGAGGTGTACAGCCGCCGGCTGCGCGAACTGGCCCGCGCCGCCGAGCCGTCGCTCGCCGAGGGCGTCTACGTGGCCTTCCGCGGCCCGACGTACGAGACGCCCGCCGAGATCCGGATGTGCCGGGCGTTCGGCGGCGACCTGGTGGGCATGTCCACCGCGCTGGAGGCGATCGCGGCCCGCGAGGGCGGCGCGGAGGTGCTCGGCCTGTCCCTGGTCACCAACCCGGGGGCCGGGCTGACCGGTGAGCCGCTCGACCATCAGGAGGTCCTCGCGGTGGGCCGCGCCACGGCGGCGCGGATGGGCGAGCTGCTGGCCACGGTGGTGGACAAGCTCTAGCGCTGGAGGACGCGCGTGCACGATCTCGTACGGCGGGCCGAGGACTGGCTGTCCCAGGACCCCGATCCGGAGACCCGCGAGGAACTGGCCGGGCTGCTCGCCGCCGGTGATCTCAGCGCGCTCGCCGCCCGGTTCGGCGCCAAGCTGGAGTTCGGCACCGCCGGGCTGCGCGGCGAACTGGGCGCCGGGCCGAACCGGATGAACCGGGTCACCGTCCGGCGGGCCGCCGCCGGGCTGGCCGCCGTGCTCGGCCCCGGTCGCACGGTGGTGATCGGGTTCGACGCGCGGCACAAGTCCGACGTCTTCGCCCGCGACTCGGCGGCCGTGCTCGGCGGGGCCGGGCTGCGCGCGCTGCTGCTCCCCCGGCCGCTGCCGACGCCCGTGCTGGCCTTCGCGGTGCGCCACCTGGGGGCCGACGCCGGGGTGACGGTGACCGCAAGCCACAATCCGCCGCGCGACAACGGCTACAAGGTCTACTGGGGCGACGGGCGGCAGATCGTGCCGCCCGTCGACGCCGAGATCTCCGCCGCGATCGACGCCGTGGGGCGGGTGGACCTGCTCCCGGAGGGCGAGTGGGAGGTGCTCGGCGAGGAGATCGTGGACGACTACCTGGACGCGGTCACCGCGCTGCCGCTCGGCGATCCGGAGGTCCGTGAGCTGACCGTGGCGTACACGCCGCTGCACGGCGTGGGCGCGGCGACGCTGGCCGAGGCGTTCCGGCGGGCGGGTTTCGCCCCGCCGCACATGGTGGCCGCGCAGCGCGACCCGGATCCGGACTTCTCCACCGTCTCCTTCCCGAACCCGGAGGAGCCCGGCGCGATGGACCTGGCGCTGGAGCTGGCCGGCGGCATCGGGGCGGACATCGTGATCGCCAACGACCCCGACGCCGACCGGTGCGCGGTGGGCGTCCCGGCGCGCGAGGGCGGATACCGGATGCTGTCCGGCGACGAGCTGGGCGGGCTGCTGGCCGAGCACGTGCTGGCCTCGACGTCGGGGGCGGAGCGGATGGTGGCGACCACCATCGTGTCGTCCTCGCTGCTCGGCAAGATCGCCGCCGCGTACGGGGTGGCGTTCACCGAGACGCTGACCGGCTTCAAGTGGATCATGCGGGCCGGTCCTGGGCTGGTGTTCGGCTACGAGGAGGCGCTGGGCTACTGCGTCGGGTCCGACGCCGGGCCGCCCGTCCTGGACAAGGACGGCATCGGCGCGGCGCTCACCGTGGCGGCGATCGCCGCCGCCGCGCGGCGCGCGGGCCGTACGCCACTCGACCTGCTCGACGACCAGGCCAGGCGGTACGGCCTGCACGCCACCGGCGCGCTGCCGGTCCGCGTCGCGGACGTGTCGCTGATCATCGAGGCGATGGCCCGGCTGCGTGCCGAGCCGCCCGCCGCGCTCGGCGGGCGGGCAGTGGAGCGGATCGACGACTACGCCCCGGGTCTCACGGGCCTGCCGCCCACCGACGCGCTGCGCTTCCGGCTCGCGGGCGAGGCCCGCGTGGTGGTGCGTCCGAGCGGCACCGAGCCGAAGCTCAAGTGCTACCTGGAGGTCGTGTGCCCGGTGACCGGCGACGTGGACGCCGCCAGGGCGCGGGCGGCGCGTGACGTCGAGGCCGTACGGCACGACCTCGCCGCCACGCTCGGGCTGTGATGCCCGCTTCGGGGCCTGAGAGGACCCCGCTCAGCCCACCGGTGCTCGCCGGGCGAACTCGGGCGCGTGCTCGGGGCGCAGCCCGACCCCGATGAGGTAGGCGGGGATGTAGGACGCCTTCGGGAAGCGCCGGACGAGCTTGGCGATCACCGCGGGCGGGCCGGAGCGCTCGCCGTTCACGATCGGCCGCACCACGGCCCGCTGTAGCATCCGCTGCAGCGACTGGACCAGGATCGTCGGCAGCAGCCTGCGCTTGCGGACCCGCGCCAGCGCGGCGGGGGTGAGCGTGCCGCGCCGCAGCGGCCCGGCGAGCAGGGTGGCGGCGGCCACGGCGTCCTGCACGGCCAGGTTGATGCCGACGCCGCCGATCGGCGACATGGCGTGCGCGGCGTCGCCGATGCACAGCAGGCCGGGGACGCTCCACCGGTTCAGCCGGTTGAGGCGCACGTCGAGGTGCTTGATGTCGTCCATGCTGGTCAGTTCGCCGACCCTCCCGGCCAGCCATGGGACGGCCTCGGCGAGTTCCCTGCGGAAGTGCTCGATGCCCTGGGCACGCAGTTGCGGATCAATGCCCTTCTTGTCGACATAGGCGAGCTGCAGGTGGTTCTCGCGTGGGATGACCAGGACGAACCTGCCCTTGCTGGTGACCGGCGTGAGCGCGGAGAACTCGTCCTCCGGCAGGCGGGGCAGGCGGAACCACCAGACGTCGATCGGCACCGGAAACTCCTTGGGCACCAGCTTGACCTGCTGACGGGCGATCGACCACCGGCCGTCGCAGGCCACCGTCAGGTCGGCGCGGATCTCGCCGGTCGTGCCGTCCTCCCTGCGGTAACGGACGCCCGCCACCCGGCCGGGCTCACGGATCAGCTCCGTCACCTCGGTCCGCATCCGCAGCTCGAACGACTCCTCCTGCTTGGCCGCCTCGGCGAGCAGATTGAGGAAGTCCCACTGCGGAACCATCGCGATGTAGGGGTAGCGCACCTTGAGCCGCCGCAGGTCGCCGACCACCACCTTGCCCCCGTCGGCGTTGGGGAACGAGATCTCCTGGATCCGGCTCTGCGGCAACTTGGCGAAGCGTTCTCCGAGCCCCAGCTCGTCCAGGAGCTGCTGAGTCGAGGGGTGCACCGTGTCGCCACGGAAGTCACGCAGGAAGTCACCGTGCTTCTCCAGCACGGTCACCCGCACCCCGGCTCGCGCGAGCAGCAGCCCCATCACCATCCCCGCCGGGCCGCCCCCGATGATTACGCAGGTCACGTGCTCTGACATGACCACCACCTGATTTCATCGACTGTTGAATTACCTTTACTATCCGCCTTCGGCCCTTACCCCGTCAATGTGTCCCTGCTCACATCGGGGGCCGGTCGATAGAGTCGGGGCGCACTGGGTCGTTGGGGAGGGGCGGAGATGGTGGTGGTGCGCAGGTCGGTGCCGACGGCGCCGGTGGTGCGGGCGGCGGCTTCGCTGTATTTGGCGGAGGCCGAGGCGCAGGGGATCAAGGCGGGGCGCCGGATGCTCTACGTGGGGCCGGAGGCGGCGAGTGAGCGGATCGCGGGGCGGCTCGGGGTGGCGCCCGGGGCGGAGGTGATCGCGCGGCGCAAGGTGATGACGGCCGACGACGTGCCGGTGCGGGTGGCGACCAGCTTCTTCCTGGCCGACCTGTTCACGGGCACCCGAATCGCCGAGCCGGGCTTCGTGCGGCCGTCGTTGCAGGCCGCGCTCACCGATCTCGGGCACGTGTTCGGCCACGCCGAGGAGACCCTGACGGCGCGCCCGGCCGAGCCCGTCGAGCGTGAGACGCTGGCCGTCGGGCCCGGCGAGTGGGTGGTGGAGATCCTGCGCGCCGGATACTCGGCGGACGGCACGCCCGTGCACGTACTTGAGACGATCTGCGCGGCCACCCGGCACGTGTTCGACGTGACGCA
The DNA here is from genome assembly GCF_029382225.1 of Spongiactinospora sp. TRM90649. Taxonomy (GTDB): domain Bacteria; phylum Actinomycetota; class Actinomycetes; order Streptosporangiales; family Streptosporangiaceae; genus Spongiactinospora. The sequence continues at coordinate 309,075 of NZ_JARLTC010000002.1, forward strand.
GTTTCCCGGGCACGACGAGTTCTGACGGGCGCCTTCAGGGGCGCCTTCCTCAGGAGGCGATGATCGCCACCACGACGAGAGCGGCGGCGATCAGGCAGCCCGCCGCGGCGAGGATCGACCAGGTGGTGCGGGCGGCCGGGGTCTCGGCGGCCTCGCCCTTCCCTTCGAACGCCGCCTTGCTCCTGGCCTTCTCGGCCCGCTCGGTGATCTGGTCGGCGACGAAGTCGGCGTGCGTGCGGCCCGCCATCGCGTCGACCGCCGCCTGCTCGCCGGAGGTGGTCTTGGGCATGGTCGTAAGCCCCTGCGAGGCGCGGGTGCGCCCGTCCTGCGACGTCGTACGGCGCAGCGCCGACACCCGCTCCCGCGCCGAGGACTGCGGGGTCCAGCAGCGCACCGTGCCGCCGTCGTAGTCGATCTGGATGGCATGCGAGACGCGCACCTCGCCCACCGCCGCCCACGGCAGGAACGTGTCGCGAAACGGGTTGCGGACCAGCACGCCTTCCTCCAGCAGGACGGTCGCGGGCCGCAGCGAGGTAACCACGATCATCGCGGTCAGCACGGCCAGCACCGCCCCCGCGACCAGCGAGGGCGGCCCGTTGTAGCGCATCACCAGGTCGACGGCCATCACCGCGGCGAACACCACCCACAGCCAGCCGAGGACCTGGGCGAGCCGCGACCGGTAGACCTGCTTCACGACGCCTCCCCCGCCCACTTGAGCTTGGCGTATCCGGGTTTGATCTGCCCGTTGATCAGCGCGAGCCGTTCGTCGAACGGGATGAACGCCGACTTCATCGCGTTCACCGTGAACCACTGCAGGTCATCCCAGCCGTAGCCGAACGCCTCCACCAGCTTGCCGAACTCCACCGACGGCATGGTGCCGCTCATCAGCCGGTTGTCGGTGTTGACCGTGACCCGGAAGCGCAGCGCGCGCAGCAGCCCGATCGGGTGCTCGGCGATCGACTTGGCCGCGCCGGTCTGCACGTTGGAGCTGGGGCACATCTCCAGCGGGATGCGCTTGTCACGGACGTAGGCGGCGAGCCTGCCGAGCTTGGCCTCGCCGTCCGGCGAGACGGTGATGTCGTCGATGATGCGGACGCCGTGGCCGAGGCGGTCGGCCCCGCACCACTGGATGGCCTGCCAGATGGACGGCAGCCCGAACGCCTCACCGGCGTGGATGGTGAAGTGGGCGTTCTCCCGCTGCAGGTATTCGAAGGCGTCGAGGTGGCGGGTGGGCGGGAAGCCGGCCTCCGCGCCCGCGATGTCGAAGCCGACCACGCCGACGTCGCGGTAACGCACCGACAGTTCGGCGATCTCCCTGGACCTGGCCTGCGTGCGCATCGCGGTGAGCAGCGACCTGACCTTGATCGGACGGCCCGCCGAGCCCTGCGCGAACCCCTCGGTCACCGCCTGGACCACCTCGTCGAGCGTCAGCCCGCCGCCGGTGTGCAGCTCGGGGGCGTAACGGACCTCCGCGTAGACGACGCCATCGGCCGCGAGGTCCTCCGCGCACTCGGCGGCCACGCGGACCAGCGCCTCGCGCGACTGCATCACGCCGACCGTGTGGGAGAAGGTCTCCAGGTAGCGTTCCAGCGAGCCGGAGGCACTGGCCTGTTCGAACCACACGCGCAGTTCGCCGGGGTCGGTGGTGGGCAACCGGTCGTAGCCGGAGGCGCGGGCCAGCTCGACGATGGTCTCGGGGCGGAGCCCGCCGTCGAGATGGTCGTGCAGGAGCACCTTCGGGGCCTGGCGGAGCGCGGCTGGGCTGGGCGGGTGGCTCATTCCGCCATCTTAGGGTTCGCGGGCCCCCGGGACATGGCGGGCGCACTGCGGGGACGCGGGGCACTGCGTGGGCGCTGCGGGCGCACGGCTAGTGGGCCACGTCCACCACCAGCCTGGACGGGTTCTTCTGCTCGAAGACCCGGAACCCCGCGCGGTGGTCGAGCACGAGCCCGACGCCGACGACCCCTTCGAAGTCGCCCGTCCGGACCACCTTGGTGACGTTGGTCAGCCCGGCGGTGTAGATCGGCCCGCCGGTCCACACCGGGTCGCCGTCCGTGTCGTGGGCGTGCGCGGGGCGGAGCGTGACCGCGAGGTACGCGCCGCCCTTGACCGGGATGGGGTCGCCGCTGCCGTCCTGGACGAGTTTCGACGCCCACCTGGCCGAGTAGCCGGGCACCGCGCCGGTGAGGTCGATCACCACCCGGTCGAAGCCGGGATGCCCGGCGAACCTGACCTTGCGGACCAGCGCCGGGTCCATGCCGTCGCGTTCGACCTCGACCTCTTCGGTGCCGGTCGGTGGCAGCGCGACCGCGCTCGGCGAGCCCGATGTGGTCGGCGACGCCGGCGAGGTCGCCGAGGTCGGGGCATCGGCGGACGGCGTCGCCGAGCCCGGCGCGGGCGAGCCGGTGCCCGGGGCCGTCGTGGCCTGCCCGCTGCCCGAACCGCAGGCCGTGAGCACCATGAGGGCCAGTAGGGAAAGAGCTGTGCGCGTGGTGTTCATAGGGCGGCCTCCTACCGATTGAGATACCCGCCCTGACGCCGCCTGCCCACCGAACCGCCCCGCAATCGACGGCTCCCGCGCCCTGGCTGGACGCGGGAGCCGTACGCGGAGTGGCTTGCTAGACGGTTTCGAGAACCTTGTCCGATTCGACCTGCGGACTCTCCGCAGGCCGCCGGGCCCGCACGCCGGTGAGCGCGACGAGCAGTCCCACGACGGCCAGGACCATCGAGACCACGATCGCCGAGCGGATGCCCACGATCGGGTCTCCGGAGTCCCCCGACGTCATGACCGCGGTGACCACCGCGAGCACGATCGCCCCGCCGACCTGGCCCGAGGTGTTGAGCAGGCCGGAGGCGAGCCCCTGTTCCTCGTCGGCCACGCCGTTGGTGGCCTGGATGTTCAGCGAGGGGAACGACAGGCCGAACGCGATGCCGAGCAGGGTCATGCCGGGCAGGATCAGCAGCCCCAGGCTGGGGTTGGCGTCCACGCCGAGGAAGATCCCGTAGCCGCCCGCCAGCGCCACCGCGCCGACCGCGATGAGCCGCTGGGTGCCGAACCGGTCGGCGAGGCCGCCCATCTTGGTGGAGGTGAGCGCCACGATCAGACCGGCGGGCAGGAACGCCAGCGCGGTCTCCAGGGCCGACCAGTGCAGCAGGTTCTGGAAGTACTGCATGGCGACGAACTGGAAGCCGATGTAGGAGCCGAACAGGATCACCAGGCCGAGGTTGGCCCGGATGAGCGGCGCCGAGCGCAGGATGCCCAGCCGTACCAGGGGGTGCCGGACGCGCCGTTCGGTCACGACGAACGCGATGAGCAGCACGACGGCGGCGGCCAGCGACGCGATGGTGCGCGGCGAGGTCCATCCGGCCTCCGGGGCCTCGACCACCCCGAAGACGAGCAGCAGCATGGAGAACGTGATCAGGGCCGCGCCGAGCAGGTCGTAGCCGCCCGCCGCGCGCCCCTCGCCGGAGTGGCGCGGCAGGAGCCGGTAGCCGGCGGCGAGGGCGATGAGCGCGACCGGCACCGGCATCAGGAAGGTCCAGCGCCAGCCCACCTCGGTCAGCAGGCCGGAAAGCACCAGGCCGAGCGAGAAGCCGCTCGCTCCGCAGGCGGTGAAGATGCTGAGGGCCCGATTGCGCGCCGGGCCCTCGGCGAAGGTCGTGGTGATGATCGACAGTGCGGCGGGCGCGGTGAAGGCGGCACTGATGCCCTTGATGAACCGGGCCACGATCAGCAGTGTGCCGTCCTCCACGATGCCCCCGAGCAACGAGGCGATGGCGAACACACCGAGCGCGATGAGGAAGACCCTGCGACGCCCCAGCAGGTCGGCGGTCCGGCCCCCGAGCAACAGCAGACCGCCGTACCCCAGCACATATCCACTGACCACCCACTGCAGCGCGGAGGTGGTCATGCCCAGGTCGGACTGGATGGACGGGAGGGCAACTCCGACCATCGACACGTCGAGTGCGTCAAGGAAGATAACGGCGCAAAGCACCGTGAGCGCGCCCCAAAGGCGCGCATCCCAGCGCTCGCCGGTAGACGAGGGATGCATGAGAAGGAACATTACATGCATCCACATCTAATGCAACAGCATTAAATGCATGTGCATCTTAAGTTCTTCCCTGGTACACTCGCGGCTGTGAGCGAGGAAGCGATCGTCGCGAGCTGGCGGCATCTGCTCGCCCAGCACGCCGCGACCTGGTGCGCTCTGGAACGCGAGCTGGGCGACAAGCACGGCCTGGGTCCGAGCGAGTTCGAGGTCCTCGACCGCATGGTCGAAGACGGCGAGCACCAATACCGCGTTCAGGAGCTCGCCGACGCCGTGCACCTGAGCCAGAGCGCGCTGTCCCGGCTGATCGCCCGCCTGGAACGCGCGGGCCTGGTCAGCCGCGCCATCTGCGACAGAGACAGGCGCGGCGTGTTCGTCTGCATCACCGCCGACGGCCGCGCCCGGCACGCCGCCGCCCTCCCCACCCACCGCGCCGTCCTCAGCTCCACCCTCGGCTGACCCTGCTCGCCTGCCGGTTCAGATGATCAGGAGCGACTTGCCGACCGTGGCGCGCTCCTCCAGCGAGCGGTGCGCGTCCGCGGCGCGGGCCAGTGGGAAGACCGCGCCGATCGCCGGGCGGATCGTCCCCTCGGCGGCGAGCGCGAGCACCCGCCCGAGCGCGTCCTTCACCACCTCCGGCGACGGCGGGCCGTCCGCCAGCGTGTTGCGCGCCGAGATCCGGCGGCGTCCGGCCTCCTCGGTGTCGATCTCGGCGAACCCGCCGTCGCTGGTGCCGTAGGTGACGAACCGGCCGCCGTCGGCGACCGTCCGGAACACCGCCGCGCCGAGCGCGCCGCCCACGCCGTCGAAGGCCAGGTCCACGCCCGCGCCACCGGTAACCTCACGGACCTCCTGATCCCAGCCCTCCCGCGAGTAGTCGATCACGGCCTCCGCGCCCAGCTCGCGGGCCAGCGCGAGCTTGCGCTCGCCGCGCGCCGCCGCGACCACCCGCGCCCCGGCGTCCACGGCCAACTGCGTCAGCAGCGAGCCCGCGCCACCGGCCGCGGCCGACACCAGCACCCACTCGCCCTTGGCGATGGCCGCGCCGTCCGCGAGCATCAGCGCCGTCACCCCGTCATGGACGACGGCGGCGGCCTTCGACAGCGGCAGGCCGTCCGGCACCTCGGTCACGTCGGCCACGGGGGCCGCGATCCGCTCGGCGTAGCCGCTGGCCGTCCGCACGACGACGCGGCGGCCGGCCCAGTCCGGATCCACGCCCTCCCCCACCGACACGACCCGGCCCGCTCCCCCGCCGCCCGGGATGTACGGCAGGTCGCGCGGGAAGATCTCGCCCCCCCAGCCGCGGCGCAACAGGGTGTCGAGGTAGATGACGTCGGCGACCTCCATCGCGACGACGACCTCCCCCGCCGCGGCGACCGGCTCGGGAATCTCCGCCGGCGTCAGCACCTCGGGCCCACCGAACTCACGCACCTGGATCGCGCGCATGACGACCACCACTCTCCTTCTGGATTCGAACGATGGCCCCAGCCTCCAACCTCAAGTTGACTTAAGGTCAATTCGCCATCAGCGGACAGCTTCACGCGCACGCTCCGAGCGGGCACGCGACCCCTGCGCGTGCCCGCTCGCTTCGCGGCTCAGTTCTTCAGGAACTCCAGCAGGTCGGCGTTGAACTTCTCCTTGTCGCCCGGCACCAGCGCGATGCCGTGCGAACCGCCTTCGTAGACCTTGAGCTTGGCGTTCGCGATGATCTCCGCGGCCTTCTTGCCCGTCGCCGCGAACGGCACCACCTGGTCGTCGTCACCGTGCACGACGAGCGTTGGAATGTCGAACTTGCGCAGGTCCTCGGTGAAGTCCGTGGTGCCGAAGGCCGTCACGCAGTCCACGGCCGCCTTGATGCTCTCCTGCATGGCCATCAGCCAGAAGGCGTCCCGGTTGCCCTGCGTCACCTTGTTGCCCGGCCGGTTGGCGCTGAAGAAGCCCTCCGAGGTGTCCTTCCAGAACTGCGAGCGCTCCGCGAGGATCCCTGCCTTGATCTTGTCGAACACCTCCATCGGCACCCCCTCGGGGTTGGTGTCCGACTTCAGCATCACCGGCGTGATCGCCGACAGCAGCAGCGCCTTGCGCACCCGCGACGTACCGTGCCTGCCGATGTAGCGGGCCAGCTCACCGCCGCCCATGGAGTGCGCCACCAGCGTCACATCGCGCAGGTCCAGGGCCTGGATCAGATCCGCCAGGTCGTCGGCGAAGGTGTCGAAGTCGTAGCCCTCCCAGGGCAGGCTCGAACGACCATGCCCCCGCCGGTCGTGCGCGATCCCCCGGAAGCCGTTCTCGGCGACCAGCTTCATCTGGTCTTCCCACGCGTCGGCGTTCAGCGGCCACCCGTGAATGAACACCACCGGCGGCCCCGACCCCCAGTCCTTGTAGAAGATCTCGTTCCCGTCCCGCGTCGTCACGTACCCCATCGCATACCCCCTCCGCCCCAGGCCCCCGCCCCGGACACCTCAGAAAGAACCGGCCCTCGGCACACCGCCCCCTCAGGGCACACCGAATGACCGTTTTCTACACTTTTCGACATTCCCGACCACGCCACCCCAAAGCTCCCCCTTCGGCAAAGCAAGGCCCTCGCTGCGCTCGGACGTTCTTTCCGATGTCGGGCTTCGCCCGACGCTGTCGCCGCAGGTCAATCGCCTGGACACGGAACGCACGAGATCGACCACTCCGCCCGGACAGACCGCGAGCAACGCCATCCCATCAGCCTGAAGGCTGCACCACGTCACAGACCATTTCTGACCAGCCCCCCGGGCCCACCCACCGGCGGAGGCAGCGCCCGAAACCCTTGGCGATGAACGAGCCGCCGACGCCGAAGATCGACCGAACGCGGGACCACCAGCGGGTGCAGGCGATCTCGCCAGGACCGCCATCGACCTTTCGGAGGGATATGTGCACCCCGCCGAGGGGTCAGGCGTCGCCCAGGTGGACCAGGATGCCGAGTTGTTCGGCCAGCGCCTCGGACAGGGCGACCGGCGTCGGCCGGGCCACACGCTCGACCAGCCCCGCCGCCCGCTGGACGGCGGTCGGCGTGCCACGCCGCCCGGCACGCCACTCGCCCCCGTCCACGGTGATCTGCCAGCCGGGGAAGGTGACCTCCAGAGCGGCCAGGTGGGCGCGGTCGCGGACGGTCAGGTCATCCACGGCCGCCACCTCCCGTCTGGGGGCGCGGACGGGCCGGGATGTGAGTGACCACGGCCCGCCCGCGCCGGGGCACGGGAACCGTCAGGTCCCGTGCCGCGCGGTGGTGTGGCCACCGCGCTTCCTGGAAGTTCTCAGGCGGAACGGGCGGACGGCGCGTGCCGACCGGGGCGGCCACCCACCCGCGCCTGTAGGTGCTGCCGCTCACTGGTGCCATATGGCGCAGCAGCGGCCATATCCCGTCTCCGCTCCCGCTCATTGGACGAGGTCCCATGCGTCACCCGGCACGGTCGTCGTCGCACCGGCACGGCGGTGGGCGGTCAGCACCGTCGCGCCGTACCGGTATTCGGCCCCGGACATCGACGGGATGACCCGCGCGAACCGCACCCGGCCCCGCCCGTCATGGAAGGCGGCCAAGGCAGCCAGCATGTCCTTCGCCGCGGCGGCGGCCGAGCCGGTCACACCGGCCGAACCGCGATCGCCCGCATCGACCTCCCACGAGGCGAGCACGTCATCCTCTTGTTCGACAAAAGCGGTTATGCCGGATTCCGGCACGCAGTTAAGATCTCCCACGGGTCGCACCTCCATACGGCCAAGACCCCGGTCGGCGGGTGAGATCATCGCGTCCGAGACCGCCTCTTCTTACGTGTCGGCCACACCCAGTGAAGCGCTGACGGCGAGCGTGGACGACGGGCAGGATGGGGGCAAGAAAGGGCAGGAAGGGGTGGGACTGAAAGCGTCCACCACCTCCTCGTGGAAGGCGCATCGCAACATGTCGGCTAATAGGGCATTTTCCATTCGCCTGCGGGAGCTGCGCGAGGCACCCCCGTACTGGTCCCGGGCCGACCTCGCCCGGCGTCTCCGCGCCGCCGCGCACCCCGACGATCCCATTCCGCACGTACCGAGCCTCATCGGCTTGATAAAACAATGGGAAGCAGGACGACATACGCCAGGACGCCGATATCGTCCACTGCTCGCCCGCGCACTCCGCGTGCCTGAACACGAACTCTTCGGCGACGCATCACCGACCACCGGTCCCGAAGACGGCGCGACCCGCCTTTCCCTTACTTCCTTGAACGGATCGCCCGCCTCACGGAAACTTGCGCGAGAACACGGCGATGTCTGGGTGATCAGAGAAATGCTGCGCTCTCTTACCGCCTCAGATCGCCAATTCGGCGGCGAACACGTACGCGAGTACGCCACCGGCTACCTCAGCGACGTCATCACGCCACGCCTGCACAGGTGCGCCAAGAGTAAAGAGCGGCGAGAATTGGCAGCGGTGAGCGTTGAGTTCTCTCTCCGGGTCGCGGCAATGCATCTGGACGCAGGACATGACACGATGTCGCATCACCTGCTCGGCGTGGCCCTCGGCCTGGCCCAGCAGATCAATGATCGCCCATTGGCCGCCTGGGTCCTGAGTCGCTGGGGTGAACAGGCGCTCCACGAGGCTTCGCTGCTCCCCGACCGTCACCGCCAGCTCATCGACAGCGCCGTGGCCTGCACGACCGCCGCCGCCGCGATGGTCAAGGACGCGCCTCCCATGGCCCGCTCGTTCATCCTGACCAAGGTGGCGCTGGCCACATCGCTCACCGGCGACCGCACCTCGACGAAGCGCGCCCTCGGACAGGTATGGACGGCATACGGCCAGGTCGGAACCTTGGAGGAACCCGCCTGGGTAGACGCCTACGAATGGGGCCACCTTCGTCACGAGGAGGCCCGCTGCTACGCCAACCTCGGCATGGCCGCCGAGGCGACCCAGGCGGCGGAGGACGCGTTGCGGGTCCGCACCGAGGCGCGTCCCCGGGCGTTCTCGCTCGGAGTGGCCGCCCTCGGCTACGCGCAAGCCCCTGGCGCAGACATCGAACGCGCATGCGCACTTGGTCAGGACCTCATCGATGCCGCCGCCGAACTGCGCTCAAGGCGACTCATGCTTCGAGTGAGCGAGGTGCTCCAAGCGCTCGCGCCGCACCGGGGACGGCGCGACGTCGAGGCTCTGCGCGAGTCCGCCACGACGGTGCTCGGCCGGGGCACAGGGTGAGCGGCCACGGGCTGGAGGAACGGCTTCGTGCGGCTCTGGGCGAGGCAGGCGACCGGTTCGGCCTTCCGGTCGGCGACGCCGAGCTGATCCGATTGCACAGCAATGCACTCTTCGCGATACCACGACTGTCCCTCCTGATCAGGATCGCCACCAACCCCCTCGCCCTGCCGAAGGTGATCTCTTCGGTGGCGGTGACCCGATGGCTCGCCGCCAAGGGCTTTCCGTGCGTAGTCCCGGCCGATCTCACCGGCCACCCCTGCATGCTCAATGAGCACGTGGTCTCCGTATGGCGATACGAGGAGACGGTCATCGACCCGCCTCCGTCCGCGTCGGAGCTCGGGCGACTCCTGCGAAACCTGCACACCATGGATCCCCGCCCGGTCCGCGAGCTGAGCGTGCTCACCGATCCGCTGGCCGGGGTGTCCAGCGCCGTTGGCGACTCCGACCTCGCCGGCCCGCCTCGGGCCTGGCTCCAAGACAGAATCAGCGAACTACGGGCGGCGTGGCGAGCACTGAGCTACCTACACCCGCCTGCCCTGATCCATGGCGACGCCCATCCGGGCAACCTGATGCGCCTCGCCTCCGGACAGGCGGTGCTCGGCGATTGGGACCACGTCGCCTGGGGCCCCCGCGAGTGGGACCTCGCCCAGGTTCACTACACCCAGCGCCGGTTCGGCCGTCCCTCCCCCGAAGACATCGAGGCGTTCACCGCTGCGTACGGATGGGACGTTCGCACCTGGCCCGATCTGACGACCCTGATGGCGATACGTGACATCACCGGCCTCGGCCCCTACATCCGCACCGCGCCGACGAACGAGTCGGCCCGCCAGGAACTGACCCACCGCCTGAACACCCTGCGCGAAAACGACACCAACGCCCGCTGGCACCCGCCCAACCCCCGCTGACGAGGCATGCCAAGAACGGCCTGCCCTACGCTCACGATGGCCGGCGATCATCGAAGGCACCCATAACGGCGACAAGCGTCCACACTCGATCAACGCCTGGCCCGGAGCGCAACCACCGTAGGGCGAAGCCCGACCCCGGAAAGCTCGTCCGAGCGCGGGCATGTCGGCGTAGACGGCGCTCCACCACTGTTCGGGGTCGGCATCGCGGTCGATGACGCGGCGGGGCTTCTCATCGGCGACGGCGAGTGAAGGCACGAAGAGATGGCGTGGGACGGCGTGCAGCGCGTCTCGCGTGTGCGGGCTGGGCGGTTCGGAGATCTGGCTCAGTAGATGTTCGATCCACTGCTCGGTGTCCACCGTGGCCTACTTCTCGTCCTTGGGCTTCTCGTGCTTCCCCGATGGCGGTCGGCTGTCGCCCGTGTCCTGCCCTTGCGGGTTGCCAGGCTGTTTGGGGTTGAACGGCTCATCCTGCTTGGGTTTGCCGGAGTGATCGCCCATGAATCCCTCTCACATGACCGAAGTCGCTTACCGTGACCGTACGGCTACCGTTAGGCGGCGGCAATGGGCGTCCTCCGGCGAGGCGTTCGCGAAACGCCCCCGTAACGGCGAGAAGCGGCCACACTCGCGAAGCGCTGAACACCGGGGCGCGACCACTGTCGGGCGAAGCCCGACCTAGAAAAGATCGTCCGAGCGCAGCGAGGCCCTTTTGGCGTGCAGCGCGCGGGACGGTATGAACGGACCTTCTCAGGGGGTGAGGCGGTCGATGATCAAGGGGAGGAGGGCTGGGGCGGGGCCGATGGTGTAGGCGTCGGACAGCGAATCCTGGGCGCGGGGGAAGCGGGATGGGTCGTCGGTGTGCAGGGTCATGAGGGGGGTGCCTTCCTGCACTACGTCGCCCGGTTTGGCGTGCAGGACGATGCCCGCGCCAAAAGACACCGGGTCCTCCTTGCGGGCGCGGCCCGCGCCCAGGCGCCAGGCCGCCACGCCGACGGCGTAGGCGTCGAGGTGGGACAGCACGCCGGAGGCGGGGGCGAGGACGGTGTGGGTCTCGGCGGCGCGGGGCAGTGGGGCGTCGAGGTCGCCGCCCTGGGCGGTGATCATGCGGCGCCAGGTGTCCATGGCCGAGCCGTCCTTCAGAGCGTCCTCGGGGTCCTTGCCGCCGGTGATCCCGGCGGCGGCGAGCATCTCGCGGGCCAGCCGCACGGTCAGTTCGACCACGTCGGACGGCCCGCCGCCCGCCAGCACCTCCACCGACTCGGCGACCTCCAGGGCGTTGCCGACGGCCAGGCCGAGCGGCCGGTCCATGGCGGTGAGCAGGGCGACCGTCCGGACCCCGGCGTCGGTGCCCAGTTCGACCATGGTGCGGGCCAGCTCACGCGCCCGTTCGACGGTCTTCATGAACGCGCCTGAGCCCACCTTGACGTCGAGGACGAGCGACCCGGTGCCTTCGGCGATCTTCTTGGACATGATGGACGACGCGATCAGCGGGATCGACTCGACCGTGCCGGTCACGTCGCGCAGCGCGTAGAGCTTGCGGTCGGCGGGGGCGAGGCCGCTTCCTGCGGCGCAGACGACGGCTCCGGCGTCGCGGAGCACGCCGAGCATCTCGGTGCCGGACAGCGAGGCCCGCCAGCCGGGGATCGACTCCAGCTTGTCGAGTGTGCCGCCGGTGTGCCCGAGGCCGCGTCCGGAGAGCTGCGGCACGGCGGCCCCGCAGGCGGCGGCGAGCGGGGCGAGCGGCAGGGTGATCTTGTCGCCGACGCCGCCGGTGGAGTGCTTGTCCGCGGTGGGGCGGTCGAGCCCGGACCAGTCCATCCGCTCGCCGGAGGCGATCATGGCGCGGGTCCAGTCGGCGATCTCCCGCCGGTCCATGCCGTTCAGCAGGACGGCCATGGCCAGGGCCGCCATCTGCTCCTCGGCGACCGCGCCGCGCGTGTAGGCGTCGATCATCCAGTCGATCTGCTCGCGGCTCAGTTCGCGTCCGTCGCGTTTGGTGGTGATGACGTCGATGGCGTCCAAGTCGTCAGGCCCCCCGGCTCAGGTCGTCGGGCCCGAAGGCCCACGGCAGGATCTCGGCCATCGGTTTCGGCCCGTCGAGGGTCTCGACCAGCAGGCCGGCGCCGCCGTGTTCGTAGAGGAGCTGACGGCAGCGCCCGCACGGCATCAGCAGTTCCCCGTGCCCGTCCACGCAGGTGAACGCGACCAGCCGGCCGCCTCCGGTGGCGTGCAGGGCGGATACGAGCCCGCACTCGGCGCACAGCCCGAGGCCGTAGGAGGCGTTCTCGACGTTGCAGCCGGTGACGACCCTGCCGTCGGCGGTCAGCGCCGCCGCGCCCACGGGGAACTTGGAGTAGGGCGCGTAGGCGCGGGTCATCGCGTCGGCCGCGGCCTCGCGCAGGGCCTCCCAGTCGATGTTCATCGGATGCTCACCGCTGTTCTCCCCTGCGATACGGCACGCCGTCCGCCTGCGGCATCCGCAGCCGCTGCGAGGCCACCGAGAGCACCAGCAGCGTCAGCACGTGCGGGGTGATGAAGACGAACTCGTTGGGCAGCGCCTCGACGGTCAGCCAGAGCCAGAAGAACAGCACCGCGGCGAGCGCGCTGACCGCGACGACCGTGTAGGAGCGGACTCCGGCTCCCGAGGGGCCGCTCGCCGTCAGGTTGTGCCGGATGCGCACCGCGGCGTAGCAGAGCAGCAGCAGCGCGCCGAAGAGGAACAGCCCGGTGACGGCCTGGGAGCTGCGGAGCTGGAGGCCGTCGGCGTAGCCGAACAGCGAGGCTCCGGCGGCGAGCATGCCGGGCCGCCAGTTTCCGAAGATCATCGCGGCGAGGCCGATGAAGCCGCGCCCGGCCGTCTGGCCTTCGACGTACTTGGCCGAGACGAACACCAGGAACACGCCGCCGAGCCCGGCGAACGCGCCGGAGATGACGGTGGCCACGTACTTGGCGCGGTAGACGTTGACGCCGAGCGACTCGGCGGCCTGCGGGTTCTCGCCGCAGGCGCGCAGCCGCAGGCCGAAGGGGGTGTGCCAGAGCAGCAGGTAGGAGATCGGCACCAGCGCGACGGCCAGCAGGGTCAGTACGCCGACGTCGCGGGTGAGCCCGCCGAGGATTCCGGCGACGTCGGAGGTCAGGAACCAGTGCGTCTCCTCGACCCGCTTGAGCAGGTCGGGGCCGTCGGACAGCACCGGCAGGCTGAAGTCGGGGGCGACGCCCTTCATGGACGGCGAGGAGGTGATGCCCGCGCCGGCCTCGGCTGCGGGGGTGCCCTCGGCGTAGAGGACCTCGGACAGGAACCGGGTGACGCCCGGCCCCAGCAGGTTGATGGCCACGCCGCTGATGATGTGGTCCACGCCGAAGGACACGGTGGCGACGGCGTGCAGCAGCCCGCCGAGCGCGCCGCCGAGCAGCCCGGCGGCCAGCGCGGCGACGGGACCCCACTGGTATCCGGCCCAGGCGGCGAACCAGGTGCCGAGGACCATCATGCCCTCAAGGCCGATGTTGACCACTCCGGCGCGTTCGGCCCACAGCCCGCCGAGTCCGGCGAGGCCGATCGGCACGGCGTAGCCGAGCCCGGCGGCGAAGGTGCCGGAGGAGGTCAGGTCGTCGTCGCCGGTCAGCAGGCGGACCAGCGAGAGCAGCGTGATCAGCAGCGCGACGCCGATCAGCGCCAGGTGGTAGCGGTGGACCCGGCGGACGGTCGCGGCGGTGACCGGGGCGGTGGCCGTCATGCCGCCGCGCCCTCGGGAGCCGAGGGGGTCTCGGCGAGACGGCCCGCGGCCCGGCGTTCCTCCCAGCGCAACGCGATCCGCCTGGTGACCTCGTTGACGATCACGACCATGAGCACGATCATTCCCTGGATGATGGCGATGACTGAGGGTGGGATATCGGCGAACTGCATGGGCGTGGCGGCCCGGTCGAGGAAGCCGAACAGCAGCGCGGCCAGCGCGATTCCGACGGGCCGGTTGCGGCCGAGCAGCGCCACCGCGATGCCGAGGAAGCCGAGCCCGGCGGTGAAGCCGCTGGTGCCGTAGGCGTGGCTGCGGCCGAGCATCTCGGGCAGCCCGATCAGCCCGGCGACCGCGCCGGACAGCACCATGGCGGAGATGACCATCCGGCGGGGGTCGATCCCGGCGGCGAGCGCGGCTCCGCCGTTCAGGCCGCTGGCCTTGACGTCGAATCCGAACCTGGTGCGTTCGAGGATCAGCCAGACCAGCACGCCGAGCAGCGCCGCGATCAGGATGAACCCGTAGAGGCCGCCGCCGCGCGGCGCGGGCAGGCCGAGCAGGGTGAGCAGGAAGTTCGCGTCGGGGAACCAGGCGGACTGCGGCAGCTCGCTGGTCGAGGCGATGAGCTGGCCCTCGACCCGTTCGCCGCCGAACGGCCCGCGCACCAGGTACGCGGCGACACCCACGGCGACGAAGTTGAGCATGATGGTGGAGATGACCTCGTTGACCCCTCGGTAGACCTTGAGCAGCGCGGGGATCAACGCGTAGAGGCCGCCGACCACCATCGCCACCACGATGATCACGGTGAGGTGGATCGGCGCGGGCAGCATGAGCTGGCCGCCGACGAAGGCCGACACCAGGGCGGCCATCCGGTACTGCCCCTCGACGCCGATGTTGAAGAGGTTCATCCGGAAGCCGATGGCCACCGCGAGGCCCGCGATGAACAGCGCGACCGACCGGTTCAGCCAGAACGCGACGCCGTCCGCCACGTCGGTCGGGCGGGTGCCGAAGTCGAACATCGCGGTCAGCGCGGTGGTCGGGTCGGCCCCGGCCACGGCGATGGCCACGCTGGAGATGCCGATCGCGACCAGCACGGCCACGACCACGCCTGCCGCGGTCAGCAGCACCCGCTGCAACACCGCCGCCTTCACGTCTCGTCCCTTTCGATGGCGCCGGTCATGTGGCCGCCGAGCTGTTCGGGGGTCACGCTGCCGGGGTCGAGCCGGGCGACCAGACGCCCTCGGTAGATGACGCACAGCGTGTCGGACAGGCCGATCAGCTCCTCCAGGTCGGCCGAGACCAGCAGGACGGCGAGCCCGGCGGCCCGCGCCTCGCGCAGGTGGTCCCAGATCGCCGCCTGGGCGCCGACGTCGACGCCACGGGTCGGATGGGCGGCGATCAGCAGTTTGGGGTCGCCGCTCATCTCCCGCCCGACGATGAGCTTCTGCTGGTTGCCCCCGGACAGCGCGAGGGCGAGGGTGTCCACGCCGGGGGTGCGCACGTCGTAGCGCCGCACGATCCGCGCGGTGTCGGCGCGGGCGGCCCGCCGGTTGATCCAGATGCCCTTGCGGGCGGGGGCCACCGTCTGGTGGCCGAGCACGCGGTTCTCCCACAGCGACGCCTCAAGGAGCAGGCCCTGGCGGTGGCGGTCCTCGGGGATGTAGCCGATCCCGGCGGCTCTGCGCCTGCTGGTCGGCCAGCCGCCGATGTCGTGCTCGCCGAGCGTGATCGAGCCCTCCGCCGGGCGGATGCCCATGATCGCCTCGATCAGCTCGGACTGGCCGTTGCCCTCGACCCCGGCGATGCCGAGGATCTCTCCTTCGTGGATCTCGAAGGAGACGTGGTCGAGCGGGTTGCGGCCGTCGCGCTCGGCGACGGTCAGCCCGGTCACCCGCAGCGCGACGGTCTCGGTGACCGTGGAGTCGCGCGTCTCGGGAGTGGGCAGCTCGCTGCCGACCATCAGCTCGGCGAGCCGCCTGGCCGTGACGTCGCCGGGCAGGACGCTGGCCACGGTGGTGCCCAGGCGGATCACGGTGATCGCGTCGGCGATGTCGAGCACCTCGCCCAGCTTGTGCGAGATGAAGATCACGGTCAGGCCGTCGGCGACGAGTTCGCGCAGGTTGGCGAAGAGCTCCTCGACCTCCTGCGGCACCAGCACGGCGGTGGGCTCGTCCAGGATGAGGATCCGCGCGCCTCGGTAGAGGACCTTGAGGATCTCCACCCGCTGCCGGTCGCCGACGCCCAGTTCCTCGACCGGCCGGTCGGGGTCTACGCGCAGGCCGTGGCCTTCGGCCAGTTCCAGGATGCGGGCGCGGGCGGCGGCGCGGTTCAGGCGGCCGAACCTGGACGGCTCGGCGCCGAGCACGATGTTCTCCAGCACCGTCAGGTTGTCGGCCAGCATGAAGTGCTGGTGGACCATGCCGATGCCGGCGCCGATGGCGTCGCTCGGGGTGCGGAACACCACGTCGGCGCCGTTGACACGGATGTGGCCCTCGTCGGGGCGCTGCATGCCGTACAGGATCTTCATCAGGGTGGACTTGCCGGCGCCGTTCTCGCCCACGATGGCGTGCACGGTGCCGGGCTCGATGGTGACCCGGATGTCGTGGTTGGCCACGACGCCGGGAAATCGTTTCGTGATGCCCTCAAGCTCGACGGCCGGGGGCCGTACGGGGGCCAGGGTGTCGGAGCTGGTCACAGTGCAATCTCCAGGAACCTGTTGGGTCGCCGGCCCGGGGTAGCGCGAAGCCCGGGAAGCTGAGCACGCCGGTCGGCTCCCCGGGCTCTCATACGCCTTCCCGCTCGAAATACCCGGATTCGAGCGGGACGGATCTCACGGCTTGTCCGGAACCTTGATCTCGCCGCCGATGATCTTCTCCTTGGCCTCGTCCACCTTGGCCTGGACGTCGGAGATGTGGTCACCGGTGGTGGCCAGCCCGACGCCGTCCAGTTTCAGGTCGTAGGCGACCGTCTGGCCGCCCTTGGCGCCGCCCTGGACGGACTTGACGAACTCGAAGACGCCGTTGTCCACCCGCTTGATCATCGACGTCATGATGATCTTGGTGAGCGCCGGGTCCTTCACGGTCTGGGCCTGGTCGGAGTCCACCCCGATGGCCCACTTGCCGGCGCCCGCCGCCACCGCCGCCTGGAAGACGCCGAGCCCCGAGTCGCCCGCGGCGGCGTAGACGATGTCCGCGCCCTCCTCGTACATCTTCGCGCCGGCGGTCTTGCCCTTGTCCGGGGCCTTGAAGCCGGTGAAGTCGCCCTCGGGGGTGAGGTACTTGGTGTCGATCTTGATGCCGGGCTTGGTGGCCTCGGCGCCCGCCTTGTAGCCGGCCTCGAACTTCCTGATCAGGTCGCTCTCCACGCCGCCGACGAAGCCGATGTGCCCGGACTTCGACTTCAGCGCGGCGGCCACGCCGGCAAGGTAGGAGCCCTCGTGCTCGGCGAAGGTCAGGCCGGTGACGTTGGGGCCGTTGGAGATCGAGTCCACGATGGCGAACTGGACGTCGGGATACTCCGCGGCGACCTTCTGCACGTCCGGGGCGTAGGCGAAGCCGACGCCGATGATCGGGTTGAAGCCCGCGCCCGCGAGCTGCCGCAGCAGCTCGCCGCGGTTGGAGCCGTCGCCCTGCGGGCTCAGCTCCTTGATCTCCACGCTCAGCTCGCTCTTCGCGCGTTCGAGGCCGGCATAGGCGGAGTCGTTGAACGACTTGTCCCCTCGTCCGCCGACGTCGAACGCCAGCCCTACCTTCAGGGCCGGTTTCGCGGCCTCGGTAGCGGACTCGGAACCGGATGGGGCCGTGGTCGCGGCGTTGTTCCCGCCGCCGCCACAGGCCGCGGTGGCCATGAGCAGGCCGCCGGCCAGCGCGCCCAGAGCCAGCTTGCCGATGTTCATGCGGAGCAAGAGGATCCTCCAAATTCCCCGCCGTCCGTCCGCCGCACACCCGGCGATCCGCACGGCAACCCTGAACGGAACATAGTTCAGCGGTTACCGCAGGCAGAAGGCGCGAACAGCAACGCAACCGCTCCGTTATCGACCTCAAGCGGGACTGTGACCCTAAGGGAGATCTTGCCTTTGACGGGATCTCGCAGGACATTTCTCACAGTCGTGGAAAGCCCACGCGCATCACCGGTCAGCCGAATGAGCAGAGACCCAGGAGAACCCAGGAGCACTCATGCGTAGCTGGAAGGCACTACTGGCCGTACCGACGGCCTTGTTACTCACGGGCGCGCTGGCGCCCGCCGTCAACGCCGCGACACCGGCGATCAGTGTGGTCAACGGTATGACCCAACCCGTCTTCTCCCGCGCGGACGCCATCACCCAGACCGTGTACGTCGAGGTCGCGGGCGTGGACAGCGACAGCGACGGCAAGGCGGACCGCGTCGCCGTGGACATCATGCGGCCCAAGGAGACCGAGCAGGGACTCAAGGTGCCCGTCATCATGGAGGCGAGCCCGTACTACGCCCCCCTGAACGACGTGCCGAACCACAATGTGGACATCGACGGCGACACCGGAGGTAAGGTCTCCGGGCTGATCGCCAGGGGCCGGGCCGACGCCCTGAAGGGCATCGGCGCCGCTCAGGCCGTCGCGTTCGACGGCTACTACGACAACTACTTCGTGCCTCGCGGCTACGCGATCGCACTGGTGGAGAACCTCGGCAGCGGCCGGGCCACCGGCTGCCCGACCACGGGCGACCGCAACGAGACGCTCGGCCCGAAGGCCGCCGTGGACTGGCTGAACGGCCGGGCCCGGGGATTCGACGCGAACGGGAACCCGGTTCGCGCCGACTGGTCCACGGGCAACGTCGGCATGATCGGCGTGTCGTACAACGGCACACTGCCCAACGCGGTCGCCTCGACCGGCGTCCCCGGGCTGAAGACGATCGTGCCGATCGCCGCGATCTCCTCCTGGTACGACTACTACCGGGCCAACGGCGGCGTGCTCGCCCCCGGCGGCTACCAGGGAGAGGACGCGGACGTGCTCGCCCGCGTGGTGCTGACCAGGCAGAACGCGCAAGAGGCGTGCGGCGCGCTGATGGACCGGATAGAGACCGACCAGGACCGGGTCACCGGTGACTACAGCCGCTTCTGGGACTCCCGCAACTACCTGAACGACGTCCGCAAGGTCAGGGCCAGCGTCTTCCTGGTGCACGGGCTCAACGACTGGAACGTCAAGACCAAGCAGGCCGCGCAGTGGTGGTACGCGCTGTCCAAGCAGAACGTGCCCCGCAAGATCTGGCTGACCCAGGGCGCGCACACCAACCCGTTCAGTTTCCGCACCGAGGAGTGGCTGCGCCAGCTCAACGCCTGGTTCGACTACTGGCTCTACGGCGTCAAGAACGGAATCATGAAGGAGCCGCAGGCCGACGTGGAGATCGCCGCCGGGCAGTGGGAACGGCAACCGTCGTGGCCGCTGCCGGGCTCGCGTCCGGTCTCCGTGCCCTTGAAGACCACGGGAGCCGGCGAGTGGTTCGTGGACCAGCGGACGCGCACCGCCGAGCAGCTCGCGGCCTCGCCCGAGGCGGCGGACGGCAACCGGCTGGCCTACCTCACCCCGGCGCTGAAGAGGGACGTCAGGATCTCCGGGACCCCGGAGATCAAGGTGCGGGCGTCCCTGGAGGGCGGGCGCTCGCCGTACCTGACGGCGTTGCTCGTGGACTACGGCACCGACACCCGCGCCACCGGCGCGCTGCGCACCACTGGGCAGCAGTACTGCTACGGCGAGAGCGTGGAGGGCGATCCGGGCTGCCTGATCACCCGCCAGCACGTCACGGTGGAGGCCCCGTTCAAGATCGTCACACGAGGGTGGCTGGACGTGCGCAACCGCCATCGCCCGGACCGCACCGAGGCGGTGAAGCCGGGCAAGGCGTACGACTTCCGCTGGGACCTCCAGCCGCAGGACTACGTCTTCAAGGCCGGGCACCGGATCGGCGTGGTGCTGCTGTCCACGGACTACGACTACACGCTGCGGTATCCCGGCGGCACCCTGGTGAAGGTGCAGCCGGGCAAGAGCGCGGTGACCCTTCCCGTCACCGGGCCGGGCCCCAAGCTCTGACCCGGCCGTGAGGCGGGGCCCTGGCCTGACGGCCCGCCGTCAGGCCAGGGCTTCCGCGACGTAGGTCTCGCTGCCGGGCCGGCCACCCTCCCACAGGGCGGTCAGCGCGGTGGCGGCCATGAACCGCACGCCCATGCCGATGCAGGTCTCGTCCACGTCGAAGGTGCCCTGGTGGATGTCGAGCCGACCGGCCGAGCCGGGCTTGCGCACGCCGAGCCGGGCGAAGGCCCCGGGGATCGACTCCAGATACCAGCCGAAGTCTTCACCGCCCAGGCTCTGCTCGGTCGGCACGACGGCGCCCGCGCCCAGCGCCCGATCCGCCGCCTCGGCCAGCATCTGCACGCTGACCTCGTCGTTGACCACCGGCGGGACGCCCCTGGTGTACTCCATCTCGGCCTCAAGGCCGTAGGCGCCCGCCACGGAGTCCAGCAGGGTCTTCAGCAGCTCGGGAGCGCCGTGCCAGGCGGATTCGTCCAGGCAGCGCACGGTGCCCTCGGCGACGCCGTCGTCGGGGATGGCATTGGCCACCGAACCGGCCTCCACGCGGCCCCAGACCAGGCTGAGCGACGAGCGCGGATCGACCCGCCGCGACAGTGCGGCGGGCAGCTCGGTGAGGATCTTGGCCAGCCCGAAGACCAGGTCGGCGGTCAAGTGCGGGCGAGCGGTGTGGCCGCCGGGGCCGCTCACCCTGATCCGCACCTTGTCACAGGCCGAGGTGATCGGCCCGGTGCGCAGCCCGACCTGGCCGACGTCGACCCGGGGGTCGCAGTGCAGCCCGAAGATCCGGTCGACCCCGCTGATCCCGCCGGAGGCCATCACCTCAAGGGCGCCGCCCGGCAGCTCCTCGGCCGGCTGGAAGATCATCCGTACCCGGCCGGGCAGCAGCCCGGCGGCGGCCTGCTCGGCCAGGAAGAGCGCGGTGCCCAGCAGGATGGTGGTGTGCACGTCGTGGCCGCACGCGTGGCACCTGCCCGGCACCGTGGAGCGGTACGGCACGTCCTTCTCGTCGGCCAGCGCGAGCGCGTCGATGTCCGCGCGCAGCGCCACCGTCGGCCCGTCACCACTACCGACCTCGCAGACCAGCCCCGTCCCCTTGGGCAGCACGGCGTGGACCAGCCCGGCCCGCTCCAGCCGCTCCGAGATCCGCTTCGTCGTGCGGTACTCGGCGAAGGCCAGCTCCGGGTGCATGTGCAGGTCACGCCGGAAGTCGATCAGCGCTGGCTCGGCTTGGACGAGGAACGCGTCGAGTTCCCCCCGCAGATCCCGTCCTCGCATCGGTCACCGTCCCATTCTCGCGTCGCCGTCTGGGTGGACGTCTTGAGCAACGTGTCTGCTTTGTCACGCGCCACGCCCCCGGCGTCTCCGGACGCCGGGTCAAGTGGCATCGGGCCGCCGGGGTCGCAGAAGATCATCCCAGATCGGCCACGACCGTTGACATGTCGAATTCCGCTCCATCGCCCGATACGGCGATCGGGGCGGCACCACCCGTAAAAGCGAGTGCCCGGCCGGGTGGTCGTCGGGTGTCGCGATCGCTCCGGCACGGGCTGTGCGAGCCCTCGCGCGCCCGGGGGATGGGTGAAGCCCACGTGCGCGTAGGCGATAACACGACTGTATCTCGCCACGGCGCTCTCTCGCGAAAATCCACGCGAAATGGCAGGCATCGCTGGGGCACCCCTTAGGGCGCCGCTCCCGTCTCACGAATACGCTCTGACCACGGCGAACGTGCCGCTCACCAACGGCATACCACCCGGTGCACCCGAAACGCACTACCGGTGCACGGCCCGTACGGCATGCCGTCTCGACCGGAAAACCACCCGAATGAACCACGCGCCTATAGCCCTCTCCTATCCAGCCGCCCGGCAAGTGTGCCACTCGCCCCGTGCGCCGTCCGTGTCCCACCAACTCCGCTGCACGACAAATTTCCGTTTAAACCCGCGTGACCCTCCCCATTGGGGTCACCTCTGGTGCTAGTCATCGCACCTCCTCGACTCATCCCATCAGGAGAATTGCGTGCTTTACTCCGCTTGTGATCACGAATATCCCATTCGCGGAGAAGTATGCGAAGCTCAGCATCTTCGAACCGAGCGAAGGGACTCTGGTGATCGTGCCCTCGCTCTCGCTACCCCAGGATGAGCTACGCCGCATCACCGGAGTCACGTGCTACGAGGAGCGCCTCCTCTTCCTCCTGCTGACCCTGCGACGACCCGGGATAGAAGTGATCTACCTGTCCTCCCGCCCGGTGGACGAGGAGATCATCGAGTACTACCTGGGCTTCCTGGACGATCCCGTCGGCGCGCGGGCCCGTCTGCACCTGATCAGCACCGACGAGCCGGACACCCAGCCGCTGACCCGCACCATCGTCCGGCGGCGCGACCTGGTCGGCCGGATCCGCGAGCTGGCCGGGAGCGATGCCTGGCTGGTGCCGTTCGTGGTCAGCGAGCACGAGGAGCGGCTCGCCGCCATGCTGGCCGTCCCGATCTACGGCCCCGCGCTGAACCTGGCCCACCTGGGCTCCAAGAGCGGGTCACGGGAGGTCGGCGAGGAGGCAGGCGTCCCGATGCCGCGCGGCACCGGCGACCTGTACTCCCTGCCCGCCACCGAACAGGCGGCCGGGCTGCTCAAGGTGCGCGACCGGCTGATCGTCAAGCTCAACGACGGCTACTCGGGCCTGGGCAACGCGGTGGTCCGCAAGATCCCGGGACTGCCGCTCACCGATTCGCCGACCAGCTTCTCGGCGGACGAGGAGACCTGGGAGACGTTCGGGCAGAAGATCTCCGAACGCGGCGCGGTGATCGAGGAGTTCATCGAGGACCGCCCGCTCTACTCCCCAAGCGCGCTGGCCATGATCACCCCGGGCGGTCACTTCGACGTGATCGCCACGCACGACCAGGTCCTCGGCGGCGCCAACGCCGACGTCTTCAAGGGCTGCACGTTCCCCGCGCGCAAGCGCTACCGCCACCAGGTGGGCGAATCGGCCCGCCGCATCGCCGGAGTGCTCGCCGAGCGCGGCGTGGTCGGGCTGTTCGGCATGGACTTCTTCGCGCTGAAGACCGACGGCGGCTACGGCGCGCTGCTGTGCGAGATCAACCTGCGGATCGGCGGCACCACGCACCCGTACGGCGCCACCGTGCTCACCACCGGCGCCACCTACGACCCGGCCACCGGCACGCTGATGGACGGGCCCCGGCCCAAGTACTACACGGCCACCGACAACTGCGCGTCGCCGCACCTGCTCGGCCGGACGGCGGGCGAGATAATCCGCCTGGTCGAAGGCGCCGGGCTGGGCTTCGACGCGGCCACCCGCACCGGAAACGTGCTGCACATGCTCGGCGCGGTGCCCGAGCACGGCAAACTCGGCTTCACCAGCATCGGCGACTCCAGGGAGCACGCGAACGAACTGCACAGGGCCACGCTCACCGCGCTCGGCGCAGAGCCCGCCATCCGATGAGGCCCAAGGCCAGCGCGATCAGGATGTTCACCCCGGCCAGGATGCCGTGGACGACGTAGAACGAGGTCTCGTGCCCCTCGGCCAGGTTGAAGCCAAGATTGATCCACTCAAAGATCATGAAAGCGGCAACCACCAGGAGAAATACGGCGATCCTTCGTGACATTTGCATGTGCCCAGTATCAAGCTCCCCCCACACCAGGTAGTTCACCGGGCGCGCTGGGAAGTCATGTCACATGAAATTCGGCGCGAAGCTACGCTGAGATCGCTATGCGGACAAAACACCAGATGTCGGCCAGTGCTCTGCTCGCCGCCGCGCTGCTGGCCACGGCCGCGCCCGTCGCGCCCGCCATGGCCGGCAGCGCCCCAGTGACCACCGGCAGGCCGGGTCCGCAGGACGCGCCCGCCACCCCCGACCCCGCCCAGGCGGAGGACCCAGCGGGGGACACAGGCCACGACACAGGCGGGGACACAGAGGCGGAGGCGGGAGCCGCAGGCACGGCCGCCGAGGTCGAAATCCCCGCCGGTGCCGGCAGCGGCTCCACGCCGATCGGCGGCGAACTGCTCGGCCGCCGGGGCATCGTGCTCCCCCAGGGCATGCCCGCCGGGATGAAGGCCCCGCCGAAGACCAAGGCGAAGTCGTTCGTCATCGCCGACGCCGGCACCGGCCAGGTCCTCGCCGCGAAGGACCCGCACGGCCACTACCTGCCCGCCAGCACACTGAAGACCCTCACCGCGCTCACCCTGATCCCCAAGCTGAACAAGGACACCAAGATCCGGCCCAGCGCCAACGCCTGCAACCAGGAGGGCACCGCGGTCGGGCTGAACGTCAAGGGCAAATACCGGGTGGAGGACCTGTTCCTGGCGCTGATGATGTCATCGGGCAACGACGCCGCGATGGCGCTCGCCGAGGCCAACGGCAGCCTGCGCACGACCATGGCCGACATGAACGCCGAGGCCAAACGCCTGCAGGCGCTCGACACCGTGGCCAAGACCCCGAGCGGCCTGGACAAGCCCGGCCAGCGCAGCTCCGCCTACGACCTGGCGCTGATCGCCCGCGCCGGGCTGGCCAACGCCGACTTCCGCCGCTACATCAGCACCAGGATCGCGAAGTTCCCCGCCCCCAAGGGCAAGTACTACGAGATCTCCAACCACAACCGGCTGCTCGGCCGCTACCGGGGCATGATCGGCATCAAGAACGGCTGGACCTCCAAGGCCATGGGCAGCTTCGTCGGCGCGGCCCGGCGCGGTGAGAACACCATCATCGTGGCCATCATGCGCCACGAGGGGTCGTTCTGGGACGAGGTCGGCGACCTGCTCGACTGGGGGTTCGCGGCCAGGGGCAAGGTCACCCCGGTGGGACAGCTCGTCGATCCGGTGCCGGAGGTGGTGCCCACCAAGCCGGTGGGCGACCCCCGGGCCGCCGCTCCGGCGGCCAGCGCGTCGGCACCCGCCGCCGCCCCCGTCTCCGGGAAGAGCGGCGGCGACGGAGGCTCCACCGCGCTCGTGGTGGCCGGGGCGGGTCTGCTGGGCGGCATCGCCTGGCTGTTGTACGGGCTGGAGCGGCGAGCCAGGACCCGCCGCCGGGCGCGCTCAGGCTGAGTTCTCAAGCCGAGCGTTCGGGTGAGCCGGTCGTGGGGGTCTCCGTGCTGGGCAGCGGCGTCGGCTCGGGAGGGGGCCCCATGTCGGCCGTGGCCGTCCACGCGGCGGCGTACAGGACGATCCGGGCCGACAGGTTGATCCACACCAGCAGCCCGACGATGACCGCGAACGTGCCGTAGACCGGGTTGCCCAGCGTGCCGCCGAGCACCAGCGCCGCGACCTGCTTGAGCACGCCGAAGCCCACCGCGCCGAACAGCGAGCCGCGCAGCAGCACCCGGAACGGCGCGGACGCCTCGGCCAGCCAGCCGAGCACGACCAGGAAGACCAAGGTGTCGGCGGCCACGCTCACCAGCAGGCCGACCCCCCACAGCCCGGCCTCGCTCGCCGGAGACTCCGACAGGCCCAGCCAGCCCGCCACCGCCGCCGTCGCGCCGGTGGCCGCGCCGCCGACGCCCACCGACACCAGCAGGGTCGCCCCGACCATCACCAGGGCCAGCAGGTCGCGCAGCTTGGCCACGAAGAAGTTCAGCGGCGGCCGGGTGGTCAGCCAGATCTCGCGCAGCGCCTGCCGCAGCGCGTCCACCGCGCCGAGCCCGGAGTAGAGCAGGCCGAGCAGACCGATGATCCCCGCCCCGACCCGCGCCTCGCTGACCTCGGTCAGGCTGAGCTGCCCGGCCAGGCCGGGCAGCTGCTCCTCGATGGCCTTCTGCAGCGTGTCGAGCGCCCCGGGACTGACCGTCACGACATAGCCGACCAGCGCGTACGCCAGGGCGATGAGCGGGAAGAAGGACAGGAACGCGAAGTAGGTGACCGCGCCGGCCAGCCGGTCTCCCGAGGTCACCTGATAACGCTGGAACGTGCGGATCAGATGGTCGAACCAGGCCCACCTGACGCGCGTCCGGCGGACCACACGGCGGCCGCGCTCCCGCCCCTTCGCGACGCGCGCCAGCGCGCGGTCCACCACCCTTGCCATATCCGGGGCCTACCCGCGTGGCGCGAGGTCAGGCGCGCGGCAGGAAGCCCACGCGATCGCGGACCATGGCCATCGTGCGCCGCGCCACCTCGCCCGCGCGCCCGGCCCCGACGGCCAGCATGCGGTCAAGCTCGGTCTCGTTGGCCAGCAGCTTCTCGGTGCGCTCGCGGATCGGGGTGAACGCCTCGACGACGGCCTCCGCGACGTCCTTCTTGAAGGTGCCGTAGCCCTGCCCGGCGTAGCGGGCCTCCAGCTCGGGGATCGGCGTGCCGGTCAGCGCGGACTGGATGCGCAGCAGGTTGGTGACGCCCGGCTTGTTCTCGTCGTCGGCGCGCACCTCGGTGCCGGTGTCGGTGACCGCGCGCATGACCTTCTTGCGCAGCGGGCCGGGGGCCTCCAGCACGTCGAGGATGCCCTGCGGGCTGGAGGAGGACTTGGACATCTTCGCCGAGGGGTCCTGGAGGTCGGTGATCTTCTCGACCTCCTTGAGGATGTGCGGCTGCGGCAGCGTGAAGGTCTCGCCGAAGCGGTGGTTGAACCGCTGGCCGAGGTCGCGGGTCAGCTCCAGGTGCTGCTTCTGGTCGGCTCCGACCGGCACCCGGTCGGCCTGGTAGAGCAGGATGTCGGCGGCCTGCAGGATGGGGTAGGTGAACAGCCCCACGCTCGCGGCGTTCTCGCCCTGTTTGGCGGACTTGTCCTTGAACTGGGTCATCCGCGCGGCCTCGCCCATGCCGGTGAGGCAGTTGAGCACCCAGGCCAGTTCGGCGTGCTCGGGCACGTGGCTCTGCACGAAGACGGTGCAGCGGTCGGGGTCGAGCCCGGCGGCGAAGAGCTGCGCGGCGGCCACCCGCGAACGGCGGCGCAGCTCGGCCGGGTCGTGCGGCACGGTGATCGCGTGCAGGTCGACGACGCAGTAGAACGCGTCATAGGTCTCCTGCATCGTCACCCACTGGCGGAGCGCACCAAGGTAGTTGCCGAGGTGGAAGGAGTCTGCCGTGGGCTGGATTCCGGAGAGCACGCGAGGTCTGGCCATAGCCGTCCATTCTGTCATTTCTCCGTGCCACCGGGCGACTCGACGGGCTCGGCGGGGTTCTTCTCCGGAGTCAAGGATTCCCCTGGTTCCGAGGGGTCTCCGGGCGGCGGCTCCGGGCCGATCAGCGGGCGGCGCAGGATGCGCACCCGGGCCACGCGCCGGGCGTCCATCTCGGTGACGGCGAACTGGAACCCGAGGAAGTCGACCTCGTCGCCGTGCTGCGGCACGCGGCCGAGCGCGGCCATCATGAACCCGCCCAGCGTCTCGTACGGCCCGCGCGGCAGCCGGATCCCGGTCTCGTCCTCGACGTCGTCGAGGTTGGCCAGGCCGTCCATCTCGATCTCACCGGCGGGCAGCCGGACGGCCTGGTCGTCCTCGACGTCGTACTCGTCGCGGATGTCGCCGATCAGCTCCTCCACCAGGTCCTCCAGGGTGACGATGCCGGCGGTGCCGCCGTACTCGTCCACCACGATGGCCAGGTGGTGCCCCTCGTCGCGCATCTCGGAGAGGGTGGGCAGCACCCGCTTGGTGGCGGGCACCATCTTGACCGGCCGGATCGTGACCAGCTCGCTGATCGGCTCGGTCCGCCCGGTCAGCACCGGGTCGAGCAGGTCTCTGACGTGCACGAACCCCAGGACGTCGTCGTAGGAGTCGCGGTAGACCGGGAAGCGGGAGTGCGGCATGGTGGCGGCGAGCACCGCGGCCTCGGCCAGGGTGGTGTCGGCGGCCATGAACTCCACCTCGGTCCTGGGCCGCATCACCTCGCGGAGCTGGCGCTTGCCCGCGGCGAACACCTCCACGATGAGCTGCCGCTCGTCCTGCGGCAGCTCCTGGTGCCCGGCCACGATGTCGCGCAGCTCCTCGGTGCTCATCGCCTCACGGTCGGTCTCCGGGTTGCCGCCGAGCAGCCGGACCACCAGGTCGGTGGACTTCGAGAGCAGCCAGATGATCGGCCTGGACAGCGCGGCGAGCCGGTCCAGGGTGGGCGCGACGAGCAGCGACAGCCCCTCGGCGCGCTGCAGGGCGAGCCGCTTGGGCGCCAGCTCGCCGAGCACCAGGGAGACGTAGGAGATGGCCAGGGTGACCAGGACCAGGGCCACCGGCGGGGCGAGGCCGCCGGGCACCCCCCAATCGGCGAGCACGGGCACCAGCTCGCCGGCCAGCGTGTCGGCGCCGAAGGCGGCGGACAGCATGGTCGCCACCGTCACGCCGATCTGCACGGCCGACAGGAAACGGTTGGGGTCGTTGGCCAGCCGGGCGACCCGCGCGCCACGACGGCCCTGCTCGCCGAGCTTGCCGATCTGACTCTCGCGCAGCGACACGAGCGCGATCTCCGCGGCGGCGAAGAAACCGCCGATGAGAATGAAGAGAAGGACCAACGCGATGTTGGCGACGACATTGTTCACACGAGTACCCGGTTTCGCACGGGCCGATATTGACGGTGGTGTGCCAGCGTACCCGGCGACTTTATGCCGGACGGAGGTCGTGTGCGCGTATGCTGGGCACGCTGGCCGTACAAATACAAACAGACTCCATCACAAATCAACACTTTGGGAGCAAGTAGTGAAGCTGCTGGTCACTGGCGGAGCTGGATACATCGGAAGCGTCGTCGCCGCCCAGCTCGTCGAGGCAGGTCACGAGGTGGTCGTGCTCGACGACCTCTCCACCGGCCACGCCGACGCCGTGCCCGGCGGCGCCAGGTTCGTCCAGGGCTCGATCACCGAGTCCTTCGACGTCCTCGACGGCGCGGGCTTCGACGGCGTGCTGCACTTCGCCGCCAAGTCGCTGGTCGGCGAGTCCGTCCGGCACCCTGACGTGTACTGGGCCGGCAATTTGGGCGGCACGCTCGCGCTGCTGGAGGCGATGCGGGTCACCGGCGTGCGCCGCATCGTGTTCTCCTCCACCGCCGCCACGTACGGCGAGCCGGAGAACATCCCGATCCGCGAGACCGACCCCACGCGCCCCACCAACCCCTACGGCGCCTCCAAGCTCGCCGTCGACACCGCCCTCGCCGCCCACACGGCGATGCACGGCCTCGGCGCCACCAGCCTGCGCTACTTCAACGTCGCGGGCGCCTACACCGCCGCAGACGGCCGCGTGTACCGCGAGCGCCACACCACGGAAACCCATCTCATCCCCAATGTCCTGGCCGTCGCGCTCGGCACGCGCGACTCCCTCAGCCTGTTCGGAGACGACTACCCAACTCCCGACGGCACGTGCGTCCGCGACTACATCCATGTCGCCGACCTGGCCCGCGCCCACCTGCTGGCCCTCGAAGCCTGCGCGCCGGGCCGCCACGCCGTCTACAACCTGGGCAACGGCACCGGGTTCTCCAACCTGGAGGTCGTCTCGGCCTGCCGCGAGGTGACCGGGCACCCCATTCCGGCGGCGGTGGCCCCGCGCCGCGAGGGCGACCCGGCCACGCTGGTGGCCTCCTCCGAGCTCATCCAGAGCGAACTGGGCTGGAAGCCCGACAACCCCTCGCTGCACACCATGGTCGCCGACGCCTGGGCCGCGCTGCACTGATGTCGCCGCCGGGCCCGGTTCAGCCGCCGAACGGGATCCGCAGCCTGGCCTTGCCGTTGTCGGGCCTGCGGTCGCCGAGCACGGCCGAGTAGACCATCGCCGAGGCCGTCATCCGCCGCCCGTGCCGGGCGTTGGCGGCGGGCACGAACACCATCCGCACGCGGGTGGCCGCGCCGACCTTCACCGGCTGCAGGCGGCAGCCCACGTACCCCGCGTACGCGCCGCATCTGGCCCCGTCGGAGGACAGCAGCCGCGCGCCCCGGATCCGCAGGAACAACTGGCCGTCCTGCACGGCCTGCGGCCCGTGGTTGGTCACCAGGGCGCGCAGCGTGGCCCCCGGCAGGCCGCCGCGCCGCGCGCGGTCCACCCGGTCGAGCCGGATCGCGAGGTCCGCGCCCTCGCCCACCTGGTTGACCGTCTCGGCCGTGTTGTCGGCCGGGTTCAGCTCGCGGGCCGACGACCGGATGGTGGCCACCGCGCGCAGCGGCCCACGCGCCTCCGGCGGGACCATGCCGACCACGGTGAGCACCCCGTGCCCGCCGCTGAGCACATCGGAGCCCGACGCGCAGACCACCTCACCGCTGCCACCCGAGGTGCCGGGACGGCATTCGGCGACGTCCACGCTGAGCACCTTCATCCCCTGCGGCAGCCGCACCCGCAGCTCCGGGCGCACGGCGGGCCCCGGCCCCGCGTTGCCGACCTCGACCCGATACCCCACGGGACGGCCGGGCTGCGCGACCCGCGGATACGACGTCATCCGCACCGACAGGTCGGCCGCCGGCGGCTCCACCGGAATCGGGGTGGGCGTGGGACGGGGCGTGGCCTCCGGCCTCGGGACCAGCGGTCTCGGGACCTGCGGCGCTCCCCCAGGCGGGTACGGCGGGGCGGGGTCGCCGATCGCCACGCCCGGCGCCGCCCAGACGCCCGTCCCCAGCAACCCAGCAACAACGCCCGCCGCGAGACGCCGCATCAAACCCACCCCCGGAACCGACCCCGATCATTCTGGCCGCGATACCCCTTCTACCTGCGCAGACACGCCGGATACCGCCCGGGAGGACGTCGGCTCGGCGGTCCATAGGGTCGCGCAGCGGGGCGAGGCCGAGCAGCCCGACCACCTGGTCGAGTTCGGCGGAGGCGAGGTCGGGGCGCAGGTTGCCCCGTCCAGCGCCGCGCCGAGTTCGCGCAGCAGCCGCTCCAGCTCGTCCTCATCGGAGGGATAGATGGTGATGCGGGTCAGAGCAGGCCGAGACGGGCGACCGCCTCGCGCTCCTCGGACAGCTCGGCCACCGAGGCGTCGATCCGCTCGCGGGAGAAGGCGTCGATGTCGAGACCCTGCACGACCTGCCACTCGCCGCCCCTGGACACCACGGGGAAGGAGGAGATGAGTCCCTCGGGAACGCCGTAAGAGCCGTCGGAGGGGATCGCCGCGGAGGTCCAGTCACCCTCGGGGGTGCCGTTCACCCAGTCGTAGACATGGTCGATGGCGGCGTTGGCGGCCGACGCGGCGCTGGACGCGCCCCGCGCCTCGATGATCGCCGCGCCGCGCTTGGCCACGGTCGGGATGAAGGTGTCGCGCAGCCACGAGTCGTCCACCTGCTCGGCGGCGACCTTGCCGCCGACCTCGGCGTGGTAGAGGTCGGGGTACTGGGTCGCGGAGTGGTTGCCCCAGATGGTCATCTTCTTGATCTCGGTGACCGGCACCTGGAGCTTGCCCGCGAGCTGCGACAGCGCGCGGTTGTGGTCGAGCCTGGTCATCGCGGTGAAGCGGCTCGCCGGCACGTCGGGCGCGTGCGCCTGGGCGATCAGCGCGTTGGTG
Source organism: Spongiactinospora sp. TRM90649 (assembly GCF_029382225.1). GTDB lineage: Bacteria > Actinomycetota > Actinomycetes > Streptosporangiales > Streptosporangiaceae > Spongiactinospora. The sequence continues at coordinate 340,396 of NZ_JARLTC010000002.1, forward strand.
TTGGCCGGGTTGCCGACCACCAGGACGCGCACGTCGTCGGCGGCGCCGTCGTTGATCGCCTTGCCCTGCGGGCCGAAGATGCCGCCGTTGGCCTCAAGCAGGTCGCCCCGCTCCATGCCCTTGGTGCGCGGACGGGCGCCGACCAGCAGCGCGACGTTGACGCCGTCGAACGCGACGGCCGGGTCGTCGCTGATGTCGATCCCGGCGAGCAGCGGGAACGCGCAGTCGTCGAGCTCCATCGCGGTGCCCTCGGCCGCCTTCACCGCCTGCGGGATCTCCAGCAGGCTCAGGCGCACCGGCACGTCCGGGCCGAGCAGGTGCCCTGAGGCGATGCGGAACAGCAGTGCGTAGCCGATCTGGCCGGCGGCGCCGGTGACGGTTACCTTGACGGGAGTCTGCGGCATTGCCTTCCCCCAACTCGCGGGTCGATTTCGTGACGCTCGGATGCTATCTGGCGCGCACCCGGACCCTCACCGGCAGGGTTCCATCGTGGGCGTGCGCAGCTCCGGCGTGAACTCCACATTGCCGAAGTACTTGGTCATCAGCGCCTTGACGGTGCCCTTGGCGTACAGGTCGGCGATGGCGGCGCGCACCGCCTCGCAGCCGCGGATGTCGCCCTTCCGCAGCGCGACGGCGTAGCGCTCGTTGGTCAGCTTCAATCCGACGATCTTGTAGCGCAGGTTCTCGCGGTTGGCGAACCCGGCCAGCAGCAGGTCATCGCCGGGGACCGCGTCCACGAGCCCGGACTGCAGCTTGTTGATGCACTCGGTGTAGGTCGCGGCCGGGACCAGTTCGATCCGGTCGACCACCGACTGCACCGCGCCCACCGAGGAACTGGACTCCGGCTGGCACAGCCGCTTGCCTTCGAGCCCGGCCTTGCCGGTGATCGACGAGCCGTCCTTGACCAGGACGTCGACGTGCGCCAGGTAGTAGGGCCCGGCGAAGGTCACCTCGTCGACCGAGTTGATGGAGTACGTGGAGATCACCATGTCCAGCGCGCCCTCGGCGAGCAGCACGGGACGCTGCTGGCGCTCGGTGGCCTGGAAGGTCACGCCCTCGGTCGGGACGCCGAGGGCCTTGGCGATCTCGGTCGCCAGATCGACCTCGAAGCCCTTCCACTCGGTGCCCGCCCCGGTGCCGGATGCCAGCGCGATGCCCGGCAGCCAGTTGCGCAGCCCGATGGTGATCTTCCGGTTCCTGAGCGCCTTCTCCACGACCGAGTCGTCGGTGGGGACGCCCACCGCCGCCCGGTTCTCGCCGGTCGGGGTCGGCGACGCCCCGCCCCCCAGGAAGGTCGGACGCCAGCCGGACAACAGGGCCAGGCCCGCGGCCCCGGCGATGAGCAGCAGGACCAGCAGCAGCGTCAGCGGCAGCACCGGGAACCGCCTGCGGGCCGGTTCGACGACGCCGCCCCGGCCGGGCCCGGTGGAGTCGACCAGCGGCGCGGTGCCCGGCTGGGCGGGCGGCGGCCACTGCTGCTGCGGCGGAGCGGGCAGCGGCGCCTGCGGCCCGGCCATCACGGGCCCGGGCGCGAACCCGCCGGACGTGCGGACGGCCGTGGGCCCCGGAAGCCTGGCCAGGCGGGTGCTCTCGGGGTCTTCGGCGGCGTCGGGTTTGGCCAGTTGTACGCCCTGGGTGAGGACGGCGGGCGACGCCCCGCCGCTCTCCGGACGGCCCAGCAGCCGCAGCAGCAACTGGTCGGCGGTGGGCCGGTCGCGCGAGGACTTGGCCAGCGCCGCCCGCACCACGCCGCGCAGCGGTTCGTCCAGCCTGGCGGTGTCCACCTCGTGGTTGAGCACGCGGTTGAGCACGACCGCGATGGAACTGCCGTCGAACACCGCCACGCCGGTGGCCGCGAAGGCGATCGTGGCCCCCCAGGCGAACACGTCGGTGTAGGGGCCGATGTCGTCGCCCGCGATCTGCTCGGGGGCCATGTACGCCGGGGTGCCGATGGCCCGGCTGGTGATCGTGCCGGTGGAGTCGATGATCCGGGCGATGCCGAAGTCGACCACCCGCGGGCCGTCGTTGGCCAGCAGCACGTTGTCGGGCTTGAAGTCGCGGTGGATGATCGAGGCGTGGTGGATCGCGGTCAGCGCGGTCGCGGTGCCGACCGCCAGGCGCTCCAGCGCCGAACCGCGCATCGGCCCGTCGGTGTCGATCACCTCGCGCAGCGACCGGCCGTCGATGTACTCGCTGGCGATGTAAGGGACATCGCCCTCCAGGTCGGCCTCGATGACCCGGGCCGTGCAGAACGACGCCACCCGCTGGGCCGCTCGCAGTTCGCGGGCGAACCGCGAGCGCGCGACGGTGTCGCCGCTGAACCGGACGTGCAGTAGCTTGATCGCCGCCCGTTCCCCGTTGTCGGCGACGCCCAGGTAGACGACCCCCTGGCCCCCCTCGCCGATTCTGCCCGACAACCTGAAGGATCCCAGCCTGCCCGGGTCCCCGGCGACGAGCGGCTCGATCTGCGGCATTACCTTCCTTACCAAGGATTCGTAAAGTCCCGACCAGGGAAACTTTACGGCCCCGCCGCCGGTCGAACCCCGCGCATCGTCACGAGTTACTCGCCCGTTACCGCAGGAAACTCCCCGGGAAAGCAGGAAGGACCACCACGGGGGCGGTCCTCCTGGGGGCGGCGCGTCTTCAGACGGCCATCTTCTTCTTCAGGTTCTCGTCCAGGGCGGCGAGGAAGTCCTGGGTGGTCAGCCACTGGGCGTCACTGCCCACGAGTAGGGCCAGGTCCTTGGTCATCTGGCCGCCCTCGACCGTCTCGACGCAGACCTGCTCCAGGGTGTCGGCGAACTTCGTCACCGCCGGGGTCTCGTCCAGCTTGCCGCGGTGGGCCAGGCCACGGGTCCACGCGAAGATCGAGGCGATCGGGTTCGTGGAGGTGGGCTTGCCCTGCTGGTGCTGGCGGTAGTGCCGGGTCACGGTGCCGTGCGCGGCCTCGGCCTCGACCGTGCGGCCGTCCGGGGTCATCAGCACGGAGGTCATCAGGCCGAGCGAGCCGAAGCCCTGCGCCACCGTGTCGGACTGCACGTCGCCGTCGTAGTTCTTGCACGCCCAGACGTAGCCGCCCTCCCACTTCAGCGCGGCGGCGACCATGTCGTCGATCAGGCGGTGCTCATAGGTGATCCCGGCCTTCTCGAAGTCGGCCTTGAACTCGGTCTCGTAGACCTCGGCGAAGATGTCCTTGAAGCGGCCGTCGTACGCCTTCAGGATGGTGTTCTTGGTGGACAGGTACACCGGGTAGTCGCGGGCCAGGCCGTACCTCATGGAGGCGCGGGCGAAGTCCCTGATCGACTCGTCCAGGTTGTACATGGCCATCGCGACGCCGCCGCCGGGGAAGTCGTAGACGTCCAGCTCGATCGGCTCCGAGCCGTCCTTGGGCGTGTAGGTGAGGGTCAGCATGCCCTCGCCCGGCACCTTGATGTCGGTGGCGCGGTACTGGTCGCCGAAGGCGTGACGGCCGACGACGATCGGCTTGGTCCAGCCGGGCACCAGACGCGGCACGTTGCTCATGATGATCGGCTCACGGAAGATCACACCACCGAGGATGTTGCGGATGGTCCCGTTCGGGGACCGCCACATCTTCTTCAGGCCGAACTCCTCGACGCGCGCCTCGTCCGGGGTGATCGTGGCGCACTTCACCCCGACGCCGTACTGCTTGATCGCGTTGGCGGCGTCGATGGTGACCTGGTCGTCGGTCGCGTCGCGGTGCTCGATGCCGAGGTCGTAGTACTTGAGATCGACGTCGAGGTAGGGAAGGATCAACTGGTCTTTGATGAACTGCCAGATGATCCGGGTCATCTCGTCGCCGTCAAGCTCGACGACGGGGCCCGCTACCTTGATCTTGGGCATGCGTGTGGTTCCCCTTCTGAACTAACACTGACCAGTACATTCCCTTATGGGGCTCACTGGCCGTTGAGGGTATCGGACGGCCGCGAGGGTGCGGCCGCCCGGCCGGTCATCCGATGATCCAGTCTCTGGGCACGAGCATGACCAGACCACCGAACACCAGCAGGACGCCCAGCAGGCCGAGTGTCACGACGTCGGTCGTACGGCCGCGCACGGCGAGTGGGCCCGCGCCGGTCACCGGCAGCAGGCCCCGCAGCGCGGCCCCGAGCAGGAAGAACCCGCCGAGCACCGGCACCATGATCTCGGAGGGGGCGCCGAGCATGATCGCGGACAGGCCGGAGAGCGTACCCGTCAGGATGACGGTGTACGGTCCCCAGCCGTTCCGCTGCTGTTCGGTCACCTCGCGTCGATCGGCTCCCACTTCTGGTCGCGCTCGCCGATGTACTCACTGTCCGGCCGGATCAACCGGTTGTCGGCGTGCTGCTCGATCACGTGTGCGGTCCACCCCGACATGCGACTCACCGAGAACACCGGTGTGAACAGGTCGGTGGGAATCCCAAGATAGTGGTAGACCGTGGCGGCATAGAAGTCGACGTTGGGGTAGAGCCCCTTCTCGTCCAGGACGACCTGCTCCATCTCCCGCGACATCCGGAAGTAGGTGTCGTCGCCCGCCGCCTGGGCCAGCTCCTGCGACATCTTGCGCAGGTGCGTCGCCCTGGGGTCCTCGGTCTTGTAGACCCGGTGACCGAAGCCCATGATCTTCTGGTGGTCGGCCAGCATCTGGCGAACCGTGCTCGCCACGCTGCCCGGTTCGATGCTCTGCAGGGTGCGCATGACCTGCTCGTTGGCCCCGCCGTGCAGCGGGCCCTTGAGCGTGCCGATCGCCGCGACGATCGCCGAGTGCATGTCCGAGAGCGTGGCGGCGCACACCCTCGCGGCGAAGGTCGAGGCGTTCATGGTGTGGTCGGCGTGCAGCACCAGGCAGGCGTCGAAGATCTCGACCGCCCGGGGGTCGGGAGTGCGGCCGGTGATCTGCAACAGGAAGTTCGCGGCGACGCTCAGCCCCGGGTCCGGGTCCGGCACGCTCACGCCGGATCGGGCGGCGTGGTAGCGGGCGACCAGGATCGGCTGCTGTGCGGTGAGCCGCGCGGCCTTGCGCAGATTGGCCTCGACGTCGTTGGAGTCCTTGTCGGGATCCTCCGCGCCGGCGAGCGACACCAGGGTGCGCAACGCCTCCATCGGGGCCATCTTCTCGGCGATCTCAGGGATGTTGGCCTCGACCAGAGCCCCGAGCGCACGACCATCGACCAGTTTCGCGCCATAGGCTGCGAGCTGGTCTCTCGTCGGGAGCGCACCGCACTGCAGCAGGTGTGCGGTCTCTTCGAACGTCGTACGGCCGGCCAGGTCGTGGATGTCGTAGCCGCGGTAGAACAGGCGGCCGGCCTTCCCGTCGATGTCGCTCAGCGCTGTGGACGCGGCGACGACATCGGCGAGACCTTTGGTGGGTTTTTCCGCTGTCGCGCGCGGGGCTCCGACCCCCGCGCCCCCCTCGGGTGAGGTTGCGTTCATTGTGTGTTTCCTCCGCGTATCATCGCCCGAAGTCTACCCGTGAGCTGGCAAAACCTCGGCTGGGGCCCCACGCCAAATTCGAGCCGGATTCTCCTTACGGCAAAGGCGATTCCCCATCCCCTCGTTTGGGTAAGCCGGAGCTATAGCAGAAGATACGGCGGGCTACCTGGGGAGGAACTGCCGTGGAGGGGCCGTTCATACGCATCGAGGACACTGGCGAGGTTGTCCCGTTGCGCCCCGAGATCACCACGGTCGGCCGCGGCCGTGGTGCCGACATCCGGCTGACGGATCCGAGTGTGTCCCGGCTGCACGCGGAGTTCGTCCGGCGCGGGCCATATCTCTATGTCGTAGATCTCGGGCTTTCACGCAACGGAACAAGGGTGAACGGCAGGCCGATCGCCCGGAGGGTCCTCGACGACGGCGACGTCGTCTCCTTTGGGGCGGCTCGGGCCAGGATCGGCGGCATACCCAGGGAGGACTTCACTCCCGAGGTAGAGCTGCGCCGCGCCGCCGCACCGGAGTTGACCAGGCGGGAGGTCGACGTGCTCACATCGCTGTGCCGTCCGGCGCTGTCGGACGAGGCGTTCGTGGCGCCGGCGACCGCACGCGAGATCGCCGACGATCTGGTGGTCACCGAGGCGGCGGTGAAACAACACCTGCTCCGGCTTTACCAGAAGTTCCGCATCCCGGAGGGCACCAACCGCCGCACGCGCCTGGCCAACGAGGTCGTCGCACTCGGCTTGGTACGCCCCACCCCGGTGGTGCCGTCCCAACGCGCCGCCACCGCCCCACCCGATCCCACAAGCCACCCGACCCCCACCACGACCACAGCAGGCCGCCGCGCCTCCTGATCCACCTCGACGGGAACGTGCCAACACCCCACGGGAGTGGCCCTTCCCCATGCCCACGACCCCGGAAAGCGGCAGAGTGAGATATCACACATGTCGTACCCCGGCGTGGGATCGGCGTTCCCGGGGCGGCGTAGCAGGGTCAGTGGGACTGGCGTTCGGCGGCTTCGACGACGTTGGTGAGGAGCATGGCGCGGGTCATGGGGCCGACGCCGCCGGGGTTGGGGGCCAGGTGGCCGGCCACTTCGGCGACGTCGAGGGCGACGTCGCCGGCGATCTTGCCGTCGACGCGGGAGACGCCCACGTCGAGGACGGCCGCGCCCGGCTTGACCATGTCGGCGGTGATCAGGCCGGGGACTCCGGCCGCAGCCACCACGATGTCGGCGCGGCGGACGTGGGCCGCGAGGTCTTGGGTGCCGGTGTGGCACAGGGTCACCGTGGCGTTCTCGCTTCGGCGGGTCAGCAGCAGCCCGAGCGAGCGCCCCACCGTGATGCCGCGCCCGACCACCACGGCCTCCGCGCCCTTGGTCGGCACACCGAACTCCGCGAGCAGCGCCACGATTCCGCGCGGCGTGCACGGCAGCGGCGCGTCGACCATGTGCACCAGGCGGCCGAGATTGACCGGGTGCAGCCCGTCGGCGTCTTTCGCCGGGTCGACCCGCTCGATCAGCGCCATCGTGTCGAGGTGCCTGGGCAGCGGAAGCTGGATCAGGTAGCCGGTGCACTCCGGCATCGCGTTCAGCTCGTCGATGACCGCCTCGATCTCGGCCTGCGTGGCCGTGGCGGGCAGATCCCTGCGGATGGAGGCGATGCCCACCTCGTTACAGTCGCGGTGCTTGCCCGCCACATAGATCTGGCTGCCGGGATCATCGCCGACGAGCACCGTGCCGAGCCCGGGGGTGATGCCCTGCTCCTTAAGCGCGGCCACCCGGACCGCCAGGTCGGCCTTGATGCGTGCCGCGGTTGCCTTGCCGTCCAGTCTCTGCGCGCTCATGAGGCCCTATCCTATGGCGGCCAGGGAGACCTTCACCTGCCGCCTTCCCTGGCGGCGGCCTCGCGCCGCTCGATGATCCGCCGAGTGAACGGAATCCGCTCCACGGCCAGCCCGGCGAGGTAGGCGGCGAAGAAGCCGAGCAGGATGACGCCGTACGGCGTGGTACTGAAACCGTTCAGGACGACGAACGTGTGCAGGACAGGATCGATCAAGGCCATGGGGCGATCTCCGGTGGCTACGACTACCTAGGGGATGCCTCAGATTATCTCGCCAAACCCCCTACAAAGACCCTAATCGGGACAATCCGCGAGAGGTCATGCCTCCTCGTGATGGATGAAGATCGAGGTATCGAGATCGACGTCCACCGGTTTCGGCAGTTGCACGGTCGCGCCGAGTTCTGCGCGGACCGACTGCTTGTAGACACCGTCCACCGGGTCACTGTGCACGGTCACGCTCGGCGGACCGGCGAACGGATCGATCAGGAGCATGACCGGAATCCGCGCCCACGCGGCGGCCAGCGGCTTGCGCTCGCGGTCTTCCTCCACGCTCCCGGCGGACACGATCTCGCCAACGAGCAGAACGTGCTCAGAACGGATGGACTTGCCCCACATGCCGCGCTTGGCGTGCGCGATGACCATGTCGGGGATGTAAGTGTCACGTGCGGGGAAGAAGCAGACGTCCACCGTTCCCCCGAAGACCAGCCGGTCGCGCTCCTTCCCACCGGGTACATGGCGACGATGAAACCGGTCATTCCCAGCGCATGGTTGGCGCCTCCGGCGGGGCTCATCACGACCTTGCCGTCGATCGCCGCGACCGACCAGCCGGGGATGCGGGGCAGCCATTGGTAGACATCTCGCGCCGTGGCCAGCGGAGGAAGCTCGACGGCCGGCTGTTCGACGCCGAGCTCACCGCGTTCCACCGGCATGGACCGATCATCCCTTCGCTCCCGGGGGTGAGACAACTCCAGAATGACACACTGAGTATCTCTTACGTCACCCTCGGTCGCAGGAGTTCGCGGGAATCTGTGTTCGAGAGACGACTATGGCCGTCGCGGAGTCCGCGACGGCCCTAGCCGTTCGGATCAGTGGAAGAAGTGGCGGGTTCCGGTGAAGTAGAGGGAGATGCCGGCGTTCTGTGCCGCCTCGATCACCTCGGGGTCGCGGATGGAGCCGCCGGGTTCCACCACCGCGCGGACTCCCGCCTCGGTGAGGACCTGGAGGCCGTCGGCGAAGGGGAAGTAGGCGTCGGAGGCGGCGACGGCGCCGGTGGCGCGCTCGCCGGCGCGGGAGACCGCCAGGCGGGCGGAGTCGACGCGGTTGACCTGGCCCATGCCGACTCCCACCGTGGCGCCGTCGGCCGCCAGCAGGATCGCGTTGGACTTCACCGAACGGCAGGCCCGCCAGGCGAAGGCCAGGTCGGCGAGCACGGCCGGGTCGGCGGGCGGGCCCGCCTTCAGCTCCCACGACTCAGGGGCGTCGCCGGGGGCGTCGAGCCGGTCCACGCCCTGGACGAGCAGGCCGCCATCGATCCGGCGGAACTCCTCGGTGTTGGCGGGCCCCTCGGGGCAGCGCAGCAGGCGGATGTTCTTCTTGCCCCGCAGTACGGCCAGCGCCTCCTCCTCGAACCCGGTCGCGACCACGACCTCGGTGAAGATCTCCGCGATCTGCGCCGCCAGGGCCGCCGTGACCGGGCCGTTCACCGCGATGACCCCGCCGTAGGCGGACACGGGGTCGCAGGCGTGCGCCTTGCGGTGCGCCTCGGCCACGTCGGCGCCCACCGCGACGCCGCACGGGTTGGCGTGCTTGATGATCGCGACACAGGGGTCGGTGAAGTCCCACGCCGCCCGCCAGGCCGCGTCGGCGTCGACGTAGTTGTTGTAGGACATCTCCTTGCCGTGCAACTGCTCAGCCCCGGCGAGGCCGCCGCTCTGCCCGGCGCCGGTGTAGAGCGCGGCGCGCTGGTGCGGGTTCTCGCCGTAGCGCAGCACGGCCGAGCGCCGCCAGGTCGCGCCCATGAAGCCGGGCCACTCGGTGTTGTCGTCGGTGTCGTCGCCGGCGACCTCGTCGCGCCCGGCGAACCAGGAGGCGACCGCCACGTCGTAGGACGCGGTGTGCGCGAACGCCTCGGCGGCCAGGCGGCGGCGCGCGGCCGCGGTGAACCCGCCCTCGGCGACGGCGGCCAGCACGTCGCCGTAGGAGGCCGGGTCGACCACGACGGCCACGGTGGCGTGGTTCTTGGCGGCGGCGCGGATCATCGCGGGCCCGCCGATGTCGATCTGCTCCACGCACTCGTCGTAGGACGCGCCGGAGGCGACGGTCGCGGTGAACGGGTAGAGGTTCCCCACGAACAGCTCGAACGGCTCGATCTCCAGCTCGTCGAGCTGGGTCACGTGATCGGGGTCGCGCATGTCGGCGAGCAGTCCCGCGTGGACCCTCGGGTGCAGGGTCTTCACCCGGCCGTCCAGGCACTCGGGGAAACCGGTCAGCGACTCGACGGGGGTCACCCGCACGCCGTACGACGCGATCCGCGTCGCCGTGCCTCCCGTCGAGACGATCTCGACGCCGGCGGCGTCGAGGCCGCGGGCGAGTTCCTCCAGCCCTGACTTGTCGTACACGGTGATCAGCGCGCGCCTGACGGCGATGCGGGTCACTTCTCATCCCTCCTGGCGGAACCTTGCGGACCTGCTTGCGGGGCCTGCTCGCCGGGGGCCTCAGGCTCCCAGGCGTACCTTGCGGCCCGTGACGGACCAGCCCTCGCGGGCCATCCGGCCGATCGTCTCGACCAGCAGCGCGCGCTCCACGACCTTGATGCGCTCGTGCAGCTCCCGCTCGTCGTCCCCGTCGAGGACGGGCACGGTGGCCTGGGCGATGATCGGACCGGTGTCCACTCCGGCGTCCGCGAACATGACCGTACAGCCGGTGACGCGCACGCCGTACGCCAGGGCGTCGCGGACGCCGTGCGCGCCCGGGAAGGACGGCAGCAGCGCGGGGTGCGTGTTGACGACCGGGAAGGCGTCGAGGGTCGGCCGGCCGATGATCTTCATGAACCCGGCGCAGACCACCAGGTCCGGTTTGTGCACGGCGATGCGCTCGGCCAGCGCGGCGTCCCAGGACGCCCGGTCAGGGTGGTCGGGAAGGCGTTCCACGAAGGTCGGCACGCCGGCCCGCGCCGCCCTGTCCAGCCCTTCGATCCCGGTGCGATCCGCCCCGACGGCCACGATCTCGGCGCCGTAGCCGGGCTCGTCCGCGGCGTCGAGCAGGGCCTGCAGGTTGGTCCCCGAACCGGAGACTAGGACCACGAGCCGGGCGGCCTGGTCGGTCACGAACGGACTCCATTCGGGCAGAGGGCAGCGAGGCGACGGGATCCCGCACGCCGCAGTCAGGGTACCCTCCGAGGAGAGCACGGCAGAGGAGGCCAGGTGACGACACCCGTCCAGACCCCTATCGGGCAGCGCTCCCCTGAGGTGGCGGCCCGGCGGGCCATTTGGCTCGCGCTGGCCGCGGCGGCCATGACCTTCCTGTTGCCGATCGCGGGTCTGGTGCTGTGCGTGATCGCGCTGGTGGCCGGGTTCCGCGCGGTCGGCGCGACCCGCCGCGAGGCGAAGCCGTCGGGTCTGGCGGTGACCGGCGTCGTGATCTCCTCGGTGTCGCTGCTGCTGTCGGTGGGGATGGCCGCCTTCCAGCTCTACTTCAGCTCCGAGCTGAGCGTCTACACCGAGTGCAAGATCGGTGCGGGCACGGTCGCCTCCCAGGAGCAGTGCCTCGACCAGCTCGAACGCGCGATGGAGCGGAAGATGCCCTTCCTGCGCCCCGGCGAGCTGCAGTTCCCGTTCGCCCCCTGAGCCGCCCGGCCCACCATGAGCCGACCGGCCCCGAGCGGGCCGGTCAGTCGCGGTCCCAGGCGTACGGATCGACGTAGATCACGTGGCCGCCCCGGTCGTCGCTCTCGTCCACGATGTCCCTGCGCGGCTCGCGCGACGGCTCACGCCGCCGCGACGGGGTGTCCGGCGGCGCGCCCGCGGAGGCGTGCTCGTCCATCCAGTCGTCTCTGATGGCCGGTATCTCCTGGGTGTCGGCCTCCGTGGCGTCCAGCCAGTGGCCGGGCAGCCGGGCCACGACGTCTTCGCGGGGCTCGGCCAGGCCCGCCCTGCCCGCCGCCTTGGCCAGCGCCGCCCCGGCCTTGCGCATCGGCGTGGCGGCGGTGCCCAGCCTGGCCAGCGCGCTCGCGTGGCCGCGCGCGGCGCGGAACACCAGCATCCAGTTGGACAGCCCGGCGGAGATGCCCGCCGCGACCCCGACCTCCAGGGTGACCGACAGCATTACCTCCCACCCGTGCGGGCCGACGGTGGCCAGCCGCCCGAAGCCGAGCGACCCGCCCGACACCGCGGCCAGCAGCCCGGCGGCGACGCCGGTGGTCAGCCCGCACAGGAACCCCCACAGCGGCGCCGCCTCGTAGGACGGCGAGGGCGCGACCCTGACCAGGACCAGCCCGGCCACCGCCCCGGCCGCGAACGGCACCGCCAGCACGGCCATCAGCCACGGCGAGGACGGCCCCGCGTCGGGCAGCGCGCCGAACACCGGCAGGCTGGGCACGCTGCCGAGCTGCACGCCGGTCGGCGCGACCAGCGTGCCGGTGCCGATCGCGAACCCGGGCCCGGCGATGTAGGCCAAGCCCCAGATGGCCCCGTTGAGCAGGTAGAGCACCTGGATCAGGATGAGCAGCAGGCCGCCCACCACCCCCGGCGACAGCGCGCCGGTCAGCTCGCCGACCTGCCCGAAGTTGACCGCCACGGCCACGAGCACCAGCAGGGTTCCGGCGGCGAGCATGATGCCGAGCGCGCTCGCGGTGCCCAGCGTCACGGACCTGGCCCGCTCGGGAAGCAGCCGCAGCATGACGCGCCAGGGGCCGATCGTGCGCGCGGTGGCCAGGCAGCCGGCGGCGAAGGCCAGCAGCAGGTGGCTGACCAGCGCCTCGGCGATGTGCGGCTGGGTGATCTCGTTGCGCGCGATCAGCGCGATCATCCCGGCGAGCAGCGCGTACGGCGCGGCCAGCGAGACCCCGGCCTGGGCGACCAGCACGAGCTGGGCGCGACGGCGGGCGCTCGCCAGGTCCTTGGGGCTGCCCTTGGGCAGCCGCGCGGGCATCCGCACCCGCAGGTCGGCGTCGCGGGCCATCCACAGCCCGGCCCGGTAGAGCAGGAACGCGGGCAGCGCCATCAGCCCGAGCGGGAGCAGCCCGACCCGCCCGCCGGGGATCGAGAAGCCCGCGTGGTGGGCGGCCAGCCAGAGCTGCGCGGCCGTGCGGAAGACCCCGGGCAGGCCCGAGCCGAACGCGCCGCGCGGCGCGGCGATCCAGCCGACCAGCGTGAGCGTGGTGAGCACGGCGAGTCCGACGCCCAGGGTGCATGCGGCGGCGAGCATCCCCGAGACGGGCAGTGGCCTGCGCGGCTCGTCGTCGTCACCGGTGACGCCTGGGCGGGGGATTCTGCCGAGGACGGTACGGGGGGCCGTCCGTAGCTGATCGAAAAGGGCCGTCACAGTAGTCGATGTTCTCAGCACGGACGGCCTGCGCGGGGTTGCCGAACCCGCGTGTCGCCGGGTTGGGCCCCATTTGGGTCCGATTTCGGCTGATCTCTTATCGGCTCCGCGCATGACCGAGGGTGCCCGGCACGACGCCTGGCACCCTCCGAAACGTCGTCAGCGGGATCGCATGATCTCGCGCATCAGGGCCGCGGTCTCGCTGGGCGTCTTGCCCACGCGGACCCCGACCTTCTCCAACGCCTCTTTCTTGGCCTGGGCGGTGCCCGAGGACCCGGACACGATCGCGCCCGCGTGCCCCATGGTCTTGCCCTCCGGCGCGGTGAAACCGGCCACGTACGCGACCACCGGCTTGGTCACCGAGGTCTCGATGAAGGCGGCGGCCCGCTCCTCGGCGTCGCCGCCGATCTCACCGATCATCACGATGGCGTCGGTGCCGGGGTCGGCCTCGAACGCGGCGAGGGCGTCGATGTGCGTGGTCCCGATCACCGGGTCGCCGCCGATGCCCACCGCGGTGGAGAAGCCGATGTCGGCCAGCTCGTACATGAGCTGGTAGGTCAGTGTGCCCGACTTCGACACCAGGCCGATGCGGCCCGCGGTGGTGATGTCGGCCGGGATGATGCCCGCGTTGCTCGCGCCGGGCGACGCGATGCCCGGGCAGTTCGGCCCGATGATCCGCGTCACGTTGCCCGCCTCGGTGGCGTAGGCCCACCACTCGGTGGAGTCGTGCACCGGCACGCCCTCGGTGATGACCACGCACAGCGGGATCCGCGCGTCGATCGCCTCCTTGACGGCGTCCTTGGTGAACGCCGGGGGCACGAACACCACGGAGCAGTCGGCCCCGGTGGCGCTCATCGCCTCGGCCACCGACCCGAACACCGGCAGCCCCTCGTGCACGGAGCCGGCCTTGCGCGCGTTCACGCCGCCGACGACGTTCGCGCCGGAGGCCAGCATCCGCCGGGTGTGCTTGGTGCCCTCCGAGCCGGTCATGCCCTGCACGATGATCCGGGACGACTCCGTCAGCCAGATCGCCATCGCTAGCCCGCCTTCCCGGCCGCGGCCAGCTCGGCCGCCCGCCGCGCCGCGTCGTCCATCGTGTCCACCAGTTCCACGCCCGACAGGCCGGCGTCCCGCAGGATCTGCCTGCCCAGCGTGGCGTTGTTGCCGTCCAGCCGTACCACCAGCGGCCGGGTCACGCTCTCGCCGCGGTCGTCGAGCAGCTTGAACGCGGCCACGATGCCGTTGGCCACCGCGTCGCACGCGGTGATGCCGCCGAACACGTTGACGAAGATCGAGCGGACCGAGGGGTCGGACAGGATGATCTCCAGGCCCGCGGCCATCACCTCGGCCGAGGCGCCGCCGCCGATGTCCAGGAAGTTCGCCGGGCGCTGCCCGTCGTAGTCCTGGCCGGCGTAGGCGACCACGTCGAGGGTCGACATGACCAGCCCGGCGCCGTTGCCGATGATCCCCACCGCGCCGTCGAGCTTGACGTAGTTGAGGTCACGGGCCTTGGCCGCGGCCTCCAGCGGGTCTTCGGCGCTCTTGTCGGCGAAGGCCTCGTGATCGGTCTGGCGGAAGACGGCGTTGTCGTCGAGGGTGACCTTGCCGTCGAGGGCCTTCACCTGGCCGTCGGCGGACAGGATCATGGGGTTGACCTCGACGAGCGTGGCGTCCTCGTCCACGAAGGCGCACCAGAGCTTCTCGATCAGCTCGGCCGCGCCCTCGATCGCGCGCTCGGGCAGCAGGCCCGCCTTGGCGATCTCCCTGGCCGTCGCCCGGTCCACTCCCGCGAGCGCGGAGACCGGGATCTTCGCCACCTTCTCCGGCGCGGTGTGGGCGACCTCCTCGATGTCCATGCCGCCCGCGGCCGAGCAGATGGCCAGGAAGGTACGGTTGGCGCGGTCGAGAAGGAAGGAGAAGTAGTACTCCTCGGCGATCGCGCTGGCCTCCTCGATGAGCACCTTGTGGACCGTGTGGCCCTTGATGTCCATGCCAAGGATCTCGGTGGCCTTCTTGGCCGCGTCAGCGGCGTCGTCGGCCAGCTTCACGCCGCCGGCCTTGCCACGGCCGCCGGTCTTCACCTGGGCCTTCACGACGACTCGACCGGTCAGGCGCTCCGCCGCCGCGCGCGCCTCCTCCGGTGTGTGAGCGACGATGCCACGCGGCACGGGGATGCCGTAGGCCGCGAAGAGCTCCTTCGCCTGATGTTCGAACAGGTCCACGAGGGTCCGTCCTTGCTTTTCCGGCTTCTCTGCAACTTGTTGTCTAGGGTGCGCGTCCAGGCCGGCGGGGGCCCTGCGCGGGGCCCACCACAAGATCCGCCGAATGCCCGGCGTTTTCGCCAGTGAAGCCTAGCCCCCCGAAAGACCCACGCAGGTCATGGGGTCGGTTTTAGCGCCCTCAGGCAAGTGCGCAGATGCGGCAAAGCCTGACAAACCCCACTAAACACGCGCCGGAATGGCGCCGCGGACCCAGTCGACGATCTCCTGAGTGGTGGCCCCGGGGGTGAAGACCTTGGCCACGCCGAGGCGGTCGAGTTCCGGCATGTCATCTTCCGGGATGATCCCGCCGCCGAACACCACGATGTCGTCCGCGCCCTGTTCGCGCAGCAGCTCCAGCACCCGCGCGAAGAGCGTCATGTGCGCGCCGGAGAGGATCGACAGCCCGATCGCCGCGGCGTCCTCCTGGATGGCCCCGCGCACGATCTGCTCGGGCGTCTGGTGCAGGCCCATGTAGACGACCTCCATCCCGGCGTCTCGCAGGGCGCGCGCCACGATCTTGACACCCCGGTCATGACCGTCGAGTCCCGGCTTGGCGATCACGACGCGGATCCGTGCCGTGGCTTCCATGCAGACCTCCCAGGGAGCGTTGCCGTCCCCCGAACTGTAACCGGAGGCCCTCGGCGCCGCGTACCACACTCCCCCGGTTCCGGTCGGAGGAACTCAGCATATCTGCACGAAAATAACACAAGCACACGCAATGCAATGTCGTATTCACGCAATGAAGCATTCATCATCATAAATTCTAAGAATTCCTATGTATTGTGACTTCGCCGTGATCACCGGCTGGGAGCATGTTCCGGCAACGTCTCGCATTTCCTGACGAGGCGACCAACGGGAGGATACGAACCCAATGAGGCGACTCATCGCCATCGCGGCGGCCGCGATCGTCGCACCCGCGCTGGCCATCGCGACCCAGGCGGGCGCGCAGGCGGCGGCCGCGTCCCCTGGCGACGCCTTGAAGAAGCAGTTCAAGAACGGGCGGGGTGTCAACTACACCGAGACTTCCCGCACCAGCATCGACGGCAAGTTCTTCGCCGGCGTGAAAGCCAAGGCGGTGTTCCAGTTCGGCAGGCCCGGCGTTGTCGCGGCGGACGCCACCGTACGCCGCACTTGGGACAAGTCGGTACTCGACATTTTCAAGGAAGATGTCGAGGAGGATTACAGCGGCGAGCAGAGGATCGACACGGTGAAGCTGCTCACCGCTCCGTACCGGGTGATCTCACTGCCGAAGGCGACCTACATCTCGCACCCGGCGATCAACGACGTGCTGCCGGAGGGCAAGAGCTGGATCTCCGAGACCGGCAGGCAGGCGCTCGCCCCCACGGAGCTGACCACCCAGCAGATCAACGTGTTCGAGCCGAAGACGCTCACGACCCTCGCCGCCTCGGCGAAGGCCAAGGGCAACGGCGGCACCGTGGACGGAGCGCGCACCACGCTCCTGCGCGGCACGATCACCTATGCCGACCTGTACAAGATCTCCCCGAGCTTCCGCTCGGCCACCGGCAACCAGCGGCCGAAGGGCAAGGACGCCAAGCGCGCGATCTCCTGGAAGCTCTGGCTCGACGGCAGGAACCTGCCCCGTCGCCTCTCCTCCACCCTTGAGGAGAAGTACGGCAAGATCAAGATGGTCTCCAGCACCGACAGCCGCTACGGCGCGTGGGGCGTCCGTGTCTCGATCAAGGCTCCGCCGAAGGACCAGATCGCGACGCCGGAGGACCTCGACCTCGGTGACGAGAACCCGATCAACCTGATCCCGGACAGCCGTCTGGGCAACCTGGGCGACCTGGGCAGCCTGGGCCTCAAGCCCTGACGACCGGTCAAGCCTGACGACCGCCTGAGCCCGACCCGCGGCCCCGTGCTCCCCGTGAGCGCGGGGCCGTCGTGTTTCCCCCGGCATTCCCGAACGGCGCCCACCTTTACCGAAGTTAGTTCGTACACGAACTTTATCCATCCCAGACCCGGCGCTCTTGGTCGATACCGTGACCGAATTGGGATCTTGTTCCACAGGGGGAATCCATTCATGAACGTGCGCTGGAAAGCCGTACTCGCCGTCGCCGCGATAGGCGCCGCGACGGCAACGATGACGAGCACAGCGAGCCCGGCGGGGGCGGCGGAAGAGACGCGGGCACCGGCCGCGTGGCCGCTGCCCGCCTCACCGGTCGATCCGACGGGGCCGGTGGCCGCGCTGCGCAGGCAGTTCGCCGACCGCGGCAGCGTCCGCATCGCGGAGATCACCACCAACGCGGTCAACGGCGCGGCCGTCGCGCGAGTGCGGACCGAGAGCACGATCGGCTTCGGCGAGAACGGGCCGTACAGCACCCAGGTCACCTTCACCAGTGACACGCCGGGCACCAACGCGATGGCGGCGCCGGGGCGGAACTGGCCGATCATCACCGACGACTCCTACTACCCGGACGCGAGCGCGGCCCGGTATGACGACGGCTTCTACCCGGAGGCGGGCGCGCCCCGGTTCGACGACGTCTACTACCCGAACGCGGGCACGCCCCGCTACGGCGAGGCCGGGGCGCCCGCCGTCGCGATGTCGGGGCCGGTGCAGGTCCTGGAGCCCGCGACGCTCCGCGCCCTGCTGCTGACCTCCTACACCGGCAGGCAGCCGTCCGAGATCCTCGACGGCCAGCAGACCACGGTCATGTCGGGCACCATCTCCATGAGCGAGCTGCACCGCGTCTCCGAGGGCTTCCGCAGGGCCTACACGGCCTACGAACCGGAGACCCGCGTCCACTGGCGGCTCTGGCTCGGCCGGGACGACCTGCCCCGCCGCCTCACCACGACCTGGAGCCGCATCGACACCGTGGACGCCAGGATGACCACGGTCAACGACGCGCGCTTCAGCGCCTGGGGACGGCGGCTCAACACCGAGGCCGACGCCGAGGCCGCGGCCAAGATCCTGGCCACCATCCCGACGCTCGAACAGCTCACCTCACAGGTGCGCGGCATTCCAGTGATCTCTTCGCTGTTCGGCTGAGCCCACTAGCTGAGCCCACTGGCTGAGCTCACCGACTGAGCCCATCCCGGTTCCCGGGGTGGGCTACCGGTATGTGGGCCAGTGCTCCGGCCCTTCATGCCGGGGGTGAAGGCCCACGCGGGAGGGCCGCCAGGCTCGGGCGTGCTCTAACCGGGCCGGTTCTGCTGCTCGATGTATCGGCGCAGGACGCTGATCGGAGCGCCGCCGACCGATCCGGCGAAGTAGGAGCCCGACCACAGCCTGTTCGCCCGGTGGTAATGGGTGGCCAGCTCAGGGAACTCCTGCCGCATTCTGCGCGAGGAGACTCCCTTGAGGCTGTTGACCAGCTTGGACAGGGCGACCTTGGGCGGGAGGTTCACCAGCAGGTGGACATGTTCGCCTTCGCCGTTGAACTCGCGAAGCTCGGTCTCGAAACCGGCGCAGACGCCCCGCATGCTCTCTTCCATGCGCTCCAGGTGAGGACCGGTGAACACCCGATGCCGGAACTTGGTGACGAATTCTTCGCCTCGATCACCGGGAAGCGCAAGGGCCCGAAGATCGGGGACGTGACGGTCCGCTGGTCGCGGGATCTGCCCGCCGAGCCGTCGAGCGTGACAGTGGTCAAGGACGCGTCCGGCAGGTACTTCGCCTCGTTCGTGGTCGAGAGGGCCGACGAGCCGCTGCCAGAGACGACGTCCGGGGTGGGCATCGATCTGGGCCTGACGCACTTCGCGGTGATGTCGGACGGCCGCAAGGCGGGCAATCCGCGTCTGCTGCGGCGGGCCGAACGCAGGTTGGGCAAGGCCCAGCAGGCGCTGAGCAGGAAAGAGAAGGGTTCCGCGAACAGGCGGAAGGCCAAGGTGAAGGTCGCCAAGGCGCACGCCAGGGTGACCGACGCCCGCCGAGACTGGGCGCACAAGCTCTCCACGCGGATCATCCGCGACAACCAAGCGGTGTACGTGGAGAACCTGTCGGTGTCCGGGCTCGGCCGAACGAAGCTGGCCAAGAGCGTGCATGACGCGGGCTGGTCCCAGTTCACGGCCATGCTGGAGTACAAGGCGAAACGCGGCGGCAGGACGTTCGCCAGGATCGACCGGTTCTTTCCGTCGAGCAAGCTGTGCTCGGTGTGCGGCGTGCCGGCCGACGAGATGCCGCTTCACGTCCGGTCGTGGGAGTGCCCGTGCGGCGCTGTCCACGACCGGGACGTCAACGCCGCCAGGAACATCCTCGCCGCTGGACGAGCGGAGAGCCTAAACGCCTGCGGAGGGACCGTAAGTCCCGCCGCCTAGCGGAGGGCGAGTCCCGGCGAAACAGGAAGCCGTCAGAAGTGCCGCAGGCGCGGCACAGGCTGAATCTCCAGCCTTCAGGATGGAGAGCGCGTCAAAGCTTTTCCATAGGGGCGTAGGCGGACATCAGGGTCTTCTCACCGGACGCGCCGAAGTCGACCTTGACCTTGGCCTTCTCCGCGACGCCGTCGACCGAGACGACCGTGCCCAGGCCGAACTTGTCGTGAGTGACCCGGTCGCCGGGCGCGTAGTCGGGGACGGCCCGCCCGCCCGCCCCGCGCGCCGGAGCCGCGGGCTCCCTGCGGGTGGTCGCCGCCGACCAGGCGGACTTCTCCGGATCGGTACGCCAGTCGAGCAGCTCGCGGGGCACCTCCGACAGGAAGCGCGACGCCGGGTTGAACGACGGCGCGCCCCACGAGCTGCGCACCGCCGCCCGGGTCAGGTAGAGCCGCTGCTGCGCGCGGGTGATGCCGACGTAGGCCAGCCGGCGCTCCTCCTCCAGCTCCTTCGGCTCGTTCAGCGACCGCGAGTGCGGGAACACGCCGTCTTCCATGCCGGTCAGGAACACCACCGGGAACTCCAGCCCTTTGGCGGTGTGCAGGGTCATCAGCGTGACCACACCGCCGCCGCCGCTCGCGGCGGTGTCGGGGGCCCGCTCGCCGGGGGGCACCACGCCCGCCCCGCCACCGGGGATCTGGTCGGCGTCGGCCACCAGGGATACCTGCTCCAGGAAGTCGGCCAGCGTGCCCTCGGGGTTGGCCTCCTCGAACTCGGCGGCCACGGAGATCAGCTCGTTGAGGTTCTCCAGTCGGCTTTCGTCCTGCGGGTCGCCGGAGTTCTCCAGCTCGGCCCGGTAGCCGGTGCTGACCAGGATGTCTTCGGCCAGGGCGGCGGGCGGCATGCCCGCGGCCTTCTCCCCCAGCTCCTCCAGCAGCGCGGTGAACTCCTTGATCGCGTTGAGCGATCGGGTGGCGAGGCCGGGCGCCTCCTCGGCCCGCCGCAGTGCCTCCCAGAACGGGATCCGCTCGCGGGTGGCGAACGCCTCCACCATCGCCTCGGCCCGGTCGCCGATGCCGCGCTTGGGCACGTTGATGATGCGCCGCAGCGACACCACGTCGTTGGGGTTGGCCAGCACCCGCAGGTAGGCCAGCAGGTCGCGGACCTCCTTGCGCTCGTAGAAGCGCACGCCGCCGACGACCTTGTACGGCAGGCCGGTGCGGATGAAGATCTCCTCGAACACCCGGGAGGCCGCGTTGGTGCGATAGAAGACGGCCACCTGGCCGGGCGTCACGCCGTCGTCGTCGGAGAGACGGTCGACCTCCTGGGCGACGAACATGGCCTCGTCGTGCTCGTTGTCCGCGACATAGCCGACGATCTTTGCCCCGGCCCCCTGGTCGGACCAGAGGTTCTTCGGCTTGCGGCTCTCGTTGCGGGAGATGACCGTGTTGGCGGCGGAGAGGATGTTCTGGGTGGAGCGGTAGTTCTGCTCCAGCAGGATCGTTCGGGCGTCGGGGTAGTCGCGCTCGAACTCCATGATGTTGCGGATGGTCGCGCCGCGGAAGGCGTAGATCGACTGGTCGGCGTCACCGACCACGCACAGCTCGGAGCGCTCGTCGCCCTCGCGGACCACGTCGCCGTCGGCGGTGCGGACCTCCGAGTGCCCCACCAGCTCGCGCACCAGGGTGTACTGCGCGTGGTTGGTGTCCTGGTACTCGTCGACCATGACGTGCCGGAAGCGGCGCCGGTAGTGCTCGGCGACCTCGGGGAAGACCTGGAACAGGTTGACCGTCAGCATGATCAGGTCGTCGAAGTCCATCGCGCCGGCCTCGGTCAGCCGCTGCTGGTAGGCGCGGTACGCCTCGGCGAGGGTCTTCTCCAGGTGGGACCCGGCCCGCTCGGCGGCGGTCTCGTAGTCGATCAGCTCGTTCTTGAGGTTGCTGACCTGGGCGGAGAACGACCTCGGCGGGTAGCGCTTGGGGTCGAGGTCCATCTCCCGGCAGACCATGGCCATCAGCCGCTGGGAGTCGGCCTGGTCGTAGATGGAGAAACCGCTCGGGAACCCCAGCCGCTTGGCCTCGCGGCGCAGGATGCGCACGCACGCGCTGTGGAAGGTCATCACCCACATCGCGGCCGACTTCGGGCCGACCAGCTTGTCGACGCGGTCCTTCATCTCGCGCGCGGCCTTGTTGGTGAACGTGATCGCGAGGATCTCCGGCGGCCGGACCCCGCGCTCGGCCAGCAGGTAGGCGATGCGGTGCGTGAGCACCCTGGTCTTCCCCGAGCCCGCGCCCGCGACGATGAGGAGCGGACTGCCGTGATGAAGGACGGCCTCTCGCTGCTGCGGGTTGAGACCGTCGAGCAGCGGATGGTCGGTGGAGACTTGGCTGGGCACCTCCCTAGGTTAGGGCCGGGCACCGACAACAATGGCCCGCTCCATCGGAATAGCGCTCCGGTTCGCGGCGTTTCGCCGGGGAAGACGTCCGGGAGCGAAACACCATGGAGGCCGCCCGTGCTGAGGGACGACGAGATCACGAGGGTGCTCAGCGTGACCGCGCATCCCGACGACGTGGACTTCGCCTCGGCGGGCACGATGGCGGGTTTGGTCGAGCGCGGGGTGGAGGTCGTCTACTGCGTCGCGACCGACGGCGACGCGGGCGGTTTCGACCGGCAGCTCGACAATGGGGGCATGGCCGCGCTGCGGCGGGCCGAGCAGACGGCGGCGGCGAAGGCCGTCGGGGTGACCGACGTGCGTTTCCTGGGCTATCGCGACGGGTCTGTGGAGCCGGGCCTCGGCCTGCGCCGTGACATCGCCCGGGTCATCCGTCAGGTGCGCCCCGATCTGGTGATCACCCACAGCCCGGAGCGGAACTACGCGTTCGTCGCTCCCAGCCATCCCGACCACCGGGCGGTCGGCGCGTCCGCCCTGGACGCGGTCTATCCCGACGCGCGCAATCCCTACGCCTTCCCCGAACTGCTGGCGGAAGAGGGTCTCGACGCCTGGACGGTCCGCGAGGTGTGGTTGAGCGGGGGTCCTTCGCCCGACCACTTCGTGGACATCTCCGCGACGATCGACCGCAAGCTCGCCGCCCTTCGCTCACATGTGAGCCAGGTGTCGCATCTGGACACCTTCGACGAGTTCGTGCGCGAGCGCTTCGCCCAGACGGCCGAGCGCGCGGGGTTCGGTCCCGGCAGTTACGCCGAGGCGTTCCAGCGGGTCTCCACGGCCTGACGGCCGGCGCGCCCCGCGCCCGCCTCCACCGGCCTGCGCCGCCCGTCGATCGGGCGCCGCCGTACGTCCACGGGCTGGTCGCGCTGATCCGCGCGATCGGCCACGAGCCGAAGCGCCGCCTCCACGGTCTCCTTCATGGTCCGTGTGCCCAGCTCGCGCTGCGCCGTCTCCAGCAGCTCCTTGTCAACGTCGATGACGGTACGCATGTGAACCCTCACCTCCTGACCTCCCATGCCTCTCCGTAGTTCTACGCCGTCGCGGAGAACGTAACGAGAACCGGCCGCCTCCGGGGGCCAAGTCCGCCGACCGGCGGTCCGGATGGCAAGAAACACCGAAGCCGGTATGGAGAAACTCAACCCTGGGGATGAGAAATGCCATCAGGCAGGTCGGCGGCCAGCCGGGCGAAGGCGTAACCCAGCGAGTTCGTCGCGGTGTGCAGCATGGACGGCGCGAGCAGCCCGCCGCGGCGGCGCAGCTCGCAGAAGAGCACCCCGGCCGCCCCGGTGACCAGCACGCTGCCCGCCACCACCCGCGCGGTGTCGAGGTGCTTCTTCCACGGCCTGGGCGGCGGGGCCTCGTCGGGGTGGCGCAGCTCCTCGACGATCTCCTCGATCGTCTCCTCGATTCCCTCGCCGGAGGCCAGGCGGCCGAGCGCCGGGTTGGCCTCGGCCATGTCCATGGCGGGCAGCACGTGCCACAGGCCGAACAGGGCGGAGGAAACGGCGGTCGCGGCGGCGGGGCCGTGGGAGCGGGTCAGGGTGCCGTACACGACACCCCGGAAGCCGACCTCCTCCAGCAGCACCGTGCCGACCGGAACCTGGAGCAGGGCCTCCTCCAGGGCCCGCGCCCGGCTCAGGCCGAGCGCCCGCTCGTCGCGGAAGAACCTGCGGGTCGCGGGCAGGGCCACTCCCACCGAGTACACCGCCACCACGCCCGCCGCGAGCGCGCCGCCGACGACCGCGCCCCGCCTGCCGTGGTGGAAGCCCAGGTCTTCCCAGCTCGCCCCGGACCTCCTGGCCATGGCGACCAGCAGCCCGGTGGCCGCCGCCGAGGTCAGCGGCCCCAGCCGGGGGGCCACGCGGTTGTTCAGCACGTTGGCCGCCGTCAGGATGGCGATCTGTCCCGCCAGGAGCCGCTTGAACGATGTCACACGTGGCACGCTACGACACGGATCACGTGGGTGGCCTAACTAGCGGCGGATCCACGCCAGTTCGCCGGGAAACGCGACCTTCGCCGCTCCTGCGGCGTCAGCCCGCCCCAGATGCCCTCGGCCTCGCCCGCGCGCAGCGCGTACGCCCGGCACTCGTCCATCACCTGGCAGCGCGCGCACACGGCCTTGGCGCTGGCCTCCTGCTCGGGCGACGGCGAGAGCGGGAAGAACAGCTCGGGATCACTCGTACGGCAGGCACCCCGCCGCGCCCAGCCGATCTCAGCGGTCGTTACCCTCATCGCGCCTCCCCGGATCACTCGCACGACCAGCGTCCACGCCCCGACCCTAGGCCCGCCCTACGCCGGGTCACATCCCCCTCTAGGCGGAGTCGCGTGTCCCCGCCTGGTCGTACACGCCGGGACGGTCAGCAGGCGCCGACACCCTGGTTATAGCCGACGGTGAACGCCTGCTGGCGCTGTTCGGCCGTGCCGTGGGCGTCGGGCCGCCACCAGGCGTCGGTGGGGTCGCCCGCCGCCGCCAGGTTGACCAGCAGTTCCTCGTCGTCGCCCTCCTCGGGGCCGAGCCGCCGCTCGGCCACCAGCGAACCGAGCGCGCCGCCCGCGTAGCAGTCGGCCTGCAGCTCGCGTTCGACGTTGAGGCGGTACTGCGACATCGTCTGCGCCTGCACGGCGTGACCGATCTCGTGCAGGATGATCAGGTAGGCGGAGGCGTCGCCGAGGCGGTCGTACATCCCCCGCATCCACGGCTCGTCGAAGGCCACGAAATGGCCGTCGGGGCAGTAGAAGGCGTTCTCGGGCAGCGCGGGCTCGCCGCCGCACGCCGGGCCGTCCTGGCTCCGGTAGGGCACGAACTCGCGCAACGGGCGGTAGTTCGCGCCCTCGGCCGCGAAGCGGCGCCGCCAGAAGTCCTCGCCCAGGCGGGCGGCCAGTCTGATGTCGCCCTCGAAGGTCTCACCGGTCTCATCGGCGCTCCGCGACGCCTCGGGCCGGGCCGTGGATGGTTCCTGACGGTCGGTCGCCACCGGGAGCCGGCCGCATCCCGCGGCGAGTACGGCGAGCGCCAGCACGGTCACGAGGAGTCTGCTACGCACGGCTCCATCGTGGCCTATACGCGCCCGCCATACGAGCATCCTTCAGCCAGCGGTTGACATGTCATACCAGACGGCGCGCGGTCGCCCAGCGCGACAGCTCGTGCCGGTTGGAGAGCTGCAGCTTGCGCAGCACGGACGACACGTGGGTCTCGACGGTCTTGACCGAGATGAACAGCTCCTTGGCGATCTCCTTGTAGGCGTAGCCCCGGGCGATCAACCGCAGCACCTCCCGCTCCCGCTGGGTGAGGGAGTCGAGCTCGGGGTCGATCGACGGGGCCTCGCTGGAGGCGAACGCGTCGAGCACGAACCCGGCGAGCCTCGGCGAGAAGACGGCGTCGCCGTCCGCCACCCGGCGGATCGCGTCGGTCAGCTCCCGACCGCTGATCGTCTTGGTGACGTATCCGCGCGCGCCGCCACGGATGACGCCGATGACGTCTTCCGCGGCGTCGGAGACCGACAGGGCCAGGAAGCGGACCGAGGACCCGGAGCCGAGGACCCGGCGCAGGACCTCCTGGCCGCCGCCCCCCGGCATGTGCACGTCGAGCAGCACCACGTCGGGTTCCAGCTCGGTGATCCTGGCCACGGCCGTGTCGACGTCCTCGGCCTCGCCGACCACCTCGACGCTGTCGCCCAGCTCCGCCCGGACCCCCGACCGGAAGAGCCGGTGATCGTCCACGATCAGGACCCTGGTA
This sequence comes from Spongiactinospora sp. TRM90649, assembly GCF_029382225.1. Classification (GTDB taxonomy): domain Bacteria; phylum Actinomycetota; class Actinomycetes; order Streptosporangiales; family Streptosporangiaceae; genus Spongiactinospora. Next base: position 365,917 of record NZ_JARLTC010000002.1, read on the forward strand.
CTCACGTTGTCTCCATCTTCATGGTCAGCATGACTTCTGTGCCTTCCCCGGGGGAGGTGCGAATCCGCGCGGAACCGCCGTTGCGCTCCATCCGGCCGATGATCGACTGCCGGATGCCCATCCGGTCGTCGGGAACCGCGTCGAGGTCGAATCCCTTGCCCCGGTCGCGCACGAAGATCGTCACCTCTTCCGGCTCCACTTCGGCGTACACGGACACCACTGCGGATTCAGAGTATTTCGCCGCGTTGACCATAGCCTGCCGGGCCGCGTGGACCATGGCCGACAGCCGCTGGTCCAGGTCGCGGTCGCCGACGCAGACGATCTCGATGGGCACGCCGTGGGCGTCCTCCTCCTCGGCCGCGGCCCTGCGCACGGCGGCGGCGATCGTGGCGTCGGCGTCCTGCTTGGGCTGATAGAGCCAGTTGCGCAGCTCGCGCTCCTGGGAGCGCGCCAGCCGCAGCACCTCGCGGGAGTCGTGCGCGTTGCGCTGGATCAGGGTCAGCGTGTGCAGCACCGAGTCGTGGACGTGGGCGGCGACCTCGGCGCGCTCCTCCTGCCGGATTCGCTCGCGGCGTTCGAGCTGCAGCTCCTTCCACAGGCCCGCGAGCCAGGGAGCGGCGATCACCGCGAGCCCGCCCACCACGACCGCGGTGAACAGCAGCCCCGGACGCACCTGTGCGAACTCCCCCTGGACGTAGAGGAACCCGCTGGCCCCCACCACGACCAGCGCCATGCCGATCAGGCTGCGGATGCGGTTCTGCCGCACCCCCTTGACCGCGCCGCTCATCCAGCGTCTGCGCCGGTCGGGGTCGGCCTGCTGCCAGAGGATCAGCGCGCCGATGCCGACGACTGCGATCGGCCAGGTGGCGACGCCGCCCCCGGCCGTGCCGGTGAGCCAGCCGAAGCCCATCAGCGCCATGCCGATCGCGCTGAACGCGGCGATCTGGCTCCAGTCGCGCTGCGGCGGCGTGCCCTCGTGGGGCCGGCGCGGCGTGAACAGCCAGAGCGCGGCGTAGGCCACGATGCCGATGCCGTTGACCACGGTGAGCAGCACGAAGGCCAGGCGGATCACCACTGGATCGAGCCTGAGCTGCTCTGCCGCGCCCTGGGCCACACCCGCGACGAGCTGCCCCTCGACCGGACGCGTCATCCGGTGCTGGGGGGCCTCCGTCTGGGGAGGCGGCGCCACGGGCGGCGCGTCGCGAAGAGTCTGTCGGTCAGCCATATGTCAGCATCGTCACACGTCAGTCCATATCTCGCATCAGGCATCGCCCTGATGCCACCCCTACCCCGATACTCTCCGGGCCAGGGACCGGCCGTACCACTGGGGGTGGCGCATGCCGTCCCCTGATACGCCTCGGGGATGACTCAGGGGTTCCCCGGATAGTGACGCGACGGGCCGAACCACCACGATGGAGGCATGAGCGATACCGGGGATGACGCGCGCGAGCCTGCACCAGAAGAGGCCCGCGCCGAGCGGCATGTCCCGGCCCCGGACCCTTCCGGGGACACGCGGGAGCCAGCAGACGATACGTCCGGGCCTGATCCGTCCGCTGATCCGTCAGCGCAGCCACGGGGGCAGCAGAACGCGCGGCCGAACGAGAACGGGCGGCAGAGTGAGGACGACGGCTTCCGCTACGGGGTGGCCCGCAGCCAGGAAGGCCGGATGCTCACCGGCGTGTGCGCCGGCCTCGGACGGCGGGCGGGCATCGACCCGGTCCTCATCCGGGTCGCATTCGCCGCCCTGGTGCTCGCCTCCGGCATCGGCATCATGCTCTACGTCGTCGCCTACCTGCTGATGCGCACGCCTGACGGCGGCCCCGGCCACGTCGAGCAGTGGACCAACCGCCTCTTCGACGCCGAGACCGTGATGGCTCTGCTCACCGGCGTCTTCGCGGTCGGGCTCGCGGTCAACCTGGCCTCGGGCGGCATCGGGCTGGGCACGCTCGTGGTGGCCACCCTGTTCGCGATCACGCTGCTGGCCGCGCACGCCGGGGGCGTCGACATCCTGGCGCTGCTGCGGTCGCTGCCCGAGCGGATCAGCGGACGGCGCGGCGTGCGCCACGCGCCGCCCCCCGGCCCCGCTCCCGTGTACGGCCCGCCTTCTCAGCCCCAGCCCCAGCCCCAGCCTCAGTCGTACGCGTACTACGCACCGCCGCCGCCTCCACCGGCGCCGCCCGCTCCGCCCACCCCCGGGCAGAGCGCCGGGCCCACCGCCGGGCCCACCACCACGTTGCCCTCCGGTCCCTACCGGTGGACGGCGTCCGCCTCCATGGCCGAGTCCGCGCCGCAGGCCCCGGAGCGGCCCGGCCGTCCGCCGGAGCCGCAGGACGCGCCCGAAGCCCCAGAAGCACAGGGAGCGCAGGGAGCCCCTCGGGAGGCGCCCACGGCCGCGAGCAGGGTCACGCCTCCGCATCCGTCGAACGGCGGGCCGTTCGCGCCGCACGGGCCGTACGCCCAGGCGCCCTACCAGCCGCTCGACCCCAGAAGGCGCGCAGATCAGCCGGGGTCCTACTATCCGCCGGTCCCGGCCCAGGTTCCGCACGGGGGCCCCTGGGCGCCGGCTCCGCCCGCGCAGCCGCGCAAGGCGCGCCGCCCGCGGACCTTCCTCGGGACCATCACCGTCTTCTTGGCATTCATCGTGGGAGGGATCGTCATGGCGGTCCAGTCGAGACCGGGGGAACCTGGCGGAGTGGTCGGCGTCCACATGGTCGGCGGCGCGATGCTGATCACGGTCGGCATCGGCCTGCTGGTCGCGGCGTGGTACGGCCGGGGGGCCGCGCTGGTCGCCGCGGGCACGGTCATGGCGATCGCCGTGGCCGTCGCCGGAGCCGCGATACCCGATGTGCCGAGATCCTTCGGCGCCTACACCTGGCACCCCCGCGATCTCAGCGCCGCCCAGCGCGAATACCAGGTGGACGTGGGAGAGGGCACCCTCGACCTCAGTGACCTGCCGTTCCCGCCGGGATCGCGCACGTCCTTCCGGGTGAACGTGTCCGTCGGCGAGGTGCGGGTCATCCTGCCACCCGACGTCCGGGCCGAGGTGAAGGCCCGCTCACGGGTGGGCGACGTCAAGATCGATCATTCCATCAAGGGCGGTCCCAACGCCCGGCAGGAGAAGATCCTGGAACCCGAGGTCCGTCCGAGCGGCGAGGCCGCCACCGTCGTCCTGGACATCCGTGCGGGCGTCGCCGATGTGGAGGTGCGTCGTGGAGCGTGACCCTCGCGAGCTCGAAACCGTGCCGGAGCAGCGTCCGCGCCGCTCCCACAGGACCGACTGGATGGCCCTGCTGAGCGGCCTGCTCTTCCTGATGCTGGGCATCGGGTTCGTCTCCGGCGACCTCACCGACCCGTTCGTGGCGATTCCGCTGCTGATCGCCGGGCTGGGCCTGGCCGGGTTCGTCGCGGTGATCGCCCGGGTCATCCGCCGCAGGTAGGCCGGGCCGGGCGGTTCTTTGCCATCGGCATCCCCCGGTGGGGCTTGACCGGCGGGAACAGGGGCGTACGTTCGCAAGAGTCGGCTCTCATCACTCCTATCCCTCGCCTGTGCACACACGGTCACGGGCGTGCTTGGAGGACGTATGCCCCGTATCACCGTCACCGTGGACGGCATCCGCTACGAGGAAGAGGTCGAGCCGCGCCTCCTTCTCGTTCATCTCCTGCGAGATCGCCTGGGCCGGACAGGCACTCCCATCGGCTGCGACACGTCCAACTGCGGCGCCTGCACGGTGCTGCTCGACGGCCAGAGCGTGAAGAGCTGCGCGGTGCTCGCCGTCCAGGCCGACGGCTGTGACGTGCTCACCGTGGAGGGCCTGGCGTCTGACGGCCGGTGGCATCCCATGCAGACCGCGTTCCACGAGGAACACGCGCTGCAGTGCGGCTACTGCACGCCCGGCATGATCATGGCGGCTCTCGACCTGCTCAGGGAGAACCCCACCCCCTCCGACGAGGCGATACGCACCGGCTTGGAGGGAAACCTGTGCAGGTGCACCGGCTACTGCAACATCGTCAGGGCGGTACACCGGGGCGCACAGGCCATGAACGGTGACGGCGTCTCCGAGGAGCGGGAGGTGACGGCATGACGACCGAGGCGGCGGCCCCCGCCGGGGAGTCGCGAGACGAGATCGGCCGGGCCAGACTGCGCAAGGAGGACGCCCGCCTCGTCACCGGGCGCACCCAGTGGACCGACAACATCCAGCTCCCCGGCACCCTGCACCTGGCGTTCCTGCGCAGCCCCATGGCCCACGCCCGAATCCTGCGGGTGGACACCGCCGCGGCACGCGAGCAGCCGGGCGTGGTCGCCGTCTACAGCGGCCGTGACTTCGCGCACGAGCAGGGCAGCCTGCCGTGCGCATGGCCGGTCAGCGATGACGTGGTGATCCCCGACCATCCGCCGATGGCGGTGAACGAGGTCCGCTACGTCGGGGAGGCGGTGGCCTGCGTCGTCGCCACCGACCGCTACAAGGCGGCCGACGCGCTGGCCGCGATCGAGGTGGACTACCAGCCGCTGCCGGCCGTCCTGAACATGACCGAGGCACTCGCCGAGGGCTCGGCCAAGGTCCACGAGACCGGCAACCAGGCGTTCACCTGGACCTTCGCGGGCGGCGACATCGACGCGGCGTTCCGCGACGCCCCCGTCGTCATCGACCGGACCTACGTCCAGCAGCGGCTCATCCCCAGCGCCATGGAACCCCGCTCCGTCGTCGCCACCACCGACGGCGACGCGTACACGCTCTACTCGGCCACCCAGATCCCGCACATCCTGCGGGTGATGCTGGCCCTGACCACCGGCATCCCCGAGCACCGGCTGCGGGTGATCGCCCCCGACGTCGGCGGCGGGTTCGGCTCCAAGCTCCAGGTGACCGCCGAGGAGGTGCTGGTCCTGCTGACGGCCCGCAGGCTGGGCCGGACGATCAAGTGGACGGAGTCCCGGTCCGAGGGCAACCTCACCGTCCACCACGGGCGCGACCAGCTTCAGCGCGTGAGCCTGGCGGCGGAGGAGAACGGCAGGATCCGCGGGCTGAAGGTCGACCTGCTCGCCGACATGGGCGCCTACCTGATGCTGGTCACACCGGGCGTCCCGCTGCTCGGGGCGTTCATGTACAACGGCATCTACAAGATGGGCGCCTACGACTTCCGCTGCACGGGCGTGTTCACCACCAAGATGCCCACCGACGCCTACCGGGGCGCGGGCAGGCCGGAGGCCACCTACGCCATCGAGCGGGTGATGGACGAGCTGGCCGCCGAGCTGGGCATCGACCCGATCGAGGTCCGCAGGCGCAACTGGATCCGGGCCGAGGAGTTCCCCTACACGACCATCGCCGGGCTCACCTACGACTCCGGCGACTACGAGGCGGCGACCGCCCGCGCGACGGACCTGTTCGGCTACGACGAGCTGCGCGCCGAGCAGGCCGCCCGCCGGGAGCGGCGCGACCCGGTGCAGCTCGGCATCGGCGTCTCGACCTACACCGAGATGTGCGGGCTGGCCCCCAGCCGCGTCCTGGGCAGCCTCAAGTACGGGGCCGGTGGCTGGGAGCACGCCGACGTCCGCATGCTGCCCACGGGCAAGGTGGAGGTCGTCACGGGGTCCAGCGCGCACGGGCAGGGCCACGAGACGGCGTGGAGCCAGATCGTCGCCGACTCCCTCGGCGTGCCGTTCGAGGACGTCTCGGTGCTGCACGGCGACACCGCCGTCTCCCCCAGGGGCCTGGACACCTACGGCTCGCGCTCCCTGACGGTCGGCGGCATCGCCGTGCTCCGGGCGTGCGAGAAGGTCAAGGAGAAGGCCCGCCTGGTCGCCGCCCACCTGCTGGAGGCCGCCGCCGACGACCTGGAGTACGCCGAAGGGTCGGTCAGGGTCCGGGGCACCGGCGCGGGCAAGACCATCCAGGAACTCGCGCTGGCCGTCTTCGCCGCCCACGACCTGCCCGACGGCGTAGAGCCCCGGCTCGACGCCCAGGCCACCTACGACCCGGAGAACTTCTCCTTCCCGCACGGCACCCACCTGTGCGCCGTCGAGGTGGACACCGAGACCGGCATGTCCCGCATCCGCTCCTACGTGGCCGTGGACGACGTCGGCAAGGTCGTCAACCCGCTGATCGTGGAGGGACAGGTGCACGGCGGCCTGGCCCAGGGCATCGCGCAGGCCCTCTTCGAGGAGGCCGTCCACGACGCCGACGGCAACCTGCTCACCACCACCCTCGCCGACTACCTGGTCCCGTCGGCGGCCGACCTGCCCGACTTCGTCACCGACCGGACCGAGACGCCCGCGAGCGGCAACCCCCTCGGCGTCAAGGGCGTCGGCGAGGCGGGCACCATCGCCAGCACCCCGGCGGTGGTCAACGCGATCGTGGACGCGCTGCGCCCGCACGGCGTGCGCGACGTCCAGATGCCCTGTTCCCCCGAACGCGTATGGAGAGCCCTGAACCGGGCGGACGGAGGCACCGCATGATCCCCGCGCCGTTCGACTACGTGCGCCCCGCCACGCTCGACGAGGCGTGCGGGGCCCTGCGAGAGGCGGGCGAGGACGCCAAGGTCCTGGCGGGCGGCCAGTCGCTGCTGCCGCTGCTGCGGCTGCGCCTGGCCTACCCCACCGTCCTCGTGGACGTGGGCAGGCTCGCCGAGCTGCGCGGCATCCGCGACGAGGACGACCACGTGTTCATCGGCGCCGCCGCCACCCACGACGAGGTCATGCGCTCGTCGGTGGTCAACGCCGGGATCCCGCTGGTCGCGCTGGCCACCCGCACGGTCGCCGACCCGGCGGTACGCCACCGGGGCACGTTCGGCGGCTCGCTGGCCCACGCCGACCCGGCGGGCGACCTGCCCGCCGTCGCGCTCGCCCTGGACTGCGTCTTCGTGGTCAGATCGGCCGACGGCGAGCGGGAGATACCGGCGTCGGAGTTCTTCGCCGACTACCTCGAACCGGCCATCGAGCCGGACGAGATCCTCGTCGGGATCCGGGTGCCCAAGCTCGGCCCCGATTGGGGGTATCACTACGAGAAATTCCACAGGACGGCCCAGGCGTGGGCGATCGTCGGGGTGGCCGCGGCCGTCCGCCGCTCCGACGGGAGCGTGCGGGAGGCGCGGATCGGGCTGACCAACATGGGCACGACGCCGCTGCGGGCGAGCGCGACGGAGGCGGCGCTGCGCGGCGTGCCGTCCGGAGACGGGGGCGACGGAGCCGGCGGAGCCGTCGCCGAAGCCTGCGCGGTAGCGGCCGAGGGCACCTCGCCTCCCGCCGACCTGCACGGCGGGCCCGACTACCGCAGGCACCTGGCCAGGGTGCTCACCCGCAGGGCGGTGCTGGCCGCCGCGCGGGCCTGACCGTTCGTTCCCGTCGGGTGCTGAGGCGGGCGGCGCGCTCGCCTCAGCGCCCGGCCGGTCGTAGTGTCGAAGGTAGGAGAGCAAGGAGCGGATCGATGGCGATGCGGTTCGACCACGAGTTCACGGTCCCCGTCCCGGTCGAGCAGGCGTGGACCACGCTGCTCGACGTGGAGCGGGTGGCGCCGTGCCTGCCGGGGGCGACCCTGGAATCCGTGGAGGGTGACGAGATCACCGGCCGGATGCGGGTGAAGGTCGGCCCGATCACGGTCACCTACCACGGCACCGCGCACCTGCGCGACGTGGACAAGGACGCGCGGACGGTCACGGTGGAGGCGTCGGGCAAAGAGGCCAGGGGCGCCGGTACGGCGGGCGCCACGGTGACCGCGCGCCTGACCCCCGCGGAGGGCGCGGACGGTTCCACCAAGGTCGCCGTCGAGACCTCGTTCAACGTCACCGGACGGCCCGCGCAGTTCGGCCGGGGCGTGATGGCCGAGGTCGGTGGCAAGCTCATCGACCGCTTCGCCGCCAACCTCGCCGCCCTGCTGGCGGAGTCCCCGGAGCCCGCTGTGGTGGAGGAGGCGGATGTGGTGGTCGAGGCCGGTCAGGTCCGACACCTGTCGGCCGTCCCCGACGACACCCGCCATGACGTCTCTAGTCACTCCCGCGCGTACTCCCTCGGCGTCCCCGAAGACCCCCGGCCCTCGGGCACCGCGCGCACCTCGCGGACCGCCGAGGAGGAGGCCCTCGACCTCCTGGAGATCGCCGGGACCCCGCTCCTGAAGCGCGTCGCCCCGGCGGCCGGGGCGGTCGCCCTGCTCGCCGCCGCCGTGTGGATCGGCCGGCTGATCTTGCGCCGCCGCCGCCGTTCCGGCTGAGTGGCCGGGGCCGCCGCCGCGAGCCCCGAAACTGTCGGCGGCGTGCCCTAGAGTCCCGGCGCATGGAGAGCATTCGCATCGTCGGCGCCCGCGAGCACAACCTCAAGGATGTGTCGCTGACCATCCCCCGGAACAAGATCACCGTGTTCACCGGCGTCTCGGGGTCCGGCAAGTCGTCGATCGTCTTCGACACCGTCGCGGTCGAGGCGCAGCGGCAGCTCAACAGCACGTTCTCGTGGTTCATCCGCAACCTGCTGCCCAAGTACGAGCGGCCCCACGCCGACGCGGTGGACGGCCTGACCACCGCCGTGATCGTCGACCAGAAGCCGGTCAGCGGCAACACCCGCTCCACCGTCGGCACGATGACCGACATCCAGCCGATGATCCGGGCGCTGTTCGCCCGCGAGGGCGGCCGGCACGTCTCCGCCTTCTCCTTCAACGACCCGCTCGGCATGTGCCCCGAGTGCGACGGCCTGGGCAAGACGGTCCGCGCCGACGCGTCCCTCATGGTCGATCGCGACAAATCCCTCAACGACGGCGCGATCCTGCTCCCCAACCACAAGGTCGGCAGCGCCGACTGGCAGATCTACGCCGCGTCCGGCCGGTTCGACCCCGCCAAGCCGCTGCGCGACTACACCGAGAGCGAATGGCACGACCTCCTGCACGGCACCGGCGGCGAGATCGAGCTGAGCTTCAGCCGGGGCACCTACAAGGTCGAATACGAGGGCCTGGTCGCCCGGTTCACCCGCTCCAGCCTCAAGCGCGACCTCAGCGGCGTCAGCGAACGCACCCGCCAGAACATCCAGCGCTTCATCAGCGAGGGCACCTGCCTCGCCTGCCAGGGCGACCGGCTCAACGCCGCCTCGCTGGCCACCCGCATCGACGGCCGCAACATCGCCGACTGGTCGCGGATGCAGATCAGCGACCTCATCGAGGTGCTGGCCAAGCTCGCCTCCTCCCCCGCCGCCGACGCCGCCCGCACCGCCCTCGAACGGGTCGCCGACATCGGCCTGGGCTACCTCAGCCTCGACCGCCCCACCTCCACGCTGTCCGGCGGCGAGGGCCAGCGTCTGAAGATGATCCGCCACCTCGGGGCCACCCTGACCGAGGTGACCTACATCTTCGACGAGCCCAGCGTCGGCCTGCACCCGCGCGACGTGGGCCGTCTCAACGACCTGCTGGTCGCGCTGCGCGACAAGGGCAACACCGTGCTGGTCGTCGAACACGACCCCGACGTGATCGCCATCGCCGACCACGTCGTCGACGTCGGCCCGCGAGCCGGCGCGCACGGCGGCGAGATCGTCTTCTCCGGCTCCCTCGCCGAGCTCCGCCAGGCCGGCACCCTCACCGGTCAGGGGCTGAGCCGCCGCGCCGCGGTGAAGGAGACCGTCCGCCCGCACACCGGCGCCCTCCCGATCGAGAAGGCCGACCTGCACAACCTGAAGAACGTCTCGGTCGACATCCCCACCGGCGTCCTCACGGCGATCACCGGCGTCGCGGGCTCCGGCAAGAGCTCGCTGATCGGCGGCGCCTTCATGTCCGCCTACCCCGACTCGATCTTCATCGACCAGTCCGCGATCGCCGCCTCCTCGCGCTCCACCCCCGCCACCTTCCACGGCCTGATGGACCCGATCCGCCAGCTCTTCGCCAAGGCCAACGGTGTCTCCCCCGGCCTGTTCAGCTTCAACTCCACCGGGGCCTGCCAGGAATGCCAGGGCCGCGGCGTCCTGATCACCGAGCTCGCCTTCATGGCCCCCGTCACCGCGCACTGCGACACCTGCGACGGCCGCCGCTTCAAGGAAGAGGTCCTCGCCCACCTGCTGCGCGGCAAGTCCATCGCCGACGTCCTGGAGATGCCCGCCGAGGTCGCGGCCGGGTTCTTCACCGAGCCCGCCCTGCGCGGCAAACTCGCCAAACTCGTCGAGGTCGGCCTCGGCTACCTCAGCCTCGGCCAGTCCCTCAGCAGCCTGTCCGGCGGCGAACGGCAACGCCTCAAACTCGCGGGCCACCTGCACCGCAGCGGCGGCGTCTACGTCCTGGACGAACCGACCACCGGCCTGCACATGTCAGACGTCGACACCCTGCTGGCCCTGCTCAACGGCATGGTCGACCGGGGCGACACCGTCATCCTCATTGAACACAACCTCGACGTGATCCAGCAGGCCGACTGGATCATCGACCTCGGCCCGGACGGCGGCCGCAACGGCGGCGAGGTCATCTTCACCGGCTCCCCCTCCGAGCTCCTGACCCACCCCGACTCCCTCACCGCCGAATACCTCCGCCGCTACATCACCAACGGCCGATAACCGCAAAGCGACCCGGCCGGTCCACCACGAGCGTCGGGCTCCGCCCGACGCTCCCGCCGGCCTTCGCGCCGTCCAGTCTCTTTCTGTAGCGGTATGATCACGGTCAGCACTCCCGCTTGATTTCCAGCAAACGAGGAGGCCTGCATGGGCGAGCACGAAGGTAAGCCCAGGGAGGACAAGCCGCTCCCCAAGCCGCCCGCCGGACACCCCGACGGCGCGGCGCCCAGCGGCAAGCACGAGGGCAAGCCGAAAGACGAGAAGAAGTAGTGGACGAGGGCATCGCCGTACGGATCGAACGGCTGATCGACAGCCTCGGCGACATCAGCGATCCGGTCAAGCAGGCGATGCGAGCGGTGCCCCGGCACCGGTTCGTCCCGCAGGTGGCCCTCGTCGCCGGCGACACGACAACGGTCATCGACCGCGACGCGGACCCGTCCGGCTGGCTGGATGCGGTGTACTCCCCGCTTCCCATCGTCACCCAGCTCGACGATGGTGACACCGACCTCCGCGACAGGGCCGGCGGCCTCTATACCTCTTCGAACTCCGCACCGGGAACCGTCGTCGATCTCCTCGAACTCCTCGATCCCGCCCCGGGGCACCGGGTACTGGAGATCGGCACGGGTACCGGGTGGACCGCCGCGCTGCTGTCGCACATCGCCGGCGAGGGCGGCGTGACGTCGATCGAGGTGGACGCCGCGCTCGCCGAGCAGGCCGCGAAGAACCTCGGCGACGCCGGGGTCCAGGCGCACCTGGTGGTCGGGGACGGCGCGGACGGCTGCCCGGAGCGGGCGCCGTTCGACCGAGTCCACGTCACCTGCGGCGTCCGCGCCGTGCCGTACACGTGGGTGGAGCAGACCCGGCCGGGTGGCGTCATCGCCCTGCCCTACGATCCGGGGTTCGTCGTCGGGCACGCGTTGCGGCTCACCGTCCGACCGGACGGCACCGCGGCCGGCCGATTCGCCGGGTACGCCGCGTACATGATGATGCGCTCCCAGCGCATCGCCGCGAATGCGCAGCGAGGCGACGGCCGCGAGACACGAACCCGCATCGACCCCCGCACGATCACCCGGGCGCCCGCGGGGGCCGCACTGGCGATGTCCGCGCTCACCGGCCTGTACATCAGCAGCCACCGCGACACCGACCGGCTCTTGACCTGGGTGACCGACCCCGACGCTCCGGCCCAGTGGGCCCTTATCAGCCACGTCCCCCATGCCGACGACCATGAGGTCTACCAAGTCGGCGATCGGCCGCTGTGGGACGAGGTCGTGAACGCCTACTTCCAGTGGATGGACTGGGGCGAACCCGGCCGGAACCGGTTCGGGATGACGGTCACCCCGGACGGGCAACAGGTGTGGCTGGACACGCCTCAGCACCCGATCGGATGATCGGCCCACGGGCTCGCTCGTCCTCCTCCGGCGCGCAGGCGGCCCGGCGGCGGCACGGCGACCAGCGTCGTTAGAGACCTCGACGCGCTGCTGAGCCCTGGCGGTGACCGCTCGGCGGACCGGTGCTGTTACCTTCTCCCTTCGGCACTCGTCATAGGGGTGACGACCGATCCGAACGGTCGCCGAACCGACGAGTGAATCGAGGGCAGGATGCTGACCAACATCATGTACGTGACGGTCCCCGTCACCGACCAGGACCGCGCGCTGGAGTTCTACACCCAGGGACTCGGCCTGGAGAAGCGGATCGACTTCCCGGGGCCCGACGGGCGGTTCCTCACCGTCGGTGTTCCCGACAGCCCGGTGGAGATCCTGCTGTGGTCGCAGGCGGCGGCCACCGGACAGCCGGCCGACCCGGGCCGGCCCGCCGCGTCCTGGCCGGTGTTCCTCGAATCCGATGATCTGCGCAGGGACTTCGAGATCATGCGTCGGCGCGGCGTCACCTTCGAGGACCCGGAACCCGTGGACTACCCGTTCGGGATCCGCGCCGAGGCGGTGGACCCGGACGGCAACCGGATCGCGCTCCGCCAGCCGCGAAGGCCCTAGCCGCCATGACCATCCGCCCGTCCGGCCCCGTGACCGAGGCGTTCGAAGCCCAGCGCGACCGGCTGCGCGCCCTGGCGTACCGCGTGCTGGGCTCGCACGCCGACGCCGAGGACGTGGTGCAGGAAGCCTGGATGCGCCTGATCCGTCAGGACGAGGGGTCCATCGGCAACCTGGCGGGGTGGCTGACCACCGTGGTCGGCCGGATCAGCCTGGACCTCCTGAGATCCCGGCAAGCCCATCCCGAGACCGGCTACGGGCACGAGTTCGCCGGCCTCGTGGTGACGCCCGCCGATGAACCCACGCCGGACGAGCAGGTGGCCCTGGCCGATTCGGTGGGCTTCGCCCTTCTCGTCGTGCTGGACGCACTCACCCCGGCCGAGCGCCTGGCGTTCGTCCTGCACGACATGTTCGCGGTCCCGTTCCACGACATCGGCCACATCCTCGGCAAATCCGCCGATGCCACCAAGATGATCGCCAGCCGCGCCCGCCGCAAGGTCCAAGCCACGGACCGGCGGCCGGGCGTCGCCCGCGAACACCGAGAGGCCGTCCAGGCGTTCCGCGCCGCCGCGCTCAGCGGCGACTTCGAAGCGCTGCTGCGCGTCCTCGACCCGAACGTGAAGCTGACCGTCGACACCGCCGACGGCATGGTCGTCACCATCGGCGCCACCGAGGTCGCCTCCGGCGCCCGCACGTTCTCCGGCGAGGTCACCCGCCACCGCCCCGTGCTGGTCAACGGCCTCCCCGGCCACATGTCCTGGCACTCCGACGGAACGCCTCTGTCCATCGTCACCTTCACCGTCGCCGAAGGCCGGATCACCGGTATCGACATCATCACCGACCCGGCCAAACTGGCCTCGATCCGGTTGCCCGCCCCAACCTGACCCGCCGCCATCAGGCCCGGCCCGGGACGCGTCTGAGATGCGCTGAGGCTTCGGGTCACCACCGTCCACGGCGCCATTAGCAGAGCGCGCCGCAGTTGTGGTCATTCGTCGAACGTGGCCCGACGCGCGGCCAGCGCGAGGTTGGACTGCGCCCGGTAGGGCAGGCCGAGCCTGTTCCAATGGAAGATCACATGATGGGCGATCACCGCCCGAAGCCCTCGGGTGAGCTGTCCGTCGTCGGCCAGCCGCCACAGCCGCCAAGGTCGGTCCGTCGTCATCTCTTGTCGTAGGGAGTGAGCAGGAGGCAGGCGTCCCAGGCGGTGACCGGTTCCACGCCATCGGCCAGTCCGGCCAGGGCCAGCGCCACTCCGGCCATCCCGTTCAGGAAGCCGGGCTCGGGAACGATCAGCGACAACATCCGGGCGGCGAGCTCGTCCATAAGGCCGGCTGGTGCGGGCGAGGCGGCCGTTGCGGCGATCCGGCGGGAGGTGTGGAGCAGGCCCGCCCATCCGTGGCACAGGCCGGGATCGGCGATCCGGGCCAGTTGGGCGGGGTCGATCAAGCAGCCGTGCAGGGCGCGCTCGGCGAGCCGTTGTCGGCGGGGTCTTCGAGTGCGATCCCGGCGAGTTGCTGGGCACGGGCGTGCCCGGGGGTGCCGTAGCACCAGGACGGGCGCGCGGGTTCCCTCTGCAGGGGCCGGCCACTCCAGGTCTCGGCGAGGGTGACGGTCTCGGGCCACCACGGGCCACAGGCCGGACAGTTCGTACGTGTGGCCCACGTGGTCGTGCTCCAGCAACGCGGCGGCGACGACCGCGGCGATGTCGTGTTCGTCGACCGGCGCCAGTGAGGCGTCGGGGAAGGCGTCGTACACCGTGTCCTCGGCACGGATCGCGGGCGCCCATCACAGGTCGTTGGCCATGAACGCGGTCGGCCGGACGAACGTCCAGGGCATGCCGGAGGCGCGTACGGCATCCTCATTCGCCCGATGCGGCCGCTCGATGTGGGGGGTCCACCGGGAAGTGACGCCGAGGACAGCAGGACGATCCGGCGTACTCCGGCCTTCCGCGCGAGCGCCAGCAGGTCGGCGACGGGCCACCCGGGCACGGGGAACAGGTAGGCCACGTCCACATCCTCGAACGCCGGCGCGAGGGACGCGGCCACCCGGAGATCGCCGCGCATGGCCACGGCGCCGCCGGGCAACCGAACATCGTCGGGATGCCTGGTGAGCGCCCGTACCGCGGCACCTGCCGCGGTCAGCTCGCGGACGACCCGGCTGCCCACCCGGCCTGTGGCCCCGGTCACAAGTATCATGTGCTTGCTCCTTGGCTAGATGTTCAGCAGGGCGATGCTGTAGGCGACGATCCAGGAGGCCCAACCGAGCCAGCCGAGCAGGCCGATCACCGCGACGCGGTTGGTGCCGTCGGCGTTGTACGGGGCGGCAGTGGAGGAGATGAACAGCAGGGCGGCGCTGATCAAGCCCAGCCAGGCGTGCCAGGCGGGGATGAAGGCGAGGCTCATTCCGGCAGCGGTGAATCCGAACACCGCGATGGCCAGGAAGACCTGGTTGAAGCCGAACAGCTGTTGCCGAACGCCCACAACGCCACCGCCGTACCGAGCCCGATCTCGCGGACTTCTATCTGCTTGGACGGCGACAGGTCGGCGAACACCGCAGCCAGGTGTTCTCCTCCTGGCCGGACGGCACACTCCGCCCCGGACTCGACTGGACATCCCCACCGCCATCGACATCTACGCCGCGCTGTGCAACATCGACGTCTACACCACCCTCCGCACCGAATGCTCCTGGTCGCCCGACCGGATCGAGCAATGATGGGGCGAGGCGTTGGCCCGCGAACTGCTGAGCCCTCCGACCGGCGCCCCATGACATCAGATATCCAGCAAGCGCTCGCCGTAAAGCGAGATGCGGCCACGGGCACGGGGAAGACGATGTTCCCGCTGACGAGTAGCGTCTATGCATGCAGATGGGTGACTTACTCGGGTCCGGTCGCAGCGCGGACGTGTTCGCGATCGATGATCATTGGGTCCTCCGCCGTACCGGGACGGCGGCGACGCCACCGCAGAAGCAGCCGTGATGGCCTACCTCGCGGACCACGGCTATCCGGTGCCCCATGTCCGGGCCCCGGCGAGCGGCGTGCCCGGCGCAGTACGGCGAACCGATCTGATGATGCAGCGACTGCATGGCCCGTCCATGCTGCAGGCCCTGCTGCGGGGCACGATCACGCCCGAAGCCGCAGGATTGAGACTCGCCGGCCTGTTACACCGCTTGCACTCGATTCCCGCACGGGTGTCCGCTGAACCCACTGACCGCGTCCTCCACCTGGACCTGCACCCGGGCAATGTGATGCTCACCTCTCAGGGCCCGGTAGTGATCGACTGGCGCAATACCGAGGAGGGGCCGCCCGGGCTGGACTGGGGAATGTCGGCCCTCGTCCTGGGGCAGGTCGCCGCCGACACCACAGCCCAGGCAGCGCCGGCCCGTGCAGTGCTTACCTCGCTGCTCGCACACCTCGGCCCTGCGGTCGTTCTGGGCAGCGCCGACACCGGATGCCTTTCCCAGGCCAGAGAGAAAAGAGCCGCCGACCCGGCCACAAGCAAGAGCGAAATGCGCCTTCTCGATGACGCCATGGAACTTGTACTCGAACTGCGGCAACTCCTGTAGATACCTGCCCCTCCGTCGCCGGATCGTCACCATCGAGCTTTACGGAAAAGGCGACCTACGGCAGTTGGATGGACAGAGCGTGCGCCGTTCCCCGCCAGTACGGCCGTTGGTGGGGGACGATCACGACGGGTGAGCGGAACGCGGCCAGGCCGACGGCCGTGGTCACGGTCTGGGGAGATGGCGGACAGATGCTCCCACTGGGTCAGTACAGGCGCCGTCGTCCAGGAGCGCCGCCATCGCGGCTGTGGGCCGTCCGGCCAGGCGACGAGCCACCAAGGCCCCCGTTTCCCGCAGGAGGTGAGGGCCTCGGCGACTAGAGCGTCCGCCCGCTTTTGACACCGGCGAGGAAGGCGCGCCACTCATCAGCGGTGAAGCAGAGCGCCGGACCGTTGGGATCCTTACTGTCACGGACGGCCACGACACCGGGAAGATTGTCCGCGACCTCGACACAGTTCCCGCCGCTACCTCCGGACCGTGCCGATTTCCGGAACACGGCATGCAACAGATTTACTTGTTCCATTCGTCCCGCACCTCCTTAATAAGCTGCAAAGAGTCTATGGCACGCATTGCCTCTGCCCTGAGTCTGTCACAGCGACGCCACAACGCAGAGACCAAATCTGCCTCGGTGCTCACCTCACCACGCCCCGCCGACTCTATTGACACCGCCGTCGGCCCGTCACCCTCGGCGATGATGAAACCACTCATCATGCCGACGGTTGTCGCCGCACCGGACGGCACGACCTGTACTGTCACTTCTGGCATGTCAGCCCTGCAGAGAATGCGATCAAGCTGGTCTGCCATGATCTTTCGTGTTCCTATGAGGCGCCGGAGCGCACCCTCGTCAAGCAGAACCCAGAGTTCCGGGGGGTACTCCCGGTCCAGGACGGTCTGGCGCACCATCCGAGCATGCACGCGGCCATCCACCTCAGCAGTCGGCGTCAGGTCACCTGAGATGACCGCTCGGGCGTACTCCTCGGTCTGGAGCAGACCCGTGATCAGCAAAGGGTCCCAACATCGAATGATGCTCGCGGACGGTTCGATCTCGCCGACCCACGCCTGGAACCAGTCCGGCCCGCCGACCGCTAGCCGTTCCTTGCTGAGCGCATCCGCTAAGCGCACAAAGACATCATCTAGCCCGAATAGGGCATCTAGCGATTTCGCCATCGAAATGGATGGTTTCCTAGCGGCGCGTTCCACACTAGAAACAAGGCTCGCCGAGATGCCACAGTAACGAGCTACACGCTCTTGAGAGTACCCGGCGTCCTCGCGCCGTTTACGCAGCTCCCTGCCGAATCTGAGCGCGATATTACTCGGTTCCTTGGGAGGGCCTGACGGCATGACAACTCCTGGTCCTTCCGGTCGTCCACAAGTAGTAACACAAAGCTGTGCTGCCAACACAAGAATGGGCGACAAGCGTCCAGAACCGTCGGACACGTGTTGGCCATCATGCGGCCTGACCTGCGTCAAGGTAAATCGCGTCAGGAAGAACTGCACAACGACAGGCGCAGTGGTGACAGCGATGCGACAAATCTTCAAAACACCGAAAAATGCTCCAATTGGCGCGGTTCGCAGAGGAGCGGTCTTTCCGGGGACCTTGGATCAGGTCGCCGTGGCCCGCCGCTTCGTCAGGCGCCTATGGGAGGAAACACCGGATCTCGCCCCCGAGATCCTTGATGATCTGGTGCTCATGGTCTCCGAGCTGGTCGCCAATGCCATCCGGCACACGCGATCCGGCGACCCGGGCGGACGCGTCGGCCTGACGGTCACGGCCAAGGACGGCTGGGCGCGGGTCGAGGTCCTGGACGAAGGTTCACCGCACACTCCCCGCGTAGTCGATCACGATGGGCCGGCCACGGGCGGCTGGGGCCTGGCCTTGGTCGCCCGCACGGCCGACACCTGGGGATTCGCACCCGACGGAGCAGTCGTGGACGCCGGTCGCGTCGTGTGGTTCGAGAAGGGCGACCCCCCAACCAGCCGGGAGGGGCGACTCGCACGGCCCCATGTGGAGATCTGACGGGGCGTGCAGAGAACGGTCGTCGGCCTGGTCGCCTTCCACGAAGGCGACTTCGTCCTCCGTTTCCCACGCCCCTGTCCACGACATCGATTCCGAACCCCCGCCCGAACCTCGTGATCCAAACCTCAAGGTTCGATGCCCATAGGGGCAGCAGGATTGATCACACAGTGCGGGCGCAGCCGTCCAAGGGAATCGCTCAGCAAGCGTCCAGGGCGGCGTCCGGGCTCACGGCGGGGACTTGACCAGACCCCACGGGCTCGGTGATCTCCGCTGATGAGTAGCGGACACAGGTGTCCGGCGGCGATGGCCCGTTCAGCGTTGCGGCAGACAGACCCGCTGCCCAGGCGGCGGCACGTTCCTCGGCGGCCGGGGCACCGACCGTATGCAGGGTGCGACTTTGCGCACGGCGCACGGCGGTCCGGAGTGTGGCGCGCGACCGTGGCGGGGTGAATCACGTACGGCGTGCGACTGGAGTACGGGGAGCTGGTGCCGGGGAGGCGGCGGGTGGCGGTGTACCGGGGCGACGGGTTCGGTCGTGCGGGGATTCGGGAGATTGGGGACGCCGTAACGGCGAGCGCCACGCGCGCCTGAGGAGCGCTCGGGCTCCGGGGCGGTACCAGGTACGGGCGTCGGACGACACCATCGCCCGCCGTACATGGGTGGACGGGCGCGGACGGGCCGACGGGCCGACGCATCGGCAATCGCACGGCGAGCGGCCGGGAGCACGGCCCCGCGGAACGGCGTCAAGCGGACGGAGGCACGGGCCGAACGAAACGAGGGCACCGGCGGCGAGCGGGACGAGGGCATCGGCGGCGAGGGGGGCGGAAGCGCGGGCCGGGGGGAACAGGGAGCGAGCGGGTCAGGAGGTCGGGGGGCGGAGCATGAACCAGTTGGGGACGCCGATGATGGGGGATTCGGCGATGAGGGTGAAGCCGAAGCGTTGGTAGAAGGCCACGTTTTCGCGTTTGTCGGTTTCCAGGTAGCCGTGGTGGCCGTCGGTGTCGAGGCGGCGGCAGTATTCGCGCATGATGAGCGAGCCGATGCCCATGCCCTGTAAGTGGGCGTCCACGCCGAGCGGGCCGAGGTGGGCGTGGGTGGTCTCCTTCGGGTCCAGTGCGGCCCAGCCGGACACCCACTTGGCCACGCGGACGGCCGTCCGGGGGCCGAGGGTGAGCAGGGCGGGAAGCTGGCGGAGTTTGCCCAGCCCGGACGGCTGGCAGCTGCCCGGCGCGGCCACTCCGGTGACCCCGACGACACGGCCTTCGTGGACGGCGACAATGGGCCGCTGGTGCGGGGAGGTGGTGAACAGGCCGCGCACGAGCAGGGCGTGGCTGCGGACCCGCTGCTCCGGATCCACCCCATAGGCGGCGAAGTGGAGGGGGTTGTCGCGCATGCCCCGGGCCAATACGCCCACGGCCTGGGGGATCTCCTCCCGCCGCAGGTCGCGCACCTCGATGGCGTCGATGGACGGGCGTTCGGCCTTCGGCATCCTTGTGCTCCTCGTAAGGGGTCGATGCCACACATCCCAGCACACTCACGCGGTCGGCGAGCGCTGCTGCGGCGGGGTCGTGTTAGGGAACCCCCACTTCGGGGGAACGCCCCCACACCGGATACGGCAGCCCGGCCGCCCGGTTGATCACGAAGCCCTGGATCGTGATGATCAGCACCGCGGCCATCATGATGACCAGGTGTGCGGGGGTCCGCAGCAGGCCCAGCGCGACGATCAGGGTGGTGGCCCCGGCGGGCGGGTGGCCCGCCTGGAAGACCGGCATCAGGCCGCAGGTCAGGCCGAGCGCGACGGCGCAGGCTAGGATCCGCTGGCCGTCCACGTGTTCGAGGTCGGGCGGCACGGTCAGCAGGCCGGTGATCGCCAGTGCGAACCACCCGGCCAGGATGCCGATGAGGTGGCCGATCAGGGTGTTGTGCGGGGTGGAGGAGGCGGCCAGCGGCGTGTAGAAGAGCAGGAACGCGGTGGGTCCGAGCGACGGGAAGACGAACGGCGCGTCCGTCCAGTAGGCCAGCAGGGCCATCAGCGCGACCGAGATGAAGCAGTTCACGCCGGTGTAGACCGAGCGGACCATCCGCTTGGAATGCCGCCGTTCCAGCTCCGTCAGGTCGAAGCCGCGAGATGCACGGCTCATATGTCGCCTTGTCCCCATCCGGGGCGGACCGCCGCCGTCGAGACGTTCTGCGGGTCACGGGCCCGGTAGACGATGTACGGCCGGAACAGGTAGTGCACCGGCGCGGCGAAGGCGTGCACCAGCCGGGTGAACGGCAGGATCGCGAACAGCAGCAGCCCGGACACCGAGTGGATCCGGTATTCGATCGGGGTGCCCGCCATCAGCGAGACCTCCGGCTGGAAGATGAACAGGCTGCGCACCCACGGCGAGACGTCCACCCGGTAGTTGTAGTCGAGCCGCGCGGCGTTGATCAGCGTGGTGGCGAGTCCGAGGGTCAGCGCGGCGACCAGGAAGATGTACATGACCTTGTCGTTGCGGGTGGTCGCCAGGAACACCGGGCCGTTGGTGCGCCGCCGCCAGATGAGCAGCACGATCCCGGTGTAGGTGAGCACCCCGGCCGCCAGGCCAAGCCACAGCGCCATCGAGTGGTAGATGCCCTCGGTGATGCCGACGGCGGCGGTCCAGCTCTGCGGGATGAACAGGCCGAGCAGGTGGCCGAGCAGGACGACCAGCAGGCCCACGTGGAACATCGGGCTGGCGTACCGCAGGAGCTGCGACTCGTAGAGCTCCGACGAGCGCGTCGTCCAGCCGAACTTGTCGTAGCGCCACCGCCAGATCAGGCCGCTGATCAGCAGCGCGACGCACAGGTAGGGCAGCGCCCCCCACAGGAAGATGTCAATGGCCGACGGAGTCATCCGCCACCTCCGGGACTCGTGGCTGTTCGAACGCGAACCGCCCGGGACCGCCGCCCAGGCCGACCATTTCCAGGCCGGGGGGCGGCGGGGCCATCCGGCGGGCCTCCGCGGCGTTCTTCGGCGACGGGCCGGGGAGGGTGTCGCAGACGGCCCCGAGCAGCAGCGCGTACGGCGTGTCCGCCTCCACCAGCGCGAACCGCAGCAGTTCCAGCCCGGCCCGGTGCTCCTGGAGCAGGGCCGTGCCGTCCTGTGGTTCCAGTGCGGCGTATTCCAGCATCACCGGCAGAAAGTCGGGCAGTTCGTCGCCGCCGGGCGGGGTCAGGCCGTGCGCGCGGTAGCGGGCCTTGATCGCGGCGAGCGAGAATCCGCGCCGCCGGGTGTCGCCGTCGCTCCACCAGGTGAGGTGCAGCGAGCGGCGGTTGCGGGTGTCGAAGACGGACACGTAGTGCTCTTCTGCGCGCATCGGCTCGGTGCCGCCCAGCCACTCGGCGAACTCGGTCACGGCGGACGCCGGGGGGTGGCCGGCGTACTCGGACATCGCCGCCTGGATCAGCGGCAGGCGGTCGAACAGGTCGTAGGCGGGGTAGTCCAGGCAGAATCCGACGGCCTGGCGGACCACGGCGACGCCGTCCTCGGGCAGCCGCTCCCGCCGTTCGGGCATGAGCCCGGACAGCCGCCCGGAGAGGCGGCCCGTGCGCCGGGGGCTCATGGGTGGTCCTCGTGCGGCGGGCGGTTCTCGGTGATCTCGCCCGCCTCGCTGCCCAGGTCGGCGCCCCGGTCCACGCCCCGCCGCGTGCCTTCGCCGTTGCGCTCGGGGAACATCCCCTGGGGGACGCCGCGCCCGTCCCAGTCCAGCAGGTTGACCCGGCCGCGCGGGCCCGAGGTGTCGGCCGCACGGTCCGAGGTGTGCCGGTCGCGCAGCGCGTGGAAGCTCTCGACGGCCAGCGGCGCCGGCCGTCCCGACGCCTCGCCGAACGGCCCGGATCCGCCGCCCCCGCCCATCCCGGGACCGCCCTCGTAGTCCAGGCTGCATCCGCGCAGCGCGGTCTCCTCCAGCGTCCGCACGTCCCCGGCCGCCGCGGTCGGGATCACGTAGCGGTCGTCGTACTTGGCCAGGGCGAGCAGCCGGAACATGGAGTCCATCTGGTCGACGGTGAAGCCGACCGACTCGGCGATGCCGGGATCGACGTCGTCGCCGAGGTTGATCCGCCGCCGGTGGGCGCGCATCGCCGCCAGGCGGCGCAGTGCCGTCTCGACGGGCAGCGGGTCACCCGCCGTGAACAGCTCCGCCAAATAGGACACCGGGATGCGCAGGGTGTCGATGGCCCCGAACAGGTTGATGTGGTCCTCCCCGTCGTGCCCGGACGCCGTGATCGCCTCGACCACGGGCGAGAGCGGCGGCACGTACCAGACCATCGGCATCGTCCGGTACTCCGGGTGCAGCGGCAGCGCCACCTTGTAGTTGACGATCAGGTCGTAGACGGGAGACCGGCGGGCGGCACGCATCCAGTCGTGCGGGATGCCCGCGATTTCGGCTGCCCTGGCGACCTCCGGGTCGTTCGGGTCGAGGAAGACGCCGAGCTGGGCGGGGTAGAGGTCCTGCTCACGCGGGGTGGCGGCGGCCTCGGCCACCCGGTCGGCGTCGTAGAGCAGCACGCCGACGTAGCGGAGGCGTCCCACGCAGGTCTCGGAGCAGACCGTGGGCAGCCCGACCTCGATCCGGGGAAAGCAGAACGTGCACTTCTCGGCCTTGCCGGTGCGGTGGTTGAAGTACATCTTCTTGTACGGGCAGCCGGTCACGCACATCCGCCAGCCCCGGCAGCGGTCCTGGTCGACCAGGACGATGCCGTCCTCGACCCGCTTGTACAGCGCGCCTGAGGGGCAGGACGCCACGCAGGACGGGTTGATGCAGTGCTCGCAGATCCTCGGCAGATAGAACATGAAGGACTGCTCCAGTTCCATCCGGACCTTGTCCTGGATCTTCTGGAGCACCACGTCGTCGTCCTGGTGCTGGGGCATGCCGCCCAGGTCGTCGTCCCAGTTGGCCGACCAGGTGATGGTGTCCATCCGCTGCCCGCTGATCAGCGAGCGGGGCGCGGCCACCGGGAAGTCGTCCCCGGCGGGGGCGTCGAACAGGTCGTTGTAGTCGTAGGTCCACGGCTCGTAGTAGTCGCGGATGTTGGGCAGCAGCGGGTTGGCGAACAGGCTGGCGAGCCTGCGCGCCCGGCCTCCGGCCCTGGGCACCAGGCGTCCGCGCCGGGTCAGCTTCCAGCCGCCCTGCCAGCGGTCCTGGTCCTCGTAGCGACGGGGTAGCCCTGCCCCGGCCTGGTCTCGACGTTGTTGAACCACACGTACTCGACTCCGGCCCGGCTGGTCCACGTCTGCTTGCAGGTGACCGAGCAGGTGTGGCAGCCGATGCACTTGTCCAGGTTCATCACCATGCAGATCTGGGACATGACTCGCATCAGTAGCGAACCTCCTGTGTGCGACGGCGGAGCACGGTGATCTCGTCGCGTTGCGTCCCCACCGGGCCGAGGTAGTTGGGGAAGAACGAGAACTGCGCGTATCCGCCGATCAGGTGGGTCGGCTTGAGCAGCACCCTGGTCAGGGAGTTGTGCACGCCGCCCCGGCGTCCGGTGGTCTCGGTCTTCGGCACGCCGACGACCCGGTCCTGGGCGTGGTGCATGTAGACGGTTCCGGCGGGCATCCGGTGCGAGACGATCGCCCTGGCGACCACCACGCCGTTGCGGTTGACCGCCTCGACCCAGTCGTTGTCGACGATGCCGATGGCCGCCGCGTCCTGCGGGCTGACCCAGATGACCTGCCCGCCCCTGGCCAGCGACAGCATGATCAGGTTGTCCTGGTACTCGGAGTGGATCGACCACTTGTTGTGCGGGGTCAGGTACCTGACGGTCACCTCGCGCGTGCCGTCCGCGCCGAGGACCGGTTCGCCGAAGAGCCGGTGCATGTTCAGCGGCGGACGATAGATCGGCAGGTTCTCCCCGAGTTCGGACATCCAGTCGTGGTCGAGGTAGAAGTGCTGACGTCCGGTCAGGGTGTGCCAGGGCTTGTCGTGCTCGACGTTGATGGTGAACGCGCTGTACTGGCGGTCCTCGGTCTCGATGCCCGCCCACTCGGGGCTGGTGATCGTCAGTTGCGGGTGCGCCTGGGTGTCGGCGTACCTGATCCGCCGGTCGGCGTCGGTGCGGGCCAGCCGGGCCAGGCCGTCGCCGCCGCCCACCGACTCGGCGAGGGTCCGGAACGCCTGGTCGGCCAGGCGGCCGTTGGTGGAGCCGGACAGGGCGAGGATGGCCTCGCAGGCCCGGCGGCCGGTGTCGATCAGCGGACGGCCGTCGGCGGGGCCGCCGCGCGCCGTGCCGTTCAGCCGGGCCAGGTCGGCGAGTTCGGCCTCCACCCGGTACGTCACGCCCTTGCAGGGCAGGCCCTTGTCGCCGGCGAGCGGCCCGAGCGCGCGCATCTTGGCGGCGACGGCCGGGTAGTCGCGCTCGACGATCGTCAGGGACGGCATGGTCGAACCGGGCACGGGCGTCGAGCCGTCGGCCCGCCAGTCGCGCGCCACGCCCGACGGGTTGCCCATCTCGCCGGGCGTGTCGTGCATGAACGGCGTGGCGACGAGGTCGTGCCTGGTGCCCAGGTGCCGTTCGGCCAGCGTGGAGAACGCGTCGGCGATGTCGTTGAAGATCTCGAAGTCGGTGCGCGCCTGCCAGGGCGGTTCCACGGCCGGGTTGAACGAGTGCACGAACGGGTGCATGTCCGTGGCGTTCAGGTCGTGCTTCTCGTACCAGGTCGCGGCGGGCAGCACGATGTCGGCCAGCAGCGTGGTGGAGGTCATCCGGAAGTCGAGCGACAGCAGCAGGTCGAGTTTGCCCTCCGGAGCGGGGTCGCGCCAGCGCACGTCCCTGGGCCGCACCTCCGGCGACGCCTCGGTGGCCCGCAGGTTGTTGTGGGTGCCGAGCAGGTGCCGCTGGAAGTACTCGGCGCCCTTGCCGGACGACCCGAGCAGGTTGGCCCGCCAGGCGATCAGGATGCGCGGCCAGTTCACGGGGGCGTCGGGGTCCTCGGCGCAGAAGCCGAGCCGTCCGGCGGCCAGTTCGGCGGCGACGTGCTCCCCCGGGTCCCGGCCGGACGCCATGGCCTCGTCGGCGAGGTCCAGCGGGTTGCGGTCGAAGGTGGGGTACGACGGCATCCAGCCGAGCCTGGCCGACTGAGCCAGGACGTCGGCGGCGGCCATGCCGGCGAAGTGGCCGCGCCCGAGCGGCGAGGACAGCACGTCGGCGCGGAAGTGGTCGTAGCGCCACTGGTCGGTGTTGAGGAAGAAGAACCCGGTGCCGATCATCTGACGGCTGGGGCGGACCCAGTCGGAGGCGGTGGCCAGGGCGGTCCAGCCGTTCAGCGGGCGGCACTTCTCCTGGCCGACGTAGTGGGCCCAGCCGCCGCCGTTGCGGCCCACGCAGCCGGTGACCACCAGCAGGGTGATGAAGTTCCGGTAGGTGGTCTCGGCGTGGAACCAGTGGTTGGTGCCGGCGCCCATGATGATCATGCAGCGGCCGTCGGTGCGCTCGGCCGTCCCGCCGAACTCGCGGGCGATCCTGATCGCGGCGGCGGCGGGCACCGAGGTGATCGTCTCCTGCCAGGCCGGGGTGCCGGGCGCGGCCGCGTCGTCGTAGCCGGACGGCCAGTCGCCGGGCAGGCCCTCCCGGCCCACGCCGTACCGGGCGAGCAGCAGGTCGAAGACGGTGGTGACCAGCGGCCCGTCGGGCGTCAGCCGCCGGGCGGGGACGCCGCGCCGCAGCACGTCGCCGGAACCGTCGGCGGTGTCGAAGCGGGGCATCAGCACCTCGGCGCCCGTGGCGTCCGGCAGGCCGAGCATGCTGAGCCGGGGCACCACCTCGCCGAGGTCGAGGTTCCAGTGGCCCTGGTCCCGTGACCAGCGGTCGGCGATCGTGCCGGGCGGGACGACCACGTCGCCGGTCCGCTCGTCCAGCAGCACGGTGCGCCACTCGGCGTGCTCGGCGGCGGCGTGCTCCCCGCCGAGGTCGCTGGCGCGCAGGAACCGGCCGGGGACGTACGCGCCGTCCCGCTCCTCCAGCCGCACCAGGAACGGCAGGTCGGTGAACCGCCGGACATAGCCGGTGAAGTACGGCACCTGCCGTTCGACGAAGAACTCCCGCAGGATCACGTGCCCCATGGCGTGGGCCAGCGCTCCGTCGGTGCCCGGATGGGGATGCATCCAGTCGTCGGCGAACTTGCTGTTGTCTGCGTAGTCCGGGGAGACCACGACGACCTTCTGGCCGTTGTAGCGGGCCTCCACCATGTAGTGGGCGTCCGGCGTGCGGGTGACCGGCACGTTGGAGCCCCACATCATCAGGTACGCCGCGTCCCACCAGTCGGCCGACACCGGCACGTCGGTCTGGTCGCCGAACACCTGCGGGGAGGCGACCGGCAGGTCGGCGTACCAGTCATAGAACGACAGGGCCTGGCCGCCGATCAGCGCCAGGAACCGGGTGCCGATGGCGTGCGACAGCATGGACTGGCCGGGGATGGGGGTGAATCCGATGATCCGGTCGGGTCCGTGCGCCTTGACGGTGTGCACGTGGGCGGCGGCGATCATCTCCAGGACCTCGTGCCAGGTGCACCGCACCAGCCCGCCCTTGCCCCGCGCCCGCTGGTACCGGGCGCGCCGTTCGGGATCGCCGACGATCTCCTCCCAGGCGAGCACCGGATCGCCGAGCCGCCGCCTGGCCTCGCGGTACATCTCCACGAGAACGGCCCGCACGTACGGGTAGCGCACGCGGGTCGGGTGGTAGGTGTACCAGGAGAACGCGGCGCCGCGCGGGCAGCCCCTGGGCTCGTACTCCGGCCGGTCGGCGCCGGCGGACGGGTAGTCGATCTCCTGGGTCTCCCAGGTGATGATCCCGTCCTTGACGTAGACCTTCCAGGAGCAGGAGCCGGTGCAGTTCACACCGTGCGTGGAGCGCACGATCTTGTCGTGCGCCCAGCGGTCCCGGTAGAAGACCTCCGCGTTCCGGCCGCCCCGGTAGAAGACGTCTCTGAGATTTCCGGAGTAGACGCCCTTGCTGAAGAACCGGCCCGTCCGCAGCAGCGCGTCGGCCGGGCCCTCGGAGGCGGGATTCCTGGCATTCCGCTCATCAACCACTCTGTGTATCTACCGACACACGCCTCGCACAACCAGACAAGCCATAAACAATGAGCAATCATCCTGTTGCGGAATGTGGCCATATCGAGGCCGGGGGTGGGATGGGCACGGCGGTCGCGGAGGGCGGAGGGCCGTGGTGGACGCCCGTGTTCGGGGTGCTCCAGCGGATCGGGCGGTCGCTGATGCTGCCGATCGCGGTGCTGCCCGCGGCCGGGCTGCTGCTCCGCTTCGGCCAGGACGACCTGCTGGGCCGTACCGACAACGCGGTGCTCGACCGGGTGGCGGCGGTTTGCGCGGCGGCCGGTGGGGCACTGTTCGACAACCTGCCGGTGCTGTTCGCGATCGGGGTGGCGATCGGGTTCGCGCGCCGGGCCGACGGCTCGACGGCGCTGGCCGCGCTGGTCGGCTACCTGGTGTTCGACCGGGTCACCAGGGTGATGTTCTTCGACAGCGCGCCCGGCGGCGCCGTCTACCGCAAGGTGCTGGTCACCGCGATCGGCCCGGACGGCAGGCCCGAGGCCCGCGTCGATCTCGGCGCGCAGAACCCGACGGGCGTGCTGGGCGGAATCCTCATCGGGATCGTCGCCGCGCTGCTCTGGCAGCGCTACCACCGGATCAAGCTGCCCGCGTGGCTCGCCTTCTTCGGCGGGCGGCGGTTCGTCCCGATCGTGACGGCCGTGGCCGCGCTGCTGCTCGGGGTGCTCTTCGGCCTGCTGTGGCCGCCGGTCGGCGAGTGGCTGACGCGCAGCGGCGACTGGCTGGCCGAGCACGGCACCGAGGGCGCCGGGATCTACGGCGTCGCCAACCGGCTGCTCATCCCGCTCGGCATGCACCACTTCCTGAACACCATCGTGTGGTTCACGATCCCCGAGTGCACGGCGGGCGCGGACGGCGCGACCCGTACCGCGGCGGGCGACCTGAACTGCTACTTCGCCGGGCAGGAAGGTGCGGGGATCTTCATGACCGGGTTCTTCCCGATCATGATGTTCGGGCTCCCGGCGGCGGCGCTGGCGATCTGGCGGGCCGCTCCCCCGGACCGCCGGGCCGCGGTCGGCGGGATCATGGTCGGGGCCGGGCTGACCTCGTTCGTCACCGGGATCACCGAGCCGATCGAGTTCGCGTTCGTCTTCGTCGCGCCGGCGCTGTTCGTGATCCACGCGCTGCTGATGGGGTCGTCGATGGCGCTGATGTCGGCCCTGGACGCGCGCCTCGGCTTCAACTTCTCGGCGGGCGCGGTGGACCTGCTGCTCAACGCCACCAAGTCGAACACCCGCAACCTCTGGGTGGTCCTGGCCTTCGGGCCGGTCTACTTCCTGGTCTACTACGTGATCTTCAGCGTCCTGATCAGGACACTGAAGATTCCGACGCCGGGGCGCGGACCGGATGGCTGAACGGGTTCCGGCCACCCGATACGGCATGCGCACCGAACCGGAACCACGCCGAATCTGGCCGCCAACCGCTCCAGGTCGCCCATGACATCGCCACGAAGCCTGACAGACCCCCGGCCCGGCTGGAGCATCCGGTGCCGGATGTATCTGGAACCCCGCCCGAAAACTCCTTATGCATAGCAACCCCTCCCCTTCCGTCCGCGCGCTCCGGCGGGCGGAACCCGCGGATTCCCGAAGCCAGCGGAGTCGCCATGCCTCGCCCTGTGAGTTCGCCCCTTCCGATCCACCTCGTCCCGATGCCGAGGTTCGGTTCGTCGCCCATCGCCGACCCTCCCTACGAGGCGTCGGCGGCCGGAGCACCCGCGCCAGGAAACGGGTCGCGGACGCCGCCGGTGCCGTACCCGCGCGGCGGGCCGGGCGGCGCGCGAATGCTCGACTCCTACGTCAGCGCGGTGCCCGCGACACCCGACGAACGCAGGCTGCAGGCGCTCGGGCTGGCCTTCGCCGAGGTCCTGGCCGGGGTCCGGCTCCCCGGCACGGTCGCCGCGCACGCCACCGAACGGACGTACGGGGAGCTGGTCCGGGCCGGGAAGATCATCGAAGCCGACGGCACGCTCCGCGTCTCGGCCCCGCACATCTCCAGGCCGGGTGCCGACGCGCTGGAGATGTGCCTGCTGGTGCACTGCGGACGGCGATCGCGCGTGCTGGCCATGCGGATGGAACGCCGGGGGCCGCGCTGGCTCTGCACCGACTTCGAGACCACTCCTTGAAAAAGACGGACGGCCCCTCCCAAGTGCGGGAGGGGCCGTCCGGCTGGATCGATCAGGCGGTGGCGTTGTCGGCGTGCTTCGGGTCGCCGTGGCAGCGCTTGAACTTCTTGCCCGAGCCGCAGGGGCACGGGGCGTTGCGCGAGACGTCGCCGTAGGCGGCGCGCTCCTCCGGAGTCGTGGTGACCCGGGTGTGCTCGACCTCGCCGGTCTCGCCCGGCGCGGTGTATTCGAGCTGGGCCGGACGGTCGGGACCGCGCAGCCCCCGCGCGATGATGGAACGGGTCTCGGAGATCGCGGCGTCTTCCTCGGCGTCCTGCTCCTCCTCGACGATCGGGTTCGTCTGAACCTCGACCTCAAGGTTGAACAGGTAGCCGACCGACTCCTCCTTGATGCCGTCGAGCATCGCGGCGAACATCTCGAAGCCCTCGCGCTGGTACTCCACCAGCGGGTCGCGCTGCGCCATCGCGCGCAGGCCGATGCCCTCCTGGAGGTAGTCCATCTCGTAGAGGTGCTCACGCCACTTGCGGTCGAGCACGGACAGGACGACCCGGCGCTCCAGCTCGCGCACGGTCTCCTCGCCCAGCTCGTCCTCGCGGCGCTGGTAGGCGGCGAGCGCGTCCTCCTTGATCCGCTTGGCGACGCCCTCGGCGGTGAGGTCCTCGCGGTTGCCGCCCGCCTCCTGGATCACCTCGTCGCTGGTCAGCGAGATCGGGTACAGCTCGCCGAACGCCTTCCACAGCTTCTCGAGGTCCCACTCCTCGGCGAAGCCCTCGCCGGTGGCGACCGTGACGTAGTCGTCGATGACGTCGGCGATGAACCCGTGGATCTGCTCGCGCAGGTCGGCGCCCTCCAGGACCCGGCGGCGCTCGGCGTAGATCACCTTGCGCTGGCGGTTCATGACCTCGTCGTACTTGAGGACGTTCTTACGGGTCTCGAAGTTCTGCTGCTCGACCTGGTTCTGCGCGGAGGCGATGGCCTTGGACACCATGCCGGACTCGATCGGCACGTCGTCGGGGATGTTCAGCCGCGTCATGATCGACTCGACCCGGGCGGCGTTGAACAGGCGCATCAGGTCGTCGCCCAGCGACAGGTAGAACCGGGACTCGCCCGGGTCGCCCTGACGGCCGGAACGACCGCGGAGCTGGTTGTCGATCCGGCGCGACTCGTGGCGCTCGGTGCCCAGCACGTACAGGCCGCCCAGCGCGGTGACCTCGTCGTGCTCGGCCCGCACGGCCTCCTTGGCCTTCTCCAGCTCCTCGGGCCAGGCCTTCTCGTACTCCTCGCGGGTGTCGACCGGGTTCAGACCCCGGTCGCGCAGCGCCACGTCGGCGCGGAACTCGGGGTTGCCGCCGAGCATGATGTCGGTGCCTCGACCGGCCATGTTGGTCGCCACGGTGACCGCGTTGCGACGCCCGGCCTCGGCGATGATCACGGCCTCACGCGCGTGGTTCTTGGCGTTCAGCACCTCGTGCTGCACGCCCTGACGGCGCAGCGCCTTGGACAGCCGCTCGGACTTCTCCACCGAGGTGGTGCCGACCAGGACCGGCTGGCCCTTCTCGTAGCGCTCCTTGATGTCGTCGACCACCGCGTCGAACTTGGCGTCCTCGGTCTTGTAGACGACGTCGGCCTGATCCTTGCGGATCATCGGCTTGTTCGTCGGGATGGTGACCACGCCGAGCTTGTAGGTCTGGTGGAACTCGTTGGCCTCGGTCGCGGCCGTACCGGTCATGCCGGCCAGCTTCTCGTAGAGGCGGAAGTAGTTCTGCAGGGTGACCGTGGCGAGGGTCTGGTTCTCGTCCTTGATCCGGACGCCTTCCTTGGCCTCGATCGCCTGGTGCATGCCCTCGTTGTAGCGGCGGCCGTGCAGCACGCGGCCGGTGAACTCGTCGACGATCAGGACCTCGCCCTCGACGACGATGTAGTCCTTGTCGCGCTTGTAGAGCTCCTTGGCCTTCAGCGCGTTGTTGAGGAAGCCGACCAGGTGGGTGTGCTCGGGCTTGTAGAGGTTGTCGATGCCGAGCCAGTCCTCGACCTTCTCGACGCCGGGCTCGAAGATGCCGACCGTGCGCTTCTTCTCGTCGACGACGTAGTCGCCGGTCTGCTCCTGGCCGTCCTTGCCCTCGGTGCCGCGCCGCAGCCTGGGGGCGATCTTGGCGAACTCCTGGTACCACTTGCCGGACTGCTCGCCGGGACCGGAGATGATCAGCGGCGTACGGGCCTCGTCGATGAGGATCGAGTCGACCTCGTCGACCACCGCGAAGTGGTGGCCGCGCTGTACGCACTCCTCCAGCGACCAGGCCATGTTGTCGCGCAGGTAGTCGAAGCCGAACTCGTTGTTGGTGCCGTACGTGATGTCGGCGCTGTACTGCTTGCGGCGCTCGTCCGGGGACATGTTGGCGAGGATCACGCCGACTTCGAGGCCGAGGAAACGGTGGATGCGGCCCATCGTGTCGGCGTCGCGCTTGGCCAGGTAGTCGTTGACGGTGACCACGTGGACGCCCTTGCCGGTGAGCGCGTTAAGGTAGGCCGGGAGCGTGCACGTGAGGGTCTTGCCCTCACCGGTGCGCATCTCGGCGATGTTGCCCAGGTGCAGCGCGCCGCCGCCCATCAACTGCACATCGAAGTGCCGCTGGCCCAGCACCCGACGGGCGGCCTCACGAATGGTGGCGAACGCCTCGGGCAAAAGGTCGTCCAGCGACTCGCCGTCGGCGTATCGCTGCCGGTACTCCTCGGTCAACGCGCGCAGCTCGGCGTCGGACAGGCTCTTGAAGTCGTCCTCGATCGAGTTGACCTGGTCGGCGACCCGCTTCAGCTTGCGCAGGGTCTTGCCTTCGCCAGCGCGAAGGATCTTGTCGAGAATAGCAGCCACTTTGTGTAAAGCTCCTCGCAGGTCTACCCCGGCCGGGCTGACGAGTCAAACTTCCCCGCTGCCATCGTAGGCGGTTCCGCCACCTGACACAGCCACCGGCGAAACGCCGACCGGGACCGGAAAAGTTCCGCGGCGCCGTGGCCAGGCGAAAGTCCACGTAAGCGCGGAGGGGCACGCCCTGCCCATGCGTATGGGGCGCGGCTTCGGGTATGCCGATGTGGATCGCGCTTGCCGCGGGGTCACGCGGCGGGCGCTTTCGCGGCCGACGGCATTCGCGCGCTCGCTCGGGTCGCTCACGGTGTCCTCGATGGCGATGCTACGTCATACGACGCGCCGGACGCGCACCGCCGCGCCCACGCCGTCCGCCGCGAACCCCCTGAGACGGGAGAAAGGGGACGTGATGGCTGAGTCGATCGAACGGCGGATGGCCGCCGCGGAAACCGGCGGAGGACAGGTGGAGCGAGTCATACCGGTGGCTCCGCCGCACGGCACCGCCAGCCACGGCGGGCGCGCGTCCTCGTGGCTGGCCGTCACGGTGATGCTGGCGGGCTTCACGGCGGCTGGAGTCGCCCTGTGCCTGGGCCCGAACTGGTTCGTGTTCTGGGTGAGCGTGGGGGTGTGCGCGCTGGGCGGCATCCTGGCCCTGGTGTTCGACATCTTCTCCGACGTGATCGTGGACTCGCCCAGGGTGATCAGGGCGGCCGAGCACCACTCGCCTTTCGAGCGCGGGTAGAGCGCGAGCGTAGGGTGCGCCGATTCGCCCGCGACACCATCGAACGGTTTTCGTCGGTGCCGGAGGCTAGCATCGCTGCATGCCGACCTCCCTCACTCCCGACGAAGCACGCCGTATCACCCTGCGGGCGCAGGGGTTCCTCGGCGCCGATTCGCGGCGTGGCGGCGTGCCCGCCATGCTGCGCAGGCTCGGAGCCGTCCAGCTCGACACGATCTCGGTGCTGGCGCGCTCGCACGAGCTGATCGCCTACGCGCGGCTCGGCGCCGTCCCCAGGGAGAAGGTCGAACGCGCCTACTGGGGCGGCGGCGCGTTCGAGTACTGGTGCCACGCCGCCTGCGTCCTGCCCATCGACCAGTGGCCGCTCTACTCGTTCCGCCGCCGCGCCTTCCGCGAGCGCAAGTACCGCTGGCACGAGGTGCCGCCGACGGTCGACAAGGTCCTCGACCAGGTCCGCGACGGCGGGCCGCTCACCACCACCGACCTCGGCGGCGCCAAGAACGGCGGGCCGTGGTGGGACTGGTCCGACGTCAAGATCGCGGTGGAGTGGCTGCTCGACATCGGCGAGGTGGTGTGCACCCGCCGCGTCGGCTGGCGGCGCGTCTACGACCTGGCCGAGCGCGCGGTGCCCGCCCACCTGCTCGAACCCGGGCTGACCGACCGCGAGTGCGTGATCGAGCTGGCCCGCACGGCCGTCGCGGCCATGGGCGTGGCCAACCGCGCCGACCTGGTCGAATTCCTGCGCCTGTCCAAGGAGCACGCGGCGATCCTGGACGACGCGCTGCGCGAGGGCGCCACGGGCCTGGCGCCCGTGCACGTCGCGGGCTGGCCCGCCGCCCGCGCGCCTCGCGCCGCGGCCCTACCGTCCGACGCCCCGAACGCCTGGGCCGACCCCGCCGCACTCGAATCCGAGCCGCGCGGACGGCACCGCGTCACGCTGCTCTCGCCGTTCGACTCCCTGGTGTGGAACCGGGAGCGCACCGAGCGGATCTTCGGCTTCAGCCACCGCCTGGAGGCGTACGTGCCCAAGCCGAAGCGGGTCTACGGATACTTCACCATGCCCGTGCTGGCGGGCGGCAGGCTCGTCGCCCGCGTCGATCCGGCCCGCGAGGGCACCACGCTCGTCGCGCGGCACGTCGCCTTCGAGCCGGGCGCCGCCACCCGGCACGCCGACGCGGTGCGCGAGGCGCTGCACTCGGCCGCCGAATGGGTCGGCTGTGAAACCGTGCGGGTCGACCGGGTCACCGGGGGCGACGTGCGGCTGTGATGATCCGCCGCGCCGACCCGCTGACGACCCGGATCGCACGGGTCGTTCGGGTCGTTCGGTGGCTCAGGTGATCTCCAGCATCCGTTCCCTGACGGCGTAGACCACGGCCTCCATCCGGGAGTGCAACTGGAGTTTGTCCAGGATGTTGCGCACGTGGTTCTTCACCGTGTTCTCCGAGATGAAGAGCTGCTTGGCGATCTCGCGGTTGTTCATGCCCTTGGCGACTAAGCGCAGCACCTCCATCTCACGGTCGGTGAGCCGGGGCACCGGCAGTTGCGGAGGCCGTTCGGCCTCCTTGCGGCTCATGCTGGCGAACTCGCTGATGAGCTTGGCGGCCATCGCCGGATTGATCAGGGACTGCCCCTCGTGCACCCCGCGCACGGCGTCGGGGACCTCGTCGAGCTGCACGTCCTTGAGCAGGTATCCGGTGGCGCCCGCCTTGATCGCCTCGAAGAGGTCTTCTTCCTCGTCGCTCACCGTCAGCATGATCATTCGTGTGCTCGGCACCGACTCCTTGATGCTCCTGGTCGCCTCGATGCCGCTGAGCCGCGGCATCCGGACGTCCATCAGCACCACGTCGGGGAGGAGGCGGTCGGCGAGCTCGACCGCCTCCTTGCCGTCGCTTGCCTCTCCGACCACCTCGATGTCCGACTCGGCGGACAGGGCGAGCTCCAGACTTCTGCGGATCAGCGCGTGATCGTCCACGATCAGCACGCGGATCGGCTCGTCGTTGCCGCCGCCCCTCCGGCCCGTCTCGGCGGATCCCGTCTCAGGCCCGGTCACAGGCCCTCCTTCACCGGCCTCGCGCACGCGGCGTCCCTCTCCTCGTACGAGACGCCGTGCCTCGTGGCTCGCTCGCTCACAACTCCTCCTCGCCGTGGGGTCTAGAGCCTCTGATCCGCCATGATTACACGGGTTCCGGCCTTCGGGACGGTCGAAAGGATCTTCATTTACCGGTTGTCACGCCTCCACGAGGCGAAGGACGCCGTAGTCGTATCCGCGGCGACGGTAAACGACGCTCGGCTGTCCGCTCTCCTTGTCGCGGAAGAGGTAGAAGTCGTGTCCGACGAGCTCCATCTCCAGCAGCGCCTGGTCGATGGTGATCGGGTCGGCACGGTGGAATTTCTCCCGGACCACCAGCGGTCCTTCGCC
This sequence comes from Spongiactinospora sp. TRM90649, assembly GCF_029382225.1. Taxonomy (GTDB): domain Bacteria; phylum Actinomycetota; class Actinomycetes; order Streptosporangiales; family Streptosporangiaceae; genus Spongiactinospora. The sequence continues at coordinate 401,210 of NZ_JARLTC010000002.1, forward strand.
GTCCATCTCGATGGGCACGATGGGCTCCTCGTCACCGCGTGCGGTCGTGGTGGTCGGGGCCGCGCCGGCGACCGGGCGTTCGGCCGTCTCCAGGTTTCGCGGGGTCGGGGCGACCGCCGCGGGCTGAGGAACGATGTCCTGGTAGGCGGGGACGGAGGTCAGTTCGGCGATGGACGGGGGGTTGCGGTTGCCGTGGTGGACTTTGCGCCGGTCGGCTATCCGCCGGAGCCTGCTCTCCAGTTTGTCGAGCGCCAGGTCGAGGGCCGCGAACCGGTCGTCGGCCGATGCCTCGGCGCGCACGGCGGGGCCGCGCGAATGGATGGTGAGCTCGACGCGTTCCCGCTGGTCGGTGATCCGCGGGTTGCGTTCTTTGGACACCTCCACGTCGACTCGGATGAGCTTGCTGTCCAAACGCTCGATCTTGGCCAGCTTGACGGTCACATGGTCGCGGAACCGGTCACTCACACCGGTGTGCCGTCCCTTGACGATGACGTCCATGCAACAGCCCCCCTTCGTCCCTTGACAGTTGCAACGAACCCACCCGGTGGACCGGGTGACTTCCGGCGGACACGCAGATGACTCCTCCTTCACCTCGCAGTGGAGTCGTCACAGACGCTTCATTACCTGGAGGGGCGTCTGTTAACCGGGAATTTTGGTGGCACCCGTCCGGCCGACCTGGTCTTCGTCCCCACATCCGCCTGCTGAGGGGCTCGCGGCTCCATGCCACTACTGCCCTTCTCTCCTGGCGGAGGGCATCTGACCCTCCGGGGAGGCAGGACTTACCTCTAAGCCGCACCGTGATCGATCGACAAAAAGTCGTCTTACGTGGACCGTTTCGCCTGCGGCTGGCATCGGTTAGCAGAGCCGGGAGCCCCGGCCCTGCGCAACCACGGACCCGAACGGGTGCCATGTTCCGAACGCTATCCGGAACCTGCCCGAATGTCAGCCGTGGGATCTACCGGTTGATCACTTTGCGTGATTTTGTAGAGATGTGCCCACCCGGCAGATGCCCGGATTGCCAGGATTCGCCGTCACCACGGACCCGCCCACCGGCCGCTGAGCAGCACCGGCGACGGGACGGACACCGAGATGTGTCGCAACGGAGAGGGTAAGACGCAATACCACATATCACCCAACGTGACCAGCAGGTTTTCGGTCGCCTCGGCGTGTCGTTTCCGTCCCTCCACGGCCCCGCACATGGCGCGGACGCTCACCCGCGCGTTCCTGCGGCCTTTGGCGGGTCCTCGGGGTCGCCGCCAGGGTGACGGCCAATGGGACGCCTACTCCGGCCGCCCGTAGGGCACGTGCGGCCTCGGCGAGCGTCGCGCCGGTGGTCACCACGTCGTCGACGAGCACCGCGACGCCCTCGCCGCGCCAGGGCTCCCCGCCCCGGCGGGCCGGTGGGCACGCCCGGAAGGCCCCCGCGAGGTTGACGGCGCGCTCCGCCGCACCCAGCCGCGCCTGGTCGGCCACGTGGCCGCACGGCTCCACGGCACGGGCCAGGGTCACCGGCCACCCCTGCCGCGCGAGCGTGCGGACGGCGAGCGCGGCCAGCCGTCCGACTGGATCGTGCCCACGCCGCCGACCGGCCCCCGGCGCGCTCGGCACCGGCACCACCCCCACCGGCCCGCCGGGCACCACCTCCGCCATCGCCACCGCCAGCACCCCCGCCAACGCGTCCCCCAACGGCCCTGCCAGCGCCACCCGCCCCCGCTCCTTGTAGGCGATGACGGCCCGCCGCACCGGCCCCGCGTACTCCCCGGCCGCCCAGCACACCGGCAGCCCCAACGGCCCCGGATCCGGCCCCCGCACCGACGGCCTCCCCCGCACCGCCACCTCACACCCCTCGCACAGAACGGCCCCCGCCACCCCGCACCCCCCACACCGCGCCGGCAGCACCATCTCAAGCATCTCCCCGAACACACCCGCCACCCTGCCATCCACCACCGACAGTTTCCGTCCAGCCACCCTCCGCGGTTAGCCGAGGGGGAGGGTGGGGGAGGTGGTGTGGGATTTGGTCAGTTGTTGCCAGGTGCCCTTGGCGTCCCAGTAGAGGATTTCGCGTTTGTCCTTGTCGGTTTTGGAACCCTCGGCTCCCGCGAGGACGCGGTCTTCGAAGGCGGTGATGGAGGCGATGCGGGAGTCGGCCTTCAGGGGCTCGGTGGTGCCGTCGGTGACGGAGAGGGCCGTCAGTTCGCGGCCGGAGTTGCTGCTGGTGAGGATCAGGAGGGTGGTGGCGTCGCGCCAGGCGATGTCCTTGATCTCCTCGCCCTCGGAGGCCGTGACGAGTGTCTGCAGGTTGGCGATCTGGGGCTCGCCGCGTTCCAGGACCACGCCGACGCGGACGTGGGTGCCGGCGTCGTCCTCGACCACGGCGGCGACGCGGACGCCGTCCCTGGCCATTCGCAGGGCCTTGACGCCGACCGGTTCGAGGCTGGGGGCGGCCACGCGGACCTGCTGTTTGCCGTCGCTTCTGAAGACGCGGGAGGAGCGGTCACCCAGGCGTTCGACGGACCAGACGCGGTCGTAGCGGTCCCAGGAGGGCGCGGTGAGGGCCTTTCCGGTGATCCAGCGCCGCCACTGGCCGCCCTCGGTCAGAAAGGCCACGTCGACGCCGTCTCCGGGCTCGTTGAGCGCGGCGACCGCCCGGTTGCCCAATCCGGACATGGCGGGCTCGGTGTGCTTGCCGCCGGTCCGTCCGGCCTCTCCTGGGACGGGCGTCAGTTTGCCCTCGGCTCCGACCGACGACAGCGCGCCGTCCTTGAGCACGTAGGTGTCCTTGGGGCCGCCGGTCAGCCACGGGTCGAAGTGCCCGTAACGGTCGAATCCCACGCGCAGTACGCCGCCGGTGCCCGCGTAGAACGGCTCGCCGTTGATCCGGACCTCGACCTCCCAGCGCTCGGTGAGCTGGTTGAGGGTCCAGCCGATCTGGGCGGCCATGGCGTCGACGTCGCCGCCTCCGGCCCCCGTGGAGATCGCGTTGGCCGCGGCCTCGTTCACATCGACGATGATCTTGTCGTCCTCGGTCCAGATGTCGCGCAGCCGGGTGCCCGCGGGCAGCGCGTTGCCGACGGCCTCGCGCAGCGTGGCCGTCGGGCCCTCCAGCAGGCGCTTGACGATGCTCTCCGCGAAGTCGGTCCTCGGGTCCAGCGGGATCCGGACCTCGTCCACGACCAGGCCCCGCTTGCTGTGGTCGAGGTAGTAGAGCTTGACCGTGCGGTAGCTGCGCCGGACGTCGGCCTCGGTGAGCAGGAGCCCGTGGGGGACCTCGGCGATCCGCCACCCCTGGGGTTCCCGGACCAGCTTGAAGTCCTGGCTGAACGGCCGTCCCGACGGCTGCGGCTCGGCGGTGTACTTGCCCTCGTCGTTGATCGCCCCGGTGGTGGTGCCGCGCAGCGTGACGGTCGCCTCCTTGGCGTCCGGCGCGGGCGTGGACCCCGAGGGGATCGCCTGCTTGTCGTAGACCGTCACGCGCACGTTGGGCCGCCAGGTGGCGGCGGCCTCCGCCGTCAGGTAGCTCCTGGCCACGCTCCAGCCGGGATCGTCCACACCGGCCATCGCCGACAGGAAGCCCATCAGGACCTGCTCGGGCTTCCACTCGGGACGCGGCGGCATCGGGATCACCCGCACGTACGGCTTGCGCAGCGGGTCGCCCTGCACGCCCTGCTCGAACTCGGCCGGGCTGCCCGTCGGGATCGTCGCGCACGACGACGCGAGCAGCGAGCACGCCACCACGACGCCGCCCACGGCCAGCGCCCTGGCCCACCGGCCGATCACCGGACGCCCCCGCCGGGGATTCACCGGGCCCCTCCACCGGGGATTCACTGGGCGCCTCCGTCGAGAACGCGCTCGCCCGGAGCGGAGGTGAGAGCCGGGGTGATGTGCCCGCGCCAGGTGCGACGCATCTCGATCTCCGGCGGCACCAGCGACAGCGGCGAACCCTTCAGCTCGGTCCCGGCCACGCGCGGCAGCGAGAGCCGGAACTGCGACCCCTCGCCCGGCGAGCCCCACGCCTGCAGCCAGCCGCCGTGCAGCATGGCGTCCTCCCGGGAGATGGCGAGTCCGAGGCCGGTGCCGCCGATCGTGCGCGCCCGCGACGGGTCGGCCCTCCAGAACCGGTCGAAGACCATGTTCTCCTCGCCCGCCCGCAGCCCCACGCCGTGGTCGCGGACCGCGACCGCGACGGCGTCGCGGTCGGCTCCCACGGTGACCACGATCTCCTTGCCCTCGCCGTGCTCGATGGCGTTGAACAGCAGGTTTCGCAGGATGCGCTCGACGCGGCGGCTGTCGACGTCGGCCATGCACGGCTCGCTCGGCAGCCGCAGGTCGAACCGGGTGCCCTGCTTCTCCCCCAGCGCCTCGGAGTCGGCGACGGCGCGCAGCACGACGTCGCGCACGTCCACCGAGTCGACGTCGAGCGTGGCCGCCCCCGCGTCGTAGCGGCTGATCTCCAGCAGGTCGGCGAGCATCGACTCGAAGCGTTCGAGCTGGGCCTGCATCAGCTCGGCCGCCCGCGAGGCGGACGGGTCGAAGCCCTCACGGGCCTCGTAGAGCAGGTCGGCGGCCATCCGGACGGTGGTCAGCGGGGTGCGCAGCTCGTGCGAGACGTCGGAGACGAACTGCCGCTGCACCTGGGACAGCTCCTCCAACTGGTGGATCTTGAGCGCCAGGTTCGCCGCCATCTCGTTGAACGAGGCGGCCAGGCGGGCGAGGTCGTCCTCGCCGCGCACCTTGAGGCGCTCCTCCAGGCGTCCGGCGGCCAGGCGCTCGGCGGCCTGGCGGGCCAGCCGTACGGGGGTGACGACCTGGCGGGTGACCAGGGAGGCGATCGCCGCGAGCAGCAGGACCAGGGCGATTCCGACCACGACGAGCGTCTGCCGGACCGAGGACAGCAGTTCGGCCTCTTCCGTCAGCGGGAAGAAGTGGTAGATCTCGTAGCCGTTCTCGATGCGCACGCCGATCACCAGGCCGGGCTGGGGCTCGGGGTCGCCGATGTGGTAGAGCGTCGAGGTGAGCTGCGGGATCGGCTCGTTCAGTTCCTTGTCGCGCAGATCGTGTTCGAGCTTGGGCGGGATGCTGCGCGGATCGATCTCGTTGGTCGCCCGGGAGGCGCCCGGGACGGCGAGGTTCCTGATGATCACGGTGTACCGGCTGGACTCGCCCGCGCGGTTGGCCAGCGCCGTGGCGGCCCTGTCGATCGGCAGGTCGCCCGCGCTCTGCGGAGGGTCGCCCAAACCTCCGGCGCCGTGCTCGTCGGTCTCGGCCGACTGCTGGTTGAGCTGTCCCACGATCGCCGTGCGGTCGGCGAGGGCGTCCTTGCCCGCGGCGGCGACACGGCCCTGCACCACCGTGGTGGTGAACTGCGACATGAGGAAGAACCCGAGTACGGCGACGACCGCGACCGAGATCACCAGCGTGCTGGTGACCACCCGGAGCTGCAGCGACCGGCGCCAGAACCGCCGGATCCGGCCGGCGAGCCGGCGCGCTCGCCTGCGCACGCCGCGCACGATCTGCATCGGCGTCCTGCGCTTGGTCTTGCCTTTCCGCGGGGGCATGTCGGGTCCGTCGTCGGGGGGACGTTGCCGGGCCTTGGGGGCGGCCGTCAGGCCGGGCCGGCCTTGTAGCCGACCCCGCGCACCGTCACCACGATCTCAGGGTGCTCGGGATCCTTCTCGATCTTGGCGCGCAGGCGCTGCACGTGCACGTTGACCAGCCGGGTGTCGGCGGCGTGGCGGTATCCCCACACCTGTTCGAGCAGCACCTCGCGGGTGAACACCTGGCGCGGCTTGCGCGCGAGCGCGACGAGCAGGTCGAACTCCAGCGGGGTGAGGTTGATGGTCTCGTCGGTGCGCTTGACGGAGTGCCCTGCCACGTCGATGGTGATGTCGCCGATCTGCAGGATCTCGGGGGTCGGCTCGTCGGTACGGCGCAGCCTGGCGCGCACCCTGGCCACGAGTTCCTTGGGCTTGAACGGCTTGACGATGTAGTCGTCGGCGCCGGACTCCAGCCCGAGGACCACGTCGATGGTGTCGCTCTTGGCGGTCAGCATCACGATCGGCACCCCGGATTCGGCACGGATGCGCCTGCAGACGTCTATGCCGTCCGCTCCGGGCAGCATCAGGTCGAGCAGGACCAGATCCGGGCGGGTGTCGCGGAAGGCGTCGAGCGCCTTGTCACCATCGGAGACGAAGGAAGGTTCGAACCCCTCTCCGCGCAACACGATGCCGAGCATCTCGGCGAGAGCGGCGTCGTCATCGACGACAAGCACGCGTCCTTTCATGGCCCCTCTTTTGTTCTACGCAGTTTGGGAGTATTCGGGCGAACCCACACGATCCGTCGAAGGGTACCCTTGTCCAGCGGCCGGGCGGTACAAGGTCGAAAGCCATAGCCACCGGAAGCCGAATTTTAGGCGCATGCGACGTGAACGTGCCTGGATTCCCTCCCCCGAGTGGCCACAGCACCATCCGGCGGGGGCCGGACGGCTGTTGCCACAACCAGTCTGCGTTAAGGAACGGGCTTTCGGCCATCCCTCCGGGCCGATCGGCCGCACGATCATCATCGATCATCGCCGACCATCACACGGTCTCGCCCACCATGCCAGGATTGGGATATGTCAGACGGTCACGGCACCACGCCCGAGCCACCGCCTCACTGGGCGGCCGAACAGCCTCCCCCGTACGGCGGCGGCCCCGGCGCGTCCTCCTGGACCGTCCCGGGCGCGAACCCCGAGTCGGACGCTCCCGCCGGGCCACCGCCCCAGGGAGCACCGCCCCAGGGACCTCCGTTCCAAGCACCTCCGCCTCAAGGCCCCCCGTTCCAAGGACCCCCACCGCAGGGACCTCCGTTCCAAGGGCCTCCGCCTCAAGGCCCTCCTTTTCAAGGGCCTCCGCAGGGTCCGCCCTTCGGGCCGCCTCCGGGGCACGGCCAGGGGCCGTACCCCCAATGGCAGGGCCCGCCCCCCGCGCTGCGGCCCGGCATCATCCCGCTGCGCCCGCTCGGCGTCGGGGACATCCTGGACGGCACGATCAAGCTGATCCGGTCGAATCCCAAGGCCGTCCTCGGGCTGTCCACGATCGTCGCGGCCGTGGTGAGCATCCCCGTCGCCATCGGCCAGGCGGTGCTCGTCGGTGACTTCCGCAGCGTCCTCACCGACCCCACCCGCGCGAACGACCTTCCGTCGCAAGGGATCCTGGGTCAGTACGGCGGGGTGGTCCTCACCACGCTGCTCTCCTTCGTCGCGGTGACGATGCTGACCGGCGTGCTGACCCGCATCCTCGGCCGTGCGGTCTTCGGCGGGAAGATCACGGCGGGCGAGGCGTGGCGGCTGGTGCGGTCGCGGCTGCCGGCCCTGTTCGGCCTGGTCATGCTGATCGGCCTGGTCATGATCGCGCCGGCGCTGGCGCTCGTGCCGCTGATCAGCGTGGTGGCGTCCACCGCCGGCGTCGGCACGACGATGCTCGTCACCGTGGTGGGCGGGGCCGTGTACCTCGCCTGGGTGCTCTACTTCTACGCGCGGTTCGCCTTCGCCGCCCCGGTGGTCGTCCTGGAACGGCGCGGCGTGATCGACTCCCTGCGCCGGTCGTGGAACCTGGTCACCGGCAGTTTCTGGCGGGTGCTCGGCATCATGATCCTCGCCTACCTGATCGTGCTGCTGATTGGCTATGTCGTGAACATCCCGTTCACCCTGATCGCCTTCATCATCGGGTGGTTCGGCGACGGGTCGGTCGGCTCGATCATCCTCTCCACAGTCGTGTTCGTGATCAGCGGCACGGTCAGCGCGATGATCTCCTATCCCATCCAGGCGGGCGTCGCGGGGCTCCTCTACGCCGACCGCCGGATGCGCAGTGAGGCGTTCGACCTGGTGCTCCAGACCGCGGCCATCGAGCAGCAGCGCCAGGGCTGGGTCCACTCCTCCGCCGACGACCTCTGGATCCCCGGCTACGGCCAGACCGGACACGCCGGGCCCGGCCGGGATTCCGGGGGTTACGGGTAGCCGTGAGCCCGATCGAGATCGGACGCGACGCAGCCGCCGAGCGCGCGGCCCGGGAACTGGCCGAGGCCGGGTACCAGCACGAGCCGTTCACCGACTGGGTGGTCCGCGTGGTCCAGCAGTTCTTCGGCGACCTGCTGGATCCGCTCGGCAGCGGCGACGCCACCTCGGCCGGCATCTCCGCGCTGATCATCGTGGCCGTCGTCGCCGCCCTGGGCGGGCTGCTGTTCTGGAGCGCGCGGCGGGCCACCCGCTCGCGGGCCGCCACGGCGCGCGACGTCTTCGGCGACCATGTGCTGACCGCCGCCGAGCACCGCGCCCTGGCCGAACGGCACGCCGCCGAGGGCCGCTTCGCCGAGGCCGTCCGCGAGCGCCTGCGGGCCATCGCGCGCACCCTTGAGGAGCGCGCGATCCTCGACCCGCGGCCCGGCCGTACGGCGGGCGAGCTGGCCCAGGAGGCCGCGGCGGCGCTGCCCGTCCTCGCCGGTGAGTTCCACGCCGCCGCGCGGGTCTTCGACGACGTCACGTACGGCGAGGCCGAGGGCACCCCGGCCGGGTACGCCACGTTGCGCGACCTCGACGAGCGCCTCAAGACCACCAGGCCCGGCACACCCGCCGTCGCCGCGTCATCTGCGGCCTCCGCGTCCACCGTCCCCGGCCCTCCGGAGCGTCCCCGGTGAGCCTCTCCCCAGATACGACGGGAGATACGACGGCCAGGCCGTCCGAGCCCGTGACGCCCGAGCCTGTGGCACCTGAGCCTGAGACCTCCGCGCCGGTGACCCCGACGCTCCGTCAGGCCACCGCGCGCACCTGGCGCTCCTGGCGCGGGGCGTTGCTGCTCGCGCTCCTGGTGCTGAGCGGGGCGATCCTGATCGTCCTGATCTCGGGTGAGAACGAGCCCGGCAAGGAGCTCGACCCCGCCGACGGCAGCCTGGTCGGCAGCAGGGGACTGGCGGAACTGCTGGGCGAGGCCGGGGTCCGGGTCGTGCGCGTCACCGACGCCGCGTCGGCGGAGGCCGCGGCCACCGACGACTCCCTGCTCCTGGTCACCCACACCACCCGCGTCGACAGCGGTGAACTGGGCGAGCTGGAGCGGCTTCCGGGCGACCGGCTGATCGTCGGCGACTCCTACTACCGCAAGGTGCTCGCGCCCCAGCTCTCCCGCAAGGACGACGCGCGCACCCGGTCCCGTGACCCGGAGTGCGTGCTTCCCGCCGCCGCCCGCGCGGGCAGCGCCTACATGGGCGGCATGACGATGATGACGCCGACCGGCGGAACCGCCTGCTACCCGGCGGGCGAGGGTCACTCCCTGGTCTCCTACCCCTACGGCGGGCGCACGATCACCGTGGTGGGCGACGGCCAGTTCATGACCAACCTCCGGCTCGGTGAGGACGGCAACGCCGCGCTGGCCATGAACCTCGTGGGCACGCACCGCACCGTGATCTGGCTGACCGCGCCCGACGACACCGAGGGCGAACAGGTCGATCTGGCGGGGCTGGGCGGGCGGAGCCTCACCGACATGATCCCGCCGAGGTTCGGCTGGGCCGCGATCCAGCTCGCGATCGCCGTCGTCCTGGTGGCCCTGTGGAGGGGCCGCAGGCTCGGCCCCGTGGTGCCGGAACGGCTGCCCGTCGTGGTGCGGGCGGCCGAGACCGTCGAGGGCCGGGGGCGTCTCTACCGGGCGCGCAGAGCCCGCGACCGGGCCGCCGCCGCTCTGCGGTCGGGCACCCGTCACCGGATCGTCCCCCGGCTCGGGCTCGGGGCCGACGCGTCCATGGACGCGGTCACGACCGCGATAGCCACACGAACAGGGCAAGATGCACATCAGGTGAGAAGCGCCCTCTACGGGCCGCCGCCCGCCGACGACGCGGGGCTGGTCGCCCTCGCCACCTATCTGGACACCCTTGAGAGGCAGGTTCGAGACTCGTGAGCACACCTGACGTCGCCGCCGATCGCGCGCTGTCGGCGCTCTCGGAGCTGCGGGCCGAGGTCGCCAAGGCCGTCGTCGGCCAGGACGCGGTCGTCACCGGCCTGGTCATCGCGCTGCTGTGCCGGGGCCACGTGCTGCTCGAAGGCGTGCCAGGAGTGGCCAAGACCCTGCTCGTCCGCACCCTGTCGGCGGCGCTGGCGCTGGACTTCAAGCGCGTGCAGTTCACCCCCGACCTGATGCCCGGCGACGTCACCGGCTCCCTGATCTACGACGCGAAGACCGCCAGGTTCGAGTTCCGCCCCGGGCCGATCTTCACGAACCTGCTGCTCGCCGACGAGATCAACCGGACGCCCCCGAAGACCCAGGCGGCGCTGCTAGAGGCGATGGAGGAGCGCCAGGTCAGCGTGGAGGGCGACGCCCGGCCGCTGCCCACCCCGTTCGTGGTCTGCGCCACCCAGAACCCGATCGAGTACGAGGGCACCTACCAGCTCCCCGAGGCCCAGCTCGACCGGTTCCTGCTGAAGCTCACCGTGCCGCTGCCGCCCCGCGACCAGGAGATCGCGGTGCTCGAACGGCACGCGCAAGGTTTCGACCCGCGCGACCTCAGCCACGTCAAGCAGGTCGCCTCGGCCGAGGACCTGGCGGCGGGACGCGCCGCCGTCTCACAGGTCCACGTCGCCCCCGAGATCCTCGGCTACGTGGTGGACCTGGCCCGGGCCACCCGCCAGTCCCCCTCGCTGCAGCTCGGCGTCTCACCGCGTGGCGGAACCGCCCTGCTCGCGGCCTCCCGCGCGTGGGCCTGGCTGTCCGGCCGCACGTACGTCACGCCCGACGACGTGAAGGCGCTGGCCCGCCCGACGCTCCGGCACCGCGTCCAGCTCCGGCCCGAGGCCGAGCTGGAGGGCGCGACCGCGGACGGCGTGCTCGACGGCATCCTGGCCTCCGTCCCCGTGCCGCGATGACGGCCGCGACGAACACGAGGACTTCCGCGACGGGCCGGCGGGTTCCGCCGTGGCGCTGACCGGGCGGGCGGGGCTGCTCGCCGTACTGTGCGCGGTGGTGGTGCTGGTCGCGCCGCGATCCGTGCTCGCCATCGTCGGGGCGGGCCTGCTGCTGCTCGCGCTCATCGTGTTCGACCTGGCGCTCGCGGGCGGCGTCCGCGAGCTGCGGTTCCGCAGGGACGGCGACCGCCTGGTGCGCCTGGGCCAGGCCGCCCGCGTGGACCTGATCGTGGAGAACCCCGGCCGCAGGCGCGTCCGGGGGGTGCTGCGCGACGCGTGGCCGCCCTCCGCCGGGGTCACGCCACGTCACCTGCCGCTCGACGTGCCCGGCGGCGAGAGCAGGCGGCTCGCCCTGACGCTGTCGCCGACCAGGCGCGGCGACCGCGAGGCCGTCCGGGTGACGGTCCGCTCGCTCGGCCCGCTGGGCATCGCGGCCCGTCAGGGGTCGCACCATGTGCCGTGGTCGGTACGTGTGCTGCCGCCGTTCCTCAGCCGCAAGCACCTGCCGTCCAGGCTGGCCAGGCTGCGCGAGCTGGAGGGCCTGCACCCCGCGCTGGTGCGCGGCCAGGGCACCGAGTTCGACTCGCTGCGCGAGTACGTGGTCGGCGACGACGTACGCTCGATCGACTGGCGGGCCAGCGCGCGCCGTCACGACGTCGTGGTCCGCACCTGGCGGCCGGAGCGCGACCGCAGGGTCCTGATCGTGCTCGACACCGGGCGCACCTCGGCGGGCCGGGTCGGCGCGGCGCCGATCCCGCTGGCGGGCGAGATCCCCGCCGCCGCCCGCCAGGCCGACGCGCAGCGGGCGCTCGACGGCTTCCGGGGCGAGATCCCGATCCCGCCCGGCTGGCCGCGTCTCGACTGGTCCATGGACGCCGCGCTGCTGCTGGCCGCGCTCGCCGCCCGCGCGGGCGACCGAGTGGACTTCCTCGCCCACGACCGGTCGGTGCGTGCGTGGCTGTCGGGGGCGGGCCGTACCGAGCTGCTGTCGTCGCTGGTCAACGCGATGGCCCCGATCGAGGCCGAACTGGTCGAGGCCGACTCCAGCGGCATGGTCGCCGCCGTCCTGGCCAGGGCCAAGCGCCGCTGCCTGGTCGTGCTGCTCACCGACCTCAACTCCGCGTCGCTGGAGGAGGGCCTGCTGCCGGTGCTGCCGCAGCTCTCCTCGCGTCACCTGGTGCTGCTGGCGGCGGTCTCCGACCCCAAGGTCGCGGCCATGGCCGCGACCCGTGGCACGGCGGAGCAGGTGTACGACGCGGCGGCGGCCGAACGGCTGGCCGCCGACCGCCGGGCCATCACGGCGCGGCTGCGACGGCACGGCGTCGAGGTGGTGGACGCGCCGCCCGACGAGATCGCCCCGGCGCTCGCGGACGCCTACCTCGCCCTGAAGGCCGCCGGACGCCTCTAGCGCCACCGTGGCCCCAGTGCGCCCTTGGGGGTTCCGGAGAGGGCGTCCGGGGCCGCACAGGCGACCTCAGCGCCGCGGACGGCACGGCTCACCGGCCGTCCGCACTGCCGTCCCTGCCCTAGCCGGCCGTCGGGGCCACGTCAGGGGCGCGTTCGATGTCGCCGGTCTCGTCGCGGGCCAGCGCGCGGCGGCCGAACACCACGACGTACACGAGGAAGATCACCTCGGCCGCCGCCCCGATCGCGATCCGCGCCCACGTGGGCAGCCCCGAAGGAGTGACCATGGCTTCGATCAGGCCGGAGACGAACAGCACCGCGATCAGGCCGAGGGCCACGCTCATCACCGCGCGCCCCTGCTCGGCCAGCGCCTCACGCCGGGTGCGCGGTCCGGGGTCGATCACCGTCCAGCCCAGGCGCATGCCGACCCCCGCCGCCAGGAACACGGCGGTCAGCTCAAGCAGCCCGTGCGGGGTGATCAGGCCGAAGAAGACGTCGAGCCGGTCACGCGAGGCCATCAGCCCCGCCGAGACGCCGACGTTGGCCGCGTTCTGCCACAACACCCATGGAATGGGCAGGCCGAGGAACAGCGAGAACACGATGACCTGCATGGAAACCCAGGCGTTGTTCAGCCACACCTGGCCCGCGAACGACGTGGCGGGGTGCTCGGAGTAGTAGTCCGCGAAGTCGTGCTCGACGAGCTGCCTGATCTCCTCGGGCGAGCCCACCGCGGCCTGCACCTGCGGGTCGCCCGCGACCCAGAAGCCGAGCACGACCGCCACGACGGTGAACGCCGCCGCCGAGGCCAGCCACCACCAGCGGGCCCGGTAGGCGACCACCGGGAAGGTGACGGTGACGAAGCGGGCCAGCTCCCGCCAGGCCGGGGTGTGCGCCCCCGTGACGGCGGAGCGCCCCCTCGCCACCAGGCTGGACAGCCGTCCGATGAGGATCGGGTCGGCGCCCGCCGAACGCGCGATGGACAGGTGCGTAGCCACCCGCTGGTAGAGGTCGACCAGCTCGTCCACCTCGGCCCCGGTGAGCGAGCCACGACGGCGGATCAGCCGGTCGAGCCGGTCCCAGGCGGAGCGGTGCGCCATGACGAACGCGTCGATGTCCACACCGAGAGCCTATTCGTCCCGCCGCTGGGGAGGCGGAAACCACCGCGAACCGGACGGCCGACCGTGCCGGGTGGATCAGGAGGCCGGCGAGCGGGCGGGTCGGTAGGCTTTCCGGTGTGTCCGATGTCGTGATCGGCGAGGCCGTTGTCGTCGAGGTTCGTCACGCGCAACTGCCCAGCCGGGCGGTCGCGGTGTTCATCGACCTCGTCGTGCAGTTCGTCCTGCTCGTCGGCGCCAACCTGCTGCTTGAGAACATCGTGCCGTTCACCGACCTGGCCATGCTGACCGCGCTGTCGATCCTGCTGAGCGTGCTGGTGGTCGTCGGGTACCCGGTCGCCTTCGAGACCCTGTCGCGCGGGCGCAGCCTGGGCAAACTGGCCATGGGCCTGCGGGTGGTGAGCGACGACGGCGGGCCCGAGCGGTTCCGGCAGGCGCTCTTCCGCGGCCTGGCCGGGGTGCTGGAGTTCTACATGTTCCTCGGCGCGCCCGCGCTGATCAGCTCGCTGGTCTCCGAGCGGGGCAAGCGCCTTGGCGACGTCTTCGCGGGCACCGTCGTCATCTCCGAGCGCGCGCCGCGCGACCGCTCGCTGCCCGCCGCGATGCCGCCGCAGCTCGCGGCCTGGGCCTCGCGGCTCGAACTCTCCGCGCTGCCCGGCGAGGTGGCGAGCACCGCCAGACAGTACCTGGCCCGGTGGTACGAGCTCTCGCCGAACGTCCGGCACGAGATGGGCGTGCGCATCGCGACGCAGGTTTCGGCCTACGTCTCCCCTCCTCCGCCGCCGGGGGTGCCGCCGCACGCGTACCTGTCGGCGGTGCTGGCCGAGCGGCATCGCCGCGAGGGGATGCGCCTGGCCAGGCAGGCCCAGCAGTCGTCACAGGCCACGCAGGCGCAGTTCACGCAGGCGCAGTTCACGCAGTCGCAGTTCACGCAGGCGCAGTTCACGCAGGCGGCGGCCATGCCGTACGGCGGACCGGCCCCCGCCCCCACGTACCCGGCCCCCGCCCAGCCGTACGGCCCGCAGGGCGGATACGGACACGGAGCGCAGAACCAGGGACAGGTTCCCGGAAACACGCAGGTCAGCGGGCAGATGGGCGGCGATCCCGCCGGACCCACCCCCGGAGGATTCGTCCCACCTGCGTGAGATTAGCGCCACATTTCGGCATAGAGACCGCAAAGCAGGGCAAGTGGGTCAAAGCGGGCGATGGGGCATTGCTCGCTCAAGGGGGAGTGGGGACCGCTCGCGTATGAGGGAGAGGCTACGCGGGCGGTCCCCCTTTAATCCGGTGTCCCCCCATGTCCGGGAACGGCTCCATGGTGACTGGCCGGAGGAGCCGCCGCCCGGGGAGATGCCGCCTATGACGAAACCGTGTTTACGGCCTCCTGTCGAGATGGTGGAGCCGGAGGTTACGCAACCGTTGAGCGGGCGCGATCGCAGGGTGATACCAATCCCGTGTCGATCCATCACCGAATCACTACATGATCGGATTGACGCGCCGGTCTGACGGCCCCTCCCGGCCCCGGTTTCCGAAGGTTCCGGAGCCCGGGAGGGGCGCCTTCGCGTGGATCGGCGGACAGGGTCAGTCCCGGCCGTGACCCCGGCCGCGCTCGCCGTACGACTGCTGGGTCTGGACGTTGAGGATGTCCATCCGCACGCCGTTGGCCTGGTTGGTGCGCTTGTCGTTGAGCTTCAGGATGTCGAAGCCCTTGTTGAACTCGCTGCCGTAGATGTAGCCGTTGTAGTAGTACGCGGACCAGTACCCCGCGCTGAGCGGCACCGAGAACGGCCCGCGCTCGAAGTAGGCGATCTCCTGCGGACGCGTGGAGTCGGTGAAGTCCCAGACCGAGATGCCGCCCTGGTACCACGCCTGCACCATGATGTCCTTGCCCTTGACCGGGATCAGCGAGCCGTTGTGCGCCACGCAGTTCTCGGTGTCGGCCTGGTAGCGCGGGATCTTGAAGTAGCTCTTGAAGACCAGCCGGCCACGGTGGATGTCATAGATGGCGTCGGCTCCGCGCGTGGGTCCGGTGGCCTCGTTGCAGGTGGCGGCGCCGCCGCCGCCCAGCTCGTCGGTGAAGACGACCTTGTCGCCCCGGTTGTTGAACGTCGCCGAGTGCCAGAACGCGAAGTTCGGGTCGGTCACCCGGGCGATGATCCTCGGCTGCTCCCGGTTGGAGATGTCGAACAGCACACCGTCGCCCATGCACGCGCCCGCCGCGATGTCCTTCTCCGCGTAGGCGGTGATGTCGTGGCAGCCGGAGGTCGGCAGCAGCAGGCCCGGCTGAGTCTCGTTACCGCCGTCCGGGAACACCACGGGGGTGCTCACGATCGCGGCGGCCGACGGGTCGTTCAGCGGGACCTTGATGATGGTGATCTTGTCGTGCGGCGGCTTGCAGTTCGGGAAGTTGGGCGCGGGCAGGTAGGACGACACGTAGATGTAGACGGCCTTGCCCCGCTTGTCCGGGACGAGCGTGTGCGTGTGCGAGCCGCAGTCGGTCTCGATCGACTTGATGTACCTCGGATTGGCCTTGTCCCTGACGTCGAAGATCCGCACCCCCTCCCACGACTCGGGGATGGAGGCGCTCTGCGCGGTGCTGCTGCACGAGTCGTTGTTCCTGGACGAGTCCACCGACCCGAACAGCAGGTTGCCGTACACCGAGACGTCCATCTGCGACCCCGGGCACACGACCGAACTGACTGCGGTCGGTTTACGGGGGTTGCGAATGTCGTAGATGGAAAGTCCACCGTAGTTACCGACATACGCGTAGTTACCCTGGAAGGCGATGTCGGTGTTGATGGTGTTGGTGATCGGCGCGGGTTTGGGGATGTTGGCGATATGAGCCACATTGGGGCTCATCACGATCTCCTCAGGCCCGGGGATCGCCAAAGCCTGTGCCGGGATCCCCGAGAGGACCAGCGCGGCCGTGGCCCCCGCGGCGATGAGGATCCGAGCGGTCATACGGGCCCTTTTTAGGGTGGACACGAAGGACCTCCTAGCTCCCACTCACACCTGGTAGGTGCGCACAAATACGCCAAAGTCTCTCCCGCGTATCTCGTTCCATCTAGGCCGCAACGTGTCAAGAAAAGTGATTGTTTGTCACCTTTACGAAGGGCGTTGATCAGGGTTAGGGTGCACGCTTGATGAGTCATGCCAGGCGATTCGGTCAGGTCAGGCGAGCAGCCGAAACGCATGACGACGGAAGGGAGTGACGTGCGTCCCGCGCTATCCGTCGCCGCGGCCGTACTCACCATCACCGCCGTACTGACCGGCGGGTGCACGGCCACCTCCACCGGCGCCGCGGCGCCGTACACCGCCGCCCCGGACGGCCCGGTCATCGCACCGGGCAGGCCGGGCGAGGCGGCACGAACACTCTCCCCCGGCGAGGCGGCCACCGCCGTCCCCTCACCCACCGCGAACGCCGCCGACGTGCGGTTCGTCCAGGACATGGTGGTCCACCACCGCCAGGCCATCGCGCTCAGCGCGCTCGCGCCCACCAGGGCGTCGGCGGAGCCGCTCAAGCGCTTCGCCGCGCGGATCGAGGACGTCCAGGGGCCGGAGATCTCCATGATGGTCGCCTGGCTGCGCGAACAGGGCCAGAAGGTCCCCGACCACCACACCGCCCACCAGAACATGCCAGGAATGGCCACCCCAGAGCAGGTCGCCCAGCTCACCGCCGCGTCCGGTCCCGCCTTCGACCGCCTCTACATCCGGTTGATGACCGTCCACCACCGGGGCGCGATCACCATGACCACCAAGGTCCTCACCGAGGGCGCGCACACCCGCGTGCAGGAGATCGCCGAGGACATCTCTGTCACTCAGGCCGCCGAGATCGGCCGCATGTCCCGCCTCTGACGGGTAGGCCGAAAGGCGATATCGGATGGACCGTAAGAAGATGAGAGGAGAACCGTAAGGCGAATCCGGGAGTGTAGGCCGTGCCGGAAGCGAGCCGCACAACCGAGAGGTCCACCCCGATGAAGACCGCCGAGCACGAGATCGCCGGGCACAAGGCGACCGAGTACGAGATCGCCCGTGACTTCGCCGCCGTGCCGCCTGAGCAGGTGTACGCCGCGTGGACACGCCCGGAGCGCCTCGCGAGGTGGTTCGGGCCGCGCATCTTCACCACGCCTCCCGACCGGGTCGTCCTCGACCCGCGCCCCGGCGGCTCATGGCAGGCCACCATGCTCGGCGAGGACGGTTTCGAGGTCACGCTGGGCGGCGTCTACCGCGAGGCCGTCCCGCCGGCCAGGCTGGTCTTCACCACGGGCGACCCCGACGACCCCGGCGACGCACCGGCGTCGGTGGTGACCGTGACGCTCGAAGAGCGTCCGGACGGTACGGCGATGCGCTTCCATCAGTTCGGCATCAATACCACCGCAGAGCACGCCGAACAGGCCAGAGCGGGATGGATGGAGTTTTTCGACAGGCTCACCGAGCATCTTGCGGCTAAGCTCACGCCGATCGACTCGTGATCGTCAGCCGACCCATCCCATCCCCCACATTCGAGTCGAATAGGAGTCCGACCATGCGCAAGATCGTCAACGCCACCTACATGAGCCTCGACGGCGACATCTCCAACATGCAGGACTGGCACTTCGAGTACTTCGACGAGGACGCCGAGCGCGCGGCCAACGAGCAGCTCTTCGCCAGCGACGCGCTGATCATGGGCCGGGAGACCTACGACGGCTTCTCGACGGTCTGGTCCGAGCGCGGCGACGCCGACGAGTTCTCCGCCCGGATGAACGAGATCCCGAAGTACGTCGTGTCCTCCTCGCTGAAGGACCCGAGCTGGAACAACACCCACGTCATCTCCGAAGACGTGGCGTCCCGCATCAGGGAACTGAAGGAGCGGCCGGGCGCGAACATCCTGCAGTACGGCTTCGGCTCGGTGACCCGGCTGATGCTGGACAACGGCCTGCTCGACGAACTGCGGCTCTGGATCCACCCGGTCATCTCCGGCAAGGCATCCGCCGAGGAGCTGCTCTACCGCGACGCTCCCAAGACCAAGTTCACCCTCGCGGGCACCGACGTCCACAAGAGCGGCATCATCATCCTCCGCTACGAGGCCATCAAGCCCGAGTAACCCCGCCCGCCGCCGACCGGCCCCCTGACCCCACCGGTCGGCGGCTCCGCCGTACCGAAGACCTCCAAGCGGCCTCGCTCCGGCGCCCTGGCGTACACCTGACACTGTCGGTGGCCACACGTACGCTCAGTGCAGCTCCCTCCGCAAGCGCGCTCCGCTCCCTTCCGTAGCTCGTCCGCAGCTTGGAGGTTCTCCCCATGGCGTCCGTGCCCTCCCATCGGTCCCGCCCCCGCGTCTCCAACGCGGGCGCGTCGGCACATGCCCGCTACCGCACCGAACTCGCCGCCGGACGTCCCCGGCGCCTCGCGCTCCGCGCCGTCATGACGGCGGCGGCCGGCGTCGCGGGCTGGCTCCTCGTCGGCTGGCAGGCGGGCCTGGCGCTCGCCGTCATCGCCGCGGTCGCCGACACGGTGTACCGCTGGCGACGGCACGAGGCCGTCCGCACCTGGCGGCGCGGCGCGCTCGGCGAACGCCGTACGGCCCGCCGCCTCCGCCGCCTGGAACGCGCCGGATACCTCGTGCTCCACGACCGCGCCCTCCCCTACGGCCGCGCCAACGTCGACCACCTGGCCATCGGCCCGACCGGCGTCTTCGTCATCGACAGCAAGGTCTGGCACCGCGACCGCCGCATCACCCGCCGGGGCCGCTACGTCAACGTCGGACGCCGCTGGGGCTCGGACGAGGTCCGCTCGGCCGCTTACGAAGCCACCTCCGTGGCCAAGGCCCTGAGCAAACGGCTGGCCACCCCCATCGAGGTCACCCCGGTCCTCGCCGTCCACGGCCCGTACGTCCCCCTGCGCGGCCTGACGGTGGACGGCGTCAAAATGCTCCGCGCCACCGTCGTCCCCAGCTGGATCATGCGCCGCAAAACCCGAATCACCCCCGACCTGATCACCCGCCTCCAGTCAGCGGCTGAAGACCTCTTCCCCATCTACACCGAACAACCCTCCTCCCCCTCAACGTGACCGACAGGCCACTTGCCGATCGCATACGCGTAGCCGTACCGTCACGCTGAGCAGTCATCGAGGGAGGGGTGCCCATGGGCAAGCACGAAGACCCTAAGAGTCCTAAAGACCAGCCGGTCACCGGGCCGAAGAACCCCAACCCAGACAGGAACCCTCGCCCCGGCGGGGCCCACACCAAGCCGGGCGAGAAGAAGTAATGACCGACGCCACCGCCACGGAGATCGACCGTCTGATCGGCGAGATCGCCTTCGTCAACGCTCCCGAAGCCGTCATCGGCGCGTTGCGGGCGGTGGCGCGTCACCGGTTCATCCCGGCCCTCGGACTCGCCGCGCCGCTGGATGCCCCTCCGTACCTCATCGACCGCGACGCAGCCCCCGAAGACTGGCGAAAAGCCGTCTACAGCGACGTCTCCATCGTCACCCAACTAGACGACGGCGCGACGGACCTCGGCGGGAACCTTGCCGGGAACCTCGGCGAAACGGACTACACCTCCTCGGCCTCGGCCCCCAGCGCGGTGGCCGACCTGCTCACCCTGCTCGATCCGCTGCCCGGACATCGGGTCCTTGAGGTCGGCACCGGTACCGGCTGGACCGCCGCCCTCCTCTCCCACCTGCTCGGCGAGACGCGCGTGACCTCGATCGAGGTAGACGCGTCCGTCGCCCGAACCGCCGCCAAGAACCTCGGCGACGCCGGGTTCCAACCCCACCTGATCGTCGGCGACGGCGCGGACGGCTGCGCCGAGCGGGTGCCGTTCGACCGGGTGCACGTGACCTGCGGGATCCGGCGCGTGCCGTACGCCTGGGTGGAGCAATGCCGCCCGGGCGCGGTCATCGCCGCGCCCTGGTGCCCCGGATTCGGCACCGACCACGCGCTGCGCCTGGTCGTCACGCGGGACGGCACCGCACACGGCCGGTTCCCCCGCTTCGCCTCCTACATGATTATGCGCTCCCAGCGCCCTCTGGCCGATCAGCCGGCCCGCGACGACGCCGACAAACACCACCTCACCACGACAATCGATCCCCGCACGATCGCCTGGGCCCCACCCGGAGCCGACCTCGCCATCGCCGCCACCACCGGCCTCACGTCCAACACCGCCGGCGACACCGACGAAGCCGGCGACCTGCATCGCCTCTGGGTCTCCGACCCCACCGCCCCCCACAGCTGGGCAGCAGCCGTCTGGCGCCCGCACACCGACGAGTACCAGGTCTACCAAGTCGGCGACCGCCCGGTATGGGAGGAGACCGTCGAGGCCTACTTCCGCTGGATCTCCCTGGGCGAACCCGACCGCGAACGATTCGGCATGACGATCACCCCCGAAGCCCAACACATCTGGCTGGACCACCCAGACCACGTCATCTCCCCTGAGCGTCCTTAGCCCGTCCGCCGCGAACAGTCTGTCCGGGGGTCAGGCCGCGCCCGGACGGGGGCCCGTGCCCGCTCATGTGAGGATCTCCCATGCGTCCCCGGCCACCGTCACCGTCGCATCACCCCGCCGATGCGCGGTCACCAGCGTCATGCTGTACCGATAGACCGAACCAGCAGCGGTGAGCACCAACCGTGCCAGGCGCACCCGCCCCCGCCGATCGCGGCCTGTGGTTCGACCAGAGCCTGGTCTATACGCTCGCCGGAGACGCGAGCCGGGCCGGTGCGGTCCACGACGGGCTGCTTCGGGGCACCCGTCCGGAAGACGCCTCGTCATCTTGGAAACCCCACAGAACCGGACGCGACCGAGGACGGGGCGGTCGTTTTCGTTTTCGTTGGTGAGTGCGTGGGCACCTGGGGTTTCCTGGAGTTCGACCATGGCATCCCCGCGGACCATATTCTCACCGAACTCAGCAGAGATTCACGCGTGTGGACGGTCACCCTGGGCCCGCGCGGCCATTGCGCACCCCGCTACACGGCGGGCGGCAAGACCAGGGCCGAGATTCAGAGTTTCGTCTTCGGCGACCACATCGTCGAAATGGGCGATCCGAGCGTCCTCGCTGATTTCCGCACCACGCCGGCCGGCCTGGATCCGGAGGACTTCGACGGCAGGCGCGCTGCCGCCCTGGCCTTCGTCGAGGCAGCCACCGGCATGGGAATTGAAGGCGAGTGGCCCGACGCGGACGAGGCTCCTGTCGCCATACTCGACAACCCCGGCCGCCTGACTGCACCGCCGACCGCCTCTGCCTGAGCCCATCGGGCGGCCTCGCCGTCCTGCCATACGTGATCGGGCGCCCCTCGGATACGACCCTCTGCGGCGGGCGGCCCCGTCGGGCCAGTTCGGTTCCACGAGCGCCCGGTCCGCCATTGTGGACGACTCGGATCCCCCTCTATGCCGGTGGGCCGGGACTGATGTCGCCCCGGCCCACGTCGCGGTTCCGCTATTCGAGCCTCACGGCACGAACACGGCCCGGGCGCCCTCTTCCCACCGCCTCACGATCGCCTGCCTCAGATCCACTGGGCCCGGATCTTGAAGGTCATGATGTCGTCATTCCACTCATCACCGACGTATGGGACCGGCCCAGCCCGCGTGGGGCTCCACGTTCCCCACCGGTCGTTGTAGTCGGTGAGCCAGCACCGTCCGTGGACCCGGAAGGAACTGAGCGCCCAGCCCCAATACCTGGCGGAGAAGTCGAACGTGTAGCCGGCGGCGTCGCAGGTGCCGTAGTCGCCATAGATGCCGGAACTACCGCCACCGAAATTGGCGTGCTCGTAGAAGGTCATCAGCAACGAACGATCGGCGACCGCCGACGCGACCGTCTTCTCGTTTCCGCACACCTTGCGGAGCGGCTTGGGCTTCCTATTGGGGTCGGCCTTGTCGGCGATGAAAATGCATTTCTCTGGACCGCCGGTGGTGGCGGACGCGCTGGCGGAGGTCGCCAGCGGGGCGGCTACGAGCAGCGCTGTCATGACGAGCGCGTGCACCAACAACCGCCGGATGGATCGGATTCTCATGCTTCCTCTTCCCCCGTAAGGCTTGTAAAGCGTGACTATAAATTTCATCGATCCCACAAAGAAGACCGGATACTGACAAAAAGCGCGGGTTTCTGGACGATCGATGGCGGCGCGGATGTGCGCGGATGCGAGGGGGCGAGGAATTCAATGGGGCTACGGCCACGAATCAGCAGGAGAACGGCCACATGTCCGCGTCGGCCGCGTGTCCGCCTCGCCGTCACGCCGGACTTGATGCGGTGCCGCTTGATGGCAGACCATCCCGGCGCGCCATCTCGGATGTTCGACTCGTCGCTCTCCGAGGTCGGGAGGGGCCCTCTTGGCCGGTGCCGTAACGGCGAGATGTGCACGCGCTCGGTAAGCGCCGGACGCCGGGGCTGGGCCGGGCATGGGCGTCGGACGGTGGGGGCTTGCCGTACGCGAGCGGCCCCGGGACCCCGGCGGTGCGGCGTCGGGCGAAGGTGCCGGAGGTCAGGGCGGCGCGGGTACGGGGGTGGGGGTTGGTTTGGGGGGTGGGGAAGCATCGGTCAAAGAAACGGTCATCTAGGCCGTTGATCCGATATTTCCGCCCTTACAGTCGCAATAGGGATTAATGCCGACTTGGGGGGTCGCATGCCCGACTGCACTGTCGTCGTGATCGCGTACAACGATGCCGCCCGGCTCCCCAGAGCCGTGCGGTCTGTCCTGGGGCAGACGTTGCGCGGGGTTGAAGTGATCATCGTGGACGACGCCAGCACCGACGACACCCCCCAGGTCACCGCCGCGCTCTGTGCCGAGGATCCAAGGGTGCGTGTCATCCGGCGGGCCGCCAACAGTGGCGGGTGCGGGGCACCGCGTAACGACGGCATGGCCGCCGCGACCGCCCCCTTCGTGATGTTCCTGGACAGCGACGACACCCTCCCCCGCCACAGCTGCAAGAGCCTGCTGGCCGAGATCGAGCGGACCGGCGCCGACTTCGTGACCGGGCAGGTGCGCCGCGTCTACGAGTGGGACCGCAAGCCGCAGTGCTACTTCCCTTCCCTCTACCGCCGCCGCGTCGTCGAGGGGATCCGCAAGGACCCCGAGATGTTCCTCGACACCTTCTCCACCAACAAGCTCTACCGGACCGCGTTCCTGCGTGAGCACGACCTGCGTTTCGAGGAGCGGATCCACTTCGAGGACCACATCTTCACCGCCCGTCTGTTCTGCGCGTCGCGGTGCTTCGCCGTCGTCCCGTGGGTCGTCTACGACTGGCATCGCGCGCCCGACCGGCCGGGCGTCAAGACGTCGATCTCGCTGCGGCTGCGGCAGATGGACAACGTCCGGCAGCGGGTGCGCGCGGCCTGGGCGAGCGATGTGGTGCTGATGGCCAACGGCTTCGCCGACCTGATCCCGGAGCGGCAGCGGCGGTTCCTGCGCCAGGACATCCGCGTCTACCTCAACCCGCTGCCGTCCCGCGACCGGGTGTGGGTGAAGGAGTTCGCCTCGGTGGTCCGGCCGTACCTGGCGGAGATCAAGCCGGACGTGTACGCGGGCGTGGACGCGATCACGCGGGTGTGCTGCCGGCTGATCATCGCCGACCGGATCGAGGAGCTGGAGGTCGCGGCCCGGTCGATGAGCGGGCCACGGGCCGCGCCGAGGCGCGCCGTCCGGCAGGACGGCCGGACCTACTGGGGCGCCGAGCCCGACCCCGGCCTCGACATCACCTCCCTGCGGATGGCCGAGCTGCCGTTCACGGCGAGCCGGTTGCGCCATGAGGTGACCGAGATGTCGGTGTCGGGCACGGCCCTGTCCATGACGATCCGGACCTACGACCCGTTCCACGTCCTGGACGCCAACCCGGGCTGGCACGCCGAGCTGCGCCTGCGTCACGGGTCGGTACGGCTGGCCCCCGCCCTCCAGGACGACGGCGGCTACCTCAGCGAGGTCACCGTCGATCTGCGCAAGACGGTGTCCGGCCCGTTCGGTCACGACGGCTCGCAGGAGCCCCGGATCGCGATCGTCCGCCCGGACGGCCGCAAGACCACCGACCGCCTGCTCGTCGAGCCCACCACTCCCCCGATCGAGGTGCGCGTCCCGGGCCACACGGTCACGCTGCGCGCGGACGGCCAGGCCGCCGTGCTGCGCGTGCGCTGGCGCCGCGAGGGCCTGCGCCGCCAGGTGCCCAGACTGGCCCGCCTGGCCAGGCGGGTGCTCCGCACGGCCGCCGACCCCCGCCTCAAGCTGGGCGTCTACCACGGCCTGATCCGCCTGCTGCCCCGCCGCCCCGACCTCGCCGTCTTCGAGGCCGACGTCGGCAAGGGCTACACCGGCAACCCCCGCTACATCTACGAGGAGGTCCGCCGCCGGGGCCTGCCGATCAGCGCGGTGTGGTCGGCGTCGCGGCGGCGCACGGACTTCCCGGCCGACGTGCCGCTGGTCCGGCGGATGAGCTGGCGCTACGTCTGGACCCTCGCCCGCGCCGCCTACTGGGTGGACAGCCACGGTTTCCCGCTGGACTTCCCCAAGCCGCGCGGCACCCGCTACCTGCAGACCTGGCACGGCCAGGGGATCAAGACGATCGGCTACAACGCGCCCGACCTGCGCGGCGACTTCGACGGCCCGCGCCGCCAGTGGCGCTCGGCGGTGGCCAGGTGGGACGCCCTGGTGTCGCCCGGGGAGGAGTTCGAGCGCACGTTCCTGCCGTCCAACGGCTACGGCGGCCCGGTGCTCCGGTACGGCTCGCCGCGCTGCGACGTGCTGGTCAACGGCGATCCGGCGGCGGCCCGCCGGGTGCGCGACCGCCTGGAGATCCCGGACGGCCGGCGCGTCCTCCTCTACGCCCCGACCTACCGCGACAGCGCGAAGTACTCCGGCGCGTCGGTCCGGGCTGACCTCGTGGAGATGGCCGAGGCGCTGTCGGACGAGTGGGTGCTGGTGCTGCGCACGCATCCGGTGGAACGGTTCACCGTGCCGCAGCACGTGCGGCACTTCGTCCGGCCCGCCGGTTCGTACCCGGAGGTCAACGATCTGATGCTGGCCGCCGACGCGCTGATCACCGACTATTCCTCGCTGATGTGCGACTTCGCGGTGACCGGCAAGCCGATGCTGTTCCTGATCGACGACTGGGACGAGTACCGCCGCACCGAGCGCGGCGCGTACTACGACCTGCCCGCGATCGCCCCCGGCCCGTGCGTGACGACGACGAGCGGGCTGATCGAGGCGGTCCGCGAACTCGGGCCGCTGTCGGCGGCGTTCGCCGCGAAGTACGCGCGGTTCCGCGAGATGTGGTGCGCCGACGAGCGGGGCGAGGCCGCGGCGCGCGTGGTGGACGCGTTCTTCGAACGCAGGCCGGTCGGTGAGAAGACGCCGGTGCCGAGGTGAGCACGGTCGTGTTCGCCTGCCTGGACGCCGACACGCTCGGCGGGATCCAGCGGGTCACGCACACCGTCGCCCAGGGACTCGCCGCGCGGGGCCACCGGGTGCACGTGATCGGCCTGCACCGGGCGCGTCGCCCGTTCAGGTACGTCGAACGGCCCCGTTACCGCCGTCACGTGATCCACCGGACGGCCGCGGGCCCGGTGGCCCGGTGGTCGCGGCGGCTGGGCGACCGGCGGCTGCGCGCCCTGCTGGAGGGCATCGGGCCCGGTCACGTGGTGATGACGTCCCCGTCGGTGGTGAGCCGGATGCTGGCGCTGCTGCCGGACGGCCTGGCCGGGATCGGCCACTACCACGGCTCCTTCGAGCACGCGCGCGGCACCTGGCACCTGGGTTCGGTGCGCCGCAACTGGGCGCGGCTCGACCAGGCGGTCTTCCTGAGCGACGACGACGCGGGCCTGTTCGCCGAGCACGCGATGCTGCCCAACACCTGGTCGATCGCCAACCCGCTGCCTGGCTGGCCGGTCCGCACGGCCGACCTGTCCGCGCACCGCGTCCTGGGCGTCGGACGGCTGGCCGGGGTCAAACGCTTCGACCGTCTGATCACCGCGTTCGCCGAGGCGTCCCGCCGGGTGGGCGACCCGTGGGAGCTGCACCTGATCGGCGAGGGCGAGGAGCTGCGGCGGCTGCGCGAGCACGCCCACGCCTCGGGAGCGGGCGATCGGGTGGTGTTCCGCGGGAGGGTGTCGTCGAAGGCGATGGCCCGGGAGTACCTGGGCGGCTCGGTGCTCGGCCTGTCCAGCGAGCACGAAGGCTTTCCGCTGGTGGTGGCCGAGGCGGCGGCGTTCGGCGTGCCCGCGGTGGCGTTCGACGTGTCCGGCGGCATGCGGTCCCTGGTGGTGCCGGACGGCACCGGCGTCCTGGTCCCCCCGGGCGACGTCCCCGCCCTGGCCACGGCCCTGGCGAACCTGATGTCCTCCCAGGACGACCGGCGACGGCTGGGCGCCGCCGCCCGCGCCCACGCGGAGTCCTTCCGCCTGGACCCCATCCTGGACGGCTGGGAGGAACTCCTCACCCACCTCGCCCGGTGACCCGTCCGGCGTCCCCCATGGCGCCGGACGGGCGGTTCCGGGGTGTTACTTGGTGGCCAGTTCCGGGGACTCGGTGCGCTGGCGAGGAACGCCGGCGAGGGCGAGCTGGCCGTCGGTGAGCTGGGCGCCGACCGGGTTCTGCTCGCGCATGCGGACGAAGCGGTCGAAGGTCTTGCGCTTCATCCGGGCCAGCTTGCGGCGGGCGGCCACCCGCTCGTAGGCGGCGAGGCGGGCCATCGAGATCTTCTCCGCGCCGGTCAGGTCGTACCCGTAGGCGCGGAGCCGGTCGGCGAGGACGGTCTCACAGAGCGAGATCTCCCACGGTTCGAGGCGCTGTTTGAAGCTGCCGGAGCGGGAGGTGGTGACCTCGCCGTGGGTGCGGGCGTGCCAGACCTTGCGCTCGGGCACGGCCACGTCGGCCATGTGCTGCGGCTGGCACATGGCCGGATCGAAGTCCTCGCCGAGGAAGCCGCAGAGCGCCTTGAGCGTCGTCTCCGGGTCCTCGATGAGGTGCTCGTACTGCAACTCGTGGTAGCTGCCCTCGGGCATGCGCTGGGCGCCGTGCCTGGCGAAGTCGATGGCCTCGGCCCAGCCGGACACCGCGCTGTAGATGTTGCCCTTGTACCAGGGCATCTCCTTCAGCGAGGCGACGCAGTCGCGGCCGTCCCTGATCAGGTGGACGAACTGGGCGTCCGGAAAGAGGCGCAGCAGCACCTCGATGTGCTGGAAGTACGACGGCCGCTTGTCGCCCCAGCGGGCCTTGCCGAAGCGCTCGGCGTAGGCGCGCAGCACGATGCCGAGCGCCGAGCCGAGGGTGCCGGGGCCGTCCACGATCTGGCGGGTGACCTCCTCGCCGGACAGGCCCAGCTCGTAGAAGCGGGTCTGGCGGCGGTTGACCACCCAGTCGGCGAGCTTGCGCCGCCTGGCCGGGTCGCGCAGGTCGCCGAAGGCGAGCCTGCGGTGGTAGGCGCTCATCATGAACCGCGTCTCCGGCGGAATCGCGATGTTCGGGTGCGAGTGCATCATGAGCTGGAGCAGCGTGGTGCCCGAGCGCGGGCAGCCGATGATGAAGATCGGCCGATCCTGCTGGGCGAGTTGCTGGCGCATTTGTTGGAAACCCCCGTAGAACCCCGTGAGAAAACCCCGTGAGAGAAAGCTTCTGGAACCGGCCCCCCGGCCGGGCGACCGGACTCAGCCGATGATCGGCGCGTCGATCCGGTTCTGTTCGCGCGCCGCGCGCCGTTCGGCCTTCTCGGCCTTGACTGTGAGGCGGCGCATGGTGCGTTTGAAATCGCGGGTGGACATCCACAGCTTGTAGACCAGCGCGCTCTCGAAGAGCATCAGCAGCCCCCCGGCCACCGCCACCGCGTACGGCACCGCCGCCGGGCCGAGCAGCGGGCCGATCACGAAGACCGCCATCTGGTACTCGATCCCACTGATCAGGTGGGTGCGGATGCGGTGCGCGAGCAGCGCCTCCCTGGCCCGGGTGTACCAGGGGAACCGTGACCGGAACCCGGACTGCAACCCCTCCCTGGCCTGCACGCGCAGTTCCACGTGCTCCCCCGAGCCGGGAACCGGCGCGGCGGCGGGCGGGTCATGCCGGTGGTCGTCCGCCGACACGTGCTCGGCCTGCGCCTCCTCGGCGTACCGGTCGAGCCGCCGCAGCGCGGCGGACGGCTCGGTCTCCCGCGCCTCGGCCATGGCGGCGACCAGCCGCTCCCGCATGGCCCTGCGCACCTTGGCCATGTGCGGCCCGTTGAGGTAGCGGAACAGGTCGAACGCGATGATCACCGCGGCCAGGTAGGCGGCCTCGACCCGGCCGGTCTGCTGGTAGATGCCGTACGACAGGGCGAACGAGCACATCACCAGCCGGACCTGGTCGAGGCTGAAGTCCAGCCACAGCCCGAACGAGGTGCCGTTGCCCTTGAGCCTGGCCAGCTTGCCGTCCACGCAGTCGGCGATGAACCCCAGGTGGTAGAACACCGCGCCGAGCGCGAGGAACCCCCAGCTCCCCACGCTGAAGCAGGCCGCGGCGCAGGTGCCGAGCACGAACGCGACCGCGGTCACCTGGTTGGGCGTGATCGACGTACGGCCGGCCACCAGTCGCACCAGGCGGCAGGCGATCGGGTCCACCAGCAGCACAGTCCACCAGGCGTCCCGTGCCTTGCACACGGCACGCACATCCGCGAGTGAGTACGTCGTCATGACAGACAGCATGATGAGATCGGGCGTTGTGGCACCGGAGCCTAGCCACCTCCGGAAACTGTCCTGGCCGAGTCTTTACCGGCCTCTTGAGCAACATCGCCGACATCCGGCTGAACCAGCCGGATCCTGCACGGACCGGTCGGCCGTCGCCGTTCCACCAGCAATGACTCGCCGTCTTCGTCCTCTCTGACCAGCAGGCGCGACTTGCGGACGCGTCCGCGCCTGCGCAGGCCGCCGGGGACGGTGACCTCGGCGTGCAGCCGCCAGGGGCCCTCGCCAGGAGCGACACCGTCCGGGACTGTGCCGGTAAGGGTGCCGGTAAGGGTGCCGGGATCGATCTCGGCGGTGAACCGGCCGCCGGGCCCGCCGGTGTACTCGATCGGGATCTTCCGGCGGGTGCCGGTCTCCACGAGCCACAGCCGCAGGTCGGTCTGTGCGCGTTCGACGGGCGCGACGCGGGCGTGCCCGGCCAGCCACAGCCGCCCGTCCCGGTAGGAGACGCGTTCGACCCGCGCGCGGAAGGCGATCTCGTCGGTGACGTCGAAGACGTCCGGGGGCAGCTTGCGGGACCGGTCACCGAAGTAGGGATAGGTGGCGTACCAGCGGTAGGTCTTACGGCCCCGCCGTACGACGGGGGCCTCGGCGACGCGGCCCTCCTGGCGGGCCTGGCGCACCTCGGCGAGTTCGGCGATCATCCGGCGGCGCAGCAGGTGCAGCTCCAGCCGCCGGACGGCCGGCAGTTCCCGCACCGCCTCCTCGCGCAGGCCGTCCACGAACGGCGCGACCAGGTCGAGCAGCCGGGCCCGGTCGCGCTTGTCCTCGGCGGCGATCACGGCGGCGGCCACGATGCCCAGGTCCCAGGTGGCGATCATGCCGTCCAGGGCGGGCCGCAGGCCGGGCGCCTGCTCGTCCAGGAACTCCTGGACCCCGCGCAGCGAGGCGATCCGCTCCTCGACGTTGGCGATCTCGGCGCGGCGCTGGGTGATGGAACTCTGCCCCTGCTCGCGGATCCGCCACAGGTAGACCGTGTCGGGCAGCAGGTCCACCCGGGAGGCGTGGACGTGCGCGGCGATGGCCACGGGCGCGTCCTCGTACAGGCCGGGCGGGAAGCTCAGGCCGGACGCGGTCCAGAAGGACCGGCGGTAGACCTTGTTCCACACGGTCCGGTCGCGCATCAGGTTCGGGTACTTGGTGATGTGGGTCCGCTGGCGGGTGCGGCGGAACAGCTTGGCGTGCAGGACCGACGGCGACTCGCCGTCGGGGCCGATCCGCAGCACGCCGCCGCAGGCGATGTCCGAGCCGGTGCCCTCCAGGCTCTCGACGAGCATCTGGTAGGCGTTCGGCGGCACGACGTCGTCGGCGTCGGCGAAGGCCAGGTACTTCCCGGTGGCCTGACCGATCCCGAGGTTCCTGGCGATTCCAGGTCCCTGGTGGTCGCGGCGGATGAGGGTGAAGCGGGGGTCGGCGGCGGCGTACGACTTGGCGACGGCCTCGCCGCCGTCGGTCGAGCCGTCGTCCACCATGACGACCTCGATGCGGTTCAGGGACTGTGCGGCCAGTGAGGCGAGGCACTCGGCAAGGTAGTCCTCCACGTTGTGGAACGGCACGATGACACTGAGCAACGGCTCCATGGCGTCAAAGATGCCGTCGGCTGCCCAACGACGCCGACCGCACTACCGGGCGATGACCTTCGCTTTGCGCAAGCCTTTGCCTCTCGTCACCACCCGCTGTCGGTACTCTCTGTGTCAGCGCGACCACGAAAGGTGAAAGATCATGCTGAGACCGATCGGGGAGCACGAACTGGAACGGGTGCGGCGCTGGCGTAACCACCCCATGGTGCGGGCGGCCAGCTTCACCACCCACGAGATACCGCCCACCGAGCACGCGCGGTGGTGGGCCGCCGTCCGCGCCGACCCCTGCCGCAGGGTGCTGGTCTACGAACACGGCGAGCCGGAGAAGACCCCTGCGGGGGTGGTGACCTTCGAGGGGCTCGGCGCGTTCGACCGCAGCGCCTCGTGGTCCTTCTACCTCGACTTCACCGGCCTGGAGCGGGACGGCACGCTGCTGGCCGCGTGGATCGGCGTCGAGCGCGCGGCGATCGACCACGCCTTCGGCCCGCTCGACCTGCTCACCCTGCACGGCCAGGTGCTGGCCGCCAACGAGGCCGTGCTCGCGCTGCACCGGCGGTTCGGGTTCAGCGAGAGCGCGCCCTACCTGCGGGAGATCGACGGCGTGCCACGCGAGGTCGTCCGCATTCGACTGGAGAGGGAGGACGCCCGATGATGATCGCCGGACGGCCGATCGGCCCCGAGCACCCGCCGTACGTGGTGGCCGAGATGTCGGGCAACCACAACGGCGACCTGTGCCGGGCGCTGGCCATCGTCGACGCCGTCGCCGACGCCGGAGCCCACGCGATCAAGCTGCAGACCTACCGGCCCGACACCATCACGGTCGACTGCGACCTGCCCGCGTTCCGCGTCGGCGACGACCACGAGCTGTGGGGCGGGCAGACGCTCTACCGGCTTTACGAGGGCGCGCACACCCCGTGGGACTGGCACCGGCCGATCTTCGACCGGGCCGCGGAGCGCGGGCTGACCGCCTTCTCCTCGCCCTTCGACCCCACCGCGATCGACCTGCTGGAGTCGCTGAACACGGCGGCCTACAAGATCGCTTCTTCGGAGGTCGTCGATCTGCCGTTGATCGGGCTGGCGGCCCGGACCGGCCGGCCACTGATCGTCTCGACCGGGATGGCGAGCGTGGGCGAGATCGACGCCGCCGTGGCGGCGGCTCGCCGCGCGGGCTGCGCCGAACTGGCCGTGCTGGGCTGCACCGCCTCCTACCCGGCCCCGCCCGAGCACAGCGACCTGCGCGGGCTGCCGCTGCTGCGCGACCTGACGGGGGCCGTGGTCGGGCTGTCCGACCACACGCCGGGGATCGGCGCGGCGCTGGCCGCCGTGGCGCTCGGCGCGTGCCTGATCGAGAAGCACGTGACGCTGTCGCGCGACGACGGCGGCGTCGACTCCGCGTTCTCGCTGGAACCCGCCGAGCTGGCCGCACTGGTGACCGAGAGCGAGCGGGCCTGGCGGGCGCTCGGCACCGCGCGCCTCGGGCCCCGGCCCAGCGAGCGGGAGGGGCTGCGGTTCCGGCGTTCGCTCTACGTGGTCGCGGACGTCCGCGCGGGCGAGACGGTGACCTCGGGGACCGCGGGGAACGTCAGGTCGATCCGCCCGGCGGGCGGGCTGCCGCCGGACCAGATCCCGCTGGTGGTCGGGCGGCGATTCACCCGCGACGCCAGCGCGGGCACCCCCTTCACCTGGGACCTCGTCTGAGACCAGCGGTTCAGCGGATGCGGGCGAGCGCGTCGGCGGCGCGCTCGCGGCCCAGGCCGTCGATCACCTTTCGGCCGCGGCGGGCGTATCGGGCCCGCCGCCCCGGATCGGCCAGCAGGTCGCGCAGCGTGGGGACGGCGGAGCGCGGGTCGTTGCCCGCCCCCAGCCCGGCGGCCAGCCCGCGTTTGGTGACCGCGTGGTAGCCCAGGAGCTGGTTCTCCCGCACCCAGGTGAGCGCGGTGGGCACCCCCAGGTAGAGCAGCTCCCAGACCGTCGTGCCGGCCGCCGTGATGACCAGGTCGGCCTGGGCCATCAGCCGGGGCAGCTCGTCGGTCGGCGGCAGCACCGAGATCGGCAGGCCGGGCGGCGGCGCGACCGGCCCCGGCGCTATCACCGTGGCCGAGAACGGCACGCCGGTCTCGGCCAGCGCGTCGAGCCAGCCCACCGTGACCCCGGTGGCGTCGGTGCCGCCGAAGAAGCACAGCACGTGCGGTATGCCCCCGGCCGGAACCGACCGGTATCTCCGTACGTCATCGCGGAGCAGCACGTAACGGGTGCCGGCCAGCACCGGCAGGCCCACGTGGCGGTCCTCCGCGCCGAGGTTCTGGTCGAGGTAGAGGTCGGCGGACTGCCCCCGGGTGTCGCCGTCGATGATCGCGAGCACCGGGATGCCCGCCCGGCGCAGCGCCATCCCGGTCTCGGGGGGCAGTTCGTAGGAGTCGAGCACCACCGAGTCGAGGCCCAGGGCGGCGGCCTGCGCGCCGAGCGCCTCGGGGCCTGGCCGCGCGGGCACCAGCGGCAGCCCCCGGCGCTGGAGCTGGGCCGCCGCCCACGACAGCCCGCCCAGGTCGCCCAGGAAGACGACCTCGATGCCGCGGGCGCCCAGTTCCTCGGCCAGCGCCACGCACCGCACCAGATGGCCGACGCCGACCCCGGGGCCGGCGTCGCAGCGTATCCCCACCCGGCGTCTCACGCCTCCTGCAGCTCCTTCTGGCGCACGTGGGCGTTGATCCCGGCCAGCTCGGGGCGATCTCGCAGCCACCGCACCAGCGTGCCGACCGGCATCGGGTCGTCGCCGACATGACCGGCGATCGCCTGGATGAGCCGCCAGTCGTCCTCGGTGTCGAGGGTGACCCGCAGGTCGTCGGCGGCGGGCGGGTAGCCCAGGCCGAGCACCTTGAAGCGTTCGGCGTGCGTGTAGACGTAGGAGGTCACGTGGACGCGGTGGTAGCCGGTGGCGAGGCGGTCGGCCTCCTCCAGCGCGCCACGCCCGACGATCTCGACGTCGGTGCCGCGCGGCAGCGTGCCGCCGAGCCCGGTGGCCGCGTAGTCGAGCCCGGGGACCGCCCGGAAGACGCTTGCCACCTCGGCGACCAGGCCGGGGTCGAGCAGCGGGCAGTCGGCGGTGAAGCGCGCGACCGCGTCGGCCGGGCGGTCCCGCAGCGCGGCGGCGAACCTGGCCAGGACGTCGTCCACGGGGCCGCGGTGGCAGGCGACCGACAGCCGGTCGCACTCGTCGGCGACGGCGTCGTCGGCGGGCTCGGTGGTGGTGGCGACCACGAGGTCGTCGAGCGCCGCCGACGAGCGCGCGGCGCGCACCACCCAGCCGAGCACGGACCTGCCGGACAGCTCCCGCAACACCTTGCCGGGCAGCCGTGTGGACCCCATGCGAGCTTGGACAATCCCGATAATACGCACCGTTGCCCCATTCCCCCGTGTGACAGTGAGTGCCTATCCGGTCGCGCTATGCTACCGGCTCGACCGGACCGGAAGCATCCGGCAGTCTCAAAACTCGGGGGAGTCACGTGGGCGTTCTGACCGGATCATCGATCCTGATCACCGGGGGAACGGGGTCGTTCGGCAAGGCGTTCATCCGCTATGCCCTGGATCGGCTGGCCCCCCGCCGGCTGGTGGTCTTCTCCAGGGACGAGCTGAAACAGTACGAGGCCCGTCAGCAGTTCGGCGACGACGACCGGCTGCGCTGGTTCATCGGCGACGTCCGCGACCGCGACCGGCTGGTCCGCGCCATGCACGGCGTCGACCACGTCGTCCACGCCGCCGCGCTCAAGCAGGTCGACACCGCCGAGTACAACCCCTTCGAATACGTCCGAACCAACATCGCGGGCTCGCAGAACGTGGTGGAGGCGGCCATCGACACGGGGGTGCGCAAGGTCGTCGCGCTGTCCACCGACAAGGCGTCCAGCCCGATCAACCTGTACGGCGCGACCAAGCTGGTCGCCGACAAGCTGTTCGTGTCGGCCAACCACTACGCCGCCGGGCATCCCACCAGGTTCGCCGTGGTCCGCTACGGCAACGTGGTCGGCAGCCGGGGCTCGGTCGTGCCGTTCTTCCTGCGCCTGGCCAAGGAGGGCGGCAGCATCCCGCTCACCGACAAGCGGATGACCCGGTTCTGGATCACCCTGCCGCAGGCCGTCAGGTTCGTGGTCGAGTCCTTCGACATGATGCAGGGCGGCGAGCTGTACGTCCCGCGCATCCCCAGCATGCGGCTGCTCGACCTGGCCGAGGCGCTGGCCCCCGACTCCCCCACCTACGAGATCGGCATCCGGCCGGGCGAGAAGCTGCACGAGGAGATGAT
This sequence comes from Spongiactinospora sp. TRM90649, assembly GCF_029382225.1. Classification (GTDB taxonomy): domain Bacteria; phylum Actinomycetota; class Actinomycetes; order Streptosporangiales; family Streptosporangiaceae; genus Spongiactinospora. The sequence goes on from NZ_JARLTC010000002.1 coordinate 436,189, forward strand.
CGCCCCCGACGACGGCCGCAGAACGCTGCGGCTGGCCGACCGCTACGTGGTCCTGCCCACCATCGCGACCTGGGGCTACGTCCCGCCGCAGGCGGGCGAGACGGTCCCGGAGGGCTTCTCCTACCGTTCCGACGGCAACGACCAGTGGCTGACCGTGGCTCAGCTACGCGAGATGATCTCGGCGGAGGTCTGATGCTCCCCTACGGCCGGCAGTCCATCGCCGACGTCGACGTCGAGGCGGTCTGCGAGGTGCTGCGCGGCGACTGGCTGACCACCGGTCCCGCCGTCGCCGCGTTCGAGGCCGAGCTGGCGCTGTGGACGGGCGGCGTGCCGTGCGTCAGCGTCACCTCGGGCACCGCCGCCCTGCACACCGCCTACATCGCGGCAGGGGTGCGTCCCGGCGACGAGGTCGTCACCTCGCCGCTGACCTTCGTGGCCACCGCCTCCGCCGCCTGCCTGCTGGGCGCGCGGGTGGTGTTCGCCGACATCGAGCCCGACACCGGCGCGCTGCACCCGGACGCCGCCCGCGCGGCGGCCACCCCGTGCACCCGCGTGGTCACGGCCGTCGACTACGCGGGCCATCCCGCCGACTACGACGCGCTGCGCGAGGTCACCGACGCGGCGGGCGCGATCCTGGTCGCCGACGCCGCGCACTCCATCGGGTCCCGCTACAAGGACCGGCCGGTGGGGTCGCTGGCCGACCTCACGACGTTCTCGTTCTTCCCCACCAAGACGGTCACCACGGCCGAGGGCGGGGCGGTGGCCGCCGAAGACCCCCGGCTGCTGTCGGCCGCCGCGCTGTTCCGCAGCCACGGCGTGGTCCGCGATCCCCGGCTGATGCGCCGTCCGGGCGAGGGCGAGTGGTATCACGAGGCGCAGTCGTTCGGGCTCAACTACCGGTTGCCCGACGTGCTGTGCGCGCTCGGCATCAGCCAGCTCCGGCGGCTGCCCGCGTTCCGGGCGCGGCGCGTCGAGCTGGCCGCGCGCTACGACGCCGCGCTCGCGGCGGCCGACGGGCTGAGCCTGCCCGCGCGCCGGACGTACGCCGACCCGGCCTGGCACCTGTACCCGGTGCGGATCCACGGCGGGCGCAGGCGCGAGGTCTACGACCGGATGCGCGCGGCGGGGATCGGCGTCCAGGTGAACTACATCCCCGCCTACTGGCATCCGGTCTTCGAGGACCTCGGCTACCGGCGCGGTATGTGCCCCGACGCCGAGGCGTACTACGCCGAGCAGCTCTCGCTGCCGCTGTTCCCGGGCCTCACCGATGGGGCCCAGGATCGCGTCATCGCGGAGCTGCTGGCCGTCCTGGAATAGGTGATCACTTGGCGCGGCGGCGCAGGCGGCGGCGGAGCCGCGTGGGCATCAGGATCCGCATCAGTCGTTTGTGCAGCGGCTTCCTGCGCTTGTGCCGCGCCTTGGTGTTCCAGCGGGGCGCGACCGGTGCGGGCTCGGCGGGCAATGGCAACGTCTGCTCCTTTTCCTCTTCCTCCTCCGGCAGGCCCGGCGCCTGCGGAGTCTCCGCGCCCGGGGCGCGGTCCAGGTGGATCACCGTGCGCCCGGCGACGGGCTCGGTGTGCGAGATCCACTCGTCGGGGTGCCCGGCCAGCCACCGAGTCAGTTCCTCCTGCGGCGTGCCCGCGTCGCCCCAGGTGCCGTAGAACTTCTGCGGCGTCAGGCAGATCGGGTGCAGGCCGTGCGCGGTCACCGCCTCCCACACGGCGGCGGCGATGCCCGGCGCTCCCTCGAAGCGGTAGTCGTCCACCACCACGATGCCCTCGGCGACCAGCAGCTTGCGGGCCGCCGCGAGGTCGTCGCGGACGTCTTCGTAGGCACGGGACGCCGCCAGGTGGGCGAACCTGCACGAGTCGGGCTCGACGTGGTCCAGGATGACGGTGGACGGCCCCTGCACGATCTCCGGGAGCCGCTGGTGGAAGGCCAGGTAGTTGGACTCGAACCCGCCGCGCAGCCCGGCCTGGTCGAACCGGTCGCACACCACGAACCGCTCCTCCTCGCGGCGGTGGCGGCCGATCACGATGGCGCTCTTGCCCTGGTCGGCGCCCAGCTCGACGAGGTCGCCCGGGGTGAAGAAGCGGGCCTGGTAGCCGAGCAGCCAGTCGAAGACGCGCATGTCGGTCTCGTGGAGCCGGCCGGGTATGTTGTCGAGCGTCCAGGGCGCCGCGGGCAGTGCAGTCAACGCGGATCGGTCCTTTCTCTGAGAACCAGGTTGCAGTTGCCGGACCGCGTCACCACGAACCGGCGGTGGTCGGCCTCCCCCTCGACGTGCTCGGCGGAGTCGAACGCGAGGGGCACGGCGCGGGCGCCCCGGTGCCGCAGGGCGAACCGCCAGGCCGTCCCGGAGCCGATGCCCGCCAGCGGGATGTCGGCGGTGAACCGCGACACGCCCCCCGCGCGAGAACCGTCCAGTTCGGCGGGGAACGCGACCCCTGCGGCCGTCTCGTCCTGCGGGACCACGGCGACCTCGGCGGGCGGCGGCAGGTTGGCCCGCGCCCAGCCCGAGATGCGCAGCCCCGCGCCCTGGGGGACGCACCGGGTCACGGCGGCGCGGGCGCACCGCACGCGCAGCCGCAGGCGGCGGTGGTTGCCGACGGCCGGGATGATCCACAGCCCGTCGCCGATCCGCAGCGGCCCCTGGCCGAACAACGGGTCGGCGGCCGGGGCGGCCACGCCGGTCTCCAGGTCAAGGCCGCGCCCGGCCAGCTCGGCGCGGATCTGCCAGGTGCCCTCGGCGTCCTCGCACTCGGCGAGCGGCAGCGTCTCGCCCAGGTCGAGTTCGAAACGGACCTCGTCGCCGTCGGCGACGATCGCCGCGGCCTCGCCGTGCGCGGCCGTGCCGGGTGCCAGCCGCCACTGCCCGAGCGGGACGGCACGGCCCTCCTTGCCGCCCTGGCGCAGCGCGAGCCGCAGCCGGGCGCCCGCGAGGTCGGCGACCCCGGCGCCGGGCAGCCAGATCCGGCCCTGGGCGCGCAGGCCGCCGCCGCCGAACCGCAGGCGGTCGACCCCGGCGCGCAGCCGCAGCTCCCCGGTGACGTCGTGGCTGTCGGCCGGGATCCGGCGGTCGCCGCGCAGCGGGTAGTCCGCGTACCAGCGGCGACGGCGCAGCCCGCCGGGCCTGACCCGCACCGGCGCGTCGGTGTCGTGCGCGAGCACCGAGCGCAGCTCGGGCAGCATCCGCCGATGCAGCAGCCGCAGTTGCAGCCGGGTCAGCGCGGGCACCGCCCGCCAGGTCTCCTCCTCGACCCCGTCGAGGTAGTCGCAGGCGAGTTCGAGGAGCGGATCGCGCTCCTCGGGGCTCAGCGCCACCACGGCCTCGGCCGCCACGCGCAGGTCGATCTCCATCGACTCGGCGTCCAGCAGCGGCTTCAGCTCCGGGGCGCGGACCTCCAGGAACGCGGCCGTCTCGGTGACCGACAGCAGCCGGTCGCGGACGTTCTCCGGCTCCAGGCGGCGCTGGGTGATGGAGCCCGCGCCGTCGTCGCGCTCGCGCCAGTGGTAGACGACCTCGGAGTGGACGTCCACGCCGTCGGCGAGCACGTGCGCCGGGATCATCACCGGCTGGTCCTCGTACATCCGGGCCGGGAAGGCGAGGCCGTGGGCGTCCCAGAACGCGCGGCGGAAGACCTTGTTCCAGGCCATCCGGTCGCGGACCAGCTCGGTGTGCGCGCTGATGTGGGTGCGCGGCAAGGTCGCGGCGAACGCCTCCCGGTGCGCCCACGACTGGGTCAGCCTGCGGCCGGTCAGCCGCCGCACGTTGCCGCAGGCGAGGTCGGAGCCGGTGCGTTCGAGCGAGGAGACCAGCAACTGGTACGCCCTGGGCGGGATCACGTCGTCGCTGTCGGCGAAGGCCAGGTAGCGGCCGGTCGCGGCGGCGGCCCCGGCGTTGCGCGCGGGGCCGAGCCCGGCGTTGGGCTGGGTGATCAGCCGGAAGCGCGGATCGGCCGCCGCGTAGGCCGCCGCCGTCGCGGCGCTCGCGTCGGCGGAGCCGTCGTCCACGCAGATCACCTCGAAATCGCTGAGGGTCTGCGCGGCGATCGACGCCAGGCAGGCGTCGATGTACTTCTCGACGTTGTAGAACGGGACTACGACCGACAAGAGCGGCACTTCGGATACTCCTCCCTCAGCCTCGCCGTACCAGGCGGGCACCGGTTCGCAGCGGCCAGGTCATGCCGCGCACCGCGCGGTTGGCGAACGAGTGGCGCATGGCCACCACCTTCCTGCGGGCCCGGCGCAGCTTGCGCCGGGTCCTGCGCAGTTCGCGCTCACGGCCGGTGAGCTTGATCTCCAGGCGGTCGATCCGGGCCTGCGCCGAGGTCAGCGACTCCCGCATGCGGTCGCGGGCGGCGAGCACCACCCGGTAGGTCTCGGGCGGCGACGCCTGCGGCGCGGCGGTGCCGAGCGTGGCGGCGAGGTCGGCGTCCAGGGCCTTGGCCTCGGCCAGGGCTCCGGCGTCGAAGGGCAGGCCGCACAGCGCGAGCAGGGTGCCGGTGAGGCGGTCGGCGTCGAGGTCCCACGGCCAGGGGTGGTGGTGGCCGCCGGCGAGCAGGCCGTCGGCGAACCGCCACAGCACCCGGGACAGCGCCACCGGCAGCGGCACGGGGGCCAGCAGCGACCAGCCGGGGTCGATCGGCCACGGCCGGTCGTCGTCCCAGGCCAGGTTGTCGGTGGTGGCGAAGGCCAGGTGGCCGGGCAGCAGGCCGTCCACGGCCTGGCGGGACAGCCAGCCGCACAGCGACCGCAGCGTCTCACGGACGCGCGGCAGGTCGTCGAAGGCGCAGGCGGTGAGCAGCACCTCGTCCAGCAGCCGCCCCTGCGGGAGGGGGCCGGACAGGGCGTCGGGCTCGCGCAGCACGCGGTCCATGCGGAGAGTCGCGGCGACCGGGAGGGGACGGCGGGTCCAGGTGCCGTAGATCTCGTCGTGGACCAGCTCGCACACGCGGGTCCACGGGTGCTCGCAGATGTTGTCCTCGACCAGCGCGGCGGGGGTGGGGAACGTGTCGGACGCGTAGGGCTCCGGACGGTGGGCGACCGTCAGCCACAGCGGCGCGAGGCGGTCGGCCAGGCCGTACTTGAACGCCTTGGCGGCCAGGCGCACCGGGTCGGCGATCACCTGCCTGCCGTGGTGGCGCTGCGCGCAGGCGGCGACGGTCACCGCGTCGGGCAACGGCGGCGCGCCGTTCAGGGTCTCCACCGAGAACAGCGCGCGGGGCGCGTGCGCCGACGGGAACCCGGCGTAGCAGACGCGTTCGGCCAGCCCGTGGGAGTGCAGCTCGCGGGTCACGGCCTCGTGGCGGGCCGGGTAGGTGGGGTCGAGCCCGGCGGGGAACCAGTCGCCGTCGGTCCGTTCGTACGGCTTGGCCTCGACGAAGGCGTCCATGCCGAGATCGTTCCTGGTGGCCAGGACGAGCGTGCCGCCCTCCGACACCAGGCCCGTGACCTGGGCGAGCGTGTCGCGCCAGGTGTGGCCGGGCGACTCGGCCGAGTGCACCCGGTCGAACCCGTCGAGCGCGCAGACGACGTCGAACGGCGGCAGGTCGGGCAGCTTGTCGAGCCGTCCGCAGTAGACGGTGAATGCGGGCACCCCGAGGTGGCCCCGGCCGAGACGGCAGGCGTCGGGGTGGGAGCGGAGCACCACGGCCACCGACGCGGCGCGCTCGGCGACCCAGGAGACGAAGTCCTCCGGGTGCGGGCCGACGAGCAGCACGGCTGCGCCGTCGGGCATGATCCGGCGCAGCAGTTCACGGACGGCCTGCCCGCAGCGCGGCGGCCCCGCCGCACGGCAGGGGGCGGTGGCTTGCGCGGCGGGATGGTCGCTCTCCGGCGGCGCCGGGTCGTCGGACCACAGCAGCATCTCCCCGCCGACCAGGCGGACGTTTGGCGGGAGGTCGGCCACCCGCGCCGGTTCGTCGGCGGTCATGCGCATCTCTCCCGTTCGAGCACCAGGGGCCTGCCGCCGGGTCTGAGGTGACGGCGGGCGTGCCGGTCGGGGTCCCAGCCGAACAGGGCGCGCAGTTCCTCCGGGCCGGTGAGGTGGGCGAAGCCCAGTTCGTAGGTGGCGATCTCGCGGGCGGCGACCGGGTCCACGCTGGGGCCGTGCAGCTCGGGGTAGAGCCGCATGCGGCGGGCGGTGCCGCCGTACTCGGGGCGTTCCTCGGCCAGGGTCATCGGGTCGCCGTAGACGGCGATGTCGCAGCCGACGGACGCGCCGTAGAGGATGGCGCTGGTGAGCCGGTTGGAGGCGACACGCCGGTGGCTGCGGAGTTCGGCGAGCTGGCGGAGCAGGAAGTCGCGGCCCTTCTGGTCCCAGCGGGAACCACGTTCACCATGGCAGATAACCCGGAAGCCCGCTTTTTCGTACCATTTCCGGATTTCGGGGTTGCGGTATTCCAGCCAGTAAAGGCACACCGTCACCGGGCCGGTCTCCACGTCCCTGATCTCGTCCACCAGGCGCGCGTGGTCGCCGTGCACGGCGTGCTTCTCCCAGCCGTGGAACGGGTACCAGATGGTGCCCTCCCGCGCCGGCGCCGCGCCCGCGTCGGTCATGTGCGGCTCCATGGCCAGCAGGTACGCCCAGGGCGAGCCGATCACGTAGTGGCCGCGCCGTCCCATGGACCAGCCCCGCCGCGCCAGCACGTCCGACCAGACGAAACGCGGGTAGCCGGAGGTGCACCAGCGGTCGTTGGGCGGGAACCCGTGCAGGTAGTTCCAGCCGTGCTGGACGAAGCCGCGGATGCGCGGCACCTGGCGCTGCTGCAGCCGACTGATCCCGCAATAGCGGGCGAATATCCGCGAATGCCCGTACCAATGATTGGACTCGTCCATCACTCCCCCAAGCGCGCGTGAACGGCGCGGCGAATGCGCCGCCACGACGATGGCAGCCCGCCACCCGCGGTGCGGCGGCCTATACGCTTCCATTACCTTGAGGAGAAACGCACAGTAGCTACGCCGTTACGCAAATGCAACACTAACCCAGCGGCCACTCCGGAGCCGGTATCCACAACGCGTTCATTCCGAGTCGCACGCTTGGCTACACTCCGTGGATACTCGGACACGTTGAGTGGAGAGGGGCACGCGGTGAACACCACGGATCCGGTCCAGCGCCTGCGCGCGGTCTTCGCGCGCGCACTGGGCCTCGGCGAGGGCGCGCAGGTCGACGAGCTGGAGTACCGCTCGATCCCGCAATGGGACTCACTGGCGCACATGTCGCTGGTCGCGGCCATGGAGGACGAGTTCGACATCATGATCGACACCGACGACGTCCTCGACATGTCCTCCTTCACCAAGGCGGCGGCCCTGCTCGCCAAACACGGTGTCCCCGTCCCCGGCTGACCCGCCACCCTCGCCATCTGGTGGGCGGGTGGTGCTGGTGACGGGGGCGGCGCGGGGGATCGGGTATGCCGTGGCGCGGGGGCTCGCGCTGGGCGGGGACACGGTCGTGGTGCACGGGCGGACGCCCGAGTCCGCCGAGCGGGCAGCGGCGGCGCTGGCCCGGGAGACCGGCGGGAAGGCCGAGGCCGCGCACGGCGACGTCGCCGACGCCGAGGCCGTGGCTGCGATCATGCGCGGCGTGCACGGACGGCACCGGCGGCTCGACGGGCTGGTGGTCAACGCGGGCGTGCACGAGGCGGCGCTGCTCGGCATGATGGGCGCGGCCTCCGTGGAGCGGCTGTTCCAGGTCAACGCGGTCGGCGCGGCCCACACCCTGCAAGCGGCCGTCCGGCTGCTGCGCCGTGGGGTCAACCCGGCGGTGGTGCTGGTGTCGTCGGTGATGGGCGTGTCGGGCGGGCCGGGGCAGGCCGTCTACAGCGCGACCAAGGCGGCGGTCGCCGGGCTGACCCTCGCGGCGGCCAAGGAGCTCGGGCCCGCCGGAATCCGCGTCAACGCGGTCGCCCCCGGCTACATCGACACCGACATGCTCGCCACCCTCGACGCCACGGGCCGCGAGGCCCGAGTCCGCGCCACCCCCCTGGCCCGCCTCGGCACCCCCGCCGACGTCGCCTCCGCCGTCACGTTCCTCCTCTCCCCCGAAGCCTCGTTCATCACCGCCCAGGTCCTCTCCGTAGACGGCGGAGTCGCCGTATGACCCACTGCGGGGTGCGGAGGTGATCCATCGGCCTTGGGTGCCGCATCCGGGGGCTCGGGTGGTGGACGCCGGGAGCGGGCGGGAACTGGGCGGGGCCGAGTTGTGGGAGCGGGTCGAGGCGGAGGCCGCGCGGCTGGGCGGGCTGCCCGAGGGGTTGCTGCTCAGCCCCTCGCCCTCGCGCGTCGCGGCGGTGGTGCGTTACCTGGGGGCGTTGGCGTCGTGCCGTCCGGTCGCGTTGCTCGATCCCGCGATCCGGCCCGAGACGTTGCTGACGCTCGTCGAGCGCTACTCCCCCGCCGTGGTGGCCGACCCGCCGTCCGGCATGCCGGTTCCGGCCGGATACACGCCCGGGGCGCAGTGGATCCGCGACGACGCGCCGCCCGTGCATCCCGACCTGGCGGTGTTGCTGACCACCTCGGGGTCCACCGGCAGTCCCAAGCTGGTGCGCCTGTCGCGCGACGCCGTGCTCGCCAACGCCGGTTCGGTCGCGCGGGCGCTCCGGCTGACGCCTGACGACCTGTGGCCGACCACGCTCCCGCTGCACTACACCTACGGCCTGACCACGCTCAACGCCCATCTGGCCGCCGGAGCCGGGGTGATGCTGACCGGCGACGGCCTGCTCGACCGCCGGTTCTGGGAGACCGCCGACGCCTTCGGCGCGACCTCGATCGCGGCGGTGCCTTACCAGTTCGAGATGCTGCGGCGGCTGCGGTTCGACCCGGCCGCGCATCCGGCGATCCGCATGATCACCCAGTCCGGCGCGCGGCTGCGCGCCGACCTGGTCGCCGACTTCGCCGCGCGGATGGCCCGCTCCGGCGGTCACCTGGTCAAGATGTACGGCATGACCGAGGCCCCCCGCGTCGCGGTCCTGCCTCCCGAGCACCTGGCCGCCCGCCCCGACTCCGTCGGCCTGGCCGTCCCCGGCGGCTCGCTGTCCATCGACGACGGCGAGGTCGTCTACCGCGGGCCCAACGTGATGATGGGCTACGCCGAGAGCGCCGCCGACCTCCTCCGCGACGACGAGCTGGGCGGCGTGCTGCGCACCGGCGACCTCGGCCGGCTCGACCCTGAGGGGTTCCTGTTCCTGTCCGGCAGGCTGCGCCGGATCGGCAAGGTCTTCGGCCTGCGGGTCGGCCTGGACGACCTGGAGGAGCTGCTGCGCGGCCACGGCCCGGTCGCGGCCGTGGCGGGAGACGACCGCGTGGTGGTGTTCGCCGAGGCCGTCGAGCCGCGCATGCGCGAGGAGCTGGCGCGACGGCTGGCCGCGCTCACCGGCGCGCACTGGAGCGGGTTCGACGTGCGGGGCGTGGAGCGCCTGCCGTTGCTGCCCTCGGGGAAGGTCGACTATCGCACTCTGGAGGCCGGGCTATGACGCCGTTCTCACTGCCGCAGCCGGTCAAGGAGGCCAGGCTGCTGCCGGAGCTGGCCGCGCTGACCGAGCACCACCGGGCCGCGTGCCCGCCGTACGCGCGGATCCTGGCCGCGCTCGGCGAGGCCCCGCCGTACTCGTCGGTGGCGGCGCTGCCCTGGCTGCCGGTGCGGCTGTTCGCCACGCACGAGCTGAAGAGCGTCCCCGACGACGCGGTCTTCCGGACGCTGACCTCAAGCGGCACCACGGGCGGACCGCCCAGCAAGATCTTTCTCGACCGGGCGGCGGCGCAGGCGCAGGCCCGCGCGCTGGCCGCCACGCTGCGGGCGGTGCTCGGCGAGCGGCGGATGCCGATGCTGGTGGTCGACTCCCGGTCGGTGATCCGCGCCGCCGCGCTGAGCGCGCGCGGCGCGGGCGTGCTGGGCATGATGAACTTCGGCAGAGACCACACGTTCGCACTCGACGACGACGGCGCGGCCGACCTCGCGGCGGTCCGCGGCTTCCTGAGCCGCCACCGCGGCGACCCCTTCCTGATCTTCGGGTTCACCTTCATGACCTGGCGTCATCTCTACGAACCGGCCCGCGATCACGGCCTCGACCTCTCCGGCGGGGTGCTGATCCACTCGGGGGGCTGGAAGAAGATGGCCGACGAGGCCGTGGACAACGCCGAGTACCGCCGCAGGTTCGCCGCCGACACCGGCCTGACCCGGATCCACAACTTCTACGGCATGGTCGAGCAGATCGGGACGATCTTCCTGGAGGGCCCCGACGACGACGGCGACGGCGGCCTGTACGCGCCCGACTTCGCCGACGTGATCATCCGGGATCCCGAGACCTGGCAGGAGGTCCCGCCGGGCGTTCCCGGGCTGATCGAGGTGGTGAGCACGCTGCCCACCTCCTACCCGGGCCACGCGGTGCTGACCGAGGACCTCGGCGTCGTCCACGGCGTGGACGACGGCGTGTGGCCGGGCAAACGGTTCGGCGTGCTCGGCCGGCTGCCGCGCGCCGAGGCGCGCGGGTGCAGCGACACGTACGGCGGCGCGTCCCGGGAGGCCGCGTGAACGTCCGCCAGGTCTTCCCGCCCGGCCCCGACGCGCCGGTCCGCCGGGTCGCCGCCCAGGTGCGCGAAGCGCCGCCCGGCGGGCCGCTGACCGTGGGCGACGAGCGGATCCGCGCGTTCCTGGAGTCGGTGTCACGCCGCCTGGTCGCCCCCGCCATGGCCCGGCGCCATCCGGAGCTGACCGCGCTCGGCTACTTCCTGCGCCGCTCCGAGGTCACCCGGGTGCTGGCCCGGCTGCGGCCGGACGACGCCGATCCGGTGCTGCGGGTGCCGCGCGGGCTGGTCTTCCACATCCCGCCCGCCAACGTCGACACCCTGTTCGTCTACTCCTGGGCGCTTTCGGCGCTGGCCGGCAACCACAACGTGGTCCGCCTGTCGCCGCGCGCGGGCGGCCCGGCCCGCGCGGTGGTCGAGGTGCTGCTCGACGCGCTCGCCGACGCCCACCCGGCCGTGGCGCACTCCCAGCGGGTGGTCGGCTACGAGCGTTCCACCGAGGCCACCGGGTGCCTGTCGGCGGCGTGCGACCTGCGGGTGATCTGGGGCGGCGACGAGGCGGTGCGCGAGATCAGGCGGCAGCCGCTGCCCCCGCACGCCCGTGACGTGACCTTCCCCGACCGTTCGTCGTTCGCGGTGATCCGCACCTCGGCGTGGCTGTCCGCGCCGCCCGAGGAGCGCGAGCGGGTGGTGACGGGCTTCGCCAACGACGCCTACTGGTTCGGCCAGGCGGCGTGCGCGTCGCCGCGCACGGTGTTCTGGGTCGGTTCCGGCGACCGCGCGGCGGCGGCCGGCGACTTCAACGGACGGTTGACCGAGCACACCGCGCGGCGGTGGCGGGTGGACGCCGCGATGGCGGTGCGCAAGCGCGTCGCCGCCTACGGCCTGGCCGCCGACGGCGTGGCCGGGCGGCTGTCGTTCCCCGGCAACGAGGTCACCGTGCTTGAGCTGCCCGAGCCCGCCGACCCGGCCGCCCTGCCCCGGCGGTGGCTGGGCGCGGGCGTGTTCGCCCACACCGGCCTCGGCTCCCTCGACGGCCTGCTCCCGCTGGTCGATCGCAAGGACCAGACGATGACCCACTACGGCTTCGAGCGCGCCGAGCTGCGCGAGCTGGCCGAGGCGCTGGCCGGGCGGGGAATCGACCGGATGGTCCCGATCGGGTCGGCGCTGCGCTTCGACGGCGTGTGGGATGGCGTGGATCTTCCCGTCGAGTTCACCCGCCTGGTCAGCGTCGCCGCCCCTGGCGATACCGGGCTCAGCCCGTGACCAGCGCCCGGTCGCGGAAGACCCACCGGTCCAGCACCGCGAACCGCACGATCGTCATCACCACGTAGGCCGACAGCAGCGCGGCCAGTTCCAGCGCCCGCCCGTGCCCCGGCAGCGCGTGCACCACGCTCACCACCACCGTGGTGGTGAACAGGTAGTTGATCGCGAACAGCAGCCCGGCCCGGGAGTGGACCCGCGTCCGCGGCCCGCCGCGCCGTCCGAAGGTCCAGCGCCGGTTGGCCTCGGTGTTGGCCGCCGCGGTGACGGCCAGCGCGGCCAGGTTGGCCCATTCCGGCGTCCAGACCGTGCGCAGCGCCGCGTAGAGCGAGGTGTGCGCGACCGTGGAGACCACGCCGATCAGCGCGAACGACACCAGCTTGGCCAGCAGCGGGTTCGTCGGCGGGGCGACCACCGCGTCCGGGTGGACGGGGGCCAGTTCGCGGCGCGGCGGCAGGTCCACCCGCGCCTGGCCGCGCGACATGCGCCGGGCGACCCGGATCATCCCGCGCAGGTCCTGCCAGGCGGTGCTGACCACCTTGACGCGGGAGTCCACGTCCTCGAACCAGTCCACCGGCGTCTCGTGCACCCGCAGCCCGTTGTGCTCGGCGAGCAGCAGCAGTTCCGTGTCGAAGAACCACGCGTCGTCCTGGACACGCCCGAGCAGCGGGCGGACCACGTCGGCGCGCACGGCCTTGAAGCCGCACTGCGCGTCGCGGAACCCGGTGCCGAAGCTGAGCCGCAGCGCCAGGTTGTAGCAGCGGGAGATCAGTTCGCGCCGGGCGGTTCGCCGCACCCGCGAGGACCTGGCCAGCCGCGAGCCGATGCCGATCTCGGAGTGCCCGCTGAGCAGCGGGGCCACCATCGGCAGCAGCGCGTCGAGGTGGGTGGACAGATCGACGTCCATGTAGGCGACGATCTCGGCCGGGCTGGCGTTCCACGCGTGCCGGAGGGCCGCGCCGCGCCCGCGCGTCTCGATCCGGGTGGCGTGGACGCCGGGCAGGCGGGCCGCAAGGCCGGTGGCGATGTCCCAGGTGGCGTCGGTGCTGCCGTTGTCGGCGACGGTGATCCGCCAGGTCAGCGGGAAGGAGGCGGTCAGGAAGGCGTGCAGGGTCTCGACGCAGCCGGGCAGCGCGCGTGCCTCGTTCAGCACCGGGATGACGATGTCCACGGTGGGCTCCGGGGCCCGCGTGCCGGGCGTGGCGAGCGTCCCGGACACTGCCGGGGTGTGTGCGGCGACGGCCTCGCCGACGACGTTCTCCCGCATCGCGGCCCTCCGGCGGTCGACATGGCACGGGTACGCGGCCAGTCTCGGCCGGGGGCGCGGCGACGCCGGACGGTGACGCGCGACCTCGCCTAACAGATGACGCGGGGTTTACACGAAGGGGGAGAACGGGTCGGGGTTGGCGATCCACGGGACGATCTCGTAGACCGCGCAGTCGCCCGCCCGGTAGCGCAGCGCGGCGAACCGGGCGACCGCGCCGCGCAGCAGCGGGTCGCGTTCGTCCACCAGCAGCCAGCGCACCCGGTGGACGGCGAGCAGCCGCCGCGCCGCCGCCCGCGACGGCGATCGGAAGATCGCGTCGTTGTCGTCCAGCCGGGCCTGGTCCCAGAAGATGAAGTGGGTGTAGTGGTCGGCCAGGTAGTCGACCACCCGGCCGAGGTTGGTCGGGGTGTAGCCCCAGCCCTCCACGAGCAGCCGCCGTTCGGTGTAGGCCGAGACCCAGAAGTGCCGGTTGTCGCAGTAGCGCACCCGCACGCCCCGGCAGTGCACGTTGGTGGCGAGCACCTCGTCGGGGCGGGTGTTGGCGCGCAGCCACCGCGCCGCCTCCATCCCGCCCGCGGGCACCTCCGGCACCTCGGGGATCGTCTGCGGCGCGCCGGAGTACGACCGCACCAGGCCGTCCGCGCCCGGCGCCGAGCACAGGCCCGCGACCAGCAGCAGCACCACGGCCACACCCCCGGTCGCGCGGTGCAGGACGAGCGCGCCGACGGCGACCGCCCCGGCCAGCACGCACACCGGGACCAGCGCGGACTCGACCGTCAGCGCGGTGCCCGCGGCGCTCCGCGCGTCGATGCCGAAGGCCGCGCCACCGGCCAGGCAGAGCGCCACCAGCGCGGGCCGGACGGCACGCGGCACCCTGCCCATCGCGATCCGCAGCCCGGCCGCCGCCACGATCGCCAGGTAGGGCCAGCCGCCGCGCAGGAAGTAGAGCTGGCTCAGCCCGGGATGCCCGAGCAGCAGCGCGGCCCCGGCCGAGGACGTTCCCGCGCCGAGGCAGATCAGCAGCAGGGCCCGGCGACGCCGGGGGCACCGGAGATACGGACGGCGGCGCAGCAGCACCACGCCACCGGCGAAGACGGTCGCCCAGCCGAGCGCGAGCGCGCCGCTGACCGCGGCGGTCAGCGTGCCGGGGTCGTCGCCGGGCGCGGGGTGGGTGGCCACGAGCCAGGCGGCGAGCGCGCCCGGCCGTACGCTCATGCCCTGGGACGCGCCGCCGAACAGCACGAACTGGGCGAAGGCCAGCACGGCGGCGACCATGGCCAGCAGCCCGAGGACCAGGCGGTCGCGGCGGTGCAGCAGGAGGGCCACCAGGCCCGCGCCGATCAGCGGCACGTAGGTCGCCTTGGCCCCGGAGACCGCCACCAGCAGCGCCAGGATCAGCAGCAGCCCGGGGACGCCCGGCCTGCGCAGCGCCATGGCCACCGCGAGCACGAGCGCGGCGAAGATCGCCGAACCGAAGGTCTGGGTGGGACTGAGCCAGGTCAGCGTGCCCACCAGCGACCCGCTGGGCAGCGGGCTCTCCCGCCAGCCGAACAGGTCGGGGGTCGCGGCCAGGTACGAAAGCGCGACGGCCGCCGCGCCCGCCCACCAGGACCCGGCCGCCATGCGCCCGAGGCCCGCGATCAGGACGGTGAACGCGGCGGCGATGGGCAGGATGGCCAGCCGGTAGAGCACGGTCTGCGCCTCGATGCCGGTGGCCCAGGTCGTGGCGGCGACGTCGGCGTAGAAGAACCAGTGGTAGGCCAGCGGCTCCCCCGCCACCTCGGGGACGGTCGGCGGCATGTGGTGGCGCAGCTCGCCGACGAGCGAGAGGTGGAACGGCATATCCACGTACGGCGCGGCGTTGGACGGCCAGCTCAGCCCGTGCGCCCGGTAGAAGGCGGGCGCGGCCCACACCACGAGCGTGGCGACCAGCCCGGCGAGGGTCCAGGCGGCGGCGATGGGAACGTGTTCGCGCCGCGTGCGCGCGCACCGGCGGCGCAGCGCGGGGACCGCCGCGCAGGCCACGACCACGAGGGCGGGGGCGACCAGGAACCAGCGCGGCTGCCCTGCGGCCCGCGCGGCGGCGTAGGCCCCGATCTCCAGGGCGTATCCGGCGGCGGTGCCCGCCGCCAGCTCCACGGGCAGCGAGTGGCGCCCGGCCAGGCAGACCCGCCAGATCAGCGTGCCCGGCAGGACCACGCCCAGCGCGAGGTAGCCGAAGAAGGCCGCGATGTCGGCGCCCTGCGTGCCGTGCGCGGTGAGCGTGGCGACCGTCACGACGGCCAGCGCGACCCCGGGCATTAGTCGCACGACCGATATCGCACACCGGGCCGGTCCGGAACGGGTCCGCTGCTCGACTCGACGTGGAGCGGCGACGACAAGGGTCAAGGCTGGCTCGCAATCCGGCCCGGGAACGATCGAGCCTGGATGCGTAATGTAGCGAATCGATCACCGATGGGAGCCGAAGCGTAATCGTGTGTCCCGGAACACTTCCGACACTCATCGCGATAACCGTTTGATACGTGGTGATTTAG
This sequence comes from Spongiactinospora sp. TRM90649, assembly GCF_029382225.1. Lineage (GTDB taxonomy): Bacteria > Actinomycetota > Actinomycetes > Streptosporangiales > Streptosporangiaceae > Spongiactinospora. The sequence continues at coordinate 451,777 of NZ_JARLTC010000002.1, forward strand.
GAAAGCGAGGGTCTGATCCCCCTATTAGGTACGGTGTGTACGGTGACGCGCATTTTGCGCATGACAAATGGAGGAACGAGGCATATGCGGTGGCAGTGGCGATTCGGCGGCGCCCTGGTGACGGCGGGCGTCTTATTCTCCTCAGCCCTCCCGGCCCAGGCGGCCACACCACGGGCGACCACGGCCGCGAAGCCGGTCAACTGCGCCCGCCTCAAGTGCATCGCGCTCACCTTCGACGACGGCCCCTCCCCCTACACCCCGAAGCTGCTGGACACCCTGGCGAAGAACGGCGTCAAGGTGACGTTCTTCCTGGTCGGCGAGATGGCCGAGCGCCGTAAGTCGGTGGTGCGGCGGATGGCCCGCGAGGGGCACGAGATCGCCACGCACACCTACTCGCACCCCCGGCTGACCGACCTCGACACCGACGAGATCGCGGACGAGATCCAGGGCGGGCAGGAGGTGGTCCGCAAGATCACCGGCAAGCGCCCCAAGATGGTCCGCCCGCCGTACGGCCTGACGGACGAGCACGTGCAGTCGGTCGCGCAGTACCTCGGGCTGCCGCTGATCCTGTGGTCGGCCAGTTCCCGCGACTGGGAGCTGCGCCGCGCCGACGCCATCGCCAAGAAGACCATCAGCCTGGCCAGGCGCGACGGCATCGTGCTGATGCACGACATCGTCCCCGGCACCGTCGCCGCCATGCCGCGCATCCTGAAGGTCCTCAAGCAGCGCGGATACACGATCGTGACGGTCACCGAGGCCCGGCGCGGAAGGCTGCCCGGACCAGGCGAGACGTGGCCCGCGCGCTGACCTGCGGACAGCCGGCATTGTCAGAACACGGTCAGGCGACTGTCAGATTCGGAGCAGATCCTCAGGTGGTTGCCGGTGCAGAAGTGACAGATGTGGCGATACGGTAGTGCGCTGCCCGAGTTAGTCAATCTCGTATTAAAGCGAGGAGCACCCCGATGGCTCGCCATCAACGCGCCCGGCTCCCCCTCGCCGTGGCGCTCGCCTCGACGCTCGTCGGACTGGGCGCGGCAGCACCCGCCGCCCACGCCGACGCACCCAAGAAACCCGCCAAGACCGCGAAGCCGGCCAAGCCCGCGGCCAAGAAGAAGGGAGCGAAAGTCGACTGTGCGAAGGTCAAGTGCATCGCGCTGACCTTCGACGACGGCCCCGGCAAGTACGCCGGCAAGCTGCTCGACACCCTGAAGAAGTACGACGTGAAGGCCACGTTCTTCCTTGAGGGCCAGTACGTGAAGTCCCGGCCCGCGTTCGCCAAGCGGATGGCCGTGGAAGGCCACGAGCTGGGCAACCACAGCTACACCCACCCGAACTTCCGCGAGATCTCCGACCAGGAGATCGTCGACGAGCTGAAGTCGACGCATGACGCCGTGGTCAAGGCCACCGGCAAGGCGCCGACGATGATCCGCCCGCCGTACGGCGAGTTCGACTCGCGGACCGTCTCCGTCGCGGCCGAGATGGGCCTGCCGGTGGTGCTGTGGAACGGCGGCTCGCGCGACTGGGCCACCAAGAACGAGACGGCCATCTACAAGGAAGTCCTGCGCAACGCCAAGCGTGACGGCGTCATCCTGATGCACGACTGGGTTCCGGCCACCGTGACCGTGATGCCCAAGCTGCTCAAGGAGCTGAAGCGCCAGGGCTATCACATGGTCGGCGTGTCGTCGCTGCTGCGCAACGGCAAGAAGCTCCAGCCCGGCGAGATCTACCCGCAGGTCAAGCAGGAGGAGCTGGAGTCGCCCCCGGAGGACATGCAGTCCCCCGAGGACGGTACGTAGGGATCACTCCCACTCGATGGTGCCCGGCGGCTTGCTGGTGACGTCGATCACGACCCGGTTGACCTCACGGACCTCGTTGGTGATCCGGGTCGAGATGCGCGACAGCACGTCGTAGGGCACCCGAGCCCAGTCAGCCGTCATGGCGTCTTCCGAGGTGACGGGCCGGAGCACGACCGGATGGCCGTAGGTCCGCCCGTCGCCTTGGACGCCCACCGACCGGACATCGGCGAGCAGCACCACCGGGCACTGCCAGATCTCGCGGTCGAGCCCGGCGCGGGACAGCTCCTCGCGGGCGATGGCGTCGGCCTCGCGCAGCAGGTCGAGCCGGTCGCGGGTGACCGCGCCGATGATGCGGATGCCCAGCCCGGGCCCGGGGAACGGCTGCCGCCACACCATGGCCGCGGGCAGCCCCAGCTCTTCGCCCGCCCGGCGCACCTCGTCCTTGAACAGCGTGCGCAGTGGCTCGACCAGCTCGAAGCGCAGGTCGTCCGGCAGGCCGCCGACGTTGTGGTGCGACTTGATGTTGGCCGTGCCGGTGCCGCCGCCGGACTCGACGACGTCGGGGTAGAGAGTGCCCTGGACGAGGAAGTCGACCGGGGCGTCCTGCATGATCGCGCGCTGTTCGTCCTCGAAGACCCGGATGAACTCGCGGCCGATGATCTTGCGCTTCTCCTCAGGGTCGGTGACGCCGTCGAGCGCGGCCAGGAACCGGTCCGCGGCCTCCACGACCCGCAGCCGGACGCCGGTGGCGGCCACGAAGTCACGCTCCACCTGCTCGGCCTCGCCCTTGCGCAGCAGCCCGTGATCGACGAACACACAGGTCAGCCGGTCGCCGATGGCCCGCTGCACGATCGCGGCGGCCACCGCGGAGTCGACGCCGCCGGACAGCGCGCAGATCGCCCGGCCCTCGGGGCCGAGCTGCGCCCGGACCGCCTCGACGGCGTCTTCGACGATGTTGAGCATGGTCCAGTTCGGCCGGCAACCGGCGGCGTCGAGGAAGTGCTTCAGCACGGTCTGGCCGTGCTCGCTGTGCAGCACCTCGGGGTGGAACTGCACGCCGTACAGGCCCTTGGCGGGGTTCTCGAACGCGGCGACCGGGGTCTCGGCGGTGGAGGCGGTGACCGTGAAGCCCTGCGGGGCGGCGGCGACGCTGTCGCCGTGCGACATCCACACCTTCAGCTCGGCGGGCAGCCCGGCCAGCAGCACGCCCTCACCGAGGACGGCCAGCGGCGTGCCGCCGTACTCGGCCACGCCCGTGCGCTCCACCTGGCCGCCCAGCTCCCGCGCCATCGCCTGGAAGCCGTAGCAGATGCCGAAGGTCGGCACGCCGGTCTCGAACAGACCGGCGGGCACGGCGGGCGCGCCCTCGGCGTAGACCGACGACGGGCCGCCGGACAGGATGATCGCCTTCGGCTTGCGCTCCAGCATCTCCCCGACCGGCATCGTGCTCGGCACGATCTCGGAGTAGACGTGACACTCGCGCACCCGTCTGGCGATGAGCTGCGCGTACTGTGCGCCGAAGTCGACGACGAGGACGGTGTCGAACTCAGACAACGGTAAGACCTCCAAGGAGCGCGCGGTACTCCGAAGTCTATCGACCCCCGCCCTCATCGGCGCCTTCGCGTCGGCGGGGCCCTCTCAGGGCGGCGATCGCCGTGTCATCACCACAAGCGACGAGGCGTCCTTCATCACCGGCACCCACCTGCTGGTGGACGGCGGCGCCTCGACCATCGACCGCTGCCCCGCACGCTCTCGGGCCGGGTCACACCACCTTGCCGACGCCCGCCGCGACCTTGAGCTTGGTCATCGGGGCCGGGTCGTCAGGCCACCAGTCCTGCACGTCCACCAGGCCGGGTTCGAGCATCTCGAAGCCGCCGAAGAAGCGGCCGATCTCCGCTTTGGTGCGGAAGCGCATCGGCGACGGCGAGTTGACCGAGATCTCCTCCAGCTTCGCCCTGGCCGCCGGATCGCTGCCGTCGGCGCAGAACTGCGAGATCATCACATGACTGCCCGGCACCATCCGCTCCCGGAACCTGGCGACCAGCCCGGCCGGGTCGTCGTCATCGCCCACCAGGTGGAAGAGCCCGACGAAGAGCACCAGGATCGGCTTGCCGTAGTCGAGCAGCGGCGCGACCTCGGGGTGGTCCATGATCCCCTCTGGATCACGAACGTCCGCCTGGATCGAGACCACGGTCGGGTCGGTGGCCAGCAGCGCGTTGTTGTGCACGCTGACGATCGGGTCGTAGTCCACGTAGACCACGCGGGCGTCCGGGTTGATCGCCTTGGCCGTCTCGTGCACGTTGGGCGCCGTGGGGATGCCGGTGCCCACGTCGAGGAACTGGTCGACGCCCGCCTCCGCGCACATCCGCGTGACCCTGAGCAGGAACCGCCGCTGCGCCCTGCCCAGCACGGGCAGATCCGGCGCGAGCCGCATCACCTGTTCGGCGGCGGCCCGATCGACCGCGTAGTTGTCCTTGCCGCCCAGGACGTAGTCATAGGCCCTGGCGTGGCTCATCTTGCTGACGTCGATACCGGGCGGCACGCGCTCTTGCTCACTCACAGTGGAGATCCCCTCACTGCCGTACAGGTAGATCAGGGCCGGATCTTAACCCAGTAATTGCCGCCGCAACGGATAGTTCACCGTACTTTTTACGTATTAAAGCGGCATGACGTAAAAAACGGCGAAGACGCAGATGCCGAAGCGGGTCCAAAACCCCAGAGCGGACTTTTCCGCGCCTGCCGTCCCCTCCGGGCCGGGTGCCGACACTCCGCGCTATTGATGGTTTGACCTGCGCTTTCTCACTTCTGCGAGCGGACGGTCACCCCGGTTGGTCCATTCGCCGCGAGAATCGGACGGCCGGTCACATACTCGGGGTGACAGAGCGTGATCACAGGAGGTCCGATGCCCCCGATCCCCCGATCCCCCCGATCCCCCCGGTGCCCGGCGGCTCCCTCGCCCAGTACCGCGACCACAGCGCGGTCCTGCGCGCGCCGAACACCGCTACACCGACGGCCTCCGCACCGCCCACGAGCTGCGAGACCCACCCGCCTGGCGCACCACCACCTCCTGCTCGCGAACATGGCCCTCTACCAGCGGCGCCCCACGGTCGCGCTGGACCACGCGTTCGCCGCCGAAGGCCGGCTCCGCGACAACGCCCTCCCCTGCAACGGGCCGCCGGGCTCCTCACCCGCGCGCGTGCTCTCCGCCACCCGCCGCGACCCCGCGAACCTGGCGATGCTCGACCAGGCGATCGGCCTCGCCACCCGCCGCACGAACCCGACGCCGCCGCACCTGTTCTGGCTCACCCCGGAACGGATCTCCAGGCAGGTCCTCTTCTGCCAGGTCGGCCTGAAGCAGACCGACCCGCCATCGCTACCGCGCAACGCCTCCTCCGCACGTCAGAGCGGGGATGGGTGCGCGTGAACGGCGAGGTTCGTCTCGAAGGCCGTCTGCCCGACCTCATCGGCCAGGCCCGGGAACGCCTCCAGCCGTGGGCCACCACCCGCCACGTCCGGGCGCTCGACGACCGGCTCCACGCCCTGGCCATCGCGCCTCGCCGCCCAGGTCCCGCGTAGCCCGGCGGACATCCTCTACAAAGGCATGACGCCGTGTCAGCAGATGTGGACGATCGCACCATACCGAGGCATTGCTGCGACAGCGCGAAGCCCTTGAACTGGCGTAGTACACCTGCTAGATGCGACGATGCTGAACTACAGATGCGGTTCTACCGCTGTGCGGCGCGGATATCCTCGATGTTCAATCCAATGGTCAGGCAATAGAATGCTGGTTCGCGGGCTTACGATAGAAAATATAAAAGGATTCGGCGAGAAGGCGGGCAGGGTTTCTCTCAGTTTCGATCGGGACGATGGGAGTCTGCCTCGCTGGATCGTTATCGCCGGTCGCAATGGAGCAGGCAAGTCGTCATTTCTCCAGGCGATAGCCCTTGCCATCGCAGGCCCCTCGGTGGCGCGAACACTCCGCGAAACGTACGCGGACTGGATTCGAGAAGGCGCCGGCGAGGGGCACGCGACGGTGCATCTAAAGTTCTCGGACGTCGATGCCTTCGCGCCCGGCCGGAAACCGAATTTCGACCCCCGGGCAGGTCTCAAATGGATTCGACAGGACGAAGGACCCGAGCCTGCGATTGCAATGGCCCCTGTCAAGAAGAGTGAATCATCGACCCCCGGGCGTGGCCCTTGGGCCGCCAATCCGCAAGGCTGGTTCCTTGCCGGATACGGGCCTTTTCGTCGCCTATCGCTGGCACCCACTGAGGCCCAACGCCTGATGATGACGCCTGGACGCCCTGCCGGGCTTGCCAGTCTCTTTCGAGAGGAGGCGTCGCTCTCCGAATCCGTCCTCTGGCTTCAACAGCTCTACCTGCGCCGACTGGAAGGCTCTCAGGATGCCCACGCAGTCGAAAATGCGGTCCTGAAGCTGTTGGATGACGGCCTTCTCCCCGAGGGAATGCGGGTCGAAAAGGTGACCTCCGAAGGCCTTTGGGTGACGACGCCGGATGGAATCTCCCTTCCTCTGCGCTCGCTGAGTGATGGCTATCGCACAGTAGCGGCTCTGGTTCTCGACCTGGTCAAGAAACTGTATTCGGTATATGGCGATCTCAAGGAAATCGAGGGCGAGGCGATAGCCTTCGGACATGAAGGCGTTGTCTTGATCGATGAAATCGACGTGCACCTGCATGTGACCTGGCAGCAGAGAATAGGCTTTTGGCTCAAAGATCACTTCCCTAATCTCCAGTTCATCGTCAGTACACACAGTCCGTTCATCTGCCAGGCGGCCGATGACAGGGGACTGGTCCGGCTCTCTGCGCCAGGGGAAAACAACGGTGCTCGCATCGTGGAGGGCGAGCTGTTCAATCGAGTGGTGAACGGCACCGCCGATGACGCGGTCCTCACCGACCTCTTCGGCCTGGAAACGCCGTACTCCACGAAGACCATGGCGTTGCGCAGCGAAGCCGCCACGCTGGAGAAGAAGGCGGTAGCGGAGAGCATTTCCTCCACAGAAAAGGCTCGCCTTAAGGACATCAAGTCCAAACTGCCTCGCACACCCTCATCCGATGTCGCGGATGCCCTAAATCAACTAACGCTGAGCTTCGACGATGCAGAAGATTGAAAGACTATCCCTTGAGGATGCCACAGTTCAGAAGCTTGCCGATCTCACGCAGCGTGTGCGCACAGCAAGCAACCCGGGTAGCGAGGCACGCGATCAGTGGGTGAAGCTCGACAGAGAGCTGCGGAGAAAAATTCAGGCGGTACTACAAGATATGAGCACCGGGCTCAAGCGGTGCATGTACTGCGAGGATAGCGAAGGCACAGACATAGAGCACTTCTGGCCAAAATCCACTTATCCGCTCATGGCGTTCGATTGGCTCAACTATTTATTGGCATGCACTCGCTGCAACAGTAACTACAAGCGTGCTCGATTCCCACTGGACGGCCAGGGAATGCCGTTGCCCATTGATCCCACAACCGACGATCCGGCCGACCACCTGCAGCTCACTCCAACCACCGGCATATACGTGGAACTGGATGTGAAGGGCGAGAACACCATTGATATCTGCGGACTGAACCGAGATGTTTGCGTAGCCGGTAGGACCAACGCGTGGACGGCCATTGAGGTCCTCATCCCCGCTTACGGTCCCGAGCTTCTCTAGCAAGGAGATGAATCGGGCTTGCTTTACGTTCGGCGCGTTCGCCGTCACCAGCAGACGGCCACGTCCGGGCGCTCGACGACCGGCCCCACGCCCGGGCCATCGCGCCTCGCCGTTCAGGTCCCGCGTAGCCCCGGCCCGGCGTGGAGCTCACCCTCCACGCCGGGCCGGGGTCCGCGGCATCCTCCATGATCTACGCCATGCCCGAGAGAGGCCCCTCTACACACATCGGGCAGATCATTTTCGTGCGACATTCACCGAGAGAGGCCGACCTTGGACCCCATGGCCCTGAGCCGCTTCCACGAGCTCGCCGAGGCCGCCGACGCGCGGCGGCCACTGGAACCAGGCGAACTGCACGAGGTCGGGGCGCTGCTGAGCGAGGTGCTCCAGGCCGCCGCGACGTTGGCCGGGCATGTCACCGCGGAGACCGCGAGGTTCGCGAAGCGCGAGGATCTGCGCGACACCACCGGCGCCCCGGATCCGCGGGCGCGGCTCGCCGAGGTGCGCACCCGCATGGACCTGCTGGCCGCCTTCCTCCGCAAGGCCGACCAGCACGCCCGCCGTTCCCACGCGGCCATCGGTCACATCGTGACGACCACCGCCCCCGCCGCGGACTGACCACACCCGGAGGAAACGGGCGATTCACCGCGAACCTTTGCCTCCGCCGACGCATCCACTTCAGAGTGAACAGAATCCAGCGCGACCTCGCCCTATCGGCCGTCTCCCTCCTGTCGGCCGGGGCGCTCGCCGCGTCGCCCGCCCACGCCGCCGCCTCACCCGACAGCACCTACTGCCCCACCCCGTCCAAGGCGGAGTTCAGGAAGGCCAAGTACAACGAGCCGGAACACCCGCCGCGCGGGGCCGCCGCCGTCAAGGGGCTCCGCGTCGGCCACATCCCGAAGGGCTTCTTCCAGGGTCACGTGACCGCCGCCAAGCACGACGGCATGACCGAGTACGGCTATCGCTGGACCGACGGACGCGACGACGTCGATCGCGAGCACCGGTCCCTGTGGGTGCGGGTGGCCTGCTGGCCGGGCGCGAACAAGCCGACCCGGCTGAAGAACGTCCCCTTCGAGATCGGCCGGTTCCAGTCCGACGCGAAGACCAGGCGGATCGGCGGTCGCAGGGTGCTCACCCAGCGGGCCGACGGCGCACTGGGCCACGGGCGCTACGTCGGATGGGTCGAGCGAAAGGGAATCGTGATCACCGTGCTGGTGAGCGACCCGGTCGTGCCAAGGCTCGGCGAGATCGTCAGGGGGATCCGCCTGGCGAACCGCTGACGGCCCGCGCCCCGGTGCCGCCGGTGCTGGTGCCGCTGATGCCGGTTCGGCCGGTGCCGGTTCGGCCGGTGCCGGTTCGGCCGAACGCGCCCCACCGCGCGTGGAAGAGTCCCATCAGCAGCACGCCGGACGCGCCCGCCGCCAGCGCCCAGTCGGGCGCGCGGTCCGGGTGCGCCCACCGCACGCACAACACGGTCAGCACCAGGCCAGCCCATCCGGCGACGACGTTGATCACCGGAGAGTCCCCGAAGACGGTCGGGTACCGCTCCCCGGTGATGCCCCGGACGAAATGCGGGACGCTGTTCGCGCCGATGAGCCCGGCGAGAAAAGCGAGAAGTACCGTCTGTCCCATGTCCCGAACATAGGTCGATCAAGGGGCCGGGCCGGGGTGCTGCACGGTCTCCGCACGATCCCTCCCCATATCCGTCAGCCCCGTTACGCTGGAGTGCGTGCGACCCGGACGACGGATCAGGATCAGACGACGGAGGCGTGGAGGCACATGAGCGATGCCGATCCGCACATCCACGTCGAGCAGAAGGTGATGCAGGCCGGTGCCGCCTACCGGAACCTGATCGTGTCGTTGCTGGGCCGGGTGCCCGACTCGCCGAGCGTTGTCACCACCGGCTGCGGCCTCCAGGTCCCTTACGCGATGACCTCGTCCCGCCCGGAGAGCGTCACCTGCCTCGCCTGCCGCGAGCACGCCCACCGCGAGCACCTGCGCTTCGCCGACATGGTGGAACGCCTGAGCCGGATGCCCGGCAGCGCCATCCCCGGCGACCAGGCCGCCGAGGCCGTCCGGGGCGCGCGCGAGCGCGCCCAGCGCTTCTCCAGCGAGTAGGCGAGCCGGCCGCCCCCAGGCCGAGTCGCTACCGGGCCGCTACCGAGCCGGCGCGAGCCAGTGCCGGCCGAGGTCGCGGACGGCCGCCTGCCAGGCCTCCGGTTCCGCCCCGGCCGCGATCGCGTCGGCCACCCCGTGCAGGACGGTGAACAGCATCGTGGCCGCGATCTGCGGGTCGATCCGGCGGAACGCGCCGTCGTCCATGCCCCGGCGCAGCGCCTTGGCGATGGCGTCGATGACGGCCTGCCGTCCCTCGTCCACGGGCATGTGCGTGGGGTGGAAGACGGCGGCGTGCAGGCCGCCGGGCCGGGAGATCATCTCGACGGCCGCCGTGCACTCGGCGTCGATGGTGGCCCACCAGTCGATCGGCTCGGTGGACTCGGCGAGCTGGTGGAACCGGTCCACGTAGCCGCGCAGCACGCGTTCCCGCACGGCGGCCAGCATGTCATCCCATGAGGAGAAATAGACGTAGAAAGTGCCCTTGGCGGCGTCGGCCTCGGTCGTGACGGCCTGGACCCAGTTGGTCACTTCCTGCCCGGAGTCCAGGAGCCGGATGGCGGCGTCGATGAGTTCACCGCGCCTGGCCTCGGGAGTGAGGCGGCGCCGGCTCCTGGGGACGATCATCGCATCAGGGTAGCCGACCGTCCGGCTCACGCCGGGCGTCGCGCTCCGCCGCCACCGTCACCGTCGCCGTCACCGTCACCGTCACCGCCACCGTCACCGGATCACGCCCGAGTGGGCGACGCGCAGCTCGCTGACCCCGCGCAGGTTGATGTGCTCCCGATACGGCGGCGGGTCGGCGAGCAGCCTCGGCTCCCGGACCCGGCGCGCGAACGCGCCCAGCGCCAGCCGTCCCTCCAGGCGGGCCAGCGGCGCGCCGAGACAGAAGTGCGCCCCGAACCCGAACCCCAGATGCCGCACCTGCTCGCGTGCCGGGTCGAACCGGTCTGGGTCCGGATTCGCCTCGGGGTCCCGGTGCGCGGCGGCCAGCACGAGCATGACCAGCTTGTTCTCGGGCACCGTCACCCCCCCGACGCTCATCTCCTCCTTGGTGACCCGGACGGTGAGCTGCACGGGCGGGTCGTAGCGCAGGGTCTCCTCGACCACCGCGGACGCCGTCCCGGGGTCGGCGCGCAGGGCGTCGAGATGGACGGGGTTGCGCAGCAGCGCCAGCACGCCGTTGGCGATCAGGTTCACCGTCGTCTCGTGCCCGGCGACCAGCAGCAGCACGATCGTGGTGACCAGCTCGTCGTGGCTGAGCGCGTCACCGCCGTCCTCGGCGGCGATCAGCTCGGAGATCATGTCGTCCCCCCGCGGGCTCCTGCGCCGCTCGGCCACCAGCTCGTTGACATACCGGTGCATGTCGAGCATGCCGGCCGCCCACTCGGGGGTCTCGCCGTTCCCATCCTCGGGCCTGGAGAACCCGTCGAGCAGCCGGGTGAGCTGGGAGGACCACCGGTGGAACAGCCCGTCGTCGGCCTCCGGCACCCCCAGCATGCGGCAGATGACCGTCACGGGCAGCGGATAGGCCAGCCCGGACACCACGTCGAACGTGTCGCCGTCGGCCACGCGGTCGAGGAACCCGTCCACGAGTCCCGCGACGGAGTCCTCCATCCGAGCGACGGCCCGCGCGGTGAACGCGCTGCTCACCAGCCGCCGCAGCCGGGTGTGATCCGGAGCGTCCATGGACAGGAACCACGGCTGCCGCACGGACGACGGCGCGTCCGGAGGATAGGGATCGGCCCCCGATTCGGCCTGGAAGAACCGCCACCGCTCGGCGCTCAGCCGGGGATCGCGCAGCAGCGCCTCACAGTCGCGGTAGTTCGTCACCACCAGCGAGGACAGCTCGTCGATCCAGACGGGCCCACGCGCCCGGAACTCCGCGTAGATCGAGTACGGATCGACTCTGGCCGACGGTTCGAGCAACTTACCGACGAGCTGAATCCCGGACGCCTCGGCATCGGTCGCGACGGACATCTGCCCCCCTATGGGTGTGCGGTAGCTATTGACCTAAGGTCATTAATACTGACCCAAGGTCAATATGTCAACGGCGTCCGGAATCGCCCAGGCGATGCGCTTGTCAGCCTGGGTTGACAAATCCGGCTTTGTCAACTCAGACTGACAAACCTTCGGCGACACCCCCTCGGAGGACCCATGTCCAAGGCCCCACTCCTCTGCGGCCTGGCCACCGGCCCGTTGTTCCTGGTCAGCGTCCTGATCCAGGGCGCCACCCGCGACGGCTACGACCCGACGCGCCACCCGGTCAGCTCCCTCGCCCTCGGCGAGCACGGCTGGATGCAGACCGCCACATTCCTCATCGCCGGCCTGCTGACCGCCGCGTTCGCCATCGGACTCCGACGGACCCTGCCCCGGGGAACCGTCCGGCTGTGGGGCCCGCTGCTCATCGGCTCATGGGGGATCGGCCTCATCGGCGCGGGCCTGTTAAGCACGGACCCGGTCAGCGGCTACCCGCCCGGCACCCCGAACCTGCTCCCCGCCTACGGCAGCACCCACGCGGCCCTGCACGACGGCGTATCCCTCGTCACCTTCGTCGCGATCACGACCGTCTGCATGACCTTCACCCGCCGGTTCGTCCTCGACCGCAGGTGGGGCTGGGCGCTGTACACGGCAGGATGCACCCACTCTCGGGAAACGCCGGGCACATGGCCCCGGCCGCGCACGGGCGTCGGCGTTCAGGGGGCGTGCCGTACACGGTGGGAGCACTGGACGGTAACGGGCGTGCCGTCACGGGTCAGCCCGCGGGGAAGACGGCGAGAAGAGAGTGGCGCACGCCGCGCACGGGTGGGGGTGTGCGCGGCGTGCGCCGCACCGGGGCGGCGTGGGGCCGTCCACGGCGGGTCCGGTTGTGCTGACGCTGCGGTCAGGTCAGGCGCACAGGTCGACGTATGAGCGGGGCTGGGACGCGACGATCCCCTCGGTGCCCGCGATCTCCAGCCGCCACCGCCCGCTCTCCCCCGTCGGCGCCGTCCAGGGGTACCAGACGGTGCGCGGGTCCGTCGGCGGTGACCTGCACTGTGGCGACGAAGGCGGCGGACGGCGAGCAGAGGCCGGTGTAGGACACGGGCACGACCCCCGCGGGCGTCACCGAGACCCCCGGACCACCACTAGCCGGGGCCGCGCCGGCCGGCGACGTCACGGTCGCCGCCAGGAGAGCACTCCGCAAGCGCATGTCTCGTCCTTTCGATCACATCGAACGGGACGATAGTGATATGCCGCGTTTGGAACTCACTTGGAGGTCACCTGGATGCCCAAACCGGGCAGGATAGAACCACACCAAGTCGGGACGGAAGGTAAGGGACCGGTTACCGATTGAACGGGAAAATCTTCATCCCTTATCCGGATGCGAGCGAACCTCCGATATGAACCCCTTCCGGCGCAGGTCCGAGTTGCTGGCCGCGGTGCGCGGCTCGGCCCGAAGACCCGCCTCCACCGTCCCCCCATACGCCGCGCCGTACGCGAGCCGCGTGGCCGCCCTCGACGTGCTGCTCGCCGCCCTCCCCCCGCCCGCGTGGACGGCCACGGTCGTCCACGGCTGGACCCCGCTCCAACTGGTCGGGCACCTCATGGCCGTGGACGGCCTGCTGGCCGCGGCGATCGGCGCGCCCGTCACCGGCCCGCCCCTGTCCGCCGACGACCCGGAGGCGAGAACCGACGAGGTGCTCGCCCTCCAGGCGTCGCAGACCAGGGACGAGGCGCTCGCCCGCTGGCGGGAGCAGGCGGCGGCGCTCTGTGAACGCCTGAACTCGGGCGAGGTGGCCGAGCGGGACCGGGTCACGTCGGAGGGCGTCCCGATGCGGCTGCGCGACCACATCACCGTCCGGGCGTTCGAGACGTGGATCCACAGCACGGACATCGGGGCCGCCGTCCAGGAGCCGAAGCTGCCGCTCCCGGTGCCGGATCACGTGCACGCGCTGTCCGGCCTGGGCTGCCAGTGGCTGCCGCTGGCCATGCAGATAGCCCACGGGGACGCCGTCCCCCACCGTTCGGTGCGGGTGACGCTCACCGGCGACGGCGGCGGCACCCGCCTGATCCATCTCGGCCCGGAGCCGGTCGAGCCGTGCGCCGATGTCGAGATGGACGTGATCGACTTCTGTTTCCTGTTCGGCGACCGCCTGCCGCCGGAGGAGATCGAAGCCACGGTCTCGGGCGACGCCGGACTCGCCCGCGACCTCATCGCGGCCGCCCCCAACCCCGCCCGGCTACGCCGCTGACCCAAAGAAGCCCCTGCCAAAGGAAGCTGCCAAAGGAAGCCACTGCCCCAAAGGAAAACCCGCTGTTCCAAGGGGAAGACCCGCACACCGTCCCACGATCCGCCCCCCACCGGGCCGGACCTCACTCGTGGGCGGTGTCGATCACGCAGAACCGGTTCCCCTCGGTGTCGGCGAGCACCACGAAGTCAGGATTGTCCGGATACCGATCCCACTTCACCCGGCTCGCGCCGAGGGAGATCAGCCGTTCCACCTCGGCGGCCTGCTCAGCCGCGTCGGCCGCGTAGAGATCGAGGTGAACGCGCGGTTCCTCCTGCAAGGGCGTCTCGCTGAGCCCGAGGGCCAGCCCGAACCCCCGCCCGTCCGGCGGAACCAGCACCGCCCAATCGGCGTCCATCTCCTCGCGGAGCACGTAGCCGAGCGCCGTGGTCCAGAACTCCACGGCTCGGGGCACGTCCTCGACGCCCATGACGACCGTTCCGATTCGCAACATGCCCGCAAGTCTCACAGATCAGCGGTGTCACCGACTTCCCGGATACCGACGACAAAGCCCCGGCTCTTGGGTTAAGAGGAAGCATGGCGACGAACGTGGTGAGCGAGGCACCGCCCGCGCACGATCCGACCGGCCCCGTCACGGCTGACGGCGCGGCGCTGGTCGCCCGGGGCCGCTACCGCGCGGCCGACAAGGCGTTCCGCCGCGACCTCGCGGCGCTCCCCGAGGCGGCGCGGCCCGATCACTGCGTGGCGGTGGCGGAGCTGTGGCGCGCGCAGGAGGCGGGTCACCGGGGGCTGCCGTATCTCGCGCAGGCGCTGGAGATCGACCCCGACCACGAGGGCGCGCTGCGCGCCCTCGTGGACTGCCTGTCCGGCCCGTATCGGGCGGGCGAGGCGATCACGGCGGCCCGCGAGGCCCTCGCCCGCCGTCCCGGCGACGTCGGGCTGATGGTGCGGCTGTCGGAGCTGCTCGGCGCTGACCAGAGGCGCGGCGCGGCCGTGCAGGTCGCGGCCGAGGCGTTCGGCCTGGCCCCGGGCGATCCCGCCGTCCGCATGCGGTACGGCGTGGCGCTGCTCGACATGCACCGACACGCCGAGGCCTCCGCCGGAAGGGAGACGAGCGTGAGGCCGAGTCTCTGGCCCACGACCTCGCCCACCGCCATCCCGACACCGTGGACGAACTGTTCGACCTGGCGACCGAGCACGCGGAGAAGGGCCGCCACCGCGACGCGACGCGCATCCTGCGCACCATCGCGCACAGCCCGGCCGGGGAACGCGCGCGGGCGGCGGGCCGGGCGGTCGCCGTGATGGGCATCCCGATCGTGTGCGTGGTGGCGGCGCGGCCGATTTTCGCCCTGGACGCCGCCACCTACCGGACGGCGCTGCTGGTCGCCGCCGGGTGGGCGGTGCTCTACCTGCTGCTGGCGCTGGACCCCGCGCCGCGCGACAAGATCGACACAGCGCGGAGCCTGCTCACCAGCGCGCCGGGCAGCCCGAGTACCCCGAGCGGCCCCACTGAACGGGCCGCCCCGCGCGACGACCACCGCACGCCGAACCGCCCGCCGCCCGAAGGCGCCTGACTACGCGTCGTTGAGCGCGTGGGACAGCAGCCCGAGCGGCGGCGCGCCCAGGTCGAGCATGGCCTTGTGGAAGCGGTGCGGGCTGAAACCCGTCCCCCAGGCGGACCTGGCCTGTTCCCGCAGGTCCAGGATGGCCAGTTTGCCCAGCGTGTAACGGCCGTAGGTGGGGTCGTAGGCGGCGCGGGACGCCTCGGCCAGCGCCGCAGGCCCGGCCAGATGGGTGTCGGCGACGAACCGGCGCGCGCCGTCCTCGACCGTCATCGCGCCCGTGTGGACGCCGACCGCGCACGCCAGCCGGGTCACCCTGACCAGCGCCTCCAGCCACACGCCGATCTCGAACCGGGGGTCGTCGGCCTCGAAGCCCTCCTCCACGCACAGCTCCTCGGCGTAGTGGGCCCAGCCCTCGATGAACGCCGAGGACTGCAGCACCCGGCGGACCGGGGAGGGCGCGTTGCGCAGCGCCCGGCCGTGGGAGAAGTGGCCGGGGGCGACCTCGTGCACGGTGATGCCCGGCAGCGTGGTGTCGCTGAAGACCTCCAGCCACTCCTCGATGTCGGCCTCCGGCCAGGCCGGGTCGGGCGGGGTGATGTGGTACCAGGACGGGCCCTCGGGCTCGCCCGGCGCGGCCCAGCTCATCATGGCCATCGCCCAGCGGCGCGACTCGGGTGACAGGCCGACCCGGCACTCGCCGTCGGCGTAGGGGACGAGGTTCCGTTCCCGGGTGAAGGCGATGGACTTCTCCGTCCAGTGCCGGGCCGCCTCGATCACGCCGTCGCCGTCGGGGTGCTGCCTGACCAGCTCCCTGGTGAGGTCGAGGGGGTCGCGGTCGGGCTGCCCGTAACGGGCGCAGGCGTCGGCGAGCCGGGCCATCAGGCGGTCGCGTTCGGCGTCGGCGCGCCGGGCCAGGTCTTCTACAACCACCTCGATGCCGTCGTAGGCGCCCATCAGGGCGACCAGGCCGTCCGCGCCGAGCGAGGCGTCCGGGTCGCCTTCTGCGGCGGCCCGCTCGACGTGGGCGACCAGCCGGGCGTGGGCCTTGAGCGCGGGCTCGTCGTTGATCCCGGCGGCCAGGCCCCGGACGGCCCCGAGCAGCGCCTTGGCCACGGGCGCGCTGAGCAGGTCGAGGGAGGCGATCGAGCCGTCGATCGCGTCCGGCCACCGGGCCAGGTGGGCCCGCCTGGCCTCGGCCCGCTCCTCCGCCGGGGCGTACTCGCGGTCGTAGCAGGCGAGGTCCAGGTTGTTCAGGTGGTCCATCAGGTTGCGGCGGTGGAGCTGGAGACGGCCGAACCGCGCCCGCGCGGCCTCCTCGAACACCTGTAGGTGCGCGGCGTCGTAGGGGTCGTCGGGGAGCGGGCCGGCGCCGAGTGCGGCGAGCCCGGCCCGCACTCCCTCGGGTGAGAGGTCCTGCGTCGTCCCGTCGTACTCGTGGCGTCCGGCGGATTCCCTCACATCGGCCATGTCCAGATCGCAGACGGCGCGCAGCCTGCCGTCCACTCTGTCGAGTTCGCTCATGATCCGAAGGTAGCGGTCATGCCCCGGCGCGGGCCACGGCGTCCAGCAGGGCGGCGAGGGTCTTGTCATCGGTGGCCGGGGACATCACGGTGGCCCGCAGGTGGCGCACGCCGCCGATCTCCACCGAGGTCAGGTGGAAGGTCCCCGCGTCCATCAGGCGGCCGCGGATGGCCGTCTGGTCGGTGTCCGGGCCGCCGTAGCGGAAGCACAGGATGTTGCTCTCCGGCTCGTAGGGGCACGTGAAGCCGGGACGTTCGGCGGCCAGCTCCCACAGGCGGTGCGCGGTCGCGTAGCGGGCGGCGACGTGCTCGCCCAGGCCGCGCTCGCCGTGCCAGGCCAAGTTCAGGAAGATCTTCAGGCCGAGTTCGCTCTTGGAGCACTCCACGGTGCGGCCGATGGTGTCGAAGCCCCGGTCGCCGTAGAAGAGATAGCTGGCCTCCTGGTGGAAGGCCCGGTCGAGGTCGGCCTCGCGGCGCACCAGCACGGCGGCGGCGAGGCTTGAGGTGCCGAGCATCTTGTGGGCGTCCCAGATGATCGAGTCAGCGGTGCCGATGCCGTCGAGCAGCGCGCGATGGGCGGGGCTGAGCAGCGCGGAGGCCCCGTGCGCACCGTCCACGTGGAACCAGATGCCGTGCTCGCGGCAGAACGCGCCGACGGCGCGCAGGTCGTCGTAGAGGCCGGTGGCGGTGGCGCAGGCCCCGGCGGCGAGCGCCATGGGGCGCCGCCCGGCGGCCCGCGCGCGGTCCAGGGCGGCGGGCAGCCGGTCGGGCAGGATCCGGCCGAGCGGATCGGTCTCCAGCGGGACGACGGCGTCCTCGCCGAGGCCGAGGATGGCGGCGGCCCTGGTCAGCGAGTAGTGCGCGGACGGCGGTGCCAGCAGCGCGAGGTCGCCCGGCGCACCCGAGACCCACGCTTGCGGCGCGGCGGCGGCCCGCGCCGCCAACAGCGCGGTGAGGTTGGCCAGCGAGCCGCCGTGGGTGAGCACCCCGCCTCCCCCGTCGGCCAGGCCGACCCGTTCCAGCATCCAGCGGATCACCGCGAACTCCACGGTGGCGGCGGAGGCGCCCATCTCGTAGACGGCCATCGGGTTGTTGGTCGCGCCGTGCACGAAGTCGCCGAGCGCGGCGGGGAAGAACGGCGCGGCGACCTGATGCCCCAGGTAGGCGGGATGGTGCAGGCGGGTGCCCTCGGCCAGGTACGCGTCGAGGAAATCGCGGTAGGTGTCGCGGGTCATGCCGCCCTCGCGGATCCAGCGGTCAAGCCCGAGTCGTACGGCCAGCTCCACCGGCGGCCTGCTGCTGAGCACCGGGGGGAGTCCGGCCTGGCTCTCTTCGACGTAGGCGGCGAGCGTGTCCACGGTGTGGTGCGCCGCCCCGGCGAACTCATCGATGTTCCACACAGCCTGAATAATGGCTACAGATACGGAAATTTCATAGTTCCGCCGAATCAGAAGGCATACCGTATGGCTTCCCCCGAACTCGATTCGATCGACAGGGCCATTCTGGACGCGCTCCAGAAGGACGCACGCCTGCCCAACAAGGACCTCGCCGCCCGCCTCGGCGTCGCGCCGTCCACCGCGCTGGAACGGGTGCGCTCGCTGCGCCGCCGGGGCGTGATCACCGGCTTCCGGGCCGAGGTGGACAGCACCGCCCTCGGCCGTCCGCTGCACGCCCTGCTCGCGCTGAAGGTCCGGCCGCACACCAGCCAGATCGTCGAACCGCTGCGGGCCTTCGTGCTGAGCCTGCCGGACACCATCACGTTCTTCCACATCGCCGGCCCCGACGACTTCCTGGCGCACGTCGCCGTGCCGGACGCGGAGTACCTGCACCGGCTCATCCTGGAGCAGTTCCTGGTGCGCCCAGAGATCGTGCACCTGCAGACCACGCTGATCTTCCGGACCGAGTCGCAGCCGATCCGGCGGCCGTGAGCGTCAGCGTCGCGAGGCACGCCACCAG
Organism: Spongiactinospora sp. TRM90649; assembly: GCF_029382225.1. Lineage (GTDB taxonomy): Bacteria > Actinomycetota > Actinomycetes > Streptosporangiales > Streptosporangiaceae > Spongiactinospora. The sequence continues at coordinate 470,627 of NZ_JARLTC010000002.1, forward strand.
GCGTACATGTCCGGCACCGCGATGCCGGTCCAGGCGGGACGGCGCAGGCCGTCGAGTTCGTTCTCGGCCAGGAACCGGGCGTCGCCGATCTCCTCCTGGTCGGGCACGAGCGTGCCGCCGATCACCCAGCAGCCGTAGACGGTGATCACGTAGGAGACCTTGTCACCGTTGGGGTAGACGACGCGGAACTCCGGCCCGCCGTACGCGCCGATCAGGTCGCGCACCTCGATCTCCAGGCCGGTCTCCTCGCGGATCTCGCGGACGGCGGCGTCGCGGGGGTGCTCGTCCGGCTCGATGATGCCGCCGGGCGGGGCCCAGATGCCCTGGTGGTGGGAGGCGAACAGCAGACGGCCGTCGTCGTCGAAGACGGCCGCGCACACGGAGGGCAGTACGACCAGCGCGTTGCCGACATGGGCCCGCAGATCGGCGAGGAACTCGGGGATGGCCATATCGCCCAACCCTACGTTCCTGAACCGGCCGCCGCCCGCATCCGTCGTAGGGGCATGAGGTCATCGATGCGTACGGCGGGCTTGATCGCCCTTCTCGCGGCGGCCTGCGCCGCCTGCTCTCCCGGCACCACCGGCTCCCCATCCAAGCCGGCCGCCGGCGAGGAAGCCGGTACGGGAACCGTCGCCCTCGGCAACGTGCGCCTGGTCTCCTACTCGAACTGCGACGACATGCTGAACGAGCTGCGGATCAAGACCGAGCGGAACGTCGGCCCGTGGGGCTTCGGCCCGGTCTACCGAATGGACGTCCGCGCCGTCGAGGACAGCGCCGAGAAGCTGAGCACCCAATCGTCGGTCGGCACCGGCGACTCCGGATATTCGACGACCAACGTGCACGAGGCCGGGGTGGACGAACCCGACCAGGTCAAGACCGACGGCAAGCGGATCATCACGGTCAGCGGCGGCGTGCTGCGGGTGGTGGACGCCGCGACCCGCAAGGTCACCGGCAGCCTGTCGCTGACGTCGAAGGACATGGCCTACGCCCCGGCCGACCTGCTCCTGTACGGCGACCGGGCGCTGGTCCAGTTCCCCTCGGTCCCGCTGACCCGCTTCGGCGGCCGGGCCACGCGCCCGGAGGCCGTGGGCTCGCGCTACGTGCTGGTGGACCTCTCCGGCTCCACCCCGAAGAACCTGGGCACGCTCACCGCGCGGGGCACCCACATCGACTCCCGGATGGTCGGCTCGAAGGTGCGGCTGGTGGTCAGCAGCCGTCCGGACATCGCGGTGCCCGAGCCCCCGGTCGATCCCAGCCGGGAGCCGACCGACGAGGAGCGGACCGAGCGCATGCGCCAGGCGGTGCGCGAGGCCCCCATCGAGGCGTGGCTGCCGCAGTACGAGGTCACCGGCCCGGACGGCAAGCCCCAGGCCGACCAGCAGGCCAAGCAGGTGGACTGCGAACAGGTCAGCCACCCCGACGACTACAGCGGCACGACGATGCTCACCGTGCACACCCTGGACCTCGCCGGCCCTGAGCCGAGCCTGGTGCCCGACCGGCCGATCAGCGTGACCGCCGACGGCGACACCGTCTACGGCACCGGCAAGAGCCTCTACGTGACCAGCAACCCGACCTGGTCGATGCCGATCCCGATCGACCCGCCGCCGAACGTGCGCGAGAACCCGTCGGACCCGCCGACCGTCTCGCCGAGCGCGCCTCCCACGCCCACGCTGACGCCGTTCGAGCCCCCGGTGAAGTCCTCCGAGCCGGTCGCGCCCAAGGTGGAGCCCACCATCGACGAGCCGTCGGTGTCGATCGGCGGAGACGCGAACGGCGGGGTCCAGCCGGGCGTCCTGCCCGCCAAGCCGGTCGTCCCGACCTCGTCGTCCGCGCCGCCCGGCAAGACCGAGATCCACCGCTTCGACATCAGCGCGGACGGGCCGCCGCGCTATGTCGGCTCCGGCGCGGTGCCGGGGGTGCTGCTGAACCAGTACTCGATGTCGGAGCACGAGGGCTACCTGCGGATCGCCACCACGGTCATGACGGGCGACAAGAGCGAGAGCGGCGTGTACGTGCTCGACGCCGGGTCGCTGGCCCAGAAGGGCTCGGTCACCGGTCTGGGCAAGACCGAGCGGATCTACGCGGTTCGCTTCATCGGCCCGGTCGGGTACGTGGTGACCTTCCGGCAGACCGACCCGCTCTACACGCTCGATCTGCGCGACCCGGCCGCGCCGAAGGTCACCGGCGAGCTGAAGATCACCGGCTACTCGGCCTACCTGCACCCGGCGGGCGACGGCCTGCTGATCGGCGTGGGCCAGGAGGCGTCGGAGGAGGGCAGGCGGCTGGGCACCCAGGTCTCGCTGTTCGACGTGAGCGACCCGGCCGCGCCGCGCAGGCTGGCGCAGTTGCTGCGGGAGAAGACCGACACCGAGGCGGAGTGGGACGCCCACGCGTTCCTGTACTGGCCGAAGACGGGCATGGCGGTGCTGCCGCTGACCTCGCACACCCGCTCGGAGGGCCCCGCGAGCGAGGCGATGGTCCTGAAGATCGCTGAGAGCCGGATCAGCGAGACCGGACGGGTGTCGCACCCGAAGCCGAAGGCCAAGCGGGGATTCGCACCGGTCGATGAGAATATTCGGCGCTCGCTGGTCATCGGTGACACATTGTGGACAATGTCCGGCGCGGGACTCAAGGCGAGCAACGCCGCCACCCTCGCTGACCAGGGGTGGGTGCCCTTCAACTGAGCGTCTTACACCGCATTACAATGATCTAGCACACTTTACAAGGTCTTGTAATGATCGGTGGGCGGTGTTACCACTTGCGCAGGCCAACGGCGCCTTCACCCGCGCAGGAGGATTCGTGTCAAGAACCGCCCGACCCTGGTTACGCGCGACTCTGCTCGCCGCGACCGGCGTGGCACTCGCAATGTCCACCACCACGACGGCTCTCGGCGAACAGGGCGCACCGGTCCCGCGCGTCCTCGACTTCCAGGCGGAGGAACACGCCAAGCCGGACCTAGACAACCGGCGCGGCACGGTCGCCCCGCCCGCCATGCTGCGGGCGCGGTCCGATGTCTCGATCCGGTGGAACTCGCTCGGCACCCCGGCCGTCGTCACCGGGCGGACCCCGCTGGCCGAAGGCCTGGGCGCCGATCCGGAACGGGCCGCCCGCGCCTACCTGCGCGCCAACGAGGCCATGTTCGGCCTGTCGGCGGCGGGGGTGGACGCGCTGGAGAAGGTCGCGGCCAACCCGATCGGGGAGGGGCACGCGGTGCTGCTGCGGCAGCGCTTCGGCGACCTGCCGTCCGGGGTGGACGGCCTGGTCGCCGTGGGCGTCCACGACGGCAAGGTGGTCCACGTGACCTCCACGCTGTCCCGTGAGACCGGCGCGCCGCCCGCCGCCAGGATCGCCGAACGGCAGGCCGTCGAGGCCGCCGCCCGCGACGGCGGCATCGACCTGGCGAAGGCCACCGTCAACCGGGTCGCCAAGGTCGCCGTGCCCGCCCCCGACGGCGTGCACAGCGCCTACCAGGTCACGCTGACCGGCGGCGTGGAGGGCGAGGCCGCGGCCGTCACCACCCACGTGGACGCGGTCACCGGCGAGGTCCTGGTCCGAGAGAACCTGGTGGACCACGCGTGGAGCTCGCAGAGCCCCGACGACCCGCGCTGGAAGGTCTTCCCGGCCAACCCGCCCGCCGACTACTCGGCCAAGGACACCCGCAAGACCTGGTGCCTGCGCCCCGGTCCCGGCTGTCAGTTCGTGGCCGGGGGCGACCCCGCCACCGGCAAGGCGTGGGACGTGAACCACACCACCGGCGAGCCGTCCGGCACCAGCCTGGGCAACGCGGCCCGCACCTTCGAGAAGCGCGACACCGGCGACGACTTCGCGGTGGGCACCCGGCCCAACGTGGCCACGCCGAGCCGCGACTACTTCTACCCGTGGAAGAACGCCTGGTACACCGCCAAGTGCGACCCGGCGGCGCTGGACCAGCCGGGCGAGGCCGACCTCGAACCGGCGATCTCCAACCTGCACGCGATGCACAACCGCATGCACGACTGGAGTTACCGGCTGGGCTTCACCGAGACCGCGTGGAACATGCAGTCCGACAACGGCGCCCGGGGCGGCCTCGGCAACGACCCCGAGCAGGGCAACGCCCAGGCCGGTGCGCGGGTGCTGTCGGTGCGCGACAACGCCAACCAGATCACCTACCCCGACGGCATCGCGCCGATCACCAACATGTTCCTCTGGCAGCCCATCGCCGGGGCGTTCTACGCGCCCTGCGTGGACGGCGACTACGACATGTCGGTGATCGGGCACGAGTACACCCACGCGATCTCCGGCCGCATGATCGGCGGCCCGAACGCCGGGTGGAGCGGGGCCCAGGCGGGCGCGATGAACGAGAGCACCTCCGACCTGTTCGCCATGGAGTACCTGTCCCAGTACGGCTTCCGCCCGGCGGGCGACACGCCGTACGTGATCGGCGGGTACGTGACCGGCGACCACAAGGCGGGCATCCGCAACTACGACATGTCCCGCTCCCCGCTGAACTACAGCGACCTCGGCTACGACCTGGTCGGCTCGCAGGTGCACGCCGACGGCGAGATCTGGACCGCCACCCAGTACGACGTGCGCCAGGCGTTCCTGGACCGGTACGGCGAGGGCTCGCCCACCACCCGGCGCCTGTGCGCCGACGGCAAGCTCCCGCTGGACCAGTGCCCCGGCAACCGCCGCTGGGCGCAGGTCTCCTTCGACGCCCTGCTGCTGATGGCCTCCGGCGCGGTGAGCTACGTGGACCACCGTGACGCCCTGCTGGCCGCCGACGCCATCCGTTTCGGCGGCAAGAACCAGGACATCATGTGGAACGCCTTCGCCGAGCACGGCCTGGGCGAGGGCGCGGCCAGCAACGGGCCGGGCGACGCGGAGGCCACCCCGAGCTTCGCCTCGCCGCGCGCCGACAACGCGAAGATCACGTTCCGCCCCGACGGTGACGCCACCGGCGCTTCGGCGCGGCTGTACGTGGGCGACTACGAGGGCCGCGTGGTGCCGATCGCCGACACCGACCCGGCGACCCCGCTCGGCGACACCTTCGAGATCGTCCCCGGCAGGTACTCGTTCGTGGCGGTGGGCGCGGGCTTCGGCCACACCCGCGTGTCGGAGAACATCCGCAAGGGACAGGACCGCACGCTGACGGTCCGGCTCGACCGCAACGTGGCGTCGGCGGCGCTGGGCGCGACCGCGTCCGGCGACGGCGTCAACCACGCCAAGCTGATCGACGAGACCGAGGCGACCAACTGGGCCTCGCTGAGCGGCGCGGTGGCGGGCCGGTCGGTGACCGTGGACCTGGCCGGCGACCAGCCCGCCAAGGTGCGCAGGGTCCAGGTCAGCGCGATGCTCCGCCCCAACGTGGGCGACACCGCCGACCCCGGCGGGCAGAACCGGTTCAGCGCGCTGCGGTCGTTCGAGGTGCTGGCCTGCAACGCCGCCGCGGGCCGGAACTGCGCCGACCCGACGGCCTACACCTCGATCTACAAGAGCCGGTCCGACGCCTTCGCGACCCGGCTGCCGCGCCCGCGCGGCGCCGACCTGCTGATCAAGTCGTTCGACGTCAAGCAGACGGCGGCGACCCACCTGATCCTGCGGGTGGGCAGCAGCCAGTGCACCGGCAACCCGCTCTACCTGGGCGAGCAGGACGCCGACCCGAACTCGGCCACCGACTGCGCGACCGCGAGCGCCACCCGCGAGCAGGTCAGGGCCGCGGAGTTCCAGGCGTTCACCCGATGAGCACCCGATGAGCACCCCCATGAGCGCCGCCTGAAATGTACGGCCCGCGCGGCAGCCGGTCGCGCGGGCCGTACCACTCGGCTCCTCCGGGACGGCTCGGCTACTCCTGGACGGCAAAATCCACCAAAAACTGGGTCGGCGGTGCGAGGCGGTACATCATCGGGGCTGCCCCAATGATGAGCCTGATCCCTATGTGTGATCTTCCAAGGGGCCATCGCCGCCTCATGTTCCTCACCGTGCTGCTGCTCGCGTTGTTCGCCGCCGCGCCGAGCGCGGTGATCGCGGCCACTGACCCGATCGAGGAGACCGACCGCTACATCGTGGTGCTGCGGCCCAGCGTGTTCAGCGCGGACGCCGTCGCGGACGACCACGTCAAGGCGCACAGCGGCCGGCTCGTCGGCGTCTACCGGCACGCGTTCACCGGCTACACCGCCGCCTTCACCCCCGCCGCCGCCGACGAGGTGCGCCGGCTGCCCAACGTGGTCAGCGTGGAGCGCGACGCCCGGGTGGTCGCGTTCGACCAGGCGGTGCCGACCGGGATCCGCCGGGTCTTCGCCCCGCAGAACCCCAACCTGAGCATCAACGGCGTGGACGACCGGCGCATCAACACCGACATCGCCGTCGTGGACACCGGCGTGGACGCCGGGCACCCTGACCTCAACGTGGTGTCGCGGACCGACTGCACCAGCGGAGTGTGCCGCGACGGCGCGGGCACCGACGGCAACGGCCACGGCACCCACGTGGCCGGGATCGCGGGCGCCCTGGACAACGGGATCGGCGTGGTGGGGATGGCCCCCGGCGCGCGGATCCACTCGGTGCGGGTGCTGGACGACGAGGGCGCCGGGTCGCTGTCCGGGATGGCCGCGGGCATGGACTGGGTGGCCAGGAACGCGGCCACCATCGAGATCGCCAACCTCAGCCTGGGCTGCGAGAACTGCGCCAGCAACGCGATCAACACGGCCATCGCCAACGCGGTGAACCGGGGCGTGGTGGTCGTGGCCGCCGCGGGCAACGGCAGCACCGACGCGGCGGGCTTCTTCCCGGCCAGCCATCCCGACGTGATCACCGTCTCGGCGCTCAACGACATCGACGGCCTGCCGGGCGGGCGGGGCGGCGACCGGCCGGCCTGCCGTCCCGACACCGACCGCGACGACACGCTCGCCACGACCTCCAACTACGGCCGGACGATCGAGCTGACCGCCCCCGGCGTGTGCATCAACTCCACGTGGCCGGGCGGCGGGTACGCCATGCTGACCGGTACGTCCATGGCCACACCGCACGTCAGCGGCGCGGCGGGGGTGCTCGCCGCCGGGTCGTTCAAGCCCACCGACCGGGCCGGGGTGATGGCGATCAGGCAGCGGCTGATCAGCACCGGGAACTCCGCGTGGACCGACGAGTCGCCCGACGGCGTCAAGGAGCCGCTGCTCGACGTGCACGACGCCACGCAGTTCCCGCTGCTGCGGGCGAACCGCTGAATCCCCGGTCGTCGACCGGCTAGCCCCAGTGCTCCGGGGCGGCCACCGGGACGATCTCGGGCGCTCCCAGGCGGATGGCGTCGGCCTCGTGGTCGGTGTCCTCCTCCTGGGAGGCCCGTTCGGCCTCGACCCGCTTGGTGTAGTACTCCACCTCGCGCCCGATCTGGTCGTCGTCCCAGCCCAGCGGCCCGGCGACCAGTTCGGCGGCCTCCTCGGCCACGGCCAGCCCCCGGTGGAAGGTCTCGATGGAGATGTGCGTACGGCGGGCCAGCACGTCGTCCAGGTGCCTCGCCCCCTCGTGCGTGGCCGCGTAGACGATCTCCGCCCGCAGGTAGTCGTCGGCCCCCGCGAGCGGCCCGGCCAGCGAGGGGTCCTCCTCGATCAGCGCCAGCACCTCCTCGGTCATCGAGCCGTACCGCTGAAGCAGGTGCTCGATGCGCGCCACGTGCAGGCCGGAGGAGCGGGCCAGCCGGTGCCGGGAGTTCCACAGCGCCTGGTAGCCCTCCGCCCCCGCCAGCGGCACCCGGTCGGTGCACGACGGCGGGACCCGCTGGTCGAGGCCGTGGACGACGGCGTCGACCGCATCCCGCGCCATCACCCGGTAGGTCGTGTACTTGCCGCCCGCGATCATCACCAGGCCGGGCACCGGATGCGCCACCACGTGCTCGCGCGACAGCTTGGAGGTCTCGTCGGACTCCCCGGCGAGCAGCGGGCGCAGCCCGGCGTAGACGCCCTCGACGTCGTCGCGGGTGAGCGGCACCGAAAGGACCGCGTTGACGTGGTCGAGCACGTAGTCGATGTCGGACCGCGAGGCGGCCGGGTGGGCCTTGTCCAGCGACCACACGGTGTCGGTTGTGCCGATGATCCAGTGGCGTCCCCACGGGATCACGAACAGCACGGACTTCTCGGTGCGCAGGATGATCCCGGTGTGGCAGTGGATGCGGTCGCGCGGCACCACCAGGTGCACGCCCTTGGACGCCCGGACGTGGATCTGCCCGCGCCCGCCGACCAGCCCCTGGATGTCGTCGGTCCAGACGCCGGTGGCGTTGACCACCTGGCGCGCGTGGACGTCGAGTTCGGTGCCGCCCTCCAGGTCGCGCACGCGCACGCCGGTGACCCGCTCGCCCTCCCGCAGGAAGCCCACGACCTGGGCGCGGGAGGCGACGTGCGCGCCGTAGGAGGCGGCGGTGCGGAGCATGGTCATCACGTAACGGGCGTCGTCCACCTGGGCGTCCCAGTACTGCACGGCCCCGGTGAAGGAGGCCCTGCGCAGCGCCGGGGCCAGCCGCAGCGCGCGCTTGCGCGACAGGTGACGGTGGCCGGGCACGCCCCGGGTGAAGCCGAAGGAGAAGCCGAGGCTGTCGTAGAGGGCCAGGCCCGCGCCGACGTAGGGGCGTTCCCACGCGTAGTGGGTGAGCGGCATCAGGAACGGCACCGGCCGCACCAGGTGCGGGGCCACCCGCTGCATCAGCAGGGCGCGCTCCTGGAGCGCCTCTCTGACCAGGTCGAAGTTGAGCTGTTCCAGATAGCGCAGTCCGCCGTGGATGAGTTTGGAGGAACGCGACGAGGTGCCGGAGGCGAAGTCGCGCGCCTCCAGCAGGCCGACGTTGAGCCCGCGCGTCGCGGCGTCGAGGGCGACGCCCGCGCCCACCACGCCGCCGCCGACCACGACGAGGTCGAGTTCCTGCTCCGCCATGTCCGCAAGGGCGGCCGATCGCTCGGCCGGGCCGAGTCTGGTCGTGCCCATCCGCGACTTCATTCCGCTCCCCCCTGAGCCGCCACCGGCCCTCAACCTCTTTCTACCCTCACGCCCTGATGACCTGCACTCCGGCCTCGGTGAAGGCCGCGACGGCCGCCTTGTCGGCGTTCGCGTCGGTGACCAGCACGTTGACCTCCTCGATCGGGCAGATCCGGGCGAACGCCCGGGTCCCGACCTTGGAGGAGTCGGCCACCACGACGACCTTCGCCGCCCTGCTCATCAGCAGGTGGTTGACGCTCGCCTCGCCCTCGTGGTGGGCGCTGGCGCCGGACTCCACGCTGATCGCGTTGACCCCGATGAAGGCGATGTCCAGGGCGACCTGTTCAAGCACGCCGGCCGCCAGCGGGCCGATCAGCTCGTAGGACTGCGGCCGGGCGACCCCGCCGGTGAGCACGATCTTGATGTGCTGGCGGACGGTCAGCTCGTTGGCGATGTTCAGCGCGTTGGTGACGATGGTGATCTGCGGTGCGGGGTCGGCGTTCAGGTCGGCGCGCGTGGCCAGCGACCTGGCCAGCTCCGACGTGGTGGTGCCGCCGTTCATGCCGACGATGGCCCCCGGCGTCACCAGCTCGGCCGCCTTCTCCGCGATGCGGTGCTTCTCCCCGGCGTGCCTGGCGGTCTTGTACCGCAGCGGGAGATCGTAGCTGACGCTCTGCGCGACGGCTCCGCCTCTGGTCCGCATGAGCATCTGCTGCTGCGCGAGCTGGTCGAAGTCGCGCCGGATGGTGGCGGTGGACACGTCGAGCGAGGCCGCCGCCTCCTCCACGCTCAAGCGTCCCTCCTGCGCGAGGAGTTCCAGAATCGCGTTCCAGCGTTCGTAGCGAGCCACCTGTGACCTCCCTCTCGGCTCTGATCACCAAAGCCTGGCACACCGCCACAGTCATCTAACCACCGATGCACAATATTGCTCGTTTCTGCTATATATAGAGCATAAAACGACGTATTCGGAGAGGCCCGCTCATGAGCACGCACACCGAGGCCGAGATCGCCTCCCAGCCCGACCTCTGGCGCCGGGCCGTGTCCACGCTCCCCGGGATCCCCGCGTCCGCGCTGCCCGCCCTGGGCGAGCGGGTCGCCGTGGTGGGCTGCGGCACCTCCTGGTTCATCGCCAAGGCGTACGCGGCGCTACGCGAGAGCGCCGGACAGGGCGAGACCGACGCGTTCGCCGCCTCCGAGACCCCCGCCGGGCGGGCCTACGACCGCGTGCTCGCGCTCACCCGATCCGGCACGACGACCGAGGTCCTGACGCTGCTCCGGGAGATCCGCGCGGCGAGCGGCGGGCCCGCGACCTCCGTGATCACCGCCGTCCCCGGCTCGCCGGTCACCGGCCTCGCCGACCACGTCGTCGTCCTCGACTACGCCGACGAGACCTCCGTGGTGCAGACCCGCTTCGCCACCACCCAGCTCACGCTGCTGCGCGCCCACCTGGGCGAAGACCTCGGCGGCGCGATCCACGACGCCGAGCGGGCCCTGGCCGAGCCGCTGCCGTCCGGGGCGGTCGACGCGGAGCAGTTCACCTTCCTCGGCCGCGGCTGGACCTTCGGGCTCGCCGAGGAGGCCGCGCTGAAGATGCGCGAGGCCGCCCGCTCGTGGACCGAGGCGTACCCGGCCATGGAATACCGGCACGGCCCGATCAGCATCGCGGGCCCCGGACGGATCACCTGGATGCTCGGGCAGGCCCCCCACGGCCTCGCCGCCGAGGTCGAGCGCACCGGCGGGGACTTCGTCTCAACCCCCGCCGATCCGCTGGCCGAGCTGGTACGAGTCCAGCGCACGGCCGTCGCCCGCGCCCATGCCCGCGGACTGGACCCCGACCACCCCCTCCACCTCACCCGATCTGTGATCCTTTCCTCATGAGCATCACACTCGCCGACGCCCGCCTCGTGACCCCCAGCGGAGTGCACCACGGCTGGCTGACCATCGAAGACGGCCGGATCACCCACGTGGGCCAGGGAGCCGCCCCCGGCAGCGGGCGCGGCCTCGGCGGCCGTCACGTCGTGCCGGGCTTCATCGACATCCACAACCATGGCGGCGCCGGCGGGTCCTTCCCGGAGGGCGACCCCGAAGGGGCGCGCCGCGCGGCCGAGTTCCACGCCCAGCACGGCACCACCACCACGATGGCCAGCCTGGTCAGCGGCGGGCTGGACAGCCTGGCGGCGGCGGCCTCCGCGCTCGCCGACCTGTGCGAGGACGGCCTGCTCGCCGGAATCCACTTCGAAGGCCCCTACATCTCGGCGGCCAGGTGCGGCGCGCACGACCCCGACCGGCTGCGCGCCCCCGACCGGGGCGAGTTCGCCGCACTGGTCAAGGCCGGGCGCGGGCACGTGCGGATGCTCACCATCGCGCCGGAGCTGCCGGGCGCGCTCGACGTGATCCGCGACGCCGTGGACGCCGGGGTGATCGCCGCCCTCGGGCACAGCGACGCCTCCTACGAGCAGACCATCGCGGGCATCGAGGCGGGGGGCACCGTCGCCACCCACCTCTACAACGCCATGCCGTCCCTGCACCACCGGGCGCCAGGGCCGATCGCCGCGCTGCTCCAGGACGACCGGGTCACCGTCGAGCTGATCAACGACGGCGTGCACTCGCATCCCGCCATGGTCAAACTGGCCTTCCAGGTGGCGGGCGCCGACCGCACCGCGCTGGTCACCGACGCGATGGCGGCCACCGGCATCGGCGACGGCGTCTACGAACTGGGCAGCATGCGGGTGCGCGTCGAGGACGGCGCGGCCCGGCTCGTCGAGGGCGGCTCCATCGCGGGCAGCACCCTCACCATGGACGTCGCGTTCGAGCGCGCCGTCCACCTGGCCGGGCTGTCGCTCGTCGAGGCCGCGCGGGTCACCGCGCTCACCCCGGCCCGCGTGCTCGGCCTGGAGTCGCGCGCCGGCTCCATCGAGGTCGGCAAGGACGCCGACCTTGTTGTGCTCTCCGACGACCTGAAGGTGGAGGCCGTGATGAGACACGGCACATGGATCATGGAACCACCCTCCGTATGACGATCCTCACCGTCACGCTGAACGCCGCCCTCGACGTCACCTACGAGGTCGAGGGCGCGGACTGGAACGGCGTCAACCGCGTCGGGGCCGTGCACCGCAGGGCGGGGGGCAAGGGCGTCAACGTCGCCAGGGTCCTCGCCGCCCTCGGGCACCCCGTGCTCCTCACCGGCCTGACCGGCGGCCCCACCGGCGCCCTCATCGAGGCCGACCTGACGGCCGCCGGGCTCCCCCACTCCTTCTCCCCCGTCCACGCCGCCTCGCGCACCACCCTCGCCGTCACCTCCTCGACGGGGACGGCCCTGTTCAACGAATCGGGCCCGGCGGTGGACGCCACCGAGGTCACCGCATTCCTGGAACGTTACGATCGCCTCCTCCGCACGGGGGCGGAGGCGGTCGTGATCTCCGGCAGCCTCCCGCCCGGACTGTCCGCCGACTTCTACGCGTCCCTGTGCAGCCGTGCGGGGGAAGCGGGCGTCCCCACCATCGTGGACGCCGACGGCGAGCCGCTCCGCCACGCCCCCGGCGGACGCCCGGCCATCCTCAAGCCCAACGCCGAAGAACTCACCCGCGCAGTCGGCACCATGGACGCCGTGGCGGGCGCGCGAGCGCTGCGAACGGCGGGAGCCGGAGCCGTCGTGGTCTCCCGGGGCGCCGACGGCCTGGTCGCGGTCACGCCGGACGGCGAGTGGACGGCCCGCATGCCGTACCCGGTGGCGGGCAACCCCACCGGCGCGGGCGACGCGTCAGTCGCCGGCCTCGCACTCGGCCTGGTCCAGGGAACCCCCTGGCCCACCCGCCTCCGCACAGCCGCCGCCCTCGGCGCCGCCGCCGTCGCCACCCACGTGGCCGGTGACATCGACCACCAGGTATTCGAGTCGATCCGCGACCAAATCCAAATCACCCCTCACTAGCCCCACTCCCTCAGCCCCGCCCCCATCAACGCCGCACCACCCCGGGCCCCGCACCCGTACGCGTGGCCCGCCCCTGGAACGGAGCAGCACGTTGCCCCTGGTAAGCACCGGTGAGATCGTCCGCGCAGCGTCGGGCGGGGTCGGCGCGTTCAATGTGATCCAGCTCGAACACGCCGAGGCCATCGTGGCCGGGGCCGAAGCCGCCGGAGCCCCGGTCGTGCTCCAGATCAGCGAGAACTGCGTCCGCTACCACGGGGCCCTGGCCCCGATCGCCCTCGCCTCCCTCGCCGTGGCGCGGGCCGCCGCCGTACCGGCCGCCGTCCACCTCGACCACGCCACCGACCGCGCGCTCGTCGAAGAGGCCGTCGCCCTCGGCATCGGCTCGGTGATGTTCGACGCCTCCGCGCTCCCCGACGACGAGAACGTGGCGCAGACCGCCTCGGTGGCCGCCTGGTGCCACGAGCGCGGCGTCTGGGTAGAGGCCGAACTCGGCGAGGTCGGCGGTAAAGACGGCGTCCACGCCCCCGGTGTCCGTACCGACCCCTCCGAGGCCGCCCGCTACGTCACCGCCACCGGCATCGACGCTCTAGCCGTCGCCGTCGGCACCTCCCACGCGATGACCACCAAGGACGCCGTCCTCGACCTCGCCCTGATCGCCCGCCTGCGAGAGGTCGTCCCGGTCCCACTCGTCCTGCACGGCTCCTCCGGCGTACCCGACGAGACCCTGCGCGAGGCCGTTCACCACGGCATGCAGAAGATCAACATCGCGACCCACCTGAACAAGGCCTTCACCACCGCGATCCGCCACCACCTGGACGCCCACCCCACGGTGGTCGACTCCCGCAAATACCTGGCCACAGGCCGCGACGCGGTCGCCCGCGAAGTCACTCACCTGCTGGAAATCCTGGGGAGCTGACTTGGGGAGCTGACCTCGCCGCCGGTCGGCGTCTCTCCTGCAAGCCCGGCCATCGAATCAGCACTGCCTCCATGAGCTGATCTGGTCGTTGAGGTAACCGATGCGGTCCAGCCACCCACCCGCAGCGATCTTAATCCGTACCCCACCATAGTTTTGGTCAATGTAGAAGCAGATGGATTTGTCGCTGCGGTTCCACAGGGAAGACGCCCTATCGTTCCCAGCACCGAGACTGGCCTTCTCGGTGCCTCCCTCCCACACCAGCCCGTTGCCTTCGAAGTGCTGGTACACACATACCCGGCCGGGGTCGCAGAAGTCCCAGGCGGCCACCTTCGCCTGCGCCGGCGCTGCAGTGACCAGTGCGGTGACCGCGCAGGCCGCCGCGATCGAACCTGCGAGCAAAGTCTTTCGCTTGTTCATCTTTCACCTTTGTTCGTTTCCGCTGTCACATGCCGGTAATGCGCGCATACCCGCTCGCGCCATACGGCCTCCTCGATGCGTGGACAGAGTCCACCCGGCGGATGACCAAAGACAAGTCCGCTTGCTATCCGTTTTCCGCCCGCCACCGCGAACGGCACCGCGATCCCGCCGGCGAACCGCCACCGGCTCTACGATCCAACGGCTCGGCTGACGGGAGTCACCAGGTCACTCACCTGCCGGGACTCCTGGCGAGCCGGCTTCGCCATCCGCCAAGCGGACGGTGACGGTGACACGGCCCGCTTCGTCACGTGTGGCGATCGCGTGCCCGGCCCGGTCGACGCCGTCCAACTCCAGGGATATCGGACCCCCCTCGCCCAGGAAGTTGCGCCACCACTTCTTGATGTCGGGGAACATGACGCGGATTCTCACGATGTCGCCCCTGCGCTGGAAGCCGACGGGCGTGCTGAAAGTGCCTCCGGAGCGGCGTCCCGTGTAGGTGATGATCGTGAGATACCTCCTGATCACCGCACCCCATCGAGGGGAGGAACGCAACGCCAGGACAAATGCGTTGAACCGCCCGACCGCCCGCTTCGGCAGCGAATCTTGGGATCGCATGGAACCTCCATCACGGCACGTGGTTACTACCGCCAACGTAACTCGCCTAACGGAGATCCCCGTCCACTCGCCTTCAAGTGAGAAGCATCAGGCCCGGGACATCGCACATACCGGCCACCCCGCCGCTATCTCGCGGGACATGGATAGTCGGGTACGTGAAAGTCCGGACAGTGGACGACTGCGAGCACGGCATACCGCTCGCCGTTCAGCCAATACCCCCGGCACACGCTATCGGCGTGACTCAGGTATTTGACCGCTTCCTCCAGCAGAGACGTTCGAGGGTCGGGCTCCAGACGTCCCGGATGGGCGATCGAAGGCGCCAGTTCATCGAACTGTTCGGCCAGCCAATCGGCGGCTTCCTCCACGGACGCCGTGGTTTTGCAGATCTGCCCCGGGGCCTTCAGCAAGTAGTCACACATCCGGAACGGTGGAAATGGTGAATTTTTCACCGCAAAGTCGGTCAGATCTATCGGCGTGCGCCGCATGCCGTCCTCCTTGTCGAGGATCACCCGCTGGCCGACCCAGCGATAGGCATGGAAGTGCTCCACCGCTCGCATTATGCCTCCGGCAGTGAGCGGCGCCCCTGCGGTCGAAGCAATGCGGGGACGCCGGATCTCGTGTTCAGATCTTTGTGGTGTCGATTCCCCAGGCCCGCAACTCGGACCCGAAGAATCTCAAGGGTGTGGTGTCGCTGTTCTTGGAGTCACCGATGAGGTAGGCGTCCGGCTCGCCGGGAATCCGTCCGATGATAAGGCACGCCTCACCTTCTCCGTCCTCGTTGTTGTTCCCACCGCACGGCGCGGTCATGGCGATACCCTCAATGGGAATTACGTAGAGGTCTGCGGACATGGACTACTCTTTTCCGGTTGGAGTGGTGTGGGTGACTTCGTATGACTCTGTTGGCTGATCACGGACATCTCCGATTGGCGCCGCCCGTCGGAGGAGAGCGAATGGTGGCGTAGACCACCTTGATCCACGGCAGGGCGGCGTCTTTCGGGTAGCGATATCCCCAGCTCGCCGCCAGGCCGTCCACAATGGCGAGGCCGCGGCCGTGCTCTGAATCGATGCCGGGCCTTCCGGGACGCGCGGGGGCGCGGGGGTCGGCGTCCCACACCTCGATGAGAAGGGCGTCCACGCCGGGCACCACCTCCAGGACGAGACGAATCAGCGACTCGTCTGCGAGTAGGGTGCTGACCTTCGGCATGACGACATGCATGCCGAGTGCCTGGACGGCGTTCGTAACCAACTCGCTCACGAGTAACCGGGCATCGTCCACGAATTGCTCGTCGCTGAAACCCCACCCGCGAAGAGTGGCCGCCGTGTACGCCCGCGCGAGCCATACGGCATTGGGAAGTGCCACGAGGGTCAGCGAATCGTGGCGAATAGCGGGGAAAGCAGAAAATGCACTGATCGGCGAGGCCATCAATTGGTGCCACCCTTGCGCATTGCCGGGGATCGTGGTTCATACTTTGCCGTAGCAGAGGCACGATCGGCCTGAATACCGCCTTACACAGGACGCCAGACGGCTCCAACGGTTGTAACCAGGTGTGACTTTCTGTGCGCAGCACGAGGAGGCCCCTATGGCCAGGAAAGCGAATAGCCCTACAAAGACCCAATTTGGCGAAGAGCTACGAAGGCATAGAGATGCCCGCGAATGGACACAACGGGCACTGGCCAGCCGCCTGGGCTGCTGTTACACCCTGGTCGGCGCCATCGAGCGCGGCACCAGGAATCCACAGCGCCGATTCGCCGAGAAGTGCGATGAGGCGTTTGGGCTGGATGACCATTTCGTCAAGCTATGGAAGAAGTTGAATACTTCGTTCTCAGGCCCACAGTGGTACGCACACTGGGCCGACGAGGTCGAGCCGAAGGCCCACACCTTGCGATCCTGGGACCTACTCCTGATTCCCGGACTGCTGCAAACCGAGGACTACGCACGAGCACTGTTCACGTGTGGGATCGCCGAAGAGGAAGCGGTCGAAGGCCATGTCCGCACGAGAATAGCCCGGCAGGTGGTGCTAGACCGGGAGAAGCCGCCCACCTTGTGGATACTGCTCGACGAGTGGTCACTACAGCGCCGCGTGGGCACTCCGAAACTTATGGTCGCGCAACTCGACCACCTGCTGACGCTTTCCGAGCGCTCCAGAGTGAACATCCAAGTAGTACCAGCCGATGCCGAGACCACCGCCGGCCTCGCCGGGAGCTTCGCCGTCGCCGAACTCACCGATCAGCGGATCATCGGCTACATAGATTCAGCAGCGTCAGCAGATGTGACATCAGACCCCGAGGTAATGTCCATCATTCTGCGTAGGTATGACAAGCTTAGGGCAGACGCGCTTCGCGCCGGAGAATCACAACAGGTGATCAAGAGGTGGCGAGACAAATGGAACTGCAAGTGAGCCTCGACACAGCGATCTGGCGAAAGAGCACCCGTTCCTCCGACAACGGAGGTAACTGCGTGGAAGTAGCCACCAACCTCCCCGACCGGATCGCCGTACGAGACAGCAAAGACCCCACCGGCCCCGTCCTCACCTTCACCCCCGCCGAATGGCAGGCCTTCCTCTACCGGATCCGCCACCCGGCTCTCTGAGACTCCGGGTCATTGCCCGGATGCGAAAGGTGACACCGATCTGTCCGTGCGGTCTCTACCGCCCCTGACTTCCCCCGGCGCACAGTAGGACCCCTTCCGGTGCGGGACATCTCGGGGCCAAAGAACCACACGAGGCGATTGGAGCATCCCCTCATGGCGCGTCCTCACTTCCACAACGCCCGCCGGCTCGTGCGCGCCATGGCACGGCGCGCCCAGGCGGTACGCGGCTTGTCCGGACGTCAGTGCGCGGCCGGGCCGCACCGACGTGGTGCGACCCGGCCTTGAGCCGTCAGGCGGGGTCGGTGGGGGAGACCGGGAGATAGATACGGCCGCCGGAGGCGTTGAACTCGGCGGCCTTCTCCCGCAGCCCCTCGGCCAGGGCCTGCTCGTCGTCCAGGCCGCGGCCCGCGGCGTACGCCCGTACATCCCGCGTGATCTTCATTGAGCAGAAGTGCGGGCCGCACATCGAGCAGAAGTGCGCGGTCTTCGCGGGCGCGGCCGGCAACGTCGCGTCGTGGAACGCCCGCGCGGTGTCCGGGTCCAGGGACAGGTTGAACTGGTCCTCCCAGCGGAAGTCGAACCGCGCGTCCGACAGCGCGTCGTCCCACGCCTGCGCGCCCGGATGCCCCTTGGCCAGGTCCGCGGCGTGCGCGGCGATCTTGTAGGCGATCACGCCCGCCTTGACGTCATCGCGGTCCGGAAGCCCCAGGTGCTCCTTGGGCGTGACGTAGCAGAGCATCGCGGTACCGTACCAGCCGATCATCGCCGCGCCGATCGCCGAGGTGATGTGGTCGTACCCCGGCGCGATGTCGGTGGTCAGCGGCCCGAGCGTGTAGAACGGCGCGTCGTCGCACCACTCCCGCTGCAGATCGACGTTCTCCTTGATCTTGTGCATCGGGATGTGCCCGGGGCCCTCGTTCATCACCTGGTTGTCATATTCGGCGGCGATCCGCGTGAGTTCGCCCTGGGTGCGCAGTTCGGCGAACTGGGCCTCGTCGTTCGCGTCGGAGATCGATCCGGGCCGCAACCCGTCGCCCAGCGACCAGGTCACGTCGTACGCGGCGAAGATCTCGCACAGCTCCCGGAAGTGGGTGTACAGGAAGTTCTCCTGGTGATGCGCCAGGCACCACGCCGCCATGATCGAACCACCACGCGACACGATCCCGGTACGGCGGCGGGCCGTCAGCGGCACGTACTCCAGCAGTACGCCCGCATGCACCGTCATGTAGTCCACGCCCTGCTCGGCTTGCTCGATCACCGTGTCTCGGAAGACCTCCCAGGTCAGCTCGGCCGGATCGCCGCCGACCTTCTCCACGGCCTGGTAGAGCGGCACCGTTCCGACCGGTACGGGGGAATTGCGCAGGATCCACTCGCGTGTGGGGTGAATGTCCCTGCCGGTCGAAAGGTCCATGACGGTGTCGGCACCCCAGCGGATCGCCCAGGTCATCTTGGCCACCTCGTCCTCGATCGAGGACGCCACCGCCGAGTTGCCGATGTTGGCGTTCACCTTCACCAGGAAGTTCCGGCCGATGATCATCGGTTCGAGTTCGGGATGGTTGACGTTGGCGGGCAGCACCGCCCGCCCCGCCGCCACCTCGGCCCGGACCACCTCGGGATCCACCCCCTCGCGGAGCGCCACGAATTCCATCTCGGCGGTGATCTCCCCGCGCCGCGCGTACGCCCGCTGTGTCACCGCACCCGGACCGCTCGCCCGTCGGGGCGAGCGCTCGGGGAACGCCGCCGCGTCGCGCAGCGGGTCGCCCGAATGACGCCCGTCGTCCTGGGGCCGTACGGCACGGCCGGTGTACGGGGTGGTGTCGCCGCGCTCGGCGATCCAGTCCGTACGCAGCGCGGGCAGGCCGCGCCGCACGTCGGCGTCGTGGTCCGGGTCGGTGTACGGCCCGGAGGTGTCGTAGAGCACGATGGCGCCGCCATCGCTGAGCGGCACCTCCCGCATCGGCACCCGCAGGTCCGGTCGCGTCCCGTGCAGGTACACCTTGCGGGCGCGTGTCATCGCAGTGTCGGTCATGAGGCCTCGATCTCTCCCTACGCCGGCATTACCCGGTCAGGTTCCAGCGGTCAGCGGCCGTCTCAGCCGCTATCTCAGCCCGGTTCGCCGGGCCCCCGCGATCTGTCCGCCCAACCTAACCCACATCCGTCGCATACGCACCAGTGCGGAACCTAGCCGCCAGGACGCCGAGTAGGACATGTTGCATATGTCGGCGATATCCCGGGGTGCCTAAACTGCAGGGATGCGCGTGCTGATCGTGGAGGACGAGCCCTATCTCGCCGAGGCCGTGCGTGACGGGCTCCGGCTGGAAGCGATCGCCGCCGACATCGCCGGGGACGGCGAGACCGCCCTGGAGTTGCTCAACGTCAACTCCTACGACCTCGCCGTCCTCGACCGCGACATCCCCGCCCCCTCCGGCGACGAGATCGCCCTGCGGATCGTCGCCTCCGGCAGCGGGATCCCGATCCTCATGCTCACCGCCGCCGACCGGATCGACGACAAGGCGTCCGGGTTCGAGCTCGGCGCCGACGACTACCTCACCAAGCCGTTCGACCTTCGGGAGCTGGTCATGCGGCTGCGGGCGCTCGACCGCAGGCGGGCACACGCCAGGCCGCCGGTCCGTGAGATCGCGGGGCTGCGGCTGGACCCCTTCCGGCGGGAGGTGTTCCGCGACGGACGCTACGTCGCGCTCACCCGCAAGCAGTTCGCCGTCCTGGAAGTGCTCGTCGCCGCCGAAGGCGGCGTGATCAGCGCGGAGGAGCTGCTGGAGCGGGCGTGGGACCAGAACGCCGATCCCTTCACCAACGCCGTCCGCATCACCGTCTCCGCCCTGCGCAAACGACTCGGCGAACCACGGAGGCGTGGCGGATGTCGCTGGCTGAGGTCGGCATCGTCTACGGGACGGTGCCGTGGGTGTGGATCATCATGCTGCCGGGCGGCCAGGCCGGGACCGTCCCCGGCCGGGTGAGCCTGGTGCCGCTGCGGGACCTGATCGAGATCCTCGCGGAGGGCCCGCTGCGCGCGACGGGCCAGATCGTCGGCAACCTGCTGGTCTTCGCGGCCCTCGGCCTCCTCGCCCCGCTGCGCTTCACGGCCCTGGCCTCGCTGCCGCGAATCCTGGCCCTCGCGGCGACCTGCTCGATCGCCGTCGAGACGGCGCAGTACGCGCTGCGCCTGGACCGCGTCTCCTCCGTGGACGACGTCCTGCTCAACACCGCCGGCGCCGTCCTCGCCGCCCTGGCCTCCCGCCACTGGTGGCGCGCGACGGCCAAAGCCTCGTCGGATCGACCTCGACCGGCACCCGTACCAGGGCGCTGAGCCGCCCCCCGCCTACTTGGGGGCGACGACCACCTCGACTCGCTGGAATTCCTTGATGTCGGAGAAGCCGGCGGTGGCCATGGTGCGGCGGAGGGCGCCCATCAGGTTCATGGAGCCGTCGGCGACGGTGGAGGGGCCGTGCAGGATCTGCTCCAGGGTGCCGACCGTGCCGAAGGTGACCCGCCGGCCGCGCGGGAGGTCGGGGTGGTGGGCCTCGGAGCCCCAGTGGTGGCCGCGGCCGGGGGCCTCGGCGGCGCGGGCGAGGGGGGAGCCGACCATCACGGCGTCGGCGCCGCAGGCGATCGCCTTGGCGATGTCGCCCGAGGTGCCCATGCTGCCGTCGGCGATGACGTGGACGTAACGGCCGCCGGACTCGTCCATGTAGTCGCGGCGGGCGGCGGCGACGTCGGAGATCGCGGTGGCCATCGGGACGGCCACGCCGAGCACCGTGCGGGTGGTGTGGCCCGCGCCGCCGCCGAAGCCGACCAGCACCCCGGCCGCGCCGGTGCGCATCAGGTGCAGCGCGGCGGTGTAGGTGGCGCAGCCACCGACGATCACCGGGACGTCGAGTTCGTAGATGAACTGCTTGAGGTTGAGCGGCTCGGCCTGGCCGGAGACGTGCTCGGCCGAGACGGTGGTGCCGCGGATGACGAAGATGTCGGCACCCGCGTCGATCACCGCCTTGTGGTGCTGGGCGGTGCGCTGCGGCGACAGCCGGGCGGCGGTGACGACGCCCGCGGCGCGGATCTCCTCGATCCGCCGGCCGATCAGCTCGTCGCTGATCGGGGCCGAGTAGATCTCCTGCAGCCGCCGGGTGGCCGCCTCGCCCTCCAGCTCGGCGACCTCGGCGAGCAGTGGCTCGGGGTCGTCGTAACGGGTCCAGAGCCCTTCGAGGTCGAGCACGGCGAGCCCGCCCAGGCGGCCGACCTCGATCGCGATCTTCGGCGACACGACGCTGTCCATCGGGCTGACCACGACCGGCAGCTCGAACCGGTAGGCGTCGATCTGCCAGGCGATCGACACCTCTTCCGGGTCGCGCGTACGGCGGGACGGCACGATGCCGATCTCGTCGAGCGCGTAGCCGCGCCTGCCGCTCTTGCCCCGGCCGATCTCCACCTGAGTCATGCTGTGCTTCTTCTCTTCCTGGTCTCGCGGCCCGGACCGACTAGCGGCCGTGGTAGTTCGGCGCCTCGACGGTCATCTGGATGTCGTGGGGGTGGCTCTCGGTAAGCCCCGCCGAGGTGATGGGCATGAGCTGCCCCTTCTCGTGCATCTCGGGCACCGTGCGGCAGCCGGTGTACCACATCGCCTGGCGCAGCCCGCCGACGAGCTGGTGGGCCACCGCGCCGATCGGGCCCCGGTAGGGGACCTGGCCCTCGATGCCCTCGGGGATCAGCTTGTCCTCGCTGCTGACGTCGCTCTGCGAGTAGCGGTCCTTGCTGTAGGAGCCACCGCGCTCGCGGTTGCGCATCGCGCCCAGGGAGCCCATGCCCCGGTAGGTCTTGAACTGCTTGCCGTTGATGAAGATCAGATCGCCGGGCGACTCCTCACAGCCGGCCAGCAGGCTGCCCAGCATGACGGTGTCGGCCCCGGCCGCGAGGGCCTTGGCGATGTCGCCGCTGTACTGCAGCCCGCCGTCGCCGATCACCGGGATCCCGGCGGGGTGGGCGGCCAGCGACGCCTCGTGGATGGCGGTCACCTGGGGGGCTCCCACGCCCGCGACCACGCGGGTGGTGCAGATGGAGCCCGGCCCGACGCCGACCTTGACGGCGTCGGCCCCCGCGTCGACGAGCGCCTGCGCGCCCGCGCGGGTGGCGACGTTGCCGCCGATCACATCGGCCTTGCTGTTGGACTTGATCTTGGCGAGCATGTCGCACACGCCACGGGAGTGGCCGTGCGCGGTGTCCACGATGATCACGTCGGCGCCCGCCTCGACCAGCGCCATCGCCCGCTTCTCGGCGTCGCCGGCCACGCCCACCGCGCCGCCGACGACCAGCCGTCCGTTGGCGTCCTTGGTGGCCAGGGGGTACTGCTCGCTCTTGGTGAAGTCCTTGACGGTGATCAGGCCGCGCAGCCGCCCGCCGGAGTCGACCAGCGGCAGTTTCTCCACCTTGTGCGAGCGCAGCAGCCGGAACGCCTCGTCGCTGGAAACCCCGACGGGGGCGGTCACCAGCGGCATGGGGGTCATCACGTCGCGTACGGGGCGGCTCTGGTCGGTCTCGAAGCGCATGTCACGGTTGGTCACGATGCCGACCAGCACGCCTGTGGGATCGGTCACCGGGACGCCGGAGATGCGGTAGCGGGCGCACAGCCGTTCGACGTCGGCCAGGGTGTCGTCGGGGGCGCAGGTGACCGGGTTGGTGACCATGCCGGCCTCGGACCGCTTGACCAGGTCGACCTGCTGGGCCTGCTCCTCGATGGACAGGTTCCGGTGCAGGATGCCGATGCCGCCCTGACGGGCCATCGCCACGGCCATGCGGGCCTCGGTCACGGTGTCCATCGCCGCCGAGACCAGGGGAATGCGCAGCACCAGGTTTCTGGAGAGCCTGGTGGAGGTGTCGGCGTCGCCTGGCTGCAGATCGGAATATGCCGGAACGAGCAGGACGTCGTCGAACGTCAGCCCGGTCTCGGTGAACTTGGCCATGCTGAAACCCCTCTGCCGCGTGCCCTTCGTGGAGAAGCTCTCGGTTGTGCAAAAGCCCTTGTGGAGTGCTACCAGATCAGTTTAATGGGCGCCGCGAGCGCTGACATGCGGCCCCGGCGTCCGGGCGGAGGTTCGCGCGCCCCGGAGCGCGGGCCGGAGCGCGGGCCGGAGCGCGGGCCGCTCGCGTGGACCCGAGGTCGGACGACGATCCCCACGAACCGCCGTCCGGCCACGGGCCCACGAGGGCGAACACCACCGACGGCCGGAACGGGGCCGGACGACGACCGGTCCCGGTCCGGCGGCCCGTGGGCGCGTGGCCGGAGACGAGAAGACGGGGAATCGGACGGGTCGGTGATCCGGCCGATCCCCCGGCCACCGGCACCGGCCGGTCCGGAGGTCCGCCGCCGAATCCCCCTCCGTCTCCGGCTAGCGGGCCGCCGTTCGCGGGCGATGCCGACGCTGAGTCAAGAGTGCGTCACGCGGTGTGGAGGTGGCAACGTGACAACGTGCAATTGCACAAAGTTGCATTCTGGTCCTGGAAGTAAGCGCAAGCCCGGGACTTGGCCCGGTGGCCGGGTTATCCTCACGGCACGTCGTGTCCCCCCAGGAGCCCCGCCGATGCGCAACGACTCCCGAACGCTACCGGACCCGCTCGGAAGCCTCGGACTCACCCCGGCCCAGACCACGCTGTACACCGCGGTCCTGCGGCTGCACCGTGCCTCGCTGGCCGAGCTGGCCGAGGCGATGAACCATCCGGAGGAGCCGCTGGGCGAGCAGCTCGCCGCGCTGGTACGCCTGGGCGTGGTCGACCGGCAGTCGGGCGAGTACTTCGCCCGGCATCCGGCGGCGGCGCTCGGACGCCTGATCGCCGAACGGCTCGACCGGCTGGCCGCCGAGAGCCGGCAGATCGACTCCGCGCTGGGCTCGATCAGCGACCTCGCGCGCGACTACGACGCCGGGCAGGACCACCAGCGCGGGCCGTTCCCGGTGGAGCTGGTCAACGGCGCGGAAGAGCTGTTCGAGAGCATGGTGGGGATGGCGGTGGACGCGCCACCGCTGCAGGTGTGCAGCGCGATCCCGGACCACCGCACCATGGCGGACTTCGCGCATAAATACGCCGACACCTGGATCGACGCCCAGCGGCACGGCCGTCTCTCCCTGCGGACGATCATCCCGGCCAGTTCGCTGAGCGTCCCCGGTCTGGCCGCCAAACTGCGCGCGCTCGACGAGAACGGGGCCACCACCCGCGCCCTCGACAAGGTGCCGAGCTGGTTCCTGACCGCCGGGAACGACACGGCGGGCCTGCCCGCCGTGTGGGGCGGCAACCTGCCGGAACACGCCTACAAGTTCTACTTCGTGCGCGCGCCGATCGTGGTCGGCGTGATGCGCGAGCTGTTCGACGAACTGTGGGCGCGGGCGGAGCCGATGCCCTGGGCCGCCAGACCCGCCGACGGCGTGGTGCGCGTGCTGCGCCTGGCGGCACAAGGATTGTGCGACGAGTCGATCGCCCGGCATTTGGGGGTTTCGGTACGCACGGTGCGGGCACGTTTCGCCGACGCGATGGCCGAACTGGGCGCACGATCCCGCTTCCACGCGGGGGTGCGCGCGGCCAGGCGAGGGTGGTTGGAGGAGGTCGGGCACTGAGGGTGAAGAATGACGGCAAACACTGTCTCATCAGGCGCGTCAGTCACCGAGCCAGGCGGGGACCCAGACTATAGGCTCTTTCCCCATAGTCATTGACAAGGTGGGATGCGTGGAAGATCTCCCCCGCGACCCGTTCGCGGACGATCCGGAAGATCCGGCCGGAGCCTTTGGCGGGCTCACGGAGAGCGAACCGCTCACCCCGGCCGAACGCGACGAGGCGATCACCGACCTCGCCGACGTCGAGGTGTTCCGCTCGCTGCTGGAGCCACAGGGCGTGCTGGGCTTGGTGCTCGACTGCCCGGAATGCGGTGAGCAGCACTACTTCGACTGGGACCTGCTCCGCGGCAACCTGCGACAGATGATCGACAACGGTCGCCCGCAGGTACACGAACCCGCCTTCCAGCCCGATCCGACCGACTACGTGAGCTGGGAATACGCCAGAGGTTACGTGGACGGCGTGATCGACACGGAGGAGCGGCGCTGATCGACGTCCTCGATCAGCGCGCGTAGCAGGCGGACCGCCGGGTCTCCCGTGTCGGGAAGCGCTTCCCTGCGGGCCAGTGCCCGGCAGAGGGCGTCGTCGGAGACGACGCCCGACTCCTCGCCGCCGGGCCTGAGCGAGCGGGCCTGACAGAAGGGGTCGACAGCTTTCAAGCTATCGACTCCAGCTCGGCCATCGCGCGCAGTCGCGCCAGCGCCCTATGCTGGGCGACCCGAACCGCACCTGGTGACATGCCGAGTACATTACCGGTCTCTTCCGCGGACAGGCCCGAAACCACCCGAAGGATGATGAGCTCCCGCTGGTTGTCCGGCAGCTTGGACAGCAGCCGCCGGGCGTGCTCCGCCTCGATGTAGCGGACCACGGTCTCTTCCGGCCCTGGCCCGTCGTCCGGGCCGTCCGGGAGGTCCTGCGTCGGGACGGCCGAGCGCACCGAACTGCGCAGGGCGTCAGCCACCTTGTGCGACGCGATCCCGAAGACGAAGGACGCGAACGGCCGTCCCATGTCCCGGTAGCGCGGCAGCGCCGACAGCACCGCTATGCACACTTCTTGAGCCACGTCGTCGGCAATGTGATACTGACCGGCGACCCGGCCGAGTCGTGCGCGGCAATAACGCACCACCATCGGGCGTAGACGCCCGAGCAAAGATTCGATCGCACTGCGATCCCCCTGAACGGCCAGGCTCGTCAGTTCCCTGAGGTCGGACTCATCCGATCTCGTCGCAAGCCTTACCCCACCTATGGCGTCGGCGACGCTTCCCTCGGTCACGTTAGGCATGATGCCCGTACTGATCGGGCCTGTCCTCATGGCGAACGGCTACGGATTGGTCACATTGAGGGGACGGCGACCGGCCGTAATCGAATGGCGACAGTGCGGATTAATAGACGCGAAATATTTCATAGCATTAGCCAATATGCCGCCTATTGGGGGGTGTCTTCGCCGACGCTTTAGCCCCGAGACAGGTTTACCACGAAACAGATCTCTATCCGCCACACTTCCGTCTCAGAGATCACATGGACGCGAAAGTCGTGCCGCCGGAGGGCCGTCGGAGGGCTGCGGAGGGCCGTCGGCGCACCGCCGGGGGACCATACCCACGGGCCGTACCCCGACACGCGAACGGCCCGCGGCCCCGTCGTGAGACGGGGACGCGGGCCGTGGCACCGACGGTTCCTGGGCGGCCCGTTGGACGCGCCTGGACGCGCTCTGGACGGGCCTGGACAGGCCGTAGCGGGGCTCAGTGGCCGTGGCCGTGCCCGTGACCCTGGCCGGCGGCGCCCGGGGCCTCCTCCTCGGGCTTGTCCACGACGAGCGCCTCGGTCGTCAGCAGCATGCCGGCGATGGAAGCGGCGTTCTGGACGGCCGAGCGGGTGACCTTCACCGGGTCGTTGACGCCCTGGGCGATCAGGTCGCCGTACTCGCCGGTAGCGGCGTTGTAGCCGTGACCGGCGGGCAGGTCGGAGACCTTGGAGGTCACGACATAGCCCTCCTGACCGGCGTTCTCGGCGATCCAGCGGGCGGGCTCGACGAGGGCCCTGCGGACGATGGCGACGCCCGTGGCCTCGTCACCGGTCAGGCCGAGGTCGCCGAGGTCCTTGCCGACGTGGATGAGGGCCGAGCCACCGCCGGAGACGATGCCCTCCTCGATGGCGGCGCGGGTCGCGGAGATCGCGTCCTCCAGGCGGTGCTTCTTCTCCTTCAGCTCCACCTCGGTGGCCGCGCCCACGCGCAGCACGCACACGCCACCGGCCAGCTTCGCGAGACGCTCCTGGAGCTTCTCGCGGTCCCAGTCGGAGTCGCTCTGCTCGATGCCCAGCTTGATCTCGCGGATGCGGTCCTCGATGGCCGAGGCCTCGCCCGCGCCGTCCACGATGGTGGCGGTGTCCTTGGTGACCACGATGCGGCGGGCCGTGCCGAGGACGTCGAGACCGACGTGCTCCAGCTTCAGGCCGACCTCCTCGGAGACCACCTGGCCACCGGTCAGGATGGCCATGTCCTGCAGCATCGCCTTGCGGCGGTCGCCGAAGCCCGGGGCCTTGACCGCGACCGAGGTGAAGGTGCCGCGGATCTTGTTGGTCACCAGAACGGCGAGGGCCTCGCCCTCGACGTCCTCGGCCACCACGAACAGCGCCCGCTTGGTCTGGGCGACCTTCTCCAGGATCGGCAGGAAGTCGGCCACGGAGGCGATCTTGCCCTGGGTGAGCAGGACGTAGGCGTCCTCCAGGACGGCCTCCATCCGGTCCTGGTCGGTCACCATGTAGTGCGACAGGTAGCCCTTGTCGAACTGGAGGCCCTCGGTGAACTCCAGCTCCAGGCCCATGGCGTTGGACTCTTCGACGGTGATGACACCGTCCTTGCCCACCTTGTCGAACGCCTCGGCGATCAGGTCGCCGATCTTGGCGTCCTGGGCGGAGATCGTCGCGACGTCGGCGATCTCCTTCTTGTCCTCGACCGGGCGGGCCGACTCGAGCAGCTTCTCGCTGATCGCGCGGGCCGCCGCGTCGATGCCGCGCTTGAGCGACATCGGCTGGGCGCCGGCGGCGACGTTGCGCAGGCCCTCACGGACCATCGCCTGGGCCAGCACGGTCGCGGTGGTGGTGCCGTCGCCCGCGATGTCGTTGGTCTTGGTGGCGACCTCCTTGGCGAGCTGCGCGCCAAGGTTCTCGTACGGCTTGTCCAGCTCTACTTCGCGAGCGATGGTCACACCGTCGTTGGTGATCGTCGGCGCACCGAACTTCTTGTCGATGACGACGTTGCGGCCACGGGGGCCAAGGGTCACCTTGACCGCGTCGGCGAGGGCGTTCACGCCACGCTCAAGAGCGCGCCGCGCGTCCTCCTCGAACTCCAGGATCTTCGGCATTGAGAGTCCTCTCTGACGGAGCCCTCAGCGGCTCCGGGGGTACAGCGGGAGACGCATCGAAGCCCCGGGCTGACGTGCTGCCCGGGGCTTGGATACGTCATGTGAGTAAGGCCCCGTGGGCGCTTACTTCTCGATGATGGCGAGCACGTCGCGGGCGGAGAGCACCAGGTACTCCTCGCCGCTGTACTTCACCTCGGTACCGCCGTACTTGCTGTAGAGGACGATGTCGCCCTCCTTGACGTCGAGCGGAATC
Organism: Spongiactinospora sp. TRM90649; assembly: GCF_029382225.1. Lineage (GTDB taxonomy): Bacteria > Actinomycetota > Actinomycetes > Streptosporangiales > Streptosporangiaceae > Spongiactinospora. The sequence goes on from NZ_JARLTC010000002.1 coordinate 499,253, forward strand.
CGCTTCTCGCCGTCCTCATCCCAGTTGCCGGGGCCCACCGCGAGGACCTTGCCCTCCTGCGGCTTCTCCTTGGCGGTGTCCGGGATGACCAGGCCAGAGGCGGTGGTCTGCTCGGCCTCAAGCGGCTGAACCACAATGCGGTCGCCGAGCGGCTTAACGGGAACCTTGGTGGCGGTCGTCACGATCGGACCTCCCCTTCAGATTTCGATGATCAGAAGAGGCGACCAGCGGCCTGCCGTCGCGGGTGTCAGACCTGCCTCGTCGCTTGTCATTGGCACTCTCATAGGCAGAGTGCCAACACGAAACAGTATGCAAGGGGGCGCGAGTCGTCAACACGAACCGCCCGCAGGTCAGACCCTGTCCTGTCCGCTCGCAGAGGAATGTGCGCCTGGACGGCACGGACGACTACGCTCCACGCCACACGTGTGGCCACCATCCACCCTACGCGCACGAGCCACACCCACCGGACCCGCACTGGCCTCCCGGCCCGCCCTGGCCTCGCGCACGAAGGAGCCGGCGCCTTCGAGGCGCCGGCTCCTTCATGTGGTCGATCAGGTTTCCTCTGATCACGGATACCAGGTTAGTTCTGGTACGCCCGGACGCTGCAGTCCACGGGCTTCTGAGAGTTGATGGTAACCGGAGAGAGCGGAATCAGCGGGATGGTGATGTCGCCGATGGCACTGTTGCCACAAACGATTACGTTGCCCGACTGCTGAGCGACGTTGTTTTCGTCGGGCCCGACGGTGGCGTGGGCCGGAGCGGCAAGCCCCACTCCGGCGAAAGCCGCCAGCACCGCGCCACTAAATGCGAGCTTCTTGAGCATCTAAATCTCCCGAACTTCCCGATCGATCTCGGTATGAGGATCCAGCTCGTACCACCTGAAGGTCCGAGCCGGTAGCCAGTAGACCGATCCGGGACACGAACAGCAAGCCAATTGCACCATAACCGCCGTAAAGAAAAGGCAAATCACCATCCTGGCGAGACGAAACAGTGCCGAATTCACGGGCCCACGCATGCTTTGGGGGGAGCAATAGGAGAATTGGCTACATGCGATGCTTGGTGGATTGTGTCCAGATCTGCCCAGCTAGATACCGTGATCGTGGGATGAGGATGGCTGCTCACCTATTTATGGGCGGCCCCTGTCCGTAATGCACCCAGAGGCTGTGGCCGTATGCCAGGGACGCCGACTCCCTGTCCTGAACCTGACACGGCCGGCGCGGCCACATCCGGACCGGCGATGAGGCGCGGCATGGACTATCCGGAATCCCCGGAGGCCGTCCGCCGTCCTGCCGGGAAGATCAATGAAGATCAATAAGGATCGGGCGGTGCGTGGAGCAGAAGGGGGTCGGTACATGGAAAAGGGGGAGACCCCGGTCAGGAGGTCTCCCACCGGTGTCTCCCCCGGAGCCTTCGCACGGAAGGCGGATCCGGTGCCGAAGACCGGTCGATCAAGGCCCCTGGCCCGAGGTCCGCGTTTGCGTCCGCGTCCAGTCACCTTTCGCGAACGACCTCAAGCAACGAGGTTCAGTTCTGGTAGACGCGAATGCTGCAGTCCACCGGGTCCTTCTTGGAAACGGTGACCGGTGCCAGGGTCAGCAGGCCGATGAAGATGTCGCCGATGGTGCTGTTGCCACACACGACCACATTGCCGGACTGGGTGCTGGTATTGAGGTCCTGGTCCTGCGGCCAAGGCGTGGCGGCCATCGCCGGTGCGCCGATTCCCGCGACCGCGAAAGCCGCCAGAGTCCCGCCGATTGCGAGCTTCTTGAGCATTTGAATTCTCCTGATCGATCTTGCATGAGGTTCCGGCACCCAGAAATGGGTACGGGACCGATAGCAAGTAGACCTGCGGCAGACCCGAACAGCAAGCCAATAGCATCGTTATTGCCGTAAAGAAACGGCAATCAACCAGAAATGCACCTTCTCCCCTCATCCCCACGTATGCCGCACACTCTGACAAATCGGTCCTTGCACGCACAAAAAAGGGGCACCGCGGCGTGAGCAGCGGTGCCCGCACAACCGAACCCACTTCGAACTCCGGTCGCCCGGCAGGCAGGCCGTCCTGGAAAGAGGACGTTCCTCCGGATGCCGTGGCCTCCTCCGTCGGACCGCCATCCGCCGGACAGCCATATCCGGCGGATCTCCGCGTGCTCCGCGGACGCACGCCGTCGGGCGCGGTCCGCCCAGAGCCCGCGCGTCGAGAAGGGCCTGCTCTCGACCGCGCGGCGGCAATGGCCGTCTTCCTCCGAGCCCTCGCCCTCGGCAGGGGGAGAAGATCGACGATGGTGCGTTGCCATGCATTGCCATCGTCTCCCACCATCCCCGGGCGATGGCCGCAAGGAGGCGGACGGCCGGCTGAAGGCCCTCGCCACGAAGTTCCCTACCGGCCTCCGCTCGGGCCACCGGTCATGAAGGGGAACTGAAGGTCAACTGAGGGTCAACGTCTCAGCTCTGGTTGACCCGGACGCCACAGTCGATCGACTTGCGGTCGGCAAGGGTCACCGGGGTCAGGTTGAGAAGGGTCACGGCCACGTCGCCGATCGCCGTGTTGCCACAGGTGATCGTGTTGCCGTTCTGCTGCGAGGCGTTGTTCTCGCCGCCGGGCCACGGCGTGGCCGCCTGGGCCGGCGTAGCGAGAGCCATGCCGGCAAATGCGGCGATCATGGTCCCGCTGAGTGCGAGCTTCTTGAGCATCTAGATCTCCCGATCGATCTCGGAATGAGAATTCAGCTCGTACCACCTGAAGGCCGAGCCGCTAGCCAGTAAATCGACGCTCGACAAGAACGGCAAGCCAATCAGCACTCAAACGACCTCAAAAGAATATCAAAGCCCGGCCATGCGCCTCCCAGATAATCACGGCTCTATGCGTGCCGAGGTTAACGCGAAGCGGGTGACGGCTTGACCCAGCCGTACCCGACGACAAACTCTCATACCAGAACCGGCCAGGCCGAGACCTGCCAGAACGCAGAAAGAGAGCGGGTGCCACGGCTTTCCCCGTGGCACCCGCAAACCCAACTTTATCCTCGCGTAGCCGATGCGTCCCCCATACGGGATTTCATGGCATCGGAGGTGTATCCCCTCGAAGGTCCGCAGCCCACGATCACGCGGCGGATCCCCGACGTTCTCAACGCGCCGAGCGTGAACAATCAGACCAGGTCTGGCGATATACGGATCCGCTGCTGAGCAAACCCTTTTCGCGCCAACCGGCCCTCGGCCGTCCGCCACATCCGGCGGTCGTGGGCCCACACGCGGGAGAGCGCCCGACCGGAAATGACGGACTGGCCATAAAGGCCAAATTGAAAGGTTTCGCCTACGGACCGCGAGCAACTCGATGCGCTGCCACCGACTCCGTGAGGTACGTCAGAAGCACCCTTAGTTCTGGTTGGTCCGGATGCTGCAGTCCGTCGCCTCGTTGTTGGAGAACGTGACCGGGGCGAGGTTCAGAATGGGAACACTGATGTCGCCGATGGTGCGGTTACCGCAGACGATCGTGTTACCGCTCTGGGTGGCAACGTCATTGTCGTACTCATCACTGGCGTACGCCGGAGCGGCGAGGCTCAGGGCAGCGAAGCCCGCGACCACGGCACCGCTGACGATGAACTTCTTGAGCATGTCAATCTCCTGTTGGATCTGTCTGACGACTCCGGCCCGTCCCCTTCGAGCGGAGCCACTAATCAGTAGACCTGAGACATTGCACTAAAAGCAAGAGAATAGCGGTAAAGAAAGCCTAAGCCTCATCGGTATACCCGTAAGACAATAAATAGGACATTCTGGATGCCCTTACCATCACAAATTGGACCTCATATCAGCAAACCTCTCATGGGCACAAACATTTCCGCCCCGTGCCCCCATGCCACCGCAAGCCGTCCACCCCGCTCGCAGGGCCTCCCGAGCCGATCGAGGGCATGGCCCGGCAGAGGGCGGGTGGGGCATGCGGCGGTTCCAGTATCAGCGCCTGCCCCGGCGGGCGGGCCTGGGGCGGTGCCGCCTCTGACGGCCGGGATCGAGCGCACGTCCTCGACCCGCTGAGGCGGACGCCGACCGCCCCCAGCGGGGTCGGCGACGCCGCGTCTCCGTACGCGGCGCATAGCGCGGCCGGGCGTTGGCGGAGGCCGGCCGAGCCGGCGAAGCGGGGACCTGAACGGGCCATCAGCGGTGACTCCGAACCGGCCACGTGTAGGGCTTCTACTGGCCACGGACAGCCGGTGTCATCAGCGGGCCTTCTCCAGGCCGTACACGGCGTCCAAGCGACCAGCCGATGGCGCAAGCGTCGGGCGAGCCCGACCCAAGAAGAACAGTCCGAGCGCAGCGAGGGCGATCAGCGTCCGCCCAGCAGCAGCGACGGCAGAGCCGACGGTGGGTGGCGCGCAGGCGGAAACATGCGGCGGGGGTGGCGGGGCGTGCGGCCTATGGGGAATGCGGGCGGCACGCGGGGGCGTGGTGGCTTGGGTTGGCGTGGGGGGTAGGGACGGCAGGGTTGTGCGAACGGCCTTGGGTCCCTGACGGTGGCGGTCGATGGTCGGGGGTGGCGGACGCGAGAGGGCCGGCATGAACAAATGCCGGCCCCCCGTGGGCCCAACCGCACTGCACCCAGCTTGTCGGGAGCCGGGTGCGCACGTCGTCACTTAGTTCTGGTTGCTCGCGCTGCTCGTGGACGCCACGGAGTCATTGAAGTTCCAGACCACCGGGTCGGCGCCGGACCTCTTGTGCTCGTGCTTCTTGGGCCACTTGTGCTCGGGCTCGTGCTTCTTGGGCCACTTGTGCTCGGCCTCGTGCTTGTCAACGTCGACATACGAGTTGTGCTCGTACTTCTTCTCCCACGAGTGGCGGGACTCTTCTTCCTTGTTGAAGGAGTCCTTCGCCGTGGCCTCCTTGTTGAAGGATTCCCGGGTGGACTCGTCCTCGTTGAAGGACTTCTCGATCTCAACCTCGCGGTCGAAAGAGTCCTTGATCTTCTTGTTCTTGAAGTCCTCGTTGAAAGACTTCTCGGTGTAGGTGACCCGGTTGCAGGTCTTGCTGCGATGCTTCTTGTCCTCGGCGTTGTAGATGCCGTCGAACGACGTGCCGACCCACTGGCCGACCGGGGCGTTCTTGGCGACGTCGCACAGGTAGACGTAGTAGACGGCGCTGGTGGGCTCGGCCTTCTTCTTCTCTTCGGGCTTGGGCTCGGTGCCCGCGTTCGCCTGGGTGGCGAAGGTCATGGCCAGGGCCGCGGCCAAAAAGCCGACGGTTGTCATTTTCCTGATCATCGCTTTGCGACTCCGTACTTCGTGCTTGCCGGGCAAGTGCTGGTCGTTCCGAACCGCGTTACGCCAGCTTGCCACTCGATTTCTTCCGTCATGTTGAATACCTCTGATTCCCGAAAAACAAACAACACCATTTCTTTTCCTACCATCGCCTACTTGTACCCTATTTGCACACCGGCGAGGTTTCCGTTGGATGTCTGCTAATCACAGCTATGCAAGATCTATCGCCTATGCCCTATATGACAGGACATATCCGGTTATTTCCGCCCTTCGCGACCGGAGGGGGTGACACCCTGCGATAGCGTCGGGAACATGAACCTTGACGCATTTCTTGAGCTCCTGACGTCCCGTGGGCAGGAGGCCCTGGCGGCGGCCGAGGAGCTTGTGTCGAGGAACGACCCGGTCGCCGCCGCGACCTCGATGCGCCGCGACCATCCCGCCGAGCTGGCCGCGGCTGCGCTGACCCAGGCCGGGCTCCGCTCGCGCGCGGTCGCCAAGTTCGGCCACGACGCCGGGCGCATGTACTTCACCCCGGACGGCCTCGAACAGGCCACCCGCCCCGAGGTGGCCGGCCACCGCGCCCGCCGTGTCGCCGCCGTCCTCACCGACCGGGCTGGCGACGGGGCCGTGGCCGATGTCTGCTGCGGAATCGGGGGCGATGCGATCGAGCTGGCGCGGGCGGGGTTGAGGGTGCTCGGTCTGGACCGTGATCCACTGGCCGTCGCCGTCGCGCGGGCCAACGCTGCGGCGCTCGGGCTCGCCTCGCTCGTCGAGGTCCGGACGGCCGACGCCGCCGACGTGGACCCCCACGCCCACCGGGCCCTGTTCATCGACCCCGCCCGCCGGAGCTCCGCCAGGCGGATCTTCGACCCGATGGCCTACTCCCCACCGCTCCCCCAGGCCCTGGCGCTGGCGTCGGCCGCGCGTGGGGCGTGCCTGAAGGTCGCGCCCGGCCTGCCGTACGAGTTCGTCCCGGAGGGGTCGGAGACCGAGTGGGTGTCCTACCGGGGGGAGGTCAAGGAGGCGGTGATCTGGCTGGGCGAGGCGGCCGGGGCGTTCGGGGGCCGTGCCGCCCCGGGCGAGGAGTTTCTGCGCAGGGCCACGCTGCTGCCGTCCGGGGAGACCATGCTCGCCGACCCCGACGCCCCGGTGCCCGCGACCGGTCCCGCCGGGAGGTACCTGTTCGAGCCGGACGGCGCGGCGATCCGGGCGCACCTGGTCGCCGAGATCGCGGCCTCGGTCGGCGGGTGGCTGCTGGACCCGCGGATCGCCTACATCACGGGCGACGAGCCGGTGGCCACGCCGTGGGCGTCCTGCTACGAGATCGAGGACGTGATGCCCTTCTCGCTAAAGCGGCTGCGCGCGGCCCTGCGGGAGCGCAAGGTCGGGACGCTCACGGTGAAGAAGCGCGGGTCCGCCGTGGACGTCGAGCGGTTGCGACGCGATCTGCGGCTTTCTGGTGATAATTCCCTTGTCGTAGTGCTTACCAGAATTGCGGAGAAACCGATCACACTCCTTTGCACACCGGTTCCGGCGAAAGTCACCGAGCCCCTAAAATAGGGACGATTCCGGGATAATCGCAAAGTTTTCAATTACCGGAGTACGCGGGCTCCCTGACGGGCTACAGTTTTGGAGCCTCGGAGACCACCTTCCATCGACACGGGCGAGATCGGCCAGGCCGGGCGAACCGCACGCCGTCCGGGCTCCGGGGATCCCGACAATCCCACCGCCGCGCGGCCGACGTCGGCGAGTGAAGGAGCCATTCGGTGGATCACTCCAGCAACACCGTGCTGCAGGCGGGCAGCCAGACCGCCGTCTCCGACCGCATGCGCGAACTGCTCGCGCGCGCCGCCCAGGACCACGTCTACGAGCAGCGCACGCAGGGCGCGGTACTCGACGAGATCCGGCAGCGGCTGGAGGGGATGGAGTGGTTGCTGCGCGAGGTCCGCGAACGCGAGCTGGGCGGGCTCACCGGCAGCCTCGACGCCGTGTCCGGACGGCTCGACGACATCGCCACCCGGCCCCCGACCTGGGCCGAGAGCCTGGCGCAGCACATCGAGGCGATCCGTGACCACGTCGACGTGGTCGGCGTCCGCGTCGACTCGGTCGGCGAGCAGGTCAAGCCGGTCGCCGAGCTGCCCAGCCTGTGGGCCGACGTCGGCGCGGTGGGCGAGAGCATGGAGGAGGCCCTGTCCCGGCTGGCGACGGTGGTGGAGGGCGCCCAGGGCATCTCCCAGCGGATCGGCGACCTCGCCGCCCGCCTGGGCCAGCTCCAGAGCAGCATGGAGGCTGCCGCGGGGCGGTTCAGCCGCCTCGACAAGTCGGTCGCCGACCTGTCCCAGCGACACGACGACGACATCGCGGCGCTGGGCGAGCGGGTCGATCGGGTCGCGGCGCTGCTGAGCGCGGCCGAGGCCCGGATGACCGAGCGGGTGGAGGCGGCCGAGAGCCGGGCCGGCGCGCGGCTCGACGCCGTCGCGACCCGCCTCGGCGAGACGGTCACCAACGCCGAGACCAGGATGGGCGAGCGCATCGACGGCGTGGGCGCCCGCGTCGGGGGGCTCGGCACCCGGCTGGAAGGCGTCGAGACCCGCGTCCAGGGCTTCGACTCCCAAATGGACGGCATGACGACCCACGTCCAGGGCGTGGGTGCCCAGATGGAGGACATGACGGCCCGCGTCCAAGGGGTCGGCGCCCTGATGGAAGGGGTGGAGGCGCGGGTCGAGGACGTCAGTGCGCACGTCAGGGGGCTCGGGGCCCGGGTCGATGACGTGGACGCGCGGGTGGAAGGCGTCGGCACCCAGGTCGAGCGGGTGGGCACCCGCGTCGGTGAGGCCGACGCCCGGATCATCGGGCTCGACTCCCGTTTCGACGGCAGGCTGTCCGCCATCGACGGCCGTTTCGACGGCGTCAACGCCCATCTCGCCCGCCTGGCCGCCGACGCCGAGGAGACCAGGGAGCAGATGGAGGCGGTGGACGATCACGTGGAGGCGGTCAACCAGCGCATCGGCAGGCTCCCGTCGTCGCTCAACATCGGCGAGCGGGTCGGCGAGCTGCTCACCACCCACAGCGAGGAGCACGCCGTGCGCTTCGAGTCGCTGGCCAAGGCCGCCGACACGCTGCTTGAACTGGTGAAGAGCCGCCCGGACGGCGAGCGGCTCAGCGAGGTGGTGGGCGAGGTGGTCCAGCCCGCGCACGCCGATCTCACCCGCCGCCTGGCCGCATTGGAGGAGACCATGCTCGCCCTGGCCGAGGCGCTGCTGCGCCCCTCACGCCAGGGCAAGGACTGAACGGCTAGACGTGCACCGTCGTGATGGGCATCGACGAGTCGGCCGGGATGCCCAGCGTGGACGGCGCGACGCCCGCCCGCACCAGGTCTGATCCGAGCGTGGCCACCATGGCCCCGTTGTCGGTGCACAGCCCGGGCCGGGGCACGCGCAGCCGCACCCCGGCGGCGTCGCAGCGCTCCTGGGCGAGGGCCCGCAGCCGGGAGTTGGCCGCCACTCCCCCGCCGATGAGCAGGTCGTGCACGTCGTAGCGGCGGCACGCGGCGATGGCCTTGCGGGTGAGCACGTCGACCACCGCCTCCTGGAAGGACGCGGCGACGTCGGGCACGTGGACGGCCTGCCCGGACGCCTCCCTGGCCTCCACCCACCGCGCCACGGCGGTCTTCAGGCCGGAGAAGGAGAAGTCGAGCGTGCCGTCGTCGTACTTGCCGCGCGGGAAGGCGATGGCCGTGCCGGAGCCGTCGCGGGCGGCGCGGTCGATGTACGGGCCGCCGGGGAACGGCAGGCCGAGCACCCGGGCGACCTTGTCGAACGCCTCGCCCGCCGCGTCGTCCACGGTGGAGCCGAGGGAGATCACGTCGCGGGCGACGTCGGGCACCAGCAGCAGCGAGGAGTGCCCGCCGGAGACCAGCATGGCCACGCAGGGCCGGGGCAGCGGGCCGTGTTCGAGCTGGTCCACGGCGACGTGCGCGGCCAGGTGGTTCACCCCGTACAGGGGGACGCCCAGACCCAGCGCGTACGCCTTGGCCGCCGCGACGCCGACCAGCAGCGCCCCGGCGAGCCCGGGACCCGCGGTGACCGCGATGGCGTCGATGTCGGTGAAGGCGAGCCCGGCCTCGCCGAGCGCCCGCTCCACGGCGGGCGTCATGGCCTCCAGGTGCGCCCGCGAGGCGACCTCGGGGACCACCCCGCCGAACCTGGCGTGTTCCTCGACGCTGGAGGCGATCGTGTTGGCCAGCAGGGTGTGGCCGCGGACGATGCCGATGCCGGTTTCGTCGCAGGAGGTCTCGATGCCGAGCACCAGTGGTTCGTCAGCCATCCAGCTTCCTCATCATCGTGATCGCGTCGGTGCCGTCGTCGTAGTAGCCGCGCCGCACGCCGATGTCCTCGAACCCGAACCGCTGGTAGACGGCGCGAGCCTGCGGGTTGTCGGCGCGGACCTCCAGGAAGACGGCGGCGGCGCCGCGCCGCAGCGCCTCCTTCATCAGCTCGCGCAGCAGCGCCCCGCCCACGCCGGTGCCCCGGTGCGCGGCGGTCACCGCGATGGTCTGCACGTCGGCCTGGTCTCCGGCGGCGGCGAGCCCGGCGTAGCCGATGATCTCGTCGTCCAGCTCGGCCACCACGTAGTGGCGGGTGCGCGGCTGGTCGGCCAGTTCGGCGCGGAGCATGGCCTCGCTCCAGGCGTCGGACGGGAAGGTGTCCCGTTCGAGCTCCAGCACCACGGCCAGGTCGTCGTCGGTCATCTGGCGGAGCGTGGCGGCGGGACGGCTCATGCCGTCACCTTCTTGGGCGCTCCCGGGACCCGGGCGTCGGGGCGGCGCAGGTAGATCGGCAGCGCGGGGCCGAGGGTCTCACCGGCGGCCATGCGCTCGACGGCGAGGGCGGCCAGCGCGCCCGCCGAGGGGTGCTCTGGAGCCTCGGCCAGGCGGTCGGCGCCGACGATCTCGGCGTACATGCGCCCGCCCGCGCCCACGACGGGCAGGCCGGGAGGCAGATCGCGCGGCAGATCGACGGACGGCCCCGCCTCGCGGGTGCGCGCGTCGGCGTAGCGGGCCCAGAAGACCTCCTTGCGGCGGGCGTCGGTCGCCACCAGGAAGGGGGCGTCGAGGCCGCTCTCGAAGGCCAGGGCGTCGAGCGTGCACAGGCCGTAGGCGGGGACGCCGACGGCGGTGGCGAGCGCCTGTGCGGTGACGAGCCCGACCCGCAGGCCGGTGTAGGGGCCGGGGCCGGTGCCCGCGACGATGGCGGTGAGGTCGGCGGGCGTCACGCCCGAGTCGCCCAGAATCGCCTGGACGGCGGGGACGAGCAGCTCACCGTGCCGACGGGCGTCGATCGCGGTGGAGGCCGCGAGGACGCGCTCGCCGTCGTGGAGCGCGGCGGTTACGGCGGGGGTCGCCGTGTCAAAGGCCAGGACCAGCACGAATGTCAAGCCTAGCGGCTCCCGGCGATGCCCGTGCCGTTCACTCGAACGTTCCAGCCCGCGCCGATCAGGCGTCCCAGCCGGTGCGCAGGCGCAGCGAGTCCAGCGCCACCGCGCCCTGGCCCCGTTGGAAGGCGCGCACGGTGGGCAGGCCGGGCGGGTCGGGCTCCCCGGACTTCCAGAGCAGGAAGCCGGTGAACCCGGCCAGCGCGGCCGTCACCGCGCCGGGATCGGCCAGCGCTTTACGGGCGCCGGCCGCGCCCCGCGGGCACAGATCCGCAGGTCAGGCGGGCTTCGCCAGGGAGGCGTAGACGATGATGTTGTCGCGGTACTCGTGCTTGGCCCAATCGAACGTGCCGCCGCAGGTGACCAGCCGCAGCCCTTCGTCCACGTAGACGCGGCGGGCCGGGAAGCGGTCCTTGTCCACCTGCTCCACCGACTCGACCCGGTACTTGGCCACCTTGCCGTCGCTGCGCTCGACGCGGATCTCCTGCCCCTTGCGCAGTTGCCGCAGCTTGTAGAAGACGGCGGGCGCGGTCTTGGTGTCGACATGGCCGATGATCACTGATGCGCCCTTGTCGCCGGGGACCGCGCTGTGCCGGAACCATCCGGCGGTGTCGGGCTTCTCGTAGGGGGGCAGCTCGACCTCGCCGTCGTCGTTCATGCCCAGCTTCATCAGCGGCGCCTCCAGCTTCAGCGACGGGATGTCGATGCTGCGGGGCACCACGGAGGCGCGCGGGGCGGCGCGTTCGTCGTCGCCGCCCCGGTTCACCGCGACCAGAACGGCTCCGGTGATCGCGCCGGCCAGAATGATCCTGCCCCACCGGTTGTCTGCCATACCGGAATCGCGTGTTCGTGGTTCGTCGTGCGGTCGTGGCTAGGAGCGCCGACGGCGTACCAGGGCCAGGCCGGCGCCGCCCGCCACGGCGACGACGAGGATGATCGCGGTCAGGCCGGGCGAGAGGCCGGAGTCGTCCTGCTCGGATCCGGCGGCGGTGCCGCCGCCGCCCGCTCGGGGGGCCTTGGTCGGCACGACGGTGCCCTTGTCGTCGTCCTTGTCGCCGGACTCGGCCGCGACCCGCAGGCGGGCCCTGCCGGTGTCGTTGGTGCCCTCGCACCGGACGTCGACGTTGTAGCGGCCCGCGTCGATGCTGCTGGGCACCTGGGCCTCGCCGCGCACCCACGGCACGGGGGCGGACTGGCCGTCGGCCGAGGCGGTGGGCGTGGGCGGCGGCACGGGGTCGAGGGTGACGGCACGGACGAAGGCGTCGGAGGTGGCGCTGCCGCTGTGCTCGGGGCCTCCGTCGGGGACGGGGCAATTGGCGAGGATCCACACGGTGGACTCCTCGCCCTCGATCACGTTGTCGGGGTTGAGGCGGACCGTGATGTTCTGCCGCCCTGGACCGGACGGCGTGGCCGACGCCCCCGCGTCGGTCGGGGTCGCGGCGGGTGTGGGGGACCCGGTGCCCGCCTCCGCCGAACAGCCCATCACACCGAACATGGCGATGGCCCCGACGGCCGTGACACGCCTGATCCTCGACATCGTCCTCACCGATGACACCGCGTGCTCCACTTCGCCGTCCAACGTCGATCGCCCAACCACACTGATACCCTGATTAATCAGGTCAACCCGCCCCAAGCGATCTTCAAGACCGATGATCTATACCAACTGGGACTGAGGTCAAGCGTGCCAGGAAGACGACCCGCGTGGAGGCCGAAAACGTAAGAGCTACCTGGCGGATATGGCGCCGGACCACCGGGCGCCGACGCCGCGCAGGCGGACGGTCCGCTCCTCGTCGCCCTCGCCGTCCGCCTCGGCGGGACGCTCGATGGCGATCTCCAGGCGTTCGTCGGCCAGGCCCTCGACCAGGCCCTCGCCCCACTCCACCACGGTCACCGACTCGTCGAGCGAGGCGTCGAGGTCGAGGTCGTCGACCTCCAGGCGTCCGCCGAGGCGGTAGGCGTCGGCGTGCACGAGCGCCGGGCCGCCGTGCAGCGACGGGTGGACCCGCGCGATCACGAACGTGGGCGAGGTGATCGGCCCGCGCACCTTCAGGCCGTCGGCCAGGCCCTGGACCAGGGTGGTCTTGCCCGCCCCGAGCGGGCCGGACAGCAGGACGAGATCGCCCGGCCGCAACAGCCCGGCCAGTTCCGCGCCGATCGCCCGCATGTCGTCGGCGGTGGCCGCCACCCGGCGGTCCTGCATCCGGATCATCCTTCCCTGTCGGCTCGTTTGAGCAGGTCGCGCAGCGCGTCGTTGACCACCTCGGGGCGTTCGAGCTGCACCAGGTGGGAGGTGCCGGGGACCTCGGTGAGGCGGGCGCGCGGCAGCGCCGCCGCGATCGCCTGCGAGTGCTCCGGCGGGGTCAGCCAGTCCTTCTCCCCCACCATGATCGCGGTCGGCACGTCGTCGAGGACGCCGAGCGCGCTCAGCTTGTCGTGCGACATCAGCGCCGGGTAGAAGCCGGCGATCACCTCGGTGGGCGTGGACCGGATCATCGACTCGACGAAGTCGACGACGGTCGGGCTGGCGTTGGCCGAGTCGCCGAAGCCGAACAGGCGCAGCCCCAGGAAGGCGATGTCGCTGCCCGCCTGCCTGCCCCGATCGACCAGCGCGCCGCGGCGGCCGATCGCCGACACGGCGCTGGGCGCGACCTTGTGCACCGCCTTGGAGACCAGCGCGGGCAGGCCGAGGGTCACCTCGGCCAGCCGTCCGGCCGAGGTGGAGACCAGGGCGACGCCGCGCACGCGGTCGCCGAACAGTTCGGGACGGCGGTCGGCCAGCGCCATGATGGTCATGCCGCCCATGGAGTGGCCGACCAGCACGCACGGCCCCGGCACCAGCGCGTCGAGCACCTCGGCGAGGTCTTCGCCCAGGCGGTCGATGGTGGAGCCCTCGGGGGTGCAACGCTCGGAGCGGCCGTGGGAACGCTGGTCCCAGAGCACCACCCGGTGCGTCTCGCGCAGGTCGCGGTGCTGGTAGTGCCAGGAGTCGAGGTTGAGCGTGTAGCCGTGGCACAGCACGACGGTCAGCGGGACGTCTTCGACGCCGTCCACCAGGCAGTGCAGGGCGACGCCGTCGGAGGTCAGGACGATCTCCTCGCGCCCGCCCACCTCGCCGAACGGCTCACCGGCCTCGGGGTCGGGGCGCAGCCGGATCCGGCCCACCGCGTAGCGCTTGGCGAGGGCCACCGAGGCCACGCCCGCCGACGCGGCGCCGACCACCGCGCTCGCGATGCCGGCCTTCCGCCAAATGCTCATCCCGGCCTCCTCGGGATATCGAGGTGCCCGGCATGGGATTGCGCCGGGTTCACGACATCTCGGGGCATTCTGCCCTGAACGTCCGAGAATCCCAACCGCGCCCCCGCACTGGTCACTCCTGCCGCCTCCGCCTCTTCCCGCTCGTCAGCGAGCCGGTGCCGGCCCGCTTCCCTCCGTGTGAACGCGCCGGACCCGCGATCCGATCCCGGTCAGGACCTCGTAGCTGATGGTCTCCAGGTGGTCGGCCCACTCCTGGACGGTCGGCTCGCCCTGGTCGCCGGGGCCGAAGAGGATCACTTCGTCTCCTGCCGACAAGGGGTCGTCGCCGACGTCGATCATGAGCTGGTCCATGCAGACGCGGCCGGTCACCTTGCGCCTGCGCCCGGCGGCCAGCACCTCGCACAGGTTGGTGGCGCGGCGGGAGATGCCGTCGGCGTAACCGATCGGCACGACGCCGAGCGTGGTCTCGCGTTCGGTGACGTAGACGTGGCCGTAGGAGACGCCCGACCCGGCGGGGACGCGCTTGGCGAGGGTCACGGTGGCCGCGAGCGTCATCGCCGGGCGCAGGCCGAAGTCGTCGATCTCCGGGACCGGACTGAGGCCGTAGATCGCGATGCCCGGCCTGACCATGTCGTAACGGGCGCGCGGGATGGTGAGCGTGGCCGCCGAGTTGGACAGGTGCCGCACCACGTGGGACCCGCCCGCGCCCGCCCGCTCGGCCATCGCCAGCGCCTCGTCGAACCGGGCGATCTGCGCCTCGATCGACGGGTGCCCCGGCATGTCGGCGCAGGCCAGGTGCGACCAGAGCCCAACGATCTCCACCAGGCCCTCGGCCCGGACGGCGAGCGCCCGGTCGAGCAGGTCGCCCCAGTCGGCGGCGGACGCCCCGCCGCGTGAGGTGCCCGTGTCGACCTTGAGGTGCAGCCGGGCCACCCGCCCCGTCTGGCGGGCCGCCTTGGCGATGTCGTCGACCAGCCAGGCCGCCCCCGCCGACAGCTCCACCTCCGCGTCGAGCGCGTCGGCCAGGCGGTCGTCGGGGCCGATGATCCACGACAGGATCGGCGCTTCGACGCCCGCCGCCCGCAGGACCAGCGCCTCCTCGATGAAGGCCGTCCCCAGCCGGTCGGCCCCGGCCGACAGGCACGCCTCGGCGCACGGCACCATGCCATGGCCGTAGCCGTCGGCCTTCACCGCGACCATCATCTCCGCGCCTGGGGCGCGCTCGCGCACCACGGCCACGTTGTGCCGGATGGCGGCCAGATCGACCCGTGCCTGCGTCGGGTAGCTCATGGTCCAAGTTTGGCAGGCTCCACTGAGTGATGGGGCACTTACGGCACGGCCCACGCCGAGCCTTTCGCATCGGTCAGGCGGAGCCGTCAGCCGAGCCGGTCAGGCGAGCCCGGCCAGACGAGCCGGTCAGATGAGCAGCCGCAGGACTCCCGGCAGGGCCGCGGCCACGTCGGCGGCGGCCAGCGGCGCGCCGTCGGCCGCCAGCCGGGCCGCCGCGCCGTGCAGGTAGGCCGCGCAGCAGGCCGCGTCGAAGCAGCTCAGCCCGCCCGCCAGCAGCGTGCCGACGATGCCGGACAGCACGTCGCCGGTGCCCGCGGTGGCCAGCCACGGCGTGCCCGTGCGGTTGACCCGCGCCGCCCTGCCCGCCTCGGCCACCACGGTCGTGGAGCCCTTCAGCAGCACGGTCACCCCGAGTTCGGCCGCCGCGTCGCGGGCGTGTTCGAGCCGGGCCGCCTCGATCCGCTCCCTGGGCACCCCGATCAGCCGGGACAGCTCCCCCGCGTGCGGGGTGATCAGCGTAGGGGCGTCTCTGCGCAGCAGGGACGGCGTGGCCGCCGCGAGCGTCAGCGCGTCGGCGTCCACCGCCACCGGTTCGTCGCGCGCGAGCACCGACTCCGCCACCGCGAGCGCGTCGTCGTCGGTGCCGAGCCCCGGGCCGAGCACCCACGCCTGGACCCGCCCCACCCGCTCGACGCCCTCGCCGGCCGCGAGCGTGGTGATCACCGCCTCCGGCCACCGCTCCCTGACCACCGAGACCGGAGCGGCCTGACCGGCGTAGCGGACCATGCCCGCCCCCGACCTGATCGCCCCCGCCACGGACAGGACCGCCGCGCCGGTGAACCTGTCGCCGCCCGCGACGATGCCCACCACGCCCCTGCGGTACTTGTCGGACTCCCGGTCCGGCCTGGGCATCAGCGCGGCGACGTCGTCGTCGTCCAGCACCTCGATCTCGGGTTCCGGCAGGTACGGCCCGAGCCCGATGTCCACGAGCGCCACCGCCCCGGCGTGCGCGGCCCCCGGATCGACCAGCAGGCCCGTCTTGTAGCCGCCGAAGGTCACCGTGAAGTCGGCGCGGATCGCCGCGCCGTCCACCCTGCCGGTGCCGGCGTCCACGCCGCTCGGCACGTCCACGGCCACCACGGTGGCGGGCGCGTCGTTCACCACCGCGGCCAGCCCCGCGTACGGCTCGCGCAGCGCGCCCGACCCGCCGATGCCGATCAGCCCGTCGATGATCATGTCGGCCCGGCCCAGGGCGTCTCGCCCCTCGCGGTGCCCGCTCACGCGCCCGCCCGCCGCCAGCAGCGCGGCCAGCCCGCCCTCGTGGGTGCGCGACCCGGCCAGGAGGGCGTCGACTCGCGCGCCGCGCCGGGCCAGGTGCGCCCCGGCGTACAGGGCGTCTCCGCCGTTGTCACCGCCGCCCGCCAGCACGGCCACGCGGGAGCCGTAGACCCTGGGCAGCAGGTCGGCGCAGGCGGCGGCCAGCCCGGCCGCCGCGCGCCGCATGAGCGTGCCCTCGGGCAGGCGGGCCATCAGGGCCCGCTCGGCGGTTCGGATCTGGTCGCTGGTGTACGCGGTGCGCATGATGTCGAAGCTATCTCGCCGGGCTATCCTTCGGCGATCACATACGCGATGGCGACACCGCCGTCATGGGTCAGCGACAGGTGCCAGTGGCGCACGCCCATGGCCTCGGCGGTCTCGGCCACCCGGCCCGACACGCGCAGCAGCGGCCTGCCGTGCTCGGCCACGTGCACCTCGGCGTCGAGGTGGCGCAACCCCGGCGGCGCGCCGAGGGCCTTGGCCACCGCCTCCTTGGCGGCGAACCTGGCGGCCAGCGAGTGCACCGGCAGGCCGCGCTCGCCGTCGGTGAACAGCCTCGCGGCGAGGGCGGGCGTGCGCTCAAGGGTGGCGGCGAACCGCGCGACGTCGACGACGTCGACCCCGATTCCCACGATCACCGGCCAAGCCTACGGCCTGACGAGGCACCGAAGGCCAAAGTCGCCGGTCACCAGAAGTCGCCGGGGCGGTGGTCGCCGGGATTCAGAAGTCGCCGCGCTGCCAGGGGCCCCAGATCGCGAACGTCGCCCCCCGCTTCGACTGGACGTTGACATAGAGGGTGTGGCCGCCCGGCCCGAAGGTGGACCCGGCGAACTCCGCGTCCGGGTCGCCCTGCACCGGCCGCATCCTGGCGAAGTCGAAGATCCGCCCGCCGGAGGTGAGCCCGCGCAGGTAGTTGCCGCCGGAGCCGTCCTCACAGAGCACCAGCGTGCCGCGCGGGCTGGTGGTGATGTTGTCCGGCAGGTCGAGGGTCATCGCCCGGGGCGACTCGTAGACGAGCCGCAGCCGTCCGTGCCAGGTCTCGTAGGCCCAGACCTGGCCCCGGCCGTCGCCGAACCCGCTCGGCGGCGTGTCGCCCTCCGCCGTGGCCCCGCCCTGGGTGGAGGTGAAGTAGATCGTGCCGTGGTGCTGGACCGCGCCCTCCAGCCGGGCGAAGATCGCCGCGCCCTGTTCCCTGCCCTGGCGGCCCACGGCCTGCACCGCCGTCGCGTTGTCCGGCCTGCCGGTGAACTTCGGGTCGGGGTCGTCGATGTCCACCCAGTCGGCCTGGTAGGTCGAGCCGACCTCCACGCCGCCGGAGAGGTCGGCGCGCGGCTCGCCGCGCACGGCGAGCATCTGCAGCCGCCCGCCGTCCAGGATCCGGCCCGCCCGCGCCGGGTTCTTGGGCGGCAGGTAGCGGTAGAAGCCGGAGGGGAAGTCGAAGTTGTCCTCGGTGAGGTAGAGCGCACCCTCGCGCGGCTCGTAGGCGGCGGACTCGTGGGCGAACCGGCCCGCCGAGCGGATCGGCCCCGACGCGCGCCCGCGCAGCGGCACCTCGAAGATGTAGCCGTGCGCACGGGTGAGCCGCGTGTTGTCGCCGCCGGAGGCGTCGTCGCCCACGTCGGGGCCGTTCACGGTCTCCTCGCACGACACCCACGCGCCCCACGGCATCGGCCCGCCGGAGCAGTTCATCATCGTGCCGTTCAGGCTGGGCCCGGACCGGACGACCTGCCCGTAACGGGTCACCTGGAGCGTGGCCGTACCGCCCCCGGCCACGGGGTCGTAGGCGTCTGCGGGGTCGCCGAACGCGCCCACGGGGCCGTTGACCTCGTGGTTGCGGATCAGGATCGCGTCGCCGCGCGGCCCGCGGAACGCGGCCATGCCGTCGTGTCTGCCCGGCGTGACGCCGCCCTGCGTGAACGGCTCGCCCGCCGCGTTGAACGAGCGGTAGGAGAAGCCCTCCGGCAGGTGCAGGCGCACCTCGCCGTCGCGGGCGTCGGGTACGGCCCGCAGCGGCCCGTACCCCGGCGCGGGCGTGGCCCCGCCGGTACGGCCCGCCCGCACCACGCCCCCGTACGGCCCCGCGCACCCCGGGGCCACCGCCAAGGCGGCGGTGGCCGCGAGGAATCGACGTCGCCTCATCCCCACCTCCGCGTTGGCCTCCGCGTTGGATCGTATTCCCGCCCTGGCCCGTTCCGCCGGTGAGCCGGTCAGTAGGCTTCCGGCATGGTCACCGAGGCAACCGCGGTCGAGGCGTCGTCGTACGTCGAGCTGAGCCGCGACCAGTGGCGGGATCTGCGCAAGAGCACGCCCCTCACCCTCACGGAGGAGGAGCTCGCGGAGCTGCGCGGCGTGGACGACCCGATCGACCTTGCCGAGGTCACCGACATCTACCTGCCGCTCACCCGGCTGCTCAACCTGCACTTCACCGGGGCCAGGAAGCGCGGCGCCGCGGTGAGCGCCTTCCTCGGCGAGAAGAGCGCGCCGCCGCCGTACATCCTGGGCATCGCGGGCAGCGTGGCCGTGGGCAAGTCCACCACCGCCCGGCTGCTGCACACGCTGCTGGCCCGCTGGCCCGAGCACGCCAAGGTCGAGCTGATCACCACCGACAGTTTCCTCTACCCCAACGCGGTCCTGGAAGAGCGCGGCATCATGTCCCGCAAGGGCTTCCCGGAGAGTTACGACCGGCGGGCGCTGGTGCGGTTCATCGCCGCCGTCAAGGCCGGGGCCACCGAGGTCCACGCCCCCGTCTACAGCCACCTGGAGTACGACATCGTGCCGGGGGCGACGCAGACCGTCCGGCGGCCGGACATCCTGGTCGTGGAGGGGCTCAACGTGCTCCAGCCCGCGCCGCCCGCCTCGCTGGCGGTGAACGACTTCTTCGACTTCTCCATTTACGTGGACGCCCGGGTGGAAGACGTCCGCGAGTGGTACGTGGACCGGTTCCACAAGCTGCGCCGTACCGCGTTCGCCGATCCCAAGTCCTACTTCCGGCGGCTGACCGAGCTGTCGGAGGCGGAGGCCACCGAGTTCGCGCGCGGCGTGTGGCGCGAGGTCAACGAGCGCAACCTGGTGGAGAACATCGCGCCGACCCGCGCGCGGGCCTCGCTGGTGCTGCGCAAGGGCCCCGACCACGCGATCCAGCGGGTGCTGCTGCGACGTACGTGACACCGTGTCCCAGCCGTGTGTCATGGGATGCGTGATTTGGGATGGCACGCGCGCCTAGTGTGGTCGCGTGCTGCATCTGCGCGTCATCAGCCCGCCCTCGCACACCACTGAGGCGGTCGCCTACCTGTCGGATGCGCCCGGAGTGGTCAACCTGGTGGTGATGCCCGGGGTCGCCAGCCGTCCGCAGGGCGACGTGTTGCTGTTCGACGTCACTCGGGAGACCGCCAACGACGTGATCGACCGGCTGAAGGAGATGGGACTGCACAAGTCCGGGTCGATCGCCGCCGAAAAGCTCGACCTGGTGCTCTCGGACGCGGCCGACCGCGCGGAGGCGGAGGCGCCCGGTCAGCCCGACGACGCGGTGGTGTGGGAGGAACTGGCCCAGCGGGTCGCCGATGACAGCCAGATGACCTGGGCGTACTTCGCCTTCTTCGCCATCGCCACGCAGATCGCGGCCATCGCGGTGGTGATCAACTCCCCGATCGTGCTGGTCGGCGCGATGGTCCTCGGCCCCGAGTTCGGGCCGATCTCGGCGGTGTGCTTCGGGCTGCTGCGCCGCGACCTGCGGCTGATCGGGCGGGCGAGCCGTACCGTGGTCGCCGGGTTCGGCGTGGGGATCGCGGTCACCTTCGTGTGCGCGCTGGTCAGCTACGCGCTGGACTGGATCGGACCCACATCGCTGGACTCCCACGCGTCGGTCGAGTTCATCGTCAAGCCCGACCGCTGGTCGTTCATCGTGGCGCTGCTGGCCGGGGCGGCGGGCGTGCTGTCCATCACCGCGGCCAAGTCGTCCGCGCTGATCGGCGTCTTCATCTCGGTCACCACTGTGCCCGCGGCGGGCTACGCCGCCCTGGCCATCGCCCTCGGCCGCTGGGGGGATCTGGGCGGATCGGTCGCCCAGGTCGCCATCAACGTGACCGGCATGATCATCTCCGGTACGGCCACACTCTACGCCCAGCGCGTGCTGTGGGCGCGCTACGGCGCCCGCTACCCCACCCAGCTAAGGAGGAAGCTCAAGGATCCCCACCTATCCGGAGGATGAGCCGCACATCGTACATTCGGACGAGGTCCGGCCCCCTCACGCGGCGATAGAGTCCGCCCCATGACGATCCTCGCGACCGAAGGATTGACCAAACGCTTCCCCCGGGTGACGGCGCTGGACTCGCTCAGCGTCACGGTCACCCCGGGGGTCACCGGACTGGTGGGAGCCAACGGCGCGGGCAAGTCCACGCTCATCAAGATCCTGCTCGGCCTCCTCGAACCGACGGCGGGCACGGCCAGGGTCCTCGACCTCGACGTCGCCACCAAGGGCGCCGAGATCCGGCGATCCGTCGGGTACATGCCTGAGCACGACTGCCTGCCGCCCGACCTGTCCGCGACCGAGTTCGTGGTCCACATGGCCCAGATGTCCGGCCTGCCGCGCACGGCCGCCCGGGAACGCGCCGCCGACACCCTGCGCCACGTCGGCCTCTACGAGGAGCGCTACCGCTCCGTCGGCGGCTACTCCACCGGCATGAAGCAACGGGTCAAGCTGGCCCAGGCACTGGTCCACGACCCCCGTCTGGTCTTCCTTGACGAACCCACCAACGGCCTGGACCCCCAGGGCCGCGACGACATGCTCCGCCTGATCCGCCGGATCGGCACCGAGTTCGGCATCAGCGTGCTGGTCACCTCGCACCTGCTGGGCGAACTGGAACGCGTCTGCGACCACGTGATCGTGATCGACGGCGGACGCCTGCTGCGCTCCTCGGCGATCTCCGAGTTCACCGGCGCGACCCAGAGCGTCACCGTCGAGGTCGAGGAGGACTGGCACCCGCTCGCCGAGCGCCTGACCCAGCGCGGCGAGGCCGTCAGCGGCGCCGGCCGGTTGCTCACCATCCAGGTCCGCGGCCCCGAGACCTACGACGCCGTCCGCGACGCCGTGTGCGACCTCGACCTGTCCCTGATCCGCATGGAGCAGGGCCGCAGGCGGATCGAGGACGTGTTCCGCGGCTCAAGCGCCCAGATCGACGAGTCGGCGGACGCCGGGCGGGCGTCCGCGAAGGACGTGACGGTATGACGGCCACCCCCGCGACCCCGATGACCTCGGCGCCCCCGGGCCCCGAAGCGGCCTCCGGCGTCATCCACGACATCGGCTTCCGCCACTACGACGGCGAACGGCTCGGCCACGCCCGCGCGCGGGCCGCGCTGACCCTGCACAGCCTGCGCGGCGCCTTCGGGTTCGGCCGCGGCTTCCGCGCGAAGATCATGCCCTTCGGCCTGCTGGGCATCATGATGATGCCCGCCGTCGTGTCCGTCGCCGCCATGACGCTGGCCCAGCAGCAGCCGTTCGCCTACGCCGGGTTCTCCACCACGATGTCGGCCGTGCTGGCCATCTTCCTGGCCACCCAGTCGCCCGCCATCACCGCGCCCGACCTGCGGTTCCGGGTCCTGCCGCTGTACTTCTCCCGGCCGGTGAGCGTCGGCGACTACGTCACCGCCAAGGTCACCGCGATGACCATGGCGCTGGCGATCCTGCAGTGGATCCCGCTGACCGTGATGTTCATCGGCGAGATGCTGGCCGACCTGCCTGGACCGCCGAAGACCGGCCAGTACCTGGCCACCATGGGCGTGTCGATCGTCTACGCGCTGATGCTGGCCTGCCTGGGCCTCGCCATCGCCTCCCTCACCCTGCGCCGGGGGCTCGGCGTGGCCGCCGTGATCGCGTTCTACCTCTTCGCCACGGCGGTCTCGCAGGTGCTCGCGGGCGTCCTGTCCTCCATGAGCCGCGACGAACCGGCCTCCTGGGCGCTGCTGATCAACCCGTTCTACCTGGTGGACGCGGTGCAGGTATGGCTGACCGGCGGACCCCCGGGAATGGGCAACATCTACCCCGACGGCCTCGGCGGACCGGTGGCGGCGCTCGGCGTCGTCGTGGTGACCGCGGTGGCCGCCGCCGTACTGATCCTGCGCTACCGGAAGGCGGCCTCGGCGTGACCACCACCACGGAAGGCGCGGAAGGCGTGACCACCAAGCCCGCCGCCGCGCCCGCACGGATCGAACTGCGGCAGGTCTCGCGCTGGTACGGCAACGTCGTCGCGGTCAACGACGTCACCATGACGATCGGCCCCGGCGTCACCGGCCTGCTCGGCCCGAACGGCGCGGGCAAGTCCACCCTGCTGCACATGATGGCCGGGTTCCTCGCCCCCTCCAACGGCACCGTCACCCTCGACGAGCGCCCCATCTGGCGCAACCACGACGTCTACCGCTCGATCGGCCTGGTCCCCGAGCGGGAGGCCGTCTACGGGTTCCTCACCGGCTGGCAGTTCGTGCTGTCCAGCGCCCGCCTGCACCGCCTGCCCGACCCGGAGGACGCCGCCAAGCGCGCCCTGGAGACCGTCGAGATGCTCGACGCCGCCGAACGCCGGATAGAGACCTACTCCAAGGGCATGCGCCAGCGGGTCAAGGTCGCCGCCGCCATGGTCCACGACCCGCGCGTGCTGCTGCTCGACGAGCCGTTCAACGGCATGGACCCGCGCCAGCGGCTCCACCTGATGGACCTCGTCCGCGAGATGGGCGCCGCCGGCAAGACCATCCTGTTCAGCTCGCACATCCTGGAGGAGGTCGAACGGGTCGCCCAGCACATCGAGGTGCTGGTCGCGGGCCGCCACGCCGCCTCCGGCGACTTCCGCGAGATCCGCCGCAGGATGACCGACCGGCCCCACCTGTTCACCATCCGCTCCAGCGACGACCGGGCCCTGGCCGCCCTGCTCATCGCCGATCCCTCCTCCGGCGCGGTCTCCCTCACGGCCGCCGGCCTGCAGGTCCAGGCGGTGGACTTCGCCCGTTTCACCCGGCTGCTCCCGCGCGCCGCCAAGGACGCGGGCATCCACCTCCTCCAGGTCTCCCCCGCCGACGAGGACCTGGAAAGCGTGTTCTCCTACCTCATCACCAGGAGCGCGACGTGACCCCCGGCCTGCGCCTTCGATCGAATGGAGTGACTAGATGACCACCGTCGCCGGTATCAGTTACCGGATGGTCGTCGGCCGCCGCCGGATCTGGCTCATGCTGCTGCTCCCGGCCGGGCTCATCGCGCTGGCCGTACTGCTGCGCCTGATCGACAGCGCCGACGAGCGCTCCGCCGTCATGCTCCTGCAGGTCTTCGGCGTGGGCACGATGCTCCCCCTGCTCGGCCTGATCGCGGGCACCGGGGTGATCGGCCCCGAGATCGACGACGGCACCATCGTGCACCTGCTGTCCAAGCCGATCTCCCGCCCGGCCATCGCCGCCACCAAGTTCCTCGTCGCGTCCTCGCTGCTCGCGGTCTTCGGGGCCATCCCGACGTTCATCGCCGGGTACCTGCTCGTCCGCGGCGACTCCGGCATCGCCCTCGGCTTCGCCATCGGGGCGTTCGTCGGCGGCATCGTCTACGTGGCGCTCTTCCTGCTGCTCGGGGTCGTCACCAAGCACGCCGTGGCCATCGGCATCGCCTACGCCCTCATCTGGGAGAGCGTGGTCGGCAACTTCGTGCCCGGCGCCCGCAACTTCTCCATCCAGCAGTGGGCCCAGACCATCGCCTACCAGTTCAACGACTCCATCTTCTTCGCCAAGCCCAGCGTCGGCACCGGCTTCGCCGTCACCGCCATCGTCCTGGTCACCGTCGGCACGGTCGTCTGGTCCGGCCAGCGCCTCCGCTCCTTCGCCCTCACCGGCGACGAGTGACGCGTACCCGGCCGTGGAGGCCGGGGGGTGCCGGGGAATGCCGGGGTGTTCAGTGCCGTCGCTCCGCGCTGCGGTAGACGCTCGGTGTCACGCCTTCGACCCGCCGGAACGTACGGCGCAGCGCACGCACGTCGCTGTAGCCGACCCTGACGGCGATCGCGTCGACACCGAGGCCGGTCTCGCGCAACAGCCGCGCGCCCTCCAGGTGCCGGACGTGTTCGAGCTGGTCGCGCCAGGTGGTGCCCTCCTCGTGGAGGCGGCGCTGCAGCGTCCGGGGACTCATCGCCAGCCGCCGGGCGACGCGCTCCAAGGTCGGCCCGCCCTGCCGGAAGGCCTCGGCGATCTCCCCGTGCACCCTGTCCAGCCAGCGGAGGACGGGGCGCGCCGTGACGATCGAGGTCTCGACGAACTCCTCCATGATCGCGAAAAGGGTCGGGTCCGCCTCGGGCAGCGGCGCGGACCAGTCCGCCTGATCGAAGACGATCGCGTTCTCACCCGCGCCGAAGTCGATCCCGGACGTGCCGAAGGACTCGATCAGGTGTGCGCGATCGCCCCGCGCCCGGTGTGCGAACCTGACGCTCTCAGGCGTGAGCCTGCGGCCCGTGGCGGCTCGCGCCTCTTGGAGGATGAGCCCGAGCGCGAGCTCGGAGATCAGCGGCGCACCGGGGAAGTCGGGGAACGGGACGCGGTAGCCGACCCGTACGCGCCCGTCCTCGCCCTCGGTGATGGCCACGCTTTCCATCGGATCCCGGATTGCGGCCAGCCTCCGGGCCGCGGCCACGACGGCGCCGCCCAGGGTGGGCGCGCTCTTCCACAGGTAGTCCCAGGCGTACAGATCGCCGCGCCGCCACAGCCCCGCCACCCGCGTGCCGCCGCCCCAAGCGTCGATCGCGCTGCCGGTGGTCTCCCAGATCTTCATCACCACGGCCGACGGGAGCCGAATGCCGACCTTCCCCGCCGACTCGACGCCGGGGAGGCGGGCGAGGCGTTCTTCGGCCACCCCGGCCTCACGAGCCGCTTGGAGCAGCAGCCGCAGGAGATAGGGCGGTGTCGTCCCGCGGTGCGGCGAGCCCGAGTCTGTCACTTGCTTCACCTCAGATGATCCGGTCTGGCGTGATTCGGCCCCTCGGTTGACGTGTCCTGGTCTGTCGCCACCTGCGCATCCCTTTTAGGGTGAGGACCCAGTAAACGAGTAGCACCGCATTTCTGGCGCTCTGCGGTCTAATCAACCGATGCGCTTACTAGTCGTTTCAGACCCCGCCTCTTTCGCATCAGAGGAGTTGCCATGTTCGTTCGCCGCGTGATCGCCGTGGTCGCGGCCGGCGTGACGGCGGCGTGCCTGTGCGCGCCGTCCGCGAGCGCCACCAGCCGTGAGTCGGGCCGGAACTCTGGGGACTCGGGCCGGGGCCCCTGGCGGGCCGCCTGGGGAGCGGCGATGCAGCAGCCGAACGAGCTCACCCCCAACTGGGCGGAGACGGGATTCGCCGACCAGTCCGTGCGCCAGGTCGTGCGGGTGAGCGGCGGCGGCAAGACGCTCCGGATCAGGCTCTCCAACCTGTACGGCAAGGCGCCCGTCCGGCTGGCCGGCGCCACCGTGGCCCGGGCCGGTGACGGCGCGGCCGTCCTGCCGGGCACGGTGCGACCGCTGAGGTTCAAGCACCCCCGGATCCCGGCCGGCGGCGAACTCGTGAGCGAGCCCGCGCCTTTCCCCACCAAGGCGCTGGACCGGCTCGCGGTCACGCTGTACTTCGCCGAACCCACCGGCCCCGCGACGCAGCACGTCTCGGCCTTCCACACCACCTACCGCGCGCCGGGCGACCACCGCTTCGACACCGGCCCCGGAGCCTTCACCGAGAAGACCGAGTCGTACTACTTCCTCACCGGCGTCGAGGTGCCGGGCCGGCGCGGCACCGTGGTCACGCTGGGCGACTCGATCACCGACGGCGCCTTCTCCAGCGTCGACGCCGAGAACACCTACGCCGACGAGCTCGCCGAGCGCCTGCGGGCATCGGGCCGCGACCTGACGGTGGTCAACGCAGGCATCGGCGGCAACCGCGTCCTGCGCGACTCCAGGTGCTTCGGCGAGAGCGCGCAGACCAGATTCCAGCGCGACGTCCTCGACCGCCCCGGCGTCCGCACGGTGATCGTCTCCGAGGCGCTGAACGACCTGTTCGACATCCCCGGCATCGTCTTCGGCAAGGACTGCAACCGGCCCAATCCCACGCTGACCGCGGCCCAGTTGATCGAGGGCCACCGGGCGCTGATCCGGCGGGCGCACGCGCGCGGCATCCGGATCATCGGCGGCACGGTGACGCCGTTCAAGGGCAACCCCTACGGCGTGTTCACCGAGCAGGGCGAGCAGGCACGCGACGGGCTCAACCGGTGGATCCTGACGAGCGGCGAGTACGACGGGGTCGTCGACTTCGCCGGAGTCCTCGCGGACCCCGCCGACCCCGACCGGCTCAACCCGATCTACGACGGCACCCCGGCACTGCGCGACGCCGTACACCCCAACGACGCCGGCTTCCGCGCGATGGCCGAGGCCGTCGACCTGACCGACCTGTAGGCACCGGCCTCGGCCGGCGGAACCTGGCCCACCGGGCCCGTGACCGAGGACCATGACCACCGCTGACTGAACCGGCTGCTCTCGCCAAGTCCCCCGGCGCTCGGGCTGGGCTTCGGGGGAAGCCCGCACGAGGCGGCGGCCCGCACAGCCGTGGACGCGCCATTCCCATCGACCCGACCGACATCCCCACCCCACCCGCCCCACCGACCTCCGCCGCCCTCGTCACCTCCACCGAAGGGCGTCGACCATCCGGCTAGCTGTATGCGAACAGGTCCCGCCGGATGCCCGCCGCCTTGAAGAGGTGGTCGCGCGATGCTTCCAGCTCGCGTCGCAGGCGGCTGAGGTCCACGTTGAGCAGCCGTCCCCGCCACTTACGGACCTCGCCCGCGACGATCACCGTCTCAACGTTGGTGCGGTCCATCAGCGAGACCACCGCCCCCGGCACACTGTTGAGCGGGGCCACGTTGAGCGCGGTGGCGTCGAGCAGGACGATGTCGGCCTGCTTGCCGGGCGTGAGCGTCCCGGTCCTGCCGCCGAGCCCGAGGTGCTCGGCGCCGACGATGGTCCCGTATCGAAGCACGTCGCGGACGTTGAGGAGCTCAGGCGTGCCCTTGGCCGGCGTCGGCCAGTTGGTCGGCGGCACGCCCTCGCCCTGATCCAGCACCATCTGGTTGACGACCATCCGCTGCATGCTCATCGCGGAGCGCATCAGCGTGAACGGGTCCGCGGCCATCGTCGTCTCGACGTCGGAGCTCAGCGAAGGCTCCATGCCGAGCTCCTGCATCTTGAGGATCGGCGGTGTACCGTGCCGCATGACCATCTCGATCGGTACGGCGAGCGAGACCTGAGCGCCGGCGTCCCGGAACCTCTTCCAGGTCTGGTCGGACATGCCGGTCATGTGGATGAAAAGGTTGTCCGGCCCTACCTGGACTCCGCCGATGCCCTCGGCGACGTCGTCGAAAACGGGCCGCATCCCCCATGAGCCGACCGAGTGTGCGGCGATCTTCACATCCAGCTCGCGGGCGATCGCCCAGGACCGGGTGTACACCTCCCTGCCGAGGTGGAGTTCGCCGCCCATGACCATGCTCACCAGTTGGTCGTCCGAGGAGAACCACCGATCTCTGATGCGGCGGGCGTCTTCCGGATACCGGGCTCCGGCGCGGCCGTCGCCCTCGAAGAAGCCGAACGCGGCACGCCGCCCGGTGTCGATCAACGCCTGGATCGCCGCGTCGGTGTGTTCCGGGGAGTGGTGGATCTGCGACACGTCGAGCACCGTGGTGACACCCGCGTCAAGCTGCGAGAGTCCGGCGAACAGTTCATTGATGTAGACGTCCTGCGGCCGGTACACGCGCGCGAATCCCTGGAGAATGTGCTGGCCATAGTTCGGGAACGCGCTCGGCGATCCCGAGCCGTCGTCGAGTAGCAGGCCATTGGCAAGGAACGCGCGCTCAGCCGTCTCGAACAAATGGTGGTGCGTGTCCACGAAACCTGGCATGACAATGCGCCCGCGTGCATCGATCACATCCGCGCCGGGGGCATTGACTTTACGTCCGACCGCGGCGATATTCTTGCCTTCGACCAGAACGTCGGCGACCTCGAAGTCGCCCACCTTGGGGTCCATCGACATCACCGCCCCGCCTCGGATGACGTAGCGGCGGCCCCGGCCGCCGGTGTCTGTCGGTGGTGCCTGTGCACGGTCCTGAGCCGCGGCCGGGGCCGCCGCGAGCAGGCTCGCACCCGCTGCGGCGGCCACCGTCGAGGTCTTCAGGAAATTGCGACGCGCGAATCGCGGGGCGGCGTTTTCTGGCCGCCCACTTTCGTTCTTCCGGCTGGACATGCGGGTTCTCCGTAGGCTGGTCAAGATGCGCTGACGGCGGGGGCGGCTCGCAGGGGGGTGAGCGCGGCGCTCCAGGCGACCACCTGGCCGAGCATGGAGTCCAGTGCTTCAAAGTGGTAGTCGCCGGGCTTGAAGACGGTGAGATCTTCGAAATCCGTCATCAGGTGAAGTGCCACCTGCTGGCGTACGTCGGCCAAGAGGAGATTGCCGGCGATCGTCCGCAAATGTTCCACGGCGCGGGCGCCGCCCGCCATGCCGTACGAGACGAAGCCCACCGCTTTGTTGGCCCATTCGGCGTACAGGTAGTCGATGGCGTTCTTCAGGACGCCGGGAATACTGTGGTTGTATTCAGGCGTCACGATGACGAAGCCGTCGAATGACGCGATGGTGCTCGCCCATTGCTTGGTGTGCTCATTTTGATACATGCCGAACGCGGGCGGGAGAGGTTCGTCGAAATGGGGCAGCGGGAAGTCGCGCAGGTCGATGAGCGTGAAGGTGGCGTCGTCGCGGCGCGAGGCGTGGTCTCGCACCCAATTGGCCACCTGCTCGCTGTTTCGGGCCGGGCGGGAGCTGCCCACGATGATGCCGATACGGGTCATAACAGTCTGCTGCCTTTCTTTCAGATGTACTGCAGGCGGGCCTGGCGCGGGATCTGGCCGAACCCACCGCGGCGAAAGTCGCGAAAAGCCTGGTCGATCTCGGCCTGGGTGTTCATCACGAAGGGGCCGCCGATGGCGACGTGTTCCCTGATCGGCGGTCCGCTGTACACCATCACCACGCTTCGCGTCTCCCGATCGCCCGCCTCCAGCGCGATCGAGGAGACGGGCGTGCTGGGGACCGGGTCGGACCAGGCGATCTGGCCCGCCCGCACGGCGCGCCCGGCGATCGTGAAGCGGCCGTCCAGGACGTACAGGAACGCACGGTCGCGGCCTGGCAGGACGTGGCTGAGGCGTCTGCCGGGCTCCAGCGTGATGATCGTGCCGCTGATGGGCCACTCGTTCGTCGCCGGCCCGGTGACGCCGTCCGCCTCGCCCGAGATCAGGTCGATCCGGGCGCCGTCCCGCTCGATGACGGGCCGCTGTACGGCGAGCAGGTCCTGGTAGCGGGTGCCGGTCAGCTTCCGCTTTCCGGGCAGGTTGACCCAGAGCTGGAGCGTGTGCGCCCGCTCGTCGCGGAAGGCGAGCTCACGGTGGATTACGCCTTTCCCCGCGGTCATCCACTGCACGTCGCCGGTGGTCAACACGCCGGCGTTACCGGCGCTGTCGCCGTGCTCAAGAACGCCGTCCAGGACCATGGTCACGGTCTCCAGGCCGCGGTGGGGGTGCCATTCGAATCCGGGCGAGGAGAACCAGTCCTCGCTCAGCACGAGAAAGGGATCGGTCAGCTCCGGCCGCGTCGGGCTGATGATCACGCACTTGTCGTCCACCTGTGCGTCCGGCCCGAGACGCGTCTTCGTCTCGATCCGGACGACGGTGCGCTGCACGACGTCCATGGCCACGCCCTCTCACCTATCGAGTTGATGTGTCTACTGAAGACTATGTCATCGAGTAGACGTGTCAACTCACTGATAGGGTGACCTCATGGCGCAGCTTGGATTGACCGAACGCGAGCTCCGCGCATGGCGGACGTCCTTCCGGATGGTGGAACTGCTGCGGGCTCGCATCGAGCAGCAACTGCAGGCCGACAGTGGCCTGTCCAACGCCGACTACACGGTGCTCGCGTTGCTGTCCGAAGCGCCCGACAGGCGGATGCGTTCCTACGAGCTCGGCCGGGCCGCCGGCTGGGAGAAGAGCCGCATGCACCACCAGCTCACCCGGATGAGCCGGCGAGGCCTGATCGCCCGCGAACGGTGCGGCTCTCGCGGCATCTACTCCGTGCTCACCGAGGTGGGCCTCGCCGCGCTCAAGGAAGCCGTGCCCGGCCACGCCCAAGAGGTCCGGCGCCTGTTCATCGAGCGACTCACCCCCGAAGAACTCGAGCAGTTCGCCGACCTCGCCACCAAGATTCTCAGCAACCTGGAAGCAGACCAGCCGCCCCGCTAGCCCCCGCCGGGGTGAACCCGGCGCTGGGCAGGGGCAGGCTGGGCAGGGTCAGATCCCGCCGAACCGCCTACCCCACAAGTTGCACTGAAGCGAGGCCCATGGGCCGGACACACGACGACGCCCCCGAAAAAGGGCTTCGGGGGCGTCGGGAATGCGTTAGAAGCAGGTGGTGCGGACCGTTTCCGCCAGGTGGGTGGCGATTTCGTGGGCCTGGTCCTCGGAGGCGGCCTCGACCATGACGCGGATCATGGGCTCGGTGCCGCTCGGGCGGATCAGGACACGGCCGGTCTCGCCCAGGGACGCCTCGGCGCGGGCGATCTCGGCGGCCAGCTCCGCGGAGTGCGCGGCCCTGGCCTTGTCCACGCCCTTGACGTTGATCAGGACCTGCGGCAGCCGCTTCATCACCGACGCCAGCTCGGCCAGGGACTTGCCCTGCCGGGCCACCTCGGCCAGCAGGTGCAGGGACGTCAGCAGGCCGTCGCCGGTGGTGGCGTGGTCGAGCAGCAGCACGTGGCCGGACTGCTCTCCCCCGAGGTTGTACCCACCGGCCTTCATCGCCTCAAGGACGTAGCGGTCGCCGACGGCGGTCTCGATGACGTCCAGGCCCGCGCCGCGCATGGCGATCTTGAAGCCCAGGTTCGACATGACCGTGGCCACCACGGTGTCCTTGACCAGTTCCTTCTTGGCGTGCATGGCCAGCGCCAGGATCGCCATGATCTGGTCGCCGTCCACGATCTCGCCCTCGTGGGTGACGGCGAGGCAGCGGTCGGCGTCGCCGTCGTAGGCGACTCCGAGGTCGGCCCCCCGGGACACCACGACCTGCTGGAGCCGGTCGAGGTGGGTGGAGCCGTACCCGGCGTTGATGTTGAGGCCGTCCGGCCGGGCGCCGATGGCCTCGACGTTCGCGCCCGCGCGCACCAGCGCCTCGGGTGCGACGGTGTGGGCCGCGCCGTTGGCGCAGTCCACGACCACGTTGATGCCTTCGAGGCGGACCGACAGGGTGGTCAGCAGGTGCGAGATGTAGCGGTCGGCCTCGCCGTACGCCTCGTGGACACGGCCCACGCCCGAGCCCGCCGGGCGTTCCCACTTCTCGCCGAGCCGCTCCTCGATCTCGTTCTCCACCGCGTCGGGCAGCTTGTAGCCGCCCTTGGCGAGGAACTTGATCCCGTTGTCCGGCGCGGGATTGTGCGAGGCGGACAGCATGATGCCGAGGTCGGCCCCGAGCGCCGAGGTGAGGTAGGCAACCGCGGGGGTCGGCAGCACGCCGAGCCGCAGCACGTCCACCCCCGAGGAGGCCAGTCCGGCGACCACCGCGGCCTCAAGGAACTCCCCCGAGGCACGCGGGTCTCTGCCCACGACCGCGACCGGGCGGGCGCGGCCGATGCTGCTGCCCGCCGCGCCCACACCGCCCATGTGGCCGTCGCCCGCGCCATTGGCGAACGCGCCCGCGTCGCCGAGGACATGCGCCGCCGCCACCGACAGCTCCATGGCGAGCTCGGCCGTGAGGTCGCGTCCCGCGACCCCACGGACCCCGTCGGTGCCGAATAGCCGGGCTGTCAACGCTTGCTGTACTGAGGAGCCTTACGGGCCTTCTTCAGGCCGTACTTCTTGCGCTCCTTCTCCCGCGCGTCGCGAGTCAGGAAGCCGGCCTTCTTCAGCGGCGGGCGGTTGGTGTCCACGTCGAGCACGGACAGCGCGCGGGCCAGGCCCATGCGCAGCGCACCGGCCTGGCCGGTCACGCCGCCGCCGTCGATCCGCGCCACGACGTCGAACTGCTCCTCGGCGCCGAGCGTGACGAACGGCTCGTTGACGATCTGCTGGTGGACCTTGTTCGGGAAGTAGGTGTCCAGCGAGCGCCCGTTGATCTTCCACTTGCCGGTGCCCGGCACGATGCGTACGCGCGCGACGGCCTCCTTGCGACGCCCGGTGCCGTACGAGTTGCCCGTGGTGATGGGCTTGCGAACGGGCGCGTCGCCGCCGGGGGCGGACTCGCTGGTGTACTCGGTCGGGAAGTCCTCGCCGGAGAATTCCTCCAGCTCGCCCTCGACGGGCGTCTCGACACCGGTGGGCTCAGCCACGGTTCTCCTTCTTACTTTCGATTCTCGGCGCTTAAGGATGAAGTGCGGTGGGCTCCGCGAGCCGTTTCAGCGGCTCTACTGAGCGATCTGGGTGATCTCGAAGGGAACCGGCTGCTGCGCCTGGTGGGGGTGCTCGGAGCCGGCGTAGACCTTCAGCTTCTTGGCCATCTTCCGGCCGAGGGCGTTCTTCGGGAGCATTCCCTTGACCGCCTTCTCCACCGCCCGGTCCGGACGCTTCTCCATGAGCTCGGAGTAGCTCACGGAACGAAGGCCGCCGGGGTATCCCGAGTGGCGGTACGCCTTCTTCTGCAGCAGCTTGTTGCCGCTCAGCGCGATCTTGTCCGCGTTGACGACGATGACGAAGTCGCCGGTGTCGACATGCGGCGCGAAGATCGGCTTGTGCTTACCGCGGAGCAGCGTGGCGACCTGGCTGGCCAGTCGGCCCAGCACGACGTCGGTCGCGTCGATGACGAACCACTGGCGCTGAACCTCGGCGGGCTTGGTTGAGTAGGTGCGCACGGTCGTAAGGCCTTCTTTGCTCGCGTCTTCGGCGCTGCCTTGAGTTGACAGCCTGTGGTCGGAAGGTGCGGGCACACGACAGCCCGGAACTTCCGTCTCCGCACACGGGAGAAGACGCCGGACGCGCCGCGTTTCAGTCGCGAAGGACTGACTCGCACACAACGAATTAGCAGACTACCGGCCCGTCGTGGTACTGGTCAAAACAGCCACACGGGAGGCGTCACCGGCAAGCCTACCGGTGACGGCGATGTGACGGCACCGGCGATCACACCGGCGATCACATCGGCGCGCCGGGAACGCTTTCGCGAGGCGCGCTCGGAGAACGGTTGGGTTTCGTTAACGTGATTCCCTTTTTCCCCAAGACGCAACATCTCTATCGTTGGGTGCGGTATGCGCCTGCCACCTCGTCCCCAGCCACCCCAGCGGACACTCCGGCGCCGGAGTCACC
Source organism: Spongiactinospora sp. TRM90649 (assembly GCF_029382225.1). Lineage (GTDB taxonomy): Bacteria > Actinomycetota > Actinomycetes > Streptosporangiales > Streptosporangiaceae > Spongiactinospora. The sequence continues at coordinate 533,150 of NZ_JARLTC010000002.1, forward strand.
TGGGGGTTTTGGCGTGCCTTGTGTCGGTGCTCATCACCGGCATCGTGATCGGGCGAGTGTCACACGGGCCCGACAGCACAGGTCAGGTGTTCCTGGAGAACCCGCCGGCCGTCCCCACCCAGTCCCTGCTGGCCGAGCCGCGCGCCGGGCGTAGCCGCGCGCCGCTCGGCCTGGTCGTGCGTCCCTCGGAGACGGCCTCGCACCCGGTGAAGCCCACCCCCAGCCGGTCGCACCGTCCCACCAGGTCCCCGCGTGAGAAGATCTTCGACCCGCAGACCCCCGTGGACGCCAGGGCCGAGATCGGCTCACAGGCCGACACGACCGGCACCGGCCCGCGTCCGGTCGCCACGCTGGAAACGCAGGCCGTCCGGCTGACCAACCAGGCCCGGCGCAGGAACGGCTGCCGGCCGCTGCGCGTGGACCCCAGGCTCGCCCGGTCCGCGCGGCAGCACTCGATCGAGATGGCCGAGAGCGGACAACTCACGAACAACTCCCCCGACGGTTCGACGCCGTGGAAGCGGATGGAAGGCGCCGGATACCCCGACGGCGGAGCCGTCAACATCGGCCGCGGATACCCCAGCGCACAGGAGGCGGTGCGCGGTTGGATGGCCAGCCCGAGTCACCGCGCGAACATCCTTAACTGCAGGCTGGCGGCCATCGGAATCGGGGTCGTAGAGGGGCCCGGCGGGCTGTGGTGGACGCAGTACTTCGGATATTCGTGACCATCTCGGTACCGGTTCACAGCTAATCTCGGCGCATGGGTAACCCCGGGGAACCATCACGCCGCCAGCCGTACGAGCAGTCCGGCGCGTCGCAACCGGCGAAGGAGAACTGGTTCGCGGCCTCGTCGCACAGCCAGCCGCCCGACCCGCTGCGGGGCTCCGGCGACTCGCCGGAGGACAGCCCCGGCGGTAACGGCCCCGACCACCCCGACCACCCCGACTTCGGGCTCAACCCGGGTCTGGGCCGTGGCCCGGACGGCGGCGCGGGCCGTCCCGGCCGGGGCGCGGCTCCCGGGCCTGAACGGCCGAGCGCGCCGGGCCCGCTCGACCCGGGGTTCGACCTCGGCCGGGCCTACGGCGCCCCCAGGCCGAGCGGCGGGGAGCCCGACGCCTTCCCCTCTCCTTCCTACGACCTGCCGTCCCGGGGCATGGGACGGCCCGGCTCCCAAGGACCTGGATCTTCGGGTCCCGGCACCGACCCCGGCGGGCCCGGCTGGCCCGATCCGGGGCTGAGCGGCAGGCCGGGCGCGGGCACCGGTCCCGGCTGGCCGGATCCGGGGCTCGGCGGGTCCGCCCCGCCTCCTGGCGGCTCCGGGTGGCCGGACGCCGGGCTCGGCGGTGGGAGCGGTACGAGTCCGGGCGGCGGCGGGGCCGGATGGCCCGACGCGGGGCTCGGCAGCGGGTCCGGTGCCGGGGCCGGCACGAATCCCGGTGGTCCCGGGTGGCCCGACACCGGGCTCGGTGACGCGGGCCGTACGGGGTCTCTCTTCCCCTCCGGTTCCGGTGGGCCCAGCGGGCCTGGCGCGCAGGGTCCTGGCTGGCCCGACGCGGGGGCGGGCGGCGGCATTCTCGGCGGCGGCATGAGCGGCGACACCGATCCCGGTGGCCTGCGCCGACCGGATCTGGGCGGGCCCGGCGCGTCCGACCCGGGCATGGGTTCCATCTTCGGGACGCACGGCTCCGGGCCAGGGCAGGGACAAGGACAGGGACCCGGACAGGGACCCGGACAGGGACCCGGGCAGGCGCCAGGGCAAGGACCCGGTGGCGACCCGAACCTTCCGGGACCTGGAGCAGGTCCCGGACCAGGCGCCGGTCTCGGGCAGGGGCCCGGCCCCGTCGGTCAGGCCGGTCCGTCTGGTCCCGGCGCTCCTGGCACTCCCAGTGGTCCCGGGGAGCGGTTCGGGCTCGGTGAGCCCTTCAACGCAGGCCCTCCTCCCGGCCCCAACTCCGGTCCCGGCCAGCCCCCCGGTGAGGCTTTCGGACCTCCCGGACCCGCGTTCGGCGAGCCGCAGAACGCCGCCTCCGGTCCCGGCGCGGAACCCCCGCGCCCGACCGGCCGTCGTCGGCGCGGCAAGCCGGACGCCGACGCGCCCGGTTCCTTCCTCGACGGCCCGCCGTCCGCCTCGGGCCTGCCGGGTCCGGACACTCCTCCGAACGGCCCCGGCCTGCCGCCCAGCAAGGAGAAGGAGTTCGAGCCGCCGCGCGCCCGGCGCGAGATGTGGAGCCCCTACGACGAGGGCCCGAAGTCGCGGCGGCCGATCTACATCGCGCTCGCCGGGGTCCTGGTCCTGGTGGCCGGAGGCGTCGGGCTCGCCATGCTGGCCTCCTCCGACCCCGACGACCCGCAGGTGACCACGGCCCGGCCCACCGTGAGCCCGAGCAACCCCCAGACGCAGACGCGCCCCGGCGGCAAGGACGGCTTCGCGGCCTCCCGCACCACCGACAAGGAGCCGCTGACGCTCAAGGAGGTCTTCCCCGGTGCGAAGGTCGGCGCCTACACGCGCACGGCCCGCCGGGTGGACAAGAAGTGCGGGGACGCCGCCACCGGCGACGACCTGATCAAGGTGCTCGGCGAGGCCGGATGCAACCAGATGCTCCGGGCCAGCTTCCGCGACAAGGACGGCAAGATCATCGGCACGGTCGGCGTGGCCAACCTGAAGACCGCCAAGCAGGCGGCAAAGGTCGTCAAGGTCGCGGCGGGCGGGACGCTGGAGGACTACGTCAAGCCGCTGCCCGGCAAGGACGAGGCCAGCAAGAGCCTGGGCACGGGGCAGGCCAACGCGGGCGCGTGGAAGCACGGGCACTACGCGGTGCTGCTGTGGTTCCAGTTCAAGGACGGCCACGCGCCCACCGACGCCGAGCGCAAGAAGCTGACCTCGGCCGCCATGGCCATCACGGACCGCACGGTCTACCCGGCCCTGGACTCCCGCGTCCTGACCGGACGGAGCCCCGGCTGACGGTGTCTCAGATGCCCCGTTTTGTGGCTAATTGCCAGGAAAGGCACACCGGATCCGTCCATACCGGCGTGACGATCTCGGAGTCTCGCTACGCTTCGGCGTATGCGTGGCCAGGATTCAGTGTCCGAGCACGACCGTGAGGGCGACGGCTCGTCCGCTTCGGTGACCCCGCCGCCGAGCTTCGGCCAGCCACTGCAACAACCTCCGGCTCCGGGGCAGGCGGCGCCCCAGGCTCCGCCGAGGGCCCCATACGCCGACGGCCCGGCCCGGGGGGACACATCCCCGCCGGGTCCGGCGCACAACGCCCCCGCCGCTGCCGGCGGGGGCTGGAACGGCACACCCCGCGACGCGCTCGTCTACGTCGCGCCTCCGGGCGATCCCACCCCACCGGAACCGCCCGGCGGGCCAGACGGCCCCAGGAGCGGAAGCGGCAGCGGGAACAGGCACGGTCATGGCGGCGCGCGACGGCTTCCCCCGGAGGGCCCGGGAGACCAGGCCGCGGCCCCTGACGTTCCCCCGCCCGCCTACGACACCATCCCCGGAGGGCTCAAGCCGCCGGTCATACCCGGCGACCTGGACGGCCCCGGGAACGCGAACAAGCACGGCCGTGGCGGCGCACGGCGGCTCCCACAGGAAGGGCCGGGAGACCAGGCCGGATCGCCCGACGTGCCCGCCACGCCCCAGTCGGACGGGCCTTGGGGTCCGGAGCCCGGCACATCCGGCACGCCGGGCATGAGCGGGAGCGCGAGCGGTGCGCCCGCGTGGTCGGGCACCTCTGAGCCCTGGGAGGTGTCCGGCGACGGCTCGGCCTACGACTGGCACGCCTCCGCCCCGGGCCAGCCCCCACAACCCAGCGGCCCGCCGTCCCCGCCGCCTCCCGCCCCCATCTCGGGCCCCGGCGGCGCAGGCCCAGGCCCCAACTCTGTTCCAGGCCCAGGCGTCGCCTCGGGTCCGGGCTCCATTCCGGGCTCAGGCCCAGGCTCCCCCTCGGGTCCAGGCCCAGATCCCACTTCCAGCCAGGGGCTTGGCTCAGGCCCGGGCCCCATTCCCGGCCCAGGCTCCACTCCCAGCTCAGGACCCGCCTCGGGTCCGGGCTCCGTTCCGAGCTCAGGTCCACGCTCCGCCTCGGGCCCCGGTCTGAGTACGCCTGGGCCTATGGGCTCTCCTCCGGAGTCCGGCCGGGGCAGACGGCACGCCGATCCGCGACACTCCGGTCAGGGCGGCGGCGCGCCCGCGAGCTTCGGGAACTCCTCCGCGAACGCGCCGGGCAACGGCCAGGCGCCGGGCTTCGTACCCGGAGGGTCCGAATGGCAGCCGCCCGCCGGATACACGGCGGCGGCGGCAGGAATGCCGGTGTGGTCCGGAACACCCGAGTCCAATGGTTCTGTGCCCTGGCCCGCGGCCACTGGAGAGCCGATCGGGCTGCCGCCGTGGGCGTCGGCAGCGGACGAGCCGCCGGGCGGCGAGTCGTGGAGCGGCCCGCCGAGGGCCCCTCGCCCCGACGAGCCCCAGGACGCCCCCTGGGGCGAACCGGAGCCACGCCGTCCCGACAGGCCGTTCGCGCCGGATGAGCCGACAGCGACGCGCAAGGTGGAGCGGCGCGGCGCCGGCGAGGACATCCCGGTATGGCCGCCCCAGAGCGCCCGCGAGTCGGCCCCACAGGCTCCGGCGTCGCCACTCGACGGTCCCGCGCCGAGCCCACCCCGGCCATCCCCGCTGGACGGCCCGATGCCGAGTACGCCCCCGGCGTCCCCACTCGACGGCCCCACCCCGACCGCGCCCCGGCCATCACCACTCGACGGAGCGTTGCCGGGCTCGCTCCAGCCGTCGCCGCTCGATGGGCCGATGCCGGGGCCGTTCCAGGGGTCCCCGCTCGATGGGCCCATGTCGGGCGCGCCTCACCTGCCTCCCATCAATGGCCACACACCGGGCAAACCCCCGTCGTCGCCTCTCGACGGACCGATGGCCGGTGCGCCCCAGAGCCCGGGGGCGCCCGTGCCGCCGGTGCTCGGGGCGGGTGCCGGGCCCGGTGAGGAGGGTCCGCAGCCCGACCGGGGCGATCCCTCTGGCCCCGGCGTGACTCCGGTGATCCAAGGGCAGGTCGAGCGGTCCGAGACCGCGCCGCCCGTCCTCGGCTCAACCGGCATCTCCAGCAACGCCGGTCCGCCGCCGTGGGCCCCGTCGCCCAACGGCCGGGTGCCCGAGCCGCCGATCCAGCAGAACGGCTCGGCGCCGGCGCATGCCGTCCCGTCTCTACCGGCGCTCGCCGAGGGCCCGACCCCGCCCGACGGGTTCCAGGCTCCGCCACCGCCGCCCCCCGGCCCACCGGCCGCCGCGCTCATGCCCGCGCCCGGTCAGAGCGCGCGGCAGGTGGAGCAGCGGTCGCTGTTCACCCCGACCCCGCCGCCGTCCGGTCCGATCATCGGTCCCGGCAGGCCGTCCGGTTCCGCCGCGCCGCCGCCCGATTCCCTTGAGGCGGACGGCGGGCGCAGGCCGCTGCTGCTGGCCATCGGCGCCGTGGGCCTGCTGGTGGTGGTCGGTGTGGTCGGCTTCGTCGTCTGGCGGGCGATGACCGGCGGCCCGTCCACGGCGACCCCTACCGCCGCCACGAGCGCCCCGGTCGCGGAGCCGTCCGCGTCCGCCGAGCCGCCGGAGGCCGCGGGCAACTCGGTGCTCAACGCCGAGGCGACCGATCCGCAGAAGCTCGGGCTGGCCGAGGCGTTCCCGGACAAGAAGGTCGAGTTCAAGGGCGTCACGTATACCCGGGTCAAGACGGAGATGACCGGTTCCTGCGACAAGGCGGGCATCGGAAAGTTCGCCGACGCCCTGACCCAGAACAAGTGCGCCCGGGTGCTGCGCGCCACATACGTGGACGGCAAGAAGCGCCACGCCATCACCACCGGCATCGCGGTGTTCCCCACCAGGGAAGACTCCGTCGCCGCCGACAAGGCCAAGAATCTGGGGACGAACGTCTGGTTCCGCGGTCTGCCGGGGGCGAAGGGGTCGGGCGCCGAGCGTGTCCACATCGCGGGCGGTTACGCCTCGGGTGTCGTCTGGGGGCGGTACATCGTCTTCAGCTACGCCACGAACGCCGACGGCCGCACCCCGACCGACAAGGACAAGGCGCTGGGCGAGGTCAGCGGCGCGTTCCGCGACAACACCTCGATGGTGCTGGAGCGCCGCATCACCGGCTGAGACGCGCGCGTTCCTGAACGGCGGGGGCACACCGTCCCGCCGTCCAGGAAGTCCAGGGAAGTCCAGAACGCGAACCCGGCGTCCCCGCCCTCACCCGGGTGCAGGGAGATCGCCGACATGCGTCGGCCGAAAATCTAACAGTGCTGTTATAAATTGGCCGCCATGGCGACCCTCTACCCCTCGACCACCCTCCCCCATGACAGCGGCATGCTCGACGTCGGCGACGGCCACCGCGTCTACTGGGAGGTCTGCGGCAACCCGCACGGAAAGCCCGCCGTGGCCCTGCACGGCGGCCCCGGGTCGGGCTGCACGCCCGGCTGGCGGCGCTACTTCGACCCCGACGTCTACCGCGTCGTCCTGTTCGACCAGCGCGGCTGCGGCAGGAGCACGCCTCACGTGGCCGACCCAGCCGTCGGCCTGGACACCAACACCACCCACCATCTGCTGGCCGATATCGAGGCGCTGCGCACCCACCTGGGCGTCGACCGGTGGCTCGTGTTCGGCGGATCGTGGGGCTCGACCCTCGGGCTCGCCTACGCCGAGCGGCATCCGGAACGGGTCTCGGAGCTGGTCCTGTTCAGCGTCGTCACCACCTCGCGCCGGGAGGTGGCGTGGGTGACGCGCGATATGGGCCGGATCTTCCCGGCGGAGTGGGCGCGGTTTCGCGACGCCGTACCGGCAGGGGAGCGCGACGGCGACCTCGCCGCCGCGTACGCCAGGCTGCTGGCCGATCCGGATCCCGCCGTCCGGGAGAAGGCCGCACGGGACTGGTGCGACTGGGAGGACACTCACGTCGCCACGACGAGAGACCACCGGCCCGACCCCGCCTACGACGACCCGGTGTTCCGGATGACGTTCGTGCGCCTGGTCACCCACTACTGGGCGAACGCCGCCTGGCTGGAGGAGGACGTCCTGATCAGGGAGGCGGGCAGGCTGGCCGGGATCCCCGGCGTGCTGGTCCACGGCCGCCTCGACGTCAGCGGGCCACCCGACATCGCCTGGCGGATCGCCCGGGAGTGGCCCGACGCGACACTGATCCTCATCGACGACGCGGGGCACGGCACCGCGCACGCGGACACGGCCACGGCCCTGGTAACCGCGATCGACCGCTTCGCTCAGGACCAGCCCGGTTAAGGACTATCCGGCGCTGACGGGGACGGCGGAAGCGTGCGGACCCGCCGGGTCAGCGCCGCCCGCCGGGCCAGCTCCCCGGCGGGCGGGTAGCGGACCTCTTCCAGGCACAGGCCGTGCGCGGGCGCAACGGTCACCGCCGAGTCCCTCACGGCGCGCGTCAGCACCTCGCCGGGCCACTCCACCTCGCGCCTGCCGTCCCCCACCCACAGCAGCGCGCCCACCAGGGCCCGCACCATCGAGTGGCAGAACGCGTCGGCGAGGACGGTGGCCACCAGCAGGCCGTCGCCCGGATCGCGGGCCCAGTCGAGGCGCTGCAGCTCGCGGATCGTGGTCGCGCCCTCGCGCCGCTTGCAGAACGCGGCGAAGTCGTGCTCGCCGAGCAGGCGCGAGGCCGCCGCGTTGAGCCGGTCGAGGTCGAGCGGACGCGGATGCCACAGCACATGCCCGCGCCGCAGCGGGTCGGCCCCGCCGGCGGCGTCGCTCACCCGGTAGGCGTAGCGGCGCGAAAGCGCGGAGAAGCGAGCGTCAAAGCCGTCAGGAGCCACGCTGAGGCCCTGGACCCGCACGTCGGCCTCCAGAACCCCGCCCAGGCGCCGCAAAAGCCCAGGGAGCGACTCAGCCACGTCCAGGGGGGTGCTGTCAGTGCTCCTTGTCAGCGCCCCGAAGGCCGGCACGGGCACATCGACATGCGCGACCTGGCCACGCGCGTGAACCCCCGCGTCCGTGCGGCCCGCGACCGTCAGCGTGGGCGCGGCGTCGCCCAGCCGCAGGATCATGCCCAGCGCGCCCTCGATCTCCCCCTGGACGGTACGACGGCCGGGCTGCGCCGCCCACCCCGAGAAGGCGGTGCCGTCGTAGGCGATGTCCAGCCGAAGCCGCACGACGTCGGCCATCATGATTCGCTCCGTCATCAGTGATCAAAGCCGCGGCGGGTTCAGGCGGACGCGGCGGCAAAGGGCGGCGAGCCCGAGGGCCCATTCGAGGGGCGCGACCGCAAAGCGGCGGAACCAGGGACCGTTCTCCCCGGAACGGTGGCCCGGACGAGCGGCGGCGGGGTGAAAGCCGCGGGCCCGCGGCCCCGAATGGATCGGGGTCGCGGGCCCGGTGGCGTCGCGGACCGCTTGGGTCAGGACGCGTCCTTCTTCGGCTCTTCGTCCTTGGGCTCGTCCTTGGGCGCGTCGTTGGCGGCGGCGGCCTCCGGAGCGGCCTCGGGGGCCTCCTCCGTGGCGTCCTGCGGCTCAACGGTGTCCTGCGGCTCGGCGGCGGCCGGAGCGGGGGCGGCGTCGGCGCGGGAGACACGCACCGGATTCATCGGCTCGGTCACCAGCTCGATGACGGCCATCGGGGCGTTGTCGCCCTTGCGCCCGCCGAGCTTGGTGATCCGGGTGTAACCGCCGGGACGCTCGGCGAAGGTCGGCGCGATCTCCGTGAACAGGTGGTGCACGACACCCTTGTCCCGGACGATGGTCAGCACCTGGCGACGGTTGTGGATGTCGCCCTTCTTGGCCTTGGTGATCAGGCGCTCCGCGAGCGGGCGCAGGCGCTTGGCCTTGGCCTCGGTGGTGCGGATGCGGCCGTGACGGAACAGGTCCGTGGCGAGGTTGGCCAGGATCAGCCGCTCGTGGGCCGGGCTGCCGCCGAGACGGGCGCCCTTCGTGGGCTTGGGCATTGTGGTGGTCTCCTCATGGATGAACCCGCCCCGGCCGTACGAGGTACCGGGATCGGGCCGGCGGGCGCGCCGCCGTGACGGTGACGCGCCCCCGTTGGTTCAGACGGCCCGGCGCCCCTCGGGGCCGGGCCGCGGCCCGGTGTCGTGGTCACGACCCCGGGCCGGTACCGCTCAGTACTGCTCGGTCTCGACGTAGCGGCTGTCGTCGTCGTCGCTGTAGTCGCCGGCCACCGCGCTCGGGTCGAACCCGGGCGGGGAGTCCTTGAGCGCCAGCGACATCTCGTGCAGCTTCTGCTTGACCTCTTCGATGGACTTGGCCCCGAAGTTCCTTATATCCAGAAGGTCCTGCTCGCTGCGCGCGACCAGCTCACCCACCGTGTGGATGCCCTCGCGCTTGAGGCAGTTGTAGGAACGGACCGTGAGGTTCAGCTCCTCGATGGGCAGCGCCAGATCGGCGGCCAGGGCCGCGTCGGTCGGCGACGGGCCGATGTCGATGCCCTCGGCCTCGACGTTCAGCTCGCGGGCCAGGCCGAACAGCTCGACCAGCGTCTTACCGGCCGAGGCCACCGCGTCGCGCGGCTTCATGCTCGGCTTGGTCTCGACGTCGAGGATCAGGCGGTCGAAGTCGGTGCGCTGCTCGACACGCGTCGCCTCGACCTTGTAGATGACCTTGAGGACCGGGGAGTAGATGGAGTCGATCGGAATGCGCCCGATCTCCTGGCCCGGCTGCTTGTTCTGCGCGGCGGAGACGTAGCCGCGACCGCGCTCGACGGTCAGCTCCATCTCCAGCTTCGCCTTGCCGTTCAGCGTGGCGATGCGCAGGTCGGGGTTGTGCACCTCGACACCGGCCGGCGGCGCGATGTCGGCGGCGGTGACCTCACCGGGCCCCTGCTTGCGGAGGTACATCACCACGGGCTCGTCGTGCTCGGAGGACACGACCAGCTCCTTGAGGTTCAGGATGATGTCGGTGACATCCTCCTTCACCCCCGGCACGGTCGAGAACTCGTGCAGCACGCCCTCGATGCGGATGCTGGTGACGGCCGCCCCCGGGATGGAGGACAGCAGCGTGCGGCGCAGCGCGTTGCCGATGGTGTAGCCGAACCCCGGCTCCAGCGGTTCGATGACGAACTTGGAGCGGGTCTCCTCTAGGGATTCCTCTAGAAGGGTGGGTCGCTGAGCGATCAGCATGTGGGTCTCCCCTGTCGTCCGCGGCGCCCGCTATATGACGCCGCCGGTCATTCAAGCCTATGCCGTACGGCCCGCGACGCGTCGCGGAAGCCGTACGGCAAGGCGGGTGAGGACCACCCGAAGGGTTACTTCGAGTAGTACTCGACGATGAGCTGCTCCTGGACCTGCGTGTCGATCTGCTGCCGGACCGGGAGCTGGTGCACGAGGACGCGCATCGAGTCGGGAACGACGCCGAGCCAGGCCGGGATGGTCTTGTCACCGGCGGTGGCGCGGGCCACCTCGTACGGCATCAGGTTCCGCGACTTCTCACGGACCTCGACGATGTCGTGCTCACGGACGCGGTAGGACGGGATGTCCACCTTGCGGCCGTTGACCACGATGTGGCCGTGACGCACCTGCTGACGGGCGGCGTCACGGGACTCGGCGAAGCCGGCACGGTAGACCACGTTGTCGAGCCTGGACTCCAGGATCTGGAGCAGGACCTCGCCGGTCTTGCCTTCCTTCTTGTTCGCCTCGTCGTAGTAGTTGTGGAACTGCTTCTCCAGCACGCCGTAGATACGGCGCATCTTCTGCTTCTCACGAAGCTGAAGCTGGTACTCCGACTCCTTGGGCCTGCCGCGGCCGTGCTCGCCGGGCGGGTAGGGCCGGATCTCGATGGGGCACTTCGCGGACTCGCACTTCTTGCCCTTGAGGAAGAGCTTGGTCTTCTCCCGACGGCAGAGCTTGCAGTCCGCTCCGGTGTAACGGGCCATTGTCGATGATCTCCTGTGGCTCTGGCTCAGACGCGCCGGCGCTTGGGCGGACGGCAGCCGTTGTGCGGAACGGGGGTGACGTCCTGGATCGAACCCACTTCGAGGCCGGTGGCCTGCAGGGAACGGATCGCGGTCTCACGGCCGGAGCCGGGACCCTTGACGAAGACGTCGACCTTGCGCATGCCGTGCTCCATGGCGCGGCGAGCGGCGTTCTCCGCGGCCATCTGCGCGGCGAACGGGGTGGACTTGCGAGAGCCCTTGAACCCGACGTGGCCGGCGCTGGCCCAGGAGATCACGTTCCCGGACGGGTCCGTGATCGAGACGATCGTGTTGTTGAACGTGCTCTTGATGTGGGCGTGCCCGTGAGCGACGTTCTTCTTCTCCTTGCGGCGTACCTTCTTGGGTGCGCCCTGACGGCTCTTCGGAGGCATTGGTCGCCTTCAACTCCTGTGAGGTGCTCGGTCCTGCTGCGCGGACTACTGGTCGCTACTTCTTGCCCGGCTTCTTCTTGCCGGCCACGGTCTTCTTCTTGCCCTTGCGGGTACGTGCGTTGGTCTGCGTGCGCTGACCGTGCACGGGAAGGCCGCGGCGGTGCCGGATTCCCTGGTAGCAGCCGATCTCGATCTTGCGACGGATGTCGGCCTGGACCTCGCGGCGCAGGTCACCTTCAATCTTGAAGTTGGCCTCGATGTAGTCACGCAGCGGGACGAGCTCGTCGTCCGTGAGCTGGTGCACGCGCAGGTCGCCGCTGATGCCGGTGGACTGGAGGGTCTCCAGCGCACGGGTGCGGCCGATTCCGTAGATGTAGGTAAGGGCGACCTCGATCCGCTTGTCGCGGGGGAGGTCGACGCCAACCAGGCGAGCCATGGTCGGGCATCTCCTTTGTAATTTCGGCGGAGGTCTTGCGCCTCGGCACCCCTCCCCATGCCCGGGGTGAGGGCCCCGGCCTCCGACCGGGGGTCTCCCGCGTGGTACGGCCCGCGGCACGCCTGACCGGCTGCCGGGACCGCCTGCGCGAGCGCGAGGCGCTGTTCTGTTGTCGGCTGCTCATGCGTCGAGTCCGCTACTGGAGCGGACTCGGAGAAGCCTTGTCGTGACTAGCCCTGGCGCTGCTTGTGGCGCAGGTTGTCACAGATCACCATGACGCGACCGTGCCGGCGGATCACCTTGCACTTGTCGCAGATCTTCTTGACGCTCGGCTTGACCTTCATCGTCCTCGTCGTTTCCTCAGACGCGCTTACTTGTATCGGTAGACGATCCGCCCACGACTGAGGTCGTAGGGGCTCAGTTCGACGACCACCCTGTCGTCAGGCAGGATCCGGATGTAGTGCATCCGCATCCTCCCGCTGATGTGGGCCAGGACCTTGTGCCCGTTGTCGAGCTCTACCCGGAACATGGCGTTCGGGAGCGACTCGACCACAGTGCCCTCGATCTCGATGGCGCCGTCTTTTTTGGGCATGTCCCTCGCGTTTCACTGATCGGTCATCTGAGGCGTCGGATCACTACGCAGCCGCGACCACGCGCACAGTGAAGAGGGCGGCGCCCGAAGGCCGCCGTTCGCGATGGTCAGTAAGTGAACCGACAAAGAAGTGTACGTCACCGGCACGCAAAACACGAAACGCGCGTGGGACCGGTGCCAGCACACCACCGCACAGCAGGATACCTCAGTCGCGACGACGGAGGGACATCAAGCCGCTCACGTCCTGCTTTCCGGGGATTGGCGGGAATCCGTGTCCGCCCGACCGTCTTGCACCGCCGATACAAGGGCGGGCGGACACGGACCCTCACGAAAGATCAATTACCCGTCCTCTTCCGCGCCAAATGCGATCATCGGCAAAGAGTAGGTCTGAGTACCCTCGTTATCCTGCGAATCGGGGCATAGGACGGGCACTACGGCGAAGAGGCCGCCCTCGGCTAGAACACTCACGAACCACTGCTGTCCGTCTAGATCACCACTTGTGGGAGCGACTCACCCACCTGGAAGACGGGCTCACCCGGCGGTTGCGGGAGGAGTCGACCGCCCCACCACACTCGGGTTGTCGATCGCCCACAGCCAGGTTCCGTCCGGCTGCCTGCGAGCCACCTCGACCGTCACGTCTCCACCGGCGATGCGCACCGCCGTCAACGCCAGATCGCCACTGCGAAGAACCGGCTGCGGCTCCCCCGGCGTGAACACCGGCCGCCCCGCCACGATCCCCTCATAGGCGGCCCGGATCTCTCCCCTCCCGGTCGCGACCCCACCACCGGGCAACGCGAGCACGGCGTCCGGCTCATACAGCTCGACCAGCCCGTCCACATCGCCGGCGTTCAACCGCTCCACCACGAACCGATTCAAATCCCCCGGCTCCACCGCCCGCTCCCGCCGTCCACCTTCGACCATCACCACACGCCCCCTGAACTTCGCCTGAATCCGAACCCCCGATCGTGGCACCGCCCACCGACAATCCGGCCTCCGCCCGCGCTGCCACCGGAAACGATCACAGGTCCGCGACCTCACGGACCTGAAACGGCGGAAGCCACAGCGGATCGTGCGGCGAGGCACGATGCTCGGTGTGTCACCGGCGGGCGTTGATCGTGCCGATCTCGGCCGGCGAGCCCGCCCGCTGTAGCCGGTGCGGTACGGCGGTGACCCTGGATCTGAAGGAAACCGGCTACCCGCCCACCCGCAGGCCCCACCTCCGCGCGAGCTCCACGAGGACGCCCCGCGACTGATCCCGCGCGGCCGGTTCGCCATCGCCCCCGAACCCTCCCCGATCATGGTGTTCGATCCCTGGACCGACCAGGTGACGGCGGACGAGGGTCCGCGCAGAACGATCCCGGTGAACGTGCCCGACGCGGTACTCGGCGCACCTCCCGCCCCTGCGCCGCACACTGTCCACCGCAGGCACGATAAGCGCCGCAAAGGTCGCTAGCCCGCCGACGCAGGGCTCAGCGGCCCCTTCCACGCTGCGGATGCCGGCGCGTCCACGGCGTCGGCCCTTGCGGTCGCGATCGACACCCCACAGCAGTTCGTCAGTGCGCCGGCCTCCCGCCTACCGAGGCACCGGACACGCCGGCCCGATCTCGATGAAGCGGTGGATCACATCGCGCACGGCGCCCTCTCCGACCTGCGCTAGAGGAGCGATGACCGGCACCACGCCGCCGGCCGGGCCTGGCACGATCATCGCCCGGCGGTGGCAGACCGAGCACATCGCGCTGCGGCCGGTGGCGGACCCCGCCTCCCCATCCGGTGGGCGGGGTCGGATCTTGTGGGTTAGAAGACGTCGTGCCAGCCGCCGCAGCCGCTGGTCGGGGTGCGGCCCTCGCAGACGCGGAGGTCGAAGTCGCGCTTGAACTGGAACGGGTTGAAGTGCAGCCGGCCGAAGGTCTTGTAGGACTTCTGGTGGAACCGGCCGAACTTGTCATGCCACCTGAACCACACGTAGCTGTAGTCGCGGTCGCTGCGGTGGCGGTCGAACAGGTCGCCGGCGAAGTAGTACTTGCCGCTCTGCTTGTACCAGTAACCCTTGAAGTACGACTCGTGGGAGAAGCTCTCGCTGCTGTTGGAGTAGTACGGGCCGAAGTGGTGACGCGACGGAGCAACCGAGGCCGAGGCCGACGCTGAGGCCGAGGCGACGGCGGGCGTGGCGAGGCCGGTCGCGAGGGAACCTGCCAGGGCGGCGCCGACGAGAAGGTTGCGCATCCTACGCACGATCTTCCTCCAGTGAGTTGTTCACGCTCCCGGATCGGGCTGCTCGGGACAGCCCTCGTCATCCGGTGCGGCTCACGTTAGGAAGGTTCCAATCCACCTTCTGCGCACGAATCCACACTCATCGCCGAGCGCGGATTTTTACTTCCCCAACTCCTTCTTCTTCGCATCGCCGCCGTTGTCCCCGACGATGGTGTGGACGAGCAGGATCACGCCCCACGGGCCCATGACCCACAGCGGCCAGGGGTAGACGCCGCCGTCGGAGGTGACGCTCACGATGAACCAGATGACCCAGTTGATGCCGCTCGCCGCCAGCCAGGCGGCCCACGCGCCGCGCAGGTCCTTCTTCTGCTTGGCCTTCTGTTTCTCGGCCTTCTTGTTCTGCTGCTCGGCCGAGTAGGAGCGCATGTCGACGTCGGGCAGGTCGCGGGTGATGACCTGCAGCTCGCCGTAGGTCTTGCTGGCGTAGAGCTGTTCGAGCCGTTCGTCGAACTCCTCGACGGTCAACCGGCCCTGGGCGTAATGCTCGCGCAGCACTCCGGCGATGCGATCGCGGTCAGAGTCGGAGGCCCTCATCTCCGGGCTTGACGCCATTTTCATTCACTCCCGAGCAGAGAAGTCCACCGAGGCGCTCTTTGCCACCATCAAGGGCGGTAAGAACCCAAGGTCCATTATGTGTCACCGCGACGCTGTGCTCGAAGTGCGCGGAGGGCTTTCCGTCGATGGTCACGACCGTCCAGTCGTCGGCCAGGACGCGGGTGCGGTCGGTGCCCATGTTGACCATCGGCTCGATCGCCAGACACATGCCCGCCTCGAATTTGGGGCCCTTTCCGGGCCTGCCGTGATTGGCCACCCAGGGGTCCATGTGCATCTCGGTGCCGATGCCGTGGCCCCCGTACTCCTGAGGGATGCCATAGCGGCCCTGAGATCGAACGTAACGCTCGATCTCGTGCCCGACGTCCGAGAGGTGCCGACCGACCGTCAGCGCCGCTATGCCGCGCCACATGGCCTCTTCGGTCACCCGCATCAGCTCGGTCAGCTCGGGGGCGACCTCGCCGATCGGGACGGTGATCGCGGAGTCGCCGTGCCAGCCGTCCAGGATGGCCCCGCAGTCGATGGAGATGATGTCGCCGTCGCGCAGCACGTGCGCGTCGGCGGGGATGCCGTGGACCACCTCGTCGTTGACGGACGCGCAGATGGTGGCGGGGAAGCCCTGGTAACCCTTGAACGAGGGGATCGCCCCGGCGTCGCGGATCGCCTGCTCGGCGATGGCGTCGAGATCGAGCGGGGTCATTCCGGGTTCGACCGATTCGCGCAACAGTTGCAGGGTGCGCCCGACGACCAGGCCGGCCGCGCGCATCTTCTCCAGCTGCTCTGGCGACTTGACCTGGATTCCATGCCGGTTCTTCCTGAACACTGCGACACCCCCTGGGGCGGTTCTGCGGGCGGTACGGCGGGCTCCCCGGAAGGAACGGACATCAGGAGTCCCAATTCCTCCCGATTGTGCCCTAAACGCCAACACGCCACTCACAGCGCCTGGCGGTGAGTGGCATGCCGGGTGAGTGGCGCCGCCGTTCGGTCAACGGTGACACCTAGTCGATGAAAGGGCGCAACTGCTCCATCGCGCGCTGGGTGACCTCTTCCACCGGGCCGGTGGCGTCCACCCCGACGAGGATGCGCTCATCGGCGTAGAAGGCGACCAGCGGGGAGGTCTGCTCCTGGTAGACCTCCAGCCGGTGGCGGATGGTCTCCTCGCGGTCGTCGTCACGCTGGAAGAGCCTGCCCCCGCAGGCGTCACAGATGTCGTCCTGCTTGTCGTCGAATTCGACGTGCCAGATGCGGCCGCACTGACTGCACGTACGGCGGCCGGCGAGCCGGCGGACGACCTCGTCGTCGTCCACCACCAGCTCCAGCACGATGTCGAGGGAGATGTTCCACTCGGCGAGCATCTTCTTCAAGATCTCCGCCTGAGGGACGTTACGCGGAAAGCCGTCGAGCAGGAAACCGTCCTGCGCGTCGTCCTCGGAGAGGCGGTCCCGCACCATCGCGATGGTGACCTCGTCGGGGACGAGGTCACCGCGGTCCATGTACTCCTTGGCGAGCTTACCGAGGTCCGTGCCGCCGGAGACGTTGGCACGGAAGATGTCACCTGTCGAGATCTTCGGGATGGACAGGTTCGATGCGATGAACTGGGCCTGCGTCCCCTTACCCGCTCCGGGGGGCCCTACCAGGACGACGCGCACTACTTCAGGAAACCCTCGTAGTTACGCTGCTGCAGCTGGCTCTCGATCTGCTTCACGGTGTCAAGCCCAACGCCAACCATGATCAGGATGCTCGTCCCTCCGAACGGGAAGTTCTGGCTCGCCCCGGCCACCGCGAGCGCGACGATCGGCACCATCGAGATCAGGCCCAGATAGAGCGCGCCCGGCGCGGTGAGACGGGTGAGCACGTAGTTGAGGTACTCAGCCGTCGGCCGGCCCGGACGGATGCCCGGGATGAACCCACCGTACTTCTTCATGTTGTCCGCGACTTCAGGGGGGTTGAAGGTGATGGACACGTAGAAGTAGGTGAAGAAGACGATCAGCAGGAAGAACGTGGCCATATAGACCGGAGTGTCACCGGTGACCAGGTGCGTGGAGATCCACTGAACGACGACGTTGGGGGTCTCCTGGCTGGCGAACAGCGTGGTGACGAGCTGCGGCAGGTAGAGCAGCGAGGAGGCGAAGATGACCGGGATGATGCCCGCCTGGTTCACCTTCAGCGGGATGTAGGTGGAGGTGCCGCCGTACATCCTGCGGCCGACCATGCGCTTGGCGTACTGGACCGGGATGCGACGCTGGGCCTGCTCCACGAAGACCACCGCGGCGATCATGAAGATGCCGACGACCAGAACGGCGAAGAAGGTGAAGGAGTTCTGGCGGAAGATGTTCAGCAGCTCGGACGGGAAGACGGCGATGACCTGGGTGAAGATCAGGATCGACATGCCGTTGCCGACGCCGCGGTCGGTGATGAGCTCGCCCAGCCACATGATCACGGCGGTGCCGGCGGTCATCGTGATGACCATGGTGACCACGGTGAACACGTCGGTGCTGAGCAGGATCGGCTCCTGACAGCCCTGGAAGAGCTGGCCGCTCCTGGCGAGCGCGATGAACGCGGTGGACTGCAGCACGGCCAGACCGATGGTCAGATAGCGCGTGTACTGTGTGATCTTGGTGGTGCCGGCCTGCCCCTCCTTCTTGAGGGCCTCCAGTCGCGGAATGACCACGACGAGGAGCTGCAGGATGATGCTCGCGGTGATATAGGGCATGATGCCCAGCGCGAACACAGACAGTTTCAGCAGCGCGCCGCCGCTGAACAACTGCACCATGCCGTAGATGTTTCCAGCGTCGCTCGCCTGGGCCTGCTCCAGGCATCGACGGACGTTCTCAGCGTGAACACCGGGGGTCGGAAGCACCGAACCAAGCCGGAACAGCGCGATGATGCCCAGCGTAAAGAGCAACTTCTTGCGCAGGTCCGGTGTACGGAACGCCCGGGTAATCGCGGTCAGCACGGTCCCTCCTGCGCGCCTTTACGGCGAGTTCGGTCAGCGATGGTGCGGGGTGATCCATGGCAGTCCATGGAGTGTCTGTCATTGAGATTGTCAGAGGCGAGGGCCTGCCGCAGAAATTCTCGAAGGAATTTCGTCGACGGAAACACCTCGCCGCCCAGCGAACTCTAACGCACTACGGGCGCGGAGGCCCATAACGAACCTCCGCGCCTCTCGTGTACGTCACACCTCGGTCGTCGAGCCTCCGGCGGCCGCGATCTTCTCCTTGGCGCTCGCGGAGAACGCGTGCGCCGAGACGTTGACCGTGACAGAGATCTCGCCAGTCCCCAGGACCTTCACGGGCTGGTTCTTGCGAACCGCGCCGCGGGCCACCAGGGTCTCGACCGTGACATCGCCGCCCTCGGGGAACAGCTCCCCGAGACGGTCCAGGTTGACGACCTGGTAGGTCGTCTTGAACAGGGCGTTCGAGAAGCCCTTCCGCTTCGGCAGCCGCCGCTGCAGCGGCACCTGGCCGCCCTCGAAGCCGAGGGGCATCGTCTTACGGGCCTTGCTGCCCTTGGTACCACGACCGGCGGTCTTGCCCTTGGAGCCCTCGCCCCGGCCCTTGCGGACCTTGGGACGGTTGGCACCCTTGGCGGGCCGCAGGTCGTGGATGCGCAGCGGCGTCTTCTCCGACGTCTCGGACGTCTTCTCGGGCTCAGTCATGACTAGTCGACCTCTTCAACCTCGACGAGGTGCGTCACCACGGCGACCATCCCGCGAATCTCGGGACGGTCTTCCTTGACGACGACGTCGCCGATCCGCTTCAGGCCAAGAGAGCGCAGCGAATCCCGCTGGTTCTGCCTGCCACCGATCTTGGACTTGACCTGCTTGATCCTCAGGCGTGCCATCGTCAGCCCCCCGCCTTCGCGGCGGCGGCCGCCTCCGCCATGCCCTCGGCGCGAGCCTTCAGCATGGCCTTCGGCACGACGTCCTCGATCGGCAGCCCGCGGCGGGCGGCGATCTCCTCGGGGCGGGAGAGCCCCTTGAGCGCCGTCACCGTGGCGTGCACGATGTTGATCGGATTGTCCGAGCCGAGCGACTTGGACAGCACGTCGTGGATGCCGGCGCACTCCAGGACGGCGCGCACCGGGCCACCCGCGATGACGCCGGTACCGGCCGACGCCGGGCGCAGCAGGACGACGCCCGCGGCGTCCTCACCCTGCACCGTGTGCGGGATGGTGCCCTGGATGCGCGGCACCTTGAAGAAGTGCTTCTTGGCCTCCTCGACGCCCTTGGCGATGGCCGCGGGCACCTCCTTGGCCTTGCCGTAGCCGACGCCGACCATGCCGTTGCCGTCGCCGACGACGACCAGGGCGGTGAAGCTGAAGCGACGACCACCCTTCACGACCTTGGCCACTCGGTTGATCTTCACGACGCGCTCGATGTACGAGACGCCCTTGTCGGCGGCGCCACCCCGGCGATCGTCACGACGGTCCCGCCGCTCGCCACCGGTGCCGCCACCGCGACGCGGAGCTGCAGCCATCAGTGGTTCCTCTTCTCGTTGCTCATGGGACGGGAGGCCATCAGAAGTCCAACCCGCCTTCCCGGGCGCTGTCCGCGAGCGCCGCGATGCGGCCCGCGTAGCGGTTGCCACCCCGGTCCAGGACGACCGCGGTGATGCCCGCGGCCTTGGCCCGCTGAGCGAGAAGCTCGCCGACCTTCTTGGCCTTGGCGGTCTTGTCGCCCTCGGCGTCACGCAGCGAGACGTCCATGGTGGACGCGCTCACCAGCGTGTGACGCGCGACGTCGTCGATGATCTGCACGAACATGTGCCTCGTCGAACGGTTGACGACCATGCGCGGCCGTGCGGCGGAGCCGACGACCTTCTTGCGGACGCGGCGGTGACGGCGGGCCCGCGAGACGGCGCGGGCGGCCGTGTGCTTGCCGAACGCGGTCTTCGGAGCCATGCCTACTTACCAGCCTTTCCGACCTTGCGGCGGATCTGTTCGCCCTGGTAGCGCACGCCCTTGCCCTTGTACGGGTCGGGCTTGCGCAGTTTGCGGATATTCGCGGCGACCTCGCCGACCTTCTGCTTGTCGATTCCATCGACGTGCAGCAGGGTCGGGCGCTCGACGCGGAACGTGATGCCGTCAGGGGCGTCCACGACCACCGGGTGGCTGTACCCGAGCGAGAACTCGAGCTGCGTCGGGCCCTTGGCCTGGACGCGGTAGCCGACGCCGACGATCTCCAGGGACTTCGAGTAGCCCTGGGTGACGCCCGCGACCATGTTCGCGATCAGCGTCCGCGAGAGGCCGTGCAGCGCACGGACCTTGTGCTCGTCGTTCGGACGCGTCACGTTGATGACGCCGTCGTCATCGCGACCCACCGTGATGGGGTCGACGACGGAGTGGGTAAGAGTGCCCTTGGGCCCCTTGACGGTGACATCCTGGCCAGCGATGGTGACCTCGACGCCGCCCGGCACGGGGATGGGCAGCCGTCCGATTCGCGACATGCTGTATTTCCTCCCCTCGTTACCAGACGTAGGCGAGGACTTCCCCGCCCACACCACGCTTGCCGGCCTGCTTGTCGGTCATGAGACCGGCGGACGTCGAAATGATCGCGACGCCCAGCCCGCCCAGGACCCTCGGCAGGTTGCCCTTCTTCGCATAGACCCGCAGCCCGGGCTTGGAGACCCTGCGCAGTCCGGCGATGGACCGCTCTCGGGTCGGCCCGAACTTCAGCTCCACCACGAGGTTCTTTCCGACCTTGGCGTCTTCGACGTTCCAGGCCTGGATGTAACCCTCCTGCTGGAGGATCTCGGCGATGTGCGCCTTGATCTTCGAATACGGCATCGCCACGGTGTCGTGGTAAGCCGAGTTCGCGTTACGCAGACGAGTCAACATGTCTGCGATCGGGTCGGTCATCGTCATGGCCGGTGGCCCTCCCCGCCGCGGTTTCCCTCTGGGACCTACGGCGTGGTCGTGGGCGCCTCGGACGGCGCCCGGTGGTCATGAGTTTCTGAGTACGGCCGGAGCCCGGAGGCTACCAGCTCGACTTGGTGATGCCGGGCAGCTCGCCCCGGTGCGCCATCTCACGGAAGCACACGCGGCACAGCCCGAACTTGCGGTAGACGGCGCGCGGACGGCCGCACCGGGAGCACCGGGTGTAGGACCGGACCTTGAACTTGGGCTTGCGCTCAGCCTTGACGATCAACGCCTTCTTGGCCATGATCGACTCCTCCTATGCTTCCTTGAACGGGAATCCGAGGAGCTTCAGCAGCGCGCGCCCCTGGTCGTCGGTGGTCGCGGTGGTCACGACGGTGATGTCCATACCGCGCTGCCGGTCCACCTTGTCCTGGTCCACCTCGTGGAACATGACCTGCTCGGTGAGCCCGAACGTGTAGTTGCCGTTGCCGTCGAACTGCTTGGGCGACAGGCCGCGGAAGTCACGGATACGGGGCAGCGCCGTGGACAGCAGGCGGTCGAGGAACTCCCACATGCGGTCGCCGCGCAGCGTGACGTGCGCGCCGATCGGCATGCCCTCGCGCAGCTTGAACTGCGCGATGGACTTGCGGGCGCGGGCCACGGCGGGCTTCTGACCGGTGATCGCGGCGAGGTCGCGGACCGCGCCCTCGATCAGCTTGGAGTCGCGAGCCGCCTCGCCGACGCCCATGTTGACCTTGATCTTGACCAGGCCGGGCGTCTGCATGACGTTCTTGATGTCGAACTGCTCACGCAGCTTGCCGGCGATCTCCTCGCGGTAGCGCTGCTTGAGGCGCGGCGCCACGCGCTCTTGCGTCTGGGCGGTCATCAGTCGTCCTCACCCGATTCGTCGGCCTTGTCAGCCTTCTTCGCGGGCTTCTTGTCCTCGTCGGCCGGCTTCTCATCCTTGAGCTTCTTCACGTTGCTCACGTGGATGGGAGCCTCCATGGTCTGCACCCCGCCGGTCTTCGCACCGCGCGGACCCTGGTGGGTCTCCTTGGAGTGCTTCTTGACCATGTTCACGCCTTCGACCACCACGCGCTGCTCGCGCGGGTAGGCGGCGATCACACGGCCCTTGGCGCCCTTGTCGTCACCTGCGATGACCTGGACCAGGTCGCCCTTCTTCACGTGCAGCTTCGCCGGCTGCCGCTGCTGCTTCGTCTTCGGCATCACAGCACCTCCGGTGCCAGCGAGATGATGCGCATGAACTTCTTCTCACGCAGCTCACGGCCGACCGGGCCGAAGATGCGCGTGCCGCGAGGGTCGCCGCTGTCCTTGATCAGGACGGCCGCGTTCTCGTCGAAGCGGATGTAGGAGCCGTCCGGGCGGCGGCGCTCCTTACTGGTGCGCACCACGACGGCCCTGACGACCTCGCCCTTCTTCACGCCACCACCGGGAAGGGCGTCCTTCACCGTGGCGACGATGACATCGCCTATGCCCGCGTAGCGCCGACCCGAGCCACCGAGCACACGGATGCAAAGGATCTCCTTGGCACCCGTGTTGTCGGCGACCTTGAGTCGCGACTCCTGCTGGATCACGTCTACTCCTGTGTGTCTCGCCGGTTCTCACCGCGGACGGTGAGCCTTGCGGAACCTGCTGTGGTCTTGTTCCCCCGGCACAGTGCGCTCGACTGGCGAGTCACCGCACCGCGGGCGGCGCGGGAGCCGTACGGCCCCGCGCCCTTGGACGTCTCCGTGGGTCGCCCCACGGAGACGCGTACTTCCTTGCTACTTGGCCTTCTCAAGCACCTCGACGACACGCCAGCGCTTGGTGGCCGACAGCGGACGGGTCTCCATGAGCAGGACCCGGTCGCCGACGCCGCACTCGTTGCCCTCGTCGTGCGCCTTGTACTTGGTGGTCCGCCGGATGACCTTGCCGTAAAGGGCATGCTTGACGCGGTCCTCGACAGCGACGACGACGGTCTTCTCCATCTTGTCGCTGACGACCACGCCTTCGCGGGTCTTCCGGTAGTTCCTGGTGGGGGCGGCGTCCTCTGCGACGCCGCTGCCCGTGGTCTCAGCCATCACTCGGCTCCTTCACGTCCGTCGTCGCGTCCGCGATGATGCCAAGCTCCCGCTCCCGCATCACGGTGTAGATACGGGCGATCTCGCGGCGGACGGCACGCAGCCGCCCGTGGCTTTCGAGCTGACCAGTCGCCGCCTGGAAGCGGAGGTTGAACAGCTCCTCCTTCGCCTCCTTCAGCTTGGCGACCAGCTCGTCCTTGTTCTGGTCACGCAGCTCGGCGGCGGTCACACCCTGTGCCATCACGCCTCACCCACTTCACGCTTCACGAACCGGCATTTCATCGGCAACTTGTGCATCGCGCGGCGCAGCGCCTCGCGAGCGACCGGCTCGGCGACGCCAGACAGCTCGAACATCACGCGTCCGGGCTTGACGTTGGCGATCCACCACTCCGGCGAACCCTTACCGGAACCCATGCGGGTCTCGGCGGGCTTCTTGGTCAGCGGGCGGTCGGGGAAGATGTTGATCCACACCTTGCCGCCACGGCGGATGTGCCGGGTCATGGCGATACGAGCGGCCTCGATCTGGCGGTTGGTCACGTAGCTGTGCTCCAGCGCCTGGATGCCGTACTCGCCGAAGGAGACCCTGGTGCCGCCCTTGGCCATGCCGTGCCGGTCCGGTCGGTGCTGCTTGCGGTGCTTGACCTTACGCGGAACAAGCATGGTCAGCTCCCCTCAGCCGGCTGTTCCGCCGGGCCTGACTCAGGCGCCCCAGCGGGCGCGGTGGATTCGGTCTTCTGGCCGCCGTCACGGCCGCCACCGCGGCCGCCACGGGCGCCGCCGCCCTCACGGCCGCCACCGCCGCCACCGCCGCCGCCGCGGCCACCACGGCCGCGCTGCGGACGGTCCGAGCGGTCCCTGCGCTGCCCGGCGCGAGCACCGGCCGCGGCCTCGCGCTCGGCGCGGGAGGTCGGGGCCTCGCCCTTGTAGATCCAGACCTTCACGCCGATCCGGCCGAAGGTGGTCCGGGCCTCGTAGAAGCCGTAGTCGATGTCGGCGCGCAGCGTGTGCAGCGGCACACGGCCTTCGCGGTAGAACTCCGACCGCGACATCTCGGCACCGCCGAGGCGACCCGAGCACTGCACCCGGATGCCCTTGGCGCCGCTCTTCATCGCCGACTGCATGGCCTTGCGCATCGCCCGCCGGAAGGAGACCCGGCTGGAGAGCTGCTCGGCCACGCCCTGGGCGACGAGCTGGGCGTCGATCTCGGGGTTCTTGACCTCGAGGATGTTGAGCTGAACCTGCTTCTTGGTCAGCTTCTCAAGGTCGCCCCGGATGCGGTCGGCCTCCGCGCCGCGGCGGCCGATGACGATGCCCGGCCGGGCGGTGTGGATGTCGACCTGCACGCGGTCGGTGGTCCGCTCGATCTCCACCTTGGAGATGCCCGCCCGCTCCATGCCGCGCTGCAGCATGCGACGGATCGAGACGTCCTCCGCGACGTACGACTTGTACAGCTTGTCGGCGTACCACCGGCTCTTGAAGTCGGTCGTGATGCCGAGTCGGAACCCGTGCGGGTTAACCTTCTGGCCCACTAGCGGGTCCTTCCCTTCGGCTTGCCCTGGCCGTCGGGCCTAGGCTCGACGATCACGGTGATGTGGCTCGTCCGCTTGTTGATGCGGTAGGCACGACCCTGCGCGCGCGGACGGAACCGCTTGAGCGTCGGGCCCTCGTCCACATAGGCGCGGCTCACGTAGAGCGACTCACGGTCGAGCTTGTAGTTGTGCTCGGCGTTCGCCATGGCGCTGGTGAGCACCTTGTAGACGGGCTCGCTCGCCGCCTGGGGAGCGAACTGCAGCACGGCCTGCGCCTCCGAAGCGGGCAGCCCGCGAATGAGGTCCACCACACGGCGGGCCTTCTGGGGCGTGACACGGACGAACCGCGCCTGAGCCCTGGCTTCCATCGCTTACTCCTCGTTTCTGAAGGCGCTACCGCCGGCTACGCCGGTCTTCCTTGACGTGGCTGCGGAAGGTCCGCGTAGGAGCGAACTCGCCCAGCTTGTGGCCGATCATCGCCTCGGTGATGAACACCGGGACGTGCTTGCGACCGTCGTGGACGGCGATCGTGTGACCGAGCATGTCGGGCACGATCATGGAGCGCCGCGACCACGTCTTGATGACGTTCTTGGTCCCCTTTTCGTTCTGGACGTCCACCTTCTTCTGCAGGTGGTCGTCCACGAAGGGGCCCTTCTTAAGGCTACGTGGCATCTCGCTTGCTCCTACCGCTTCTTCCTCTTGCTCCGACGACGGATGATCAACCGGTCACTGGACTTGTTGGCCTGGCGGGTACGACCCTCCGGCTTGCCCTTGGGGTTGACCGGGTGGCGACCACCGGAGGTCTTGCCCTCACCACCGCCGTGCGGGTGGTCGACCGGGTTCATGGCCACACCTCGCACCGAAGGACGCTTGCCCTTCCAGCGCGCCCGGCCGGCCTTGCCGAGGTTGATGTTGCCCTGCTCGGCGTTGCCGACCTGGCCCACCGAGGCCCGGCACCGCACATCGACCATGCGCATTTCACCGGACGGCATACGCAGCGTGGCGTACTGCCCCTCCTTGGCCAGGAGCTGGATCTGCGCGCCCGCGGAACGGCCCAGCTTGGCGCCACCGCCCGGCTTCAGCTCCACCGCGTGGATGAAGGTACCGGTCGGGATGTTGCGCAGCGGCAGGCAGTTGCCCGGCTTGATGTCGGCCCCGGGGCCGTTCTCGACCCGGTCGCCCTGCTTGAGGCCGGCCGGCGCGATGATGTAGCGCTTCTCGCCATCGGCGTAGTGGAGCAGCGCGATGCGGGAGGTGCGGTTCGGGTCGTACTCGATGTGCGCGACCTTGGCCGGCACGCCGTCCTTGTCGTCCCGCCGGAAGTCGATGATCCGGTAGGCGCGCTTGTGGCCACCGCCCTGGTGGCGCGCGGTCACCTTGCCGTGTACGTTACGGCCGCCCTTGTTGTGAAGGGGAGCAAGCAGCGACTTCTCGGGTGTGCTGCGCGTGATCTCGGAGAAGTCCGAGACACTCGCGCCGCGACGACCCGGCGTCGTCGGCTTGTACTTACGGATGCCCATCTCTTTCGTTCATCCTTCGTCGGTGCTGGCTACGGGTTCGGACGGCGGTTCAGCCGACCTGGCCGAAGATGTCGATCCGGTCGTCTCCCGCCAGGCTCACGATCGCCCGCTTGGTGTCGGGACGCTTGCCGAAGCCCGCGCGGGTCCGCTTGCGCTTGCCCTGCCGGTTGATGGTGTTGACGCTGCTGACCTTGACGCCGAAGATCTGCTCGACAGCGATCTTGATCTGCGTCTTGTTCGCCGTCTTCTTCACCAGAAACGTGTACTTGTTGAACTCATCGATCAGGCCGTAGCTCTTCTCAGAGACGATCGGCTTGATGATGATGTCGCGCGGGTCGGCGACCTTCTCCATCAGGCGTCCTCCTGCCCGCTCTTGCCCAGCCGGGTGACGACCTGGTCGTACGCGGCCTGCGTGAAGACCACGTCGTCATTGACGAGCACGTCGTAGGTGTTGAGCTGCCCGGCGTCCAGCAGGTGGACCTCGGGAGCGTTACGCAGGCTCAGCCAGGTCAGCTCGTCGGCCTCGTCGAGGACGACCAGGACCGAACGGGCCTGCGTGATCTTGCGCAGCGCCTGCAGCGCCGCCTTGGTCTTGGGCGTCTCGCCGTCGACCAGGTCGCTCACTACGTGGACGCGGCCGAGCGAGGCGCGGTCGGACAGGGCGCCGCGCAGCGCGGCGGCCTTCATCCGCTTGGGGGTGCGCTGGGAGTAGTCACGCGGCACGGGGCCGTGGACCACGCCGCCACCGGCGAACTGCGGGGCGCGGGTCGAACCCTGACGGGCCCGGCCGGTGCCCTTCTGGCGGTACGGCTTCTTGCCGCCACCGCGGACCTCACCACGGCTCTTGGCCTTGTGGGTGCCCTGCCGGCGAGCGGCGAGCTGGGCCACGACCACCTGGTGGATCAGCGGGACGTTCACCTTGGCGCCGAAGATCTCCTCCGGCAGCTCCACCGTGCCGACCTTCGCACCGCCGCGGTCGAGGACGTCAACGGAACTCACTTGGCAGCCCCCTTCTTAACAGCGGTGCGAATGAGGACCAGGCTGCCGTTGGCGCCGGGGATCGCACCCTTGATCAGGATGAGGTTCTTCTCGGCGTCCACGGAGTGGACCTTCAGGCTCTGCACGGTGGTCCGGACGTTGCCCATCCGGCCCGCCATCCGCAGGCCCTTGAAGACGCGGCCGGGAGTGGCGCATCCGCCGATGGAGCCGGGCGAACGGTGCTTGCGCTGGGTGCCGTGCGAGGCGCCCAGGCCGCCGAAGCCGTGACGCTTCATGACGCCAGCGAAGCCCTTGCCCTTGCTCTTGCCCGTCACGTCGACGAACTGGCCGGCCTCGAAGGCGTCGGCGAGGACTTCCTGGCCGACGGTGTACTCGGTCGCGTCGTCCGTGCGGACCTCGGTGAAGTAGCGGCGCGGGGTGATGTCGTGCTTACGCAGGTAGTCACCCAGCGGCTTGTTGACCTTGCGCGGGTCGACCTGTCCGTAACCGAGCTGGATGGCGGAGTAGCCGTCCTTGTCCTGGGTGCGGACCCTGGTCACCACGCACGGACCGGCCTCGACGACGGTCACCGGTACGAGCCGGTTGTCCGCGTCGAAGACCTGGGTCATGCCGAGCTTCTTGCCCAGGACGCCCTTGATCTGCTTAGCCATGTCAGTGCGTTCCCTCAGTACTTGATCGAGATGTCGACGCCGGACGGG
This sequence comes from Spongiactinospora sp. TRM90649, assembly GCF_029382225.1. Lineage (GTDB taxonomy): Bacteria > Actinomycetota > Actinomycetes > Streptosporangiales > Streptosporangiaceae > Spongiactinospora. The sequence goes on from NZ_JARLTC010000002.1 coordinate 561,015, forward strand.
AGATCCAGTCGCATGAGCGCGTCGACGGTCTTCGCGGTCGGGTCGAAGATGTCGATCAGCCGCTTGTGCGTCCGCATCTCAAAGTGCTCGCGGCTGTCCTTGTACTTGTGCGGCGAGCGGATGACGCAGTACACGTTCTTCTCGGTCGGCAGCGGCACCGGGCCCGCGACCTTCGCGCCGGTCCGTGTCACCGTCTCGACGATCTTCTTGGCCGAGCTGTCAATGACCTCGTGGTCATAGGCCTTGAGCCGGATGCGGATCTTCTGTCCCGCCATAGTGGCCTCGGTGTCCTTCGCTGTCGTCCTGTAAAAGCATCGTGCGGCGATGCGCCGCCTTCGTTGGGCTCACCGCCCGATCCGTGATCTTGCAGGTGTTTCGATCGAGTCGAAACCGCTGCGAGATCACGGCCTTGTGCGGTGGCCGCGCGAGACGCCGGCCATACGGCCCGCCCCTCTCGTGGTTCGGCGGTCGGCCTCTTGTGGGAGGCCGACCGCCGCCCCGCGGTCGTTCTACTTGATGATCTTGATGACGTTACCGGCGCCGACGGTCCGGCCACCCTCACGAATCGCGAACTTGAGGCCGTCCTCCATCGCGATCGGCTGGATGAGCTGGACGACCATCTCGGTGTTGTCACCGGGCATGACCATCTCGGTGCCCTCGGGCAGCTGCACCACGCCGGTCACGTCCGTCGTCCGGAAGTAGAACTGCGGACGGTAGTTGTTGAAGAACGGCGTGTGGCGGCCACCCTCGTCCTTGGCCAGGATGTAGACCTGGGCCGTGAACTCGGTGTGCGGGGTCGTGGTGCCCGGCTTGATGACACACTGACCGCGCTCGACCTGGTCGCGCTTGATGCCGCGGAGCAGCAGCGCCGCGTTGTCGCCCGCGTGACCCTCGTCCAGCATCTTGTTGAACATCTCGATGCTGGTGACGGTCGTGGTGGTCTTCTCCTCCTGGATGCCGATGATGTCGACGGTCTCGTTGACCTTGACGACACCGCGCTCGATCCGGCCGGTGACGACGGTGCCACGACCGGTGATCGAGAAGACGTCCTCGATCGGCATCAGGAACGGCTTGTCGATGGCGCGCGGCGGCTCGGGAACGCTCTCGTCCACGGCGTCCATCAGCTCGACGATGGAGTCGGCCCACTTGGCGTCGCCCTCAAGCGCCTTGAGCGCCGAGACGCGGATCACGGGCAGGTCGTCGCCGGGGAACTCCTGAGCGGTCAGCAGCTCGCGGACCTCGAGCTCGACGAGCTCCAGGATCTCCTCGTCGTCCACCATGTCGGCCTTGTTCAGGGCGACCACGATGTACGGCACGCCGACCTGGCGGGCCAGGAGCACGTGCTCCTTGGTCTGCGGCATCGGGCCGTCGGTGGCGGCGACCACGAGGATCGCGCCGTCCATCTGCGCCGCACCGGTGATCATGTTCTTCACGTAGTCGGCGTGACCGGGACAGTCCACGTGGGCGTAGTGCCGCTTCTCGGTCTGGTATTCGACGTGCGCGATGGAGATGGTGATACCGCGAGCCTTCTCCTCGGGCGCCTTGTCGATCTTGTCGAACGGGGTCGCCTTGTTCAGCTCAGGGTAGCGCTCGTGGAGCACCTTGGTGATCGCCGCGGTCAGAGTGGTCTTGCCGTGGTCGATGTGCCCAATGGTGCCGATGTTCATGTGCGGCTTGGTCCGCTCGAACTTGGCCTTGGCCACTGCTCTGTCTCCTTAGAGATTCTGACTGACTTTCGTCTTCTCAACTCAGGCTAGGGGGAGTGCTACTCGCCCCGAACCTTCGCGACGATCTCCTGAGCGATGCCCGGAGGCACTTCCGCGTAGGAGTCGAACTGCATGCTGTAGACAGCCCGGCCCTGGGTCCTGCTGCGCAGGTCACCCACGTAACCGAACATCTCCGACAGCGGGACGAGGGCCTGGATGACCTTGGCCCCGGTCCGGTCTTCCATGGCCTGAATCTGCCCGCGGCGGCCGTTGAGGTCGCCGATGACATCGCCCATGTAGTCTTCCGGCGTCGTCACCTCGACCGACATGACCGGCTCAAGGAGCACGGCGCTCGCCTTGCGAGCGGCCTCCTTGAAGGCCATCGATCCGGCGATCTTGAACGCCATTTCCGAGGAGTCGACGTCGTGCGCCTGTCCGTCGGTCAGCGTCACCTTGACGCCCACCATCGGGTAGCCGGCCAGCACGCCGAACTCGGCGGCCTCCTGCGCGCCCGCGTCCACCGAAGGGATGTACTCCCTGGGGATGCGGCCACCGGTGACCTTGTTCGCGAACTCGTAACCGTCGTTGCCCTCGCCGAGCGGCTCAAGGTTGATGATCACCCGCGCGAACTGGCCGGAACCACCGGTCTGCTTCTTGTGGGTGTACTCGACCTTCTCCACCTTGCGGCGAATGGTCTCGCGGTAGGCCACCTGCGGACGACCGACGTTGGCCTCGACCTTGAACTCGCGGCGCATCCGGTCGACCAGGATCTCCAGGTGCAGCTCGCCCATGCCCCAGATGACCGTCTGACCGGTCTCCTCGTCGCGGCGGACCTGGAAGGACGGGTCCTCCTCGGCCAGGCGCTGGATGGCGGTGCTGAGCTTCTCCTGGTCGCCCTTGGTCTTGGGCTCGATGGCCACGTTGATGACCGGCGCCGGGAAGGTCATCGACTCCAGGACCACCTGGTCGCTGGGGTCGCTGAGCGTGTCGCCCGTGGTGGTGTCCTTCAGGCCCATGACGGCGACGATCTGCCCCGCGGTCGCGCTCGGCCGCTCCTCACGCTTGTTGGCGTGCATCTGGTAGATCTTGCCGATCCGCTCTTTCTTGCCCTTCCCGGAGTTGATCACCTGGGAACCGGCCTCGAGCGAGCCCGAGTAGATGCGGAGGTAGGTGAGCTTGCCCAGGTGGGGGTCGCTCATGATCTTGAAGGCCAGCGCGGCGAACGGCTCCTTGGGGTCCGCGTGCCGCTCGACGACCTGCTCCTCGTTGCCGACCGCATGGCCCTTGAAGGCCGGGATGTCGATCGGAGCGGGCAGGTAGGCGACGATGGCGTCGAGCAGCGGCTGCACGCCCTTGTTCTTGAACGCGGTGCCGGTCAGGACCGGGTTGACGGTGCCCGACAGCGTGGCGCGACGGATCGCCGCGACGAGCTGCTCCTCGGTCGGCTCGACGGCCTCCAGGTAGAGCTCCATCAACTCGTCGTCGTTCTCGGCGATGGTCTCGACCAGCTTGTCGCGCCACTCGCGAGCGGCGTCGACGTGGTCGGCCGGGATGTCGACGACGTCGTACATCTCGCCCTTCGCCGCCTCCTCGCTCCAGAGCAGGCCCTTCATCCGCACCAGGTCGATGACGCCGCGGAAGCCGGCCTCGACGCCCCAAGGGAGCTGGATGACCGCGGGAACCGCGCCCAGACGGGTGACCATCATGTCGACGCAGCGGTGGAACTCCGCACCCACGCGGTCCATCTTGTTCACGAAGCAGATGCGCGGAACGTTGTAGCGGTCGGCCTGACGCCACACCGTCTCCGACTGCGGCTCGACGCCGGCGACACCGTCGAACACCGCCACCGCGCCGTCGAGGACGCGAAGGTTGCGCTCGACCTCGATGGTGAAGTCGACGTGACCGGGAGTGTCGATGATGTTGATGGTGTTACCGGCCCACTCGCAGGTAGTCGCGGCAGACGTGATCGTGATGCCACGCTCCTGCTCCTGCTCCATCCAGTCCATCGTGGCGGCGCCGTCGTGGACCTCACCGATCTTGTAGTTGATGCCGGTGTAGAACAGGATGCGCTCGGTCGTCGTGGTCTTGCCCGCGTCAATATGGGCAATGATCCCAATATTGCGGACCTTGGCCAGGTCAAGAGCGGTCGTTGCGGCCACTTCTCTCGCGTCCTCGTCGTCTCGTCTCGTGCGGCCGGACCCAGGTGGGTGACACCCCGGCCCGGCCTGTGGGCACTACCAGCGGTAGTGGGCGAAGGCCTTGTTGGACTCGGCCATCTTGTGCGTGTCCTCGCGCCGCTTGACACTGGCGCCGAGGCCGTTGCTCGCGTCGAGCAGCTCGTTCATCAGCCGCTCGGTCATGGTCTTCTCGCGGCGGGCGCGGGAGTACTGCACCAGCCAGCGCAGCGCCAGCGTGGTGCTGCGCGCGGCGCGCACCTCCACCGGCACCTGGTAGGTGGCGCCACCGACTCGGCGGCTGCGCACCTCAAGAGTGGGCTTGACGTTGTCGAGCGCCCGCTTGAGGGTGACCACGGGGTCGTTGCCGGTCTTGTCCCGGCAGCCCTCCAGGGCGTTGTAGACGATGTGCTGGGCGAGCGAGCGCTTGCCGTTCAGCAGCACCTTGTTGATCAGTGCGGTCACCAGCGGGGAGCTGTAGACCGGGTCGGCCATGAGCTGGCGACGACCTGCGGGGCCCTTACGCGGCATCTCAGCTCTTCTCCCTCTTCGCGCCGTAGCGGCTGCGAGCCTGCTTGCGGTTGCGGACGCCCTGGGTGTCCAGCGAGCCGCGGATGATCTTGTAGCGAACACCCGGCAGGTCCTTCACACGGCCGCCGCGCACGAGCACGATCGAGTGCTCCTGCAGGTTGTGGCCGACGCCCGGGATATAGGCGGTCACCTCGATGCCGTTGGTGAGCCGCACACGAGCCACCTTCCGCAGGGCGGAGTTGGGCTTCTTCGGCGTGGTCGTGTAGACGCGCGTGCAAACACCCCGCCGCTGCGGGCTTCCCTTAAGAGCCGGGGTCTTGGTCTTACTGACCTTGTCCTGGCGGCCCTTGCGGACCAACTGCTGAATCGTGGGCACCGCGTCTCCGTTCGTGCAATCTGGCCGGTATCTCGGTTTCATGCATTGCTGCATTCGCAGGTACTGCCGGTGTCATGACCTGCTGTTCTACTGCTCTCGCCGACCCCCGCGCTCGGGCGTGTCGCGCTCTTGTCGCATCACGCACGGCCTAGACCGGGCTGTTGGGGAGAAGCCATGCCGCACCCGCCTGGACCCCTGGGCAGAGACCCACAGCGTCGAGCGCGCGCATGAGAGCCCATGTAGCCATGGGCACGAACGGATAGCCTACCCAGGCCCGCGCAGCACGTCAAAACGGCTGTCACGTGGGGCCTCGGCGCGGCGCGGCCGACGTGCTTTCCATGGTCCCCGGAAGACGCCGATCCCTCCGGCACGACGTCACCCATTCCGGACTCTCGCGGAATTATAGCGGCGTTCCGGCGTCGTTATCGCGCTTTGCCCTCGATCCGGGCCCATCCGCTTGCCGAAGGTAAACGTAACTGATCACTGGCGCGTCTCAGGTGCAGCCCCACTTCTCAGGAGGCACCATGTCCCACCCGCACCACCCGCGCGCCGTGCGCGACACCGGGCCGCAGGGCAGGAGCCCGGCGTACTGGCTCGTGGCGACAGGGGCTCCGATCCTGTTGTTGTTCGGCTGCACCGCCGTGGCCACCGGCGCTCTGCGCACCCCGCCGCGCGTGTTCGACCAGCGGGATCCGATCGAGGAGCTGTCGGCCGTCTACGACGCTCCCCCGGCCGCCGGCCGCGTCGCCCAGGTGCGGCAGGACACCCGGCCCGCGCGGCTCGGCGAGACGATCATGCTGCGCGGGTCCGGCGACGTGGAGATCACCGTCACCGCCAAGCGTGTCGTGAACACCGGGACACCCGCGAGCGACCTGCTCAGGCCCAAGTCCGGCCACCGCTACTACGCGGTCGAGCTGACCATCGGCACCAGGAGCAGCGTCCCGTACACCGGCGTCCCAGCGGACGGCGCCGTGGTGTCCGACGCCGACGGCAACCGGTACCCCGCCAGCGCCATCGGCGACGTCCGTGAAGGCGTCCCCCTCGGTTCGTTGAGCATCGCCCCCGGCGACAGCCGTAAGGGCCTGGTCGTCTTCGAGGTGCCGGAGAAGGCCCGGATATCCGCGCTCCAGCTCGGCCTCGACACCGGCTTCACCGACCAGCCCGCCGAGTGGCACTTCGGCTGACGGGTTTCATCCGCCCAGGAGGGGCAGAGGGCAGCCACACAGCCACACAGCCACACAGCATCGGGGGGAAGAACATGATGCGAACACTGCACAAGATGGGGATCCGGTCGGGGATCTTCTACTTCGCCGGAGTCGCCTCGGTCGGTCTCTCCTTCGCCGCGTGGCTGGCGTCCCGGCAGTTGGAGGACGCGGGCCTGGACAGGGCCGACCGCTGGGGGCTCTTCATCGGCGAGTGGGCACCCACGTTCTTCGCCATGGGAGTGGCGCTGCGCATCGAGGAGACCCACTGCCAGGAGAGCGGCGGCGTCCACGACATCGAGCACGAGCGTCATCGTCACCACGACCGGCAGGCGTCCATGGCCGGTGTGTGACCTCTGCGCGGTCCACGTGGGAGCGACCGTCTCCCACGTGGACACCATCGTCACCGCGCGGAGGGGCAGAATGACCACATGCCCTCCACGCCTTCGCCGGTCCTCCTGCACAGCCCGCTGGTAGGCCCGCTGACCTGGGAGGCGACGGCGATGTGCCTCCGGGAGGCGGGGCACGCAGCGGTCACCCCCTCACTGCTCGGCGCGCTGGAGGACGGCCCGCCGTACTACCCGGCGTTCGCACGCGCCGTCGCGGACGACTACCCGGGTGACGAGGACGGTCCTGTCGTCCTCATCGCGCACAGCGGGGCGGGGGCGCTGCTCCCGGCGGTCGCCGCGGCGCTCGGCGGCGCGGTGCGCGCCGCCGTCTTCGTGGACGCCGTGCTGCCCGCGCCCGGCGCCGACTGGTTCTCGACCGCTCCCGAGCACCTGCGCGGCCACCTGACCGCCCTCGTCCACGACGGACGGCTCCCGCCCTGGCACGAGTGGTTCCCGCCGGGAACGGTCGCCGCGCTGCTCCCCGACACCGCCCTCCGCGATCGGTTCATCGCCGAACTCCCCCGCCTGCCCGTCGCCTACCTGCGCGAGCCCGCCCCGCCCGAAGACCCCTCCTGGGGCCGAGTACGCCCCGCCTACATACGGCTGAGCGCCGCCTACGACTCCGAGGCCGACGAGGCCGCCCGCCTGGGCTGGCCCGTCCTGCGCGCCGACGCCGACCACCTGGCCATGCTCACCCGCCCCGAGACGGTCGCCACACTGATCGCTCAGGCGATCCGGCGAACGACGGTGTAAGAAGCGGGGCTCTCCGCTCACTTCCCTTCACTGGCGCATCCAAGGAAGGGAGGAACGCACGCATGGAGGAACCCGTTCCAAGGGACCGATTCACCGCCCTGTACGACTCCTGCTACGCGAACGTCTACGCGTACGCGGTCAGCCGTGCCGGGCGCGGGCTCGCCGAGGAGGTGGCGAGCGAGACGTTCTGCGTCGCCTGGCGCCGGATAGACGACGTTCCCGGCGACGTTCCGGGCGGGCCTGTTCCGGCTCATGGCCGACCTGCCCGCCGTCCGCTCGCTCGGTGCGACACGCGACCCACTGGGCCGCGACGCGGTCGGCGTGGCCTTGCGGAGCTGCGACAACGGCTACGCGTCCGAGACCCGGGCGCTGTTCGGCCGCACCGGCGGCAGGCTGCTCGCGGTGCTGCGGGCCACCGGCGACTCCGGCTGCCAGAAGGTCTCCCCCATCGCCTGGACCGCCATGCTGGGCTCCGGCTGGACCGACGCGAAGCCGGTGCTTCCGCGCCGCTGAATTTCCGGCGACAACATTTGAGCGGCCGCTCAGGTAATACCGGTAAAAGGCAGGGAAACGGCCACGTGGAGTGGCCGGCGAATTGCACCGCTGACGCGGCGCCGCCGGTCACACCACGTTGACATGTGCCAATACCGCTGGGTCGTTTTCGCGACTTTTCTTGTTGGCCGGGTCTTGCCCGTTCCGTCAAGTCGGCTTTGAATGATCTCCATAGCGGTGATCCAGGAGGAGCCGATGCGTGTATTGCGGGCGTCCGCAGTAGTACTGACGATCGTTTTGGCCACATTTCCGGCCGCCGGGCCCTCGTTGCCGGCGGTCGCCGGCCCGACCGACCCGGAGCCGGTCTCCCTTGTGACGCTGTCCGTGCCCGACCAGGCCGCGATGGAACGGCTGGTGGCCACGGGAGCCGACCTCACCGAACGAGTCCGTCCCCAGGCTGACGGCAGCGTCCAGGTGGACGCCGTCGTCACCGACAGCCAGCTCGCCGCCTACAGGCCGCTCGGCGCGACACTCGCGCCCAAGGCGGCCCCCCAGGCCAAGCGGGCCCCCACGGCGGGGGCCGCGCAGGATCAGATCGTGATCGAGCGGGCCGTCTGGTTCAAGTCCCGGGCGGGCTACTTCCTGTCCGTCGAAGCGTCCAGCAGCGCGGGAGGCGAGGCCGCGCTCAGCGTGTCGTGGAAGGGCAAGCGCGGCACGAGCGGACAGGCGCCGCTGGTCCCGTACGTGGACGTCGGGTCCTACCTCGGCCACCAGTTCTCCACCCCGGTCCCCGCCACGGAACAGCCGCAGTGGGTGACCGTCACCTCGGCGACCGGCGGCAAGGCCGACGCCAAGGTCTCCGAGTGGCCGGACGGCGAGCGCCCCGACCGCAACCGCCCCGGCTACCAGAAGGACTTCATCACCCAGTACATGCCCCCCGCGCAGCTCAACCAGCGGGTCAAGGACCTGCACAAGCGCTATCCCAAGCTGACCGACATCATCACGCTGCCCAACCGCACCAACGGCTACCGGCGGCACGCCCAGGCCGTGATCGGCACCCCGCCCGGCGCGGCCATCGTGGCTACCTCCAACGCCTACGGCTCCGAGGGCGGCAACGACCTGGGCGTCGAACTGGTCGATCCCGGCGCGGCCGACCGTCCGCTGCGGGTCACCGTGAACGGCAAGCAGGTCAGCGTCAGCCTGGCCACCGACGCGTCCGGTAAGCCGGTCAGCACAGCCGCCCAGGCCGCCGCCGCGATCAACGCCACGGCGGGCAGCCCCGTGCGGGCCTCGGTCTACCAGAACGACCCCGGCCAGGGCGTACTCGCCCCCGTGCCGCTCACCCAGCTCACCGACTCCCTCAAGGCCCCCGCCGACGTGTCCCGCGCCCCCGCGCGGGTGCTGGCGCTGCGCGTCGGCGTCCACCGGGACGGCTCGCGCCCCGGCGTGCTCGCCTACGCCCAGGAGCACGCGCGGGAATGGGTGACGCCGCTGGTCACCATCGAGACCGCCGAGCGGCTGCTGCGCAACTACGACCGTGACCCGGCGACGCGGAAGCTGCTGCGCCGCACGGACATCTTCATCGTGCCGACGGTCAACCCCGACGGCGCGAACTACAGCTTCTACGACTTCAACTTCCAGCGGAAGAACATGACCAACCACTGCCCCGCCGCGCAGGCCGACCCGGCCCGCCGCGACTCCTGGGGCGTGGACATCAACCGCAACTACGCGGTCGGGTCGCTGTTCGACGGCTACTTCGGCGCGTCGACCAACTGCCTGAGCGGGACGTTCGCCGGTCCCGCCGAGCACTCCGAACCCGAGAGCCGCAACGTGATCTGGCTGGCCAAGACGTACCGGAACATCAAGTTCGCGATGAACGTGCACAGCTACGGCGGCTACTTCATGTGGCCTCCCGGCGCGTACAAGCTCGAAGGCCGCGTTCCGCTGCCCCGGCCGTCCAAGGAGCAGGAGGCGTACTTCCTGCGCTCGGCCCGCACCATCGAGCAGGCCATCGCCGCCGAACGCGGCACGGTCACCTGGCCGCAGCAGACCGGCCCGGTGACCGACGTGCTCTACTCGGCGGCGGGCAACTCGGCGGACGAGCTCTGGTACGACTACGGGATCTTCGGCTGGGACTTCGAGGTCGGCAACGACATCTGGAACCCGGAGACCAAGCAGTGGGAGGGCGTCGGCTTCCAGCCGCCGTTCGAGGAGGGCCACCAGGAGGCGCTTGAGTTCGCCTCCGGCCTGATCTCGCTCATCGGCGTCGCCGCCGACTACCGCGAGCCCTGATCAGCGATGATCCTCTGAACGACAGCGGGCGGGCCGCAGGGAAATCCCCCTGCGGCCCGCTCGGCTCGTCAGGTGACGCCTGACGGATTAGAAAAGCCCTCGCTTCGCTCGGACGATCTTTCCCGGGTCGGGCTTCGCCCGACAGTGGTTGCGCCCCGGACTCCAACGCTTCGCGAGCGCGGCCGCTTCCCGCCGTTACGGCACCCCGTGCTGTGCGCCCGGCTCGGCTCGGGGCGGGTCACCGCGATCGATGTGGACCCCTACCTCAACGCCACGGCGCTGGCCGTCCAACTCGGCATCCTGGTCCGCTTGGGTGCCGCCTGACTCCTCGGCGGGGCGCACACGCCCCTTCCCGGCCACTCCCCGCCGAGGACCAACCGTCGTGGCCGCGTCCCGGCCCTGCGAGACCGCCGCACATGGCAGTGGTCCCGCACCCGTGGGAGATCGGAAGCCCGGCGGGGCGCGCGCCTGGTTCAGCGCCGCCGGGGCCTGCCTGAGCAACTCGACGAGGCAGAACCGCTGCGGCGGAGGAAGCCCGTGGACGCCGATGAGGACGCGCCGCGCGGGATCACGAGCCGGACGACGGTCCCGGGGTCAGTGGCCGGGGGCCGCCAGGCAACCACCGTCATTAATGAACCCGCCCACCTCCACCTTCGACTCACGCTCGTCGTAGAAGCCGGTCAGGCATCCTCCCGGCAGCGCGATCGCGAACTCCACAGCGGAGCGCGCACCGCCCGCCCTCATGATCACGTGCGTTCCCTCCGGGGCGACCGCTCGGACCGCCTTGGCGACGTGGGCCTCGCCGTGCAGTTCCCGCTCGCGTAGGCCGGCGAATCGGCCCCGCAGAGCCTCGGCCACCGGCTCGGCCGCCGCGGCCGTCTCCGGAGAGAGCGTGTGGCGCTGGCGGTATGCCCTGTTGCCCGCGTGCTTCTGCTCCCAGGAGGGCATCGTCACGCAAGGGCCGGGCGCTGGCGAATCCGCGGCTTCCGGGCAGGGGAGCAGCGCCGATGGCGACGCCGACGGCCCGGCTCCCTGCGCCCCCACCAGGCCACAGCCGTTCAGGACGGCCAGCAGCAGCACGGCGACAAGGGCCATCAAGATCCTCATGCCTCCACAGTCGGGCAAGGCGAGCCGGGACACAAGTGAACGGGCGGTGGCGCCTGACCGCCGGACTCGCCCAACGAGCGTGGCGAGGGCCAGGGGGTGGACGGCACCGCCGTCCGGACCATCCCTGATGGACGATCGTCGATCATCGTGATGACTGGCAGGCGGGCTACAAAGATCGTTGATCGCGGCATCCGGTACCCAAGTGATGGACCTGCGGCGACAGCGTCGGGCGGAGCCCGACCCCGGAAAGAACGTCCGAGCGCAGCGAGGGCCTTGCGACGGGAAACGGCGCGGGGCGGGGGTCGTCGAGATGGGGAAGGACGGAGAACGGCCGCCCCGCGCTTTCGTGCGGGGCGGCCGTTGGTTGTTCGACTGGCTTCGACTGGGTCGGTCAGCGGTTGTACTGGCCGAAGTCGTACTCCTCCAGCGGGACGGCTTCGCCGCTGCCCGTGCCGAAGGTGTAGTCGGCCGCGCTGCCGTCGTAGCCGCCGACCGTGTACATCGCGGCCTTGGCCTCTTCGGTGGGCTCGACCCGGATGTTGCGGTACTGGGGCATGCCCGTACCGGCCGGGATGAGCTTACCGATGATGACGTTCTCCTTCAGGCCGAGCAGGGAGTCGGACTTGGCGTGGATCGCCGCGTCCGTGAGGACCCTGGTCGTCTCCTGGAAGGAGGCCGCCGACAGCCACGACTCGGTGGCCAGCGACGCCTTGGTGATGCCCATGAGCACCGGACGGCCGGAGGCCGGCTGTCCCTGCTCGGCGACGCACTCGCGGTTCATCGCCTCGAAGCGCGGACGCTCGACCAGTTCGCCGGGCAGGAGGTCGGTGTCGCCCGACTCCAGCACGTTGACCCGCTTGAGCATCTGCCGGACGATGATCTCGATGTGCTTGTCGTGGATCGACACACCCTGCGACCGGTAGACCTGCTGGACCTCCGCCACGAGGTGGAGCTGCACGGCGCGCGGGCCGAGGATGCGCAGCACCTCGTTGGGGTTGATCGCACCGGCCACCAGCTTGTCGCCGACCTCTACCCGCTGGCCGTCGGAGACCTGGAGCCGCGAGCGCATCGACACCGGATAGGCGACCTCTTCCGAGCCGTCGTCCGGGGTGATCACGATCTTGCGGGTCTTGTCGGTCTCGTCGATCCGGACCCGGCCGCTGACCTCGGTGATCGGGGCGACACCCTTGGGGATGCGCGCCTCGAACAGCTCGGTCACACGCGGCAGGCCGTGGGTGATGTCGGCGCCCGCCACACCACCGGTGTGGAAGGTCCGCATGGTGAGCTGGGTGCCCGGCTCGCCGATGGACTGGGCGGCGATGATGCCGACGGCCTCGCCGACGTCCACGAGCTTGCCGGTGGCCAGCGAACGGCCGTAGCAGGTCGCGCAGACACCGATCTTCGCCTCGCACACCAGCGCGCTGCGGGTGCGCACGGTCTCCACACCCGCCGCCACGAGGGCGTCCACGGTGATGTCGTTGATGTCGACACCGCCGGCGGCGACGATCTTGCCGTCCACCTCGACGTCCTCGGCCAGGATGCGGCCGTGCACGTTGGTCTCGGCGTTCTCGGCCCTGACCAGGTTGCCCGCCGAGTCGCGCTCGGCGACGTGCAGCGGGACGGTGCGGTCGGTGCCGCAGTCCACGTCGCGGACGATGACGTCCTGGGCGACGTCGACCAGACGCCGGGTCAGGTAGCCGGAGTCTGCGGTCCGCAGCGCGGTGTCCGCCAGACCCTTCCGCTGGCCGTGGGTGGAGATGAAGTACTCCAGCACCGACAGGCCCTCGCGGAAGGAGGACTTGATCGGACGCGGGATCGTCTCACCCTTGGTGTTGGACACCAGGCCGCGGATACCGGCGATCTGCCGGACCTGCATCTTGTTACCACGGGCGCCGGAGTTGACCATCATCCAGACCGAGTTGGTGTCCGGGAAGGCGTTCACCAGGTCGGTCTCGACGTCGGTGGTGGCGTGGGTCCAGATCTCGATGAGCTCCTGACGGCGCTCCTCGTCGGTGATCAGACCACGCTCGTACTCGCGCTGGACCTTCTCGGCCCGGCGCTCGTAGTCCTCCATGATGGTCGCCTTGTTCGGCGGGGCCACCACGTCGTCGATGGAGATGGTGACGCCCGCGCGGGTCGCCCAGTGGAAGCCGGCGTCCTTGAGGGCGTCGAGCGCGGTGGCCACCTCGACCTTGGGGTAGCTCTCGGCCAGCTCGTTGACGATCGCGGAGAGCTGCTTCTTGCCGACCTGGTAGTTCACGAACGGCAGGTCTGCGGGCAGCGTCTCGTTGAACAGGCAACGGCCCAGAGTGGTGGTCAGGCGAACGAAGTCGCCCGGCTCCCAGCCCTCCGGCGCGCTCCAGCCGCGCGGCGGCGCGACCTCCTTGAAGCGGACGTTGATCTCGGCCTGGATGTCCAGCTCACGCCGGTCGTAGGCCATCAGCGCCTCGCTGACCGAGCCGAAGGTACGGCCCGCGCCCTGCGCGTCGTCCTTCTGCGTGGTCAGCCAGTACAGCCCGATGACCATGTCCTGGGTGGGCATCGTCACCGGCTTGCCGTCGGCCGGCTTGAGGATGTTGTTGGTGGACAGCATCAGGATGCGGGCCTCGGCCTGCGCCTCGGCCGACAGCGGCAGGTGGACGGCCATCTGGTCACCGTCGAAGTCCGCGTTGAACGCGGTGCAGACGAGCGGGTGGATCTGGATGGCCTTGCCCTCGACGAGCTGCGGCTCGAACGCCTGGATGCCCAGGCGGTGCAGGGTCGGCGCACGGTTGAGCAGCACCGGGTGCTCGGTGATGACCTCTTCGAGGACGTCCCACACGACGGCGCGGGCGCGCTCGACCATCCGCTTGGCCGACTTGATGTTCTGCGCGTGGTTCAGGTCGACCAGGCGCTTCATCACGAACGGCTTGAACAGCTCCAGCGCCATCTGCTTGGGCAGGCCGCACTGGTGCAGCTTGAGCTGCGGGCCGACGACGATCACGGAACGACCGGAGTAGTCGACTCGCTTGCCCAGCAGGTTCTGGCGGAACCGGCCCTGCTTGCCCTTCAGCATGTCGGACAGCGACTTCAGCGGCCGGTTGCCGGGGCCGGTGACCGGGCGTCCGCGACGGCCGTTGTCGAACAGCGCGTCCACGGCCTCCTGGAGCATCCGCTTCTCGTTGTTCACGATGATCTCGGGCGCGCCGAGGTCGAGCAGACGCTTGAGGCGGTTGTTCCGGTTGATGACCCGGCGGTACAGGTCGTTGAGGTCGGACGTGGCGAACCGGCCACCGTCGAGCTGCACCATGGGGCGCAGGTCCGGCGGGATCACCGGGATGCAGTCCAGCACCATGCCGTTGGGCGAGTTGCGGGTGTTGAGGAACGCCGAGACGACCTTGAGCCGCTTGAGCGCGCGGGCCTTCTTCTGCCCCTTGCCGCTGCGGATGGTCTCGCGGAGGTTCTCCGCCTCGGCGTCGAGGTCGAAGTTGACCAGCCGCTCCTGGATGGCCTGAGCGCCCATGCCGCCGCGGAAGTAGCGGCCGAAGCGGTCGCGCATCTCGCGGTAGAGGAGCTCGTCGCCCTCAAGGTCCTGGACCTTGAGGTTCTTGAAGCGGCTCCAGACCTCGTCGAGCCGGTCGAGTTCGCGCTGCGCGCGGTCGCGGAGCTGACGCATCTCGCGGTCGGCGCCCTCGCGGACCTTGCGGCGCTGGTCGCCCTTGGCCCCGGCCGCCTCAAGCTCCGCCAGGTCGGCTTCGAGCTTCTTCTGGCGGCCTTCGACGTCGGCGTCACGGCGCTGCTCGATGTGCTGCCGCTCCACGGAGATCTTGGCCTCCAGGGACGGCAGGTCGCGGTCACGTGTCTCGGTGTCGACCTGCGTGATCATGTAGGCCGCGAAGTAGATGACCTTCTCCAGGTCCTTCGGGGCCAGGTCGAGCAGGTAGCCGAGGCGGGACGGCACGCCCTTGAAGTACCAGATGTGCGTGACCGGAGCGGCCAGCTCGATGTGACCCATCCGCTCACGGCGCACCTTGGCACGGGTCACCTCGACGCCGCAGCGCTCACAGATGATGCCCTTGAACCGGACGCGCTTGTACTTGCCGCAGTAGCACTCCCAGTCGCGAGTAGGACCGAAGATCTTCTCGCAGAAGAGGCCGTCCTTCTCCGGCTTGAGGGTCCGGTAGTTGATCGTCTCCGGCTTCTTCACCTCACCGTGCGACCACTGGCGGATGTCGTCAGCGGTGGCGAGGCCAATTCGCAGCTCGTCGAAGAAATTGACGTCGAGCATTGTCATACCCCCTTTGAATTAGACCTCGTCCACGCTCATGGCACCCTCGTTGGGGCGTCTGGCGAGATCGATGCCGAGTTCCTCGGCCGCACGGAAGACGTCTTCGTCGGTGTCGCGCATCTCGATGGACATGCCATCGCTGGAGAGCACCTCGACGTTGAGGCACAGCGACTGCATTTCCTTGATGAGCACCTTGAACGACTCCGGGATGCCCGGCTCGGGAATGTTCTCGCCCTTGACGATCGCCTCGTAGACCTTCACTCGGCCGGTGACGTCGTCGGACTTGATGGTCAGCAGTTCCTGGAGGGCGTAGGCGGCGCCGTAAGCCTCCAGCGCCCACACCTCCATCTCACCGAAGCGCTGGCCGCCGAACTGCGCCTTACCGCCCAGCGGCTGCTGGGTGATCATCGAGTACGGGCCGGTCGAACGCGCGTGGATCTTGTCGTCGACCAGGTGCAGCAGCTTCAGGATGTAGATGTAGCCGACCGAGATCGGGTCCCTGAACGGCTCGCCGGAGCGGCCGTCGAACAGCCGCGCCTTGCCGCTCTGCTGCACCATCCGGTCACCGTCACGGTTCGGGATGGTGTTGTCCAGCAGGCCGACGATCTCTTCCTCGTAGGCGCCGTCGAAGACCGGGGTGGCGACCTTGGTGCGCGGGTCGACCTGGCCGAAGCCCTTGTCCCGCAGCCGCTGGCCCCACTCCTCCTGGACGCCGCTGAGCTCCCAGCCCTGGGCGGCGATCCACCCGAGGTGGGTCTCCAGGACCTGGCCGACGTTCATTCGGCCGGGCACGCCCAGCGGGTTGAGGATGATGTCGACCGGGGTACCGTCCTCCAGGAACGGCATGTCCTCGACCGGGAGGATCTTGGAGATGACGCCCTTGTTGCCGTGCCGGCCGGCCAGCTTGTCGCCGTCGGTGATCTTACGCTTCTGGGCCACGTAGACGCGGACCAGCTCGTTGACGCCGGGCGGCAGCTCGTCGCCCTCCTCGCGGGAGAACACACGGACGCCGATGACCTTGCCGGACTCGCCGTGCGGCACCTTCAGCGAGGTGTCGCGGACCTCACGGGCCTTCTCACCGAAGATCGCGCGAAGCAGCCGCTCCTCGGGGGTCAGCTCGGTCTCACCCTTGGGGGTGACCTTGCCCACCAGGATGTCGCCGGGGGTGACCTCGGCGCCGATCCGGATGATGCCCCGCTCGTCGAGGTCGGCGAGGACCTCCTCGGAGACGTTGGGGATGTCGCGGGTGATCTCCTCGGGGCCCAGCTTGGTGTCGCGGGCGTCGACCTCGTGCTCCTCGATGTGGATCGAGGACAGGACGTCGTCCTGCACCAGACGCTGAGAGAGGATGATCGCGTCTTCGTAGTTGTGACCCTCCCACGGCATGAACGCCACGAGGAGGTTCTTGCCCAGGGCCATCTCGCCCTGGTCGGTGCACGGGCCGTCGGCGACGACCTGGTTCACCTCGACCCGGTCGCCCTCGTTGACGATCGGCTTCTGGTTGAAGCAGGTGCCCTGGTTGGACCGCTTGAACTTGGCGACACGGTAGGTGGTGCGGGTGCCGTCGTCGTTCATCACGGTGACGTAGTCGGCGGAGACCTCCTCGACCACACCGGCCTTCTCGGCGATGATCACATCGCCGGCGTCGGTGGCCGCGCGGTACTCCATGCCGGTGCCGACCAGCGGGGCCTCGCTCTTCAGCAGGGGCACCGACTGGCGCTGCATGTTGGAGCCCATCAGGGCGCGGTTGGCGTCGTCGTGCTCCAGGAAGGGGATCATCGCGGTCGCGACCGACACCATCTGGCGCGGCGAGACGTCGATGTAGTCGACCTCCTCGGCACGGGCGAGCTCGGTCTCACCGCCCTTGGTGCGGACCAGCACGCGGGACTCGGCGAAGGAGCCGTCCGCGTTCAGCGGCGTGTTGGCCTGCGCCTTGACGTAGCGGTCCTCCTCGTCGGCGGTGAGGTAGTCGATCTGCTCGGTCACCTTGCCGTCGACGACCTTGCGGTACGGGGTCTCGACGAAGCCGAAGGAGTTGACCCGCCCGTAGGAGGAGAGCGAGCCGATCAGGCCGATGTTCGGGCCTTCGGGAGTCTCGATCGGGCACATCCGGCCGTAGTGGGACGGGTGCACGTCACGGACCTCGAAGCCGGCCCGCTCACGGGACAGACCACCGGGGCCCAGCGCGGACAGACGCCGCTTGTGCGTCAGGCCGGCCAGCGGGTTGGTCTGGTCCATGAACTGCGAGAGCTGGGAGGTGCCGAAGAACTCCTTGATCGACGCCACCACGGGGCGGATGTTGATCAGGGTCTGCGGGGTGATCGCCTCGACGTCCTGGGTGGTCATCCGCTCGCGGACGACGCGCTCCATCCGGGCCAGGCCCAGCCGGACCTGGTTCTGGATCAGCTCGCCGACCGTGCGCAGACGGCGGTTGCCGAAGTGGTCGATGTCGTCGACCTCGACCACGACCTCGCCGGACGCGCCGGGCATGGAGTTCTCGCCGGCGTGCAGCCGGACGAGGTACTCGATGGTGGCGACGACGTCTTCCTCGGTCAGGGTGCCCTGGTTGATCTCGGCGTCTACCGCGAGCTTCTTGTTGATCTTGTAGCGCCCGACCTTGGCGAGGTCGTACCTCTTGGGGTTGAAGTACAGGTTCTCCAGAAGGGTCTGGGCGGACTCCTTGGTCGGAGGCTCACCCGGACGCAGCTTCCGGTAGATGTCGAGCAGCGCGTCGTCCTGGCCGGCCGTGTGGTCCTTCTCCAGGGTGGCGCGCATCGACTCGTACTGCCCGAAACGCTCAAGGATGCGGTCGTTGGTCCAGCCGAGTGCCTTCAGCAGCACTGTCACCGGCTGCTTCCGCTTGCGGTCGATTCGGACGCCGACGGCGTCGCGCTTGTCGATCTCGAATTCGAGCCAGGCGCCCCGCGAGGGGATCACCTTGCACCCGTAGATGTCCTTGTCCGAGGTCTTGTCGACACTGCGGTCGAAGTAGACGCCGGGAGAACGCACCAGCTGGGAGACCACGACACGCTCGGTGCCGTTGATGATGAAGGTGCCCTTGCCGGTCATGAGCGGGAAGTCGCCCATGAAGACCGTCTGGCTCTTGATCTCACCAGTGGTGTTATTGATGAACTCCGCCGTGACGAACATCGGGGCGGAGAAGGTCATGTCCTTGTCTTTGCACTCGTCTACGGAGTACTTGGGCGGCTCGAACCGGTGATCGCGGAACGACAGGGACATGGTTCCGGAGAAGTCCTCGATGGGACTGATCTCCTCGAAGATCTCTTCGAGACCGGACTGGGCCGGAACGTCCTTGCGCCCGGCCTGGCGGGCCGCCTCGACCCGGGCCTTCCACTTCTCGTTTCCGAGCAGCCAGTCGAACGACTCGGTCTGCAGGGCGAGAAGGTCGGGAACCTCGAAGGGCTCCTGAATACGCGAAAAGGAGACACGACGGGGACCAGCGGGTACGGCGGAGGCGTTGCGCGAGGCTGCCAACAGATGTCCTTCCGAGGGCTCGCGGCGGACTGATCTACACGCACGCCAGACAACCTCGCAAGACTACAGAGAGAAGCGAGGTCGTCAAAGGGCAGCGCAAAGGAGCAGTGTAGCCGAAAGGCATACACCTGTCCACTCTAAGTCCGCTGCATGCTCCACGTTGCTCGCAGCATCGCTCCTCTGAGGCGAAACGTCAAGCCCGAGAGCAGACATTTCAGCCACTTAGTGGCCAGCACGCTGGGAAATCCCCTCCGTGTGACTCGTCCGCGCTGCCGGATCCCAGACGATACCCACGAGCGCCCTGGGGTAACGCTGCGTCACACAGAGGTTCCAACCCTTGCGATCCAACGGAACTCTTGGGGCTTCCATCCCCCTTGTCACACCTTCCCCAAACCGTTTCTTTGCTAACAATTGAATAACGCGGACACGCCAGAGGTCTACCCCAGAGGGCGCCCGGGGACACCCCTCAGTTGGACGGCACGCTCCCGAGCAGCGTGGACAGCTCCGCGACCAGCCACCGGGCACCCGACTTGACCATGACGAACCTGGCCCGGTCGCGGGACACCTGCTGCTGCGGATCACGCGCGCCGGCCACCGTCCGCGTGGTGGTCATGTCCACGAACAGCAGCACCTCGACCCGGTCCGGCTCGGCCCGTTCCACGGCCGCGCTGACCACCTCGGCCTGCCGCACCGTGCGCTGCTGCCGGACGGCGGGCACCAGCACCTGGAGCAGCCGCGTGTAGTGGCCCGTCAGCTCCCCCGTGGTGTGGCTCCGCCCCCGCACGAGATCCTGTTCGACCGTCTCGTGGTTGTAGGAGAGCATGTCCGGCGCCACCGAGCGGGCCGTCTCCAGCGCCTCCCCGGCCGCGACCTCGCCCTGACGCAGCCAGCGCAGGTTCGCGTGCAGCACCAGCGCCGCCGCGCCCAGCCCCAGCGCCAGCACGATCAGCGCGGCCACGGCGATCCCGAACGGCCGCGACCTGGAACGCGACAACGCCCGGGCACGGGCGCGCGGGCCGAGCCCCGCCTCGGCCGCCCCGTAGGGCTCGATGGAACGGTTCACAAGCGCACCGCCGATCCGGCCAGGGACGCCGTCCGCGTCACTGGACCTCCTCCCAGCGCGACACGAGCCAGGACCCGCCGGTCTTGGTGAGGTCCATGGTCCACCGGTAGAAGCGCTCCTGCGGCGCGGCGTCCTTGCCCTCCCAGTAGATGACCCCGTCGGCCACCACGAGGGCCTTGGCCGTGGTCTCGTCCATGGAGACGACGCCGACGGCCCGCAGCACGCCGGTCTGCACGACCTTGTTGGCCACGGTGGTCTGCCGCAGCCGGGCGACGCCCGCCTGATAGGCGTCGCGGGCCGCCCCCGTGGAGGAGGCGAGCACGCGCCGGATGTCGTCCTCGACGTTCTGGTGGCTCACCGACAGCACGTTCACCGCGTGCGCCCCCGCCGCGCGGACGACGGCCTCGCGCTCCACCGCCCGGTCTCGCTCGGCCCCGAGGTCGCGGGTGATCCACACCACCGCGCCGCCCAGCCCGAGCACCAGGACGGCCAGCACCCCGATCACGACCGCCCTCATCCGCCCTCCCCGCAGGGCAGCCCGCGCCGCCGACATCCGGGTCGTCGGCATCCGGGTCGTTCGGCGGCCACTGCCATGGGTCCACTCTCCTCCCGCGCCGGTCGCCGGATCATAACCCGCGGCGTGGGCGGCAACCCCGGCTTCGCCGGGACATCCACAGCCCGTGCGCGGACGGGGACGGGGACGGGAGTGTCAGCCCGCCAGCAGGCGCGGATACTCGGCCCGCCAGTCGCGGCCGTGCTCGTCCACGAACGACCCGGCGGGCGGCACCACCCCGTTGGCGCTCAGCCACGCGCCCGGCACCGGCTGGCTGGCGCGGATGCGCCCGCCGCTCGGCATGAGCTGCGGCGGGATCGGCGGCAGGCCCCCGAACCGATGCTCCTCCGCCGGCTCGGAAGCGAGCTCGCGGGACCCCTGCTCGATGCCCTGCTCAGTGCCCTGCTCTGTGTCCTGCTCCTCCGACATGCCGATCGGCCCGTGCCTGCGCGCGTTGAGGAACTGCCGGACCACCGGTTCGTCGCTGGAGAGAACCATCTCCCGGGGCCCGAACATGACCAGCTCGCGGCGGAACATCAGGCCGATCTCGTCGGGGACCGTGCGGGCGGTGTTGACGTCGTGGGTGACGATCAGGAAGGTCGCCCCGGTGTCGGCGTTGAGATCGACGATGAGCTGGTTGAGGTAGGCGGTACGGACCGGGTCGAGGCCGGAGTCGGGCTCGTCGAACAGGATGATCCGGGGATCGAGCACCAGCGCCCTGGCCAGCCCCGCCCGCTTGCGCATCCCGCCGGAGATCTCGCCGGGCAGCTTGCCCTCCGCGCCGCGCAGCCCGACCAGTTCGACCTTGCCCATCACGATCCTGCGGATCTCGGCCTCGGTCTTCCTGGTGTGCTCGCGCAGCGGGAAGGCGATGTTGTCGTAGAGGGTCATCGAGCCGAACAGCGCGCCGTCCTGGAACAGCACGCCGAACAACCTGCGCAGTTCGTAAAGCTTGCGCTCGCCGCAGTTCGCGAGGTCGTGGCCGTCGATCCAGATGTGGCCGCGGTCGGGGCGGAGCAGGCCGACCAGGGTCTTGAGGAAGACCGACTTGCCGGTGCCGGAGGGGCCGAGCAGCACCGAGATCTCACCGGCGGGGAGGGTGAGCGAGACGTCTCGCCAGATGACCTGCCTGCCGAACGACTTGGTCAGCCCCTCGACCACGACCTCGACGCTCACGAACGCCACCTACCGTTATCAATACATCACTCACCGCACACTTTACTTCCAGATGCAACAACCGTAGCGGCGTTCTCCCGCATTCGAGGGAGTTCCCATCGCCCGGCCCGATCGTTACGCCGCCGTTATGGCGGGCCACGGGGTCCAGGGACGCGAAGAGGGCGGCCCACCCGGCACCTGGGTGAACCGCCCTCTTCATGGGTCGTGCGTGGAGCCTCAGAGCGTCACTTGACGGTGACGGTGGCGCCGGCGCCCTCAAGGGCGGCCTTGGCCTTCTCCGCGGCCTCCTTGTTGACCTTCTCCAGCAGCGCCTTCGGCGCGCCGTCGACCAGGTCCTTGGCCTCCTTGAGGCCCAGGCTCGTCAGGGCGCGCACCTCCTTGATGACCTGGATCTTCTTGTCGCCGGCGGCCTCGAGGATGACGTCGAACTCGTCCTGCTCCTCGACCTCGGCCTCGGCGCCGGCACCGCCACCGGCGGGGGCGGCGGCGACGGCGGCGACCGGAGCGGCGGCCTTGACGTCGAACGCCTCTTCGAACAACTTCACGAAGTCGGCAAGCTCAAGGAGGGTCATCTCCTTGAAGGTGTCGAGCAGCTCGTCGGCGCTGAGCTTCGCCATGGTGGTGTTCCTCCGTATGAATGGTTGATCAAGAATCGGGACCGCGGTGAGCGGCAATCCCCTGGTTCTACTCGCCGCCCGCGTCCGCGTCGGCCGGTGCGTCGACCGGCTCGCCGGCGGGGGCGTCGGAAGCATCGGAGGCGGGCGCGTCGGCCGCGCCGCCCTCGGCCTTCTTCGCTCGCAGGGCCTCGGCGAGCTGGGCCATCTTGGTGGGCAGCGCGTTCAGGACGGCGGCCGCGTGGCTCTGCTTCGCCTTCATGGCCCCGGCGAGCTTCGCGAGGAGGACCTCGCGCGACTCCAGGTCGGCAAGCTTGGTGATCTGGTCCGGGTTCATCGACTTGCCGTCGACGACACCGCCCTTGATCACCAGGAGGGGATTGGCCTTGGCGAAGTCACGCAGCCCCTTGGCGGCCTCGACCACGTCGCCCTTGACGAACGCGATCGCCGACGGACCCTGCAGCAGGTCGTCCAGGGCCGAGATCCCGGCCTGGTTCGCCGCCAGCTTGGTCAGCGTGTTCTTCACCACGGCGAACTTCGCATTCCCACCGAGAGAACCGCGCAGCTCCTTGAGCTGAGCGACGGTGAGACCGCGGTACTCGGTCAGAACGGCGGCGCTGGAGCCCTCGAACTCACTCCTGAGTTCGGCGACAGCCGTCGCCTTTTCCGCCTTCGCCATGGGCCTCCTTCCAGATGTGCCGCCGGTGCGTGAAGGACCCCGGGAAAACAGAACGCCCCGGCGCAGGCGCACGGGGCTCGCACATCGGACGTCACAGCGGGACGGCCATATGGAACACTCATCCACCTACGCGGGCCGCCCACTTAACGGGGCCTTCGGCCACCGAGCTTGCCTCGGTGACGACCGGCGGTCTTCGGCACCAACCAGAGTACCTCATCAAACGGCCTGTGTATGCGCGGGTCAGTGCGAGGCGGGGACGGCGGAGGCGCGATAGGCGCTCGGGCTCATCCCGCGCGTGCGCTTGAAGGCCGCGCTGAAGCCGAACGCGTCGGAGTAGCCGACGCGGCGGGCCACCGCCGCCACCGTCGAGGCGCGCTCGGCGAGCATGTCGGCCGCCAGCGCCATCCGCCACTCGGTCAGATACGTCAGCGGCGGCTCCCCCATGATCTCGGTGAACCGGCGGGCGAACGTGGTGCGCGAGACGTTCGCGGTGGCGGCGAGCGAGGCCAGCGTCCAGGGCCGCGACGGGTCGTCGTGGATCGCGCGCAGCGCCGGACCGGCCACGTCGTCGCCCAGCGCGACGTACCAGGCGGGCCTGGCCGCCTCCGGCCGGTCGAACCAGTCGCGCAGCGTGCAGACCAGCAGCCAGTCCAGCAGCCGGTCGAGCACGACCTGACGGCCGGGGCAGCCGGAGAGGAGCTGGGCCTCCAGGTAGTCGCGCATGCCGCCGCACCCGTGCTCGTCGGGGACGACGAGCATCGGCGGCAGCAGCCGCACCAGCCGCCGCGCGACCTCGCCGTTGACCCGGTAGGTCCCGGCCAGCAGCACGGTGTCCCCCGTCACCTCACCGGGACCGGCGCTCGGCAGGTCCGTGACGGCCCCGGGCGTGGGCGTGTCGGCGAACACGAACGGCTCGGGGCCCCGGACGACGGCGGACTCGCCCGCGCGCACCCTTCTGGCCTCCCCGGCTCGCACGAGCCACCCTTCGCCGCGCAGCGGCGCGCACAGCGTCATCGAGTGGCCGCTGGTGAAACCGAGCGCGAACGGCGGCGACAGCGCCGTCGCCCCGAAGACGGAGCCCTCTCCCCGCACGCCCCGAAGAAGATCGTCATACGGGTCCATATCCGTCAGACTACGCAAACCCCCTGGCCGCGCCCGCACGCCGGGACGATCGCACAGGCCCCACGGACGCTCGCCCATGTCCGCCCCGGGCGCGGCGGGGTTGGCTGAGAGGCATGAACGACATTCTGATTCTGGGAGCGACGGGGAAGACCGGACGCCGGGTGACGCGGCGGCTGCATGAGCGGAACCTGCCGGTCCGGGCGGCGTCCCGCTCCAGCGCCGTCCGCTTCGACTGGACCGATCCGGATACGTGGGAACCGGCCACGCACGGTGTGGGGGCCGTCTACCTGGTGGCGCCGGACGACCCGGCGCCGATCCGCCCGTTCGTCGAGGGGGCCAAGGGCGTCGAGCGCTTCGTGGTCTTGTCCGGGCGCGGCATGGACCACGTGCAGAGCGGCTTCGGCGAGGGCATGGCCGAGGCGGAGCGCGCCGTCCAGGACTCGGGGGCTACCTGGACGATCCTGCGGGCCAACAACTTCGCCCAGAACTTCAACGAGGACCTCTGGCACGCCCCGGTGCGCGCCGGGCGGCTGGCGCTGCCGACCGGCGGGGTGCCCGAGCCCTTCGTGGACGTCGAGGACATCGCCGACGTGGCCGTGGCCGCGCTCACCGAGGACGGCCACGCCGAGCGGATCTACGACCTCTCCGGGCCCGAGGCGCTGTCATGGGACCGGGCCGTCGAGATCATCGCGCGAGCGGCGGGCCGTCCCATCGAGTTCGCCGAGCTGACCCCCGCCGAGTACCAGGCGGAGCTGCGCGCGGACGGTCTCCCGCCGGAGTTCGCCGGGGCGCTCGGCGTCCTGTTCGAGGTCATGCGCACGGGCGCGCTGGCCGAGGTCGCCGACGGTGTGGAGCGCGCGCTCGGCCGTCCGGCCGCGCCGTTCCACGAGTACGTCGCCCGCGTCGCCCCCACCGGAGCCTGGTCGCGCTAGCGGAGAGCCGCTAATGGGGAGCCGCTAACGGGAGTGGGGGCCGCCGTGGCCGAGCCACTGGCCGCCGCTGGCGTCGATGGCGGCGCCGGTCACCCACCGGGCGTCGGCGGAGGCCAGGAAGGCGATCACGCCCGCGATGTCGTCGGGCTCGCCGATCCTGCCCAGCGCGGTGATCGAGGCGACGCCCTCCTTGATCCCCGGCGCGGCGTGCAGCCAGGCCGCCATGTCGGTGTCCACCGCGCCGGGCGTGACGGTGTTGACGGTGACGCCGCGCCCGCCGAGCATCTGGGCCAGGCCGCGCGTCATCACCTCGACCGCGCCCTTGGCCATGGCGTAGTGCAGGAACGGCCCGGCGATCCGGGTGACCGTGGAGGAGATGTTGATCACCCGGCCGCCCTCCGGAAGCAGCGGCAGGGCGCGCTGGGTGACGAACAGCGGGGCCACCACGTTGATCGCCCAGGTCTGCTCGAAGATGTCGCGGGTGAGCCGGTCGTAGGGGGTGGTGTCGAGGATGGCGGCGTTGTTGATGAGGATGTCGAGCTTGCGCCCGTTCAGACCGGCTTCGAGACCGGCGAACAGGATCTCCACGCCGTCGTCCAGCCCGAGGTCGGCCCGGACGGCGAACGCCTCGCCTCCGGCGTCGGTGATCTCGGCGACCACCTCCTTGGCTGCCGTCTCGCCGGCGGAGTAGTGCACCGCCACCAGCGCGCCGTCCGCGGCCAGCCGGACGGCGACGGCCCGCCCGATCCCGCGGGACGCGCCGGTCACCAGCGCCGTCCTGCCCTTGAGAGGCACCATGTCCCGAACTCCCGTCATCGGTCACCGGGGCGCGCCCGCGTCCCCCGCATACAAACAACCGATAGCGGATCTTCATCAAGATTCCCACCAACCGTCCGGAATCGGTCACGACGGTCGGTAACCCCCCACAGCACCCGTCAGTTCACGAGCAATGCCCGAAGGTCACGTACTGGGGCAAGCCGTCGCGCGTCCAGCGGGACGGCCCGCAGCACCCGGCGGCCCGTTTCCATGATCATTTGGTTTCGGTAAGCGGGCGGCAGCTCGCCGATGATCGTGGCGGCCTGCTCCGCCCCCTTGCCCACACCACCGTTGACGATCACGCACAGCGCCTGCTGCAACGCGGAGTTGGCGGAGTACTGATAGTCGGGTCTTCCAGCGTTCAACCGATCCAGCGCCGCCGTGAGCTGGGACTCGTCGCCTGAGGCGGCGTGCACCCACGCGTCCGCGAAGTGGACCCGTTCCCCGGCCGGTTCCCAGAAGCCGGTGACAGCGGCCAAGCCTTGGTCCACGGTCTCGTGCAGGGCGTTGAGCCGCAGGCGCGCCTCCTCGTGCCGCCCCAGCAGGGTCAACGCCTTGGCCCCGGTCGCGGTGAGGAGGGCGCGACCCACCGATGGGCGATCACCGGCCAACCGCTCCCCGCTTCGCGTCATATCGAGGATGGCGGACGGGTCGCGCAGGCCGTAGAGGCCGTGGCCCGCCTCGTGCGCACGGATCCTCACCCGCAGATCCAGATCACCAGAGAGGTCGGCCGCACGATTGGCCGCCCGATACATTCGCAACGCGGGACCGAACTCGTCCAGCCTCACCAGGACGCTGGCCTGGAACGCGCCCAGCACCGCGAACGTGCGCTGTAGTTCGGTGATCTCCTCCGCCGTATGCTCGCCGGACTCGATCTGCTCACGCAGGAGCAGCAGATCGATCAGCAACTCCTGCCGGATCCGGGACGCCGGGCGTGTATGGATCGCATGCAAGTGATCGAGGATCGAGCGCTCCCATTCGTCTACCGTGCGGGGCTCATCCTCAACGGCGTTGAGCATCCACGAGGTGGACTCGACGACCGGCCCGAGCATCCCGCCGATGCCGGCGGCGGTCGCGAACCGCAGAGCGCCGCGACGATCCGTGATGCCCTGCCCTAGTTCGTTCTTGAACTTATCCAGGAGCTTTCGCGTTCGTTCCAGTTCGCTCACGGTCGCATATATACCCACAAGGCGATTATCCGCACCGAAAAGCTCGTCGAGTGCCCGCACCGACTCCACCCTCGGATGGGCCACGCCCCGCTCCCATTTAGAAAGGTCACCTTTGTCCAGGTGGGCGAGCTTTGCCACGTCCACGTGGCGATAGGAATTGAGGTCGCGCCAGTACCGAATATGCGAGCCGAGCAGGTGCCACGGGGACGCCAGCGGATCCACCGGCTCAGGGGGACGACCGGCCACAACGACCACTCCTTCTACTGGGAAAGCTGGAATCACCTGAATCCAGAAGGCAACGTCTGGCGCATTACTTCCGAGCGCCTTCACTATGACACTCACTTCCCGTGAGCACGGGAGAAAGCCAGCAATTAAAACGAAGAGGAAGGTCCTGCGCCAATGAATGTCGGCAGGGCGGCAAGGCGGCAAGGCCCGGGAATCGGCGTCCCATATCCGGCCCGCTCGCGGCCCCGGAACTGGTGCCCCCGGGAACGCGCCGCCGCGACGGCGCTCAATGAATCCGAGCGCGGCTGGGAGATCTGGTACGGCGTGGGCTCCCGGCTCTTCTTCGCCGCGCCGCTGGGATGGGGCCCGCTGATCGTGCGATCGTCATCCGTCGCCGGCCTCATTGGACGAATGCGGGACGCCGAGGACGCGCGAACCACAGGATCGGCATGAGCCGCCCTCCCTACGGGCGCGTCTTCGTGTGGTGGGCGGATGACGGAAGCGGGGACCGCCGTTCGCTGGGCGTCTGCGGCGACCGGGTCCTGGCCGAGCGCCGCGTACTGGAGGCCCTGGACGGCATGCCGGGGCCGGGCGCGCACGGCGAGGTCGCCACGGCGTCCACCGACTGCCTCGGCCGCCCGGTCTACACCCCGCCCGTTCCGCTGGCCCATTACTACCGCGACCCGGCGACCGGCCGGATCCGCCGCCACCCCCCGTCCCCGCCCTGCTGAACCTCCGCCCGCGCCGAGCCGTGGCGCGGGCGGAGAGCGCGCTCTTGACGGCGAATCGATAGTGACTGTTTACTATCAAACATGGCCACGGCACGTCGTCCCCGGGTGAGCGCGCAGCAGCGGCGCGAGGAGATCCTCGCCGCCGCCCTGCACGAGTTCAGCCACAAGGGGTTGCACGGTGGCTCCACGATGACCATCGCGCAGGCGGCCGACCTGTCGCACCCCAACCTGTTCCGTCTCTTCTCCACGAAGAAGGAACTGTTCATGGAGGTGCTGCGCAGAGCCTTCGACACCGTCTCCCGCGAGATGGTGCAGCGTGGCGAGGAGGCCGTGACCGATCCCGTGCGGGTGATGGCCCAGGCGTGGAACCAGTTGATGAACCAGCGCGAGTTCATGCTCATGCTGCTGCAGGGCTACGCCGCCAGCGACGACCCCGACATCCGCGACCTGATGCACGACTGGACACAGGACGTGTTCCAGCGGGTCGAGGCGATCCGCGGCGTGGGCACCGACGCGGCG
This sequence comes from Spongiactinospora sp. TRM90649, assembly GCF_029382225.1. Taxonomy (GTDB): domain Bacteria; phylum Actinomycetota; class Actinomycetes; order Streptosporangiales; family Streptosporangiaceae; genus Spongiactinospora. Next base: position 589,398 of record NZ_JARLTC010000002.1, read on the forward strand.
CACCGATTCGTCGCCGAGGGCATGCTCTACATGGTCGCCACGGCGATGAACCTGCCTTCCATGGCGAACGTCGACGCGTTCGCGAAGCGCTTCCTGAACTCCGGCTGATTTTTTTTGGGCTTTTGATAGTGAGTAGTCAGTATCAAGAAGGGACGCCAAGCAATGAGCAGCATGACCTCCACACCCCCGTCCGCCGCCCGTCGCCGCTGGTGGTGGGCATTATGGGGGCTCATGGCCGTCTCGGCGGTCAGCATCGCCGCCTTCGCGCTGCCCCCCTACCTGACCGGGAACCCCGCCGACGCCACCCTGCCGCTCGACCCCGATGTGGCGCTGCACTACCTGTCGCTCGTCGCCCACGCCGTGCCCGGCGGCCTAGCCTTGATCCTCGGCCCGCTGCAGTTCCTCACCCCGCTGCGCAACCGCCGCCCCCGCCTGCACCGGATCACCGGCCGGGTCTACATGATCTCCGTCGTGGCCGGCTCGATCATGGCCTTCTTCGCCGCCACGTTCTCCGTCAACGGCCTCCCGGCCCAGATCTCCTTCTACCTGCTGGCGGTCGCCTGGCTGTACTCGCTCTACATGGCATACGTGCACATCCGGCGCGGCGACGTGCAGATGCACCGGGTCTGGATGATCCGCAACTACGCGCTCACGCTGGCCGCGGTGTCCCTGCGCGTCTTCCTGCTCATCGGGATGGCGCTGATGCCGTCGTTCCCCTCGCTGGAGTTCGGCGACGTCTACACCTCCAGCGCGTGGGCCGCCATCATGATCAACATCGTGGTGGCCGAGTACTTCGTCGTCCACCGCGTCCTCAACCAAATGACTCGCCGTCGCAGGCGCCCCGAGTCCACCGCCTCCGCCGCACCGGCCGCCGCGCCGCTCGCCTGACGTTCGGGAAGTGCGCTGCCGGACCGGCGCACGCCGTCCCCCGGCCCGCTGGATACGGTGGGCTGCGGTAACGGCACACGAACGTCAGGACGAACGACATGAGCACCCACGAGCACGACGGGCTCGGCGACGGCACGCGGAAGACCTGATCGCCGACGTACTACGGGCCCTCGGCGTCGCCGTCGGCGGCCGTCCGTAGTTCCTCGGCCCCCGCCCGCTGCCGCCACCGCTCCAGCACCTGCTGGTGGGCCTCGCTCACCATGAGCAGGAACTCGGCGGAGGCCGCGAAGCGGACCCCCGCAGGTGTCCCGGCCCCCATGACCTCGGCGCCGCGCCGCGCCTCGGCCGCCAGGACGTCGTTCATCCGCAGCGCCGCGAGTAGCGACCGCAGCCAGATCTGGTCGTCCATGACATAGCGCTCGCGCCGAGCGGTGCCCGGGAGCCGCTCCCGCCTGATCATGCCCTGCTGTTCGAGGAAAGCGACGGCGTGCGAGACCGACGCCGGGCTGACGCGCAGCCGCTCGACCAGGTCGGCGGCGGTCAGAGCACCCGTGTCGGTGATGTGGAGGCAGGCCAGCACCCGGGCCTCCATCCGGGGCAGCCCCTGCTGCACGAGAAGTTCGGTGAACGACTCCGTGAAGACCCGCACCGCCTCCGGATCGCGCCCGTGGCCGCCGTCGATGACCGGCGGGGCCGGGGGGCGGGTCCGCTTGTGCCGTCGCGCCCGGTGCCGGGTGGCCTCCTGCGCCCGCTCGGCCCCGTAGTCGTCGGGCCCGCCGTTGCGGGTGACCTCCCGCATGACGGTCGAGGCGGGCCGTCCCAGACGGCGGCCGATCTCGGCGTATCCGAGCCCTTCGGCCAGTCCGGCCGCGATCCGCCGACGCTCGTCGTCGCTGAGCCTGCCTCCTGGCATCGGTGCCGGCCCCCTGCTCGTCGTGTGGGTGCGTGGGGATCAGTATGCATTCACCGGCAGTCCATTGCAAAGCCGACCTAGTCATTCATTGCATTCAGCCTCAAGTTCATTGCAAAGTATGCTTCAGCGTGACGCTTGCAGCAGGGATTTTGATGCATTGCTTCATATTGACGGATTTATGAATGCAATGTAGCGTCGCAGACGTTCAGAGATTCCCGAACGCCTGTGGGGAGACACACGATGAGACACGGCAACGGCGGCTTCTCCGAAGCGGGCCTGCGCAGGTGGCGTGACGTGCTGGCACGGCATGTCGAATCCGGGAGGATCCCTGGGCTGGTCGCCCTGGTCAGCCGGGGCGATGAGACGCACGTCGAGGCCATCGGGACCATGCGCCACGACGGCGGTCCGCCGATGAGCCGCGACACGATCTTCCGGATGGCCTCCACCTCCAAGCCGGTCACCGCCGCCGCGACGATGGTCCTGCTCGACGAATGCGGACTGCGGCTGGACGACCTGGTGCAGACCTGGCTGCCCGAACTCGCCGACCGGCAGGTGCTGAAGCGGATCGACGGCCCGCTGGACGACACCGTCCCCGCGCGGCGGCCGATCACCGTGCGGGACGTGCTGACCTCCACGTTCGGTCTCGGCATGGACATGACGTCGCTGGGCACCCCGATCATGAACGCGGTCTTCGGGCAGGGCCTCACGCCCGACCTGCCGGAGCCGATGCCCGAGCCGGACGAGTGGATGCGCCGCCTCGGCACGCTCCCGCTGATGCACCACCCCGGAGAGCACTGGCAGTACCACATCGGCAACGACCTGCTCGGCGTCCTCGTCGCCAGGGTCACCGGTCGGTCGTTCGAGACGTTCCTGCGCGAACGCGCCTTCGGCCCGCTGGGGATGAAGGACACCGGTTTCCACGTTCCGGCCGACCAGATTCACCGGCTGCCGCCCCTCTACGCCCCCGACCCGCAGACCGGCGAGTTCATGGTGTGGGACGAGGCCGAAGGCGGACGCTACAGCCGTCCCCCGGCGTTCCAGGGCGGCGGGGGCGGGCTGGTCTCCACCGTGGACGACTACCACGCCTACTTCCGCATGCTGCTGAACGGCGGGACGCACGGCGCCGAGCGAATCCTGTCCCGGCCCGCCGTCGAGCTGATGACCACCAACCGCCTCACCGCGGAGCAGACCGCCGCCCGGACCGCCCTGGCCACCAACAACGTCCATATCTCATACGGCCAGGGACAGCACGGCGGCTGGGGTTTCGGCATGGCCGTGCGCACCTACCGCGGCGACTACGCCCCCACCGGCCAGTTCGGCTGGGACGGCGGCAGCGGCACCTCTACCTACGCCGACCCGACGACCGGCCTCACCGGCATCCTGCTCACCCAGGTCGGCATGACCGTCCCGGCCCCGGCCCACGTCATCCACGACTTCTGGACCACCGTCTACCAGGCCCTCAACGACTGACCCCGCTATTCGAAGGAGCACATGACCATGTCCGTCACCCTTACCGACCAGGACAAGCTCACCCTGCGGACCGCCGCCTACGGCGCCGTCTCCCTGCTGGCCGCCGCCGACGCCACCGGCTCGCCGCACAAGGTCGCCACCGCGGGCTCCATCGCCCTGGCCTCCGCCACCGGCCCGATCGGCCACGTCCTGGCCGAGAAGTCGACGGCGGTCAACCTGGACGGCAAGACCGTGGCCGAACTCGCCGACCACGTACTGCCCGCCCTGACGGAGGCCATGAGCCTGCTCAACAAGCAGTCTTCAGCCGAGGCCGCCAACTTCCGCAACACCATCATCGTCGCCATCGAGGCGGCCACCCAGGCCCACCGCGGCCAGCCCAGCCCCACCATGGCCGACATGACCAACAAAATCACCACAGCCCTCGACGCCTCCTGACCCACGAGTCTCATCACCCCCACCCTCGGTCCGCTCCTGCCATCCGTACGGCCCCCTTCCGTACGGTGCTGCCATCCGTACGGCCCCCATCCGTACGGCAGGCAGCGGTGCCGGCCGACGCCCGTGCCCGCTCACGGCCCGGTCCCCGGCGTTTCCCGGGAGCGGCCACGTCTCACCGTTACGGCACCGGCTATCCACATCCACGCCACTACGCATGGAGACGTCCCCGCCGCACGCCGCGCCATCCGCACCGCTCAGAACCCAAAGGCCCTCGCTGCGCTCGGACGCGCCTTCTTGGGTCGGGCTTCGCCCGACGCTTGCGCCTCAGGTCGGTCGTCTGGATTCGGTGTCATTGCCCCAACACCACTCGGGCGCATGCCTCAACGACCAACCCCAACATGATCTGCCTGCCAATTCCGTGAGGCGGCGTTCGAAACCTTCGCATGCGGTGGGTCGCGTCCCGCGGGCTGGTGGAACTTTGGTGCGGCCGGAGCAGCCGACCTGCGCGATGTCGCGCGTGTCCACCGTCGGGGCCGTGACGGTGACAGGCCGCGCGTTCGCGCAGATCACGGCGCTCAGCTCTGTGTTCGCCCAGCAGAGCCACCGTTCCTTGAACACTCCTCCTTGAACACTCCCCGATGTCCGATATGACCGCTCCCATTCACACCACTCGGCGGGGCACCATCTCGGTCTGCGGTCTGGTTCGCATCACGACGGTGTTGAGCAGGTGGGATCGGGCGCCGATGAGAAATGGCGCCGACAGTCGTCTAAGTAGACGTCCGGTGAAAACGCGCTGCGCGCATCAAGGGAGAGCAACGAGATGAGACCACTTCGATACTCGATCAACGTCACGCTCGACGGCTGCTGCCATCACGAGGCAGGGCTCCTCCCGGACGAGGAGTCGATGCGTTACTGGACCGCCGAGATGGAGCGAGCCGATGCCCTGCTGTTCGGCCGGGTGACCTACGAGATGATGGAGTCGGCGTGGCGGAAGCCGGCCACTGACACGTGGCCTGACTGGATGGATGAGTGGCAGATCCCGTTCGCCGAGACCATCCACCGGGCAAAGAAGTACGTCGTGTCGAGCACGCTGAGCGCGGTCGATTGGAATGCCGAGCTGGTGCGAGGCGACTTCGGGCAAGCGGTTCAGCGGCTCAAGCAGGAGTCAGGCGAGGGCCTGTGGGTGGGTGGCGTGACGCTCCCCCTGGCATTGGCAGATCTGGGACTGATCGACGAGTACGAGTTCCTTGTGCAGCCGGTCCTTGCCGGACACGGACCGACGTTGCTCGCCGGTCTGCGCGAGCGCATCCAGCTCGAGCCCGTGGACCGCCGTGAGTTCCGGTCGGGGGCGGTCGCCCTGCGATACCGGCCCACGCGAGTTACGGCTTGAAGTGATTCATCCTGGCACGTTGGCCGCCTCGCGACAGAACGACGGCTCGGAGTCGCGCCGGCCACGCTGGCCGTTCCCCCGAACGCGCCGGACATATCGACGGGGGACATCGCCCCGAGGTGCCGGTAGCGGGCAGGGCAAACGTTGCGAATCGCCGTATACAGCTCGACCTTGGTCGTCGCTACGCGCATGGGGTCCCCAAACGGGAGAAGCACACCGACTCTCCCACCGCAAGGACCCCACTGCCGTCAAAACTCGGCGACATCACCCCTCACCACACGAAGCCGCCTTCCCTGCCCCGGCAACAAACACCTTCGCATCCACCCAGGCAGACGAGTCCCACAGGCCGGGCAGCACCGCCCGTCCGTCACCGGCATGCCACCACACTGGCTCAACCCTCAGCATGAGCACCAGGACCCTCAGGGCCACGACCACCGCACCCACGTCCCCGGCCCTCTCTCATGCCTTCCATTCATCCCGGGGACGGTGGTGTCCGAGATCAAGAGTTCAGCAACACCCTCTTAGGCACTGAGCAGCACGAACGGCAGGACGCGCGGCAACGCGGGCACCTGGGGACCAACGAGCCGACAGCCGGTGCCGTAACGGCGAGATCGACCACTCCTGGGAAACGCCGGAAACCAGACAGTGGCCAGACACGGGCCTCGGCTGGTGCCACTGCGTGCCGTACCGAAGGCCCACCGTAGAAATGCGGCGGCCCGCGCCGTAGGGAGCGGCGCGGGCCGGCGGTGGGATGTGGTACGTCAGTTGGTCTGCGTGCGGTTCGGGATCTCGCCGACCTCGCTGGCCGGAGGGGCGGTGATCTCGACGGGCTCGTTGTAGCCCTTGAACATCATGGTGGCGTTGAACTTGCCGCGGTCGGCCTCGCCGCTCATGGTGATCTTGCGGGGCAGGCTCTGCGCGTCGGCCCACAGGTCGAACTTCATGTTCTTGACCTCGCCGAAGCTCTGGGACGCCTGGTCGCGGTGGGCCGGGTCGAGCAGCTTGACGGCCTCCTCGACCGGGAAGGTCCCGGAGTAGTGGGTGGTGTCGACGCCGCCCACGCTCTCGGTGCCCACGGACTTCACGTCCTTGGACGCGGTGACCAGCTTGACGGCGGCCGAGAGGTCGAACTGCTGGATGCGGCCGAGGGCGTTCTGCGCCTCGGTGCGGCCCTGGCCGTCGAGGTCGGAGACCGACGCCTTGATCCACGGCTTGGTGACACCGGTCATCGACTTCAGGGCGTCGAGCTTGATGTACGCGGTGTCGCCGACGAGGATGGCGCGGGCCCCACCCGGCAGGTTGTTCTGACCGAAGCTCACCGTGTCGAGTGTGAGATCGACGGCGAGCTGCGGCTTGCTCTGGTACACCATGCGGCCCTGCACCTTACCGGCGCCGCCGTCGGGGTGGGAGAAGTCGGCTACGGCGTCCACGGTGTAGCTGCTGACGGCCTCGGCCTGCTGGGCGCTCTGCGCCACGGCCTCGGCCGCGGCCAGCTTAACGCTGCCGAGTTGCGGGCTCGTTGAGCCGCACCCGGTGAGGACGACCGCGCTGGCGGCGCCCACGGCGGCGATCGCGAGAGTAATCCGGCGCATTTCTATTTAAGTCCCTTCATTTCCCCCTGCTCTGCTACCGACCCTACGCGCCGGAGGAGGCGTGTGGGCCGCGGTCCCCGGCAGATCCGGGTTAGTTCCGGGTTTACCCTGAGAAGCCGCCATTATCAGAATGTCCGCGAAATCTTCACGAAATGAACTCATTAGAACGACAAAAGCGCAGGTGAAAGCACAGAACCCCCGCCACCATGCGGTGACGGGGGTTTCGGTGAGTACAGGCGTCAGGCGGTTGCTTCGCCGACCAGGCCGCGGGTGACGTTGGGGTCGACCGGGATGCCGGGGCCCATGGAGGTGCTGAAGGTGACCTTCTTCAGGTAGCGGCCCTTGGCGGCGGACGGCTTGAGCCGGAGCACCTCGTCGAGGGCGGCGGCGTAGTTCTCGATGAGCTGGTTCTCGCTGAACGACGACCGGCCGATGATGAAGTGCAGGTTGGCGTGGCGGTCGACGCGGAACTCGATCTTGCCGCCCTTGATCTCGGTGACGGCCTTGGTCACGTTGGGGGTGACGGTGCCCGTCTTCGGGTTGGGCATCAGGCCACGCGGGCCGAGCACGCGGCCGAGGCGGCCGACCTTGCCCATCAGGTCGGGCGTGGCCACGACGGCGTCGAACTCGCCGAGGCGGTTGCCCTTGGAGATCTCGTCGATCAGCTCGTCGGCGCCGACAATGTCGGCGCCCGCCTGACGGGCCTCCTCGGCACGGTCACCGGTCGCGAAGACCAGGACCCGGGCGGTCTTGCCGGTGCCGTGCGGGAGGTTGACGGTGCCGCGCACCATCTGGTCGGCCTTGCGGGGGTCGACGCCCAGCCGCAGGGCCACCTCGACGGTGGCGTCGAACTTGGTGGCCGAGGTCTCCTTGGCCAGCCTGGCCGCGTCGGCCGGGGTGTAGAGCTGGTCTCTGTCGATCTGTGCCGACGCGTTGCGGTAGCTCTTGCTGCGCTTCACTGCTCACTCCTGTGTGGACGAGTGTCGTGGTCGGGGCCAGCGCTCGGGCCCTCCCACTGAGGAAAAGTCTGGAACGACGAAGGACGACGAGGAACGACGTCAGTCGGCGACGGTGACGCCCATCGACCGGGCGGTGCCGGCGATGATCTTCTCGGCGGCCTCGATGTCGTTGGCGTTGAGGTCCTGCATCTTGGTCTCGGCGATCTGCCGCAGCTGCTCCCTGGTGAGCTTGCCCACCTTGTCGCGGTGCGGGTTGGCGCTGCCCTTGTCGAGACCGGCGGCCTTCTTGATCAGCTCAGGCGCCGGGGGCGTCTTGGTGATGAAGACGAAGCTGCGGTCTTCGAAGATGGTGATCTCGACGGGGATGATGTTGCCCCGCTGGGCGTCGGTCGCAGCGTTGTACTGCTTCACGAAGTCCATGATGTTGACGCCGTGCGGACCGAGGGCGGTACCGACGGGCGGGGCGGGCGTGGCCTGTCCGGCGGGGAGCTGGACCTTGACCAGGGCCGCGATCTTCTTCTTAGGAGGCATCTGTCCTTCTCCGGGTCTTGTCTTCGAGACCCCGTGGGCATGGTGGATCGACACACCACCACGGGGACGAGTAGCTAGTCTACGCGATTGCTCAGATCTTCGAGACCTGGTTGAACGACAGCTCCACCGGGGTCTCCCGGCCGAAGATCGAGACGAGCACCTTCAGCTTCTGCGACTCGGCGCTGATCTCACTGACGGTCGCGGGCAGCGTGGCGAACGGCCCGTCCATGACGGTGACGGACTCGCCGACCTCGAAGTCGACCGTCGCCGGAGCGGCCTTGGAAGAGGCCCTCTTGGACTCCTCGGCGGGCTCGGGAGCGAGCAGCTTGGCGACCTCGTCGAGGTTGAGCGGGCTCGGCTTGTTGGAAAGGCCCACGAAGCCGGTGACGCCGGGGGTGTTGCGGACCGCGGCCCAGGACTCGTCGGAGAGGTCCATCCGGACCAGGACGTAGCCGGGCAGCACCCGCTCCTTGACCGGGACCTTCTTACCGCTCTTGAACTCGGTGACGGTGTGGGTGGGCACCTCGACCTGGAAGATGAAGTCTTCCATGTTGAGCGAGCCGATCCGGGTCTCGATGTTGGACTTCACCCGGTTCTCGTAACCGGCGTAGGAGTGGATGACGTACCACTCACCCGGGAGGCCGCGCATCTGGCGCTTGAATTCCTCGACCGGGTCGATGTCGGAGAGCTCCGGAAGAACGTCACCGTCGTCATCGACGGCCGTGGCGTCGTCGTCGGACTCGCCGGGAGCCCCCGGCTCAGACGCTTCGGCCGACTCGGACGCCTCAGGCGATTCCTCGGACTCCACCGCCTCGACGCTCTCGTCTACGGCCTCGATCGCCTTGTCCGGCTCGCTGTCCCACTTCTCGCGGGATCCGCCGGCCGACAGTGGGGACTCGGACACGGTGACTCTTTCTCTTTCCTCGGTGGGCTGCTGGCAATACCGGCGGGCGCGACCGCCGGTATCGGCTCCGGAACGCTCAGGAACCGCCGAAGACCGCCAGCACACCCTCCGTAAGCAGGAAGTCTAGCGCGGACACGATGGCGACCATGATCAGTACGAAGACCAGGACGACCATGGTGTAAGTGATGAGGTCCTTACGCGTCGGCCAGATGACCTTGCGCAGCTCCGCGACCACCTGCCGGTAGAACAGGGCAGGCGTGGTGCGCTTCTTCTTGGGACTGGGAGCCGGCTTGTCCGAAGTCTCGCCGCGCGTGTCGATCGCCACAGTTCATCACCTGATCCGTCGTGTCCTCGCCACCTGCGGTGCGCATGTACACGCCTGCCGCGTGGACCGCTTCTCGCAGGGCACGAGGGACTCGAACCCCCAACCGCCGGTTTTGGAGACCGGTGCGCTACCAATTGCGCCAGTGCCCTTGGTCGTGAAACCCAACCATACCCCGACTGAACCGAAGTCTAGCCAGGATGCGCGCAGCCTGCTACGAGACGAGCGGTAGCACGGCCACGTCGGAAGTCTACGGGGGTTTCGCGCTCACGTCGAACCGAAACTCCCGTGGACGGCGGTGACCCACGTCCGCCGCGTCGGCGTGTCTGGGAGAGTCTGGGGAAATTCCCACTGAACCCAGACGAACCACCGGCACCTCGTATGGCGGATATAGGGAGGTGACGGCCATGCGGGTCTGGGAGCATGGAGGCATGACCCGACCTCGCATCTCTGCGCGCATCTCAGCCATCTCCGAGTCGGCGACCCTCGCCGTGGACGCCAAGGCCAAGGCCATGAAGGCGAGCGGCCGTCCGGTGATCGGCTTCGGCGCGGGCGAGCCGGACTTCCCGACGCCCGACTACATCGTCGAGGCCGCCGTCGAGGCCGCCCGCAACCCGCGTTTCCACAAGTACACCCCGGCCGGCGGCCTGCCCGAGCTGAAGGAGGCCATCGTCGCCAAGACGCTGCGCGATTCGGGCTACCGGATCGACGCGTCGCAGGTGCTGGTCACCAACGGCGGCAAGCAGGCGGTCTACGAGGCGTTCGCCACCATCCTCGACCCGGGTGACGAGGTCATCGTGGTCGCGCCGTACTGGACCACCTACCCCGAGGCGATCAAGCTGGCGGGCGGGGTGCAGGTCGACGTCGTCACCGACGAGACCACCGGCTATCTGGCGAGCCTGGAGCAGCTTGAGGCGGCCCGCACCGAGCGCACCAAGGCGCTGCTGTTCGTCTCGCCGTCCAACCCGACCGGCGCCGTCCACAGCCGCGCCGAGGTCGAGGCGATCGGCCGCTGGGCGGCCGAGCACGGGCTGTGGGTGGTCACCGACGAGATCTACGAGCACCTCGTCTACGGCGACACCGAGTTCACCAGCATCGCCACCGCCGTCCCCGAGCTGGGCGACCGCGTGATCGTGCTGAACGGCGTGGCCAAGACCTACGCGATGACCGGCTGGCGGGTGGGCTGGCTGATCGGCGCGAAGGACGTCGTGAAGGCCGCGACCAACCTGCAGTCGCACGCCACCTCCAACGTGGCCAACGTCTCCCAGGCCGCCGCCCTGGCCGCGCTTACCGGCGACCTCTCTGCCGTCGCCGCCATGCGCGTGGCGTTCGACCGCCGCCGCCAGACCATCGTGCGGATGCTCAACGAGATCCCCGGCGTCATCTGCCCCGAGCCGCACGGCGCGTTCTACGTGTATCCGTCGGTCAAGGGCGTCATCGGCAAGGAGCTGCGCGGCCGTCGCCCGCAGACCTCCTCCGAGCTGGCCGAGCTGATCCTCGAAGAGGCCGAGGTGGCCGTGGTGCCCGGCGAGGCGTTCGGCACGCCCGGCTACTTCCGCCTCTCCTACGCGCTCGGCGACGACGACCTGGCCGAGGGCGTCAGCCGCATCGCCAAGCTGCTCGCCGAGGCGCGCTAGCCGACGACGTGAACCGCCCTGCCCGGAGCCGGGCTCCAGCAGGGCGGTCCTGTGTGCGAGCGGGCCGGGGTCAGTCCAGGACCACGGCCGCTTCCGCGATCTTCTTCAGCTCCGCGTCCACGTCCACCTTGGCGGCGAAATCAGGGCTCGCCATGATCTCGACGGCCAGTCCCGACGACTCCACCCACACCAGCGTCCGCGTGCTGGACATGGGTTCCCCCTCGTTCGGAGCGGGCTTGCCCTGCTTGTTCGCCTCGTCGAACTTCAGCTCCTCCTCAAGGGCTTCGGGGTCCTTGGGAGTGCCGCTCGGCTCGGGCTCCGACGTGGGGTCGAAGGTCGACGTCATGGTGACCTTGTCGGTGGGGGGGACCAGTTCGCCGACGGCCTCGCCCACGCTGACCAGGAAGGCCCGCTTGCCGTCCCGGATCTTGATGGGCTCCGCGCCCTGGTCGCGGTAGCCGTCCATCCGCTTGCGGATGTCGGCGACCGCCCCGCCCCGGTAGACGACGACCTCGATGCCGTAGGTGCCGTCGGACCGACCGGAGAAGCTCCACGACGTGGCCGCGCTGTTCACGCCGAACGTGTCCTCGACGAACCAGTTGGCCCACTTCAGGCCGCCCGGCAGGTACTTCCAGTCCACGCCCGCGAAGCGGGTGCCGCCGTCGCCCAGGTCTCCCATCTCGGATGGAAGCTTGTCCTTCGTCCCGTTGGCCACGTTCACCCGCACGTCCGAGCCCGGCTCGGCCGGTGCGCCAGGCGGGGGCGCCTGGGAGACGACCGAACCGCCCGGCACGTCGCTGGACGGCACGTCGTAGAAGCGTCCGCGCAGTCCCGCCGCCTTCAGCGCCTGGTCCGCCTGCTCCGACGTCATCCGTGCGAGGTCGGGCACGACCGCCCCCGGCGCGACCGTCGCCCCGGCGGTGGACGTGGCGCCCGAGGCCACGTCGCCGCCGCGTTCCGGCCCCGCGTTGACCGCCAGGTAGACCGGCACCGAACCGGCGACGACCGCGGTGACCAGCGCCGCGCCCGCCGTCCGCAGCCCGACGACGCGGCGGCGGTGCCGCCTGCGGATCGCCGCGCCCGTGGCCGGATCCGCGCGTACGTCGCCGACGTGGCCGGACATGGCGTCCTTGAGTGCGTCCTCGATGCTCATGCGCTCACTCCTTCCAGTTTCACCAGACGCTCGCGGATCCGGGTCAGCCCCCGTGCCGCCTGACTCTTCACGGTCCCGACGGAACAGCCGAGCAGCGTCGCCGTCTCGGTCTCCGACAGGTCCTCCCAGTACCGCAGCACCAGTACGGCGCGCATCCGGGCCGGCAACCGCCGCAGTTCGGCCAGCAGCGACTCGCGCAGGTCGAGGTCGGCGGCGGTGTCCGCGGTCTCCGGAGGCCGCGCGAAGGAGATCTCCCTGATCACCTTCTTCCGCCGTGCCACCGAGATGGCGGCGTTGACCACGACCCGCCGGGCATAGGACCCGGGATTGTCGTGCCGGATGCGCGGCCAGTGCCGGTAGACCTTCTCCAGCGCGTGCTGCAACAGGTCTTCGGCGTCGTGCTCCGACGCGCCGCAGACCAGGATCGCGGTGCGCAGCAGTGCCGTGCTTCTGGCGGCCAGGAACTCGTCGAAGGCCGCCTCGTCTTCGTCCGTCATCTGCGAGGTCCCCTTTCGACCCTCCCAACGCACCGGCCTTCGCGCAGGTTGAGTGCGAAGTTACGGCACGATGGGGAAATGCCACGCCCAATCGACACCCTGCCGAAGGCGCACCTGCATCTGCACTTCACCGGTTCAATGCGGCATTCGACGCTCATCGAACTGGCCAGAGAGCAGGGAGTGCACCTTCCCGACGCCCTTGAGGAGGACTGGCCGCCCACGCTGCGCGCCACCGACGAGCGGGGCTGGTTCCGCTTCCAGCGGCTGTACGACATCGCCCGCTCGGTGCTGCGCCGTCCGGACGACGTCTACCGGCTGCTGCGCGAGGCCGCGCAGGACGAACGGGCCGAGGGGTCGGCGTGGCTGGAGATCCAGGTGGATCCATCGGGTTACGCGCACCGGTTCGGGGGGCTGACCGCGACGCTCGACCTGGTGCTGGACGCGGCGCGGTCGGCGGCGCTGGCCGAGGGGGTCGGCATCGCGGTGGTCGTCGCGGCGAACCGCACCCGCCATCCGCTGGACGCCAAGACGCTGGCCAGGCTCGCCACGCAGTACGCGGGCGAGGGCGTGGTGGGGTTCGGCCTGTCCAACGACGAGCGCAAGGCGCGGGCGCGCGACTTCGACGGCGCGTTCCGCATCGCCAAGCGGGCGGGACTGCTGGCGGTGCCGCACGGCGGGGAGCTGGCCGGGGCGGTGAGCGTGGCCGAGTGCGTGGACGACCTCGGGGCCGACCGCGTCGGTCACGGGATCCGGGCCGCCGAGTCGCCGAGGCTGCTCGACCGGCTGGCCGACCGTCAGATCACCTGCGAGGTGTGCCCGGCGTCGAACGTGGGCCTGGGCGTCGCCGAACGCGCGGAGGACGTGCCGCTGCGGCGGATGTTCGACGCCGGGGTGCCGATCGCGCTGGGCGCGGACGACCCGCTGCTGTTCGGCTCCCGGCTGCTGCGGCAGTACGAGCTGGCCAGAGACGTGTACGGCTTCCGCGACGCGGAGCTGGCCGAGCTGGCCCGTCAGTCGATCCGCTCCTCCACCGCCCCCGAGCACGTCGCCAAGGACCTGCTCAAGGGCATCGACGCCTGGCTCGCCGCCGACGAGGAGCCCGGATCAGCCGGCTGAGCGCATGATCCGCAGCGCCTCCGTGACGTTCTCCGCGCCTTCCAGGCGCAGGCCCACCGAGCCGTGCTGCCAGATCAGCGTGGGCCCGGCGAGGCGGTCGAAGGTGACCGGCCCGCCCCGGCGCGGCAGGTAGGTCAGCGCGTGGTGGCGCGGGATCCACCAGCCCTGCCCGGCCTCTTCGGGGAACGGCGGGCCGAGCTCCTTGCGGAAGACGGCGTCGAGCCGTCCGTCGTACTCGTCGAGCCGCATGCCGGGCCACAGCAGGGTGACGACCCGGCCGCCGTCGCTGAGCCGTACCTCGTCCGGCTCGCCCAGCTCGCGCGGCACCGCGATCGGGAAGGGCGCGGCCCGGCGGGCCTCTTCCAGGGAGACCCGCCGCTCGCCGGGCAGCGGCGGCGTGGCCTGCGGGGTGGCGGGCGGGACGGGCTGCTCGCCGACCCGCACCTCGACCCCGGCGAAGCGGAGGATCTGCACGACGGCGGCGCGCCCCTGGGGGGTGGCCGCGACGAGCGCGGCCACGGCGGCCACCACGGCCGCCGCGATCAGCAGCCGCCGCGGACGCCGCCGCCGGGACGGCGGAGCCCCCGGGCGCACGGTGGCCGCCGGTTCCTCCGGATTCGCCGGACCGCCCGGGGTCGCCGGAGGCACGGACGGGGCCAGGGACTCAAGCCGGGCCCGTACGGCACGCGCGGTCCGCTCCGGCGCGGGGGCGTCCGGCAGGTCGATCGCCTCGCCCAGCGCGCGCAGCTCCGCCTCGAACTCGTCGTCCGGCCCGGCCGCCGGGCTGGGGCCGTCATGCGAGGTCACGATCCACCTCCTTCCGCAACCGGGCGATCCCCCGGGAGGTGCGCGACTTGACCGAGCCGAGCGGCCAGCCGAGCACCTCCGCGGTCTCCGCCTCCGACAACTGTAGGAAGTACCTGCAGACCACGGCCTGACGTTCCCGTTCCGGCAGAGTCCGCACGACGGCCAGCAGCCGCGCGCGCCGGTCCGTGGCGAGGGCGGCGTCCTCTGGGTCGTCGTCGCCGGACTGCCGCTCGGGCTCGGCCTGGGCGCGCAGGACCAGCTCGCCCCGGCGTCCCCTGGAGCGGGTCAGGTTGTGGGTCTCGTTGGCCACGATGCGCAGCAGCCAGGGGCGGAACGGCGCGTCACGCCGGAAGGAGGCCAGATGCCGGTACGCCTTGACGAACGCCTCCTGCACCACGTCGTCGGCTTCGTTCCCGGCTCCGAGCATGGCGGCGGTGCGGTGCGCGAGCGCGGAGTACCGGGCGACCAGCGCCTCATAGGCGTCCAGGTCACCGGCCAGGGATCGGGCGATCGCCTCGTCGTCGTCCGTGGGGGGCTCCTTGTCGATTCGACGTGAGAGATCTACCGCACCGGGCAGAGTTTGAGAAGGGCCGCGGTGAACCCCACTAGACTCGGCCCAGTCCGTACCGTGGCCGCCGGCCGCGGTTTTGTGCGAAAAGCGAGCTGGACGGAATCGCATGTCTGGGTATGACCGTGTAGTTCAACCGGCGGCCGGGGACGAAGCCCTGGAGAACCACCTGGGCGGCGACGAGGCCAGGAACTACCGCCAGTACGAGTACGACATGGTCGCTCCGCACGTGGGCCGGTCCATGCTGGAGATCGGCTCCGGGCTCGGGCACTTCGCCGAGCAGTTCCTGCCCCGGCTCGACCGGCTGGTGGTCAGCGACTTCGACCCGTACTGCGTGGAGCGGCTGCGCAAGCGCTTCGACGGGCACGAGAAGGACATCGACGTCCTGCAGTTCGGCCTGCCGACCGAGATCCCGCTGGAGGGCGACGACCGGGTCGACACGGTCGTGATGATGAACGTCCTTGAGCACATCGAGGAGGACGTCGAGGCGCTGCGGTCGCTGGCCAGGGTGACCGTCCCCGGCGGGAAGATCATCATCTGGGTGCCCGGCTACATGCAGCTTTATGGCGACTTCGATCGCAAGGTCGGCCATGTCACCCGCTACACCCCGGCGACCCTGCGCAAGACGGTCACCGAGGCGGGGCTGCGGGTCGACACGCTCAAGCCGATCAACTTCCTGGGCGGCATCGCCTGGTGGCTCGCGGTGCGGCGGGGCGGCGTCGGCTATCCCGACCCGCGCCTGGTCAAGATCTACGACCGCACGGTGGTGCCGACCACCCGCTTCATCGAGCGTTTCATCCGCCCGCCGTTCGGCCAGACGGTCTTCTGCGTGGCCAAGGTCTGACCCGCCCCTTCCGGGCCTGACGCCCCCTGCCCAGCCGGGCAGGGGGCGTTTTCGTGTGCGCCCACCGCGCATGCACCCGCTCCACAGGCGCTAGAAACTGGTCTATACCGGCCGATCGCCGACATCACACCCCAGGTCGCCACGCCCCTCGGCGAGGTGATCCAGGCCACAGGCGCGACAGCCGGTCTAGACCACCGACACCCTTTCGCCATCCGCTCGTTGCGAATCCGATATATGCCGGTATGGACCGCCCGTCATATGCCCGCTTACGCTGGCGGAGCCGTACCCGGGACGTGGCCGGTCGGACGGCCTGACACTCCCGCGAAAAGCCGGTACGGACCACACATTCACACAGGTCAAGGTGGTATTTCACTGATGAGAACGAGGATCGCGGGCGCTTTGGGCCTGGCGGCCGTCCTGGCCCTGGCCGGTTGTGGGTCCGGCACCGACCAGAGCGGCGGGGGCGGCGACGCCGGCAAGGCCTCTTCGGGGGGCGCGGTCACGCTGAAGATGGTCGCCGCCGACTACGGCGACGGCCCCGGCGCGGACAACGCCGGCGACAAGTTCTGGAAGTCCGTCGTGGACCAGTTCCAGGCGGCCAACCCGAACATCAAGGTCGAGGTCCAGGTCATCAACTGGAACGACATCGACAAGCAGGTCGCCACCATGGTCCAGAACGGCCAGGTGCCCGACATCCTGCAGACCGGCGACTACTCGGGCTTCGTCAAGGACGGTCTCCTGCACAAGGTCGACGAGATCGTCTCTCCCAATGTTCAGCAGGACCTGCTGACCAAGTTCGCCGACTTCGGCAAGGTGGACGGCACCGCCTACGGCCTGCCGTTCGTCTCCTCGGCACGCGCGCTCTACTACAACACGGAGCTGTTCGACAAGGCCGGGATCACCGAGCCGCCCAAGACCTGGGACGAGCTCAAGGCCGCCGCCGAGAAGCTGAAGTCGGCGGGCGTCAGCCAGCCGTTCGGCCTGCCGCTGGGCCAGGAGGAGGCGCAGGCCGAGTCCTTCCTGTGGTTCCTCGGCGCGGGCGGCGGCTACAAGGACACCGCCGGCAAGTGGGCGATCAACTCGCCGCAGAACGTCGAGGCCTTCACCTTCCTCAAGGGTATGGTGGACGCGGGCCTGACCACCCCGAACCCGGGCACCAAGGACCGCAAGACGGTCTGGGAGGACTTCGCCGCGGGCAAGGTCGGCATGGTCAACGGCGGCCCGATGTCGATTCCGATCTTCGACAAGGGCGCGGTGAACAACAAGTACGCCGTCGTGCCGATCCCCGGCAAGACCGCGCCGCTGGACACCACGCTCGGCGTCATGGACTGGATCATGGCGTTCAACAAGAACAACCACCCGGCGGAGATCAAGAAGTTCTTCGACTTCTTCTACACCGGCGACGCCGTCCAGAAGATCGTGGACAACTACAAGCTGCTGCCGGTGACCAACGGCGGCATCAAGAAGCTCGAAGGGGACGCCAAGCTCAAGCCGTTCCTCGACGGGCTCCCCAACGCCAGCTTCTACCCCTTCACCGACCCCAAGTGGTCCACGGTGAACACCACCATCAAGCAGACCATCGGTGGCGCGGTGAAGGACCCTGCCAAGGTGCTCGGCGACATCCAGAAGTCCGCCGAGACCGGCTGAGCAGGTCATGACCGTACGGCCGGCGCCTCCCCCCACGTCGCCCGAGGCGCCGGCCGTACTCCTGCGCGAAACCCCCGAGACCCTCCTAGGAAGCAGGACAGATGCGGCACAGACCGAGGGCATTCCGCGCCCTCGAACCCCTGGCCTGGGTCGGACCGGCCGTCGTGCTGATCGCCCTCGTGGTGATCTGGCCGGTCATCGAGATGATCAGATCGTCGTTCCTGAAGATCAGCCGGTTCGGCGTGGTCCAGGGCGGCAACGGAACCGCCAACTACGACAAGCTGTTCGCCGAGCCGGACTTCGCCGGCGTCATGTACCGCAGCCTGATCTGGGTGGTCGCGGTCGTCGGGCTGACCGTGATCATCTCGCTCTGCCTGGCACAGCTCTTCAACCAGCGCTTCCCCGGCCGCACGGTGGCGCGCTGGGCGCTGATCGCCCCCTGGGCCGCGTCGGTGCTGATGACGGCGATCATCTTCAAGTGGATGCTCGACCCCGAGGTCGGCATGATCAACATGATCCTGCACGACCTGGGCGTGATCGACGCCATGGGCGGCGCGTCGGCCGACCCGCTCGGTGACGCCGCCACCGCGATGCCGTGGCTGATCTTCGTGGCGGTCTTCGTGTCGGTGCCGTTCACCACGTACGCGCTGATCGCGGGCCTGTCCACGATCCCCGGCGAGCTGTACGAGGCGGCCAAGATCGACGGTGCGTCCAAGTGGAAGACCTACTGGTCGATCACGTTCCCGCTGCTCCGCCCCGCGCTCACCGTCGCGGCGCTGATCAACGTGATGAACGTCTTCAACAGCTTCCCGATCATCTGGGCGATGACCCACGGGCAGCCCGGTTACTCGACCGCGACCTCCACCATCTTCATGTTCATCCTGAAAAACTCCGACATCGGGGAGTCTGCCGCGATGTCGGTGGTCAACTTCGGCATGGTGATCATTCTGACCGCCGTCTTCCTGAGGGTCACCCGCTGGCGATCGGAGGCCGTGTGA
This sequence comes from Spongiactinospora sp. TRM90649, assembly GCF_029382225.1. Lineage (GTDB taxonomy): Bacteria > Actinomycetota > Actinomycetes > Streptosporangiales > Streptosporangiaceae > Spongiactinospora. The sequence goes on from NZ_JARLTC010000002.1 coordinate 608,069, forward strand.
TGGCACACTCCGCTCCCGCCCCCTCGCGGGCCCTCCCCCGCGTGAAGACCGTGATCGTGGCGGCCGCCGCCTACGTGATCGCGTTCATCTTCCTGTTCCCCTACCTGGTCATGCTGCTCACCGCGCTCCGCCCGCAGGAGTCGCTGCGCAACCCGACCTACCTGCCGGAGACCTTCCAGTGGTCGAACCTGGTGGGCTTCTGGAGCGGCGGCCTCGCCGACAACCTGCTCGTCACCCTCCAGGTGGCCGGCGGCTCGACCGTGCTGGTGCTGCTGGTCGCGCTGCCCGCCGCGTACTACACCGCCCGCCACACCTTCCGGTTCCGGACCGCGTTCCTGATCCTGGTGCTGGTCACCCAGATGTTCCAGCCGACCGCCATGCTGGTCGGCATCTACCGGGAGTTCTTCCAGTTCGGCCTGGTGGACACGATCTGGTCGCTGATCCTGGTGAACGGCGGGTTCAACCTGGCCTTCGCGGTGTGGATCCTGAACGCCTACTTCGCCTCGATCCCGCGTGAGCTGGAGGAGGCCGCGTTCATCGACGGCAACGGCCGGTTCGGCACGCTGTTCCGGATCACCCTGCCGCTGGCCATGCCCGGCGTGGTCACCGCGCTGATCTTCACCTTCATCGCCGCGTGGAACGAGTTCGTGGTGGCCCTGACCCTGACCACCTCGCCGGAGAACCAGCCGCTGACCGTGGCGCTCAACTCGTTCATCGGTCAGTACCAGGTGGACTGGCAGAACCTGTTCGCCGGATCGGTGATCGCCACCATCCCGGTCATCATCCTGTTCGCGCTCATCGAACGGAAGGTGGTGGGCGGCCTCACCGCAGGCTCCATCAAATAAATCGGTTGCACCCCTGCGGACCCCCTCGTAGGGTCGATGACATGTGGATTTCCTGATCGACGGCAGCCGACCGGTTCACGTTGACAACGACGCCCGGTTCGCATCCGCTCAGCTTTCTGACCCGTTCATCCGACGCGGTAGCTGAGAACAGGCACGGCTCGACTTCGGTCGCCGCGTCACCACATACGTCGAGGAGTCCGCATATGCGCAACCGCCATGCCAGGAAAACCGGTAAGAACCCTGCGCTGCCGCAGCGGGACTTTCCCAGGCAGACACCGATGCCCCGGATGCCGAGGCGCCCGATTCAGCAGCCGCGCAGGCTGCCGAAGGGTCGCTAGCCCCATCCGCCGGGCGGGCGCGGTGTCCCGGCCTCCGACTGGAGCGGAGGCCGGGGCACCGCCCCAAACCTTTCTACAGGCGTTCGATGATGGTCACGTTGGCCTGGCCGCCGCCCTCGCACATGGTCTGCAGGCCGTAACGGCCGCCGGTGCGCTCCAGCTCGTGCAGCAGCTTGGTCATCAAAATCGCGCCGGTGCCGCCCAGCGGGTGGCCGAGGGCGATCGCGCCGCCGTTGGGGTTGGTGGTCGCCGGGTCGGCGTCCAGCTCGCGCAGCCAGGCCAGCGGCACCGGGGCGAACGCCTCGTTGATCTCCGTGACCGCGATGTCGCCGATGGACAGCCCCGCCCGCGCCAGCGCCTTGCGGGTCGCCGGGATCGGCGCGGTCAGCATGTAGACGGGGTCGTCGCCGGTCAGCGTCAGCGTCACGATCCGGGCCCTCGGGGTCAGCCCGTGGGTGCGGACGGCCTGCTCGGAGGCGATCAGCAGCGCGCCCGCGCCGTCGGAGATCTGGCTCGACGTGGCGGCGGTGATCCGGCCGCCCTCGCGCAGGGTCTTCAGCGCGGCCATCTTCTCCAGGGTGGTGTCGGGGCGCGGCCCCTCGTCGTCCTCGACGCCCGCGATCGGCGCGATCTGCTCCCGGAACACCCCGGCGGACACCGCCTTGGCGGCCCGCTGGTGGCTCTCGTAGGCGTAACGCTCAAGATCCTCCCGTGAGAGGTCCCACTTCTCGCACATCAGCTCGGCCCCGCGGAACTGCGAGATCTCCTGCGTGCCGTACCTGGTCGTCCAGCCCTCGCCGAACGGCAGCGGCATGCCCTTCTCCAGCGCCGCGCCGATGCCCGACCCCATCGGGACGACGCTCATCGACTCGACCCCGGCCGCGACCACGAGGTCCTGGGTGCCGGACAGCACGCCCTGCGCGGCGAAATGGACGGCCTGCTGGGAAGAGCCGCACTGGCGGTCGATGGTCACGCCCGGCACGCTCTCCGGCAGGCCCGCCGACAGCCAGGCGTTCCTGGCGATGTCCAGGCTCTGCGGGCCGAACTGCACGACACAACCCATGATCACGTCGTCCACCGCGGACGGGTCGATCCCGGTGCGCCCGACCAGCGCGCCGAGCGCGTGCGCGGCCAGATCCACCGGGTGGACGGCGGACAGCCCGCCCTTCTTCCTGCCCACCGGGGTACGGACCGCCCCGACGATGTACGCCTCTGCCACGACGCCCTCCCGAGCAATGTTCGGTTCAGTCAGGAATCTACCATCGGCGCCGCCGTCCGCCCCACCGCGCTAACCCTCGATGACCGCGCTCACGGTGAGGACCTCCTCGCCCGCGCGCCCGCTGACCCGGACGGTGAGCTGCCACGCTCCCGGCATGGAGAACAACTCGCCCTCGGCCAGAAAGCGGCCGGGCGCGGCTCGCCGCGCGGCGATCTCGGGCATCGCGTGGCCCATGGCCGGCATCACCGCCGACACGGTGACGGCGTCGGCCTCGCCGGAGTTCAGCAGCACCTCGATCCGGGACGTGCCGGAGTCGATCGGGCTGATCAGCGCGGTCACGGCGTAGTGCTCACCGGCGGTGGAGACCTGCACGGGCCGCCCGACCAGGTCGCGGCCCAGGAGGAACAAGATCACCGCGACCGCCGCCAGTACGGCGACGGCCAGGATCCGGGTCGCCGGAGATCTCACCGGGCGCCTCCCCCGCCCGCGACGTCCACGGTGAACGGCACGGTCGTGATTCCGGTGTCGGTGGCGTACTGCGCCCAGGCGAGGTAGCGGCCGGGCCTGGGGAAGTTGAAGGTGAAACGCGCCTCCCGGCCGGACCGCCCCATCGCGTGCACGTGGCCGAAGTACGTGCCGTCGCCGTCCCGCACGATCAGGTGGCCGGTCATGCCCAGCCAGGGGCGGCCGGCCCCGTTGATCGCGACGCCGATGGTGGCCGGACGGCCCGCGACCGGCGCGGCCGGCCGTACCGTCACCCCGGTCCGTACCAGTGGCGGCACCGAAGCCTGCTTCGATGGTTCGCCGTCCACGGTGAACCCGCCGGAGACGAGCTGGCCGCCGGAATCCTCGCGTTCCAGCTCCACGTGCACCAGATAGCTGCCCGCCGGAACGCCCGCGAGCACGGCGGAGAGCCGCCCCGGCGCTCTCCGCGGCGGGTGCAGATGGCGGAAGAAGCCGCCGTCCCTGCTGGTCACCACCACATGGGCGAGGGCCTCGTGGTGCAAGGCCAGGTCGTCCACGGGGGTTCCGGTGGAGCCGTCGGTGAGGTCGATCCGCAGGGTGAAGCCCGCCCCGGCCGTCGGCCGTTCCGGCACGGTCGCCACCCGCGCCTGCACGAACGGGCGGCCGGCGATGGGCGTGGCCGGGACCGGGGCCGCGCCGTCGGGCGGGCTCGCCGGGAGCATCGGCTCCACCACGACCATCACGACGGCGAAGGTCAGCGCGGCCCCGACGCCCCCGGCGAGCACCATCGCCGGGGTGCGCCGGGACAGGGCGCCGGTGAGCAGCGCCCCGACCGCGAGCGTCCCGGCGACGAACAGCCCCGCGTAGATCAGCGCCTCCGTGGCCGATCCGCGCTGGACCAGCACCCGGAAGGGCAGCACGGCCGTCTCGCCCCCGGCGCGCAGGGTCAGCTCATACGGGCCGGTCCGCTCGACCCGCAGTTCGGTGAACCCGCCGCTCCCCTCCGCCCGGACCTCGCCGGTGACCCGCCGCCCATCGGCCACCGAACGCAGCTCCAGCGCCACTGACAGCCCGGTGACCGGCTGGAAGGCGACCACGCCCACCCGCAGCGGCCCCGGCACCCGCTCGGTGCCCTCGACCACCACGGTCACCTCGTGGCCGGCGATCGTCTGCGCGATCCGCAGGTCCGCGCCGACGGTGACATTGTGCGCGGCGGCCGGGACGGCCAGCGCCACCAGGAGGACGAACGCCAGGCAGAGCGCCCGGATCATGCGCGCCGTGCGTTGGGCAGGAACAGCACGCCGAGCGCGAGCCCCACCAGTCCGGCCACGATCGGCGGGCCGGTCCACAGTTCGGCGACGGTGGGCAGCCCGCCCCCGGTGAACGAGGCCACCGCGATGAACATCGACCAGGTGACGAACGCCGACAGCCCGGCGAACGCCCAGTACGCGCCGCGCCGCGCGGCCGACGGGCGCAGCCACCGGATCAGCAGGTCGGCGACCAGCCCGGAGACGACGAAGCCGGCCAGCAAGAACGGCTCGTCGAAGCCCGTCATCGCGCCCGGCATCAGGATCGCCACCGCCGACATCACGGTCACGCTGCCGAACGGCAGCTCCCAGCGGCGCAGCAGGAACAGCACGGGGGCGAGCAGATAGACGTTGGTGATGACCATCGACGCCGCCAGCCGCGTGGTGCGGGGATTGTCCAGGGACGAGAACGCCTCGACGATGCCGCGCGCGCCGTACTGCATGGCGTTGCCGTAGGTCATCAGCAGCGCGACCAGGGTGACCGCGAAGGACAGCCCGAGCAGCGTGGGCAGCAGCCGGCCGAGCGACGGCCGGTCGCCGATGTCCGGCGCGTTCCAGGCCGAGCGCAGCGGGGTGGTGATGATCAGCACCATGGTCGCAAGCAGCCCCAGATGCGACGGGCTGAACAGGATGTCGACGGTGGTCTCGATACCGAGAAAGGTGTGCCACAGCATGTCGGCGACGCCGAACGCGCCGAACGCCGGGATCGCCAGCAGCCCCGCCAGGTAGCCGTCGGGGACAGCGGCCAGCCCCTGGCGTCCGGCCCTGGCATTGCGCGCCACCTGCCAGACGATCCAGCCCGAGATCGCGATGAAGCCGGAGTAGAACGCCGCGTGCCACGGCGTGAAGAACGTCTCCAGCTCGGTCAGGTTGCTGTGCGCCCACGCGTCGATCATCAGTCCGATGCCGAACCAGACGCCCAGCAGCGCGGTGACGAGATCGGTTCGCGGCGGCACCCAGGTTCGCTTCTCCCCGGAATCCACCACCAGCCGGCGTAAGCCGGCGTTTGCCAAGACCACCTTCGGGCTCCCTTCGTTCACGGGAATCCTCCCCCGCGCGCCAGGGCCCCGGAAGCCGGGTGACCACACCGCGCAGGTGCGGTTAACCGCACCTGCGCGGTGGCGTGACTCGTTCAAGTACCGCGTGGCGTCACGCGTTCAAGTACCGGAGTACGGCCAGCACCCGCCGGTGGTCGTGCGGCCCCGCCTCCAGGCCGAGCTTGCCGAAGATGCTCGTGCAGTGCTTCTCCACCGTCCGCTCGGCGATGATCAGCCGTTCCGCGATGGCCAGGTTGGTGCGGCCCTCGGCCATCAGCCGCAGCACGTCCCGCTCGCGGGCGGTGAGCTGGATCAGCGGGTCGTCCGGCTGACGGTGCCTGCTCACCAGTTGCTCGACCACGACCGGATCCAGCGCCGAGCCGCCCGACCCGACGCGGCGGATCGCCGCCGCGAACTCCGCCAGGTCGGAGACCCGGTCCTTGAGCAGGTAGCCGATGCCCTCCACGCCCCCGTCGAGCAGCTCGACCGCGTAGCTGACCCGCACGTACTGCGACAGCACCAGCACCCCGACCTCCGGGTGCCGCCGCCGCAGCACGCGCGCGGCCCGCAGCCCCTCGTCGGTGTGGGTGGGCGGCAGCCGGATGTCGAGCACGGCGACGTCCGGGCGGTCCTCGGCGACGCGCTCCAGCAGGTCGTCCGCGTTGTCCACGGCGGCCAGCACCTCGTAGCCCGCCTCGCTCAGCAGCCGGGACATGCCCTCGCGGAACAGGGCGGAGTCCTCGCAGATGGTCACCCGCACGGCAGCGTCACCGCGAGCACCGTGCCCATCCCCGGACGGCTGTCGAGGCGGAGCCGTCCGCCGTTGGCCTCGGCGCGGTGGGCCAGCCCCTCCAGCCCGGAGCCGAGGCGCGGATCGGCGCCGCCCCGGCCGTCGTCGCCGATCTCCACGACGAGGTGCCCGTCGCCCCCGGCCAGGCGCACCCACGCCCGGGTCGCCTCGGCGTGCTTGGTCACGTTGGCCAGCCCTTCGTTGACGATGTAGTAGGCCGCGCTCTCGACCGCCGGCGGCAGCGGCTCCGCCATGTCGATCAGGCACTCGACCGGAACCGGCGCGACCGCCGCCAGCTCCTTGACCGCCCCTGGCAGCCCGCGCTCGGTGAGCACCGGCGGATGAATGCCGTGGCTGACGGCCCGCAGGTCGTCCAGCGCGGTCAGCATGGCCCGCTTCGCCTCGCTGACCAAGGTGTCCTTGCGGTCAGGATCGGTGGTGGCCTCGGCCAGGCCGAGGGTCATCGCCACCGACAGCAGCCGCTGCTGCACGCCGTCGTGCAGGTCTCGTTCGAGCTTGCGGCGCTCGGCCTCGCCCCACTGCAGCATCCGCGCCCGCGACGCCGCGAGCTGGCGCAGCCGCGCCCGCAGGTCGGCGGTCAGCCGTTCGTTCTCCAGCGCCAGCGCCGCCGCCGCGCAGGCGGCCTCGACGAGCAGCGGCTCCTCCAGCAGCCCCTCGTCGTGCAGCAGGACGGCCAGCCGCGACTCGCCCTGGTCCACCCGCGTCATCACCCGGCCGCTGCCGCTCGGCGGCAGCTCCACCGGCCGCCCCTCGGCGTCGACGTATCGCCCCTGCTCCGCCATCCAGTACGCCACCCGCAGCGTCGGGTCGTACAGGGTCGTCGCCAGCGCGCTCTCCATGCCGTCCCGCTGCTTGCGGCCGCGTAATCGCACCACCAGGTCGGCCACGCGCCCGCGGTCCAGCCGGACCCGCATCAGGCTGGCGAGGTAGGCCAGCGGGATCGCCAGGAACGCCCCGAACATCACGGTGGCGGGCACCCGCCGCAGCGTCTCCGGCCCCCACGCCCAGAAGTTCCAGTCGACCACGAACGCGATCGTGGCGACGGCCGAGCTGAGCACCACCGGCATGGCCGCGCGCCGCTGGGCCGCGCCGCCCTCACGCCAGCGCACCGCGGCCAGTCCCAGAACGGCCGCCGCGGTGAGCATGATGAGCTGCCAGGACGCCTGATCGACGAAGGCCGCGACTGACCGCAACGGCCCCTCGGGCAGTATCTCGACGGCGACGCCCGTCACCGGGAGGATCAATGCCTCGCCATAGCCGAAGCCTACGACGAGCCGGGACGGCAGGCTGCCGAGCCGTCCCGTCGGGAAGGCCAGGAACAGGTGGCAGCCGACCGCCGACCACACGCTGGACACCGGGTTCCACAGGAGCAGCAGGTAGGGCACATCGGGCTGCAGCCGGAAGATCTGCGGGATCCAGGCGATGCCGAAGGCCACCATGAGCGGCCCGACGCGGTTGCGCGGACGGCCGCGCCAGGCCACCACCCCCGCGTAGACGAAGGCCATGCCCACCAGTTCGGCGATCCCCCAGGACGGCTTGCGGTCCAGCATGGGAAGGGTCACCAGGAGCAGCCAGCCCGCCGCCGCCACGGAGGCGAGCGTCGCGGTGCTGATGTTGGGCCGCCTGGTCATCGCTCACCCCTACGGCGGATTCTATTGGCGGGGATCCGGAATCGAGCGGGGATCGAGCGGCTTCGAGCGGGTTCGGGGAGGCTCGTCCGGGTGCGCTGGGACGCGCGCGGCGCGCTCAGGAGGTGCGGGACCCCCGGTGGCTGCCGGTCAGCGTGGCGTAGACGATGACGTTGTCGGTGTAGTGCCCGGTCGAGCGGTTGTAGGTGCCTCCGCACGTGATCAGGTGGAGCTGCGCGTTGGTGCGGTCGCCATAGACCCGCTCGGTGGGGAAGGTGCGCTTGTCGGCCTGCTCCACGCCGCCCACGGTGAACACCGCGACCGTGCCGTCCTGGCGCCGCACCTCGATCTGGTCGCCGTAGCGCAGCTCGGCCAGCCTGCTGAACACCGCGCTGCGGGTGGCGGTGTCCTTGTGGCCCAGCATGATCGACGGCCCGGCCTCACCCGCCGTGGGCCCGTGACGGAACCAGCCCACCAGGTTCGGGTCATTGCCCGGCGGCACCTGGATCGTGCCGTCCTTGGCCAGGCCGAGCGACTTGATCGGCGCGTCGATGCCCAGCTTCTTGACCACCAGGCGCAGCGGGGTGGACGGCTGCATCGGTGGCGCGGGCTGGATCGGCGGAAGCGGCGGCGGCGCGGTGGGCGCCGCCTGGAACAGCCCGTTGTCGACCGACGGCTGCGCCTTGTGCGGAAGCTGGGTGCGCCCGTCGGTCAGGTTGTAGCCCGCCGGGTCGGCGATCATGAACAGCAGGCCCGCCACGACCGTCACCACCCCGGCCACGGCGGCCAGGATGAGGATCGACCGCAGCACCTTGCCGCCCTGCGGCCTGCCCGGCTGTTCGGGCTCCCGCCACTGCGGCTGCTGCTGGTAGTAGACCGGCTGGGGCTGGCCCTGCTGGTAGGGAGGCTGCGTGCCATACGGGACGGGATGGCCCTGGTAGGGATACCCGCCCTGCTGCGGGTATCCGCCCTCCGGAGGCTGCGTGGTCACCGGCGGCCCCTCCGGTCAGCCCCGGGTCGCCGCAGTGCGCCGGCGCAGGAGCAGTCCGCCGATTCCCGCGCCGACCACGAGCACCGACCCGACCAGCACGAACATCCGCCCGTCCGGGCCCATGTCGCCGCCGCCGCCGGTGGCCGCGCCGTCCTTGGGCGTCTTGTCGATCTGGCTGTCGGCCGTCACGGTGGCCGTCTTCGTGTTGGTACGGCGGGGCGTCGGCGACGTGCTGTCACTGGCGGTCGGGGTCGCGGTCGGCGTGGCGCTGGCGGTCGGCGAGCCCGTGCCGCCGACGGGCAGGTTCAGCGCCGGCCCCGCGCCGGCGGCGATGCAGTTGTAGTAGACCGTCGAGGTTCCGCTGCCCGACTTGAGCACGAAGCCCTGGCCCTGGAGGACGATCGTGCCTTCGCCGGTGGGCTGCAGGACCACGGCCATCGACGTGGGAATCGGCAGGTCGTCGGTCGTGGAGAGGGACTGCGTGGCGACCACCGTGCCCTTGGCGACCGGGGTGGAACTCGCCACCGGGCCGCTGATCGACAGCGTGCCCTCGGCCGCGATCATGGCGCCGGACGCGATGGTGACCGGCGCGGGCAACGGGGTGCTCGTGGTGGTCGGGGTACCGCTGTTGGTGTCACTGGTCGTCGGCGTGGCCGACGGACTGGCGGTGGGCGACCCGGTGGCGGTCGAGCTCGTGGTGGGGCTCGCGCTGCCGCCGATCCGCCAGTTCACGGTGACCGCGGTATTGGGCTGCGGGGTGCCGGAAGGGCCGACCAGTTCCATCGGGAAGACCACGGTGAGCCCCGGCTGCCCGTTGGTCGGCGTGCAGGTGTACTGGACATCGACCGGCGCCGCCAGCGCGGGGATCGCGCCGAACACGAGCCCGCACCCGATGGCTCCCAGGGCGGCGGTCTTCAGGGCGACGCGGCGTCGCGCCTTGGACTTCAGCACTGTCCCATTCTCCGTTTCAGCGGGGGCTCTCGGATCGACAGGCGGACCAGCGTGCCGGTCTTTAGTGATGACTCCAGTCAGATCCTATGAATAGATGATGCGAACAGGCACCCAAATACCGAAATCGGGCATAGATTCATTCCCGCAACGGAAGATCGTTACGGGTGGTGATCGGGATGTCTCACCGAGTGCGCTTGGAGAGCGTCGCGTAGACGATGATGTTGTCGGTGTAGTGACCGGTCTTCGGGTCGTAGATGCCACCACAGGTGATCACCCGCAGGCTGGCGTCGTTGAGGTTGCTGTAGACGCGGGCCGTCGGGAAGGTGCTCTTGCTGATCTTCTCCACGCCGTCCACGGTGAATTCGACGATCTTGCCGTCGTTCCTGGCGACCCGGATCTTCTGCCCCCGCTTCACCTGGTTGAGCCGGTAGAAGACGGCGGGACCGGTGCGGTTGTTGACGTGCCCCAGGATCACGGCCGGGCCGATCTCGCCGGGCACCGGCCCGTACCGGTACCAGCCGCCCAGCTTCGGCCGGTTCAGCGGCGGCACCTGGATCTCGCGGTTCTGCTGCACGCCCAGTGACACCAGGCGGGCGGAGACCCCGATGGCCGGGATGGAGATGCGGGTGGGCCGGGTCTTCTCGGTCGTCTTCACCGGCGGCGGGGCCTTGACGGCGGGCAGCGGCGGCGGCGCGGCGGGCTCGGCCGGAGTCAGCGGCACGCCGGGGCCACCGGGGCCCACCGTGGGCAGGGTCAGCGGGTCGGCCGCCTGCTGTACCGCCGCCGTCTGCGGGGCGGGCGGCTCGGCGGCCGGAGCGGCGGCGAGCACGCCCTCCTGGACGGGAGGCGGGGCCAGGTAGGCGAGCAGCCCCGCCATGATCGCCGCGATCCCGCCGAGCGACACGACGATGAGGACGGCGGGCAGCACCGCCGAGCGCAGCCTGGCCTTCACACTCTGGCGGGCGGGCCTGCCGTACGGATCCTGTCCGAGCATGTGCCGGCCGGACGGGCCGGGGCCGATCGCGAACTGCTCGGGCTGCCCCGGGCCGAGCGCCGGCATCTGGGGCTGCTGGTAGGGCGCCTGGTACGGGTATTGATACGGCTGCTGGTAGGGCTGCTGCTGGTACGGCGGCTGCTCGTGAGGCGGCCCGCCGTACGGGCCCGGGTGGCTCATCGCCCGCCTCCCGCCACGTGCGCTGCCCTGCGCCGGTGCAGCAGCAGGCCGCCCAGCACACCGCCGGTGAGCATCGCCACGCCCACGCCGATCAGCGGGCCGCCGGAGGGCGGTGTGGGCCCTTCACCGGTCTGCGGCGCGCCGACCGGGGTGATCTCCACCTGCGGGGTCGCGGTCGCCGTGACGGTGCGGGTGTTGGTCGGGCGCGGCGAAGCGGTGGCGGTGGCGGTCGAGGTGCTCGTGGAGGTCGCGCCGTTGCCGTTCTGGTTGCCGTTGCCGTTGCCGGTGTTGGACGGGCCAGGCGTGGTCGGACCGGTGTTGGTCGGACCAGGCGTGGTCGGGCCGGGGCCGGACGGGCCCGGGGTGCTCACGGTCGGGTCGGGGCTCTGCGTCACGCCGCCGCCGCTGCCCACGGTGATCTTGAAGGCCACGTTGGGGGTGTCGGGGGTGCAGACGGAACGGAACTCGGCGGGCGGGTTCTTCAGCTCGCGCGTGACGACCTTGAAGGCGTCCACGAACGCCCAGCTGTTGTCTTCGAGATTGGTGACGAGCAACGTGTGGTCGGCCTTGTAGGGCAGGTTGCGCATCTTCCAGATGGTGTATCCGCCCGCGTTGACCACGTTGACGTCGGTGCCGTCGTCGTTCTTGGACGGGTCGGCGGTGACCGGAACCCCTGGCTGGCCGTCGATCTTGAACTCCAGGTTGCCGCCGCGGTAGTCGCGCTCAGTGATGAAGTCCACGCCCGTCCCGGCGAACTTCAGCTCGACGGTGGCGCCGCCCTTGGTGGTCGCGTGGACGTCGCGCCCCACGTCGTTGAAGCTGAGCGGCCGGTCGTTGTAGTCGCCCCACTCGGGACCGCTGTAGGTGATGCCCGCCTCGTCGTCGTTCACGATCTTCTCGCCCGCCGCCGGGGTGAAGTCGACCACCAGGTTGCGCGGCGAGATGCTGATCTCGCCCTCCTTGGTGGCCCCGACGGCGCCGGTGACCAGTGAGGGGAGCCGCAGCGGGTCGCCCACCCGCAGCTCCGGCTGGTCGATCGAGCCCTCGGCCGCGTCGTTGCCGGTCCACGGCCCCTTGATGTTGAGGCGGCCCTTGCCGGACAGCTTGGACCCGGCGGCCAGGTAGCCCGGCGAGGTGAACGCGGTCTGGTCGCGGTACCTCAGATCCCACTTGACGTCGATCTCCTGGCCGACGGTCATCGTGGTCGGGGCCGTGATGGTCGCCCTCAGCCGGGTGCCCTTGCCCACGCCGTCCGTACACGTGTAGTCCAGTGCCACACCGACCGTGTCGGCCCCGGCCGGAGCGCCGGAGATCGCCACCAGCCCGCCACCGATCAGACACAGCACCGAACCGGCCACGGTTCTACGGAGCCCAGTTCCCCAGCCGCCCACCGCACACTCCGATCAACCCGGACACGCCCAGGGAACGGGCCATCCGATCACAAGTCCGCGAGAATCGTACTGACACCGCGCTTTTCTGGCCACACAAGCCGGCCACAGGGAGGCAACGATGCGACGAGACCTCTTCGAAGAGGAGCACCTGCTCTTCCGCGAGAGCGTGCGCGAGTTCATGACCCGGGAAATCACCCCGCACCACGCGGAGTGGGAAAAGCAGGGAATCGTTCCACGAGACGTCTGGAAGCACGCCGGAGAGATGGGCATGTTCGGCTTCTCCGTGCCCGAGGAGTACGGCGGGGCGGGAATCACCGATTTCCGATACAACGTGGTCATCGTCGAAGAGATCATCAGAATCGGCGCCACCGGTCTCGGATTCGGCCTGCACAACGACATCGTGGCTCCCTACCTGGTGCATCTCACCGACGACGAGCAGAAACGGCGCTGGCTGCCCGGTTTCGTCACCGGCGAGCTGATCACCGCGATCGCGATGACCGAACCGGCGGCGGGCAGCGACCTCCAGGGCATCCGCGCCACCGCGACCAGGGCCGAGGGATCCGACCACTACGTGCTCAACGGGCAGAAGACGTTCATCACCAACGGCATCAACGCCGACCTGGTCGTGGTGGCCGCCAAGACCGACCCCGGGGCCGGGGCGCGCGGCATCACCCTGCTCGTTGCCGAACGCGGCATGGACGGATTCACCCGGGGCCGGAACCTGGAGAAGATCGGCATGCACGCCCAGGACACCGCCGAACTGTTCTTCCACGACGTCCGCGTCCCGGTCGCCAACCGCCTCGGCGACGCCGATGGCCAGGGCTTCGTCCAGCTCATGCGCAACCTGCCGCAGGAACGGCTGTCCATCGCGGTGGCCGCGGTCGCGGCGGCCGAGTCGGCGCTGGAGGCGACCATCGAGTACTGCAGGTCGCGCACCGCCTTCGGCCGCAACCTGGGTTCGTTCCAGAACACCCGGTTCGTGCTCGCCGAACTGGCCACCGAGGTGGAGATCGCCCGGCATTACGTGGACAAGTGCGTCCTCGCCCTCAACGCCGGGGAACTCGACGCGGTCGACGCCGCCAAGGCCAAATGGTGGACCACCGAACTGCAGAACAAGGTCATGGACCGCTGCCTGCAGCTGCACGGCGGCTACGGCTACATGCTCGAATACCCGGTCGCCAAGGCATGGCAGGACAGCCGCGTGCAGACCATCTACGGCGGCAGCACCGAGATCATGAAGGAGATCATCGGCCGCTCTTTCGGCTTCTGATTCGCCAGATCGGATTTCCGGCATCCATCGGTGTCCACCGGCATCCAGGGGGTGTCCACCGGTTTCTATGGGCCGGTGTGCACCAAGCCCGCCCACAGATCCGGCCTGCGCGGGTGGGCCTCGCGCATGCTCGGCGGTGCACGACCCGGCGTACGACGCGTGGCACGTCGGCTACCTGTGGGACGGCGACTCGTGGGGTCAACAACGAGGGCCGGACCTTCAAGTGGGGCAGGGTCTTGAACTCGCGTCCCACCACCTGACGATCGCAACGCGGACGGCACCACACGCTCCCGCGTGCGGTGAGCGACGACGCCTGCGCCATCTCCCCCAGGATGGCGCAGGTTTCGCGGTCGCTCGCCGTAGAGTCGGACCATGCTGTTCGAGCGTCGGCTGCGAGACGGGCTGCGGAATGGGACGATCACCGTCGCGTTCAGGCGGTGGAAGCGGCGGCAGGCCAGCGCGGGCGGGCGGTACCGCACCGGTGACGGCGGAATCGCCGAGGTGACCGCACTGAGCGTGGTCGAAGAGATCGGCGAGGACGACGCGCGGGCCGCCGGGTATCCCGGGGTGGCGGAACTGCTGGCCGACCTTCGGGGAGAAGGTGCGATCTACCGGCTCGAACTGCGACTGGTCGATGAGCCCGACCCGCGCGAGGAGCTGGCCAACGACGAACGGGTCGATGTGGCGGAGATCGACCGCAGACTGGCCAGGATGGGCGCATGGGCGCGGCCCACCCTCGAACTCATCGCCCGTCGACCAGGGGTACGGGCCGGCGACCTGGCTCCGGAAGTGGGGCTGGACAAGGACCGCTTCAAGGTGGGCGTGCGCAGGCTGAAGGAACTGGGACTGACGCTCAGCCTGGAGACCGGCTACCGAATCTCACCACGCGGTCACGCCTACCTCGCCGCGACAAAGGAACACCCCTCCGAGACCGCCTGATCCCTGCCGGTGCACCACCCATCCGAGCGGACTCCACGGGGCCGCGCGGCCTCAGGGAGGACAGGGAGCGTCCGGTAGAAGACTGCGGGCTGCGCGGGCGGTGGCGAGCCGAGGCGGCCAGGGGCGGTCGCGGGCCAAGGGGGCGGGGGTGGTGGGGATGGGTGGTTATGAAGGCTGGTGTTCGTGGGTGTGGGGCCATTGTGCTGGGTGTTGGGGTGGGCGGCGGCGGTGGCGGGGTGGGGGCGGGGGGTCGGGGTCGGTGGGGGTTTGGCGGGTGGCGGTTAGGGCGGCGAGGGCCGTGGTGATGGGGACGGCGGCGATGAGGCCGATGGTGCCGACCACGCTGCGCACGATTTCCTGGACGATGACCGGGGTGTTGAGCACGTCGCCGAGCGGTTGGCGGCCGACGCTGATGAGGAGGAGCAGCGGGAGGGACGCGCCCGCGTACGCCAGGATGATCGTGTTGATCACCGAGGCGATGTGCGCGCGGCCGACCCGGGCCCCGGCGCGGTAGAGCTGGCGGACGGTGTACTGCGGGTTGGCGTGGGCCAGCTCGGTGACCGTCACCGCCTGGGTGACCGTCACGTCGTCGAGGACGCCGAGGGAGCCGATGATGATGCTGGCCAGCAACAGCCCCTGGGTGTTGATCTGAAAGCTCATGTCCAGGTTGAACGAGCTCTCGTCGGTGATCCCGTTGAGCTTGGCCACGCCGATCGACACCGACGCCAGCACGCCGGTGAGCGACAGGCTGAGCAGAGTGCCGAGCACCGCCACGGAGGTGCGTACGGAGAAGCCGTGGGTCAGATACAGGACGGCCAGCATGATGGCCGCCGCCCCCACGATGGCCACCGGCAGGGGCGGGCCCCCCTCCAGGATCGCCGGGATGATGAACAGCAGCAACAGCACGAAGGTGATGGCCAGCCCGGCCAGCGCGCTCACCCCGCGCCACCGGCCGAAGGCGATCACCGCGAGCGCGAAGGCCGCCGCCAGCAGGCCCAGCGGCAGGGTCCGGTCGTGATCAGAGATCTGGTACGGCGCCGCGCCCAGTTTCTCGTCGCCCGGCGTGTGCAGCAGCACCACGTCGTCGCCCGCCGTGAAGACCTGCGACCCCGGGCCGCTCGGCAGCGCCACGGTGATCGCGTGGCCGGCCTGTGAGCCGCCGGTCAGTTCGACGATGGCGTCGCCGCAGGTGGCGGGGTCGGGTGGGCGCATCTCGGCGGGGGCCTGGCCGTCGGGGGCGGGCTCGGCCATGCAGGGGGTGAGCGTGATCTTGGTGATGGTGCCGGTCATGCGTTCCGGCGCGGGCCCCGAGGCAGCGGGCGCGTCGGCGCCGCGTGGCCACATCCAGACCAGCGCGGCGAGGGTGACCAGAGCGAGTGGAAGCACGACCGAGAGGACGGCGAGCACCGCGCCTCGGGACGCCGGTGCGGCCGGGCCGTGCGAGTGGTCGGCACCCATGATCGGAAGAACAGCCCCCTCTAGCGCCGAGACCATGGGCGCTGGAACTAGAGAAGTACCACACTTGTCGGCACTCAGGGGTGACACCTTCGGCTTCTCATGAGCATTGTGAGCACGGACACGTCGAAAAGCGCATACTGGTCGGGTGGCCATCGACAGCGGACTGATCCTGCTGCTTTTCCTCGCGCTGCTGTTCGCGTGGGGGCTCAACAGGGTGCGCCGGATGCTGCGCCTCGGGCCGGTCGCCTATGGCGGCGTGGTGATCGTGTTCGTCATCGTGATGATCGCCGTCTGGGGACAGACACGCTAGGCCCCAACACGCCCAGCTACGCGCGCGCCGCGCGCGTGGTCGTCGCCACCACCTGGGCCACCAGTTCGGGGTCGTCGCTCATCGGCACGTGGCCGCAGCCGGGCAGCAGCCGCACCCGCTGACCCGACCAGCGGGCCGCGCGGACGGCCTGCCGTCGCACCAGGAGCCGGTCGCGCTCCCCCCAGGCGATCGTGATCGGCGACTTGGCCGGGGCGGGGGGCATGACCAGCGCCAGCGCCTCCACGGTCTCGTCGAAGCCCGCCGAGTCGCGCAGCGCGCGTCCCGCCGCCGCGAGCGCCGCCGGGGAGAGCCGGTCGGGACGTGCCACGAGCAGCGCGGCGGCGATGCCCCGGCCGGACGCGGAGGCCGCGACCGTCTCGGCCTTACGATCGGGCACCCGCTGGGTGTAGGCGCGCATGGCGGTCAGCACGATCCGCGCGTAGATCAGCTCCGGGTGGTTCCAGAATCCGGCGGGCGACAGCGCGGTGGCGCTGGCGACGACGCCGCGCGCGGCCAGCGTGAGGGCCAGGTAGCCGCCCATGGAGTTGCCCGCGACGTGCGGCTCGCGCACGCCGAGGTCGGCGCAGAAGTCCTCCACCGCGTCGGCCAGGGTGTCCATGTCGTACGGCGTGCCCGGCGGCAGCGGCGGTGAGGCGCCGAAGCCGGGCAGGTCGATCGCGATCACGTCGTGTGCGGCGGCCAGCAGGTCGAGCACCGGCAGCCATGCCTGCCAGTGGTGCCCGATCCCGTGCAGCAGCACCAGGGGCGGCCCGCTGCCGCGCCGTTCGTAGGCCAGGTCCATGGCCACGAGTCAAGCATCCGCGCTCGGCGCTGCCTACCACCGATGCCGGCGGGTGTCGTTGGTCTGCGGCGCGTGATCCGCTTACTCGGATCCATGACCCCGAGGTGCCCGAAGGGCCGGGCCGTGTGCGGACGTGTCCGCGGACAGACGATCGTCGGCGCGTCTCCGGCGGCTGACGCCGCTAGCGGGTGCGGGTGGGGATCTCGAACCAGACCGCCTTGCCCTCGTGGGTGGGGCGGGATCCCCAGCGGCTGGCGAGCTGGTCGACCAGGTAGAGGCCGCGACCGCCCTCGTCGTTCTCACCGGCGCTGCGGATCCGGGGCAGCCGGAGGTCCTGGTCGAAGACCTCCACCCAGACGGACTCGGCGCCCCGGCGCAGCCGGAGGGTGAACTCCTTCTCGCCGCCGGGCTCCTCTTCCAGGCCGGGGAAGTCCCAGGACTCCTCGAACGGCATGGGCGGGCCGTCCATGGTCAGCTCGCGGCGCGGCACCGAGGCGGTGGCGGCGTGCAGGACCACGTTGGTGACCACCTCGGAGACCAGCAGGCAGGCCAGCTCGGCGCGTTCCTCCGGCACGTTCCAGCCGGTGAACGCCTCGGCGGCCATGCGCCTGGCCTCACCTACCATGATCGGCTGGGCCGGGAAGGTGCGCTCCTCGACCTCCAGGTCGACCGCGCTGGAGCGGATCACCAGGATGGCCATGTCGTCGTCGATCTCGCCGGGGACGGCGACGGTCGCGGCGTCGGCGACCTCCTCGACCGGGATGTCGCCCAGCTTGGCCAGCTTGTCGCACAGGAGCTGGAGGTTCTCCTCCTGGCTGGGGGCGTTGCCCTCGGGGTCGCGGGTGGGACGGCGGTCGACCAGGCCGTCGGTGTAGAGGAGGAGCGACGCGCCCGGGGGCAGCGTGCGGGTCTCCTCCTTGTAGACGAGGTCGGCGTGGATGCCCTTGGCGTGGACGCCGAGGGGCTGGCCGACCTCGGTGATGTCGAGTTCCTGGCAGGTGCCGTCGATGAGCAGCAGCGGCGGGGCGTGCCCGGCGTTGGCGAAGGAGAGCTGCCGCGACCAGGCGTCGTAGACCATGTACTGGCAGGTCACGATGGGCGAGACGCTGATGTCGGCGCCGCCGGGGCCGTGCTCGGGGGTGGCCACGATGCGGGTCCACTCGTCGAGCCTGGCCAGGATGTCGGCGGGCGACTTGTCGTCCTGGGCGAAGGCGCGCAGCGCGGCGCGGAGCTGGCCCATGATGGCGGCGGCCTTCGCGCCCCGGCCTTCGACGTCGCCGATGACGATGCCGACCCGGCCCGCCGACAGCGGGATCACGTCGTACCAGTCGCCGCCGACCTGGGTCTGGATGCCCTGGCCGTGCGAGGCGAGCGGGGCCGCCGGGTAGTAGCGGACCGCGATGGACAGCCCGTCGAGCTGCGGCAGCGCGCGGGGCAGCAGGTGCTTCTGGAAGGACTCGGCGGTGTGCCGCTCCTCCTCGAACAGCAGCGCGTTGTCCACGGCGAGGGCCACCCTGGTGGCGATCGCGCCGACGAAGTCGCGGTCGAAGGCGTCGTAGTGCGGGTTGCGGCGGTCGGTCAGGTTGGACAGGCCGAGGTACATCAGGCCGAGGATCTCGCCGCGCACGCACAGCGGGGCCACGATCGCCGAGGTCATGCCGATCTCGCCGCACAGCTTGGCGCTGGCCACGCTCGCGCTGGGATAGCTCACCTGGGAGAAGTCTTCGACCAGGATGGTCTCCTGGCGGCGCATGGCCGACTCGGCGTAGTGGCCGGACGGGTAGTGGATCTCGGCGCCGACCGGTCGCCAGCTGTCCGGCGGCGGGGTCCAGTTCTGCACGTGGGTGGAGACCCGGCGGATCAGCCGGTCGTTCTCCATCAGCTCGATGAAGCAGTGGTCGGCGAACTGCGGGACCAGCATCTCGGCGACGCGCTTGAGGGTCTCCTCGACGTAGAGGGACCCGGCGAGCCGTTCGCCGATGCGTTCGAGCAGGCCGAAGCGGTCTTTCTCACGCTCGTTGCTGCGCATCGCCTCGCGGGCGGTGATCACGATGCCGGTCACCGAGCCCGAGGAGTGCCGCAGCGGCACGGCCTGAGCCCGGACGTAGATCATCGTGCCGTCGGCCCGGGTGACGTCGAAGGTGCCCTCCCACACGCCGCCGCGCAGCACGTGCTTGGCCAGCTCGACGGCCAGCGGGTGGTCCTTCTCCATGATGCCCATGGACAGCGCCGCCGGGTCGCGTGACCCGGCGGGCCTGCTTGGACGCCCGAACAACTGCTCGGCGAACGGGTTCCAGTAGAGCAGGTTGCTGAACCTGTCGGTGACCACCACGGCCATCTCGGCGTGGTCGAGCACGGACGCGGGCGAGAGGTGGTCGGCGGTGTCCTGCGAGATGTCTCCCCAGCGCTTCATCCGGCGACCACCACCCCGGCCGGGTGGGCATTCGCGTAGCGAACCACGGACGCTCCTGCGTGAATCGAGCGGTAGGGAGTCTCCCAGGAGGGATTCAACCAAGCCGTGGCGCGGCGATCAGCGCTTTGCGACAAAAACATGCGCGGCAACCTCACGTGGCAGCTCCGCGCTCGTGTTGTCCGCCTGATCGTCACCTGTCACCCGCACACCGTCGTCGCTCGCCGCGAGCGTCACCTCGCGTCCGGGTTGTATCCCAACTTGCTTGAGTTTAAGCATCACAGCAGGATCGCTTTGCACTTGTTCGCTAATTCGTCGCACCACAACCGCAAGATCGCGGGCGCCGGCGAGGTCGGACATCGCGAGCATGGCGTCTTCGTCGTCTCCCGAGGAGTCGTTGACGCCCAGTTCGTCGAGCCCGGGGATCGGGTTGCCGTGGGGGCAGACGGTGGGCTTGTTGAGCAGCGTGACGAGCCGGGTCTCGACCGACTCGGACATCACGTGCTCCCAGCGGCAGGCCTCCACGTGGACCTCCTCCCAGGGCAGCCCGATCACCTGGGTGAGCAGGCACTCCGCGAGGCGGTGCTTGCGCATGACGCGCATGGCGAGGGTGCGGCCGAGCTCGGTCATGGTCAGGTGGCGGTCGCCTTCGACCCGCACCAGACCGTCTCGTTCCATCCGGGCGACCGTCTGGCTGACGGTGGGACCACTCTGCTGCAGCCGCTCGGCGATGCGCGCGCGAAGAGGAACGATCCCCTCTTCTTCCAATTCGAAGATCGTCCGGAGATACATCTCCGTCGTGTCGATCAGGCCGTGTGCGGTCAAGGGCTCCTCCCGTCCTACCTCGATGCTACGCCCATCGGCACCTGGACTGAGCCCGCTCAGGCAGGGCAGTGGTCCTGGAGTCCCGACCGATCGTGCCGACCGATGGCCTGGTAGGAGACGATGAGCGATGTCGAAGGACGGCAACAGCGGAGCGGCGCAATTCCTTCCCGACAAATCAGATAGTGCGGACATTTCCGAGTTGCGTGCCGCGGCCGCGCACTGCGAAGGCTGCGGTCTCTATAACGACGCGACCCAGACGGTCTTCGGCGAGGGCTTTCCTGGCCGACGTCCTGGCCGCCGCGCAGGTGGGCAGGCACTAGCCGTCACCAAAGCGTCCTAGCGCCCGGCGCGGTACGTCCGGAAGGCCGGGACGGCCAGGCCCGCGATCACCACCAGCACCGCGCACAGCAGGCCGCCGCCCACCCACGCGGGCACCAGCCCCACCGCCACGGCCGTCGTCCCGGCCCGCACGTCGCCCAGCCTCGGGCCGCCCGCCACCACCACGTGGAACACCCCCTGCATCCGGCCGCGCATCTCGTCGGGCGCGTATGTCTGCAGGATCGTCTGCCGCCACACCGCCGACACCAGGTCGGCGGCCCCGCCCAGCGCGAGCAGCGCGACCATCAGCCACAGCGGCTCGGCCAGTCCCGCCGCCGCCACGGTGAGGCCCCACAGCGCGATGACCGCGACCAGCGCGACCCCCTGGCGGCGCACCCTGCCGACCCAGCCGGAGAACAGGCCGCCCAGCACCGAGCCGATCGCGATGCTGGCCGACAGCCAGCCGAAGGCGACCCCCGACCCGCCGAACCGCTCGGCGGTGATCTCGGGGAACAGCGCGCGGGGCATCGCGAACGCCATGGCGATGATGTCCACGACGAACGACATGAGCACCACGGGATGCCGGGCGATGAAGCCCAGGCCCTCCCCCACGGACCGCCAGCCGGGCCGCAGGATGTCGCCGAGAGGCGGCAGCGGCGGGAGCCGCAGCGCGGCGTAGAAGCCCGCGCTGAACAGGATGAAGTCGATCAGGTAGGCGACGGCGAAGCCGCCCCGGTCCAGCACCACCCCCGCCACCAGCGGCCCGACCATCATGCCGACGCTGCCGACCAGGAAGTTGAGCGTGTTGGCCGCCGGTACCTGCTCGACCGGCACCAGCCGGGGGATGATCGCGCCCCGGGTGGGGCCGGTGATCGCGAACCCGGCCGAGTGGACCGCGACGATGCCCAGCATCAGCAGCACGTTGTCGATCCGCAGGACGGCCTGCGCCAGCAGCGCCGCCGTGGCGACCCAGGCCAGCACCGACCCGGCGAGCAGCAGGCGGCGGCGGTCCATCGCGTCGGCGACCGCCCCGCCCCACAGCCCGAAGATCACCAGCGGGATCAGGCTGACCGGTCCGGCCATGCCCACCCAGAAGGACGACTCGGTGATCGCGTAGATCTGCGCGCTGACCGCGACCGAGGTGAGCTGGAACCCGATGAAGGAGACGCCCTGCCCCCACCACAACCGGCGGTAGGAAAGGGTCCGCAGCGGGGTGACGTCCACCGCGGCCAGCTCCCAGAATCGCCCAGCCACCCGGAGCCCCCCAGCAAGTCAGCAAATATCCCCACAAAGGGAACCATGCATCCTTACCTGCTCCACACCCGCCCCGCACTCACCCGGCGCGGGCCTCGCTCCTCAGGGCGCCAGGCGTTCGATCACCCACGCACCCCGTGATCGCCGGTAACGCAACCGGTCGTGCATCCGGTCGAGCCGCCCCTGCCAGAACTCCACCTCCTGCGGCACCACTCGGAACCCGCCCCAGAATTCGGGCACCGGCGGATCCTCCGGCCAGCGCGCGGCCAGCTCCTCGTAGCGGGCGTCGAGTTCCTCCCTCGACCCGACCACGGCCGACTGCCGCGACGCCCACGCGCCGATCCGCGAGCCGTACGGCCTGCTGTGGAAGTACGCCGCCGACTCCTCCTTGGAGAGTCGTACGACGCTTCCCTCCACCCGGACCTGGCGGCGGATGGGGTGCCACGGGAACAGCAGACACGCCCGGGCGTTCTCGGTGAGGTCGCGCCCCTTACGGGACTCGTAGTTGGTATAGAACACGAAGCCCTGCTCGCTGTAGCCCTTGAGCAGCACCGTGCGGGCGGTCGGACGGCCACCGG
This sequence comes from Spongiactinospora sp. TRM90649, assembly GCF_029382225.1. Taxonomy (GTDB): domain Bacteria; phylum Actinomycetota; class Actinomycetes; order Streptosporangiales; family Streptosporangiaceae; genus Spongiactinospora. The sequence goes on from NZ_JARLTC010000002.1 coordinate 630,390, forward strand.
CGGATGCGGTGGCCACGACCATGGCGTTGGGTTCGGGGAGTCCGGCGTCCAGCGCGTCGGCGAACCAGATGGCGAACTGCGCCACCGGGTCGGCGGCGAGGTCCGCTTCGATCAGCGGCTCCCCCTGGTATGTACGGCGAAGCCCCGCCAGGGATGCGGGGCGCGATGCGGCGTCCACAGGACGGTATTCTTCCGCGCCTGGGTACATGACCTGCGCAAGGCCCCCTACCTGGGGCTATTGCGCATCGGCATGCCCGGCGGCACGTCGCCCCCGGACAGGGGGTTGAATAAGACCCGCCGGTATCTCGACATCAAGGCTTTGACTTCAGGAAAGGGAGGCGGCCGAGAATGTCCGACTTCAAACCCGGGCTCGAAGGCGTAGTGGCTTTCGAGTCCGAGATCGCGGAACCGGACAAGGAGGGGGGCGCCCTGCGGTACCGGGGCGTCAACATCGAAGAACTGGTCGGCCGCGTCACCTTCGGTAACGTGTGGGGCCTGCTGGTGGACAACGACTTCCAGCCGGGCCTTCCCCCGGCGGAGCCGTATCCGATCCCCGTCCACTCCGGAGACATCCGCGTCGACGTGCAGAGCGCGCTGGCCATGCTCGCGCCCGCGTACGGCTTCCGCCAGCTGCACGACATCGATGAGAAGCAGGCCCGCGAAGACCTCGCCAGGGCCAGCGTCACCGCGCTGAGCTTCGTCGCCCAGTCGGCCAGGGGCCTCGGCCTGCCGATGGTCCCCCAGAGCCGGGTGGACGAGGCCAAGAGCATCGTCGAGCGCTTCATGGTCCGCTGGCGCGGCGACCCGGACCCCAAGCACGTCAAGGCCATCGACGCCTACTGGACCTCCGCCGCCGAGCACGGCATGAACGCCTCGACCTTCACCGCCAGGGTCATCGCCTCCACCGGCGCCGACGTCGCCGCCGCGCTGTCCGGCGCGGTGGGCGCGATGTCCGGCCCGCTGCACGGCGGCGCCCCCGCGCGCGTGCTGCACATGATCGAGGAGGTGGAGCGCATCGGAGACGCCGACACCTACGTCAAGCAACTGCTGGACAGCGGCGAACGTCTGATGGGCTTCGGCCACCGCGTCTACCGTGCCGAAGACCCCCGCGCCCGCGTGCTGCGGCGCACCGCGCAGGAGCTGGACGCCCCGCGTTATGAGGTCGCGGTGGCGCTGGAGCAGGCCGCCCTGGCCGAGCTGCACGCCCGCAAGCCCGAGCGGGTGCTCGCCACCAACGTGGAGTTCTGGGCGGCCATCCTGCTCGACTTCGCCGAAGTGCCCGCGCACATGTTCACCTCCATGTTCACCTGCGCGCGCACGGCCGGCTGGGCCGCGCACATCCTGGAGCAGAAGCAGACCGGACGCCTGGTGCGCCCGAGCGCGAAGTACGTCGGCCCCGCCGAGCGGTCGGTTCGGGACGTTCCCGGCGCCGCCCAGGTGCTCAACAAGACCTGAATCCCCATCGTGCCGTGGCCCGTGCCGTCCCGCACCGGGCGCGGGCCGCGGCTTCCCTCACTTGGCTCCTCCGGCCCCTCACTCTCTCGCTGACGACTCCTTCGGCGGCGCGCAGGCCGCCTTGACGTCGGTCGGCGTGCACACGTAGTGGGCCGAGAAGCCCTTGTCCTTCTCCACGCCCACCAGCCACACCTTGCGGTCGAGCGCGTCGTGGCCGGCCGCGTCGGAAGAGAAGGTGATCTCTCCGGTGGCGCCGACCACGTGCAGGCCGCGCAGGTAGTAGTGGATTCCGGTGCGCACGTGCGTGCCGCCGCCCTTGGCCAGGAACTTGCCGAGGGCCTCGGTGACGACCAGGGCGGCGTCGTAGCCGAGCCCGGCATGGCTCATCGAGTAGCCGGGCAGGATGATCTTGGCCGCCGTCGCGCGCCTGACCCACCCCTCCACCGCCTTCTGGTGCTCCGGCCTGCCTCCTGAGGCCCCCGACGAGTCACGCGGGTCGGTCAGCGAGGCGAAGCGAAGCTGAAGGCCGAGGTCGGTCTCTCCGCGCCGGATGTCGTTGGCCACCGTCCTGGTCACGTCGTCGCTTGCCATCACCACGACCTTCTTCTCGGCGCAGTGCCCTGCCCAGGCGTCTCTGAGCGTGGTCAGCAGGGATGACCTGCCGGTGAAGTAGAGCAGCGTCGAACCGGCCTCGCAGGACTCCTTGACGGCCTGCGCGAGCTGGGTGCCGTCGCCGAACTCGCGCATGGAGGTGCCGGGGAGCATGCGGGTGAACCACTCGGCGAGGTCCTGGCTGTACAGCTCGTTGGGCTCCTTCTGGGCCAGCACCGAGACGTCTTCGCCGTGGAAACGCCGCCCTCCCCCGCCCTCCGGCACGCCCAGCTTGGTGATCCACTCCACCGTTGCCCTGGCCTGCCGGGAATTGGCCGCGGCCAGCCGGAAGAACCAGGCCGACGGCCCGCCCTCGATCATCGCCAGGTTGTCGGCGGTGCTGGTGGTGCCGACCATCGGGAGCTGGGCCGAGCCGAGCACCGCGATGGCGTTCCTGACCTCCGCGCGGCTCCAGCCCAGCCCGATCACCGCCGCCATCGACTCGTCGGTGGCCGCGCGCTCCTTCAGGTCGCGGGCGACGATCTCGGCGTAGCGGTAGTCCTGGCCGGTGTTCGCGAACTCGACGCGCATCCGCGCGGGCCCTTCGAGCCGGTTGTAGCCCTCCTGACGGGCGGCGATGCCCACCAGCTCCCCGGCGGTGCCGACCAGCGGGCTGGTGTCGCCGCGGCCCGGCTCGCGCGTGAGCGGGCCCAGGTAGACGACGGTGAACGATCGCGCCTCCGACGGGATCGCCTTGTTCTGCCGGTCGATCTGGCCGAGCAGCGGGGCGAGGAACGGGTCGAAGTTCACCACGGTGGAGGTCACCCCGACGCACTGGCGGTCGATCTGCGCGAGATCGCTCGCGCACGCGGGCGGCAGCAGCGCCCGGCCCCCGAGGTAGACGGGCAGCGCGACGGCGAGCAGCACCGACACGCGGTAGGCGAGCGCGCGCCCGCGGCGATCGACCCGGCGCGTGCCCTCGCCGCCGCCCAGGTGCTTGCCGTCGCCCGCCCGCACGAAGAAGTAGGGGCAGGGCGCGGGCCGCTCGGCGGCGCTGCGCCACCCGGCGTAGGAGGCGTCCAGCAGATCGGGCGAGGTGGCCGTGGTGGCCCCGGCGTGCCGGTGGGAGGCGGAGTCGGCCGGGGGGTCGGCCTCCCCCGCGATCACGAGCAGCGGCACCCGGCGGCCGGTGGCCACCAGCACGTCGTGCATGACCGTGAGCAGCCGGTGGCAGGCGGTGCCGGGCCGGGCGTCTTCGAGGAGCAGTACGGCGTGTGTGCTGCGCCCCCACCCCGGCCACAGCACCCACGGGCGCAGCCTGCGGTAGGCGACCCGCAGGTCTTCGTAGAAGGCCGCCACGAGCAGGCGTTCCACCACCGCCTCGTGGTCTGGCCCGGTGTGGAAGGCGATCCGCCCGGCGTAGTCGGCCAGGCCCTCGTTGGCGCGCGTCAGGAACGGCTGGGAGGCGAACCAACGGTAGCGGTAGTGGCCGCTGGACCAGTTGGCCGCGCCCAGCGTGGCGAACAGGCAGGCGAACAGGATCGCCACGCCCCAGATCGCCGCGGCGGCCCACGCCGCCACGTCGTAGACGGTGGTGATCACGGTGGACACCGCGCTGGTGACCACGGTGGGCAGGGCCAGGAAGCGGGTGATGTACTCCGCCCGGTCGAGCGGGCTCCGCCAGGACGGCCCGCCGCCGCGCAGCCAGGCCCGCAGCGGCTGGTTCAGCCGCATGGCCACGGCCTGGGCGGACAGCCGCTCGGCCGAGCCCGCCTCCGCGCCCTCGCGCAGCGCCCACAGCACGAACTGGAAGAGCGGGAAGCGCGGCGGCGGCAGTAACGACCAGGGGACCCGCCGGCCCATCGCCGCCGCCGCGTGGTCGAGCAGGTCGATGACCTTGAACCCGCTGGTGTCTCCGTGGATCTCGGCGAAGGGCGCGTGACCGCGGGCCGGTTTGGCGAAATCCAGCGCCATCGAGGTGGAATTTTCCCCCTCGAACAGCACGAACGGCAGAAACCGGTCACGTAGTCTCGGGCGGCGCACCATATCGGCGCCTGTGTCGGCGAGCGAGCGCGACGGGCCGTTGACTCCCATGGACCTACCCCGGGGGTGGATGGTCGAAGTTCTCCGGACTGTGACAGTGACTCAACATAGAGTGACACGGGTCGTCCATCTTTGATGGCGGATCTCACAATCCGGACTCGGACCGAATCACCATCCGGGCATGACTACTCTTGTGCTGTGGCTGACATCGTGATTCCCGCTGACATCAAGCCCGCCGACGGCCGGTTCGGCTCGGGGCCCTCGAAGGTCAGGCCGGAGCAGCTCTCCGCCCTGGCCGACACCGGGGTCTCGGTGATGGGCACCTCTCACCGGCAGAAGCCGGTCAAGCAGATCGTGCGCCGCGTGCGCGAGGGGCTGAGCGCCCTGTTCGACCTGCCCGAGGGCTATGAGGTGGTGCTCGGCAACGGCGGCACCACGGCGTTCTGGGACATCGCCTCGTTCGGCCTGGTCCGCGAGCGCTCGCAGCACCTGAGCTTCGGCGAGTTCTCCTCGAAGTTCGCCACGGTCACGGCGAAGGCCCCGTGGCTCGGCGACCCCACGGTGATCAAGTCCGACCCGGGCACGCACCCGGAGGCGCGTCCCGAGGAGGGCGTCGACGTCTACGCCCTCACCCACAACGAGACCTCCACCGGCGTGGCCATGCCGATCAAGCGGGTGGCCGACGACGAGTCGCTGGTCCTGGTCGACGCCACCTCCGGCGCGGGCGGCCTGCCCGTCCAGGCGAGCGAGTTCGACGTCTACTACTTCGCGCCGCAGAAGAGCTTCGCCGCCGACGGCGGGCTGTGGCTGGGGCTGTTCTCGCCCAAGGCGCTGGCCAGGGTCGCCGAGATCGCCGAGAGCGGCCGGTTCGTCCCCGAGTTCTTCAGCCTGCCCACGGCGATCGACAACTCGGCCAAGGACCAGACCTACAACACGCCCGCGGTGGCCACGCTGTTCCTGCTGGCCGACCAGATCGAGTGGATGAACTCCCAGGGCGGCCTGGCCTGGACCACGGCGCGCACCGCCGACTCCGCGCAGCGGCTCTACACCTGGGCGGAGAAGTCGCCCTACGCCACGCCGTTCGTCACCGACCCGGCACAGCGCTCCAACGTGGTGGGCACCGTCGACTTCGCCGAGAGCGTCGACGCCGCCGCGGTGGCCAAGGTGCTGCGCGCCAACGGTGTCGTGGACACCGAGCCCTACCGCAAGCTGGGCCGCAACCAGCTCCGGGTGGCCATGTTCCCGGCCGTCGACCCGGCCGACGTCGAGGCCCTCACCGCGTGTGTGGACTACGTGGTCGAGCGTCTCTGACCCGGCCCGACACGAACGGACGCGCGCCCGCGCCTCGGCACGGGCGCGCGTCCGCGTTTCGTGTGCTCTGACGCCCGCTCAGGTGGTGAGCGGGCGCTTCCTGCGCAGGAACCAGGCGGCCAGCACGCCGCCGACGAGCCCGAACAGGTGCCCCTGCCAGGAGATGCCCTCCTGGTTGGGCAGCACGCCCCACAGCAGCGAGTAGTAGGCGACGGCCACGCACAGCCCGAGCACGATGTCCACGATCCTGCGGTCGAACAGGCCACGGGCGACGACCAGCCCGAAGTAGCCGAACACCAGCCCGCTCGCGCCGATGGTGACGTAGTAGGGCGGCGTGGTCAGCCACACCCCGACCCCGCTGACCACGATGATGATCAGGCTGGCCACCAGGAACCGGCCGATGCCGCGGATCGCGGCCACGAAGCCCAGGATGAGCAGCGGCACCGAGTTGGCCATCAGGTGGCCGAACCCGCCGTGCAGGAACGGGGCGAACAGGATGCCCGACAGGGAGTCGGGGTTCCAGCCGATGATTCCGTAGGCGTCGAGCCGGTTGCCCGTGGTGTAGTCGATGATCTCGACCAGCCACATCACGCCGACGATCAGGACCAGCAGCAGGGCACTGCCCATTGCCCCGGTGAGGAAGTCGCGCAGCCCGCGCTTGAACTGGTGGGCGCCCGTGGGGCCCTGGGGTTGGTAGCCGGTCGGGAAGTCGTTCATGAGGCTCCTTGAGCGAGGAGTCCCCGGGCCTCGGCCCTGGGAGGAAACGCGGCACGGTGCCGCACGATGGATATCGAACACGTGTCCAATCTCAGCCGACCGTCAGTAGGATTTACGGCGTGACGCAGATCGTGAAGCGGGCCTACAAATACCGCTTCTACCCGACTCCCGGGCAGGCCGAAGAGCTTGCCCGGACGTTCGGCTGCGTCCGCCTGGTCTACAACAAGGCGCTGGAAGAACGCACCCGCGCCTATAGAATCGAAGGCTGGCGCATCTCCTATGCGGAGTCGTCGGCCCGCCTCACAGAGTGGAAGCACCGTGGCGGTTTCGACTTCCTGTCCGAGGTGTCGTCCGTGCCGTTGCAGCATGCGCTTCGCCACCTGCAGGCGGCGTTCGCGAACTTCTCCGCCAGGCGCGCCAAGTAACCGACGTTCAAAAGCAGGAAGAAGGCGCGGGCGTCGGCAGGGTACACCCGCTCGGCGTTCCGCTGGCGGGACGGCATCCTGACGCTGGCGAAGATGGACGCCCCGTTGGACATCATCTGGTCTCGCCCCCTTCCCAAAGGGGCTGAGCCGTCGACCGTGACCGTGTCGAGGGACGCGGCCGGGCGCTGGTTCGTTTCCCTGCTGGTGGAGGAGAAGATCGCCCCGCTGCCGCCGGTCGGGCGGAACGTGGGTGTGGATGTAGGCATCACCGCTCTGGCGACGCTGTCGACCGGCGAGAAAGTCGTCAACCCGCGTTACGAGCGCCGTGACCGGCGCAAACTGTCCAAGGCGCAGCGGGCGCTCTCCCGCAAGGCGAAGGGGGCGAACAACCGGGCCGAAGCCCGGCTGCGTGTGGCAAGGGTGTACGCCCGGATCGCCGGCCGAAGAAGGGATCACCTGCACAAGGTCACCACACGGCTTGTTCGCGAGAACCAAGTGATCGCCCTGGAGGACCCGACGGTTCGCAACATGCTCAAGAACCGCTCGCCGGCCCGCGCCGTCTCCGATGCGAGCTGGCGCGACTTGCGGGGCATGCTGGAGTACAAGGCGGCCTGGTACGGGCGCACCGTGGTGGCGGTGGACCGCTGGTTCCCCTCCTCCAGGCTGTGCTCGGTGTGCGGGGCGTCGCAGGAAATGATGCCGTTGAACATCCGGGAGTGGGTGTGCCCATGCGGCGTGGTTCATCACCGAGATGTGAACGCGGCCCGCAACGTGCTCGCCGCCGGGCCGGCGGAGAGCTGAAACGCCTGTGGAGCTCGTGTAAGACCTCAAGGGCGCAAGCCCGGCGGGCGACCGGCGGTGAAGCAGGAAACCCGGCCCGTGAGGGGCGGAATCCCCCGGCTTCAGCCGTGGGGAGGAAGTCAACTACTCTCCTGGCACAGACGACGAACGTGAGCGGGCCCTGCCCTGAAGGTACCCCGCCACACATTTACCGTACGCAGGAACAGACATGGACGCGCCCCTCCCCGGTTGGGCAAACCGGGGAGAAGGCACATCCTTTCTCATTACTCGCCTTGCCAGCGGGGGGCGCGCTTCTCCGCGAAGGCCGCCGCGCCCTCCTTCGCGTCCTTCGACTGGAAGACCGTCATGACGGTCTCCTCCTGCTTGGCGAACATCTCGTCGAGGGACCAGTCGGCCGAGTCGATCAGCAGCCGCTTGGTGGCCGTGACCGCCATCGGCGCGTTCTTGGCGATCCGCTGGGCCAGCTCCACCGCCGCCGCCAGCGACTCGCCCGCCGGGGTGACCCGGTTGACCAGCCCCAGTTCGTACAGCCTGGCGGCCGGGTAGTGGTCGCCGGTCAGCACGATCTCCATGGCCACGTGGTACGGCACGCGCCTGGGCAGCCGCAGCAGCCCGCCCGCACCCGCGATCAGGCCCCTGGTCGGCTCCGGCAACCCGAACTTGGCGTCCTCCGACGCCACGATCACGTCGCAGGACAGCGCCATCTCAAAGCCACCGGCCAGCGCGTAGCCCTCGACCGCCGCGATCATCGGCTTGACCGGCGGACGCTCGACGAGCCCGCCGAACCCGCGCCCCTCGACGCTCGGGAAGTCGCCGGTCAGGAACCCCTTCAGGTCCATGCCCGCGCTGAACGTGCCCCCCGCGCCGGTCAGCACGTAGACGACGACGTCCTTGCGCTCCTCCAGCTCGTCGACGGCCGCCGCCACACCGCGCGCCACCGCGCCGTTGATCGCGTTCCTGGACTTGGGACGGTTGATCGTGATGACGGCGACGCCGCCGTCCACCTCGACCAGTACCTCATCGGACACGGTCATCGCTCCTCACTTGGGCTGGAACCGGATACCGCCGTCGAAGCGCACGACCTCGGCGTTGACGTAGTCGTTGCCGATCAGCATCCGCACGAGCTGCGCGAACTCCGCGGGCCGCCCCATCCGCTTGGGGAACACGACGGGCGCCGCGAGCTTGGCCTTGAAGCCCTCGGCGTCCTCGGCGAACCCGTAGATGGGGGTGTCGATGATGCCCGGCGCGATCGTGTTGACCCGCACGCCGACCACCGAGAGGTCGCGGGCCGCCGGCAGGGTCATGCCGACGATGCCGCCCTTGGAGGCCGAGTAGGCGACCTGGCCGGTCTGGCCCTCCAGCGCGGCGACCGACGCGGTGTTGATGACCACGCCGCGCTGGCCGTCCTCGTCGGCGGGCTCGGTCTTGGCCATCGCGGCGGCGCCGATCCGCATCAGGTTGAAGGTGCCGATCAGGTTGACGTCGATCACCTTGCGGTACGACGCGAGGTCGTGCGGCGAGCCGTCGCGGCCGACCGTGCGGGCGGCCCAGCCGATGCCCGCGCTGTTGACCACGACCCGCAGCGGCCTGCCGGTCGCCACGGCGGCCTCCACCGCGGCCGTGACCTGCTGCTCATCGGATACGTCGCATCTGGCGAAGACGCCGCCGATCTCGTCTGCGACGGCCTTGCCACGCTCCTCGTTGAGGTCGGCGACGACCACCGTCGCGCCGTGGGCGGCCAGATCGCGGGCGGTGGCCTCACCGAGCCCGCTCGCGCCGCCCGAGACGATCGCTGCTACTCCGGAAAGCTCCATGAGCGGACCATAACCGGTCACCGAATGAAGTTCTACGCGGGGGTGGCCCCACATGCTCAGACGTCGGTGGAGACCGCGGTGTTCACGTCGGGATACACCTTGATGCGACGGTCGAGACCGGTGGTGCGCAGGATGCGGGCCACCGGTGCCTGCGGCGCGGCCAGGCACACCCCGCCGCCCTCGCCCGTGGCCAGCCGCCACGCCTCGATGAGCACCGACAGGCCGCTGGAGTCCATGAAGGACAACGCGGTCAGGTCGAGCACGAGCCGTGCGCCGTCCTGCTTGATCGCGTCACGTACTTCGTCGCGCAGGAAAGGAGCGGTGAAAAGATCGAGTTCACCCTCGACCGCCACCACCACGGCATCGCCGACGGCGTGCCGTGCCAGCCGTAGCTTCATGTGCTCATCCCTAGTCGCCCTCGACCGTCCTACTGTCACCACCGTATCCCGCGCTCACGGCGCGGGGACCGCGAAGCCGTAGGGCAGCTCCAGGCGATGGCCGGCCAGCAGGGCGCGGTCGGAGAGAATATCCCGGATCGTGCCGTCTGCGGTGATCACTCCCCCGGACAGGATGAGGGCCCGCTCGCACAGCTCAAGCGCGTACGGCAGGTCGTGAGTGACCAGCAGGACCGTGACGTCGAGGGAGCGCAGGATCTCGGCCAGTTCGCGCCGCGAGGCCGGATCGAGGTTCGACGACGGCTCGTCGAGCACCAGGATCTCCGGCTCCATGGCCAGCACCGTGGCCACCGCGACCCGGCGCCGCTGGCCGAAGGACAGATGGTGCGGCGGCCGGTCGATCACGTCGAGCATGCCGACGCGGCCGAGCGCCGACTCCACCGCGCGGTCGAGCTCCGCGCCGCGCAGCCCCAGGTTGGCCGGGCCGAACGCCACGTCGTCGCGCACGGTCGGCATGAAGAGCTGGTCGTCGGGGTCCTGGAAGACCAGCCCGACGCGCCGCCTGATCTCCTTGAGGTTGCCGCCGGTCACCGGCAGCCCGGCGACGGAGACGGACCCGTGGCCCGCCGTCAGGATGCCGTTGAGGTGCATCACCAGCGTGGTCTTGCCGGCGCCGTTGGGGCCGAGCAGCGCCACCCGCTCGCCCTTGCCGATGGTCAGGTTCACCCCGAACAGCGCCTGGGTGCCGTCGGGATAGGCGTAGGCGAGATCGGTGATGCGCAGCGACGGCGGATCCGCGCCCGCACGCCCCGGCGTCGGCTCGGTCACAGCACCCCCAGCACGAGTACGGCCAGCGCCACCCCCGGCAGGAGCGCCGCCATCAGCCATTGTCGCGCGGAAGCCGTCATCTCACGAATCACCGGCATCGAACCGGTGTATCCGCGGCTCAGCATGGCCAGGTGCACGCGCTCGCCCCGCTCGTAGGATCGGATGAACAACGCCCCCGCCGACCTGGCGAGCACCGGCGCGTGGCGCAGGTCCCTGGCCACGAAGCCGCGCGACTCGCGCGCCACCCGCATCCGGCGCATCTCGTCCAGGATCACGTCCATGTACCTGAGCATGAACATCGCGATCTGCACCAGCAGCGCGGGCATCCGCAGCCGCCGCGCGCCGAGCAGCAGGTCGCGCGGCTCGGTGGTGGCGGCCAGCAGCACGCTCGCCGCCACCCCCAGCGTCGCCTTGGCCAGGATGTTCCACCCGGCCCACAGGCCCGCGAGGCTGAGCGACAGCCCGGCGACGTGGACCCGCTCGCCGATGCCGATGACCGGCAGCGCCACGGCGAACAGCACGAACGGGATCTCGACCACCATCCGCCTGGCCATGAAGCCGGGCGGCACCTTCGCCGCCACGGCGACGCCGGCCAGCAGCGCGGCGTAGACGGCGAAGGCCCAGAACAGCTCGCGCGGCGTGGCCACCACGACCACGGCGAACGCGGCCGCCGCCGCCAGCTTGCAGTGCGGCGGCAGCCGGTGGACGGGCGAGTCGCCCGGCCGGTGGATCCGGTGGTGGTGTGAACCGCCCATCAGACCTCCGCGCGCTCCCGCTCGCGCCGCCGCACGCCGTAGAACAGGCCGCCGCCGACGAGCGTGGTGACGCCGACCCCGATCAGGCCCGCGACGCCGACCGGGATGCCGCCCGCGTCGCCGTAGTCGGCCAGCGGCTGGCCGCCCAGCGGGTGGTCGGTGGCCCTCTCGATGAAGCCGACGTCCTCGGCGACCCGCTCCAGGCCGTCGGGGGAGGCCGAGGCGTAGAAGCTGGCGATCCCGGCCAGCAGCGCGGTGACCACGATGCCGCCGATCAGGAAACGGCCCGCGCGGGGGGCGGGGGCCGCGGGGGTGGCGTCGCGCGCGACCTCGGTGGTCCGGCCGTCGGCGCCGCGCAGCACCAGGCGGCCGGTCAGGCCGCGCGCGCCGTAGACCAGGTCGGGGCGGACGGCCAGCACCGTGCTCACGGTGACGCCGGTGATCAGCGCCTCGCCGATGCCGATCAGCACATGGACGCCGCCCATCGCCGCCGCCACCGTGCCGACCTCGATGGGGGCGGTGCCGCCGACCCAGAACAGCAGGGTGAACGCCAGGGCCGAGGCGGGCACCGAGAGCAGCGCCCCGGCCGCCGCACCGGCCACGACCGCGCCCCTGCCGCCGCCGAGGACCCGGCTGACCAGGCGGAATACGCCCCAGCCGACGACGACGGTGACGATGCCCATCAGGGTGATGTTGACGCCGAGCGCGGTCAGCCCGCCGTCGGCGAAGGCGAAGCCCTGCACCAGCAGGACCACGGCCATACAGAGCACCGCCGTGTACGGCCCGACCAGCACCGCCGCCAGCGCGCCGCCGAGCAGGTGGCCGCTGGTGCCCGCGGCGACGGGGAAGTTGAGCATCTGGACGGCGAAGACGAAGGCGGCCACCAGGCCGGCCATCGGAGCGGTCCGGTCGTCCAGCTCGCGCCGCGCGCCGCGCAGGCAGACCGCGACGCCCGCCGCGGCGACCGCGCCCGCGCTGACCGAGACCGGAACGTTGAAGAAGCCATCGGGTACATGCACGACAAGCCTCCCGACATGGGGAAATACACCCGAACTGCGGGCTACCTGCCCCACTTTAAGGGATCGCCTTGCAGGTGCAAGAGAGTGGCAACTGCATAAGGCATCATTTGAGCAGCCGGCGGATGATCCTGCGGGCGGGCACGATCCGCACCGACACGCTCAGCCTGCCCTTGGCCGAGGTGGCGTAGGGGCGCACGGTCTTCTTCACCGTGCGCCGCCACCAGGTGAGCGACGCCACCGGCTCGTCGCCCGCCGCCACCCGGCACCGCACGGTCGGCCCGCCCAGCTCCAGCTCCAGGTAGGCGTCCCACACTCCGGACCCGAACCCGCCCCACCTCTGGCAGGCGGCGAACCGGCCGTCCGGCAGGGCGCCCACCGGAGTGGAGCGTTCCCGCCCCGACCGCCGCTCCCGCCACACCAGCCTGCGGACCGTCTCCGGGGCGGGCGCGCGGTCGCCGACCATGACCCGCCCGTCGATCAGCAGCCGGTGCCCCGGCCCCCACTTGACCCCCGTCACCCCCGCCGCGCACGGCACGGAGACCACGTGCCCGCCCAGGTCGATGCTCAGATTGCCCTGGACGCGGGTGAAATAGGGCACGGCCACCCGGTCGCCGATCACCCGCACCGCCGGGGCGGGCAGTTCGTCGGCGCGCTCGGGGCGCAGCCGGGCCAGGCGGGTCACCCCTTCGCACGTGATGGCCACATAGACGTTCCACACCCCCGGGGGAAGGTCGGAGAGATCGAAGACGCCCTCGAACTCCGCGCCGCGCGACCGGACGGGGAACGACCGCTCCGGGCCCTGGGGTGGGGGCTCGCCGTCCACGCCCGCGCCGCGCGGGCGCAGCAGCACCGACATCGTGTAGCCCGCCTCCGGGCCGAGCCCGTCGAGTTCGGCCGAGCCGCGCAGAGCGAGGCGGTCGCCGTCCCACGACACCTCGGTCAGGTGCCTGCGCACCGACGAGCCCTCGATCCTGGCCAGCCGGACCAGCCGGTCGATGTCGGCCAGGGCCGCCAGCTTGCCGCGCTCGGCGTCGCTCAGCCGCTCGCGCACGCCGTCGGTCACCCACTGGTCGCAGAGTTCGGCGACCTCGGCGGCTATCCCCCGGCGGGCGTCATCGTCGGCGGCGAGGAACGGCTCGCCCAGGTGGGTCAGCGCGTCGAGCCGGATGTGCCGGCGCAGCAGGTGGTCGCGCAGCGGCCCTGGGCGGATGTGGCGGGTCACCAGCTCCATCGGCTGCCTGATCATCCGCAGCCAGCGGACCGGGTCGCGGCTGCCGTCCTGCTGCATCACGCTGGTGCCGCACGGACGGTCGACCAGGTGGTAGCAGTCGTAGTCGGCGACCACCGAGATCACCCCGGCGTGGCAGTAGGCGTGGGCGGTGAACACGATGTCCTCGCCCACCCGCAGGTCCTCGGCGAAGCGGATCTCGTGCTCGCGCAGCATCTCCCTGCGGAACAGCTTGAAGCAGGCCAGGCTGTTGTAGACGGCGCTGTCGCCGAGCCGCGCGCGGTCGGCGTTGGCCCGGAACATCGAGACCGGCGCCCGGCGGCCGTGCCCGACGATCCGGCCGAGCACGATGTCGGAGCCGTTACGGTCGGCCATGCCGACCATCCGCTCCAGCGCCTCCGGCCCGAGGTAGTCGTCGGCGTCGCAGAAGAACACGTACCGCCCGCGCGCGGCGGACAGGCCGATGTTGCGAGCCCGGCCCGCGCCGCCTCCCTCGCCGCGCAGCACCCGCAACACGCCCGGGTGGTGGGCGGCGTAGAGGCCGAGCAGGTCGCCGCTGCCGTCGGCGGAGCCGTCGTCCACCGCGACGACCTCCAGAGCCACCCGCTGCACTAGCAGGGAGGTCAGGCACCTGTCGAGATAGGGGCGGCAGTCACGCACCGGCACCACCACGCTGACGTCGATCCCGGCGGTCGTGCAGGCCGTCCGCACCGGCCCGCCGGACAGCAGAGGCAACGATTCCATGGCGCTCCAGTATGTGACCGATCGGTCGCTCCACGTGGCCGATCCGGTGAATCCGATGTGACAATCCGCCTGGGGCGTCACGTGAGATCATCATGTGATGAGCGACGCATGGGTATGCGCGACGTGTGCCAATCACTATCCGGAGTCCGAATCACCGCCCGATTCCTGCGTGGTCTGCGCCGACGAGAGGCAGTGGGTGCCCTCGGGCGGTCAGCGCTGGACCACGCTGGCGCGGCTCGCCGGGGACGGCCACCGCAGCGACGTCAGGGAGCTGGAGCCCGGCCTGCTCGGCATCGGGGCGACCCCGCAGGTCGCGATCGGCCAGCGGTCGCTGCTGGTCCGGACCGGCGAGGGCAACCTGCTCTGGGACCCTTCGGGATTCATCGACGACGACGCGGTGCGCGCCGTGCGCGAGGCGGGCGGGCTGCGGGCGGTCACCGCGAGCCACCCGCACTTCTACGGGTCGATCGTGGAGTGGAGCCGCGCGTTCGACGCCGAGATCCTGCTGCCCGAGGCCGACGCCTCGTGGCTGACCCGGCCGTCGCCCGCCGTACGCACCTGGTCGGGGACCCTTGAGGTACTGCCGGGGGTCACGCTGGTGCAGTGCGGGGGTCACTTCCCGGGCAGCGCGGTGGTCCACTGGGCCGAGGGCGCGGGCGGCGCGGGGGCGCTGCTGACCGGTGACACGATCTTCGTCACGCCGGGCGAGGACCGGGTGACGTTCGTCTGGAGCGCGCCCAACCGGCTGCCGCTGCCCGAGCGCGACGTGCGGCGGGTCGTCGAGGCGGTGCGGCCGTACGCGTTCGAGCGCATGTACGGCGGCTGGTGGACTCCAGTGCTGCGCGAGCGGGCCAAGGAGGTCCTTGAGTCCTCGGCGAACCGCTACATCGAGTTCCTGCGCGGCGAGGCCGCCACGACCTGAGACGGCCTGGCCGGGCGCGGTGGCGCGGATCGGCGGCTCTCCGGAGCCCCGCCGTCACCATCGGCCGGCTCCGGAGCCCTCGTGCTCGCCGTGCACACGCCGCGCGCCCGGCCGTCTTCGCCGTCTCGCGACCAGTGACCCGCCACCGCCCCTCCCCCGGTACCGGCCCCCGGTAAGCGCTCCGGGGGAAGGGGCGGCCGGAGATCACTGCAGGCAGATGTTCCCGGGTGCGACGGACGAGACCGTCTGCACGCGCGTGACCGTCTGCCATGGACCGAGCCCGAAGCTCAGGTCTCCACCAATGCAGTAGCCCAGCTTGGTCAGGTTGGTCACCGAGCGGATGGTCACGCTCGGCGAGTAGAACCGGCGGCTGCCCGCCGGGATGAGATCGACCCCGCCCAGGGTCTCCACGCAGACGTTGTTGACCACGCACGGCGCGGCGGCCGAAGCCGGTCCGGCGGTGCCGAGCAGGCCGGCGCCCACCAGCGGGAGTGCGGTCATCGCTGCCAGGACCGTGCTTTTGATCCTCATGGAGACCTCCATGTGCGAGTGGCCGTCATCGACATCCGCAGTGTCACAGCACCTGCGGACAAAACCCGGACGCATCGCGGACAAACGCCCGGCAGCGGTTCACCGCACACCCGGACGAACCAGCCCGATCTCGTAGGCCAGGATCACGGCGTGCACCCGGTCGCGCAGGTGCAGCTTGGCCAGGACGTTGCTGACGTGCGTCTTGACGGTCTCCTCCCCGATCACCAGCCCGGCCGCGATCTCCGCGTTGGACCGGCCCCTGGCCATCAGGGAGAGCACCTCGCGCTCCCGGGCGGTGAGGCCGCCCAGCTCGGGCGTGGGCCGCTCCTCAGGCCGGGGAGGGCGGGCGAACTCCCCGATCAGCCGCCTGGTGATCGAGGGGGCGAGCAGGGCGTCGCCCGCCGCCACCACCCGCACGGCGTTCACCAGGTCGTCCCTGCGCAGGTCCTTCAGCAGGAACCCGCTGGCCCCGGCGCGCAGCGCCTCATAGACGTGGTCGTCCAGGTCGAAGGTGGTCAGCACCAGCACCTTGACCGGGTCGCGGACATCAGGACCGGCGAGCCTGCGGGTGGCCTCCAGGCCGTCCATCCGGGGCATCCGGATGTCCATCAGCACCACGTCGGGGCGCAGCCTGGTGGCCATCTCCACGGCCTGCGCCCCGTCGCTCGCCTCGGCCACGACCTCCATGTCGGGCTGGGCGTCCAGGATCATGTGGAAGCCCGCGCGGACCAGCTCGTGGTCGTCCACGACGACGATGCGGACGCTCACGCGGCACCGCCGATCGGCAGCCGGGCCAGCACCGCGAAACCGCCGTCCGGGGCGGGGCCCGCGGTGAGCTCGCCGCCGAACAGGTGGACCCGCTCGCGCATGCCGGCCAGCCCGTGGCCGGAGCCGGGGGCCGCCTCGCGCGGGCCGTCGCCGCCGGGCGGTGAACCCCGGCCGTGGTCTCTGACCTCGATGCTCAGGTGGGCGTCGCCGTACGCGATCCGCACCCGCACTGGAACCCGGGCGCGGTCCACGGACGGGCCCGCGTGCTTGACGGCGTTGGTCAGCGCCTCCTGCACGATCCGGTACGCCGAGAGGTCAACCCCGGCGGGCAGCGCGACGGCCCGCCCCTCGACCTCCAGGCGGGCCGCCAGACCGGCCTCGCGCACCTGCTCGACCAGCCCGGCCACCTGTGCCATCCCCGGCTGGGGGACGAGGTCGTCGCCGGTGTCGCCGGTGTCGGCGGTCTCCTCGCGCAGCACGCCGAGCAGGCGGCGCATCTCGACCAGCGCCTGCCTTCCGACGCCCGCGATCGCGTCGAACGCGTGCGCCGCCCGCGCCGGATCGCGCTCGGCGACCACCGGCCCGGCCTCGGCCTGCACGACCATCATGCTCACGTGGTGCGCGATCACGTCGTGCAGCTCCCTGGCGATCCTGGCCCGCTCCGCCGTGACGGCGCGCCGCGCCTCGAAGTCGCGTTCGCGGGCCAGCCACGCGGCCCGCTCCTCCAGCTCGGCGGTGTGGGCCCGGCGGATGCGGGCGCTGTCGCCGAGCACCCAGCCCGCCGCCAGCAGCACCGTGGTGAACGCGAAGTCCAGCACGTCGGAGTCGGTCTGCGGGACCCAGGCGACCAGCACCACGCTCAGCGCGGCGACCACGCCGACCGCGACGGCCTTTCGCCGGTCGCACCAGGCGGCCAGGCTGTAGAGCGCGACCACCCCGCCGAGCGGCACCGGCGTCACCAGATCGGGGTACGGCAGCGCGCCGTAGAGCGCCGACAGCGCGCCGACCGCCAGGTTGACGCCGAACGGGTACCTGCGGCGCAGGGCGAGCGGCAGATTGATCAGCAGGACCAGCGCCACGGCGGCCGGGGTCGGCTCCGGCAGGTGCTCCGACCTCGCCTGGAAGACCAGCGCGAGCAACGAGATCACGGCCAGCAGCAGCCCGAGCGCCGCGTCGGCGACCAGGGGGCGGCCCTTGACGAACGCTACGAACGCCATGGGCCCGGCGGTCTTGCCCGATTCCATGCGCCCAGTATCGGCAGCCCGGCCCCGCCCCGCCTCCCCCGGGCGGGGGAGCCGCGACCGCCGGTCTCACCTGGCCGGGGGAGCCCCGATCTGGCGGCCTTGGGGGATCCGTCCGCGCGGCGGCCCGGCCTACCTTCCTCGATAACGCGCTCCCCGTCCTGACCAGGAGGTTCGCCATGTCCGAGCACCCGGCCGCCCGCGCCCCCTTCGCCCTCGCGCCGCCCGCCGAACCGGGGCTCGGGGCGCTGGTCCGCGCGATGGCGGGCTCACTGCGCCGCTACTGGGACGACGCCCCGGGGTACCTGCGGCTGCCGTACGTCGTCGGGGCCGCGCTGATCGTCTGCGGGCTCGTCCACGCCGTGCTCTGGGCCGTGTACGGCGGGCCCGTCGCCGGCCCGGTGTCCTGGCGCAAGCCGATCACGTTCGGCGTCTCCTTCGGGATGACCACGATCACGCTCGCCTGGGCCGGGTCGTACCTGCCGGTCCGTCCCCGGGCCGGGTGGATCCTGTCCGTGCTGCTCTGCGCCTCCACCACCGCCGAGGTCGTCTGGGTGACCGTCCAGCACGCCAGGGGGGTGCCCTCGCACTTCAACGACGCCACCGTGCTCGACGACGACCTGTTCACCGCCGGCGGCGTGGCCATCGGCGTAACCAACGTGGTCATCCTGACCATGACGGTGGCCGTCTTCCTGCGCGCCACCGCGCCCCGGCCGCTCGCCTGGGCACTGCGCGGGGGGCTGATCGCGCTGCTGGTCGCCCAGGGGATCGGCATGTGGATGATCCTGCACGGTATGGACCTGCAGGAGGCCGGCGTCACCCCGCTCAGCGGGCCGATGACGACGTACGGCCCGGCCGGCGACATGAAGTTCACGCACGCCGTGCCGATGCACGCCGTCCAGGTGCTGGGCGCGCTGGCCTGGGCCCTGTCGTTCACCCGCCTCACGACGCGGGCGCGCACGGTGCTGGTCGGCCTGGCCGTCGCGGGCTACGCCGGCCTGTTCGTCACCGCCCTCGTGCGCACCTCCACCGGCCTGGCGCCTTTCCTCCCGCTGGGCGCGCCCGTGCTGATCTACCTGATCCCCGTCGCCCTGCTCGTCACCGCGTGGGCGGCCACCGCCGTCGCCCTCTACCGCGGCGCGACGGCGTGATCCGCCTCCGGGAAGGCGTCCACGCCGGTGAGGTCGGCCGAGAGCGCCCACAGGCGGCGGGCCTGCTCGGGGTCGACCGCGTAGGAGCGGACGCCTCCGGGGGCGGTCGAGTCGGCGGAGACCACCTCGGCGATGTCGCAGTCCTCGCAGTAGACGCCGCCCATGCCGGCGAGGCGCGGAGAGGTGGCCGCCCACACCTGGGTGGCGGCCCCCTGCTCGGGGGTCTTGAAGTCCGGGTTGTGCGGGTTGCCATCCTCGTCGATCCAGCCGAAGGCGACCATCTCCTCCTTGGCCAGGTGGCGCTGCAGGGGGGTGAGGATGCCGCCGGGGTGCAGCGCGAACGCGCGGACTCCCGATTCCCTGGCCAGTTCGTCGAGGCGCACCGCGAAGAGCACGTTGGCGGTCTTGGACTGGCCGTAGGCGGCCCACTTGTCGTAGCCGTCCGCGAAGTGCGGGTCGTCCCAGCGGATGGGCGAGCGGCGGTGGCCGCCGGAGGAGACGGAGACGACCCTCGCGCCGCCCGGCTCGATGGCGGGCCAGAGGCGGTTGACCAGGGCGTAGTGGCCGAGGTGGTTGGTGCCGAACTGGGCCTCCCAGCCGGGGCCGATCCGGGTCTCCGGCGACGCCATGATCGCGGCACTGTTGATCATGATGTCGATGGAACGGCCGGTCGCCACGAAGCGCTCGGCGAAGTCGCGGATGCTCTCCTGGTCGCCGAGGTCCAGTTCGTCCACCTCGACGCCCCCGATGCCCGCGACGGCCTCGCGCGCGGCGTCCGGCCGCCGGGCGGGGACCACCACGCGCGCCCCGGCTCCGGCGAGCGCCCGGGTGGTCTCCAGGCCGAGCCCCGAGTATCCGCCGGTGACGACCGCGAGCCTGCCGGTGAGGTCGATCCCGCGCAGCACGTCGTCCGCGGTGCTCCTGTAGCCGAAACCCGATCCGATCTTGTGCTGAGGCGTTGTCATGAGACGGAGCCTACGGATTGGAGTGCACTCCAGGTCAAGGGGATCGGGGTCGTGGCGCGGTCGACGGCCCGCATCCCGCGCTCCTTACTCGATGGAACGGATACCGCCTCGTAGTGAAACAGCCGTCCCGCGCCCCGGCAATCGAATTTCGGCGCTCAGCGGACGGCGGCGAGCAGCTCCGTCATACGCGCGAGCTGGACATCCGGCTCGGTCCCTGTCGAGTCCATCGACCAGAAGACCTCGTTCACGCCGAGCCCGCGCAGGCGCTCGACGTCTCCGGCGACCTGCTGCACCGAGCCGGACAGCGGCCCGCGCTCGTCCAGCGGCTCGCCGGAGATCGGGGCGTTGACGCGGACCACGACCGGAAGCGCTCCCGGCTCCCGCCCCGCGTCCCGCTCGAAGCCCCGGAACGCGGCGATCGCGCCCTCCAGGGCGTCCCAGCTCATCGCCACCGGGTTGAGGCCCACGCCCAGCTCGGCCGCCCTGCGCAGGGCGGCCGGGGCCCCCGCGCCGACGATGATTGGCGGGCCGCCGTCCTGCACCGGTTTCGGGGCGATCGCGGACTTGGCGATCGTGTAGAACCGCCCGTCGAAGCTGACCGGATCGGGCCCCCAGACGGCCCGCAGCGCCTCGATGAACTCGCCGAACCCGGCCCCCTTGCGGCTGGTGGGCACGCCCGCCGCCTGGAACTCCGCGTCGAGCCAGCCCTGCCCAAGCCCGGCGACGACCCGCCCGCCGCTGAGGCGATCCAGGGTGGCGAAGCTGCGCCCGAGCGCGGCCGGATTGTGGAACAGCGCGATCAGCACGCTGGTGCCGAGCCGGACGCGCGAGGTCTTGGCGGCGGCGAAGGCGAGGACCTCAAGCGGGGAGTAGACGTTGTTGTAGACCTCGGGCATCGACATGGTGCCGCCGCCGATGGTGACCGGTTCCGTCGGTGACAGCAGCCGTTCGAACACCCAGACCGAGTCGAGGCCGATCCGCTCGGCCCCCTCGGCCACCTGCCCGATGGCCTCGGCGGACGCGAAACGCCCCGCGGTGGGAAGAGCCAGTCCGAAATCCATGTCTTCTCCTGACATGTCGGTGATCTGGTCGAGTGATCCGTCGGACTTGAACCCTCCAGCCGCCGCCCGAATTCCGCCGGCTTCCTCCGGCGGATTTGACCATACATCGCGCCGCGAAGTATGGTCCCTTTCATGGTGAAAGCGTCCGCCCCCATCAGCGAGCCCACATATTTCATCCTCGCGGCTCTCCTGGACGGCCCGCTGCACGGCCACGGCATCATCAAGCACGTGCTCGGGCTCTCCGACGGCCGCGTCAAGCTGCCCGTCGGCACCCTGTACGGCGGGCTCGACCGGCTGGCCGCGCGCGGCCTGGTCGCCGTCGAGCGCGAGGAGATCGTGGACGGCCGCCCCCGCCGCTACTTCCGGCTCACCGACGACGGCCGGACCCTGGTCGAGGAGGAGGCGCGGCGCATGCAGCAGGCCGCCGCCGTCGTCACCGGCCGCATCGCCCCCGGCTCCGCCTTCACCGGGCGCTCGGCGGTGCGGGCGGCGCTGCGCACGGCGGCGGCGTTCGCGTGAGCGACTCCGGCATGCCACAGCGGCTGCTGGAGCGCAGGTACCGGCGGATGCTCGTCGCCTACCCGCGCGGTTACCGGGCGGGCCACGGCGAGGAGCTGATCGCCACGCTGCTGGAGACCGCCGAGCCGCACCGCTCCACGCCCCCGCTCACCGAGGCCGCCGCCCTGCTCACCGGCGGGCTGCGCACCAGGATCGTCCAGGCCGCGCGGGGGCCGTCCTGGGCCGACGGCCTGCATCTGACGATCACCGCGCTGGCGTTCGCGAACCTCGCGACGCTGCTCCCCTACGCCACCACGATCCCGCTGTGGACCGCGCTGGCGGCGCTCGCCGCGCTGGCGGTGGCACGCGGCCGGTTCCTGGTGGCGCTGCCGCTCGCCGCGCTGACCGGCGTCAAGGTCGCCGCCATCGGGCTCGGACGCCCCTGGCTGGACGCCACGCTGCTGCCGGTGTTCGCCGATCCGCTGCCGCGCGACTGGGGGATGCCCGCACTGCTGTCCACCGGCGGCCCGGTGGCCCCGGTCGCCGCGCACGCGATGGTCGTCCTGGGCGCGGCGGTGCTGGCCGTACGGCACCGCGCCGCGCGCCCCCGCTCCTGGTGGTGGTGGGCGGCCGTGCCGCCGCTCGCCGGGGTGAACGCCGAACAGTACGACGCCGGCGACCCCACCGCCACCCCCGCCCGGATCTGCCTGGAGATCGCCCTGCTGCTGCTCGCCGCGCTGGCCGGGCACATCGCGATGGACGCGCGCTGGGCCCTGGCCGCCACCCTCTACCTGCCGTTCGAAGTGATCGAACTGATCGAGAACCACCTCATGGCCACCCGGCGCGACTTCGCCCACCTGGCCCTGCTCGTCTTCCTGACCGGCGTCGCGACCGCCGTCACCCACCAATCGCGCAGGCGAGCCCTGCTCTAACCCGCGCACGAAACGCACCGGCGGCGTCGCCGCGCGACGCGCGTCCTTCTCCCCATGCCCGAAACCGAGGTGCCAAGTGTCCAAGCTGACCCGTGCCACCCTTACGGCCTGTGCCGCCGCACCGCTTGCGCTGCTCGCCGCGTGCGGCTCCACCGCCCCGCCGGCCGCCTCCGCCCAGCCGCAGCCCACCGGCCAGGAGACGCAACGCAAAGTCGAGAACATCATCGCCGACTGCATGAAGGGCAAGGGCTTCCAGTACGTGCCCTTCGTCGCGCCGCCCTTCGAGGCGCCCAAGGAGGTGGCCAAGGCGTACTCCGGCGACTACGAGGCGCTGAAGAGCCACCGCCAGAAACAGGGCTACGGCGTGTTCGCGATCTTCGTATACCCCAAGGAACTGAACAACCCGATGGTCGAGCCGGACGAGACGGCCAAGCCCCAGGTGGTGAACCCGAACAACGAGATCCGCGTGTCGCTGTCCAAGAGCCAGCACGCCGCATACCAGGACGCCAACGACCTCTGCTACACCAAGGCCGTCAAGGACGTGACCGGCAAACAGGTCAGCGGCTACCGCGACCACTATGAGCAGGCCGAGGCCCGGGTGGGACGGCTGGCCGCCCAGGAGCTGGACGGCGACGCCCGGTTGGTGGAACTGGCCGCGGCCACCGGGTCATGCCTGAAGGCCAAGGGATACACGGTCGCCTCCACCAAGCCGACCGCGATCGCCGACCGGGGCCGCGAGCGGTTCGAGGCCATCAAGCGCCCGATGGGCGAACTGATCCCGGAAGACGTCGCCAAGGGGCTGGCGGCCAAGAAGGGCGAGCGCTACGAGCCCAACCTGTCGGTGGAGCAGGCCAGGCCGTACCTGGACCGTGAGGTCAAGGACGCGATGGACGACCTGGAGTGCGGCAAGGAGTTCTACCCCCGCTACCTGCCCGCGCACGCGACCATCGAGCGCCGCGCCTACGAGGAGTACGGGCTTCGGTGAAGACGAGATCACCGCGCCGGGTGCTCGGCGCGGTCATCGCGGGCGTGGTCGCGATCGCCGTCGCGGGCTGGTTCGTGGCGGGACGGCTGCGCTCCCCCGCCGACGAGGCGGCGCTGCGGCAGCCCCCCAAGGCGTCGCTGGTCACCGCCCCGGTCGAACGGCGCGGGCTGACCAGCACGGTCGCGGTCAACGGCGCACTTGAGTACGGCTCGCCGGTCACGGTGACGCTGGCCGGGACGGTCGGCTCGACCGGCCAGGAGGGCGTCGCCGGGCAGGGCGCGGCGTCCGCGCAACTGGTCACCCGCGCGCCGCGCACCGGGCGGATCCGCGAGGGCCGCCCGCTCATGGAGGTGAACGGCCGGCCGGTGTTCGCCCTGGCCGGGAAGGTGCCGATGCACCGAACCATCACGCCGGGCACCGGCGGGGCCGACGTGCGGCAGCTCCAGCGGGCGCTGCGCCGTCTCGGGTACGGCGCGCCCACGTCGGGGAAGTTCGACGCGGGCACCGCCGACGCCGTGCGCCGGTGGTACCGCGCGCAGGGCTACCGTGCCCAGGAGCCCGGTCCGGCCGCCAGGCAGACCCTGGACGAACTGGGCAAGGCGCTGCAGACCGCCGAGGAGACACTGGCCGCCGACCGGGCCGCGCTGGCGGAGGCGAACGACATCAGGCTGCTGCGCGCCCGGCTGGCCAACGCCCGCGCCGACCTGCGGGCCGCGCGCAAGGCCGAGCAGCGGGGCAAGCCGCTGCGCGCCGCGCAGGAGGCCGTGCTCGCCGCCGAGCAGGCGCTTCGCACGGCGGAACGCACCGGCGGGCCGCTCCGGCTCAAGATCTCCAACGGGCGGAAGAACCTGGACCGGGCGCGGGCGAACCTCGCGGAGTACCGGGAGACCTACGGCGTCGCCGTCCCGCCCGGCGAGATCGTGTTCCTGCCGAAGCTGCCCGCCCGGTTGTCCAAGGCGTCGGTCCGCGCGGGCGACGCCGTCCGCGCGGCGATCGGCACGGTGACCGGCTCGTCCTTCGTGGTCAACGGCTCGGTGGACGACCAGGAGGCGGAGCTGATGCGCCCCGGCCTGGCGGCCGTGATCGAGACCCCCTCAGGGGACACGTATCCGGCGCGGCTGGCCGCGCTGGGCGCGGACGCGCGGACGGCGCCCGAGCAGGAGGGCGGGCAGGCCAACGGCCGCGACGAGGAGGCACCCGTGGCGGGCAGCGTGCCGGTGCGCGTCACGCCCACCAAGGCCAAGGGGCTGGCGGCGCTGGCCGGGACGGCGGTGACGGTGCGGATCACGATCGGCAAGACCGAGGGCGAGGTGTTGGCCGTACCGGTGTCGGCGATCGTCACCGCCGCCGACGGCAAGGCGCGCGTCCAGGTGGAGTACGCCACCGACCGCACCCGCATGGTCGAGGTCCGTACCGGCCTCACGGCCGACGGCCTGGTCCAGGTGGACGGCGATCTGAAAGAGGGCGACCGCGTAGTGATCAGCGATGCCTGACCCCGTCATCTCGCTCGATCGGGTGACGCGGGTGTTCCCGGCCGAGCCGCCGGTGCGGGCGCTGGCGGAGGTGTCGCTCGCAGTGCGTCGCGGCGATCACCTCGCCGTGGTCGGCCCGTCCGGCTCCGGCAAGTCCACCCTGCTCAACACGCTCGGTCTGCTGGACCGCCCCACTTCCGGAAGCTACCTCCTGGACGGCGTGGAGACGACGGCGCTCAAGGACGGCGCGCGCACCCGGCTGCGCGGCGAGCGGATCGGGTTCGTGTTCCAGTCCTTCCACCTGCTGGCCCATCGCACCGCCTTGGAGAACGTGATGCTCGCCGAGGTCTATCGGGGTCGGGGACCGTCACGAGCCGGACGGCGGGAGCGTGCCGAACGGGCCCTCGCGCGGGTCCGGATGGAGCACCGCGCGGGGTTCCAGCCGAACCGGCTGTCCGGCGGGGAGCGGCAGCGGGTGGCGATCGCCAGGGCGCTGCTCGGCGAGCCGTCCCTGCTGCTGTGCGACGAGCCGACCGGCAACCTGGACGGCCACAACACCGGGCTGCTCCTGGACCTGTTCGACGACCTGCGCGACCAGGGCCACACCATCGTGATCATCACTCATGAGGACGAGGTCAGCGAACGGGCCGGGCGGCGCATCAGGATCACCGACGGCGAGCTGTGGGAGGAGTGAGCGGTGGATCCGCGTGACCTTTGGTCGGAGGCGCTGGCCGGGGTGCTCGCCCGGCCGGTGCGCACGGCCCTGACCACGCTCGGCACCGTGCTGGGCATCGCCACCCTGGTGATCACGCTGGGCGTGGCGGCCACGGCGGGCAACCAGATCGTCGGCCGCTTCGACGAGCTGACCGCGACGTCCATCACCGTCGAGGTGCCCGAGGCCCCGCAGGAGGCAGTCGGGCCCCTGGTCGCCTGGGACGCCCCCGCCGCGCTGACCCGCCTGCGCGGGGTCGCCTCGGCCGCCGCCCTGGCGCAGAGCGAGCGCAGCTCCAACCTGACCGTCACCGCGAACGCCCTGGTGGACCCGACCAGGGTCACCGGCCAGAGCCTGGCCGTGGTCGCGGCCACGGTGAACCTGCCCGCCGCCGCGCGCGGCCGGATGGCCCAGGGCCGTTTCTACGACGAGGGCCACGTACGGCGGCGCGACCGCGTGGTGGTGCTCGGCGCGGACGCGGCTCGCATGCTGGGCGTCTCCCGCCTGGAGCACGCCCCCGCCGTTTTCATCGGCGGGCGGGCGTACACCGTCATCGGGATCCTCGGCGCGGTGGGACGCGAGCAGTCGCTGTCCACGGCGGTGATCGTGCCGCCCGGGCTCGGCCGCGACTTCGGCCTGAAGGAGGTCACCCGGGTACTGGTCAACACGACCCTCGGCGCGGCCGAACTGATCGCCGGCCAGGTGCCGAGGGCGCTCAGCCCGTCACGGGGCGGGGAGCTGCACGTGATCACCCCGCCCAGCCCGACCCGGGCCAGGGACGGCGTGGAGAACGACGTCAACGGGCTGTTCCTGATCCTCGGCCTGGTCTCACTGGTGGTCGGCGCGGTGGGCATCGCCAACGTCACGCTGGTCACGGTGATGGAACGGGTCCAGGAGATCGGGCTGCGCCGCTCGCTGGGCGCGGCGCGACGGCACATCGCCGGGCAGTTCCTGCTGGAGTCCACGCTGATCGGCCTGGCCGGCGGCGTGATCGGCGCGAGCGTCGGCATCGTCGCGGTGGTCGCGGTCTCCGCCGCCCGCCAGTGGACCCCGGTGCTGGACCTGCGCCTGGCACTCGCCGCCCCGATCGCGGGCGCACTGGTGGGCCTGCTCGCGGGCCTTTATCCGGCACTGCGCGCGTCCCGGATGGAACCGGTGGAGGCGCTCCGCTGAAATTCATTTTTCGCGGGCTCAAATCGAATGTTCTCCCAGGTCAGGCGGTATATGCGAGCATGATGTTCGCGTTTGCCGAATTCTCCGGCGGCCATTCAGGATGGGCGGCATGCGAATTCTGATGACCGGTGCGACCGGAAACGTTGGACGGCTCGTCGTCGATCGGCTCGTCCGGGCCGGGGCCGAGGTGCGGGCGCTGACCAGGAACCCCGGCCGGGCGGCCTTCGCCGACGGCGTCGAGGCCGTGCGCGGCGACCTGTCCCGGCCGGACGATCTCGGCTCCGCCCTCGCCGGGGTGGACCGGATGTACCTGTTCCCGGTGCCCGCGACCGCCGGGAAAGTGGTGGCCAGGGCCGTCGAGGCGGGGGTCCGGCGCATCGTGGTGCTGTCCTCCGGCGCGGTGTCCCACGGCTACGACACCGACTTCCACCTGCCCGTCGAGCAGGCCGTGGAGGCGTCCGGGGTGGAATGGACCCACGTCAGGCCCGGCGAGTTCATGCTGAACAAGCTGTGGCTGTGGGGGCCGTCGGTCCGCGCCGAACGGGTCGTCCGCGACCCGAACCCCGACCTGCCCTGGTACCCGGTGCACGAGGCGGACATCGCCGACGTCGCGGCGGCGGCGCTCCTGGAGGACGGTCACCAGGGCGCCGCCTACGACCTCAACGGCCCCGAGGCGATCAGCAACCGCGACCAGGTCGCCCACATCGCGGCGGCCATCGGCGCGGACATCCGGTTCGAGCGGGTGACCCCGGCGCGGGCGCGTGAGCTGTACCTGGCGCAGGGCGGGTTCGCCGCAGAGAACGCCGACTTCCTGACCGGCTTCGCGGACTACGGGGGCGCCGAGGCCGACCCGTCGGCACAGGAGAACCTCGACCTGACCGCGTTCGGGCCGATGCCGACCTGCGAGCCGATCACCTGCAGGCCCGCCCGCGCCTTCGCCGAGTGGGCGGGCGACCACGCGGACGACTTCCGCTGAGCCCAGCGGGCGCTACGCCCGGGGGTCGATCGGCGTCCGCAGGGGCGAGCCCGCCTCGATCGCCGCCGCCGCCCGCAGGCACAGGTCCTCGCGGAACCTCGGCCCGATCACCTGTACGGCGCGCGGCAGGCCGTCCGCCTCCCCCACCGGCACCACCACCGAGGGCAGCCCCAGCAGGTTGACCGCCACGACCTGCCGCATCGACGCGAGGAAGCCCTCCTGCCAGTCCGCGTCGAGGTCGGCGCCCACCGGGAAGGCGGGCGCGGTCCGTACGGGGGCGAGCACCAGCGGCGTCCGGGCCGTCCACTCGTGCCAGCGCCGGGCGAGCGCCCCCCGCTCCATCATCGGATCGAAGGCCGCTTCGCCGCCCGCGCGCTCCCAGATCGGGTGGTAGGCGGTCCAGAACCGGAGGAAATCCGCCGACGCGAAGGACTCCAGCGGGGGCTGCTCCTTATGTAGGCGGCCATAGGCAGACATGATCTGCACGAAGAGCTCCAGGGCCCGATCCAGGCCGGGGACCTCGCGAGGCTCGACGGCGTATCCCGCGTCGGTGAGGATGCGGGACGCGTCGTCCAGCGCGCCGGCGACCGACGGGTCCATGCCGGGCACCGTGGCCAGGGCGACCCCGAGCGGTTCGGGGAGCGGCGGGCCGTCCAGCGGGACCGGCGCGTGCCACGGGTCGCCGCCCGAGCGCGCGCACATGTTCCGGTACGCCAGATCCAGGTCCACCACCCGGCGTGCGAGCGGTCCGTTGACGGCCATGAGCTGCATCGCGAACGGCACAAGGGGCCCCGTGCCCTGCGACACCCGGCCGAGCGACGGCTTCAGCGTGGCGACGCCGCAGCACTGGGCGGGCCAGCGCAGCGAGCCCGCCCCGTCGCCGCCCATGCCGAGCGGCGACATCCCGGTCGCGACGGCCACCGCCTCGCCACCGCTGGAACCGCCCGGCGTGTGACCGGACGACCAGGGGTTGACGGTCGCGCCGCGCAGATCGTTGGCGGTGTGCCAGCGCATCCCGAACTCCGGCATGTTGGTCCGCCCGATCACGATCGCCCCCGCCGCCCGCAGCTCGGCGATGTGCGGCGCGTCGTGGGCGGCGACCCGGTCGCGCATCGCGGGGACGCCCCACGTGGTCGCCGACCCGGCCACGTCGATGTTCTCCTTCACGGTCATCGGCACGCCGCACAGCGGCCCGGCCGTGCCTTCGCGCACGGCCCGGTCCGCCGCGTCGGCCTCAGCCAGGGCCCGCTCCTCCGGCACCACCGTGACCGCGTTGACGCGCGGATCGACCTCCTCGATCCGCGCCAGATGCGCCCGCACCACCTCCCGGCTCGACACCTCACCTGCACGGATACTCCGCGCCAGCTCCCCGGCACCCCGTGCCCATAACGGCGACATCGCTTCCTCCTCATCCGGCGATGCGGCGAATCTAGGGCGAGTCGCGAGAAAGAAGCAGTCTTGTTCTTTCGCGGCCGTTCAGCCGGACAAGTGGCGCGAACCTTTTGCCGTGCCGGTGACTCCAATACGACAGGACCTTTTCCACTACGGGGGTGAACGAAATGACGACCAACGGCAACCGGACCGCGGCGGCGATCACCGGCCTGATGTTCGTCGTGGCGAGCGGTGCGGCGCCGGCATCGGCCATGACAGGTAACGCCTCCTCGTTACGCGGCACTTTCGATCCGGCTTCCGCCTCGGCCACCGCGTCGGCGTTGCCGCCCGCTCTGCCCGCCACCGGGGCGGGGCCGGTCACCTTCGGATACCTCTGCTTCGACAAGAAGACCTATGAGCCGACGGGGGTCTGTGCTCAGTGGCGGCTGGTCGCGGCGGACGGGCGGCTCTACCGGCTGCCCGACGCGCTGGGGTTCGAGGTGAAGAAGGGCAAGCCGCCGGAGACCGGCATGCCGGGGAAACTGGCGATCAGCCCTGACGGGACGCGCATCGCGTACCACCGCGCGAGCGACGACCGCGTGGTGGTGCGGGACCTGGAAACGGGGAAGATCTGGCCGATC
This sequence comes from Spongiactinospora sp. TRM90649, assembly GCF_029382225.1. Lineage (GTDB taxonomy): Bacteria > Actinomycetota > Actinomycetes > Streptosporangiales > Streptosporangiaceae > Spongiactinospora. The sequence goes on from NZ_JARLTC010000002.1 coordinate 659,915, forward strand.
GACCACTCGATCGCCCGCGGCTCGCTGGGATCGCCCTTCCAACTGGCCTTCGTCCGCGACGGCCGGCAGCTCGCGATCAGCGACGAGGGCACGGACGGCAACAGGAAGGATGTGACGCTCGCGCGGATAGACGAGGAGACCGTACGGCGGCTGCCGTACCGGGAGGCGGTGCTCGACTCCGACCCCGAGTCGGGGAAGCTGACCCTGCTCAGTGAGCCGGGCCTGGGACGGCGCGGGCACCTGACCGTGGTCGAGGGGGACCGCAAGCGCCGGGTGAAGATCCCCGAGAAGGCGGGCAAGCACCTGATCTGGGGCCCGTTCGCCGCCCGGGACGACCGGGCCGCCAACCTGGTCCCCAAGGACGCGCCCGCCTGCGGGCCCGACATGACACCGGTCTGGCTGACGGTGTTCGACACCGGCTCCGGCCGGATGACCAAAATCCGGCCCAGCCTGCCGAAGGACGTCTACAGGGGCGACGTCATCGACTGGCTGAACCGGGACGAGGTCGTCGTGGCGGCGGGCCGGGAGCGGCCGGGCAAGGCCGCCAACAGCCCGATCGGCGCGTACGTGTACGCGATGAACGTCAAGTCCGGCAAGTCACGGCTGATCAGGAAGTTCACCGTGCCCGGGAAGGTCTACCAGGACACTCTGGCGGTCGGGGGATACGCCGAGGTGACCGGGAACCTGTCCGCGGGCAAGGTGAACAAGCCCAAGAAGCGGGGGTGCGAGTAAGGGTTCACCGCCGGGGGTGACGAGCGTCACATCTCCGGCGGTGAACCCCGGGGGGCGATCAGGGCTCCAACTCATGTGAAAACGCATTTCGCACCCTGATCGTGGCCGGAATCGCCGCCGACGTGCGCTTCCTCAGCGCCTACGGCTGCTCGGTGGCGCTGAGGAAGGTGACCCTGGGGCGCGACGGCCTCGGCGCCAAGCGGTGCTCCCGCGCGACGCTGCTCAAGCGGGCCAAGGAGAAGGACCACCGCCCCGCGCTCATCACCGTCCACAAGGGCCGGATCGTGCAGGTCCAGGAGATCTTCACAGCGTGACGCCGGGCGTCAGCCCGGTGTGCGCGGCACAGAACGCCAGGACGTCGGTCTGCAGGTCGAGCCACTTGGCCCGGGAACGCGGCCCATGACCGACGTCCGCCTCACAGCGCAACACCACGGGCCGCCCCCGCGACCCGGCGGCCGCCTGCAGCGCGGCGGCCAGCTTGCGGGTGTGCAGGGAATCGACCCTCGGGTCGGTACGCGGGCAGGTGAGCAGGACGGCCGGGTAGTCGGCACCGGGACGCACCCGGTGGTAGGGCGAATAGCCGAGCAGCACATCGAGCTGCGCCGGATCGTCCGCCGTCCCGAACTCCGCCGCCCACATCGGCCCCAGCCCGAACCGGTGGTAGCGCACCATGTCGGTGACGGCATCGGAACACACCGCCGCCGCGTACAACTCGGGACGGCGGGTCAGCGCCGCGGCCACCATCAGCCCACTGTGCGAGGTCCCCCGAATCGCCAACTGCCGTGGCGTGGTCCACCCGCCCTCGATCAGCCACTCGGCGGCGGCGACGAAGTCATCGATCGCGTTCGGCTTGTTCACCCCACTCCCCGCCGCATGCCAAGCGGTCCCACGCTCCCCACCCCCACGCACACACGCGACCGCATAGCCCCCACCCGCCCCCACCCACGCGGTCACAGACGGCGAGTAGGCAGGCGGAGTGGACACCCCGAACCCCCCATAGGCAGTGAGCAGCACCGGCATCGGCGCCTCCACCCCCGCCGGATGAATCAAATGCATCCGCACCCGAGTGCCGTCCTTCGAGCCATACGTCACCTGCCGCGCCACAGCATCCCCCGCCCAGTGCGGCGTCTCCTCTGCGTCAGACCGCCCCAACAGGCCGAAACCACGGACGGCAGGCGGCATCACGCCGTCCGCACAGGCCACGGGCCGCAGAGGCTCGGGGGCGGGATGTTCTGGGAGGTCGAACCGGTGGAGGGCGGGTGGGGTCACGAAGTCGGTGTAGGTGAACCAGGCTGAGGGGCCGCCGTGTGGAGGGGCGCTCAGGCGGGAGATGCTCCCCGCCCCCGGCGGTGGGAACGCCTCGATGAGGTTGCCTTCGGCATTGTGCAGGGAGAGGCGGCCGGAGCCGTCGTGTGAGCGGGCGACCAGGAGCTGAAGCTCGCCGGTGACGGGGGCGGTCAGGATCGCACAGTCGGCCAGCACCTCGCCGGGCTGCTCACCGACCAGGGTGCGCCACCGCGCCGCCTCGGGTGCGGCGGGATCGACGGCGCAGAGCCGCCCGAACGGCGCGCCGGAGTCGGTGATCGCGTAGATCCGCCCGCCGGGGGCGAACTTCAGCACCGCGCGGGAACCCTCGGCGGTGCCGTCGTGGATCGGCTCGGGCACCCGCCATGCGCCGGGGCCGGACGGGGTCTCGGCCAGCCAGAGCTGGTTGCCGGAGGTCGCGCCGGGCGCCGCGGACAGCATCAGCAGTCGCCCGTCCGGGCTGATGGTGACGGTGAACAGCGGCAGAGCGGTGCGAAACAGCGCGGGGCCGTCGCCGCCGCCGACGGTGTGCAGCCGCAGCTCGCGGTCGCCGACGCCGCGCACCTCGCCGTCAGTACCACACGCGTGCTCGTCGGCAGGGGAGGGAGGCTTGTTGTCGGTGCGGATGTAGAAGAAGGCGGAGTCGTCGGGGAGCCAGGCGATCGGGGTGCGGTGGCCGGGGGTGATGGGGCCGTCGGTGGGGTGGCCGGTGTGGACATCAAGGACCCACAGGTGGGGGCGTTCGTCGCCCTTGCGGGAGAGTTGGTAGGCGACCAGGTCGCCGCTGGGGGAAGGGCGCCAGGCGTCGAGGGTGGTCAGGGCCGACGGGTCGGTGGCGAGGGGGTCGAGCAGAATTCGTTCCGGCTCGCCGGGCCGGACTGTCACGAGGACGGGCAACTGACGCTCGGGCGGGTGGCGCAGGAAGAAGCAGCGGTCGCCACGCCATACCGGCGGGGTCACCTCGGTGCCCGCGCTCGACGCCCGCGTCAGCAGGGCGCGCCAGCGTTCGGTGTGCGGCCAGGCGGCGGAGTGCCGGGCGAACGACTCGGCCTGGACGGCCAGCCATTCCGCGCACTCGCCGGCGCGGTCGTCTTCCAGCCAGCGGTAGGGGTCGGCGACCACCCGCCCGTGGAGGCGGTCGGTCGTGTGCGGGCCTGGCATGATGTGCCCCTTCTCACGGCGCGGAGGGCCCCCGGGCGGGAGCCCTCCGAAGCCGCGTAACGGACTCGAACCGGGTGACCGGTGTCAGTCCAGCTCGCCCTCGACCAGCGCCAGGCGCCAGCCCTCCATCTCGATCACCTCGTCGGCGAGCACTGGCGGTAGCAGGGTGCCGGGAAGTTCGCTCATGACGCCTCCAATGCGCATGGTGCTGAAACAGCTACCGAGTGTAGTGGAGTTCGTTGGCACGTGAACCCCGGATGAGTGAACCCGCGCACCTTCGGCGTACGTCTCAGGAGCATGAGACGAGCCGTTCTGGCCCTTCCCCTGCTGCTCGCCGCCTGCGGCACCGCCCCGGCGAGCACCGCTGCCCGCGCCACCGCCCCGCCGGCGCAGACGAGATACACGGCGACCGGCACCGTCCTGGCGAACGCCGAGCACGGTCCGACGTTCTGCAACGGCGTGATGCAGTCGCTGCCGCCGCAGTGCACCGGAGCGCCCGTCGTCGGCTGGGACTGGAAGGCCGGGCCGCACGAGTCGCAGGCCGGCACCCGGTGGGGCGACTTCACGGTGGTGGGCACCTGGGACGGCACCAGCCTGCACCTGACCGAGCCCGCCAAGCCCGCCCCGTCCACCAGTGGGACCGCCGCGTCCGACCGGCTGCCCGATTCTCCCTGCCCCGCGCCGGAGGGCGGCTGGCGTCCCGTGCGGCCCGCCGACGCCACCGAGGAGGCCCGGGCGGCGGCGCTGACCGCGGCGAAGCGGTCGCCCCGCTTCGCCGGGGCCTGGATCGACAACCATGCCCCCGGCCTGGAGATGCCGAAGGACGATCGCGACCGCCGCCCGCCGATCAAGTCCGTGCTGAACGTGATGTTCACCGGTGACCTGGCCGAGGGCGAGCGCACCGTCCGCGCGCTGTGGGGCGGTCCGCTCTGCGTCTACCGGGCCGAGCACACCGAGGCCGAGCTGGAGGCGTTGCAGCGACGCGCGGGCGACGAGATCCCCGGCGTGCTGTCCACGTCCGTGGACACCTTCACGCGGCGTGTGAACATCACCGTCTACGTCGTCACGGGCGCGCTCCGCCGCGACCTGGACCGCCGCTACGGGCCAGGTCGGGTCGAGCCGCACGGCGTGTTCCAACCGGTCTCCTGAGGTCGGCGGCTTGACCCGTACCCCGGGGTACGGGTTTAGGGTCGGGGCGTGCGAGTGGGAGAGCCGGCCGCCCGCGCCGGAGTGACGCTGCGGGCATTGCGCTAGTACGAGGCCCTGGGGCTGGTGGTCCCCGAACGGTCGCCGAACGGCTACCGCGACTACGATCCCCGGGCCGTGCGGCTGGTGCTGGAGATCCGCGCGCTCACCGACCTGGGGCCGTCGGTGGAGGAGACGCGGCCGTTCGTGGAGTGCCTGGCAAGCGGGCCGGGGCTGCGGCTCACCGCCTCCGGCGGCCCGCCGGTACGGCTCGACGCGCTCGGCGCGGGCCGGACGGTGCTCTACGTGTATCCGCTGACCGGGACGGCCCGACATGGACCTGCTCGGCGGCTGGGAGACGATCTCCGGCGCCCGGGGCCGCACCGCCCAGGCGTGCGGCTTCCGCGACCACCACGACGAGCTGCGCGAGGCGGGGGCCGCGCGGGTCTACGGGATGTCCTCGCAGGGACGCGGCTACCAGCGGGAACTGGCCGCCCGGCTGCGGCTGCCGTTCACGATGCTGTCCGACCCGGGGTTCGCCGTCCGCGACGCGCTAAATACACCGGACGGCGGGCCGGTCGCGGCCCGCCGTCCGAGGAAGGGTGCGAAGGTCACCAGGCGCTGTTAGGGCAGGCCGAACGCCAGGAACACCGATCCGTTCGGGTTCGGGTAGGGGTTGAAGAAGTATCCGGACTGCACGTAGACCATGCCGCGCGCCACCACGGCCCCGCCGCCGCCGGACACGGCCCCGCCGCGCCCGGTCAGGCCGTTGACGCCCTGCACGTCCTGCATGGTGTCGTAGGTCCAGAGCACCTCGCCGGTGCGCGCGGAGTAGGCGCGCATCTTGCCGTCCGTGCTGCCCTCCCAGACCAGGCCGGGGGTGGTGGTGACGGCCGGGGTGTGGCCGAGACGGCAGACGTTCGGGAACTGCGCGGCCCCGCCGGTGGTGCAGCCGTCGGCCGGGTTGGGGGTCTGCCAGATCAGGTGGCCGGTCGCCGGGTCGAGGGCGTACAGGGTGCCGGGGTTGGCCATCCAGGTCGCGACGTACAGGCGCTCGCCGTCGAAGCTGGTGCCCCACTGCACGCCGGACATGCCGCCGCCGGGCTGCGGCGTGGAGAGCTGCCGCTGCCAGACGATCTTGCCGGTCTTGGCGTCCAGCACGTGGTAGACGCCGGACTTCTGGCCGATGGAGATCAGGGTCCGCTTGCCCGTCCTGACGATGTTGGGCGACGCGCCGAGGTCGAAGTCCAGCGCGGTGCCGTCGGGGAAGTTCGGGCAGTACTTCTTGTCCTCAGGCGTGGGCAGCGAGCACTCGATCCGCCAGGTGTCCACGTCGGTCATCCGGCGTGTCCAGCGGGGACGGCCGGTGTCGGCGTTGATGGCCAGCACCGAGTCGTAGTTCCCGGCGCTGCCGGTGTAGTTCTGGCCGGTGCCGACGTAGATGGTGCGGGTCGCCGGGTCGATGGCGGGCGAGCTCCACACGCCCGCGCCCGAGGGCGCGAACCGCTTGACGCCGTTGGGCCAGGTGCCGTCCTCGACGGGCGGCGGCGTGGTGTAGTAGCGCCACACCGGTTCACCGGTGTCGGCGTCCAGCGCGTTGAGGTGGCCGCGGAAGGTGCAGCACGCGTTCTCCTTGCCGAACAGGTTCTCGCCGCTGGACACCCCGACGTACACGCGGTCGCCGAAGACCAGCGGTGAGCTCGTCACCCCGGCGGCGATGTGCTCGTCGAGCCTGCGCGCCCAGACCAGTTCGCCGGTGCGCTGGCTCACGGCGTAGAGGAAGCCGCGGCCGTCGCCGAAGTAGACCTTGCCCCTGGCCACGGCGGGGCCGTCCTGGGGCTGCGCCCGGCCGGGGCCGGGGACGCTGTTGAGGGCGAACTCCCACTTGGCGGCGCCGGTCGCGGCGTCCCTGGCGTACAGCTTGCCCTCGGGCGAGCCGAAGTAGACGGTGTCGCCGACGACGGCGGGCTGGCTGCGGGGCGTGCCCGCGGCTCTCGGGTAGGCGAACGCCCACTTGAGCTTGAGGCCGCCCACGTTCTTGGGGTTGATCCGGTGCTCGGCGGCGTTGTGCCGCGATCCGCGCGGGTCCTTCTGCCACATCGGCCAGTCGCCGCCGCCCGCGCCGGACGCCTGGGCGGCCGGTGTGGCGACTGCGGCGAGGCAGAGCGCGAAGAGCGCCGCCGCGGCCCGTATGAGCCGTTTGCGGTTCATGGTCATCTCCTAGTCGACGAACGGCGCGTGCCGGTTCCAGAAGGAGCAGTGGTGCTGCCTGGCGATCTCACGGGTGGTGACGCTGTCCCCGGCGGGGACCAGCGACATGACGGCCGGGTCGGAGGGGGTGTACTTCGGCCAGTACGGCGTGCCGTCCACGGTCGGGTCGCCGGTCCTGGCGAACCCGGTCCACTGGGCGACGAGCTGCGCGCCGAAGGACCGCTGGTTGGCCGTGTAGTCGGTGCCCGGCCCGTACAGCAGCGGGATCTCGCTGATGTGGTAGGCGCCGTTCGGCTTGGTCTGGTCGAGGAAGAACAGCGGCGGCGCGTCGGCGTTGTCCACCTGGAAGGCGAACACCGGGATGCGCTTGGCCAGCCGCTGGTCGTTGAGCAGCGCGGGGCAGACCGAGTTGCTGTCGGCCACGATCGTCCGGTAGGCGATGAACGCGGACGGGGCGGGGTAGCGCTTGAGCGGGTAGCGCTCGAAGACCTCGGGGGCCAGCGGGCCGTACTGCTGGCGGACCAGCCTCTCGTACTCCTCCGGCGTGTTGGCCACGGGGAGCTGCACCTCGTCGCGCCCGACGCCGTGCATCCAGGAGACCTTATTGACCTTGCCCTTGGCGAACGCCTGCGCGGGCGACATGGTCAGGATCCGGCCGTCCACGATCGGCGCGATCGTGCCGGAGTTCTCGCCGAGTCCGCCGTCGGACTGGTCGAGCAGCGCCTTGACCGGTTTGGCGCGCAGGCAGGCGCCCGCGTCGCCGTCGTCGGCGCAGCCGAGCGCGGTGGCGAAACGCGAGCCCGCCCGCTGGGCCTCCTCCTGCGAGGGCAGTTCGGCCTTGCAGTCCTGCGGCTGCCAGATGGTGTTCACCCCGCGCAGCGAGTTGTACTCGCCGCTCTGCACGATGCCCTTCTGGAACAGGCCCTTGGCGGTGGGCGAGGCGGTGTGCGCGCACACGCTCGACCCTCCGGCGCTGGCCCCGAAGATGGTCACGTTGTCGGGGTCGCCGCCGAACTTCGCGATGTTCCTGCGGACCCAGCGCAGCGACTCCTGCTGGTCGCTCAGCGCGTAGTTGCCGGAGTTCTTGCCGAAGGCGCGATGGGACAGGTAGCCGAAGATGCCGAGGCGGTATCCGACCCCGACGTGGATGATCTTGCCGTTCCTGACCAGGTAGGAGCCGTCGCTCGGGGCTCCGAACCGGAACCCGCCGCCGTGGAACTCCACCATGACGGCGAGCTTGCCGCCGCCGGCGTCGGCCGGGACGACGATGTTGAGCTTGAGGCAGTCCTCGTTCTCCGACGCCTGCCCGAGCAGGGGCGCCTGCGGGCAAGGACTGCCCCGCTCGGTGGTCTGGAGGACCCCGTCCCAGGGTTCGTGCCGCTGGGTCGGAGCCCAGCGCAGATCTCCCACGGGCGGCGCGGCGTAGGGTACGCCGAGCCAGGAGCGCAGGCCGTCCCCGGTGGTGCCGCACACCGAGCCGGTGTCCACGACGACCGTCGTGGCCGTGTCGCACGCGGGAGCGCGTACGGCGGCCGCGGCGCGGGCAGGAGCGGGAACGGAATCGGGGGTGGTACGCGGCACCGTTTGCGACGGCACCATCACGCTGAGCAACGCGGTGACGACGAGCGCGCTCAGCCTGTGCGTAGGCTTCATGATGCGCTTCTCTCAGCCGATTCGAAATCTTACGAATCTTGTCAATTCGAGTCAGCCGAATCAACCGGATCGGCCATAGCGGAAAATCATCACACCCGCGTCGGCGGATACCGTTCCCGCGCGTTCATAAGGCCGCTGAACATTGGACCGGAAACGTCACGTGGTACGCGGCACGTGCCGTAGCAGCGTCAGGATGAAGATCGCGGCCATCACCAGCACCCCCGCGGCGACGGCCGCGAAGACGTTCATCCCCGAGGTGAACGCCTCCCGCGAGACGGCGAGGAGCGTCCCGCCGAGCGGTTCCGGCAGTGCGGAGGCGACCGACACGGCGTTGGCGATGTTCTCCTGGACGGTCGCCGCCGCGCCCGCGGGCAGGCCGTCCGGCGCGTCCGCCGCCATCCGCCCCGCGTAGACCGCCGCGCCGACGCTGCCCATGACGGCGATGCCCAGCGCGGCCCCCGCCTCGTTGGCGACCTGCGCCATCGAGGAGGACGAACCGGCCTTCTCCGGCGGGGCCCCCGCGACGACCAGGTTGGTGCCGAGCGACAGCAGCGGCCCCTCGCACAGGCCGATGATCACGAACCCGACCACCAGCACGGCCACCCCGGAGGTCGTGTCCACCTGGGTGAACCAGGCGAACACCGCCGCCACCCCGAGCACGCCGAAGCCGATCAGGTAGGCGGGACGGATCCACCGGGCCAGCGTCGGCGAGACCGTCGCGCCGACGGTCGCCGCCACCATGCCGGGCAGCAGGCACACCGCCGCCCGCATCGGGGTCATCCCGGCGACCGACTGCAGGTACTGGGTGAGGTAGAGCATGCTGGAGGCGCCGACCAGGCCGTACAGCAGCAGGCCGCCCAGCATCACGCTGAACGACCGGCCGCGGAACAGCCGCAGGTCGAGCAACGGGTCGGGCAGGCGGAGCTGGCGCCGCACGAACAGCGCGCCGAGCACCAGCCCGGCCACGCCGACCGCGACGGGCGCCGGCTGCCAGCCGTAGCGGGCCGTCTCCTTCAGCGTGTAGATCAGCGCGAGCATGCCCAGCAGCGACTGCAGCACGCTGATCAGGTCGAGCCGTCCGGCCTCTGGGTTCCTGAACTCCGGCACCAGGAACGGGGCCAGCGCCAGCAGCAGCGCCATCACCGGCACGCCCAGCAGGAAGACCGACCCCCACCAGAAGCGGGCGAGCAGCAGCCCGCCCACCAGGGGGCCGAGGATCGCGCCGAGCGTGAAGCCGCCCGCCCAGATCCCCACCGCCGCGCCCATCTGCCTGGGGTCGGGGAACATGGTGCTGAGCAGCGCCAGCGTGGACGGCGCCAGCGTGGCCCCGGCCACGCCGAGCAGCGCCCGCGCCGCGATCAGCGTCTCCGGGGTGCTGGAGAACGCCGAGAAGACCGAGGCGACGGCGAAGCAGGCCGCGCCGATCATCAGCAGCCTGCGGCGGCCGATCCGGTCGCCGAGCGTGCCCATGGTGATCAGGAAGCCGCCGACCATGAAGCCGTAGACGTCCAGGATCCACAGCTGCTCGGTGGTGCTCGGGCGCATCTCGGCCGACAGGCCGGGCAGCGCCAGCAACAGGACGAACATGTCAAAGGTGATCATCATGACGGCCAGGCTGAGCACGCCCAGGCCCAGCCATTCCCGGCGTCCCGCTCTGCGCGGCGCCTCCGCCCCTGGCTCTGTCTCTTCGATGACGCTCACGTGCCGCGTTCCTTCCGTCGTGGCTCTCGTGGACACGACGAGCGGCGAGGGCCCCGATCGACAGAACGGCCTACGGGGCTCCGCACTCGGCCAGGCGGCCGGTCAGGAAGGCGCGTTCGGCCTCGTTGGCGGTGAGGTCGAGGGCGCGGCGGTACTCGCGCGCGGCCTCTTCCGGGCGGTCCATCCGGCGCAGCAGGTCGCCCTTGACCGCAGGAAGGTAGTGGTAGCCGCCGAGCTCACCGGCGGCCTCCAGGCGCTCGGTCTCGCGCAGCGCCTTCTCGGGGCCGTGGACCATCGCGAGGACCACGGCCCGGTTCAGCGCGACGACGGGCGAGGGCCAGACGCCGAGCAGCTCGCCGTACAGGACGAGGATCTGCTCCCAGTCGGTGTCGGCGTAGGTCGGGGCGGTGGCGTGCAGGGCGGCGATCGCCGCCTGGAGGGTGAACCTGCCGGGCGGCCCGCCGCGCAGCGCCGCGACCACCAGCCGGTGGCCCTCGGCGATGGCGGCGCGGTCCCACAGCGAGCGGTCCTGCTCGGACAGCAGCACCAGCCGTCCGTCCCCGTCCGTACGGCCCGCCCGCCGCGCGTGGTTGACCAGCAGCAGCGCCAGCAGCCCCCGGACCTCGCGCTCGCCGGGCAGCAGCTCGCGCAGCAGGCGCGTCAGGTCGAGCGCGCGGACCGCGAGGTCCTCCCTGGTCAGGCCGCCGCCGGAGGGCGCGGTGTGCCCGGTGGTGAACAGCAGGTGCACCACGGTGAGCACGGCGTCGAGCCGTTCCGGCAGGTCGGCGTGGCCGGGCACCCGGAACGGGACGCCCGCGCCCGCGATCTTCTTCTTGGCCCTGGTGATCCGGGCCGCCATGGTGGGCTCCGGCACCAGGAACGCGCTGGCGATGTCCGTCGTGGCGACCCCGCAGACCAGCCGAAGGGTCAGCGCGATCTGCGCCTCCGGGCGCAGCGCCGGGTGGCAGCACATGAAGATCAGCCGGAGCCGGTCGTCGTGGATCTCGGGACGGCCGGCGCCCCCCTCCGCACTCCCCACGTCGTCCTCCACGTCGTCTTCGGCGAGCAGATGGAGCTTGGACCGCAGGACGCGGTCACGGCGCAACGCGTCCAGCGCGTTGCGTCGCGCCACGGTGACCAGCCAGGCGCCCGGGTTCGTGGGGACCCCGCCGCGGGCCCAGGCGCCCAGTGCGGCCACGTAGGCGTCCTGGACGCACTCCTCCGCGAGGTCCAGATCGCGCGCGACGCGCACTGTCGTGGCGAGCACGCGGGCCCACTCGCGCCGGTGCGCGTCGTCGACGGCTCGCCGGACGGCGCTCGGGTGCGCCTCGGTCATCCGGTCTCCATCAGCGGCCGGATCTCGACCCCGCCCTCCATGATCGGCAGCAGCCGGGCGACGGCGATGGCCTGGTCGAGGTCCTCCGCCTCGATGACGAAGATGCCGGCGAACGCCTCCTTGGTCTCCAGGAAGGGTCCGTCGGTCACCACGCCGCCCTTGTGGACGGTGGTGGCCTTGCTGGCGGGCTGGAGCGCGGTCTCCCCCACGATCTTGGCGCCGATGGCCTCGATCCGCTGCCCCGCCGCCATGTTGGCCTCCATGACCTCCGGAGGGTATTCCTCCAGCGGGATCTCCTTCTCGTAGATCAGAATCGCGTACTGCGGCATATGCCATCACTCCCTGGATCTTCCGTGGGTGATTCGGTCCTCACATCTACGACGACCGAGACGGCACCGAATCGACGGTGTCGTTCCCACGAGCCGCCGCGACCCTCGCGCCGACGGCGTCCAGCACCAGGCCGAGCCCGAACGCGAAGCGGTCCAGCGCGCGTTGCAGCGTGTACGGCAGCGCGGTGCCGGACACCGCGAATCCCCCTGCCCGCTCGAACGCGGTCAGTCTCGGGAACCGCCCGGCCATCCGCTCGCCCAGCAGCGGGACGCGGCCCTCCCACCACTCGTCGTCGCTGCTCCCGGTCAGGGCGGGGGCCTGCTCCGCCTCCACGACGGCCGAGGCCGCGCCGCGCACGTACGACTCGACCGCCGCGACGCAGCCGGCGATGTCGATCGCCGCCAGGCCGTGGCCGTCGAGCAGGGCCAGCGCGGCGTCGTAGCGGGCGATGACCCGGGGGCCGAAGACCGTGCGCGAGGTGGCCACCTGGAGCAGCCACGGGTGGGCGCGGAACGTGGCCAGGTCGGTGGTGGCCAGGCCGCGCAGCCCCTCCCGCCACCCGGCGGTGGCGTCGGGTAACGGCTGGGCGCCCACGACGTGTTCGACCATCAGCTCCAGCAGTTCGGCCTTGCCCGGCACGTAGGTGTAGAGCGAGGCCGGGCCGATGCCGAGGGTCTGGGCCAGCGCCCGCATGGACAGCGCGGCGGGGCCGCCCCGGTCGGCCTCGGCGATCGCGGCCTCGACGATCCGGGTCAGGTCGAGCCGCTGTTTCGGGCCGCGTTTGGGCGCCGGGACGCCGTCCCACAGCAGCGCCATCGTGCGCGCCGCGTCACCGCGTCCCGCGTATTCCATCGCGCCCTCTCTGCAAAAATACTCCGAACACCGTACGATGTTTGGCATGCGAACCGAACGCGTCATCCCCGGCCTGCCGTGCCGGGACCTGGACGACGTCCTCCCGTTCTACACCGCCCTCGGATTCGAGGTTACCTATCGGCAGCAACGTCCCAATCCCTTCGCCTCGGTCCGCCGGGGCGGCATCGAGCTGCACTTCTTCAGCGTGCCGGAGTTCGACCCGAAGGACTCCATGGGCACCGTGGTGGTGGTCGTCCCCGACACCATGGTGCTGCACGCGGCGTTCGCGGCGGGCCTGCGGGCCGAGTACGGGAAGGTGCCCGTCTCCGGGATCCCGCGAATGACCCGGCCGAGGGCCAAGCAGGGCATGACCGGCGGCTTCACGGTCGTCGACCCGGGCGGCAACTGGCTGCGGATCAGCAGGCTGGACGAGACCGAGGAGAACGCGGAGCAGCCCAAGGGACGGCTCGGCCGCGCCCTGGCCGCCGCCGCCCGCCAGGCCGACTCACACGGCGACGTGGAAGCCGGAATCCGCCTGCTGGTCAACGGCCTGGCCCGCCACGCCGACGCACCCCCGGCCGACCGCTTCCCCGCCCTCGTCTACCTCGCCGAACTCCACCACCGCACCGGCGACCACACCTCCGCCACCGCCTCCCTCACCGAGGCCCAAGCCCTCCCCCTCACCCCCACCGACCGCGAAGCCCTGGCCACAGACCTGGCCGCCGCCACCGAAATCGCCACAGAACTAAACCTCCAAACCCCCACTGAGTAGCCCAGAACCCCACACCGGCCCGGCCCGCCAGCAACCGCCCAAAACGCCACGACGGGACGCTCCCCCTGCCGCCGGCGAGGCGCTGCACCTGTGGGACGTGCTCGCTGCCGAGCCGGTGGCCGACGCGGTGTACGCCCGCGCGGGACGCCGCCTGACGCCGGGCGAGTGGCGGCGCTACCTCGGGAGCGTCGCCTACCGGGAGACCTGCGGCTAGACGCTCCGGGCGGCCAGGGAGAGGGCGTCGAGGGCGTCGCCGGTGCGGGAGTCGGCGGGGAGGTAGACGATGAGGCGTTGTTCGTCGGTGGCGGGCACTTCGAGGCTCTCGTAGGCCAGGTGGAGGTCACCGGCCTCGGGGTGCGACCAGTGCTCGCGGCCGGTGCGGGCGGGGAGGGCGGCCAGGGCGGCGAAGCGCTCGGCGAACGGCGGGCCCGCCGCGGCGGTGAGCTCCTCGGCGAGGACGGCTGCCCGGTGGTCGCCGAGCGAGGCGGCGATGCGGAGCGCGGCGGCGCGTTCGTCGGCGACGGCGTTCCAGTCGGGGAACGCGGCACGGGCGCGGGGGTCGGTGAAGGTGAACCTGGCCAGGTTGACCGGCTCCGCGTCGAGCAGGCCCAGCGGCCCGGCGAGCCGGTCGAAGCCCGCGGTGCGGGCCAGCACCTCGCAGGCCTGGTCGATCACCAGGGCCGGGGCGGGTTCGAGCCGGTCGAGCAGCGCCATGACGGTGGGGCGCACCACCTGGACGGGCGGCTCGCCGCCGCCCTGGCAGGTGGTGCCGGTCATCGCCTTGACCAGCCGGTACAGGTGGACGCGCTCATCGGTGGACAGGCCCAGCACGTCGGCCAGCGCGCCCAGCACCTCACCGGACGGCCTGCGGTCGCGCCCCTGCTCCAGCCGGGTGAGGTATTCGACGCTGACCCCCGCCAGGGTGGCCAGCTCGGCGCGGCGCAGCCCCGGGGTACGGCGGCGCGGCCCGCCCGGGATCCCGACGCTGGCCGGCGCCACGGCCTCCCGCCGCGATCGGAGGAACGCCCCCAGCTCGTTTTCTCCCATGCCGCGAGTCTAATCGTGGCCCTGCGAGGGCCTGTCTCGGCGCGGTCTCCCTCTTCCGGCGAACTCCCGGCAGGCTGGTCGCGGGCGGGATCGGCCCGCCCGGCAGGGAAAGGAATCCGAGTTGCGTTATCGACTCCTCGGCAGGACCGGGATCCGGGTGTCCGAGCTGTTCTTCGGTGCGATGACCTTCTACGAGCGCGGCGGGGCCGACACGGCGCGCGAGCGGCTCGCCATGCTCGACGCCTACGCCGAGGCCGGGGGGAACGTCATCGACACCGCGTCGGCGTACGGCGAGAGCGAGGACGTGCTCGGCGACCTGCTCGGTGAGCGACGGGACCGGTTCGTGCTGGCCTCCAAGTACACGCTGTCCCGCGACCAGAGCGACGCGAACGCGGCAGGGAACCACCGCAAGAACCTGACCCGCTCGCTGGAGGCCAGCCTGCGGCGGTTGCGGACCGACCACATCGACCTGTTCTGGGTGCACATCTGGGACCGGCACACGCCGATCGAGGAGACCATGCGGGCTCTGGACGACGCGGTCCGGTCCGGGAAGATCCTTTCCGTGGGCGTATCCAACATGCCCGCGTGGCTGGTCAGCCGGGCCAACACGCTCGCCGAGTGGCGCGACTGGACCCCGTTCGCGGGGCTACAGGTGCCCTACAACCTGCTCAACCGCGACATCGAGCGGGAGCTGCTGCCGCTGGCCAAGGCGTACGGCATGACGGTGGCGGCCTACCATCCGCTCGCGAGCGGGGTGCTGTCGGGGAAGTTCACCGACACCAGCAGGCCCGAGAAGCCCACCAGGGTCGATCCGGACTCTCTTACGGCGCGCGACCACGCGGCGGCGCGTGCCGTCCGGAATGCCGCCGCCGGCCTGGGCGTGAGCCCGGCTCAGGTGGCGATCGCCTGGCTGCTCTCCCGCTCGCGGAACGTGCACCCGCTGATCGGCTCGGGCGACCCGGCCCAGCTCGCCGACAACCTGGGCGCGGTGGACGTCGAGCTGCCGGACGAAGTGGCCCGGCGGCTCACGGACGCCGTGGAGTTCGAGGTGGGGTATCCCACCGACTTCGTCTCGGTGGCCGAGGCCGACCCCTGGGTATTCAGCGAGCCCGCCGCGCGGATCGACGCTGCCCGCTGAGTCTTTCCCTTGGTTGGGTGCACGTGCGGGGGGCGAAGCGGCCAACCGAAAATGTATTGCGTGTGGTCCACGGCGAATCTGATGCTGTTGAGCAGCAGAAATTCAGAAATTGAGGCGTGTGGTCAGGCTCATATAGGTTTGACATGATCTGTCATCAAATATCGCCGATTTTGGTGTTACCGATTATCGGAGATTGACATTCTTTGCAGCAATCGGTCGCTGTAGCGTCCGAAAATATGCTTGCGACTGATCCTTATGAAGCCGCTCAGCACGCCGCCGATCACATCAGCCGACGTACCCAGGTGGCCAGGCACCGTGTGGCCGTCGTCCTAGGCACCGGATGGGCCAGCCTGGTCGACCATCTGGGCAAGATCGTGCACAGCATCCCGATGACCGAGATCCCCGGGTTTCCGGAGATCTCGGTTTCCGGTCATGTCCCCCAAGTCGTCTCGGTCGATGTCGACGGCGTGCCGGCCCTGGTGCTACAGGGACGGACGCATCTCTACGAAGGCTATGAACCCCATCAGGTCGTGCACGGTGTGCGCAGTGCCGTCCTGGCCGGGTGCGACACCGTGGTGATCACGAACGCCGCCGGGGGCATCCGCCCAGGCCTCTCGGTGGGCCAGGCCATACTGATCAGCGACCACGTGAACCTGCTCGGCCGTTCGCCGCTCACCGGCCCGCCGCCGCCCGAGCCGTACGGCACGCGCTTCCTCGACCTCACCGAGATCTACCAGCCCGAGCTGCGCGACCTCGCGCGCGACGCGGACGCCTCGCTGATCGAAGGCGTCTACGGCTCGGTGCCCGGCCCGCACTTCGAGACCCCCGCCGAGGTCCGGATGCTCGCCACGCTCGGCATCGACGTGATCGGCATGTCCACCACGCTGGAGGCCATCGCCGCCCACCAGCTCAAGGCGCGGGTCCTCGGTATTTCGGTGGTCACCAACATCGCCGCCGGAATAACCGGAAAGGCGGTCGTCCACGAGGAGATCCTGGACGCCGGGGCGAACGCCATGACCGCCGTGGCCCCCGTGATCCGCACCGTGATCGCGGCCCAGCGCGATTGAACCAGGCCATTGCGCGAATCGGGGAGTCAAGAGGAGAGTTCATGCGTGCTGCGGTCGTCGGCACCGGATTCGGTGCCGCCCATCTCGCCTGGCTGCGCGAATGTGCGGAGATCCGGATAGGCGCTCTATCCTATCGATCCACTAAATCCCGGGCAGTTGATCTCGCCGCCCGATTCGAGGTCCCCGAGATCACTCCGGACGCGTCGCAGCTCGCCCGATCCGATGACATCGATCTGCTCGTCATCACCTCCCCGCCGGACACCCACGCCGCACTCGCGGTGGCCGTGCTGGAACGGGGCGGGGCCGTGCTGTGCGAGAAGCCCCTCGCGCACACGGTCGCCGACGCCGAGGCGATGGCGCGGGCCGCCGACCGGCCGGGAGCGCGGGCGGGCGTCGTGTTCCAGTGGCGGGAGAACCCGGCGTTCCAGGCGGCCCGTGAGCACGCGCTCGGCGGCGACCTGGGCGAGCCGTACTTCGTGGACGTCGCCTTCCACCACGACTTCATGGCGGACGGCCGCACCCCGTGGCCGTGGCGGCACGACCCGGGCGTCGCCGGTGCCGGGGCGCTCGGCGACCTCGGGGCGCACGCCTTCGACCTGCTGCGCTGGACCACCGGGCGGGAGTGGTCGGTGACCTCGGCCGTCCGCCGGGCCCCGGTCGTACGCACCGGCCCCGCCGGTGAGCCGATCGCCGCGCGGACCGACGACATCGCCGACTGCCGACTGACCGCCGGCGACGGGCTGCCCGCCAGGGTGCTGGTCTCCCGGGTGTCCACCGGGCTGCGGCGGTTCTCGATCACCATCGCGGGTTCGCGGGGCACGCTGCACGCCGAGGCCGATCCCACCGACGGGTCCGGGTTCCTGCGCGCGGGCGCGGGGCCCAGGCGCGACCACCCGCCGACCGGGATGAACCCCTATCCCCGCCTGATACGCGCCTTCGCCGGAGCGGCCGAGCCCGTGCCCGGCTTCGCCGACGGCCTCGCCGTCCAGCGACTCATCGACCGAGCGGTGAACGGAGACCAGGCAACGGTGAACGGAGAACAGGGAACATGGACGTCAGCGGACCGGTGAGGCTGGCCGTCGCGGGGGTGGGCAACAACATCTCGGCCCTCCTCCAGGGCGTTCACCTCTACCGCGAAATGATCGGGAAGACCGGCGAGGACGGCCTGCCGGGCATCCGCCGCCCCAGGATCGGCGGCATCGGCGTGGGCGACGTGCGGTTCGTCGCCGCCTACGACGTGCACCCCGGCAAGATCGGCCAGGATCTACGTGAGGGCGCGTTCGCCCCGCCGAACAACTATCCGGCCCTGGACGTCGAGGTGCCCCCGCAGGGCGTCCAGGTGGAGAAGGGCATCGACGCCCAGACCGGCGAGGGCGCCGAGCGCGTGGTCAAGTCGCTGGCCGACGCGGGCGCGGAGGTGCTGCTGTACTCCCTGCCCACCGGCCTGCAACGGGCCGCCGACGCCTACGCCCAGGCGGCGGTGGACGCCGGGGTGGCCTTCGTCAACTGCACACCGGAACCGGTCGCGCGAAACCCGGAGACGATGGCCAGGTTCGAGGCGGCCGGGCTGCCGCTGGTGGGCGACGACCTGGCCAGCCACCTGGGCGCGTCCGTCGTGCACCGCACCCTGCTCATCCTGCTCGCCGAGCGCGGCCTCACCCTGAACAGCTCCTACCAGCTCAACTTCGGCGGCAACGAGGACTTCAGGAACCTGCGCGACCACGGCGGGAGCAAGCGGCAGTCCAAGCTGAACGCGCTGGCCGCCGGGCAGGTCGTGCTCGACGCCGTCGAGGTGATCCCGTCGGCCGGGCACATCGCCCACCTGCGCGACAACAAGGTGGCCGTGATCAACATCGAGGCGGTGGGCTGGGCGGGCACCCCGATCTCGGTCGACCTCAAGCTCAAGGTGCAGGACTCCAGCAACGCGGCCGGTGTGATCATCGACCTGATCCGGATCGCGGGCGTGTGCCGGAGGCTGGGCCTGGCGGGCTTCCCGGCCGCCGCCGCGACGGTGCTGAAGTCGCCGGCGGGCGGGCACGTCAAACCGGAGGCCGCCGAGGCGGCCTGCGCCGAACTCGACCGGCTCGCGAACCTGAAGGCGGGAGGGCCGGTGCGCCGATGACCGCGACGACCCCGGCTGAGATCCGGACCGAGACCAGGACCCACATCGTCCTGCTCGCCTATCCGGGGGTGGACGAACTCGACCTCTTCGGGGCGTACGCGCCACTAGTGAAGGCCGCCCGCTACGCCGCGGACGGCCACGAGCTGGCGGTGACGATCGTCGCCGCCGACCCGGAGATCGTCTGCGGCGGCGGCGCGGCCGTGCGGCGGCAGGCCGGGCTGGAGGCGGCCACCGGCGCGGCGGCGCTGGTGGTGCCGGGCGGGGCCGGGGCGCGCGAGGCGGCGAGGGACGAGCGCACGCTCTCGGCCGTACGGCACGCCTACGAGGACGGCGCGCTGGTGTACTCGATCTGCTCCGGCGCGTTCCTGCTCGCCGCCGCCGGGCTGACCGGCACCGGGAGGGTGTCCGTGCACGCCGCCAAACGGGCCCTGCTCGCGGCGGAGATCGGCCACGAACCGGCCTGCGGCCTGGTGCGCCAGGACCGGATCGTCTCCATCGGCGGCCGGGACGAGCCGGGCGTGAAGGCGGTGTCGATCGCCTTCCAGCTCCTGCGCGACCTGGCTCCGGAGACGGTCGAGGCGGTGGCGGCCCGCCTGGAGGTCGTCCCCGGAGAACCCGTATGAGCACCCGCAAGAGAACCGCATGAGCGACGACCGGATCGTGGTCACCGGGGCGGGCCGGGGCATCGGGCGGGCGACCGCCGTGCGGCTGGCCCGCCACGGTCACGACGTCGCGCTGTGGGCGCGCACCGAGGCCGACCTGGCCGCGGCGAACGACGAGATCACCCGGACCGGCGGACGCGCCCGGCACCGGGTGGTCGACGTCGCCGACCCGGACGCGGTGGCGGACGCGGCCGGCGATCTCGCGGCGGACGGCCCGCTGCGCGCCCTGGTGGTCAACGCCGGGGGCGGTCGCTGGCGGCCGTTCTCCGAGCTGACCGCGCAGGAGTGGCGGGCCACCCTCGCCACCAACCTGGACGGCGCGTTCCACGTGCTGCGCGCGCTGCTGCCGTCACTCGCCGGGCACGAGCACGCCCAGGTGATCGTGGTCGGCTCCGACTCCTCCCTCTATCCCTTTCCCGGCCGGGCGCACTACTGCGCGTCCAAGGCGGCGCTGCGGTCGCTCGCCGAGACGTTCCGCGCCGAGGTCCGCCCGCTCGGCGTGCGGGTGACGACGCTGCTGCCCAGCCGGGTGGACACGCACTTCGGCGGGCGCGTCCCCGGTGACCGGCCGGGGGCGCTGTCCGCGGAGGACGTCGCCGACGTCATCCGGTTCGTCATCGACCTGCCGCCCCATGTGGAACTGCGCGAGCTGCGGCTGAGCGCGATCACCGAGACCTACGGACCATTCCAGGAAGGAGCGGCGCGATGACGGCGACGCCCGCGCACGAGGCGATCCTGCCCCCGGGACACAGCAAGCCGATCGGGCGGTACTCCCCCGCGATCCGCGTGCCGGTCGGCACCGGCTCGCTGGTCTTCGTCTCCGGCCAGGTGGCCACGGACGCGGCCGGGGGCGTCATCGGCCGCGACGACGCCGGGGCGCAGGCCGAGGCGGTCTTCGAGCGGCTGCGCCAGGTGCTGGCGGGCGCGGGGGGCGATCTGCGGCACCTGGTCAGCCTGATCATCTACCTGACGGACATGTCGGATTTCCGGGCGGTGTCCGCCGTCCGTGACCGGCTGCTCGCCGACCCCGCGCCGAGCAGCACCCTGGTCGAGGTGTCCCGGCTGGCCGAGCCGGGCATCCGCGTCGAGATCAGCGGCGTCGCCCACATCGCCCCATGATCCCCCGGCCCCGGCCGAGCGGCCTGCGCTTCCTCGTCGTGGGCTCGCTCAACGCCGACTACATCCTGCACGCCGGTCACCTGCCGGAGGACGACGGCTCCACGACCGTCCGCGTGGTCACGGCGTACGGCGGGCACGCGGGCAACTGCGCGGGCGCGCTGGCCCGCCTGGGCGCGTCGGCCGCCGTCCTCGGCGCGGTCGGCGACGACGCCGACGGCACCGGCATCCTGGCCGACCTGACCGCACTCGGCGTCACGACCCGGCACGTGCGCCGCTGCGCCGCGCCCACCGGGCGGGTGTTCATCCCCACCTCGCCGACCAAGCGCTACATGCTGATGGAACGCGGCGCGAACGCCGAGCCGACCCCCGCCGACCTGGCCGCCGTCGATCCGTCCGAGGTGAACGGCGTGCTGGTGTTCGACCCGCCCCGCGCGGTGATCGAGGCCGTCGCCGCCTGGGCCGACGGAGCCGCCCGGCGTCCGCTGCTCTGCTGGAACCCCGGCGGCATCTACAGCTCCCCCGAGTTCCTGCCGCTGGCCCGGGGGGACTTCGACACCGTCGTGGTCAACCGCGACGAGCACCGGCTGATGTACGGCAAGGCCATCGCCCGCCCCGGGCACGAGTGGGTGCTCACCAGGGGCGCGGCGGGCTCGGCCCTGCTGGAGCCGGAGTTCGCCGAGGAACCGGCGTTCGCGCTGCCCGCCGTCGATCCCACCGGGGCGGGCGACGCGTTCTGCGCGGCGCTGGCCGTCGCCCGGCTGAGCGGGCTCGCCCCGCACGACCGCCTCCGGTTCGCCAACGCGGTCGGCGGCCTGGCCACCCTCGGGCCGGGCGCACGCGGCGCACTGCCCACCCTGGACGAGGCCCTGGCCTGCGCCGACAAGCGCCCGTCCAGCAGGGCGGCGCGGTGAACCGGCGGGCCGCGCCCAGGCTCACCCGTGGCGCGGACGGCTGGCGGGGCGCGGAGGGCACGGAGTTCACGATCGCGTCAGCGGCTGCCCTGGGCGGGGCGGCGGCACGGGTGCTGACCGGTGACGGCGCGGGCGCGTTCCTGGTGACCCACGACGGCCGGGCCACCTCACCGCTCGCCGCGCGGGCCGTCGCACAGGCCGCAGCGCGCTTCGCCGCCGTGACGCTGGCCCCGCTCGTCCCCACGCCGACCGCGACGTTCGCCGTCCGCTCCGGCCGGTTCGACGCCGCCCTGCTGGTCACCGCGAGCCACAACCCGGCGGGCTGGAACGGGATCAAGCTGAAGGTCTCCCCCGGCCTGCCACCCGGCCGCGACCTGGAGCACCGGATCGAGAAGCACCTGCCCGAGGCGTTCGGCCCGCCGCCCGGCGGGGAAGCCATTGACGTATGGCCGGGCGAGCGGGTGCGGAGTCTGGAGGGTGACCATCACGTGAGCGTCACGGGCGAGGCTCCCGCCGGGCGTCCCCGGGTCAACGTGATCCTCGACGGCGTGCACGGCATCGCCGGGGCGGGCCTGGCCCGGCTGTGCCGCGCGCTCGGCTGGCGGGTGCGGGAGACGCGCACCGACCCGCGTCCCGACTTCGGCGGCATCACCCCCGACCCGGTGCGGGCGGCCACCCGGGCGCACGCGTCGGCCGAGGTGGTGCGCACCGGCGCCGACTTCGGCATCGTCCTGGACGGCGACGGCGACCGGATCTGGATCATCGCCCACGACGGCCGGGCGATCCTGCCGCACGACCTGTTCGCGCTGCTGCTTGAGCATCGCGGGCTGTGGGAACGGCCGGGCACCCGGCGCGGGGTGGCGGTCACCGTCTCGTGCGGGTCCATCGTCTCGCGGGTCTGCGCCGAGCAGGACCGGCCGCTCGCGGAGTGCCCGATCGGGTTCAAGCACATCGCCCCGCTGCTGGCCGAGGGCGCGGCCGGGGCGGGCGCGGTGGGCGACCTGGCCTTCGCCCGCTACGGCCGCGACCGCGATCCCGCCGTGGCGATCGCGCTGCTCGACCGGCTGGTGGCGGCGACCGGGCAGCCCCGCGTCGGCCTGCTCACCACCGCCCTGGCCGCGCGGCACGGGCCGAGCCACTGGACCGAGCTGCACCTGCCCCGGGTGCGGCTCGACGCCGCCGGAGCCGAACGCGCGGCGGGCGCGCTCGGGCTCCCCGTGCGCGGGGTCGGCCGCACCGACGGCACCAAGTTCCTGCTGCCCGACGGGCAGTGGCTGCTGATCCGCCCGTCCTCCACCGAGGGCGGCACCCGCGTGTTCAGCGAGATGCGCGACCCGGCCCGGCAGCGCGACCTGCTCACCCGCCTGACCCGCGACCTGGAGGGCCGGGGATGACGCTGGAACTGCTGCTGGTGCGGCACGCCGAAACGCCGTGCGCGCGGCGCCGGGTGTTCTGCGGCGACTGCGACACACCGCTCACCGACGGCGGGACGGAGGCCGCCGGGCGACTGGCGGCGGCGCTCGGGGACGGTCGGTTCGGCGCGGTGGACGCGGTGGTCAGCAGCCCCGCCGTGCGCGGCGCGCTGACCTCCGGCCCGATCGCGGACCGGCTGGGGCTCAAGGCGCGCACCGACCCCCGGTGGGCGGAGCTGCGCTTCGGCGACTGGGAGGGCCTGGTGACCGCGTCGGTCGAGCAGGGGGCCTGGGCGGACGACCCGGTGACGGTCGCGCCGCCCGGTGGCGAGCCGGGCGCGGCGGTGCTGGCCAGGACGGTGGCGGCGGTGCGCGACCTGGCGGACGCGCATCCCGGCGGGCGCGTCGTCGTGGTGTCCCACGCCCATGTCATCCGGCTGCTGCTGGCCCACGCGGGCGACCTCCCGCTGCGCGCCTACCGCGCCGGGGTCACGGTGCCCCCCGGTTCGCTGTCCGTGCTGCGGTACGGCGAGCGCGGGCTGCGGCTCGCGACCGGCCCGAACACCGTCTAAGTCACACCGTCTGAGAGGAGCGGCATGGCGACCGGGGGTTTCGACTACCTGGTGCTCGGGGGCGGCGTCGCGGGATGCGTGCTGGCCGGACGCCTCACCGAGCGGAACGGCCTGCGGGTCGGGCTGGTCGAGGGCGGCCCCGACCACGGCCCCGGCCGCGAGGGCTGGCCGGGCGGGCTGCGCGACGCGCGGCTGCTGCCGAGAGACGAGGTGTGGGACGGCGACGGCCCGCCGTACCGGCTGCGGGGCAAGGTGCTCGGCGGTTCCTCCAGCGTGAACGGGTGCTGGCACACCTGGGGCGCACCCGGGGACTTCGCCGAGTGGGCGGCGCTGGGCGGGCCGCACCTCTGCGCCGGGGCGCTGGAGCCGTACCGGCTGCGGGCGGTGCGGGCCATGGGGCTGCGCGAGGTGCCCGACGGCGAGCTGACCGCGTGGGCCACGGCGAGCCTGGCGGCGGCGGCCGAGCTGGGCTACCCGGAGATCGCCGACATGGCCGCGCTGGGGCCGCCGCGCGGCGCGGGACGCCCACCGATCAACGCGGCCGGGCACGAGCGGGTCAACGCCGCCCAGGCGTACCTGCGGCGCGACCGCCCCGGCCTGGAGATCATGGCGGGCGCGCTGGCCGACCGGCTGGTGATCGAACGCGGCCGGGTGACCGGCGTGCGGGTGATCCGCGGCGGCGTGGCCGAGACTCTGCGGGCCGAGCGCTACCTGCTCACCGCCGGGACCTACGGTTCGCCGGGGGTGCTGCTGCGCAGCGGCGTCGGACCCGCCGACGACCTGCGGCGGCTGGGCATCGAGGTGGCGCTCGACCTTCCGGCCGTCGGCGCGAACCTGATCGACCACCCGTCGCGGACGCTGCGGCTCGCGCCGTCCCCCGGCCTGACCGCCGCGCTGCGCGCGCAGGAGGAGGCCGACGGCCTCTACCCCAGCCAGGTCGCGATCAAAGCGGGCAGCGCCGCCTGCCCCCCGGGCACCTGGGACCTGCACCTGCTGCCGATCGCGGGCGCTCCGCTGTTCGGCACGCTGCCGCCCGGACACTATGAGGTCGGCGTCACGGCCTTCCTGATGAAGCCGCGTTCGCGGGGCCGGGTATCGATCCCGTCCGCCGACCCGGCCGCGCCGCCGATCATCGAGCCGGGCTTCCTCACCGATCCCGGCGGCCACGACCGCACCGCGCTCGGCGACGGCCTGCGCCTGGCGGGCGAGCTGGCCGCCACCGGGCCGCTGCGCACCCGAGCCTCCCCCGCCGGGCCGCCGTCGGCGGCGGTCGGCACCTACTGGCATCCCGTCGGCACCTGCGCGATGGGACCGGGCGACAGCCGCGACGCCGTGGTGGACGGCCACGGCAAGGTCCACGGCTTGTCCGGGCTGTGGATCGCCGACGCCTCGATCATGCCGTCCATTCCTCGCTGCAACACCCAGTTGCCGACCCTGGCGCTGGCCGAACTCCTCGCGGAGGCATTTCTTGGACAGCGCACCTCACCGGGCGCCTGACCGGGCACCTGATCAGGCCGACCGCACCTACCGGCGGCTCGCGGCAGGCAGCCTGCTCACCTCGTTCGCGGGCAGCGCCCCCAGTGCGCTGTATCCCCTCTACCAGCGCGAATGGGGATTCCCCGGCTGGCTGCTCACCGTGGTCTTCGCGGTGTTCGTCGCGGGCATCATCGTGGCGCTCCCGGCCGCGCCGGTCTCCAACCGGCTCGGCCGCCGCCCGGTGCTGCTCACGGCGGTGGCCTGCTGCCTGCTGGGCACGGCGCTGCTGCTGGTACCCGGCCTGCCCAACCTGCTGACGGCCAGCGCGGTGCTGGGGTTCGGCGTCGGCCTCTACCAGACCACGGTGAACGCGGCCCTGGTCGAGCTGGTCCCCGCCGGCCGGGCCACGGCGACGCCGGAACCCGCCATGGCGGAGGCCCGGACGGCGCACACCTCGCCCGCCGACCGTGACGCGGGCTCCGGTCCGCGTGCGGCGCTGGACCGCCGGGTGGCGCGGGCGACGCTGGCCAGCTCACGGATGGGCGCGCTCGGCCTGGCGAGCGGTCCGCTGTGCGCGGGCCTGCTGGCCCAGTACGCCCCCGCGCCCACGATGCTGATCTACCTGGCCGAGCTGGTCGCGCTGGCCGTCCTGCTGGCCGCGCTGGCCCGGACCCCGCTGGGCCGGGCGGTGCGTCCGGACACCGCCCCGAGCGCGCCCGCCCGCCCGGCGGCGGCGGGCCCGATCGCGCTGTTCGCCGCGATGGCGTTCTTCGCCTACGCCGGGGGAGCGTTCCTCAACGCCACCGGTTCGACGATCATGGTCACCTGGCTGCGGGTGGACAACCTCGCCGTGGGCGGGCTGGCGCTGGCCCTGATGTTCGGCTCCTCGGCCCTGGCCCAGACCTGGATCACCCGCACCGGCCCCGGCCCGCTCGTCCGCGCCGGTCTGGTCGCGGGCGTGGTGGGGCTGTTCTGCGTGGCCGTCGCGGTGGCCGCCGGTACGCCCGCGCTGATGCTCGCCGCCGCCGTGCTCGTCGGCATGGGGCAGGGCGGCGCGTACGCGGGCAGCCTGGCGCTGCTCAACCTGAGCGTGCCCGCCGCCCGGCTGGCCACCATGACCGGGCGCTACTACCTGGCCGCCTACGCCGGGGCGGCGCTGCCGTCGCTCGCGGCGGGCTGGGCCTTCGCCCAGGCGGGGCTGGCGACGGCGACGCTGCTGTTCGCCTGCGCGATCGGCGTCCCCGCGCTGTTCATCGCCGTCCGCACTCGATTCGCATAGTTCACAAAATTCGTGAACTTGATGTAACTTGCTTGGATGACAGATGCGATCAGCGTGTCCGGGCTCGTCAAGTCGTTCGGCCGGACACGCGCGCTGGACGGGCTCGACCTGACCGTCCGCGCGGGCGAGGTCCACGGCTTCCTCGGCCCCAACGGGGCAGGGAAGTCGACCACCATCAGAATCCTGCTCGGCCTCGCCCGCGCCGACGCGGGCACCGCCCGCTTACTCGGCGGCGACCCCTGGGCGGACGCCACCGAGCTGCACCGCCGTCTGGCCTATGTGCCCGGCGACGTCACGCTGTGGCCCACGCTGTCCGGCGGCGAGGTGATCGACCTGCTCGGACGGCTGCGCGGCGGCGTGGACGAGCGCCGCGAGCGGAGCCTGATCGAGCGCTTCGAACTCGACCCGCGCAAGCGGAGCCGGACCTACTCCAAGGGCAACCGGCAGAAGGTCGCCCTGGTCGCGGCGCTGGCCTCCGACACCGAGCTGCTCATCCTGGACGAACCGACCTCCGGCCTCGACCCGCTCATGGAGGCGGTGTTCCGGGAGTGCGTGGCCGAGGAGCGCACCCGGGGGCGGACGGTACTGCTGTCCAGCCACATCCTGTCGGAGGTGGAGGCGCTCTGCGACCGGGTGAGCATCATCAGGAACGGGCGGATCGTGGAGTCGGGCACGCTGGCCGGGCTGCGCCACCTGACCCGCACGACGGTGGCGGCGGAGGTGGCGGGCACGCCGTCCGGGCTGGCCGGCCTGCCGGGGGTGCACGACCTGCGCGTGGACGGCGGACGCGTCTCCTGCCAGGTCGAGCCCGCGCACGTCGGCGAGCTGTTCCGGCGGCTGACCGAGCTGGGCCTGCGGGGGGTCACCGCCGCGCCGCCGAGCCTGGAGGATCTCTTCCTGCGGCACTACACCACCTCGGACGGCGAGCCCGCGCGAGCCGCTCGATGAGCGCCCTGACCGGCACCGGCACGCTCGTCCGGCTCGTCCTGCGCCGCGACCGCCTCCTGCTGCCGCTGTGGATCCTGCCCGCCGCCGCCTTCCCCGCCGCCATCGCGGGCAGCACCGCCGAGCTGTACCCGACCGCCGGCGCCCTGCTCGGCGCGGCCCGCGCGGCGATGGCCAATCCGGCGCAGATCGCCATGCGCGGCCCGGTGTACGACACGGGTGTCGGCGGGCTGACCGCGCACACCGTGACCGCGTCCGGCGGCATGCTGCTCGGCCTGGTGAGCCTGCTGCTGGTGATCCGGCACACCCGGGCCGAGGAGGAGTCCGGCCGCCGCGAGCTGCTCGGCGCGGGAGCGGTGGGCAGGCACGCGCCGCTGACGGCGGCGCTGGCCGTGGTGCTCGCCGCGAACCTGGTGATCGCCGCGCTGATGGTCGCCGGGCTGGCGGGCTCGGGCCTGCCGCTCGCCGGGTCCGTCACGCTGGCCCTGTCCCTGGCCGGGACGGGCTGGGCGTTCGCCGCCGTCGGCGCGCTCGCCGCGCAGCTCACCCAGGGCACCGGGCCGGCCAGGGGGCTCGGCGTCGGCGCGTTCATCGTCTGCTTCCTGGTCCGCGCGGTGGGCGACGCCACCGGGACGGACTGGCCCGGATGGCTGTCGCCGCTGGGCTGGGCCGCACGGACCCGCGCGTTCGCCGACGAGCGGTGGTGGTTCCTCGCGCCGACCGTGGCGCTGGTCGCGGTGCTGCTGTACGCCTCCTACCGGCTGTCGGCGCGGCGCGACCTGGCCGCCGGAGTGCTGCCCGCGCGGCCCGGACCGGCCGGCGCGCCTCCCGGGCTGAACGGCGTGCTCGCGCTGGCCTGGCGGGCGCAGCGCGGCCAGGCGGCGGCCTGGGTCGCCGGGTTCGCGGCGGGGGGCCTCGCGCTCGGCGGCGCGGTCTCCGCCGGGATCGACGACCAGCTCGACGCCCCGGCGATCAGAACGATGATCGCCGAGCTGGGCGGGGGGCACGCCGAGCCGTCCGCGTTCTTCGTCAACTACCTGCTGTCCATGCTGGCCTGGATCGTGGCCGCGCACGGCATCCTGTCCGCGCTGCGGATGCGCGCCGAGGAGTCCTCGGGCCGGGCCGACCTGCTGCTCGCCACTCCGACGAGCCGCGCCCGCTGGGCGTCCGGCCATCTGCTGACCGCGCTGGCGGTGTCCGGGGCGTCGATGACGGCGCTCGGCTCGGGCGCCGGGCTCGGCTACGGAGTGAGCGGCGGCGACCTCGGCATGTTCCCAGTGGTCCTCGGGGCGGCGCTGGCCTACCTGCCCGCCGTGTGGGTGATGACGGGCATCGCGGTGCTGCTCGCTGGGCTGCTGCCCCGGGCCTCGGCGGCGGCGTGGGCGATCTGGGCGGGGTTCATCGCGCTCGATGTCTTCGGCACGCTCGGCCAGGTGCCGGGACCGGTGCTGTCCGTGATCCCCTTCGTGCACGTGCCGTGGGTGGTGCTCGGGCAGGTCGCGGTGACGCCGCTGCTGCTACTGACCGCCGTGGCCGCCGCGCTGTTCGCCGCCGGATTCGCCGGGCTCCGCCGCCGCGACCTCGCCTGACTCCTCACGCCACCGGTTCACCAGCGCGGGGACCTCGCGGCGGAGGAACGCGAAGAAGCTGCGGGTCTGCTCCAGACGCGCCCCCACGGGCGTGTCCGGAGCGAAGACCTCAAGCCCTTCGCGCGCGCCGTCCTCGAACCGCCGGAACACCTCCGCGCTGGACGAAGCCGCGGTGAACCAGGCGACCTGATCGACCCGGTAGCGGTCGCGCCGCTCGCCCGGATCGCGTTCACGGGTGACCATGCCGACCCGCATCAGGTACTTGATCGCGCCGGAGATCGCCGGCGGCCCCACCTGGAGGCGTTCGCCGAGTTCGGCGGCGGTGAGGTGACCGTCGTCGGAGACCAGCAGCGCGGCGAAGACCCTGGCCGCCATCCGGGGATAGCCGCTGTCGGACATGATCATCGCGAACCGCTCAAGGAAGCCCTGGGCGTCGAGTGTCATCCGCAGGATTTTACACAGTTCATGAAATCCGTGAACCTCACACTCCCGCGTCGTCCAGGAACGACAGCACGGCGGCGTTCACCTCGTCGGGGCGCTCCAGCGGGGCCAGGTGACCGGCCCGGTCGATGGACACGAACGTGGCGCGCGGGGCGCTGGCGGCGGCCTGCCGTACGGACCGCTCCCGGACCGCCTTGTCCAGCACGCCGTGCACCCACAGCGACGGCACGCCCAGCCGGTGCACGTGAGGGAGGTGGTTCAGGCGCATCCGCCACGGGCCGTACGCGGTGATCTGCCAGTCGTCGAGCGCCCGCTCGCCGTGTGCCAGCCGCAGGCGGGCCTCGGCCTCTATGAGGGCCATCACCTCCTCGAAATCGGGGGTGTCCGCGCCCGCCGCGAACTGGCGCTCCATCGTCCGCCGCAGGTACGACGGCGAGGCCACCCATCGCGTCGCGTAGCGCAGGAGCCGGTCGGAACGCAGCCCCAGCCAGGTCAGGAAGTGCGGCGGGCGGGTGCGGTCCAGCCCGCCGGGGCTGATCGCCACCAGCGCCGCGACCCGCTCGGGCCGGGACAGCGCGTACCCGATCGCGACGCCGCCGCCCATGGACAGCCCGGCGAGCGTGGCCCGGCCGATCTCCAAGTGGTCCAGCACGCCGTCCACGGCGGCGGCCATGGCGGGCTGGTCGAGCGTGCCCTGCCAGGGACGCGATCCGCCGTGGCGGGGCATGTCGATGGCCACGACCCGCCGTTCGCGGGCCAGTTCGGGCATCAGGTGCCGCCAGATGAGCGGGGCGGTGTCCAGCATCGCGCCGTGCAGCAGCAGCACCGGCGGGCGATCCCCGGCCACGGGCCCGGCCTCGTACAGGCACAGCGGGCCGCCGGGCAGGCGGATCGTCCGGGGGTCGGCGAAGACGGAGGGGGTCACAGGGCGTCCACCTGCCCTCCGAGGCGGTCGAGCAGCCGGGCGTGCGCGTGCCTGGCGGCGGGACCGCCGCGCTCGGCGCCGGTCTCCCAGCCCGCCTCGATCAGGCCGGCCATCAGGCCGATCGCCTGATCCAGGTGTCCCGGGGTGAGCGCCCCCAGGGTGGCCGACGCGTTGGCCAGGCCGACCGCGAACACCGACATCATCAACGACGCGGCCCCGGGGTCGAGGTCGGCCCGAAGCAGCCCGGCCGCGCGCAGGTCGTCGACGTAGTGGGCGAGCCAGTCCATCCGGGGGCCGTAGCGCTCGGCGCCCTTGTCCCGCAGGTGCTCGCCGAGGACGCCGTCGTCGGACAGGTAGACGGCCAGCATCAGCCGGTCGCCGAGCAGCGCCGTCAGCGCGAACCGGTAGACGGCTGACAGCGGCACCGGCCCGTCCTCGGCCGCCACCCGGTCGCGCACCGCCTGGGCGAGCGAGCGCACGGACCGGGTGAGCAGCGCGTCGAGCAGCGCCTCCTTGGACGCGAAGTCGAGGTAGATCGCACCCTTGCCGACCCCGCAGCGCTGCGCGATCTCGGCGATGGTGGCGTGCCGGAAGCCCTTCTCCAGGATGACGTCGCGGGCGTGGGCCAGGATCACGTTGGCCCGGTCGGGGATCGTCGCGCGGGGCATGTGCCTCCTCCGGTCGGCGTAGTGACCAGAATGGCACGCGCGTCCACTACGTCCGCGTCCGGGGCCGCTCTTCGCACTGACGCGAAGCCCAAACCGCGGCCGAGCCGTTGCCCGACGGCCCAAGCCCTCGCTACGGATGAGCACGCAGATCGCTCGCGCATCGAACTCCGCTGTGCGCCGCTGACGGCCGGCGCGGTACCGGGGTTCGGCGTCCAGCCGCATCAGGCCACGGTGAACGCGGCCCTGATCCAGACCTGGATCACCCGCGTGGCGGGGCCCGATCGGCGTCCCCGCGCTGATCGTCGTGGTCCGCTCTCGGTTCGCGGTTCACGATCCGCCGGCGAACGACACCACTACTTCCACGGACTCCCGGCCAGCAGGCCGCCGTCGATCAGAATGCTGCTTCCCGAAATGAACGAGCCGGCCCCGGAAGCGAGCAGCAAACATGCTCCGATCAATTCCGAGGGCGCCCCGGGGCGCCGCATCGGGCAACGGTCGAGTATCCACTTCGCCCGATCCTCGTCAAGCCACAGCGGCCTTGAGAGGGACGTCATGAGGAAGCCGGGCGCTATACAGTTGACCCGGATGTTATATTTCGCCCACTCAATACACATCGTCTTCGTCGCCTGCGCCAATGCCGCCTTATGTGCCCCATAGACGGAGACATCCTCAAGCCCGATCTCAGAGTTGACCGATGTAATGTTAATGATCGACCCGCCGCCCGAGTTCCGCATCGAGAGCATGGCTTCGCGTGCGATGAAGTAGGCGGAGCGCAAGTTGACGTTGGCGATCTCGGTCCACAGATCGGTTCCGACACTGGCGATAGGCCGCCGCTCGTTCATCGCGGCGGCGTTCACCACGACGTCCAGCGCCTCGTATCGCTCAACGGACCTGGCAACGAGTTGCCGAGGCGCATCGACCTCCCGCAGGTCCGCGGGCACCACAATGAAATCGACACCTCTGTTTGAAAGAAAATTGCTGAGCCGACCGCACAGCTCCTCATTCACATCAGAAAGGACCAGGCGGGCACCGGCGGCGGCCAGCCCGATGGCCAGCCAGCCGCCGACCCCGCCCCCGGCGCCGGTTATCAGAGCGGTCATGTCACGCAGCGAGAACAAGTAACCGGGTGCCGCGGAGGTCAAATCCCAGTACTCGGCGCCGTCTTCGGTCGCAGCGATTGATAGTGGCACGTATTCAACTCCACAGTCTTGCACCGATCTTCCCCCGAGTAAGGCCGAGGAACCCCGAGATGGTAACACGCCTTCCTCGATCTGTCTTGGAGACGGAATGAAGGCGGGTCGATTTCACGATGATCAAATCACCTACACTGGGCCGAATAGTGACATCCGGCTCGGGAAGTCTCGCGGGATCGAATCCATAGGTCTTGTTCTCGCCTGAAACACCGACTTCCCTCATACTGTCGAGCGTTTTATCCCACACATTCAATTCCCCACCCCGGCAGGGAGCCTCAAGGTGCATGTTGACGCCGAACTGCTCGAAAAATTCTAGTTCCAAATCGAGCGCGGGGTTGAATTCGGACAACATATCGAAATGCGGAAGCGCCTCCAGGAGAGGATCCCAGCTACGCATCATACCGAACACCACCGGCCTGCGCCTGAAACGGAGTAACTGCGCACCGTACGGTGCGAGCTCTTCGATCTCACTCCTGAACGTATCGGCGGGATTGGCGTACGGATGAAAAGCCTCCCGCAGCTCCCGAATGACTCTGGGCGCGCGCTCCAGGTAGCTCTCGATGGCCTGTTCTCCGTTGCGGAAGGCATCCGTGAACGCTTCGACCTGGCTACGATAGATCCTTCTGGAAGAGTTTCGCATTATCTCCGGAATGATGTGACCGCGAGCGTAGGCGCATACGTCTGCTGGAATGTAGCCGGGTATGCGCGCCACCAACAGGGAAGGTTCGCCGATAAGAGCATCATATGCCGTGGTGAGGTCCACCCCGCTTATGATGCTCCGACTATTCACCCTGTCCTCAGTTCACGTAGGACCGCCCCCGCCCCGGCGGCCGCGTAGCCGGCGTCGGAGCCCACTGCCAGCAGAACGCTCCCCTGCTCGACTTCAGCTCTCGCCGACGAACCGTTAGGACAGAAGATCCCGAATGGAACACCCTTTTCTCGACAAGCGACACGAACGTGGTCCACCTTTTGACGGAGATCGGCATCGGCGAGGTCTCCGAGTATCCCCATGCTCCCCGAGAGGTCGTAGGGCCCAACAAATATGGCATCGATACCCTCGACCGACAGGATGTCGTCGATATTATCCACGCCTTCTACTTCCTCTATTTGGGCCACAACGGCCACACTGTCGTTCGCGCTGCTCAGATATTCCTTGAAGGAAGATCCATACCTGTGCGCGCGTGCGATCCCGACACTGCGCCTGCCGATCGGTGGGTACTTGGCATTTTTGACGACACGCTGAGCATCCGCCGCGGTCGCGACATGCGGAATTATTATTCCATCGCACCCGGTGTCCAGGGCGTGCTTGATCCATGTTTCCGAGCCGTCCGGGAGCCGCATGACCGCATAAGAGCTCGGCTGCAGTACTTCGATGATGCGCTGAGCGCTCTTCAGGTCCAGCAGTGCCGAATGCTCCAGGTCCAGGAAGAACCACTCGAATCCCGCCTGCTGCAGGATGAGCGCCATCTCCGGAGAGTCCAGTGTTATGAGAGTACCGAGCAGGGGAGTTGAGGTGCGCACTCTCTGCCGAAGGTTATCCATTTATAATTCCCCTTCTCAGGGTCTCGTAGTAGACGTTCGCCTCTATATCTGGATTGAGTTCCCGCAGCCGCTCCAATCCCGCCCTCCGGACTATCCCTCCCTCATTTATCTTCAACGAGTCGTGCCACAGCACATTGTAGTAATCTAGCATTACCTTGCCCAGCACGGGATCGGAGATCAGGATCGAGTCCATCGAGCCCGTCAGGTTCACGGGGGGAAATATGAAAACGTATAGAACATCTCTTTTGCTGGTTATGTGGAGGCTTAGCGGATGCAGCAGCGGGCGGACACGATCCTGATCGAATATCGCAAAGGAGACCCGTCCCGTTTGGAGCAGCTCGGCGCTTCGCTGGACCAGCCATAGTGATTTCTGTTCGGTGTCCACGCTTGCGATGCTTCGAAAACTCTTAAGTGTACTCTTCTTGCTCCTGATGTAGCCGTGCACCTCCGAAAAATAGCGATCCAGTTCGGGGTGTTCGCCCTGAGCCGGCGACAGATTCAGCGTGCTCACGGTGGTAGCCCCCGCCGTTATCTCGACGAGGGTCTTCAAGAACTCTTCGCTCGTCTTGAACACCTCCACGCCCCGTGCGGGCTGGCGGAGCAGACGCTCCTGCCTAGCGATCATCGACTCGGAGCGGTCGTAGACGTAGGCGATGAAGGTGGCCAATGTTCCCATGAGGTAGCCCGAGACGAGTTCCAGCGGAATAGGAACCGGATTCTTCAGGAAAAGGTTAACGACCCCATGGATCAGCGCGATCATGGCGAAAATACCAGCGAGCCAGATCGACAGCTTACCGGCGATTCGAGCACCATCGTCGCTCAAATCGACCCACCTCCGCCGCACCACCATGATAGGAGGCCAGGTTACAACGACTCTATGATCATCTATAGAGCCGATCAGGTCGACCTTAATTGATTTTGGCGTGGTGAAATATCCCCTTTGGCCACACGTGTAGACATTGAACATCTCATCCGCCTACTTGGCCTAAATAGCGGTTGACCGACCTGATTTCAGGATGAATCAGCCGTTGACCGTCGCATTGGCCTGCATGCGTCCACTACGACTGCGAGCGGGGCCGCTCCTCGGTGAGGGGGAGGCCAGGGCGGTCCTTTACCAGGAAGCTCGCGAGCAGGCCGACCACGGTGACGAACGACAGGTAGACGCCCACGGAGTACACCGTGCCCGTGCGGGTCTGCAGCACCTCGGCGATGGTCGGCGCGAACGCGCCGCCCAGGATGGCCCCGACCGCGTAGGAGATGGCCGCGCCGCTGTAGCGCACCCTGGTCGGGAACATCTCCGCGTACAGCGCGGGCTGCGGCCCGTACGTCAGCCCCAGGCCGACGGTGAACAGCACCAGCGCCAGGATGACCAGCCCGAGGTTCGCCGTGTCGAGCAGCAGGAAGAACGGGAACATCCAGACGAGCTGCGCGACGAAGCCGATCCGGTAGATCACCAGCCTGCCGTACCGGTCGGCCAGCCACCCGGCGAGCAGGGTGCTCGCCAGCCAGCCCACCGCCGAGACCATCACCGCCGCCAGCACCACCGACCGGTCCATGTGCAAGGTCTTGGTCGCGTACGACTGCACGTAGCCGCCGGTGCTCATGTAGCCGACCGCGTTGTTGGCCGCGAACAGCAGCGCCCCGACGATGACCAGCGGCCAGTGGTGCCGGAACAGCTCGACGACCGGCACGCTCGACTGGGTCCTGGTCTTGCGCACCTCCTCGAACACCGGGCTCTCCGCGACCCGGGTGCGGATGTAGGTGCCGAACACCACCAGCACCACGCTGAGCAGGAACGGGATGCGCCAGCCCCAGGCGAGGAACTGCTCGGGGGTGGTGAGCGCGGCGACCGCGGCCAGCACGCCGTTGGCCAGCAGCAGCCCGATCGGCACGCCGATCTGGGGGAACGCGCCGTAGAGCCCGCGTCGGCCGGGGGGAGCGTGCTCGACGGCGAGCAGGGCGGCACCGCCCCACTCGCCACCGGCCGACAGCCCCTGCAGTATGCGCAGCAGCACCAGGATGATCGGCGCGGCGACGCCGATGGCCTGCGCCGAGGGCACCAGGCCCATCAGCGCCGTGGAGACGCCCATCAGCAGCAGCGTCGCGATCAGCATGGCCCGGCGGCCGAGCCGGTCGCCGAGATGACCGGCGATCACGGCGCCTACCGGGCGGAAGAAGAAGCTGATCCCGATGGTGGCGAAGGATATGAGTAACGCGTCTTTTCCGATTCCACCGAAGAATTCGGTGGCGAACACGAGCCCGGTACTGATCGCGTAAATGAAGAAGTCGTACCACTCGATGGTCGTGCCGACCATGGTGGCCAGGACGACACGACGATGTTCCCGATGTTCCCGGTCAGGCGCGATGTGGGTGGGGGGCATGCCGGGCACCTCCTGTTCAGTGCCGCGAGGGTAATCGCGTACTGTGCAGGATCGTCGATCTTTACTGGTCGCGCAATATAATTCAACCAGCCTCGTCGGATTCGCCGGGATCGCCAAGAAGTTCGCGCAGCACGGGCAGCCCGAGTTCGACGCTGCGCACGCCGATCAGGCTCGCGATCTCCAGCACGGCCATGATCTCGGCGCCGGTCGCGCCGTGCGCCAGCGCGTTGTCGATGTGCACGCGCAGGCCGCCGGCGTACATGTGGGTGGCCGAGGCGTCGATGGCGATGTAGACGAACTCCTTCACCTTCGGCGGGAGCGGGCCGCTCTCCCAGGGGACCGACGACAGGCGGGTGTAGGCGGCGAAGTAGTCCGGGTCGAGCGCGAGCAGGTCGTCCCAGCCGGAGTCCCAGTAGCCCCGGCGGCGGGCGAAGTCGGCCTTCAGCTCCGCCCTACGCGGGTCGTCGCCGTCGGGGTACTCCCCGCGCCGCCGTAGCGCCTCGGCCAGCAGCGGGACGCCGGTGGTGAGCGCGTGCACGCCGAGCACCGAGGTGAGCTGCAGGGTCTCGACGATCTCGGCCGGGGTCGCGCCGTGCTCAAGCGCGCCCCGGGTGTGCTCCCGCACGCCGGGCGCGTGCAGGTGGGTGACCGACGCGCTGACGGCCAGCGCCACCAGGTGCGCGATCCTTGGCGGAAGGGCCGGGACGGCCGCCAGCTCCCGGTAGGCCGCCGCGTACTCCTCCTCGCTCACCTGGCCCGCCTCTCGCTGAAGCCGAACCTCGGCAGCAGCTTGGTGAGCAGGTAGTACTCGCCGTGCGGCTTCGGCCACTGGGTCACGTTCCGCCCGGAGGCAGAGCGGTAGTAGTTCGTGCAGTTCGCCTCCATCGCCGAGGCGTTCTTGTGCAACTGCCCGTCCACCCAGCGAACCCAGCGGGCCAGCGCGTCCGGCTTGGTGTCCACGGCCCGCACCCGCCTGCGGCGCATCCGGGCGATGGTGCTCGCGGCCACTTCCGCCTGGCGTTCGAGCTGGGCGATGATCGAGAACCCGCCGTTGGTGTTGGGGCCGTACAGCATGAAGAAGTTGGGGAAGCCCGGCACGGTGATGCCGAGGAAGGCGGTGGCGTCGCCGTCCCACCGGTCGTGGATCCGCACTCCGCCGATCCCCCGCACCTCCAGCGACGCCAGGAAGTTGGTGGGCTGGAAGCCGGTGGCCATGACCAGCACGTCGATCTCCCGCTCGGTGCCGGTCTCGTCCACGATCCCCTTCGGGGTGATCCGGGCGACGGCGTGCGGCACCAGCTCGACGTTGTCCCGGTTGAGCGCCGGGTAGAAGCCGGTGGCCAGTACCGGCCGCTTGCAGCCCCACGGGTAGTCGGGGGTCAGGTGCTCGCGCAGCGCGGGGTCGTCGATGGTCCGCCGGATGTACTCGCGGCAGGCCAGCAGGTTGGCGCGCTGCCGCCGGCCGTTCAGGTCGTAGCCCTTGAACATCTGGCGGAACCGGTAGAAGTGGTACAGCCGCCGGGCCTTCTGCAGGATCGGGAAGCGGCGGTAGAGGGCGCGTTCCTTCGGGGTGAAGTCGCGTTCGCCCTTGGGCAGGATCCACCCGGGCTGCCGCTGGAACACGAACAGCCGCTCCACCTGCGGGGCGATGGCCGGGACGACCTGGGTGGCGGTCGAGCCGGTGCCGACCACGGCGACCCGCTTGCCGGTCAGGTCGTGCCCGTGCTCCCAGCGCGCGGTGTGGAACCTTGGTCCGGCGAAGTCCTCGATCCCCGGCCAGTCGGGGTATCTCGGATGGTTGAGCAGCCCCAGGCAACTGATCACCACGTCGAAGCGCTCCCGCTCGCCGTCCGCGAGTACCACGTCGTAGGCCCCGGCGGCGTCGTCCCAGGTCGCGGAC
Source organism: Spongiactinospora sp. TRM90649 (assembly GCF_029382225.1). Classification (GTDB taxonomy): domain Bacteria; phylum Actinomycetota; class Actinomycetes; order Streptosporangiales; family Streptosporangiaceae; genus Spongiactinospora. Next base: position 697,542 of record NZ_JARLTC010000002.1, read on the forward strand.
TCGACGCGGGTGCCGAAGCGGCAGTGCCGGCGCAGCCCGAACCGGTCCAGCGCGTGCTCGGCGTACCGCTGGAGCTCCTCCTGCCCGGCGTGGGTGCGCGACCAGTCGTAGGGGAGGAAGGAGAAGGAGTAGGCGTGCGAGGGGATGTCCACCTCGCAGCCGGGGTAGCGGTTGTCCCACCAGGTGCCGCCTGGGCCGTCCGACTGCTCGAAGATGACGAACCGGTCGATCCCCCGCCGCTTCAGGTTGACCCCGGTGGCGATGCCGCCCAGCCCGCAGCCGACGATCGCGACTCTCGGCCCGCCCGTCCGCACCCTTCTCATCGGCACATCAGCCTCTCCATGACTCGTTCGCCGAACCGCAGCGCCTCGACGGGCACGCGCTCGTCCACGCCGTGGAACATGGCGGGGTAGTCGTAGCCGGACGGCAGCAGCATCGGCGTGAACCCGTAGGTCCGCATGCCGAGCCGTCCGAACCACTTGTTGTCGGTGCCCCCGCTGAACACGTACGGCGCGGCCCGGCTCCCCGGCAGCTCGTCCCGCAGCGCCTCCGCCATCCGGTCGAACCACTCGCCGGTGTGGTCGGAGACGACCGGTGGCGTGCGCCGCAGCAGGCGCACCTCCGCCGACGGCCCGGCCTCCGCGCGGATCCGCCGGTCCAGCTCGTCCTCCTGTCCCGGTAGGTACCGGCAGTCGACGCGGGCCCACGCCTCCCCGGGGACGACGTTCTCCTTGTCACCCGCGCCGACGCGGGTGACGTTGACGGTGGTGCTCATCCCCGCCGCCAGCATCCGGCCGAACGGACCGGTCCCCGAGGTGAGCACGTCGAGCACGTCGGCGGGCTCGCTGACCTCGCGCCCGGCCAGCTCGCAGGCCAGCAGGCGCATCGGCTCCGGCACCGCCACGGTGCGCGTCGCCGCGGCCAGCCGCAGAACGGTGTCGGCCAGCCCGGTGATGGGGTTGTCCAGCGCGGCCAGGCTGCCGTGGCCGGCGATCCCGCGCTGGACGATCTCGTACCAGCGCAGTCCCTTGTCCGCGACGGAGATCGCGAACGTCGGCGGGCCGTCCGGCGGGGACGCCACGTTGAAGCCGCCCACCTCGCCGAGGCACGCGGCGCAGCCCTCGAACAGCTCCGGATGCTCGTTGACCAGGTATCCCGCGCCGTGCACGCCACCGGTCTCCTCGTCGGCGACGAAGGCGAGCACGATGTCGCGGCGCGGGCGCGCGCCCGCCGCCAGCAACCGGCCGGTCGCGGCGAGGGTCATCGCGACGGCGTTCTTCATGTCCACCGCGCCGCGCCCCCACACCTGCCCGTCGCGGATCTCGCCGCCGCGCGGGTGGACCGTCCAGGCCGACGGGTCGGCGGGGACGGTGTCCAGGTGTCCCTGCACCAGCAGCGCGGGCAGGCCGGGCTCGGTCCCCTCGATCCGGGTGACCACGTTGGTACGGCGGGGCTCGGCCTCCAGCAGCACCGGGTCCAGGCCCATCCCGGCCAGCAGCGCGGCGACGTACTCGGCCGCGTCGCGCTCGTCGGCGCCGGGGTTGCTGGTGTCGAACCTGATCAGATCCGCGCAGATCTCCTCGACCGGCTTCATCGGTCCTCCCCCGCGTGCCACGGCCCGGAGGGGCCGAAGACGCGCTCGTGGAATCGCTCGCCGATGCTCAGGTAGCCCTCGGCGTCCGGGTGCAGGCCGTCGTAGAGCGCCCCGGCGTCGGCGGGGCCGAGCAGCGCGGTGCCGTCCAGGTACGACAGGTTCGGGTCTTCTCTGACGGCCACCGCCTGCTCGATCAGGGCGCGCATGGTGCGCAGGGTCAGGCTCACGCCCGGCACGTCGTCGCCGACGGCGCGGTAGACGCCCCGCTCGTCCTGCGGCGTCGGGCCCGCGCGGTCCTCGGCCGACGGGCAGGTGACCGGCGACACCACCAGCAGCGGCGTGTCCGGATGCCCCTCACGGACGGTGTCCAGGAACCCGTGCAGCGCGGGGACGAAGGTGCGGATCTTCATCGTGTCCAGGTTCAGCACGTTGATCCCGACCTTCAGGCTGATCAGGTCGGCGGGGGCGTCCCTGATCGTCCGGGCCACGAACGGGTCCAGTTGGCAGGAACCGGCGAAGGCCAGGCAGGTCAGGTCGAGCCCGGCGCGCCGGGCGACCAGTGCGGGCCAGGTGCTGGCCGGCCCGTACGCCTCCGCGCAGTGGCTGATCGAGCTGCCGTAGTGGATCCACCGGCGGGCGGGCAGCGCGCCGGGGCGGGCGTCGCCGTCCGCGCGCAGTTCGCGCAGCTCCACGTGGGACGCCTGGGGCAGCCACAGCTCCAGGTCCTTCCAGCCGCGGCCGAGGCCGTCGAACCTGATGGTCTCCGGGCTCCCCTCCACCCTGGCGACCACCGCCCCGGCGGCGACCGAGCACAGCGCGCCGCGCTCGGCGGGCGCGGAGACCACCCGCTCGCCGTCCACCACCAGGTCGAAGGCGACGGGCGGCGGGGGGAAGTACGCGTTGCGGAAGCGCGTCACGTTCACGTCCAGCTCGACGGCGTCCGCGTCGGTGGCGAAGACCAGCCGCACCCCGGCCGGGCGGAGGGCCACCAGGCGCATGTAGGGGTCGGTGATCTGGGGCTCGGTCCACTCCGGCAGCCGCCTGGGGATCAGGCCGTTCGGGGTGCGCTCGACGCGCATCGCCCCGGCGAGGACGACGGGCCCGCCGTCGAGCGCGATCCGGCGCAGCGGGGCCGCGCTCATCCGAACCACCGCAGGCCGCTCTCGCGCACGGCTCCGGCCGCCGTCTCGTAGCCCGCGTCGGCGTAGCGCATGATGCCGATGCCGGTGTCGGCGGTGAGGACGGCCGACAGGCGCTCGCCCGCCGCGCGCGTGCCGTCCGCGATGGCGGTGACCCCGGCGCTCTGCATGTAGCCCGCGTATCCGCCGCCGCCCGCGTGGATGGCCACCAGGTCGGCCCCCGATCCTGCGGTGAGCAGGGCGTTCAGCAGCGGCCAGTCCGACACCGCGTCGGAGCCGTCCGGCATGTTCTCGGTCTCGCGCAGCGGCTGCGAGACGCCCCCGGCGTCCAGGTGGTCGCGGGTGAAGGCCACCGGGCCGTTCAGGTCGCCCCGGCGTACCGCGTCGTTGACGAGTACGGCCAGCCGCGCGCGCTCGCCGTGCGCCAGCCAGGAGATCCGGGCGGGCAGGCCCGGCTCCTCCGGCTGGCGGACATATCGCCTGGCCAGCGGGATCCACCGCCCGGCGAGCGGGTTGCCGGGGAACTCGCGGGTGACGATCTCGTCGATCCGGTCGATGTCGGCCGGGTCGCCGGAGGCGGCCACCCACCGGAACGGCCCGAGGCCCCGGCAGAACAGCGGCCGGATGTAACGCTCCATGAAGATCGGGATGCGGAAGGCGTCCACGCCGGAGGCCGCCGCCTGCGCGCGGATGTTGTTGCCGTACTCGAAGACCACCGCGCCCGCGTCCTGCCAGTCGAGCATGCACCGCACGTGCTCGGCCACCGCGTCACGGGCGCGCCTGACCAGCTCGTCCGGGTCGCTCTCGCGCAGCTCCGCGGCCTCCTGCGGGCTCATCCCAACGGGGACGTAGTAGCGCAGGTCGTGCGCGGGCGTCTGGTCGGTGACCACGTCGGGCACCAGCCCGCGCGCCCGCATCGCGGGCAGCGCCTCGGCCGCGTTGCCGAGCAGCCCCACCGAGGCGGGCTGCTCGGCCCGCTGCCGCTCGGCCACCCAGTCCAGCGCCTCGTCCAGCGAGTCGGTCGCCCGCTCCAGGTAGCCGGACCCGATCCGGCGGGCGATGCGGTCGGAGTCGGCCTCCACGCACAGGGCGACGCCCCCGGCCAGGTACGTGGCCAGCGGCTGCGCGCCGCCCATTCCGCCGAGCCCGGCCGTCACCACCAGCCGACCGGCCAGGTCACCGCCGAAGTGCTCGTCGGCGACCGCCGAGAGCGTCTGGTAGGTGCCCTGCAAAATGCCCTGCGAGCCGATGTACTGCCAGTCGCCCGCCGTGTAGCCGCCCCACATGATCAGGCCACGGCGTTCCAGCTCGTAGAAGTGCTCGGCGGTGGCCCAGCGGCCGATCAGGTTGCTGGTCGCCATCAGCACCAGCGGGGCCGAAGGGCCGGTCGGGAACACGCCGATCGGCTTGCCGGACTGGATCACGAGGGTCTCGTTCTCGTCCAGCTCGCGCAGCGCGGTGATCGTGGTGGCGAGGGCGGCGTGGTCGCGGGCGGCCTTGGCCAGGCCCGCGTACACGATCAGTTCGTCCGGACGCTCGGCGTGGTGGAGGGTGTTCTCCAGCATCCGCAGCAGCGTCTCCTGGCGCGGACCCCGGCAGCGGCGCGGCCTCACGACGGCCACCGCCCCGGCGCACCGCTCAGTCGTCGTCGGCGAGCGCCTCCGCCAGGTCGTCCGTGCGGACCAGCGCCCCTGTCAGCCCGTCCGCCCGCACGTCCTTCCAGAAGGCCAGGCAGGCCAGTTCCACCCGCACCCCGAGGATCAGCGGCCCGACCCGCCGCTCGAAGTCGGGGATCCCGGCCATGCGATCGAGTGTCGCCCGGAAGCCGCTGAGCCGTTCGCGGTGGAACTCCACCTGCGCGTCGGCCAGCCGCCGGACCGTCGAGTCGTCGCCCAGCTCGCTGAAGAACAGCTTCAGCTCGGCCTCGTCGCGCACCTGGAAGACCTCGGCTTGTGGCTCGCGCAGCCACTCCCGCAGCGCCTCGCGGCCCTTCTCCGTCAGCGAGTAGGTGCGCCTGCGGCGTCCGCCGGTCTCGGCCGACTCGCTGAGCAGCCCGGCCTCGGCCAGCCTGCGCGGCTCGCCGTAGAGCTGGCTGTGTGGGAACGGCCAGAAATGTCCGATCGACCGGTCGGCGGTCCGTTTCAACTGATAGGAGGAACTCGGGCCGCGCAGCCCGATGAGTCCCAGCACCAGGTACGAGCTGGACGTGAGGTTGATGGACACCTGCGAGAACGTACCATCCGTTTCGGACGGTCACAACGCGCCTCCTGAGGGACGTGAAGCGGAGAAGATGGAGGTCAGCTCAGCAGTCGCTGCGCGCCGGCGGCGCCGCCCATCGGGGCGAGCGCGGTCATGTCGATGTCGATGACGTACGGCCCGGCCCCCGCCACCGACCGGGCGAAGGCCCGCTCGAAGCCCGCCGCGTCGCGGACCCGCTCGCCGGGCATGCCCATCGCGGCGGCCAGCGCGGCGAAGTCGGGAGTGTGCAGGTCCACGTCGTTGCGCGCCCCGCCGAACGTCGCGTGCTGCACCTCGCGCAGCACGCCGTAGCCGCCGTCGTTGAACACGCACACGGTCAGCGGGGCCTCCGCCTGCGCCACCGCGGCCAGCTCGCCGATCGACAGCATGATGCCGCCGTCGCCGTGGATCACCACGCCCCGCTCGCCGCGCCCGACGACCGCGCCGAGCGCGAGCGGCAGGCCGGGGCCGATGGCGGCCGACGCGGGGTTGAGCGAGGTCCTGGGCTCAAGGACGGGCAGCAGTCGGTCGCCCCACCGGTAGGCGGGCACGGTCGCGTCCCTGACCACGGGGCCGCCCCTGGGCAGCAGGCGGCGGATGGTCTCCATGATCGCCCGATGGTCGGGGCCGATGGCTTCGAGCGCCGCCGCGCGGGCGCGGGCGGCGGCGTCGGCGGCGCGTGCCGTCCACTTGCGGTCGCCGCCCGGCTCGGTGACGGCCAGCAGGGCGCGCAGCGTCTCACCGGCGTCGCCGTGCAGGGTGACCGCCGGAGGGTAGGTGCGCCCGAAGGAACCCGCGTCGGCGTCGGCGTGGATCAGATCGGAGGTGAGCCGCAGCCGCCACTGGTCGGTCGCGTACATCTGGAAGCGGGTGCCGACCGCGAGCAGCACGTCGGCCTCCTCCACGATCTCGCGCAGCGGCGGGGCGGCCACCAGCGCGCCCAGGCAGAGCGGGTGGTCCTCGGGGAGCGCGCCGCGTCCCTGAACGGACGTCACGACGGGAACGTCCAGGCGTTCGGCGAGCGCGCGCAGCTCGGGCCAGGCTCCTGCGGACAGGACGCCGCCCCCGGCCCAGATCAGCGGCCGGGCCGCGCCGCCGAGCAGTTCGGCCGCCGCCCGGACCCGGTCCTGCGGAGGTGTCGCGCGCAGCACCGGAGCGGGCCGCGGCACGGCCACGTCCGCGCGGGCGTACTGCAGGTCCACGGGGATCTCCACGGCGACCGGGCGCGGTGCGCCCGAGCAGGCCGCACGGCCCGCCGCGAGGACCGCCTCGGCGATGTCCTCGACCCGGCGCGGCGACCACGTCTCCCTGGTGAGGGTGCGCAGCATCGCCCGCTGCTCCTCGGCCTCGTGCAGGTAGCCCCGGCGCTGGCCGTAGAAGCGGGTCTCGACCTGCCCGGTGAGCAGCAGCACCCGCGAGCCCGCGAACGACGCCTCGAACAGGCCGCCCATCGCGTTGGCGGTGCCGGGGCCGGTGGAGGCGAGCGCCACGCCGAGGCGTCCGGTCACACGGGAGTAGCCGTCGGCGGCGTGCACGGCGGCCTGCTCGTGCCGGACGTTGACCACGGTGATACCGCCGTCGCGCCGGATCGCGTCGAGGATGGGCAGGTTGTGCACGCTGGCGACGCCGAAGACGTGGGTCACGCCGAGCGCGCGGAGCGCCTCGGTGGCCAGTTCGCCGCCGGTGCGTCCCGGCCGGGGCGCGCTCATCCGGCCGCCCCCGCCCGCACCTGGACGGACTTCAGCTCGGTGAACTCGGTGATGCCGTGCACGCCCAGCTCGCGGCCGTAGCCCGAGCGCTTGTAGCCGCCGAAGGGGGCCAGCCCGTTGAACGGCGCCCCGTTCACCGCGACGCTCCCGGCCTCCAGCAGGTCGGCCACCCGCAGCGCGCGCTCCTCGTCGGCCGACCACACGGCGGCGGCCAGGCCGTACTCGGTGCCGTTGGCGATCTCGACGGCGTCGGCCTCGTCCACGTACGGGATGACGGCCAGCAGCGGCCCGAACACCTCCTGCTGGGCGAGCGGGATGCGCGGGTCGGAGACCGCGAACGCGGCCGGGCCCGCGTAGAAGCCGGTGCGTGGAATGCCGTCGGAGGGATACGCCCAGATCGTCCGGGCGCCGTCCACGGGGGCGCGTTCCAGGTGGTCGTTCACCCGGTGCTGCTGCCCGGCGCTGGCCAGCGGGCCGACGTCGGCGTCCGGGTCGTCGGGCATGCCCACCCGGTAGCCGGCCATCGCCTCGGCGACCAGCGTCTCGGTCTCGGCCAGCCGCTGGAACGGCACCAGCAGCCGGGTCAGCGCGGTGCAGGTCTGGCCTGAGTTGATCACGACCGTGCGGACCGACCCTGCGATGGCCGCCGCGAGGTCGCCGTCCGGGAGCACGACCGAGGCGGACTTGCCGCCGAGTTCCAGGGACACCCGCTTGATCGCGGGGGCGGCGAGCCTGGCGACCCGCCGTCCGGCCCTGGTCGAGCCGGTCAGCGACACCATCGCGGTGCCGGGATGCCCGACCAGGTACTCGCCCACGTTCATGCCGTTGCCGATCACCACGTTGAACGCGCCGGGCGGCGCGCCCGCCGCGTGCACGGCCTCGGCCAGCACGAACGCGTCCAGCGGGGTGATCTCACTCGGCTTGAGCACCACCGGGCACCCCGCGGCCAGCGCCGGGCCGATCTTGGCCACGGTCTGCAGCAGCGGGAAGTTCCACGGGGTGATGGCGGCCACCACGCCGACCGGTTCCCTGCGCACGGACGAGCCGCCGATCCGCTCGGTGAACTCGACCTGCCGCACGGCGGTGGCGGTGTTCCGCAAGGTGGTGACGGCGGTGCGCACCTGGTACGCCTCGCAGTGCTTGCGCGGCATGCCCATCTCCCTGGAGATGAGCCCTGCCAGCAGCGCGGCCCGCCCTTCCAGCTCGTCGGCGATCCGGCCGAGCAGCGCGGCGCGCGCCTGCGCGCCCATCGCCCGCAGTTCCGGGCGGGCCGCCTCGGCGGCGGCCACCGCCGCGTCGACGTCCTCCGCGGCCGATTCCCTGACGGTCGCGACGCAGTGCCCGGTACTTGGATCGAGGACGGCGATGACGTCCTCGCCCCGGCTCTCGGCCCAGCGCCCGCCGATGTACGTGTCCGCACGGTGGTCCATGTACGCTCCGCTCACGTCTGGCGATCGGCTCGAAGCCTAAGCCGGTTCCCCCCTGACCTTTATGAGGGTGGGAACCCAAAGAATCCGCGCGGGGCTTATGTCCCGGTCACAGGCACCCGGTCGAAGTCCCTGGTTCCGGCGGGAAGGCTCAGGACACGCCGAAGCGCGCGTCCCCCTGTCAGGGACGCGCGCTTCCGTAGCGGTCTCCGGCCTCAGCCGAACAGACGGGCGCGCAGGTCGGTGCGCCCCTCCTCCTGGTCGCGGCGCATCTGCACCGCGTCGTACGCCATCAGGGCGACGCCGAGGTCGCCGATGTCGGTGATGCGGCGCATGTCGCGCCCGGTCAGCGTGGCGATCTGCCGCAGCCGGTACGCCACCGTGTTCGGGTGCACGACCAGTTCCTCTGCCGTGCGCTGCAGCGCCATGTCACAGGAGATGTAGACGCGCAGCGTGTCGAGCAGGTGCGGCTTCTCCACCAGCGGGCCGATCCTGGTGTCGATGATCCGGCGCGACACCCACCGGTTGTGCGCGAGCAGCACCTCCAAGATGACGTCGGTGCACCTGGTGACCTGGCCGCGCTGCCCCCGGTAGATGCCGATCTCCAGCGCCGACAGAGCCTGGCGGCAACTGTGCCCGGCGGCGGCCAGCGACTCCGCGGGCTCCCCTGACGACACGAACAGCGACCGGCCCAGCTCGTCGTCGAGCATCCGGGTGAGCAGCTCGACGATGCCCGGTCCCTCCCGGTTGGTGGGCACCAGGGCGAGCAGCAGGCCGTTGCGGTCGCGGATCAGCGCCTCGCGGCGCGGGTCGTGCCGTCCGAGGACCTCCAGGAAGCGGCGGCGCACCCGGGCCCACTGCTGCGGGCTGGGCACCGGCTCGTGGCAGGCGGCGACGGCCCGGAACGGCTGGTGCGGGTTGATGTTGAGCACCCTGGCGTGGTTGTTGACGGTGCTCGCGTCCATCGGCGGACCGGCGACCAGGCAGCTCAGCAGGTCGGTGCCGACCCGGGAGTGCCAGCTCGACAGCTCGCCGTAGGTGTTGGTGAAGGATTCCAGCTCGCGCGTGCACAGCTCGTCGAACAGCTCGGCGATTCCGGCCAGCGCGGCTCTGACCTCGTCTCTCTCGATGCCCGGGTCGGCGAGCACGTGGTCGGTGATGACGCGTTCGAGGGAACGCAGCCAGTCCACGGCCTCGGCGACGGACTTGCCCTGCAGCGCGACGCGGGCGCCGCGCTCGGTGCCGGCGTCGGCCGGCGCGCGCTCGCCCGTGAGGGCCTCCGCACACAGCCCGACGATGCGGACTCCGGTCTCGAAGGTCTCCACGGGCGCCTGCCGGTCGGGCGAGCCGGGATCGGCGGCGGATACGTATTGGCGGACGAACTCGTTGGCGATGTGAGTCGAAGCGGCTTTCAGACGGGAAGCCACTGCGGGCAGGGCGGCTGATGTTCGCATATCTCTCTCCAGACCCCAGACCGCGACGAATATCACGCACGTCATGGCCGGTCAAGGCGTGGCCCCTCGGACAACCGACTGTGTGTGCGCCACAGGGGGTCCCGGAGAGCTTTGTGACCCTGTCCTCATGACACCGCACGCGCTGTGAACGTTGACTGTTCGCACCGAAGGCCCACGGGAGAACACGGGAGGAAAGGTGCGATGACGACGCGCTCGACCGTTTCACCATCAGGGCCCCTGCGACCGCCCCCCGGCGGTGACGAGGGCGCGGAGCCGGCGATGCCCGGCGAGCCGTCCCGCCGCCGGTTCCGGCGGCCCGGTTTCGCCATGGTCGCACTGGCCCTGCCGGTGGCCTTCATGGTGGTGGTGTACGCCTACCCGGTGGGCGCCATGCTGCTGAAGAGCTTCACCGAGCCGGAGCCCGGCTTCGGCAACTACGCGCGGGCGGCGTCCGACCCGGCGACCTGGCACGCCCTCGGCGTGACCGTGCGGATCGCCGCCGAGGTCGCCGTGCTGACAGTGCTGCTCGGGTTCCCCGTGGCGTACGTGCTGGCCCGGGTGTCCGCCCGGACGGCCCGCGTGCTGCAGGTGCTCGTGGTGATCCCGTTCTGGACGAGCGTGCTGGTCAGGTCGTTCGCCTGGATCGTGCTGCTCGGCGACAACGGCGTCGTGCCGCGGCTGCTCTCGCCGTTCACCGGCGGCACCGATGGCCTGCTCTACACCGAGACCGCCGTGGTCATCGCGCTCACGCACATCCTGCTGCCCTTCCCGATCCTGATCATCAAGGGCACGCTCGACCAGATCGACGACTCCCTCGTGCGCGCGGCCCGCACCCTCGGGGCCGGGCCGGTGCGCGCGTTCACCCGCGTCTACCTGCCGCTGGCGTTCCCCGCGATCGTCAGCAGCGGCATGCTCGTCTTCGTCATCGGCCTGGGCTTCTACGTGACGCCCGCGCTGGTCGGAGGCCCGAAAGAGAGCACCATCGCGGTCGTCGTGGCGCAGAGCGTGCAGGTGACCTTCGACTGGGGGCTGGCGGCGGCGCTGGCGACCGTCCTGCTGGTGGTCGCGGTGGTGCTCACCATGGTCGTCCGCAGGCTGACCAAGGTGAAGGGGCTGGTGTCGCTGTGACCGCGACGGCTCACGGGCGCACCCCGTCGCCCCGGGTGATCGAACGCAAGCTCCGCCCCGCGCGGCGCGACCGGCTGCCCGCCGGGCCGCTGGAGAAGGTGCTGCGCTGGGCGCTGCGCGGCTTCGTCGCGCTGGTCTTCGCGTTCCTGGTGATCCCGATCCTGATCGTGGTGATCGAGTCCTTCAACAGCGTTGACTACCTGAGCTTCCCGCTGGAGGGCTGGTCGCTCGTGCACTACGAGCGCTTCTTCGGCGACCCGGCGTGGATCGACGCGACCCTGCAGAGCGCCAAGATCGCGGTGCTCGCGGCGGTCATCGCGACCGTCGTCGGCACCATGGGCGCGTGGGGGCTGGCGCGGACCCCGGGGCGCGGCACGGCGTTCGCCTTCGCGCTGATGTACTCGCCCATCGTGGTGCCGATCATCGTGCTGGCGATGAGCTACTACTTCGCCTTCGCCGGGCTGCGACTGGTCGGCGACTGGGTCGCCATCGCGGTGGCCTACTCCGTGATGGGCGTGCCGTACGTGCTGGTGTCGGTGTCGAGCGCGCTCCAGCAGCTCGATCCGGAGTTGGAGAACGCCGCCCGCACGCTGGGCGCGCGGATGGGGCAGACGCTCCGGCGGATCACCCTGCCCCAGCTCACCTCGGCCATCTCGGCGGGCGCGCTGTTCGCCTTCGTCATCGCCTTCGACGAGGCGGTGATCATCCTGTTCGTCGCGGGGAGCGACTCGGTGACCCTGGCGCGGCGGCTGTGGGACAGCGTCCGCTACGACCTGACGCCCACGCTCGCGGTGGCCGGGACCGTGCTCATCGCCGTCTGTGTCGGGCTGTTCCTGATCACCGAGCTGATCAAGGCCCTGCGGGAAAGGAGGCGTTCGTGACCGACCAGGTCGTCTTCGCCGGCATCCACAAGCGTTACGGGACGGTCACCGCCGTCCGCGATCTCAACCTCGGCATCCGCGAGGGCGAGTTCCTCACCCTGCTCGGGCCGAGCGGTTCCGGCAAGACCACCACGCTGCGGATGCTCGCCGGGCTGGAGGCCGCGACCTCCGGCGACATCCTGCTCGCTGGTCGCCGGGTCACCGACGAGGTGCCGGAGAAGCGGAACATCGGCCTGGTGTTCCAGCACTACGCGCTGTTCCCGCACATGACGGTGGCGCAGAACGTCGCCTTCCCGCTGCAGATGCGGCGCAGGCGGCGGGCCGACATCGAGCGCGAGGTCGACCGGGTGCTGGAGATGACGCAGCTCAAGCCGTACAAGGATCGGTATCCCAAGCAGCTCTCCGGCGGGCAGCAGCAGCGCGTCGCGCTGGCCAGGGCCTTCGTCTTCGACCCGAGCGTGCTGCTGATGGACGAACCGCTCGGCGCGCTCGACCGCAACCTGCGCGACCACATGCGCCTGGAGCTGAAGTCGCTGCAGGAGCGCATCGGCGCGACCGTCATGTACGTCACCCACGACCAGGACGAGGCCCTGGCCCTGTCCGACCGCATCGGCGTCATGCACCAGGGCGTGCTCCAGCAGACCGCGCCGCCCGGCGAGATCTACGAGCGCCCGGCCAACGCGTTCGTGGCGAAGTTCCTCGGCCAGTCGGTGTGCCTGCCCGCCAAGCGGATCCAGCGCGGCACCCGGTCGGTGCTGGAGGTCGAGGGCATGGACGGGCGGATCCTCGTGGACGCCGGGAACGACACCTGCCCCGACGCCGCGGGCGACTTCATGATCCGGCCGGAGCGGTTCCGGCTGGCCTCCGAGCGGCCCGACGCCGCCGACGTCAACGCGATCAGATGCGCGGTCGAGACGACCGTCTACCTCGGCGCGCAGGTCGAGGTGCACCTGCGGGCAGGCGCCGGCGCGCAGGCGCAGGTCACCGTCCCGGCGTCGGCGGCCGGCGACCTGACGGCCGGCTCGGCGCACTGGCTGACCTGGCGGCCCGCCGACGGCCTTTTCCTGAGAGGTGAGTGATGGAGATCAGCGGGCTGAAGAGCCTGACCTGGCACATGGACGGCGCGGTCGGGGTGCTCACCCTGAACCGGCCGGAACGGCTGAACGCCATCGCCAACCGTGACATCGACGAGCTGGACCGCGTCGTCATGCTGGCCGGGCGCGACCCCGGCGTGCGGGCCCTGCTGATCACCGGCGCCGGGCGCGGCTTCTGCTCGGGGGCCGACGTCAAGGAGTGGCACGCGCGGGCCGACCACGAAGAGGAGTCCTGGCCCGCCAAGATGCACCGGGTCATCACCCGCCTGTACTGGCTGCCCAAGCCGGTCGTCGCGGCGGTCAACGGCGTCGCCGTCGGCGCGGGCTGCGACCTCGCGCTCACCGCCGACATGCGGTTCGCGTCCACGGCCGCCCGGTTCGGCGAGGTGTACGCCCAGCGCGGCATCTGCCCCGACGCGGGCGGCTCCTACCTGCTGCCGCGGATCGTCGGCGAGGCCAGGGCCGCCGAGCTGATCTACACCGGCCGGATCGTGGACGCCGCCGAGGCGCTGGGCATCGGCCTGGTCACCGAGGTCGTCGCCCCCGAGGAACTGCTCGGCCGGGCCATGGAACAGGCCAGGACCTTCGCCGCCGGGCCGACGATCGCGATCGGCGAGGCCAAGCAGAACATCCGCCGCAGCCACTCGATCGGCATCGAGGAGGCGCTGCGCGGCGAACTGCGCGCGGGCCGCCGCTGCGCCGAGACCGAGGACATGACCGAAGGACTCCGGGCCGCCGTGGAGAAGCGTGCCCCGATCTTCCGGGGGCGCTGATGGGCCACCGACTCGACCGGCTGTTCCGGCCCGCCAGCGTCGCCGTCGTCGGGGCGTCCCCCAAGGGCGGGTACGGCCTGCGCACGCTGCGCAACACGCGCCACCTCGGCTACGGAGGCCGCCTGTACGCCGTGCACCCGACCCACCGTGAGGTGGACGGCGTGCCCGCCTACCCCTCGTTGGCCGACCTGCCCGAGGTGCCGGACGCGGTGGCCGCCGCCGTGCCGGCGCACGCCGTCCCCGGAGTGGTGGCCGAGGCCGCCGAACTGGGCGCGGGCGGCATGGTGGTCTACGCCGCCGGGTTCGCCGAGCGAGACCGCGAGGGCCGCGACCGCCAGGACGGCATCATCGCCGCGTGCGCCGACCGGCTGCCGCTGATCGGCCCCAACTGCCTCGGCCTGGCCAGCTTCCGCGGCCGGGCGGCGCTGTGGGGCATCGAGATGCCGTACGTGCACGCCGGGGCGGAGGGCACGGTCGCGCTCGCCGCGCAGAGCGGCAACATGTCGCTCACCACGATGCTGTCCGGCCGGCTACCCGCCGTCGCCTACGGCGTGTCCGTGGGCAACCAGGCCGTGCTCGACCTGGCCGACTGCCTGGGCTACTTCCTGTCCGACCCGGGCGTGCGGGTCGTCGGCCTGGTCATGGAGGGCCTGACCGACCTGCCCAGGTTCCGCCGGCTCGCCGAGCGGGCGGCCGAGCGCGACGTCGCCGTGGTCGCGCTGAAGGTCGGCCGGTCGGCCAGGGGCGAGGCCGCCACGGTCGCGCACACCGGCACGCTGGCCGGCAGCGACGGCGTCTACGACGCGCTGTTCCGCCAGACCGGCGTGCACCGGGTGGACGACCTGGACGAGATGGTCGCGCTGTGCTCGCTGCTGGCCGCGCCCAGGCGTCCGCGCGGCGGGGCGCTGGCCGTCTACGCCAGCTCGGGCGGCGAATGCGGCCTGGTCGCCGACCTCGCCGAGGACGCCGGGGCCGAACTGGCCGAACTCGACGCCGCCACCGAGTCCGCGCTCGCGGCGGCGCTCCCCGACTACGCCCAGATCGCCAACCCGCTCGACCTGACCGCCTCCTCCTGGGGGAACCGCGACGTCTACCGGGCCGCCGCCCGCGCCATGGGCACCTGCCCCGGCGTCGGCGTGGTCGCCTTCGTCGGCGACGCCCCAACGCATACCGATCCGCTGGACGCGATGGGCTGGCCGGAGATGATCGGCGGCTCGGCCGAGGGCGCCGCCGGGCTGGACGTGCCGGTCACGCTGGTCACGACCACCACCGACATCGTGCCCGGCCTGGTCACCATGGCCCACGAGCACGGCGTGGTGCTGCTCGCCGGGGCGCGGCCCGCGCTGCGGGCCATCGCGCTGGCGAGCGAGCGCCGGGCGGTCGCGCCCGCCCCGGCCCCGGGGGCGTCCGGGGTACAGGCCGACGCCCGCGCGCTGCTCGCCGCCGCCGGGCCCGAGCCGTCGGAGAGCGACGCCAAACGGCTGCTCGGCCTCTACGGCGTGCCCACCCCCGACGGCGGAGCCGCCACCGACGCCGAGACCGCCGTGGCCATCGCCCGGCGCGTCGGCCACCCGGTGGTGTGCAAGGTCCAGGCGCCCGGCCTGGCCCACAAGTCCGACGTGGGCGGCGTCGAACTGGGGCTCACCGGGGACGACGCGGTGCGCGCCGCCTTCCACCGGCTGATCCTGCGCGGCGCCGACGCGCTCGGGCCGGGGGCGGCGCTCGCCGTACGGGTCGAGCGGATGGCCGAACCCGGCGTCGAACTGATCGTCGGCGGCTCCAACGGCCCGGCGGGCCCGCTCGTCGTGCTCGGCGCGGGCGGCGTCCTCACCGAGCTGGTCGCCGACGCCACCGGCCTGCTCTGGCCGTTCGGCCCCGGCGACGTGCGCGCCGCACTCACCCGTCTGCGCGTCGGACGCCTGCTGGACGGCTACCGCGGCGCGCCGCCCGCCGACATCGGCGCGCTCGCCGACGCCGTCGTCGGCGTCGGACGGCTGCTCGCCGACCTACCGGAGATCGCCGAGATCGACGTCAACCCGCTGCTGTGCCGGAGCGAGGGCTGCCTCGCGCTCGACGCGCTGATCGTGCGCGCCACCGGGAAAGGACCACAGACCTGATGGACTTCACCGTTCCCGAGCACATCGCCGAGTTCCGGAGCGTCGTGCGCCGGTTCGTCGACAACGAGCTGCTCCCCTACGAGGACCACGTGGAGGAGCACGACGGCCTCCCCGAGGAGGTCGAACGGGCGATCAGGAAGAAGGCCGTGGAGATCGGCCTCAACGCGATCTCCATGCCCGAGGAGGTCGGCGGCGCCGGGCTCGACGTGCTCGGCCAGGTGCTGGTCACCGAGGAGCTGTTCCGCGCCGTCGGCGGCCTCGCCGAAGTGGTCCCGACCGCCCCCTCCATCCTGCTGGCCTGCGACGAGGCGCAGCGCGAACGCTTCCTGCTGCCGTGCGTGCGCGGCGAGCGGCAGTGGTGCTTCGCGCTGACCGAACCCGACACCGGTTCCGACGCCGCCGGGATCAAGACCCGGGCCGAACTCCGCGACGATTCGTGGATCATCAACGGCCGTAAGCGGTTCATCAGCCATGGCGACTCGGCCGACTTCGCGATCGTCTTCGCCGTCACCCACCCCGAACGCGAACGCGACCGGATCACCGCGTTCCTGGTCGAGAAGGGCACGCCCGGCTTCTCCGTCGGCCAGTTGCACAAGACGATGGGGCACCGCGGCTACCGGCAGGCCGAGCTGGTCTTCGACGACTGCGCCGTCCCGTCCGGGAACGTGCTCGGCGAACCCGGGCACGGCTTCGACATCGCCCAGGGCGGCCTCAGCTCCGGCCGGGTGATGACCGCCGCGCGCTGCCTCGGCCCGATGGCCCGCCTCATCGAGGACGGCGTCGAGTGGGCCAAGCAGCGGGTCCAGTTCGGCCGCCCGATCGCCGACTACCAGGCCATCCAGTTCATGCTCGCCGACTGCGCGACCGACCTGCAGGCGGCGCGGATGCTCACCTACAACGCGGCCTGGGCCGCCGACCAGGGCGAGACGGTCAAGGTCGTGAACGCCAGGGCGTCCGTGGCCAAGCTGTTCGCCAGCGAGGCGCTGGGCCGCGTGGCCGACCGGGTGCTGCAGATCTTCGGCGGCACCGGCTACATGAACGAGACGTACGTCGAACGCGCCTACCGCAACGCCCGGATCGAACGGATCTGGGAGGGCACGTCAGAGATCCAGCGCATCATCATCGCCCGCAACCTGCTCAAGAGAGGCCTGTTCTCCTGACCTTGGCGTCGGCCTCTCCCCCAACGTGAGCCGGCGAAGGCTCACAGTTCCGCCCCCCTTTCGCATGAAAGACGGTTTCGCCATGTCCAGCTCACACCACGACCCACGCCGGGACTCCCTGTCGCGCCGCGGCCTGCTCAGGCGCGGCACACTGCTGGCCGGTGGCATCGCCGCCGTCCCTCTCCTCAACGCCTGCGGTGGTTCGGGCGGATCCGGCGCGGGCGGATCCGGTTCGGGCGGCGGCTCCCGCCTGGTGGTCGCCGACTGGGGCGGGGCACTCCAGGACGCCGAGAAGAAGTACATCTTCGACCCGTTCAGCAAGGAGACCGGCATCGAGGTCGCCATCGCCGGTCCCCCCACCGGGGCCAAGATCAAGGCGATGGTCGACACCGGCAACATCGAGTGGGACCTCATCGCCGGCGGCCCCTCCATCGTGCTGCCGCTCGGCCGTGACTACTTCGAGCCGCTGCCCGACCGGCTGCTGTCCATCCCCGGCATCGACCCCGCCTACGTGGACCAGAACTGGCTCACCTACTACCTGTTCTCCATCGTGATGGCCTGGAACACCGAGGCCATGAAGGGCGCCAAGCCGCAGGGCTGGGCCGACTTCTGGGACACCGGGAAGTTCCCCGGCAAGCGCACTCTGCGCGGCGCCGACCAGGGCGTGCCGCCGGACCTGGAGTTCGCGCTGCTCAGCGATGGCGTCACGCCCGACAAGCTCTACCCGCTCGACGTCGAGCGGGCCTTCGACCGGCTGTCGAAGCTCAAGCCGGCCGTGCCGCAGTGGTGGACCTCCGGCGCCCAGCCCGGCCAGATGCTGGTCAGCGGGCAGGTCGCCGCGTCCAGCATCTTCGCGGGACGGCTGGACGCGCTGAAGAAGCAGGGCGCGCCGCTCGACTTCACCTGGAACGGCGGCATGCTCCAGCTCGGCGCCTGGTCCGTGCCGAAGGGCGCGCGCAACAAGGAGGCCGCGTTCAAGCTCATCGAGTACTCGGTGCGCCCCGAGGTGCAGGCCGCCGTGTGGAGCAAGTACAACAACGGCCCCGCCAACGCCAAGGCCCTGGACCTGATGGACAAGACCTGGGCGAGCACGCTGCCCTCGCACCCGGCCAACGCCGAGGTGCAGTTCCTGTACGGCGCCGACTGGTGGGGCCAGCACCGCAATGAGGTGCTCAAGCGGTTCCAGACGTTCGCGGCCACCTGACCGGCGCGTCATCGCACGTCACGACCATTACGAAGCGGGGAGTAACGGTGGAATCTTTGGCAGGCCACGCCTATCTGGTCACCGGCGGCGGAACCGGTATCGGCGCGTCCGTCGCCCTCCGGCTGGCCGAGCTGGGCGCGTCGGTCGCGGTGCTCGGGCGGCGCAAGGAGCCGCTCGACGCGCTGGTCGTCGAGGTCGAGCGCCGGGGCGGCCAGGCGCTGGCCCACCCGGCCGACGTCCGCGACCCCGCGGCCGTGGAGGCCGCCGTCGAGGCCATCGAGGCCCGGTTCGGCAAGGTGGACGGCCTGGTCAACAACGCGGCCGGCAACTTCGTCGCCCCGGCGGAGAACCTGTCGGCGAACGGCTGGCGCGCGGTGGTGGACATCGTCCTGAACGGGGCGTGGAACTGCACCTCCGCCGTGGCCAGGCGGCTGATCCGGGACGGCAGGCCCGGCGCCGTGGTCAACGTGGTCGCCACCTACGCCTGGACCGGCCATCCCGGCACCGTGCACAGCGCCGCCGCCAAGGCCGGGGTCGTGTCGATGACCAAGACGCTGGCCGTCGAGTGGGCCCGGTACGGGATCCGGCTCAACTGCGTCGCCCCCGGCCCCACCGAGACCGAAGGGGCGGGGGCGGCGCTGTGGGGGTCACCCGAGGAGCGCGAACGCGTGCTCTCCTCGGTGCCGCTGCGCCGCTTCGCGAGCGCCGAGGAGATCGCGGGCCTCACCGCCCTGCTGCTGAGCGACCGCGCCTCCTACATCACCGGCGCGACCCTCACCGCCGACGGCGGCCAGTCCCTCGGCCGCCAGATCTACGGGACCCCGGTCGAGGAACTGGCCGAGTCCCGCTCATGACCGTCCGAAATGTATGGTGCCTTGCAAGTGACGCGCCACGGTGCTCCCCCGGCCGTGGCGCTTCCGGAACGGAGGTGACGGTCGCGCCATGACGTCCTCGCCATGGAGTTGCCCGTTCGTGTACGCCGTCGGGGTCGACACCGGCCCCGACGAGCCGCCCGGAGAACTGGCCGCCTTCAACGACTTCTACGACGCCCACCTCGATGACGTCGTGGCCCGCACCCCCGGGTTCGTCTGCGCGGAACGGTACGAACTGGCCGACGGCACCGGCGGGCCCCGGTGGCTCGCCGTCTACGGCGTGGACGGCGAGGAGCCGGCGCGCCGGTTCGTCGAGCGGGCCACCGGCCCCGTGGAGGACCGGGTCAAATATCCCCCAGGCCCGCCCGCGTGGACGCGGATGACCACGGTGTGGCGGCTGATCTGGCGGCGGGCGGCGTGGACGGGCGCGCTCGCCGTACCGGCCGGGCGCGTCGCGCTGATCGGCATGAACCCCGCCCCGGGCGCGACCGGGCCGGAGATCTCCGACTTCGACGACTTCTACACCGGCGTCCACCTGCCGGAGATCATCTCCAAGTTCGCCTACGACCGGGGCTCGCGCTTCGCGCTCTGGCACGAACTGCGCCACCCCGCCCCCGGCTGCCCGGCGAACCTCGCCCTCTACGAGGCCGAGGTCGCGCCCGTGCCGCCGGCGGCCCCGGCGCTCACCCCCGGCCCGCCCGCCTGGGAGGGGCGCGAGGTGCGGTGGCGGCTCAAGTACGACCGGATCGGCAAGTAGCAAGCAGGAGGGGACACGTGGAGTTCAGGACGTCGGCCACCATCGAGGTCGGCCGGATGCGGGTGTCGCAGGTCAGTGACGGCGTGCTGGAGGCCCCCCGGCGCTCCTGGTTCAACCGGGTGCCGCCCGAGGAATGGACCGCCGCGGTCGGCGTGGACGACCCGGACCACCCGTTCCGGGTGAACTTCGGCGCCTTCCTGGTGACCGGCGACGGCTCCGTCACGCTGGTGGACAGCGGCTGGGGCCACCGGGCGACCGAGGTGGACGGCCTGGCGGGCGCCGGGGAGATGCTCGACCGGCTCGCCGAGCTGGGCGTCGAGCCCGGCGACGTGGACCAGGTGATCCAGACGCACCTGCACGCCGACCACTGCGGCTGGCTGATCAAGGACGACGCCGGGACGCTCACCTTCCCCCGGGCCGA
This sequence comes from Spongiactinospora sp. TRM90649, assembly GCF_029382225.1. Lineage (GTDB taxonomy): Bacteria > Actinomycetota > Actinomycetes > Streptosporangiales > Streptosporangiaceae > Spongiactinospora. The sequence continues at coordinate 717,510 of NZ_JARLTC010000002.1, forward strand.
CGTGTACGTGCACGAGCGGGAGATCGCGTACTGGACGGGCGAGGAGGTGGCCGAGATCGCGATGAACGGGTCGATGGCGCCCGCCGTACGGGCCAGGATCCAGGCCGTCTCCGATGCCGGGCTGCTACGGCCGTTCGACGGGGTGCTGCCGCTGTCGGAGTCCCTCATGATCCTGCCCGCGCACGGTCACACCCCCGGCCACGTCGCCGTGCTGGTGTCCGACGGCGACGCGGCGGCCGTCATCGTCGGCGACCTGGCGCACCACCCCACGCACGTGGACCACCCCGGCTGGCTGCCGATGATCGACCACGACCCGCCCCGGTCCGTGGACAGCCGCCGCAAGATCGCCGACCTGGCGGCCGAACGGAAGGCGGTCATCCTGGCCCCGCACTTCCCGATCCTCACCGTGGTGGGCGTCTCCCACGGCCCGGAGGGCGGCGTACGAACGACCGTACGGCGCGAGCTGGAAACCGACCATGCATCCTGAAAAGCCCCGGATCGAGCCGATGCCCGTCGAGGAGTACCACCGGCTCGAACGCGACCTCTTCGGCGACGCGGCCCTCGGCGGCACGGCGGGCGTCTCACGCACCTGGGCCCACAACCCCGGCCTGATGAAGGCGCAACGCCCACTGCAGGAGTACCTGCTCGGCGGGTCCACCCTGCCGCCGAGACACCGCGAACTGGCCATCCTGCGGGTGACGTGGCTGTGCGGCTCGGAGTACGCCTTCGGCCAGCACACCCTGTTCGGCGCCCGCGCCGGGCTCACCCCTGAGGAGATCGCCCGGGTCCCCGAGGGCCCGTCCGCCGACGGCTGGACCCCCTTCGAGGCGGCCCTGTTGCGCGCGGCGGACGAACTCCACGCCGACGCGTGCGTATCCGGCCCCACTTGGGAAGTGCTGGCCGAAACCTACGACGCCGCCACCCTCATCGACCTGATCGCCGTCATCGGCCGCTACTGGACGGTGGCCGCCACCCTCAACTCCATCGGCCTCCCCCTGGACCCCGACCGCCCCGGCTTCCCACCCGCCTGAACCCCGGTGTCCCCACCTCCGTACCGACACAACGGCATCCGAGAAGCCACCCCTGCTGCCGGTCCGGCGTCAGCGGCGGGGCCTTACCCGCCGCCTGACCCGGCGGAGGCGGCGGCGATGCCTTCTACCGGTGCGACGGGGGCGGGGGCTTCGGTGGGACCCCGCCTGCCCCGGGACCACGCGGCGGCGGCGTCGTGTGAGACCCGCTCCGCCCCGATCCTGGCGATGCGTTCGCTCCCCCACGCGCCCAGCGAGGCGAGGGCGGCGTTGAGCGAGACGCCGTGCTCGGTCAGCGAGTACTCGACCTTCGGAGGCACCTCGCGGTAGACCTCGCGATGCACGAGCCCGTCCTCCTCCATCTCGCGCAACTGCTGGATCAGCATCTTCTCGCTGACGCCCACCAGGCCGCGCCGCAGCTCCGCGAACCGCCGCACCCCGTGGTTCTCCAGTTCCCAGAGGATCAGCGACTTCCACTTGCCGGTGACGACGTCCATCCCCGCGTCGATGCCGCAGATATAGGGACCGCGTCGTGCCGATGTCGCCATCCGTACCTCCAAGGGGGTGCTTACCTTCAGGTAGGTACCTGACTTAATAGTCAGTACTAGCCAATAGTAACCGCCACGAGCCAGGATTTCAGCATGACCACCAACGACGAGAACACACAGGTGAGCGTGCTCGGACTGGGCGCGATGGGCGCCGCGCTGGCCGCCGCCCTGCTACGGGCCGGGCACCCGACGACGGTGTGGAACCGCTCCCCCGGTAAGGCGGACGACCTCGTCGCCCAGGGCGCGCGGGCCGCCGCCACGGCGGGCGACGCCGTCCGGGCCGCGCCCGTGGTGATCGCGTGCCTGCTGGACCACGCGTCGGTGCACGAGGTGCTCGACCCGCTCACCGCCGACCTGGCCGGACGCACCCTGATCAACGTCACCACGACCACGCCCGCCGAGGCCAGGGAACTCGCCGCCTGGGCCGCCGAGGCCGGAATCGCCTACCTGGACGGCGGCATCATGGCCGTCCCCAACATGATCGGCCGCCCCGGCTCGTCGATCCTCTACAGCGGATCGGCCGAGGTCTTCGAGCGTCACCGTCCGCTGCTCGACCTGTGGGGCACCAGCACCTACTACGGGGAGGACGCCGGGCTGGCCTCCCTCTACGACCTCGCCCTGCTCTCCGGCATGTACGTGATGTTCGCCGGATTCATGCACGGCGCGGCCATGGTCGCCCCGGCGGGCGTCTCGGCGCGCGACTTCGCCGCCATGGCCGCCCCCTGGCTGACCGCCATGACCGGCTCCTTCGCGGGCTTCGCCGAGGTCATCGACGGCGGCGACTATACGGTCCCGGGCCAGCAGAGCCTGGAGTTCTCCAACCCGGGTTACCTGCTCGCGGCCAGCTCCGAGCAGGGCATCGGCACCGACGCGATCGACATGGTGCAGCGCCTCATCCAGCGCCAGATAGACGCGGGCCACGGCAAGGAGGGCTTCTCCCGCATCATCGAGAGCATCAAGCACCCGGCCTGAAACGCCGTGGTATGAGAAGATCGTTCCCGCGGCTTGAAGTGGTGGCGGAGGGCGACGGATGTACGCAATACCCCTGGACGACGACGGCGCGGTGCTGCGCCCGCTCGAACCGTGGCGGGCCGAGGAGTTCCTCGCCCACATCGACCGGGGACGCGAGTTCATCGGCCGCTACGTCGGATTGCCCGACGCCGTCACCGACCTCGCGTCGAGCCGGGCGTTCCTGCAGAGATACGCCGACAAGGCGGCGTCCGACACCGGCCGGATCTACGGCATCTGGGTGGACGGCACGCTCGCCGGCGGCGTCCTCTTCCGCACCATGGACATCGAACTCGGCACCGCCGAGGCGGGCTGCTGGCTGGAGCCGTCGGCGGTGGGCCGGGGCCTGGTGACCCGCGCGATCCGCGTGATCATCGACTGGGCCGTAGAGGAACGCGGCATCCAGCGCGTCGAATGGCAGGCCGCGGCGGAGAACGCGGCCAGCCTCGCCGTGGCCCGCCGCCTGGGCATGACCAGGGAGGGCGTCCTGCGGGAATGCTTCCCCTACCGCGGCAAGCGCCACGACATCGAGGTCTGGTCCGTCCTCGCCCACGAGTGGCGCGCGGGTAAGGCAGCCGGGTAGCGCCTTGATCAGCCGGTCATGGGCAGGTCGAGCCGTTCGGCCCGCAGCTCCGACCTGACCAGTTCCAGCAGCCGTCCGGTCCAGTCGCGCCCGCGACAACCGGCGGTGCCCAGTAGGACGACGCGGGTTCGCCCTAGAGGATCCGGGCGGTTCCGGTGCCGATCAGGATCTCGGCCAGGCGCGGATGCCGGGCGAACTTGGCGCGCATGCATCGGCCGCTACGTCTAACCACCACCGTGACCGCGCACCATCTCTCAGTGGTTCTGACCTGCATGAACACCTTTGACCAAAGCTGACCACATCAGAACGACCCCTACCGTTGACCGTCGGTCAGGTGAGGGCTGAAGCTTCGCTGAGCGCGCATCTCGGGGGACGAGGGCGTGCGCCTCACTCTCTACCGGTGGAGCTTTCATGATCAAATATGGGGTGCTCGTGCGCTCGCGGGCCGGGCTGGCGATCACAGCGCTGGTCTCTTCCCTACTGGCCGCGTCCGGCGGACCTGCCGTAGCGGCCGATGCGTTGTCCGCGTCCTCTCCGGCGGCCACGGCCACGGCCACCACCTCGCCGTCCGACCCGCCCGCGCGGCGGGTAAGGCTTCCCAGGGCCAAGGACCCGGCACCGTCCCAGCCGTCGGTGGCGCAGCGCCGGGCCTTACAGCGGGCGAGCCAGGGCGGGCGGACCGTGGAGGTGGTAGAGGAGGCCACGGAGTCCTCCGCCACCTGGGCTCGCCCCGACGGCACGCTGACCACCGATCTGTACGCCGGCCCGGCACGGATCAACAAGGCAGGGCGGTGGCAGTGGATCGACACCACCCTCACCCAACAGGGCGCGACTCTGCGTCCACGCATCGGCAAGGCCGATATGGAGATCTCATCCGGCGGCGACGGGCCCCTCATCCGGTTCCGTCACCCGAAGGGCACGTTCGGGGTGGGATGGCCCACCCCTCTGCCCAAGCCCGCGATCAATGGGGCCACCGCCACCTACCGGAACGCCGCAGGGCCCGGAGCCGACCTGCTGGTCACCGCGCTGCCCACCGGCTTCACGCATGATGTGCTGCTGCGCGAACGTCCCGCAGGACCGGTAGAGATCCGCCTGCCGCTCCAGCTCTCCGACCTGAAGATCCGCCCGGCGGCGGCCGGCCGTACCGGCGCGAAGCGACTGGAGCTGACCGACGCCGCAGGGAAGGTCCTCGCCTCCACTTCCCAGCCGATGATGCGGGACAACGGCACGGCCCCCGCACTGGCGGCGTCCGATCGTCATGCCGCGGTGGCCACAACGATCGAGCGGGACGAGGGCGGACCGGTCATGGTGCTGCGCCCGGATCCTGCCTTCCTGGCCGAACCCGCGATACGCTACCCGGTCCGTGTGGCCGCGGCCACACCCCTCGGGGTGACCACCGACGCCTGGGTCAGCCCGCGCTGGCCCGGCTCCAACGCCGACTCCAACGCCCTCAACGTGGGCAAGTGGGCCAGCGGTGAGATCGCGCGCTCCTACCTGAAGTTCAACCTCGCCCCGGTGAACGACGCGATCGTGGACTCGGCCGTGCTCAGCCTGCGGGTCTACCAGCAAAGCGCCTGCACCGGCGAGGTGAGCGGAAACGTGACCAAGAAGGTCCAGGTCCGGCGGGTGACCGAGCCGTGGGACACCGCCACCCTCGACTACGGTAACGAACCGGCGGCCACCGACCAGGGCGCGCAGCTCAACACCGGCTGCGACCCGATGACGCTGCCGGTCACCGCGATCGTCAAGAAATGGCTGACCGGTACCGCCAACCACGGCCTGCAGCTCAAGGTGCCTGATGAGTCGGTGACCGGGAGCGTATACGCCACTATGTACTCCCAGGAGATCGACGCGGCCGCCTACCGGCCCAAACTCACGGTCAATCACAACACCAAGCCGGAGGTCCCGACGGTGTCGGTGGACTCCAGCGCCCTGGTGCTGGGCACTCACGCCGTACTCCCCTCCACCACGGTGAACCTCGCGGTCACCGCGCGCAGTCACGACGGCGGGCCGGTGGACTATGAGTTCATCGTCAAGGATCCCTGCTGCCCGCAGCCGGGGGTGTCGTACCTCAGGAACATCCCCTCTGGACAGAGCGCCACCCGGGTGATCAACCTCCGCAACCCCGACAGCCTGAAGGTCCAGGTACGGGCCTGCCGGGGTACGGTGTGCAGCGGTTACACCCCGGAATACCGCATCACCACTGACGCGCCCCAGGTGCCGAACGGCCTGTCCGTCGATCTGACGAACCCCGCCCGTCCCATCCTGCACGGCATCGTGTCCCGCCCGTCGCTCGGGGAACTGCGGGCCAGGTTCTACCTGTACGACGCCGGCGGCAACACCGTGGGCACCAGCCCGATGGACGAGGTCACGGCCTCCAGCGGTGAGACCATCGCCCTGGAGGTTCCCGAGGGCCTCGCCCGGCCCGGCCAGAACTACTCATGGACGATGGACGCCTGCGTGGACAGCCTGTGCACCGCGAAGGCGTCCGCCATCACGTTCACGGTGCCACAGCCCCCCGCGCCTCGCCCCGAAGGTCGCGAACAGATCGTTCTCTCCGGAGACGACCTCACCATCCGCACCGCCGAGACCGGAGCCCAGGCGTGCGCAGGGGCGGCGTGCCCGCTGACCGTCACCCAGGACGTGCGGCTCGGCACGCGACTGTCCACACTACGTGTCGATTCCTCCGCGGTGCCCGCTGGATCCATCATCACCTCCGCGATCCTGAAACTGGGGCAGCCCACCTGCGGCTCCGACCCGTGCCCGGCTCAGGCCGGCGTGTCCACCTGGGAACCGGCCAAGGACCTGCCCCTTGACGCGACCGGCGCACAGGTCCTGGCGCATCTGGAAGGGGAGGCCAGGCAAACGGCGCCCGCGTCCGCCGGGGAGATCGACATCACGGACTTCCTGCAGCTCTGGCGCGGCGACGACGGTCACCGCCTCGGGCTGGTACTGCGGGTGACCGACGCGGGAAACAGCACCCTGACCTTCGGCGGCCAGGCCACGCCGATCAGCGCCGTGATCCGCTATGACCTTCCCACCAGTCCAGGAGCGGTGGAAGGCCTGCAGGCCCGTGCAGGTGACGGGGGAGTCCTGATCACGTGGGCGGAGCCGCAGGAACTCCACGCCGACACCAACGACATCCGCTTCGAGTCGGAGGTCCTCGACGGCCAGGGGCAGGCGGTGCGGACCGTGGAGACCACCGAGACGAAGGCGGTCGTCAACGGGCTCGGCAACGGCACGGCCTACACCGTGCGGGCACGCGCCGTCACCCCCTTCGGCGCCGGGCCGTGGAGTACAACCGGCCAGCTCACTCCTGCTCCGGTCCCCGGCGGGCCGCAGAAGTATCTCGACGCGGTCCAGCAATACGTCACAGGCCGGGAGTCCTTGCTCAGTGGCCGTTACCAGTCCGTGGACGAGGCCGTATCCGCGAGTTCGCAAAGCGATCTGTTCGCGACCGTGCTGCGCGCGGAGGAGGCGGCGCTGGTCGGCGTGCACACCCTGGAGACACGCGACCAGATCAGCAGAGAAGTCGCTCCGATCACGCTGAAGAACACGCTGGTCACGGCGACCCCTGGCGGAGGTGCCGTCGTCCAGGCCACCATCGAGGGGTCGGTCACCTTCATCAAGAACAAAGGGCGCCCGGACGAGGTCAGGACGATCGAGCCGATCAAGGAAGCCGGTGACTTCGAATTCGCCAAGCAAGGAGCCGTGATCACGCTTAGCAAGAAGACGCAGGGCAACGACTGCAACATCTTGTGCGAATTCCTGGGCGGCCGCACCAAATCCGCCGAGCCGCCCCCGCCCGGCCTCGGCCGCAGCGGCGAGCGTGCCTTCTACGCCTCCGCAGGAGGCGGGTTCACCAAGGGGCGGATCCGCTACAGCAGCGGAGGCAGAGGCGGGTACCTGGAGATCGGCGGGGAGGTGAAAAGCACCTGGAAGAACTGCGCCAACGCCCGCACGCATTCCATCAGATACACCATCCACGTGACGTCTGAAGAATGGGGTGACGTCGCGGTTCCCGTCTTCCGTTGGGAGGCGGTGCCCTTCGATTTCCTCATCAAGCCCGTGTGCGGCCTGAACAAGAGCCGTTCCTTCGGCAAGAGCTGGCAGTCATCGACCAGCTACTGGTGGGACGTTTGGATGGGCGTCCAGGCCAGAAACTGGAGCGGCTGGAAGTAGCACCGCCGCCCCGGCCGCCAACCGCAAGCGTGGGGCCAGCACGAGGGAGCCGTGGTCGGCCTTCTGGGCCATGACCTCCAGCACCTGGCGCTCGCGGGCGGTGAGCGGCCCAGCGGATCCGCGTGGCTGGTGCGCGTGAGCAACTGACGCACCACCTCCGGGTCGAACGCCGTCCCGCCCGCGCCCACCCGCTCCAGGGCGTCCGGGAAGTCGCCGACCTGGGCCACGCGGTCCTTGAGCAGGTATCCGACTCCGTCAATGCTCCCGCTCATCAGCTCGGTGGCGTTCTACGACAGCACCAGCACTTTGACCTCCGGCCAGCGCTGCCGGATCTCCAGCGCGGCGCGCAGGCCCTCGTCGGTGTGGGTGGGCGGCATCCGTACGTCGACCACCACCGCGTCGAGTCTCTCGCCGGTCACCGCCTCGGACTTCCCGTCGGCGCCTGGGCAAGCTCCGTCACAGTCAACGGCAGCTTTCGCCATTTCTGCTGAATGCCGACAAGTCCATATTTCGCCCGCTATGTATTGATTTTTTTAATCGGCTGACTAACGCTGATCGGGACGCCTGATCATGGAGGAGTAAGAATGCCTGTCACCCTGGAACGCTCTGAGGAGATCGTCTCCGCGTGGCGCAGCGGAGCCGACGTCGAGGGCTGGGACAACCCGGCCGGTCCGCTGTTCATCGGTGACTACGCCGAGTCGGAGATCACGCTGACGGCCCTGGACACCCGGCTGGCGAGCTCGTGCACCTGCAGCCGCTTCTGCTGCTGATCAAGGAAGGATGATCCGAATGGCCGGGGACTTCGACCCGTCGCTGGACTTTTTGACCGCACCGGCACTGGTCGGGCTGTCCGCCACGCTGGGATCGATCCCCGGCCTCACGGAGGCGGAGGCCCGGCTGATATGCCAGCGAACCGCCGAAGCGCTGGAGGAGACCGTCCGCCTCAAGGTCAACAGGGTCCTGCTGCTGGAACTCAACGCCGCCAGGATCACCGGAAGGCTGACCGCCGAGACACCGCGGCTGCGGTGGCAGGAGTGGAAGGCGACGGCCGCGACGCCCGAGTTCTGGCTGTCCCTGACCGGGCACTACCCCACGATGCTGTCCAGGCTCGGCACGATCATCGACAACAGGTGCGGCGCGGCCGTGGAACTGGCCCGCAGGTTCGCCGCCGACCGCGCGGCGCTCACCGCACTGCCCGGCGGTCTCCGAGGCGAGCTGGTCGGAGTCGACTTCGGGACGGGAGACAGCCATCGCGGAGGGCACAGCGTCGCCGTCCTGCACGGCTCGCAGGGCAAGGTGGTCTACAAGCCCCGGTCCCTCGCCGTGGACGAGGCGCTGGCGCGGCTGATCGACCGCCTGGCACCCCAGCTGCCCCTCGGCAGCCGCATCCGCGTACCCGACGTGCTGATTCGCCAGGGGTACGGCTGGGCGGAGCACATCCAGCACCGCTACTGCGCCGACGAGACGGAGCTGCGGTCCTTCTACCGCGGTGTCGGGCACTGGCTGGCGCTGATGCGGCTGATCGGCGGCAGCGACCTGCACATGGAGAACCTCATCGCGGCCGGTCCCGCGCCCGTCGTCGTCGACTGCGAGACGCTGTTCACCCCGCACGTCCCGGCCAAACCGTCCGGATACGGCGACGCCGTCGACCAGGCGACCGACCTGCTCAGCGGATCGGTGCTGCGCACCGGACTCCTTCCCGGACGCGGCGTCTCGCTCGCCTGGCGCGGCGTGGACATGTCCGCCGTCGGAGGCCTGCCTGGCCAGCAGCCGTACACGCAGATGCCGGTCGTCGTCGACGCGGGCACGGACATGGCGAGACTGGGGATGGAACGGGTCGAACTGGGAGCGGTGAGCAACCACCCGAGCCCCGATCCGATCCTCGTCCACTACTGGGACCTGGTGCTGTCCGGATTCACCGAGCTGGTCGAGCACCTCGACATGCTGGATCGGCGGGATGAGCTCGCCGGGCTGCTCACGGACTTCGCCGACCGCCCGATCCGGGTCGTGCTCCGCGCCACCGAGGCGTACGCCGAGCTGGCCCGCATGTTGTGGCACCCGGCCTCACTCCACGACGAGCCGACCGCGATGGGCAAGGCGGCGGGGTTGCTGGCCCAGCATGCCGAGAACCTGCCCGGCGCGCCATCGGCCCCAGAGGTGATCGACGCCGAGGTGGCCGAGTTGCTGGTCGGTGACATCCCCTTCTTCGCCACGACCCCTGCTCGCGGCCGTCTGGACGGCCCTGGCGGAACCTCTTACGGAGACGAGCAGGACCTCATCGCGGACGCGCTGCGGCGCTGGCGCGACCGCGACGCGGCCCTGGACCGCGAGGTGATCCGGTCCGCTCTGGTCAGCGCCTACCTCAATGAGGGGTGGATGCCTGCCAACAAGCGTATGACCGTGCCTCCCATCCGGCACCAGGACCTCGAACGGCGTCGGCGTCGGATCGCGGCCGGGATCGCCCGCAGCATGCTTGACACGGCGGTCCGGGGCGACGACGGCACCGTCACCTGGACCGCGCCGGTGCTCACTTCCGACGGCTGGTTCGTACAGTCGCTGTCTCCCGACGTGTACGGCGGCACGTACGGGGTCGCCATCACTCTGGCCGCCTACGTGAGTGAGACCGGGCAGGACAGGGCCGACGAGGTGCCGGGGCTGGACGGGCTGCTCGCCGATCTCCTCCATACGATCAGGCTGGCCGAGGAGCGCGACGCGGAGGCACGCCGCACCGGACCGCGGCGCCGCCCCGCCACCCCAGGCGGCTATGTCGGCATCGGCTCGCAAATCTGGAGCTGGCTGCTGCTGCGCAGGCTGGGCACCGTCGGCTCGGAGGAAGCGGTCGCCCGGGCCGGCGCCCTGGCGGGGCAACTTCCCGAGGCGGTGGCCGCCGACGGGGTGTACGACCTGCTCACCGGCATGGCAGGCGCCATCGTGCCGTTGCTCCGCCTGTCGGAACAGACCGGTGACCAGCAGTGGTCCACGCAGGCCGACCGCATCGGGGAGCGCCTGCTCTCACTGGCCCACATCGACGGCCGGGGAGCACGCTGGCCCAGCACCGCGTTCCCACAAGGGTTAGGCGGGGTCTCACACGGCGCCACCGGGATCGCCTGGGCGCTGGCCCGGCTCGCCGACAGCGCCACGGCCGGCGCTGCGGACTTCCGCACCCTGGCAGACAACGCCTTTCTGTACGAGGAGTCACTGTACGACCCGGCGGAGAAGGGCTGGCGTGACCTGCGCGAAATGGACGACCTTCGCGTGACCTCCAGCGCATGGTGCCACGGAGCCGCCGGCATCGGCCTCGTCGCGGCCGACCGGCTGGCCCGCGAAGGTGACCCGCGCTGGGCGGACGTGCTACGCCGGGCCGCCGCGTCGTCCTGGTCGAGGGGCATCGGCTGGAACCACACGCTCTGCCACGGAGACCTCGGCAACTGGGAGATCGTGCGCCACGCGATCGATTTGGGTGTCGGGCCCGAAGGGCTGACTCCGGAGTACCTCGCCGCGTACATGATCGGCAGCATGGACGAGCACGGCCCGGTGAGTGGCCTTTCACGTGACGCTTTCAGCCCAGGTCTGATGCCGGGAGTGGGCGGCATGCTCTACCAGCTACTACGCCTGCCCCCCGACACCTCCCTCCTCTCCGTCCTGCTCCCTGACCCGGAGAACTGACCGCCCGTCTCCTCTCCTGCCCACCCCGGTTCTTCTTGCCGCGGTGCGCTCCCTTCCCCTGCTCGGTGAAACTTCCCAAAATGGCAAGAGGCCCCACCCGGATGATCACGGATAGGGCCTCTGAGCTGCGAGCCGACGAGGGGAATCGAACCCCTGACCTGCTGTTTACAAGTCAGAACAAGATCGTCTATGGACATCCCCCCGTGTCGGATCCGCCCTGCCTGACGTGCACTCAGACATGATCAGCTTCCATCGATGTCCACCGTCGTCCACGAGTGTTGTTAGCATCCGCGTTAGCAAGACCGTCGCTTTTCAGGCGGAGCAAACACCCTGCTCGTCTTGCCCCACATGAGGTCAGAACGTGGTGGATGGGTGCCACCGTGTGTCAACGGAAGCCGACGTTGTCGTCAGCGGTGTCGTCATCAGCACCACCTTGTCCGGTGGCAAGACCCGACGAAGGAGGGGCTTGGCGTCGATCGCCCCGACCACGAATGGCACGCGCCGAAGTACGCGATCGTCACGGCCTCAGCCGCTTCGCGCCCCTCTGATCCGTTGAAAGTGGCTGGGATCGGACGGCGTACCAAGGCTGCCTTGCTGTACTTCCTGCGCCGTACAGCACCGGCGAACACCCGCATGCCCAGTGGCGAGGCAGCTACCAATCGCGTCAACACTCCCGCACTGGATCGATCCAGAGTGTATGCATGACATCATGATCGCGTTACGACGACACCTCCACGCCGCCGCCGTGCTCGCACTGGTCAGCCTTCTCACCGCCTGCGGCGGGACCACGATCAACAAGGATGCAGCGGCCATCATCGGTGACCTCGGTGCCAACGGCGTGCCCGCCAAACTCGGCACCGTCTACGACGAGAACACTGACCCGAACAAGCTGCTTGGCCGCCCCAATGGCTACCTCAGCAAGGCCGAGTTCACCGACAGCAGAGTCAAGGCTGACATGGCGGGCAGTGTCGAGGTGTTCGAAGACGCCGGCAGCGCGGAGGCCCGCGCCGAGTACATACAGACGCTCGGAAAGACTCCGATGCTGGCCGAGTACACGTATGTCAAAGGGAACGTCGTGGTACGCGTGGACAAGAGCATGGCTCCCTCAGACGCCAAGGGGTACGAGGACGCACTCAGCAAGATCGTCGAATAGCTGCGGAGCATTGGATCTGGTTGGTGCCCTCGTAGATTTGGGTGATCTCCGATACCCGACTCGGCGCCCTGCGAAGGCATGCTGATCACGGCGCTGAACAGGGAATAGGCTTCGGGGCGTCCCATCACTTCTCGCTGGTTTCGACGCTCCCACGGAACAGCGACGGAACAAGACCGGGAGGCTGTGAAGTCGTCAGCGTGGCCGTCAGAGATACCGTCACGCCCAGTGCCGAGGCCCGACAAAGGAGGGCCTCGGCGGTGATCGCCCCAGCCCGTGAGATGGGCACCGAAGTCCGCGATCGTCACGGCCCCAGCCCTGTTGGGGCGGGGGTTGTCGAAATCACCGCGCCGCGTCGATCCTACACGATTCTGTCACTTCTCCCTGCTCGCAGCCCTTCGAGGGACTGAAACAGGGTGATCGGAGCGTGCCGCAAAGAGTTTATGGCGGACCTTAAAACTGGCCAAAATCGGTGCCCTGCCAGGAACACGGGCATGCAAATGTATGCTCGAAACATCCTAGTAAGGAGGTGGTGGCCCGTGGAGGGCCGAAGTAGGGAGATGAAGGGGGACTAGATCGACGATGGCCGATTACGCCTTGGGCGTGGTCGGCATACTGCTCGGCGTGGGGCTTCGCAGACTGATTCACACACTGTGTGACGGTTTGCGACTCTACTTCTACCGCCGCCATGTCCTGGAGCCTTTGTTGTCAGCGAAGGCCAACGGCGCAGAAGAGAGCAAGCTGCACGTGCGAGCCTCGTCGATCGAAATCCTCCTTGAAGAGAAGAAGAACGGCTCTGTCGGTCCCTCTAGCGAGGATCGTGACCGAGTCGGCAAGGGTCAACCAAGAAAGGCCACACAAGGAAAGACCCCGCGGCCATCCAGGAGTCGTGGGAAGAATGCCCTTACAGAGCGACAGGGCGCCAACACACGGAGGAAAAGCTCCGACCCCAAGGGTCGTTGAGCCCCGCCCCGGCCGCCACCCATACAGGAGGCCGGGGCCTCTCCATTCGAGAGTAAGCAGATGTGGCCACTGAACCACAAACACCCTGCTCACAGGGGCTCCCTCGTAGGTCCAAGGGCAGGTACGGAAGAGGCCGCGGTGAGGGGCCGCACTACCGCCGCTCTCAGGTGAGCGAAGTTCTCCACTCGAAGCAGCAGTAGTACGGGCCTGAGGGCCGTTGACGTCCCGTAACTGGCCTCCAGCTCTTAGGCCGGGGCTTTCTCAGGTTGGCGGTGGGGGTGCTCGTCGTGCGGTGAGCGGCCAACCCGCGCCCTAAACTGCCCGCTGCAACGAGCCACACGCCTCAGCCGATACGTCTAATCCAAGATCTCCAACGGGGGGAGATTGTCCACGATCTTCATCGTCTCCAGGCTGATCGTCACGATCCGCTTGAGGAGGTCAATGATGTAGCGCGGATCGTCAGACCAGTCGTTGGGGTCGTTGATGATGCCGGAGTCCTTATCGGGCTTCACGTGATACCGGTCGATGATCCATTCGATCGCGGAGCGCGCGCCGAGCTTGTAGCGGTACGCCTCTTCCGGGATGTTGGTCAGGGTAACTCGGGTGTTGTAAATGATCGTCGAACGGTCCGGCTGCCCCTTGGTTTTCGGGATCTTCATCTTCGCGACACGATACAGCTCGTGGGGCGGGGTGCCGGTCGTGTCGCCGGTGACCGTCTCCACGATGCCCTTGTACGGCTCGACCTGCTCATAACGGATATGCAGGTCAGCGAGCTTCCGGCCGGCCTCAGTGAAGCCACGGAAGTCACGTACCTTTGGAATCCGCGGGAGAGCCTTCTTCAAATCAGCGGCGTAGCGCTCTCGGTAATCGCTCGAATGGAGCAGGCCGTATGTGTAGTAAAAGATATCATCCTTTGTGATCGCGGAGTCTGCGTATGTAGTGCGGTAGGCGACCAAAGCACTGTTGGTAATGTTGTCGGCTTTCTCAGGGCCGCCCTCTTGCTCAGACGCAGAGAAAAGATTGTCCTCGCTACTGACCTCATGGTAAGTGAAGCGAGGGAAGAGATATCCACCCTTGCCAAACACGTCAAGACACGGGACGAGATCTGTGGCTAGGACCGCAAAGTCAGCCGTCGCATGGAAGCCGTTGACATAGATTCCAAAATTCCCGGACTCCTGCAAGGGGAACATCTGCGGCAATTTGCCGGGCCTGTGATTGAGATCCCGATCGAAATAAACTGACTGACGGCTGAACGGGCGGTACAAGCTAGTAGCCACGCGACTTGAGTCGAACTCAATTCGCTTGCCACGAGCCACCTTAGGAATCAGACTAGAGGACCAACTAATCTTCTTGGGATTGCGATCGACGAACCTCTCGGCGTCCTCTGTCTTTGCACGAGTGATTCCCCTAGCTCGACAGTGCTCGACGAACTTATCTATCTGGTCGTTGTAGAAGTCGATTGTTGACTTGACATTCTCGATAAGGCGTTGCTTGGAGTAGTTGTAGACCCAGGCATCGCGATTTGTCCCCAGCCCAAGGGAGTGAGCTGCGAAGACAGAATCCGAACTTGCCGCCTTTTCGCTTCGGACGAGAGCTTGGAAGGTGGCGAACCGTTCGTCTCGCTGGTTGACCCAATCTCCGTCCTCATTCGGAGTGATCTGCTGCCAATCAACCGAGTAGAGGTCTTGCGAGCTGAGAATTCGGAGCTTCTCTTCGCGAGGGAGGTAGTCACCAATGTCACGGTAGTACAGCGAGCATTCGCTATCCGCATCGGCAATATTTCCACCCTTGACGAGAATAAGGATAGCGACTGTGTTCCGGCTGCCAGAGCCGAAAATCTTTCCTCCCTCCATACGGGATTGCTCACCAGTCGTGCGCTGGTTGCCTCGTAGGTTGTAGCAGTAGATCGCATCAAACTCGCTGGTGAGAGCATTCCGCAGGCCGTCATAGGTGTTGCCGTCTATATAGCCACCGTTGGATACGAACGCGACGATTCCTTCGTTTTTTACCCGGTCAGAAGCCCACCGAAAGGCGCGAATGTAGGAGTCGTACAGCGTCCGAGTAGATGTGGCTGTAGAGCGTGCGGCATAAGTGTCTCTGATTCGCTCGTCCAGGACGTCGTACTTTAGATTCTGGTTGTCGTCGTTCTGGCTATCCTGCCCCACCGAGTATGGCGGGTTGCCGATAACTATAGTGATGTTCTGCTTCTGCTGCTTCTTCGCTCGCTCACTGTTGCCCTCCATAACCTCCATGCCCTCAAAGGTGGCATTGCCCTCAGCGAGTTGGAAGGTATCAGTGAGCACGATGCCCTCGAAAGGCTGGTATTCGCCGCCGTTAAGATCGTGGAAAGCGGCCTCTATGTTGATGGCAGCGATGTAGTACGCGAGCAAAACGACTTCGTTGGCGTGAAGTTCACACGTGTACTTGCGGAGTAGATCCGCCGGCTTGATCAAGCCGGACTGCAAGAGACGCACAGGGAAGGTGCCGGTACCGACAAACGGATCGATGATCTGAACGCCCTGGTCGGTCAGTGAGCGTCCGAAGTGCTTGGTCAAGGCATTCTCTGCGGAACGGATGATGAAGTCGACAACCTCGATAGGGGTGTAGACGATGCCGAGCGCATCGGCGGTCTTCGGCAGGGCGGTTTTGAAGAACTTGTCGTATAGCTCGACGATGACGCGCTGACGGCCCTCGTGGTTGTCGATTCCCTCGGCGCGCACTCTCACCGAGTTGTAGAAGTCCTCCAAGGTTTTGGCTTCGGCACCCAAACTTTGATCGTCGAGGATGTCAAGCATCCGCTGCATGGCCTTGGAGACCGGGTTGTGGTCAGTGAAGCGATAGTCCTTGAATAGGGCATCGAAGACGGGCTTGGTAACAATGTGCTGGGCGAGCATGTCAACGGCGTCGGTCTCGCTGACCCGAGGGTTTAAATTCGACCGCAGTTCGTTGACGAATTCTTCGAGGGCAGCTCGTTTCTCGGGGGAAACCAGCGCGGCCTTGATACGCGTGACGTGGCGGTCAGCGATTTGAGCAATGTCCTTGGCCCAGTCCTCCCAGTAGTGACGCTCGCCGACCTTGACGACGATGCGGGCATAGATCGCGTCCCGCCAGTCGCTGACGTTGAACAGCGTCTCCTGGATGTGCTGAGCGCTCTCGGCTTCCTTCTCCTTGGCGTCCTTCGCGCTGTCCTCGGTGCTTGAACCGTCCTTGTCGCCAACCGACTCGTCGCCGGGGCCAATGTGACCGATGCCAATCTTGTTATCAGGCTTCTTCTTGTTCAGCTCGATCTGATTGACAGTGGCATCGAAGCGGTCGTCGTGGGCACGGAGGGCCTGGAGGACTTCCCAGACGGTCTTGAAACGCTGGTTTTCGGCGAGAGCCCTTTCTGGTGCCACCCCGGCAGGCACGGCGACGGGCAGGATGATGTAGCCATAGTTCTTGCCAGGGGCCAGGCGCATCACTCGCCCGACCGACTGAACGACGTCGACCACGGAGTTGCGAGGGTGCAGGAAGAGCACTGCGTCCAGACTGGGGACATCGACCCCCTCGGACAGACAGCGGGCGTTAGACAGGATCCGGGCTTTGGCAGGGCCGGGGTCTTGCTTGAGCCAGTCCAGCAGCCTGTTACGTCGCAGGGTGTTGAAGGTGCCGTCGACGTGGTCGACCTCACACTCCAGCACTCCATCGTCAGGGTCGTCGTAAGCGTCGACGACCTCGTTGAAACGAGCCGTGATCATCTTCGAATCTGCGATAGATCGAGAGAAGGCCACGGCCCGCTTCATGGGCGCCTCGCCCTCGGCGAAACCGGAACCGTCGGCGAAGGTCCCCGTGCGCTTGGCTAGCGCGTTCCAACAACCGATGATCTTCGCTGCGTCGCCCAGGTTCAGCTCAGACCCGCCGCCCGCCAAGCCGTCCTGGAGAGTCTTGGCGACTACGCCCTCGTCGATGGTGAGGATCAGGACCTTGTAGTCGGTAAGCAACCCCCGCTCCACCGCCTTGCCGAAGCCCAGATGATGGAACTGTCGGCCGTACTGTTGCTCGTCGTCCATTGAGGTCAGGAGCGCGTCCGCTTTGGCCGCGTCGGCCTTGACTTGCTCCTTGTAGATGCGCGGTGTGGCGGTCATGTAGAGACGGCGATCAGCGCTGAGGTACGTGTCGTCATGAACTCGGACGAATGCCGACTCATCGTGGCCCGACAGTGTGACGCCGGTGGTTCGGTGAGCCTCATCGCAGAGGATCAGGTCGAAGCGAGGCAGGCCCTTCTTCTGTGCCGCCGAGATCGTGGCGATGGACTGGTAGGTGGAAAAGACCACCGTCAGTCCAGGAGTAGCCTCCACACTGGCCATCTGCTGGATCAAGCGATCCGGGTCGGTGGTGGCGGGCAGTGCCAGATCATGGATGGCCATGTCGTTGTCGTCGCCAGCAGCCTGCTGTTTGCCGACCTTCGTGTCGGAGCACACGGCGAAGGCACGTAGAGTCACCTCGGCCTCATACGACCACTCGCGCAAGGCCTGAGATAGCAGGGCAATCGAGGGGACAAGGAACAAAATGTTGGTGTGCTCCCCCGCTCCCGACAGGGCGCGTTCCTTCTGCACCCGCTCGGCAATTTTCAGGCTGGTGTAAGTCTTGCCCGTACCGCAAGCCATGATCAGCTTGCCTCGGTTGTGCTCGGTGAAGCCCTTGAAGACGTCGTCGATCGCTTCTTGCTGGTGCTTGCGCGGCTTCTTTTTTCCCTTCAAGGTCATCTCGATGTGCTCTTCGATGGCCTCGTTCAGGTGCCATTCCACCGGGCTGTTCGCGATGTCGGCCAAGCCGAGACGAGTTACTGGGATCTGCTGATCGTTGAGGGCCTCTTCGGCGTGGTCGGTCCACTTCTCCGTCGTGGAGATGATCATTCGACGGGTGAAGCCGCCCTTGCCGGAGGCGGTGAAGAAGGAGTCGATGTCCGCTTTGCTGATGGTGTGCTGGGGTTCGTAGAACTTGCACTGGATGGCACAGAAGCCCCCAGTCTCGCGATCCTGGGCGACCAGATCGATGCCGGTGTCCCGCATGTCGTGCTCGGCCCCCGGCCAGTCAGCCCACATCCACACGCGAGTGAACTGCTCGGTCCACTGCGGATCGGTGCTGAGGTACTGGACCATCAACTCTTCAAAGCGAGTACCGCGATCGCGGTTCACATCGGAGCTGTCACGGATGGACTTGATGACGTCATGCACCGTCGCGGCTATGGTCACTGCGCCTCGTTCCCATCACAGTCGACGGCGCGCTCCCGCGCACCGCGAAATCACACCAGGAGTATGCAGAACTCTACGATGTTCAACAGACAGCCGAAGACGATCGACTGTTCCTCGCGGAGCTTTATCTCAGAGTCCGTCGCGCCGTGGACTCTCGCGCGTGGGCGGCGCTGGCCCGGACCGGCCGAAGAGCCGCAGCCGGGCCAGCTTCCCGCCGACGCGCGGCCGGGACGCCGCAGGCGGCTCGGCCCTTGATGACGAGAAGACAAGTTTCTTTCGATCTTGGACCGCGCGTGCGCCCTGGTCAGCTGCATGGTGTGGCGGTAGCCCAGATGCGGTTGTAGCTGTCGAGGTAGGTGTTGGTGGCTCCGTCGTCTCCTGTGGTGTGGAGGTGGATGACGGGGGCTTTGGCGGCGGGGGTGCCATGAATGTGGGGGTTGATGAGGAGCCGGTCGTCGGCTCGGTAGAGGGAGTTGTAGAGGATCGTGCGGTGGAGGCGTAGGTCGATGCCGTCGACTGCTGTGAGGGGGCGGTAGAGGGTGATGGCGTTGTGGACGCGGGCGGCCATGACGTCGGGGCCGATGCCTTCTTCTTCGCCTCGGGCGGCTACGGCGGGGCTGTCGGGGTCGCCGAGAAGGATGCGGATGTGGACGCCGGCGCGGGCCTGGGTGGCCAGGAGGTGGAGGAGGCCGGTGTCTTCGGCGAGGAAGAGGCCGCTGTAGGTGAGGATGTCGATCTGCTGGGTGGCGCGTTCGAAGTGGCGGCGCCAGACGGTGCGGGGGACCATCCAGCGGTGGGGGTAGACCGCTTGGAGTTCGGGGCTGGCGGGGTGGTCACCGGGGGCCAGGTCGGGCCAGAGGTCGGCTTCGTCGAGGTCGAGGAGGTCGGCGAGGGCCCAGCGGTGGCGCTGGTAAGGGGTGCGGCCATGGAGCCAGCGGTCGACGGTTTTGGGGTCGACGGCGAGGCGGGCGGCGATGTCGGTGGTGGTCAGGCGGGCCCGGGTGAGTGCGGCGCGTAGGTGGTCGTTCATGGCGGGCACCTTTCGCGGGCGGGCTGGTGCTGCGACGCTAACATAAGACGTCCCTAGACGTCCCTGAGTTGTGGTGTAGAGGTTCCAGCGCTCTGACCAGGCTTTCCACCAGGCAACGAGCAAGGTGAAGGGACCTGGCCCATGACCAAGATTCAAGAGCAGCAACGCGCCTATCAGCTGACGCTGCTGGGGAGGTTGCGCGACGAGCTGGTCGAGCACGGCGTGATCGTCGTCCTCGCCGCCGGGGAAGACGACAAACGGCCCTGGTTGGACGTCACCGACGCGGACGACAGGGTGCGCAAGGTGACCGTGCACCTGGCGTTCCTGTGGTTCTACTGGGGCGACCAGGCCGACGAGCGGGTCTCATGCACCGACGTCGGGTACGCGGCCGACCGCATCCGCGAGGCGGCCCTGGCGGGCTGGCACCCCGGCGAGCAGGGTGAGCTGTCGTTCAACCTGGGCAACGCCGCACGGGCGTACCTGCCCTGAGATCGGTGACGGTGGCCGAGTTACTGACCGGGTGGCGGATCTACACGCAGATCGCCGACCGGTTGCGCAAGCGGATCGCCTCGGGCGAGTACCCGCCCGGGGCGCTTCTGCCGTCGGAGAAGGCGTTGTGCAGGCAGTTCATGGTGGCGCGGAACACGGTACGGCGGGCGCTGGCGATCCTGGCCGATGAGGGGCTCATCGTCACGCACGCGGCCAAGGGGCGCGAGGTGGCGGGAGGCGACGACGCCGAGCCGTACCGGTATCGGCTGATCGCGCGTGAGCTGCGGGAGCAGATCCAACGGGGAGAGTTGCGGACGGGGTCGGGGGTGGCGAGCGAGGCGGAGTTGCAGCGGCGGTATGAGACGTCGCGGAACACCGTGCGCCGGGCGCTAGCCGAGCTGGAGCGGGACGGCCTGATCGGTGTAAAGCAGGGCGTGGGCAGGTATGTGCGCTGATCGGTGCATTTGGGACGTCTGCAGACGTCCCGGCCGCGGGGTGGATGCGTCCCCGGGGTGGCTGCCTATCGTGGCGGACATGCGAGGAATCGAGTGGGCGCGCGACGTGGCCGAGAGCCTGCTGGCCGGGCCGTTGCCACGCCGGTGGGAGCATTCGCGCGGGGTCGGCCGGCGCGGGGAGATGATCGCGCCGATCCTCGGCGGTGATGCCGAGTTGCTGGCGATGGCGGCGTGGTTGCACGACATCGGATACGCCCCCGACCTGGCGGGTACCGGGTTTCATCCGTTGGACGGGGCGCGTTATCTGCGGGACGTGCACGGGGCGGACGAGACGCTGTGCCGCCTGGTGGCCCACCACACGTGCGCGGTGCTGGACGCCGCCGAGAAGGGGCTGCTCGATGTGCTGCTGGCCGAGTTCCCGATGACGCGACCGGATCTGGTGGAGGCCCTGACCTTCTGCGACATGACGACCAGCCCTGACGGCGTCCCGATCAGCGTCGGCGAGCGGATCACGGAGATCCGCGTACGGCACGACATCCCCGAGGGCGGCGGCGACACCCTCACCGAGGCCACGCCGTACATCCTGGCCGCCGTCCGCGACGTCGGCGACAGGCTGGCCTCAGCCGATGTACGGCTCGCCTGCCCGGCGTAGGTGCTGCTCGATCCGCATCCGCATCGAGCGGTCCATCGGCAAGGCGGCGACATCAGTTGCGGGGATCCAGCGGACCTCGCGCGACTCATCGCTCGGAGTCGGCTCGCCGTCCACCGGGCGGGCGGTCAGGACGATGGAGAACTCTTGGCGGGCCTCGCCGTTGCTGGTGTAGAGGATCACGTGGCGCGGGTCGGTGTAGGTGCCGACCAGGCCGGTGATCTCGCAGCGGATGCCGGTCTCCTCCAGCGTCTCCCGAACGGCCGCATCCGGGAGGGATTCGCCCAGGTCGATCGCACCGCCGGGCACGGCCCAGTTGTCGTTGTCGCTGCGGCGGATCATCAGCAGGTCCCCGGCGTCGTTGGTGACCACGACGTTGACCGAGGGGACGAGGCTGTTGGGCGCGGGGGCGTCCGGGTCGTCGTAGAAGTCGATGCGGCGGGCCACGTCAGGACCCCACCGGTCGGGCGCCGGTCCAGATGCGTTCGAAGCTGTCGAGGTAGGTGGCGACCATGTCCCCGCCGACGACCTTGCGCAGGTGCAGCACCGGCGCGTTCCCGGCTGGAGTGCCATAGATGTGCGTGTTGATCAGCAACTGATCGTCTCCGCGGTAGATGGAGTTGTACAGCACCGTGTCGTGCAGCCGGATCTCGACGTTGTCGCGGCCGATCAGCGGCCGGTACAGCACCAGCACGTTGCGGATCTTGGCGGCCATGCCGTCATCGATGCCCTCGTCCGCACCGCGCTGGGCGACCTCAGGGCATTCGGGGTCGCCGAGCAGGATCCGCACCCGCGTCCCCGCGTCGGCCTTCTGCCCGAACAGCCGGACCATCCCGGCGTCGTCCGCGAGGAACATGCCGCTGTAGACCAGCACGCCGATCTCCTGGTCGGCCTCGCCGAACAGCCGTCCCCACGCATCGCGCGGCACGGCCCAGCGATGCGGGTAGAGGGTGACGACCTCGCTCTCGGAGGCGGCGGCCACCTGCTCACGCGACAGGGCTTCGGGCCACAGGTAGGACTCCTCCATGCCCAGGAACGCGGCCACGGCGAACCGGTGACGGCGGTACGGCGTGCGGGCCTGGGTGATCCACCGCTCGACGGTCTTGGGATCGACGCCGGTCGCCTCGGCCAGGTCGCTCACCTGCGCACCGCGCTGGAGCAACGCCGCGCGCAGCCGCTCGTTCGCCATCTCACCTGCCCATAAGGACGTCCGGGGACCTGGCAATGGTACGCCGGACGTCTTGAACATGTCCCGTCGTGCAGTGATCTCGTCCTGCCGTCTCGGCGCACTCTCGGTATCGCAAGCAGTTACGGACAGTGACCGAGAGGAGTGATCATGAGTAGCAAAGATCCTCAGCCGGGCGAGAGCGCGGCGTGTGAGTGCGGCGCGCGTCTGGAGGAGGGACGCGACCGCTGCCGCAAGTGCCTGGCGTGGGACCGCTGGCGCAGGCGGCAGGCCGCCCGTCAGAGGAACCTCAGCAGGTCGCGCGATGACCGCCGTCCGCCGCGCGGGTCGCGCCGTACCGGCAGGCCGGGGGTGACCCGATGATGACGATGCTTCCGCTGATCATCGCCGCGGTGCTCGGGGCCGCTCTGCTCGTCGGCTACGCGGCCGTGCTGATCGGCATCCGCCGTGAGGACAAGATGATGAGCCTCGCCCACCCGCCCAAGAGCGCGGCCGCGTCACTGGCGCGACGGGTGACCGGCTGTCACGTCAGGACGGCGAGGCCGGGCGTTCAGTGGACTCGGGCAGCAGCGACTCGACCCGCGCCAGCCGTACGGACAGGTCCCGCACAGCGGTGCGCAGCTCACTGACCTCCCCGGCAAGATCGGCCGACGGCCCCGGGGCGACGTCGTCGCGGACGAACACGCCCTTGCCCTGCTGGCCGACGACCAGGCCCTCGTTGCGCAGGATCCCGACGGCCATCTTCACCACCGACAGCGACGCGTCGTACGTCTCGGCGAGCTGGGCCGTGGACGGCAGCGCGGCGCCGGGCGCGAGGGATCCGCCGTGGATCTGCTGGCGCAGGTCGTCGGCGATCTGAAGGTAGCCGGGCTGGCCGGTCTTCTTGATCATCGCTCCCCTTCATCCCCACGAGCGTGGGGAGCAAGCATTCGCAGGCTCCACCAGAGGAACCCGAGGCTCATCCCCGCGAGCGCGGGGAGCGGCCTCTGTCATCACATCACGAAGTTTCAACCAAGCCAACCGAGAGCACATTGACAACTGAGCCAACTAGGTTAACTATGTTGCTCACGACGAAAGAGGAGGTCACAGCACATGCGCAACATCCCGATCCCGGTCGACACCGGCCGACTCCGCTTCACCTGCGTCAAACCGCCCCGGCCCCGCCTGCTCAACCGCGAGACCGGCGAACTCAAGACCGACAAGTCCAGCGGCCAGACCATCTACGAGGTGATGCTGTCGGTCGAGGACGACTCCGACCGCATCGAACTCGTCAAGATCGGCACCGTCGGCGAGCCCGCCGTGTCGCCCGGCGACGAAGTCACCCCGGTCGGGCTGGTCGGCTACGTCTGGGAGATGGCCGGCCGCTGGGGCATCTCCTACCGCGCCGCCACCATGGTCCCGGCCACGGGGGCCAAGAGTGCCTGAATCGCTGCACCTGCCGCTCGCAGTCCTGGCCCTCCTCGGGGCCGGGCTGTGGGCCTGGCGCCGCTGGCACCCCGCGTCGTTCTGGCTGGTCATCGGCTACCCGCTCAACGCGATCACCGTCCGGGCGACCTGGCGCAAGATCGCGCTCGGCTGCGGGCTGACCAAGAAGCGGCAACGCTGGTGGTTCACCACCGTGCCCGGCGCGATCGCCTCGACCGGCCTGGTGCAGGTACGGCGGCGCTTCCAGCGGGTCGCCGTGGACACCAAGCCGTTCATGTGGCTGCCGCTGCCCACCCGGTACGGCTGGCGGGTCACCGTCCACACGCTGGAAGGGCAGATCCCGGACGACTACGCGGCAGCGGCCGAGCGGCTGGCGCATTCGTGGGGCGTGCACGCCGTACGGGTCTCCTCGCCCCGGCCGGGGCGGGTCGTGCTGGCCGCGACGATCCGCGATCCGCTGGTCACCGTCAACGAGCTACCACCCTCCAGTGACCTGCTCAAGGTCACCGTGGGACGGCTGGAGACCGGCGGCCCGTGGACGATCGACTTCCGGGTCGTCCCGCACTGGCTGAACGCCGGAGCCACCCAGTCCGGCAAGTCCAACCTCGCCAACGTGCTCATCGTCGGCCTGGCGCCGCAGCCGGTCGCGCTGGTCGGCTTCGACCTCAAGGGCGGCGTGGAGTTCACCCCCTACGCGCCCCGGCTCTCAGCGTTGGCCACCTGCCGCACCGAGTCCGTCGCGTTGCTCGATGACCTGGTGACGCTGATGACCGAGCGTATGGGGCTGTGCCGGACGGCGGGCGCGCGCAACATCTGGCAACTCGCCCCGGCCGTCCGCCCGACCCCGATCGTGGCCCTGGTCGACGAGCTGGCCGAGCTGTACCTGATGGCCGACAAGTCCGAGAAGGACGAGATCGCCCATACCTCCACGGCCCTGCTGCGCGTCGCCCAGCTCGGCCGGGCGTTCGGCATCTACCTGTTCTGCTGCGGCCAGCGCATCGGCTCCGACCTTGGCCCCGGCGTTACCGCGCTCCGTGCTCAGTGCTCCGGGCGGATCTGTCATCGGGTCAACGATCCGGAGACCGCCACCATGACCCTCGGCGACCTCGACCCCGCCGCCCTGGCCTCCGCCCGGACCATCCCGGCCGAGACACCCGGCGTGGCCATCGTCGCCTCCTCCGACGGCCAGTGGTACCGCGCCCGCTCCTTCTACGTCAGCGAGCAGGCCGCCGAACACGCCGCTCGGATGTACGCCGACCTCGCCCCGTCCTGGGCCGAGATCACCACCACCAGGCCCACCGAACTACAGAACGCCTGATCAAGGAAAGGGGACACGATGCGACGCCTCGCCTGCCGACTGCTGGACACCGGACCCGTCGTGGTCCTGGCCGTCATCGCGGGTGCCGGATCGTTCACCCACATCCGCGACACCGCGCACCAGAGCGGCCAGACCGGCTGGATGTCCTACGCCATCGCCGTGTGCGTCGATCTGACCTGCGTCATGGCCGCCCGCGAACGGCAACGCGACAAGAAGACCGGCCGTACCCGGCGCGGGCCGATCTCCTGGCCCGCCCTCGTCCTGACCGGCGGCGTCGTCCTGTCCTTGGCGGCCAATCTGCACCAGGCCGCCCCAAGCGTGTGGGGGTGGATCACCGCTGCCACCCCGGCGGGCGCGTTTCTGATCGCCGTGTCCATGCTCGAACGCCGCGCCACCACCTCGGAACCGCTCCCCGAAGAGGACGAACAACAGGTCGCCCAAGACGAGGCTCCAGCACCGTCCTCAACCCTCATCGACTACGCCCGCCGTGTCGCCGACGAACACCACGCCCGGCACGGCGAGCCCATCACCTGCGACGCGCTGCGCGCCCGCCTGGGCGTTTCCCACCAGCTCGCCTCTGACCTCCTCCAAGCCCTGCGCATCACACCCGAACCCGCCTGATGAAAGGAGACACATCATGAACGGCCCCGACCGAACCGCCTTCACCACCGGACTACGCGCCCTGGCCGACTTCCTGGACGCCAACCCGGCCGTCCCGGCTCCGCCGTACCTCACCGCCCACCACTTCCCGGCCCGCGCCGACGACACCACGATGCGCGCCGCCATCGACCAGATCGCCGCCCGTCTCGGCACACCGGCCGAGATCGAAGACGCCGACTGCGGCCACTACAGCACATCGATCCACTTCGGCCCGGTCGAGTACAAGGCCCTGGCCATCTTCGCCGACGCCCGCGCCCGCCATGCCGCCGAGACCAGCTACTCCGGCTGCGTCCGCCCCGACCACACCACCAGCGAAAGGAGGTGACACCCCACATGGACACCGACGAGCCGCCCGAGCCTGAGCCCCAGCCGCAACGCTGGCGCTGCTGCCACTGCGGCGGCACCGGAGTCGACTCCTACGGCGACACCTGCCGCCACTGCGACGGGCTCGGCTTCTGCTGAACCCCGCCGACGCCCCCGGCCTGGCCGTACATCCGCCAAGACAACCGCCAGGTCGGGGGCCATCCCTTCACCCGAACGAGCGAAAGGAGACCACCATCATGCCCACATCCACCGCAAACGCGCACGCGATCCGCACCGCCATCACCCGTCTGAACCACCAGGACTACACCCGCTGGGCCACCCAGACCCGAAAGATCGGCGGCTGCCGACAGCCCATCCACCTGCGCGGCAAGGTCGAACACCACGACCGCGCCACCGGCGCCCTGCTCCACCGCTACACCACCCGCACCGAACCTGACGGCCTGCTTCGCGTCCCGTGCAAGACCCGCCGCGCCTCCCGCTGCCCGTCCTGCGCCGAGACCTACCGCGCCGACACCTACCACCTCATCCGCGCCGGCCTGGCCGGTGGCAAAGGCGTCCCGGAAACGGTCACCACCCATCCCACGCTGTTCGTCACCCTGACCGCCCCGTCCTTCGGCCCCGTCCACACCCGGGCAGGCAACCGCTCCTGCCACCCCCGCCGCGACGCCCCGATCTGCCCGCACGGCCGGACCATGTCCTGCATCGCCAAACACCACCCCGACGACCCGCGCCTCGGCGAGCCGCTCTGCCCGGACTGCTACGACTACACCGCCAGCGTTCTGTTCAACGCCCTGGCCCCGCTGCTGTGGAAACGCTTCACCGACGCCCTGCGTTGGCAACTCGCCAAACTCGGCGGCCTCACCCTCACCGAGCTACGCCGCCACCTGGTCCTCTCCTTCGCCAAGGTCGCCGAATACCAGCGACGCGGCGTCGTCCACTTCCACGCCATCATCCGCCTGGACGGCCGCACCGGCCCGACCACCACACCACCGGCCTGGGCCACCACCGACCTACTCACCGCCGCCGTCCAGCACGCCGCGACCGCCGTCACCGCCACCGCCCACGGCCACACCCTGCGCTGGGGCACCCAACTCGACATCCGCCCCATCACCACGAACGGCGACCTCACCGAACAAGCCGTCGCCGGATACGTCGCCAAGTACGCCACCAAAGCCGCCGAATGCGTCGGCACCCTCGACCGCCGCATCAAACCCCTGGAAGACCTCACCGCCCTGCCCATCCGGCCGCACGCCCGCCGCCTCATCGCCGAATGCCTCCGCCTCGGAGCCCTCGACGACCTGACCGATCTCCGCCTCACCGCCTGGGCCCACATGCTCGGCTTCCGAGGCCACTTCTCCACCCGCTCCCGCCGCTACTCCACCACCCTCGGCCAAATCCGCGCCGACCGCGCCACCCACGCCCGCGACCAGACGATCACCACCGGCCGCCTCCCGCTCTTCGACGAAGACACCGTGCTCGTCGTCGCCGAATGGCAATACACCGGACGCGGCTACAGCCTCGGAGACGCCCTCATCGCCGCAGCGCTGAACCAGTCGCCTACGAAGGGCAGCGGGCTTTGACCCGCCTCCTCCTGCGCGTCCCTGAAGCAGCGGAAGCGCTGGCCATTTCCCGGGCCAAGCTCTACCGCCTGATGGACGCCGGAGAGATTCCTTATCTCCACATCGATCGCTCTCGCCGTATCCCCCTGTCCGCTCTGGAGACGTATGTCGCCGCGCTGATCGCAGAGGAGAGCACACCTTGACCAGCGCTGCTGCTTCCCAGACCCCGGCAAGAAGGCCAAGACGAGCACGCCGAAGCTTCGCGACGGCGTGATGAAGCGCGGTTCCACCTGGTCATACGTAATCCGCGTTAAGGATCCCGAGACAGGCACCAGCAAGCCCAAATGGGTCGGCGGGTTCGCGACCGAGAACGACGCCAAGGAGGCCCGCGACGACGCGCGCGTCAAGGCTCGGCGCGGTGAGTACGTAGACCGGAACGCGGTCACTGTCGCCGAGTACATGGAGGAATGGATCAACGGCCACGCCATCGAAATCAAACCCAAGACGCTCCGCGACTACCGGCTGATGATCCGGCTCTACATCGTGCCGCGCATCGGGGGCCTTCGCCTTCAGGCCATCCGACCCGCCACCCTGACCAAGCTCTATCGAGATCTCCACACCAGCGGCGGAGCGAAGGGCAAGGCGCTGTCCGCCCGCACGGTCCGCTACGTCCACACCGTAATGAGAAAGGCCCTGCGTGATGCTGTGGAGGTCGAGGAACTGCTGCCCAGCAACCCGGCGGAACGGGCCAAGCTCCCGCGCACGGACACCCCTGAAGCTGGGACGATATGGACCACCGCCCAACTCCGCGCCTTTCTCACCCACGCCCGCCCGCATCGCTTGTACGCCTTCTTTCACCTGGCCGCCTACAGCGGCGCTCGTCGGGGTGAACTGTTGAATCTCCGCTGGCGTGACGTCGACTTCGAAGGACGGCAGATCCGCATCACCGGCACGACGAACGTGATCGATCGCCGACGCGTCGAAGGCACCACCAAGAACGGCAGATCGCGGACCGTCAGCCTGGACGGCGAGACGGTCAAGGTCCTCCAGGATCACCGTGAGCGGCAGGAGGCCGAACAGCTCAAGGCCGGTGAGGAATGGAAGAACGGACAGCACTACGTCTTCGTCACAGGCTTCGGTGAGCCCGTCTACCCCGACACCGTGTCGTCGCTGGTGCGTACGTTCATCGCGGCCTACAACGCGCCGAAGGGCGGCCCCAAGCCAGCCGTACCGCTCCCTCCGGCTCGTCTGCACGACCTGCGGCACCTCCACGCGACGACACTGCTCCTGGCGGGCGTGGCCGTACACGTCGTGGCGGCCCGGCTCGGGCACACGGACCCGGCGATCACGCTTCGCGTCTACGCGCACGTGATCTCCGAGCAGATGGCCACGGCGGCCGAGGTCTTCGCTGAGGCGATCAACAGCCCGGCGGCGTGACGGAGCCGCTGTTAGCAAACCCGTTAGCAAAAGGCCCCTCGCGGTAAGCGCAAGGGGCCTTTGACGTGCGAGCCGACGAGGGGAATCGAACCCCTGACCTGCTGTTTACAAGACAGCCGCTCTGCCGATTGAGCTACGTCGGCGACGACTCACCAAGTCTAGTCGTCGTGAACGCTCAGCGTCACCATGAGGGCTTGCGTGGTGGTCAGCGGCGGCGGTGGCGGGCGGCTTCGTAGAGGGCGATGCCGGTGGCGACGCCGGCGTTGAGGGATTCGGCGGCGGCGTGGATGGGGATGCGGGCGACGGTGTCGCAGGTTTCGCGGACGAGGCGGGAGAGGCCCTTGCCCTCGGAGCCGACGACGACGACGAGGGGCTCGGTGAGGAGGTCGACGGCGGCGAGGTCGGTGCTGGCCTCGCCGTCGAGGCCGACGACGAAGAGGCCGGACTCGCGGTACTGGCGCAGGGCGGCGGTGAGGTTGGCGGCGCGGGCGACCGGCATGGTGGCGAGGGTGCCCGCGGAGGTCTTCCAGGCGCCCGCTGAGACTCCGGCGGAGCGGCGGGAGGGGATGAGCAGGCCGTGGGCGCCGAAGGCGGTGGCGGAGCGGGCGATGGCGCCGAGGTTGCGCGGGTCGGTGACGCCGTCGAGGGCGACGATGAGGGCGGGCTCCGCGGCGTTGAGGGCGGCCGTCACGAGGTCTTCCGGGTGGGCGTACTCGTACGGCGGGAGCTGCAGCCCGAGCCCCTGGTGGACGGCGCCGTCGGTCAGCCGGTCGAGCTTGTCGCGGGAGACCTCGAGGAGGGCGATGCCCCGGTCGGTGGCGAGTTTGATGGCCTCGCGCACGCGGTCGTCGTTGTCGATGCGCTGGGCGACGTAGAGCGTGGTGGCCGGGATGGCGGCGCGCAGGGCCTCGACCACCGGGTTGCGGCCGCCCATGACCTCGGGCGCGTCGTCGCGGCGGGGGCGCCGGGCACGGATCTGGGACGCGGACGTGCTGGAAGAGCCCGTGTCGGAGCCGGACGCGGCGCCCGGGGGCTTCTGCCGGTCTTTGTACCAGTGCCGCATGTGGGCGGGCGGGGTCGCGCCGCGCCCTTCGAGCCCGCTGCGGCGCTGGCCGCCCGTGCCCCGGGTCGCGCCCTTACGCTTGGACGGCTTGCCCGCCTTCTTACCCCCACCAGCCATACGCCTAAGCTTATCGGGGGTTCAGCGGGCCATTTCCCATCGAGGACCAGAAGGGGTGTCCTCCACGAGGATTCCGGCCGCGGCGAGCTGGTCGCGGATGGCGTCGGCCGCCGCGTAGTCCTTTCGGGCGCGGGCCGCCTGCCGCTGCTCCAGCGCCACGGCGACCAGTGAGTCGATGGTCATCCGCAGCCCCGAGTCGTCGCCCGAGGAGCGCCACTGCGGCGAACGCGGGTCGAGGCCGAGCACGTCGAGCATGTTCTGCGTCTCGGCGAGCAGCCTGGCGACCTGCTCCTTGTTGCCCTGGGCCAGCGCGACGTTGCCCTCGCGGACCACCTCGTGCACGATCGCCAGCGCCTGCGGGACCCCCAGGTCGTCGTCGAGGGCGGCGGCGAACTCGACGGGCAGTGGCGCGTGCGCGTCGACGTCGTGGATGACCTCGGCCGCGCGGGTGACGAACCCCTCGATGCGGCGGTAGGCCGCGGCGGCCTCCTGCAGCGCCTCGTCGGAGTAGTCGATGCGGCTGCGGTAGTGCGGCGCGACCAGGTAGTAGCGCAGCTCGACCGGCCGGACCTTCTTCAGCATCTCCGGGATCAGCAGCGAGTTGCCGAGCGACTTGCTCATCTTCTCGCCGCCCATGGCGAGCAGCCCGTTGTGCATCCAGTAGCGGGCGAAGCCGTCGCCCGCCGCCTGCGACTGGGTCAGCTCGTTCTCGTGGTGCGGGAAGATCAGGTCGACGCCGCCGCCGTGGATGTCGAAGGTCTCGCCGAGGTACTTCGTGGCCATCGCCGAGCACTCCAGGTGCCAGCCGGGACGGCCCGGCCCCCACGGAGTCGGCCAGGTCGGCTCGCCGGGCTTGGCGCCCTTCCACAGCGCGAAGTCGCGCGGGTCGCGCTTGGCGGTGTCGGCCTCGGTGTCACCGGCGGGCCGCATGTTCTCCAGCCGCTGGTTGGACAGCGAGCCGTAGCGGTCGGCGTAGGACACGACGTCGAAGTAGACGTCGCCCTCGGAGGCGTAGGCGTGACCGCGGTCGATCAGGCGCCGCATCAGCTCGATCATCTCCGGAACGTGCCCGGTGGCGCGCGGCTCGACGGTGGGCGGCAGGCAGCCGAGCACCTGATAGGCCCAGCTGAAGGCGCGCTGGTTGCGCTCGGCGACCACGAACCACGGGACGCCTTCCTGACCGGCGACCCTGATGATCTTGTCGTCGATGTCGGTGACGTTGCGGCAGAACGTGACGTCGAACTCACACCGGGTCAGCCAGCGCCGCAGCACGTCGAAGTTGACGCCCGAGCGGATGTGCCCGATGTGCGGCGGAGCCTGCACGGTGGCCCCACAGAGGTAGATCGAGACCTTCCCGGGCTCGATCGGAACGAATTCGCGGACCGTCCGCGTGCTTGTGTCGTAGAGGTGCAGGCTCACGTAGCAAAGGCTAACGCCTCACCCCGCCTCACATGCCTGGTTACGCCACGATGTAGCACCTGCACGCGATGAAGAATCCGGCATGTGTGTCATTAGCCCCACACGCCCACGCAAAGTCTGCACCGATCGCGCGGGAGGGCTTCTGTAGGCTCGAAGTGCCATGGACGTCTCTCCCCCCGCGGCGGTGGGTGCGAACACCCGCCCTTCCGCGTACACCGATCAGCGCACCGACCGGCCCTCCGCGACGCCCATCGGGCGCGAGGGCCGGCCGAGGCTGACGTTGCGCCACGTCGCGATCGTGCTGGCGGGTGCCGGGGTCGTCGCGCTGGGCGCGGTCGCGTGCGTGCTGTCCTTCGAGGACCTCCGCGCGCTCGCCCTCGCCGGCCGGGCCCGCCCCGATCTCGCCTATCTCTACCCCGCCGGATTCGACGCGCTGCTGGCCGTCGCGCTGATCAGCGTGCTGCTGCTGCGCACGGGCCGGGCGCTGGTGCGCTTTCAGGCGAGCGCGGTGCTGGTGCTGCTCCTGCTGGCGGCGGGCGCCGCCGAGGTGCTCACCACGCTGGGCCTGATCGTGGTACCGCCGGTCGCGACCGCTCCCGCCGACGGCATCGCCATCGGCGTGGCCGTCGCGCCCTGGGTGATGCTGACGATCGCGCTCTGGCTCTGGCTGCTGATGATCAAGCACGCGCAGGCGCGCCGCGAGCCGGCCGTACGGCCTGCGGTCGAGCACGACATCGTGCCCTTTACTCCGCCCGGTCCGCCCAGACACGCCGGGGCCCCTGGGGCATTGTTCGAACCCGCTCACGCGCCGGTTCTGGCGGCGCCGACGCCGCCGGACCCGGCGAACACGGCGAACACTGTGGACACTGTGGAGCAGGTCGCGCCGCTGCCCAAGCGGGAGCCGGGGGCGTCGCCGATTCCCAAGCCTCTGCCCGGCGGCCCGGAGCCGGAGGAGGAGGAACCGGAGGCTCGGCGGCCCGCTGTCGAGCCCTTCGCCGAGCCCGTCGTAGAGCTTGACGTCGAGGAGCCGCGCGACGAGTTGCCGGAGCGCGCTCCGGACCTTCCGCTCCGCTGGGGCGATCTGGCCAAGACGCTGCCGCGCAAGCGGCCGGGAGACGTGCTGGTGCACCCGCGTCCGGCGGCGAGCGACGCCGAGGCGGATGAGGCGCATGAGGCGCATGAGGTGTCCGAGCGGGATCAGGACACTCAGCCGCTGCGCGTGTTCGGCGCGGGCGACCGGCGTTCTCGTCCTCAGGCCGAGGAGCCCGCCGACGAGCCCGCTGACGAGGTGTGGGACGCGCATGTGGCGGGTGCGGTGGCCAACTCCTCGGCCCACCGCGACCCCGCACCTGAGCGCGAGGAGCAGGACGGCGAGGGCCGCGGCTCCGACTCCGGCCCGCCGTCCGGCCGGATGCGCAGCACTCCGGTTCCGCCTGAGGAGTGACGCACCCCGCAGCCGCGGGCTGTGAACAGACAAAGGCCGGGCCTTTCGGCCCGGCCTTTGGTCTGCCGCGTGTCTGCCGCGCTTGTCGTGCCCGCCACGGGGCGCGGCTCGCCTTACGTATATCGCGCCAGTGAAGAAGGTCAGCGGGCACCGCGTCGAAGTCCGGCGACCAGGCCGACGCCCACGACCGCCAGGACGACCTGCATCACCAGCTCGATCCAATCGATCCCCGGTGTCGTCTCCACCTGCATCGCCTGGGCGATCGCCGTGCCGATGAGGGCTGCGACGATGCCGACGACGATGGTGAGTATCCAACCGATCGGCTGCCTGCCGGGAAGCAGGAGCCGGCCGATCGCGCCGATTACGGCACCGATGACGATCGCGCCGAGGATGGACTCGATGGTCATGTCAACCTCCCCGTGAGGGCGAGACCTTCACTCTCACGGGGATGCCGCTACCCGAAATTTCCGTACTATTCGTGCATTCCGGGAATTCGCAGGTCAGCCCGGCTAAGCCCGACCTCGTCCGCCGGTCGTCAAACGGGACACGATCAGCACGCCGATGACCGCCAGGATGATCTGGAAGGCCAGTTCGATCCAGTCGATGCCCGGTGTCGTCGCGACGCCGAACAACTGGGCGACCAGCGTGCCGAGCAGAGCGGCCACGATCCCCACGATGATCGTAAGGCCCCAGCTCATGTTCTGCCTGCCCGGGACGATGAGCCGCGCGAGCACACCGATGATGGCGCCGACCACGATCGCCGAGATGATGGTTCCAAGCATGTCGCGCTCCCCCGTTTGCGATGACATGTCTCTTATAGGAGGGCTTACCCAATCTCTCGCGGCAATAAAGCGGGTGGCGGTCCGCACCGCGCCAGTAGACGGACCGCCACCCTTGAGGTTCGGGCGAGCATCCGCGCCGCTCGCCGGGTTTACCTAATCGGTGTCCCGCTAATGAGACGCCCGTATGGGGGCGCCGGTTGGCGTGTGCTTTGCCAAAACTTGCGACATGCACATGATTCCCAGCAAACCCGGCAGTCAACCGAATCTCGCTGGTAACACGGGTCACATTCGGGCAATGACCAGGGCGGTGGCGACGGCCGCGATGCCCTCGCCGCGGCCGGTGAGGCCCAGGCCGTCAGTGGTGGTGGCGGTGAGCGAGACGGGCGCGTCGACGGCGGCGCCGAGGGTCTTCTCCGCCTCGGTACGGCGGGGCGCCAGCTTGGGCCGGTTGCCGATCACCTGGATCGCCACGTTGCCGATCTCGAACCCGGCGGCGCGCACCTGCCGGGCCGTCTCGGCGAGGAGGGCCACGCCCGAGGCGCCCGCCCAGCGCGGGTCGGCGGTGCCGAAGAGCCCGCCGATGTCGCCGAGCCCGGCGGCCGAGAGCAGGGCGTCGCAGGCGGCGTGGGCCGCCGCGTCGCCGTCTGAGTGTCCCGCGAGGCCGGTCTCACCGGGCCAGTGCAGCCCGGCGAGACGCAGCTCGCGACCGGATGCGAACGGGTGGACGTCGACTCCGACGCCCACCCGTGGAAGTATCGCGCTCAGGAGTTGAGGACCTCGTCGAGCAGGGCCTCGGCCTTGTCCTCATTGGTCTTCTCGGCGAGCGCGAGCTCGCTCACCAAGATCTGACGGGCCTTGGCCAGCATCCGCTTCTCACCGGCGGACAGGCCGCGCTCCTTGTCGCGCCGCCAGAGGTCGCGCACGACCTCGGCCACCTTGTTGACGTCGCCGGACGCCAGCTTCTCCAGGTTGGCCTTGTAGCGGCGAGACCAGTTGGTGGGCTCCTCGGTGTGCGGCATGCGCAGCACGTCGAAAACGCGCTCCAAGCCCTCCTGGCCGACAACGTCGCGCACGCCGACGAGTTCGGCGTTCTCAGCCGGCACCTGGACTGTGAGATCGCCCTTGTCGACCTTCAGCACCAGATAGGTTCTTTCCGCACCCTTGATGGTCCGGGTCGTGATGGCTTCGATGCGAGCAGCCCCATGATGGGGGTAGACGACAGTGTCGCCGACCTGGAAAGTCATGTGACAGATACCCCTTCCGCTGTACTCCAGAGTACCACGCATCCACAGCCTCCCGGAACAGTGAAATCACCATAACTGCAGGTCAAAGGCTCATATTAGGGCTTGACAATCCATCGACTATGTGAATCGCAAACGCTGACATAGCGGGTGACCTGCGTTGGTATAGCCGTTTCGGCAATGATCAGGAGTGCGATTCGCGGCCATCGGGCTTCCCTGGGAGCGTCTCCGGTTCGCCGGGTCGGGGCGAGGAGCGGACGGCGTGCTGGATAGGGTTGCCGTGCTTCAGCACACTCCTCAGAGCTTCCAGACACACTCCTCCACGCGAAGGGGAATCCGACCGTGACCCGCACCAGCCGCCGCTGGGCGATCGCCGCCGCCGCGTTCCTCGCAGCAGCCCCGGCCCTGGCCGGCTGCGCGACCGGGTTCGACGCCACGACCGCCACGCACTACTCGCCCACCGAGGCACGGGCCACCACCGTGCGGGGGATCCAGATCTCCCAGGGGTTCGTCCTCGGCCCGGAAACGGGCAACACTCTGCCCAAGGGCGGCTCAGCGCCGGTCTATCTCACCCTCGCCAACATCGGCGAGGACAAGGAGCAGCTCGTCGGAGACGACGACCAGCTCACCGGAGCCACCGCCGAGGGCGTCGGCACGGTGAAGCTCACCGCGCCCGTCAGCCTGCCGCTGGGGCAGCGGGCGACCACCTCGGGGGCCGGAGACCAGGCGGGCGCCGCGACGCCGCAGGCGGCCTCCACGGGGCCGCAGATGGTCATCGAGGGACTCGTCAACCCGCTCGCGGGCGGCGAGTACGTCCCGATCACCCTCCAGTTCGCCAACGCGGGCGCGGTGCAGGTCACCCTGCCGGTGATCCCGCGCACCAGGGAGTTCGCCAACTGGTCGCCCGCGCCCGCGCCGAGCGGCGCGACGTCGGCCACCCCCAGCACGACCCCGGCCCCGAGCGGGTCGCCGAGCGCCGAGGCCCCGACCCCGACTCCGAGCGAGTCCGCCGCGCACTGAGCGGGGCGGCACCGAAACGACGACGCGGCCCGCCGTACCACCTCGGTACGGCGGGCCGCTCCCATACGAAGCCTCAGTCGGCCTCGGTCGGCCTCAGTCGACCTCAGTCTTCGACGGGGTCGAACTTGTAGCCGAGCCCGCGCACCGTGAGGATGCACCTCGGGTTCGACGGGTCGGACTCGACCTTCGCGCGCAGGCGCTTGACGTGCACGTCGAGGGTCTTGGTGTCGCCGACGTAGTCGGCCCCCCAGACCCGGTCGATGAGCTGCCCCCGGGTGAGCACCCGGCCGGCGTTCCGCAGCAGCACCTCAAGCAGCTCGAACTCCTTGAGCGGGAGCTGCACCTGACGCCCCCGCACCGCCACGATGTGCCGGTCGACGTCCATCCGCACCGGCCCGGCCGTCAGGACGGCCGACTCCAGTTCCTCGACGTCGCCCTGTCTGCGCAGCACGGCGCGGATGCGGGCCACCAGTTCGCGCGATGAGAAGGGCTTGGTCACGTAGTCGTCGGCGCCGAGCTCCAGGCCCACCACCTTGTCGATCTCACTGTCCTTGGCGGTGAGCATGATCACCGGCACCTTGGAGCGCTGCCGCAGCGAGCGGCAGACCTCGGTGCCGGGCAGGCCGGGGAGCATCAGGTCGAGGAGCACCAGGTCGGCGCCGTTGCGGTCGAAGGTGTCGAGCGCCTCGGGGCCCGTGGCCGCGACCGCGACCTCGAACCCCTCCTTGCGCAGCATGTACGACAGCGCGTCGGAGAACGACTCCTCGTCCTCGACGACGAGTACGCGGGTCACTTCGCGGCCTCCAGGGGATTCGTGGTTGAGCTGGGCGGCACGGCGATCGCCGTGCCGCCGAACGCGGGCAGGCGAAGGGTGAAGGTGCTTCCGGAGCCCTCCTTGCTCCACACCGACACCTCACCGCCGTGCGCGACGGAGACGTGTTTGACGATGGCGAGCCCGAGACCGGTGCCGCCGGTGGCCCTGGACCGCGCGGCGTCCACGCGGAAGAAGCGCTCGAAGATGCGCTCCTGGGCCGACTCGGGGATGCCGATGCCCTGGTCGCTCACGCTGACCTCGACGGCCTCGCCCGCGGGGCGGGTGCTGACCACCACGCGGGTGTG
This sequence comes from Spongiactinospora sp. TRM90649, assembly GCF_029382225.1. Lineage (GTDB taxonomy): Bacteria > Actinomycetota > Actinomycetes > Streptosporangiales > Streptosporangiaceae > Spongiactinospora. The sequence goes on from NZ_JARLTC010000002.1 coordinate 754,609, forward strand.
GTCGGGGCTGTAGGCCACGGCGTTGTCGATGAGGTTGCGCAGGGCGGTGACGAGCAGTTCGTCGTCGCCCCAGACGCGCAGGCCCTCGGTGCCGCCCGCGACGAGGGTGATGTCCTTGGCGGCGGCCTTGGTGTTGCAGCGGTCGATGGCCTCGTGGATGACCTCGTCGACCGGGACCGGCCCGGGCGTGGGGATCGGCTCGCCGCCCTGGATACGGGACAGCGTGATGAGGTCTTGGACGAGGTAGTTGAGCCGCGCGGCCTCGTGCTGCATCCGGCCCGCGAAGCGGGTGACGGCCTCGGGGTCGTCGGCGGCGTCCTGGATGGTCTCGGCGAGCAGGCTGAGCGCCCCGACGGGGGTCTTCAGCTCGTGGCTGACGTTGGCCACGAAGTCGCGCCGTACGGCCTCGACCCGGCGGCGCTCGGTCTGGTCCTCGGCGAGGACGAGCACCTGGCCGTGCGAGCCGAGGGGGGCCACCCGGACGGCGAACGTGGTCGCCTCCTGGCCGAACTTGTGCCCCGCCACCTCGATCTCGCTCTCTCTGATCTCGCCGTCCCTGCGGACCTTCCTGGCCAGCGCGAGCAGTTCGGCGGCCATCATCCGGTCGCCCTTGACGAGCCCGAACGCCCGCGCGGCCGAGCTGGCGCGCAGGACGCGGTCCTCGTGGTCGAGCACCACGGCCGAGGACGGCAGGACGGCGAGCACCGACGCGACGCCGTGCGGCAGCGCCGTGGTGTCGGTCTCGTCCACGGTCGCCGGCCTGCGCCGGTTCTCGGCGTGGCCGCGCACGACCATTACGGCCAGCGCTCCCACGACGAATCCGGCCAAGACCAACAGACTCGCGAGCAACTCGCTCACGGAACCTCCCGGGAAGCCCCGCGTCCGAGCGGAGCCGGACCACCGATGTGTCCACTCACGCCTTCGATGTTAGGCGGACGGACCAGTGTCATCGACGGGTAAATGCCCGTTGACCACGGCGTTTCCCGTAAAGTTCATTTTGTGGTCGAAGTTCGTTCATCGCCGCGCGCGTAACTTTGGTACATGCGTGACGCGTACCACGAAGAGCTTGACGCTCTCACCGACCGGCTAGTCGAAATGACCCGTCTGGTGCGGTCGGCCATCTCGCGGGCCACAACCGCCCTGCTCGACTCCGACCTGCACCTCGCCGAAAGTGTGATCTCCCAGGACGACGAGGTCAACCGCCTCTACGCGGAGATCGAGGCGTCCATCTTCGACCTGATGGCGCGTCAGCAGCCGGTGGCCGTCGACCTGCGAATGGTCATCACGGCGCTGCGCATGGGATCGGACCTGGAGCGGATGGGCGACCTCGCCGAGCACGTCGCCAAGATCAGCCGGTTGCGGCACCCGGAGTCGGCGATCCCGCCGGAGCTGCGCTCCACGATCCTGGAGATGGGCCAGATCGCCGAACGCCTGGTGACCAAGGCGGGCAGTTGCGTGGCCTCGCGCGACGTGGAGGCGGCGCTGGAGCTGGAGGGCGACGACGACGCGATGGACCGGCTGCACCGCAGGCTGTTCCGGGTGCTGCTGGCCAAGGACTCCAAGTGGGCGGTCGAGCAGGCCATCGACGTCACGCTGATCGGCCGCTACTACGAGCGGTACGCGGACCACGCGGTACGCGTGGCCCGCGATGTCGTCTACCTGGTGACGGGCTCCCGTCCCCAGGACATGACGGCGCTCTGAGCCGGGCTCCGAGCCTCAGCGGCCCTGGTTGGCCACGGCCTCGATGGCGGCCTTGGCCGCCTCGGGGTCGAGGTAGCGCCCGCCCTTGGTGACCGGGCGGAACGACTCGTCGAGGTCGTAGAGGAGCGGGATGCCGGTCGGGATGTTCAGCCCGGCGATCGTGTCGTCGCCGATGCCGTCGAGGTGCTTGACCAGCGCGCGCAGCGAGTTGCCGTGCGCGACCACCAGGACCGTGCGGCCCTCCGCCAGCTCTGGCACGATCGCGTCGTACCAGTACGGCAGCATCCGATCAACGACGTCCTTCAGGCACTCCGTGCGAGGCATCAGCTCCGGCGGGAGCGTCGCGTAACGTGGGTCGCCCACCTGGCTGTACTCGTCGTCGTCGGCGATCGGCGGCGGCGGGGTGTCGTAGGACCGCCGCCACAGCATGAACTGCTCGTCGCCGAACTCCTCGCGCGTCTGCGCCTTGTTCTTGCCCTGAAGAGCGCCGTAGTGACGCTCGTTGAGCCGCCACGACCGGCGGACCGGCAGCCAGCGCAGGTCGGCGGCGCCCAGCGCCAGCTCGGCCGTCTGGATGGCACGGTTCAGCAGGCTCGTGTGCACCACGTCGGGGCGGACCCCGGCGTCGATGAGGAGCTGCCCGCCGCGGCGGGCCTCGCTCTCGCCGGCCGCGGAAAGGCTGACGTCCACCCATCCGGTGAACAGGCCCTTCGCGTTCCAGTCGCTTTCTCCATGCCGCAACAGCACCAAAGTCGCCATGCGGACAACCTTACCGACGGCCGGTGAACGGCCCCGCCTACCTGGCCGGGTCGGCGAACCTGGCGAACGCCTGCAGGTTGGCCAGGGACTCGCCGCGCTTGGCCCGCCACTCCCACTCACGCCGGATGGAGGAGGCGAAGCCCAGTTCGAGGGCGCGGTCGAAGGACTCGTCGGAGTAGGTGAGCACGCAGCCGAGCAGCCGGTCGATCTCCTCCTCGGTCACCGCGCCGAGGGGGACCCGGCCGACGAGGTGGACGTCGCCGACCTCGTCGAGGGCGAAGCGCACGCCGTACATGGAGCCGTTCTTGGTGAGCAGCCAGCGGTAGAACGCGGCGTGGTTCTCGTCCGGCTGGCGGCAGAAGAACGCCTCGACGTGGAGCATCCGCTCGCCGACGATCAGCCAGGTCATCGTGGCCAGCTTGTGCCGGCCCGGCAGGTTCACCAGAAAAGTGCCGGGCTTGGGCTGTTCGTACGACGCCTCGGACGCCTTCAACGCCGACTCGACGACCTCCGCAACGTTCATGCGATCCACCCTACGGGCTCAGGAACTGAGCGCCACGGGCGAGCGGTTCAGGTGGGCCATCGCCCCGGCGTAGACCTCGGCCAGGCGGGCGGCCGTGGCGGACCACCCGAAGGCGTTGGCGTGCTCCACCGCTCCCGCCGAGAGCTTCTCCCGCCAGCGCGGGCGGTGCACGATGCGCCCGAGGACGCGCGCCCAGTCGTGCGGGTCGTGGCCCTCGACGAGCACCCCGGAGACGCCGTCGCGGACGGCCGTGCGCAGCCCGCCCACCGACGCGGCGACCACCGGCGTGCCGCACGCCTGCGACTCCAGCGCGACCAGGCCGAAGGACTCGTTGTAGGACGGCACGACGGTCACGTCGGCGGCGCGGTACCAGTCGGCCAGCTCGTCCTGCGGGGCCGGAGGCACCAGCCGCACCACGTCGCCGAGCCCCAGCGACTCCGTCAGGTCGGCGAGCAGCGCCGGACGGCGCAGCCCGCTGCCGCTGGGCCCGCCGACACAGGCGACGACCAGGCGCGAGCGCAGCGCGGGCTGCTCGATCAGGATCCTGGCCGCCGCGCGCAGCAGCACGTCGGGGGCCTTCAGCGGCTGGATGCGCCCGACGAACAGCAGCACGTGGGCGTCGTCGGGAAGGCCCAGGCGGTGGCGGGCGGCGCCCTTGGAGGCGGGCTGGAAGACCGAGAGGTTCACGCCGGGGTTGACCACGGCGACCCGCTCGGGGGCCGCGCCGTACAGGTCGATCAGCTCGCCCGCCTCGGCGTCGGTGTTGGCCACCAGGCGGTCGGCGATGTCCACCACCTGCTCCTCGCCCACGACGCGCACGGCGGGCTCGGGCTTGTCGTCGTCGGCGAGCGCCAGGTTCTTCACCTTGGCCATGGTGTGCATGGTGTGGACCAGCGGAACGCCCCAGCGCTCCTTGGCCAGCCAGCCGACCTGCCCGGAGAGCCAGTAGTGGGAGTGGATGACGTCGTAACGCCCAGGGTCGTAGGACGCCTCGGTGCGCAGCACGCCCGACAGAAAGGCGCAGAGCTGGCCGGGCAGGTCGCCCTTCTCCAGTTCCTCGTACGGGCCCGCGGTGACGTGTCGGACGGTCACGCCGGGGACGATCTCGGCCGTCGGAGGCAGGTCGCGCGCGGTCTGCCGGGTGAAGATCTCCACCTCCACGCCGAGATGGGCCAGGCGTTTGGCCGCCTCGACGATGTAGACGTTCATGCCGCCCGCGTCTCCCGTGCCCGGTTGGTCGAGAGGAGATGTGTGCATGCTGATCGTCGCCACCCGTTCGACGCGCCGTCGACTCACCTGACATCACCTCCGAAGGGCTAATAACCATCCGGATTCATCCGTGATTCCCGGCACCGGAGCGTTTCCGACATGTGATCACACACCCTCGGGGTGCGGGAGGCGGGGGGGCCTGCGATGATGCGATTCATGATGAAGACGGCTGTTGTGACTGGTGCGAGCAGCGGCATCGGCAAGGCGACCGCACGGCGTCTGGCGCTGGAGGGCTTCGACGTGGTGGCGGCGGCCCGTCGCCGGGACCGCCTGGACGAGCTGGCGGCGGAGGTGCCGAACATCCGCCCGATGACGCTCGACGTGACCTCCCAGGAGTCGGTGGACGCGCTGGCCGGGGCTCTCGACCGGTGTGACGTGCTGGTGAACAACGCCGGCGGCGCGCTCGGCCTGGAGCAGGTGGTCGACGCGGACCCGGCCGACTGGCAGTGGATGTTCGAGGTGAACGTGCTGGGCACGCTGCGCGTGACCAAGGCGCTCACGCCGCGTCTGGTGGAGTCCGGCGACGGCGTGCTGGTGCTGCTCACCTCCACGGCGGGACTCGTCGCCTACGAGGGCGGTGGCGGCTACGTGGCGGCCAAGCAGGCCCAGCGGTCGATGGCAGAGACGCTGCGCCTGGAACTGGTCGCCGAGCCGGTGCGGGTCGTGGAGATCGCGCCCGGCATGGTGGCGACCGAGGAGTTCGGGCTGACCCGCTTCCGCGGCGACAGCGACAAGGCGAGCAAGGTCTACCAGGGCGTGGATCCGCTGACCGCCGACGACGTGGCGGACGCCATCGCCTGGTCCGTCACCCGTCCGGCCCACTTCAACGTGGACCGTATGGTGATCAGGCCGCGTGCCCAGGCGGCTCAGCACAAGGTGCATCGCACGTCGTCCCCCTGATCCTGTCTTAGAGCTTTGATCCCCTATGAACCGTTGAACCGTCCCCCCGCTCCCCCTGGCCGGCCGGTCGGCGCCGTCACGCGCGGCACGACCGGCCACAACCGGCTGCGCCGCGCCGACCGCTGGATCGCCGCCGGGTACGCCGGGCTGCTCCGCTCCGCCGCCCGGCCGCTGGTCGTCGATCTCGGCTTCGGGGCATCCCACGTGACCACGACCGAGCTGTTCCTGCGGCTGCGCGGGATCCGGCCCGACGTGGAGGTGATCGGGGTGGAGATCGATCCGGAGCGGGTGGCGGCCGCTCTGCCGTACGCGCGGCCCGGCCTGTCGTTCGCGGTCGGCGGGTTCGAGATGCGGCCGGCCCCCCGTCCGCCGGTGCTGGTGCGCGCGTTCAACGTGCTGCGGCAGTACGGCGAGGCGGAGGCGGGCGCGGCGTGGGACCTGATGCGCTCACGGATCGCCCCGGACGGCGTGCTCGTGGAGGGAACCTGCTCCGAGGTGGGCCACCGGGCGGCGTGGGTGGCACTGGACGCCTCAGGGCCGCGCACGCTCACGCTGTCCACCCGGTTCTCCGGCTTCGGCCGCCCTTCGGACCTGGCCGAGCGGCTACCGAAGGCGCTCATCCACCGGAACGTTCCCGGGGAGGCCGTGCACCGGCTGTTCGAGGACCTCGACCGGGCGTGGGCGGTGTGCGCGCCGTACGCGGCCTACGGCGTACGACAGCGCTGGCCCGCCACGGTGGAGACGCTGGCGCGGACGTGGCCGGTGGTCCGGCACCCGCCGCTCGGCGGGCGGGCGCGCTGGCGGCTGGGTGAGCTGACCTTGCCGTGGAGCGCGGTCGCACCCGCTGTCCACAGGGGCTGACCTGTCAGGTTTACGGCGTATCCACAATCTCGCCAAGATCGCCCAGCGCCCGTTCGAAGTGCGCGTAGGCTGTGGAGTCGAACAGCACGAAACTGACCTCCTCGACGAGGGTCGCCGGGGCCGCGCGCACCGTACGCAGCGCGATCCTGGCCCCATCGTCGAGCGGCCAGCCGTAGATTCCCGTGGAGATGGCCGGGAAGGCCACGGTGCGGGCGCCGAGATCGCCCGCGACGCGAAGAGATTCCCGATAGCAGGAGGCGAGCAGATGCGAGCGGTCCTCCGATCCGGAGTGGACCGGGCCCACGGTGTGGATCACCCACCGGGCCGGCAGGCGGCCCGCCGTGGTCGCGACGGCCTGGCCGGTCGGCAGGCCACCGCCGTACTGCGACGCGCGCAGAGCCCGGCACTCGGCCAGGATCTCCGGCCCGCCGCGCCGGTGGATGGCGCCGTCCACGCCCCCGCCGCCCAGCAGCGACGAGTTCGCCGCGTTCACCACGGCGTCCACGCGCTGCTCGGTGATGTCGCCTCGCACGAGCACGATCCGCATGCCGAACCATCCCCCTCGCGGAATTCCCCGATTCACTCGACGACCCGTAGTACTACACCTCGTCGGCCGCAGGTTACCCTGGAAGGCGTGAAGGGTCTCGGCGAGCTCGAACGCAGCATCATGGACATCCTCTGGGCCCAGCGGGTCCCCGCCACCGCCCGCGAGGTCGGCAGGCACATCGCTGACCGCGACCTGGCCCCCACCACGGTCATGACAGTCCTCGACCGCCTCACCCGCAAGGGCTTCCTGGTCCGCACCCGCGACGGCCGTGCCTGGCGCTACGAGCCCGCCGCGAGCCGTGACGACTACGTCGCGGAGCTGATGCGCGAAGCCCTCGACATGACGGGTGACCGCTCCGCGGCGCTGACCCGCTTCGCCCAGACCGTTTCCGGCAGCGAGGCGGAGATCCTGCGCAAGGCCCTGACGGAGCTGGAGGAGGAATGACCGCGGCGGCCCTTGGGGCACTCGCCCTGGTCTGCGCGGTCGGAGCCTGGCGCTTCACCACTGCGCGCTGGACCTACCGCGCCCCCCGCACCGCGATCCTGCTCTGGCAGGCCCTCGGCATCGCCTGGGGCCTGGCCACCACGGGCGCCCTGCTCGCCTACGCGCTCCAGCCGTACGAGCGGGGCGTGCTGGGCGGGCTCGGCGCGTTCGCCGCCTCGGCGGCCACCGGCGGCTACGGCCCTCCCGCGGCCTACGACCTTCCGCACATCCTGGCGCTCATCGCGGGGGTGAGCCTGCTCGCCGTCCTGATCACGGTGACCGTGGCCGCGGCCGTGCAGACCATCAGGGCCCGGCGGCGGCACCGCGCGTTGCTCGCGCTCATCTCGCGCGATGACCCCGAGATGCCCGGCGTGCGCGTGGTCGACCACCCGGGCGCCACCGCCTACTGCCTGCCCGGCCTGCGCTCCCAGGTGGTGATCAGCGCGGGCGCGCTGCGCCTGCTGTCGGCCGACGAGCTGGCCGCCGTGCTGGCCCACGAGGCCGCCCACGTGCGCGAGCGGCACGACCTGGTGCTGCTGCCGTTCTCCGCGCTGCGCCGGGTGCTGCCCTGGTCGGCGGTGGTCCGTGACACCCAGGCCACGGTCGAGCTGCTGATCGAGATGGCCGCCGACGACCGCGCGCGGCGCTTCTGCTCGCCGCGCCGTCTCGCCACGGCCCTGCTCCGCTTCGGCACCGCGCCCGCCGTGCCCACGCCGCAGGGCGCGCTCGGCGCGGTCGGCGGCAGTCCCTCCTGCGTGATGCTCCGCGTGGAACGCCTGGTCACGCCCGGTCCCGCGCTCCCGCGCCGGATCCGCGCGGGCGCGCTCACGCTCGCCGTCACCCTCGCCGTGTCCGCCCCGCTGTTGTGGTTGATGCCCCACTGACCATCTCTTGGTGCTAGCTAGAGTTAACCAGTGCGTTTGCAATTGCAAGCACTCTGGTGCAGACTGGTGGCATGGCACTACCGAAGGTCGGCTCGATCGGGGAGTACATCCGCGAGCAGCGCAAGCAGGCGAAGATCTCGCTTCGCCAGCTCTCCGCCGCCGCCGGCGTCTCCAACCCGTATCTGAGCCAGATCGAGCGCGGGCTGCGCAAGCCCAGCGCGGAGATCCTCAACCAGATCGCCAAGGGCCTGCACATCTCGGCGCAGGCGCTGTACGTTCAGGCCGGCCTGATCGAACACCGCGAAGCCGACAGCGATGTGGTCGCCGCGATCCGGGCCGACACTTTCATCACCGGACGGCAGCGCCAGGTCCTTATCGACATCTACGAGTCGTTCCGCAAGGAGAACCGCGCCGGAGCCCCGGCCGAGGACGCGCAGACCTCCCAGAACGCGCAGTCCCGGCCGGAGCCCGGAAGCGACGAAGAAAACCCGCTGCCCGAGTCCTTCACCTCGACGCTTGAGCCCTTCGTGGCGGAGGACCACTTCTTCGGCAACGGCAACGCCACTCCGCGAACCAAGGAAGGTTAACCCATGACGTTCGCCACCGAGGTCAAGAAGCTCACCGAGTCCAAGCCCTTCTACGCCGTGGCCGGGGCGAGCGACTTCGCCATCGAGAAGCTCCGCGAGATCCCCGAGCACCTGGAGAAGCTGCAGTCCCGTCGGGGCGAGCTCGGCCGTACCGCCAAGGACCTGCCGACCAGGGCGCGCGCCTACGCCTCCAAGGCCGAGGAGTACGCCAAGGACCTCCCGGAGAAGGCCCGTGGCTACGCCGACATCGTCGGCGTGCGGGCCGTCGAGATCTACGAGGGGTTCGCCGACCGGGGCCGCAAGGTCGTCAGCCGGGTCAGCGGCGACGCCGCCCTTGAGCTGGAAGACGTCTCCGAGGCCGCCGAGCCGCCGGTGGCCAAGCCCGCCTCCCGCAAGCCCGGCACCACCGCCGACAAGTCCTGACCTGGTCAGCTCCCGTGGGCCCGCCCGACAAGCGGGCCCACACCCATGTCACGGCCCGGCCGCTCACACCTTCGAGGCGGTGAGGCGGAGCACGGCGGTGTGGTCCGGGGTGCCGGGGGTGCCCACCGGGCGACGAGGACGACACCCTGCTCCTGCTGTTCATGTGCTGCCACCCCGCGCTGAACGCGCCCGCCCAGGTCGCGCTCACCCTGCGGGCGGTCGGCGGCCTGACCACCGCCGAGATCGCCCGCGCGCTGCTGCTTCCCGAACCGACGCTCGCGCAGCGGACCAGCCGGGCCAAGAAGCGCGTCCTGGAGGCGGGCGGACGGTTCCGGATGCCGGACGAGGACGAACGCGCCCGCCGTCTCGACGTCGTCCTGCACGTGCTCTACCTGATCTTCAACGAGGGCTACACCGCCACGGCGGGACAGTCGCTGCACCGGGGCGAACTGTGCGCCGAGGCGATCCGCCTGGCCCGGATGACCTACCGGCTGCTGCCCGACGTCCCCGAGGTGGGCGGGCTGCTCGCCGAGATGCTGCTCACCGACGCCCGCGCGCCGCCCGCACGGGCCCGGACGGCGAGCTGATCCCGCTGGCGGAACAGGATCGCGGGCGCTGGAACCGGGCCATGATCGAAGAGGGCATCGCCCTGCTCACCGCCGCCCTGCCGAGCAGACGGCCGGGCCCCTACCAGTTGCAGGCCGCGATCGCGGCCGTGCACGCCGAGGCGGAACGCTTCGAGGACACCGACTGGGCCCAGATCGTGGCCCTCTACCAGGTGCTCGACCGCCTCGCCGACAACCCGGTGATCACCTTGAACCGCGCGGTGGCGGTGGCGATGCCGAGCGGCCCGGCGGCGGGCCTGGCCGTCCTGGAAAGGGCGGCCGGCGACCGCCGCATGACGGACAACCACCGGATCCACGCCGTCCGCGGCCACCTGCTGGAACAGGCGGGCGAAACCGAGTCCGCGATCACCGAATACCGCACCGCCGCCCGCCTCACCACCAGCCGCCCTGAACGCCACTACCTCCTGACCCGCGCCACCCGCCTGACCCGGGCTTGATCACTGGCGGTAGGGCATTTGTCAGATATCCGGCCCTTATTGGCAGTGTTGCGCATGGTGGGTGGCCGACGGGGTCCCTATCGTCGAGACATCGAGATCACTGCACGGGGAGGGTGAAGCGACTTGCGCACACAGATCCTCAAGGCGATCGGCGGGACGCTGGCCGCACTGGCGCTGGCCACGGCACCGGCGTACGCCGGCACCACAACGGGGGCGGCGACCGGGAACACGACCCGGACGGGGATACTCGCCTGCGGCTATTACGAAGAAGGCGGAGAGTCCTACTACAACCACTGTGGTACCACCTCCGTGGTGATCCGGGTCGAACGGTGGCTCGGACTGCCGGGCTCCGACTGGTGTGTCGCACCCGGCACGACCTGGCTCGGCCACAGCTTCGAGATCAAAGACGCCTGGTACAAGGGCAGGCTCTGCTGACGCACGCGGCGGATCGGCGCATGCGGCCATCACAGCCGGCGGTACCCGCCGGGACGACGGTTTCCGAGCGTTCGCCGGAGTGAGGCGATCGGCCGACTTCGGTGCACATCGCACACCGTCCGGACGGCAAGCGGCGGGGCCGGCCCTTTCGGCGCTGTAGAGGTGGCGCTGAAAGGGCCGGGGGTGGTCACGCGGGAGGGGCGAAGTCCTCGGGGCCGAAGAGGCGGAGGACTTCGGCCTGGCCCTCCCAGCCCGCCCAGTGGTCGCGGTGGACGCGGACGAACCGCGCCGCCCACTCGACCGCCTCGTCCTTGGTGGCGACCTCGAAGAGGGCGTAGCTGATCAGTTCCTTCGCCTCCGCGAACGGGCCGTCGGTGACGCTGATCGACCCTCCGGTCAGCGTCACCCGCGCGCCTTCGGCGCTCGGGGCCAGGCCCGAGGTCTCCAGCAGCGCGCCCGACTTGGTGGCCTCCTCACCGAGGACCGCGATGGCCTCCATGAGCTCGGCCGGGACCGGGGTGGCGGGCTGGGCGGTGACGCGGACGGTTATGAGGTAACGCATGGTCGTTCTCCTCGTGGTTCCGGAGGCACCCACGTGCCTCCGGAGGTGGACTCGGGCCGGTCCGTTCCGGCCCTTCTTCCACGCTTCGAATGGAGAAGCGCCGGTTCGACAACCCGGCACGAGATTCTTTCAAGAACTTTTCCGGCCGACGCCGGCGCCCCCGGCGGCGCTCAGCAGCTGTTGACCCAGACGTGGGCGTAGACGCGGTTCCAGATGGTCTTGCCCTCGTCCGGCCCGTTCGTCCAGTAGTTCGGAGGAGGGGCGCTGTAGCCCGGACGCAGGCACGCCCAGCTACCGGCCCCTCCCGGGCGCGAGAAGATCTTGATGTGCGAGTAGGAGCCCTGGCCCGCGTTCATGAAGTACGCGATCCTCGGCGGGTTGGCCAGCCACTGACAGTTGTCGCGCCAGTCCCAGTCGTCGCCTTCCCACATGCATCGAAGGCTGCCGTAGTTGCTCCACACGCAGAAGTTCCCCACGCGGCACTCGTGGGTCTCGGACGCCTTCGTGTCGGCGGATGCCGCCGCCCCCGTCAGGCCGGACATCGTGATCGCGGCGACGGCCGCCACGGCCGCGCTCGCCCACCGGCTGCTCGACTTTCCCTTTGTACGGATCATGCGGCGAATCTAAGGATTCGCCCTATGGGTTCCCTTAACCCCGGGAACCAGCAGGAGGGGTGAGGCGTTGGGAGGTAACGGTAGGAGTTCGACACGGTGGGAACGCCCGACGGCCCGTTAGTGTTGCTCTCAGGGCCGGGCGTGTTGACGGGAGCGGCAGCGATGGTGTTTGGAGTCCTGGATCTCATCTACTGGGTGCTGGGCGTCGCCGCGTTTGGCATGTCCGGGTTCGCGCTGATCCACGCCATCCGCACCCCTGCCCGCGCGTTCGCGATCACGGGGAAGCAGTCCAAGCAGCTCTGGCTGATCATCCTCGCCTTCTCCACGCTCTTCGCCTTCTCCGCCGCGGTGCAGTACCTCCCGGTCCTCGGCATCCTGACGATCATCTCGGTGATCGCCTCGGGCATCTACCTCGCCGACGTGCGACCGGCCGTCCGCGAGATCGGCAAGGGCGGCAACTCGGGCCCGTACGGCCCCTGGTGACCCGCCGCGCCGGTGACGGCGCGGCGCACCCCGCCCCGGCGTCCGTCGCCGGGCACAATGGGGTCGCGTGGTCCATGGCTGGAAGACGATCGGGGGGCTCGGCGCGGCGCTGATCCTGTTCGCCGCCCCGCCGGCCGCCACGCCACGACCGACCCCGCCGGTCACCACCCCGGAGCCGACCCCGCCACCGGCCGTGGCCGCGAAGGGCCTGCGGGTGGCGGGCACCGAGATCGTCGAATCCACCGGCGCCCCGTTCGTCATGCGCGGCGTCAGCCATCCGCACGCCTGGTTCCGCGACCGCACCACGGCCCTGGCCGACATCAAGTCACTCGGCGCCAACACCGTGCGGATCGTGCTCAGCGGGGGCCGCTGGCCGCCCAGCGACGCCGCCGACGTGGCGAACGTGGTCACCCTGTGCGTACGGCAGCGGCTCATCTGCGTGCTGGAGGACCACGACACCACCGGGTACGGCGAGGAGCCCGACGCCCGCACCCTCGACCAGGCCGTGGACTTCTGGATCGGCGTCAAGAGCGCCCTGGACGGCCACGAGGACCACGTCATCGTCAACATCGGCAACGAACCGGCCAGTGCCACCACCCCGATCAGCCCCGACTGGGGCACGGCCGCGCGAGACGCGGTCGGGCGCATGCGCCGGGCGGGCTTCGCCCACGCGCTGATGGTGGACGCCCCCGGCTGGGGTCAGGACTCCGCCTTCGCCATGCGTGACGGCGCCAGGGCCGTGTTCGACGCGGATCCGGACAGGAACGTGGTCTTCTCCATCCACATGTACGGCGAGTTCGACACGGCGGCGAAGATCAACGACTACCTCGACGGGTTCCGGCAGGCGGGGCTGCCGCTGGTGATCGGTGAGTTCGGCCACCTGCACTCCGACGGCGACCCGGACGAGGACACCGTCATGGCCCAGGCCAGGGCGCGCCGTCTCGGATATCTCGGCTGGTCCTGGAGCGGCAACTCCGCCGAGGTCGGATATCTCGACATGGCCAGGGACTTCAACGCGGGCCGCCTCACCGACTGGGGCCGCCGGATCTTCAAAGGCCCGGACGGCATCGCCGAGACCGCCCGCGAGGCGACCGTCTACACCGGGGACACCGCCCCGCCCACCGCGCCGGGAACGCCCGCCGTATCGGAGGTCACCCCGACCACCGCCCGGCTGACCTGGACGGCGGCCACCGACGACATCGGGGTCACCGGCTATGACGTCTACGACGGCACCACGCTCCTGGGCTCGTCGGCGACCGAGTCGGTCACGCTGACCGGGCTGACCCCCGACACCGCCTACAGCGCGCACGTGGTGGCGCGTGACGCCGCGAACAAGGTCTCCCCCGCGTCGCCGCCGGTCGCCTTCCGCACATCGCCGGCCCCCACCCCAACGCCCCGCGGGTAGGTCACTGGGACAGCGGCATCTCGCGCAGCGAGTCGACCAGCCAGCGGGCCAGCCGCTGGTGGCCCACCGGGGTGGGGTGCACGCCGTCCGGGAGCACCAGCTCGGAGCCGCCGCCCGTGTCCGCCCCAGCCGTCTTGGACAGGCCGGGCAGCGGGTCGAGGAAGGCGACTCCGGCCCGGCGGGCCGCCGACGACACCGAGTCGCGCACGTCGAGCGCCCAGGACGGCGCGGGCGTCATCCAGATCGGGCCGATCACGATCACGCGGGTCTTCGGCCACCGCTTCTTCGCCGTGGTGATCAGGCGGTAGCAGGCCGTGCCGACCCGTCTGGGGGTCCAGCGGCGGTCGTTGTGGCCGCCGGAGATGATCAGCAGGTCGGGTGCGGGCCGCCAGGACAACTCGTCGGTGAACGACGCCAGGAAGTTGCGTCCGGCCCGGCCCCGGTTCAGGTATCCGGTGCCCGACGCGCCCGCGATGACCGGCTGCCAGCCGAGTTGCCGGGCCGCGCCCGCCAGGTAGGTGTTCCAGCTTCGCACCGGGCCGGAGCCGACGGTGAAGCTGTCGCCGACCGCCATCACCACCGGCGAGCGGCTGACGGTGTGCGCCACGGCCTTCGGCGTGGGCCGTCCGGCCCTCTCGCCCGAGGCCCCGCTGCACGCCGTGGCGGTGAGCAGTAAGGCGCAGGTCAGCAGCGCGGCCGTGCCCCGGTGCTGCGTCAATGAGCGATGCGCTCGCGAAGGACCGCGCATAACCGCCTCTCGGGGCCGTGAGACCGTAAGCTGCCGACATGAGCAGCGACCTCCACGGGAGAACCCTCCGCCTCGAACTCTCCGACCAGAATCTCCGCGACTGGGAAGCGGTCGTGCTCGAAGCCTCGCCCGAAGGGATCGTGCTAAGCAAGTCGGCATTCTATCCGGGAGGCGGCGGCCAACCCGCCGATCAAGGAGTGCTGATCTGGCAGGGCGTGGAGACCCGGATCGCGGGAGTGCGCAAAGGAGACGATCTCTACCTGATCCCCGCCGAAGGCGACCCGATCCCCCCGGCGGGCACGACCGTCCGGGCGGCCCTCGCCGACGAGCGGCGTTCGGCGCTGATGCGCACCCACTCCGCCCTGCACGTCCTGTGCGGGGTCGTGCACCGCGACTACGGCTCGCTGGTCACCGGCGGCAACATGGAGCCGCTGACGGCGCGGATGGACTTCGACCTGCCCGAGGTGCCGCCCGGCTTCAAGGAGGCCGTGGAAGACGCCTGCAACGCCGAGATCGCCGCCGACCGCCGGATCGACGTGCGCGTGCTGCCCCGCGCCGAGGCGTTCCAGATCCCGGACATCATCCGCACGGCCACCAACCTGGTCCCCGAGTCGGTGGCGGAGGTCCGCATCATCGACATCGTCGGCCTGGACACCCAGGCCGACGGCGGCACCCACGTCGCCTCGACCAAGCAGATCGGGCGCATCAAGGTGGCCAAGATCGAGAACAAGGGCAAGGGGTTCCGGCGGCTGCGCATCCAGGTGAGCGACTGAAAGTGTGCTGCTGAGACCTTGACTCTGCGCGCGTTGCGGCACACGATCTCCGTGTCCGCTACACACGATGAAGGCAGGATCACAGAGGATGAAGCTCAGGTTCCTCGGCAGCACGAGCGACGGCGGCCAGTGTCCCACCCTTTACGAGACCGACCGGGACACGTTCGTCGTCCAGGGCATGCGGGTGACCGACCCCGAAGCCCTCTCCGAACTCCGTGACATCCTGCCGGGCGAGGATTTCGTCGAGATCCCCAAGGAGCTGCTCCGCTTCGCGGACGAGCAGTGACCGCGACGGCCGCGCCCCGACCAGCACGAACGAGTGCGTTCTGACGGGCGCGGCGGTCACGCCTTGTCGAGGAAGCGCCGGTGGAGTGCGCGCACCTCGTCGGACAGCCCGGGGATCGGCCCTTCGACCGCCACCCCGGGCGCGACCTCCTGAACGGGCAGCGGTCGCACCGCCGACGCGGGCAGCCCCCACTCGGCACGCCACTCCGTGAGCTGGGCCGAGGAGCATACGTAGACGATGCGTCCGAGGCCCGCCCAGGCGTGCGCCGCGGAGCACATCGGGCAGTGCTCGCCGGAGGTGTACACCGTCGCGCCCGCGCGGTCCTCGGGGCTCATGTTGGCCGCCGCCCAGCGCGCCAGCTCGAACTCCGGGTGCCGGGTGGCGTCACCGGTGACCACGTGATTGTGGTCCTCCCCGAGGACGGTGCCGTCCGGGCCCACCAGCACCGACCCGAACGGCTCGTCACCGATCTCCAGCGCGTGCGCCGCGAGCTCCACACACCGCCGCAGATGGCGCATCTCCGAGTCGTCAACCATGACCGGCCTCCCTTGATCGCTACTCCGGCCCATGCTAGGCCGCCCTCCTTGATCACACGTACACCCACCCGGAGCTGCTGGTGAACAAGATCGGCGATGTTGGCGGGCGTGTCGTACTCCCGGAGGGCACGAAGTACGTCAGCGTCCAGGCCGACGGGAACTGGTACCTCACCCGCCGGTGACGCCGTCAGCGCACCTGGGAGGCGGCGACGGCCCAGGTGTTGCAGTAGGCGATGCGGCCGTAGCGCCAGCCCTGGTGGAGCCAGGCGACGTAGCGGTCGCCGGTGCCGTGGTCGTCGCGCCCGCCGCGCCGGTCGTCACCCCGGGTCAGGCTGTCGCGCAGGGTCTCGGTCCACTGCCCCGAGGTGATGCCGAGCGTACGGCGGGCGCTGCGGGCGAAGGTCCCGGCGAAGCACTGGGCCTGGAGCTCGCTGCGCCGGGTGTGGGCGTCCTGGGCGGAGCGCGACCGGCTGGATACCTCCCACCACCAGGCTCCGCCGATGCCGGACATGCTCTGGGCGTGGTGACCGTATTCGTGGGCGAGCACCCGCAGATAGATGGTGGGGTTGGCGGCCGGATTCGCACCGCCCGACGCCTGGACGACGTGCCGGAGGCCGATGTACATGCCCCGGTTGGAGGGACAGTAGTAGGCGGAGGTGCCCGAGGCGGGATAGACGCCGCAGGGGCCGCGCCCGCTGCCGCTGTAGAAGACCCGGCGCGGAGGCATGAACAACGCACGGGCCTGCGCGAACTTCCCGGCCCACGCCCGATCCAGGCAACCGGTGGCGGCATCCAGGAAGCGCCTCATGTCGGCGGGCCGGGTGCTCGGCCGCGGTGCCCGGCAGGCCATGGGGCGCATCACGCCGGTGCCGTAGAGGGGGTTACGGGTGAGCCGGGCACGCGTGTCGGAGCGCCGCATCCTACGTAGATCGACAAGCATCCGCGACGCATCCACGACGGCCCCCTGCCCCGCCGGGCGGTTGAGAACCGAGGACACGGTAACTCCGGACGGGGGGTTGGGGGCCGAGGAGTCGGTGGTTCCGGCCGCGGTCCCCCGGCCGGAGTCGGGGGATTTGGCGCGTGGCGCTTCGGAGCCGGTCTTGGGGAGTCTGGTCAGCGGGGCCACGGACGGCGGGCCGATCTCGGCGGGCGCGTCGTCCGGAACCACGTCCGCCGTGGTGGTGGCCCGGGGACCGGAGCCCGCGTCGGCGGGCGAGATCGCCTCATCACCCCCGGTCAGCGCGGCAGCGACCACCACCGCGGCCACCGTCGCGGTAAGCAGCCCGACCGACCCGAGCATCAACGTCCCCACCGCCGCCGGATGACGCCTCCCGCGCCCTCCCGCTCTCCCCGGCCCTTCCGGACCGCCCGAGTTCCCGGACGCTCCAGGGCCTCCGGCGCCTCCGAACCTCTCAGGGCTTTCCGGGGGAGCGGGTTTTTTGTGTTTTCCGGGGGTTTGGGGGCTCGGCGTGGCGGGGCCCGAGGTGGGGGTTGAGGGCATTGGTCCGCCTTGGGGGAGGGTGGCGTGTGCTTGGTGCCGAGGGCGGCGAAACCGCTTCGGGCCGTGGTCACGCGCTGATCATCTTTCGGAGGAAATCTAGCCATAAATTGCAGTAGTTTCCATTAATCCCACCTTCCGTGAAATGTTCTGAATTTGGTGAAATATCGCGATCATACCCGTGTGTCCGCTGGCGCAGTCGGTTTCTCGGTAGGCTCACCTGCCATGGCGGGATCTACCTCGCGCCGCACGGCCGTCCGCGTGACCACCGGGATGGCCGTCGCCACGGCGCTCTGCACGACATTTCTCTCGGCTTTCTCGGCCGCGTCGCCCACCGCGCATGCCGCGACCGGCGCGGCCGACGGCGTCCGCGCGGGCGTCGTTAAGATCGACGCCGTCGAGCTGTCGCTGCGCCCCGGTGGGGCGCTGCACGTCAAGGAGACGGTGACCTACGAGGGCGGCGCGCCCACCAGGAAGCTGGTCACCAGGACCCGCTACGACGACTCCAGCGACCGCCTCTACAAGGTCGAGAACCTCAAGGGCAACGCCGCCATCGCCGGTGACACGATCACCGTGACCGGCGGCGCGAGCGGCACCGCCACCTTCGAGTACGACGTCAAGGGCGTCATCACCCCGCTCGGCGACGGTGAGGAGATGCGCTGGTACGCCGCGGGCGGCTGGTCCGCGCCGGTCGAGCAGGCCACGGTGAAGGTCACCGGCAGCGCGCAGATCCAGAACCTGTCCTGCTTCGCGGGCGCGCTCACCTCGGCACTGCCCTGCACCGCCGCCTCGATGGACCACACCGGGGCCACCGGCGACTTCGAGCAGCAGGGGCTGGCCGGCGGCGAGACGCTGACCATCGTGATGGGCTACCCGAAGGGCACCAGCGGCGGCGGGCCGATCCTGGAGCGCCGGTTCGAGCTGTCCAACGCGTTCACCGTCAACGCGGTGACCGGCGGCGCGCTGGCCGGTCTGCTGCTGGTGCTGCTCGGCGGCATCGGCCTGCTGTACTGGACGCGCGGGCGCGACGCCCGCGTGGTCGGCCACGAGTCGGGCGCGCTCAACCCCATGCGGGACGGCCACTTCACCCCGCCGGACGGCGTGCGCCCCGGCCAGATCGGCACGCTGCTCGACGAGCAGGCCGACGTCATCGACGTGACCGCCACCATCGTCGATCTCGCGGTGCGCGGCTACGTCCGCATCGACGAGCAGCCCAGGCAGACCTACGACGCGCCGGACTGGACGCTCGTCAAGCTCCCCGACGCGCCGGTGTCCGCGCTGCTCCCCTACGAGCGCGCGCTGTACGACGCGATCTTCGCGGACCGCGACAGCGTGCTGCTCTCCGAGTTGCGCGGCTCGTTCGCCAAGGACCTCGGCCGGGTGCGCGACGCCCTCTACACCGACGTGGTCAGGCAGGGCTGGTTCGCCCGCCGTCCCGACGGCGTGCGGACCCGCTGGACCCTCGTCGGCGGGGCGCTCACCGTGGCGGGCGTGCTGGCGACCGTCGCGCTGGCCTGGTTCAGCGCGTACGGCCTGCTCGGGCTGGCGGTGATCATCGCGGGCGCCGCGCTGGCCGTGGGCGGGCAGTACATGCCGGCCAAGACCGCCAAGGGCGCCGCCGCGCTCGCCCACACCCTCGGCTTCCGCGAGTACCTGGCCGAGGGCGACCTCGACCAGGTGCCCCCGGACAAGCGCGTCGAGGTGTTCTCCCGCTACCTGCCGTACGCGGTGGTCTTCGACAACGTGGACCGCTGGGCGCGGGTGGTGGCCTCGGTCAACGGCAACGGCCGTCCGGCGGACAACCTGTACTGGTATCACGGCCCGGCGGAGTGGGACCTGTCCAAGTTCGCCGGGTCGATGCGCACCTTCGCCACCACCACCTCCGGCGCGATCTCCGCCTCCCGGCAGTTCAGAAGCCTTTAGCCGCGCACCCCGCGAGCACCCCCGCGCGGTGCACGGACTCCACGAACCCCGAACGGACTACCTCGATCGCCAGTGACTCCATCTCGCCCCTTTCCGGGGTCGAGTGTAGGGAACGCGAGAAATGGCAGAATGGCGGGCCATGCGTGCGGTTGTGCAGCGGGTGAGTTCCGCGTCGGTGTCCGTGGACGGTGCGATGGTGGGGGCGATCGACGAGCCGGGCCTGATGGTGCTGGTCGGCGTGACCCACACCGACACCCCGGAGCAGGCGGCCAAGCTCGCCGCCAAGCTGTGGGGGCTGCGGATCCTGCACGGCGAGAAGTCGTGCTCCGACGTCTCCGCGCCACTGCTGGTGATCAGCCAGTTCACCCTGTACGGCGACGCCCGCAAGGGGCGCCGCCCCACCTGGCAGGCGGCGGCCCCGGGCGAGACGGCAGAGCCGCTGGTGGACGCCGTGGTGGCCGAGCTGCGGGCGCTCGGCGCGCGCGTCGAGACCGGCGTGTTCGGCGCCGACATGAAGGTGTCGCTGGTCAACGACGGCCCGATCACCCTCGTCCTGGAGATGTGACCGGGCCGTACGGCGAATGGAGGCGGCGGCTAGCGGATCCGGCGGCGCAGCGACGGGTCGATCGCCACGTTGCGGCCCGCGTCGGGCGGCACCACGACCTCCTGGGCGGCGGCGACGCCGTCGGCGAACAGCGTGGCCTCGACCGGCACCGCGCGCTTGACCACGGCCAGCGCGATCGGCCCCAGCTCGTGGTGGCGGGCGGAGCTGCCGACGAAGCCCACCGGCTCGCCGCCGGGCTCCTCGCTCACCGGCGCACCGTGCGGCGGCAGCTTGTCCACGCTGCCGTCGAGGTTCAGGAAGACCAGGCGGCGCGGCGGGTGGCCCAGGTTGTGGACGCGCGCCACGGTCTCCTGGCCCCGGTAGCACCCCTTGGTCAGGTGGACGGCGGCGCCGATCCACCCCACCTCGTGCGGGATGGTCTTGTGGTCGGTCTCGAAGCCCAGCCGGGGCCGGTGCTCCTCGATGCGCAGCGCCTCGTAGGCCCACAGTCCGGCCGGGCGCAGGCCCAGACGCTCCGGCAGGGCCTCGCGCGGCAGCAGGACGTCGCCGCCGATCGCGATGGAGCCCTCGGGCAGCGGGGGCCGCTCGGCCAGGCGGTGTGAGACGACGGCGTAGCGGGCGGTCTCGTCGGCCACCTCGACGCGGAGCATGAAGCGCATCCGGTCGAGCCAGCCGATCAGCGCGGCGCCGGTGCCGGGCTCGACGTGGCCCCAGACCGACTCGCCGTCGTCGACGAGGGTCAGGTGGTGTTCGACCCGGCCTTGGGCGTCGAGGAAGAGTGTCTCGGTGGGTTCGCCTGGCGAGAGCGTGTCGAGTTTCTGCGAGCTGAGGTCGTTGAGCCAGCGCAGCCGGTCGGGGCCGGTGATCCGGACGACCTCGCGGTCGCCGCGATCGACCACCGCCTCTCCCGCCAGCAGCGCGCGCTGCTCGGCGAACGGCTCGCCGTAGTGGGCCGCCACGCCCTCGTCGGGGGCCTCGGCGGGCACCGCGCCGGGCGTCTGGAGCAAGGGGCTGGTCATGTAATCCAGGTTACTTGCACGATCGGCAGCGGCCGAAGACGGTGAGGTGGTGCACGTCGGTGTCGAAGCCCAGTTCGGCGTCGAGCGTGGTGACCATGCTCTCGACCAGCTCCGGGCGCACCTCGGTGACCTCGCCGCAGCCCCGGCACACCAGGTGCACGTGGTCGGCGTCGGCCGCCAGGTGGTAGGTCGGCGCGCCTTGCCCGAGGTGGGTGTGGGTGACCATGCCAAGCTCTTCGAGCAGCTCCAGCGTCCGGTAGACGGTGGAGATGTTGACCCCTCTGGCGGTCTGGCGCACCTTGGCGCAGATGTCCTCGGGGGTGGCGTGCATGAGCTCCTTGACCGCCTCCAGGACGAGCTGGCGCTGAGGCGTCACGCGGTAACCGCGTGCGCGGAGTTCCTCATGCCACGACGTCTCGGTCATGCACAAAGTCTAGGTCGTCGTCCGCCCATCCCGTCCCGGCCGGTCGCACCCCGCGAGATCGGGGCGCGACCGGGACCGGACAGTGCGGGTCAGCGCGAGCCGATCGGGCCGAGCACACGGTTCAGCGCGGCGGCGTAGAGGATCGTGCCGGCGATCTTGGGGTGGAAGGACTGCTGGGAGGGCAGGAAGGACTCCGACTCCCCTTGGGTGCGGGCGAGGATGACGCCGTGGATGGACTCCGGGTTTCCGCAGACCGCCTTGCCCTGGAACTCGGGGAAGGGGTCGACGAAGGTCGCGTTGATCCCTTCGGCGTTCGCCTGGTCCACCGCGGCGTCCATCTCGTTGGCCAGGTGGGTGCTCACCGAGTTGAGCCAGGGTCCCTCGGTGTCCGGGTCGAGCCCGATCACGCAGTCCCCGTTGTCCTCGAACAGGAACGGGTAGCCCATCAGGGCGATCCGCGCGTTGGGCGCTCGTCTCTTGATCTCCCGTAGCACGGTCACGAGGGATGGTTTGACCAGGTTGGTAATCAACTGTGGCTGTTTCTGGCGCAGCGGCAGGTCGTCGCCCTGCAGCGTGACGTCCGGGCAGTCCTCGTTGACCAGGTCCGAGATGCACTCGGTGAGCACCGGACCGAACCGGGAGTCGTTGCCGCCCACGGACAGCATCACCAGCGTGGTGTTCTCGTCCAGGTAGCCCTTGTCGAGCTGGGACGGCTCGCGGTACTGCCCGTGGTTGCGGTTGCCGAACGCGTTGTGCGGGTCCCCCGCGCCCAGGATGTTCTCGGTCTGCGCGCCCGAGCACGCGTGGAACTGCAGATCGACGTTGACGTCGAGGGCGTCGTGGCGGGATCCCAGCGCGGCGCCCGAGTCCGCCGCCTTGACCAGGCGCGGCCAGGCGTACTTCGAGCGGTGACAGGCGTTGCCGTACTTCCAGGTGTACTCGTCGTCCTGGTAGGTGCCCTTGACGCCGCCGCCGTCGTCGTCGGTCTCCTGGTAGTAGTCGAAACGGGCGTCGTTGGATGCGCCCTCGCCGGAGGTGTAGGAGTCGCCGAGCGCCACCACCATGTGCTTGGGCTTGGCCGGGAGCGGCTGGAAGG
Source organism: Spongiactinospora sp. TRM90649 (assembly GCF_029382225.1). Classification (GTDB taxonomy): domain Bacteria; phylum Actinomycetota; class Actinomycetes; order Streptosporangiales; family Streptosporangiaceae; genus Spongiactinospora. Next base: position 776,976 of record NZ_JARLTC010000002.1, read on the forward strand.
CGATGGCGTCCCAGGCGATGTCCTCCGCCCACTCGCCGTCCTCGGTGATGTTCGACAGCGAGACCTTGGGCGTGCCGTTGAACTTGAACGCGCCGAGCGAGACCCAGCGGTGCTCCTGGGCGCGCTGCTGCACGACCCGTTTGCGTGGCGGCGTGCCGTCGCCTAGGTCGACCATGTAGGAGGCCTGCTGGGTGTGCGCCCCCTGGTCGGGCAGGTGGACCAGCACCCGTGCCCAGCCGCGCAGCGCCTGGTTCAGCTTCCAGCTTCCGGTGATCCGGTGCGCGGAGTTGGCCTGCGGCTGGGTGTGGGTGAACCAGAAGTGGCCGCCCATCCCGCCGCCGATCTGATGGAAGTCGATCTTCGATCGGTACGCGCCGGCCTGGTCCTGCGCGAAGTCCAGCGAGAAGGTGCCCTTGTTCGTCCAGTTACGTGAACAGTTCGGGCGGACCGATGGCACTGAGTCTGGTACGTCATCGATGATCAGTGAGTTCACCGGAAGGCCGCGGGTCGTGCTGAAGGGGTTGCAGTTGGGCGGGTAGTGCTCGGTCATCAGGCCACCGGACCCGAACGCGGGTTCGGCCGCGCCCGGCGCGAACCGCACGGCCGGGTAGCCGCAGCTCGTGGCGCAGTCCGTCTTCCAGACGGCGGGCTTGTGCCACCAGCAGTGCCACTTCAGCGCGGGCCTGGACTGGCACGGCTCGGACTTGCTCGCGTCGCAGCGGTTGCTCGCGTCGCAGAACAGCTCCCGGGGCGGCTTGGCGTTGTACCGGTTCTCGTTGGTGGTCCACCACGACTGGAGGTATCCGGCCTGGTAGCTGTCGTCCCGCCAGTCGGTCTTGACGATGGGGTAGGCGGCCCAGCCGATCACCTTCTCCGGGTAGGGCCACCACTGCGGGTTGCGCGCGTCGCTCTGGCTGGTCTCCAGGAACGGCTCGCGGTCCGCCGGATAGTCCGGGTTGATCGGGTTGTTGGTCCAGCCCAGGCCCCAGTTCCCGTCCGCGTCGGTGCAGGTGGGGCTGGGGGTGCAGTTGTTGGTGTTGCCGTTGCGGGCGTCGGGCTGGACACCGCTGTTGTAGGCCCACACGGCGGCGAACCAGTTCTCCGGGCGGGCCGGGTCGGCATTGTTGATCTTCAGGTAGTCGTAGACGCTGTTCCACTTCTCCTGCAGGATGCGCAGGCCCGCCGCGATGTTGGTGGCGTAGTCGAGCGCCACGGCGCGCTGCTTGGTCTCGGCTATCTGGCCGACGCGCATGCCGTCGGTGACCTGCGCGACGCCGTAGCCGCAGTCGGAGTCGCCCCACTGCACCGTCCAGCCGTCGGCCGACCCGCGGGCGCCGTAGTAGTCGCCGATCAGCGGGCTTCCGGTCACGCCCTCAAGGGCGTGGTAGGACGCCTGCCACAGGTTCGACTCCTGGGCCAGGATGCCCAGCATGATCTGCGCGGGCACCTTGCCGCCGCCCTTCAGCGTCAGCGGCGGGAAGAGCCCCTGCGGCGACCAGGCCGACAGCCCGGACCCGTGCCAGTTGGCGGGCCGCTGGATGGTCAGCGCGTTCTGGACGGCCAGGTTCGCCGCCCACTCCACCTGCCGCCAGTGCGGCTGTGTCGCCTGGCGGCGCGGGTCGTTGCGGGCGATCGCGCAGGTACGCTCGGCCTCCACGGGATCGGACGGCGAGCCCGCGAGCGAGGCCCTGTTCTCGGCGGAGCCGTCTTCGGCCACACCGTCCTTGGCCACACCGTCGGCCTTGACGCCGTCCGCGGCACCGGTCGGCCCGCCCGCCACGACGCCGAAACCGGTGTTCGCGCCGGTCGCGATGACCCGGGCGCGTAACGTGACCGGCCGTCCCTGGGCGGGCACGGACGCCGCGGTGCGGGAGCCGTCGTGGGTGACGGCCAGCCGTCCCTCGGTGGACAGCTCCTCCCGCACGCCGGCCGCGACCCTCGTCACCTGGGCGGGCAGCGCGCCGACCCGCTCGGGCGAGCCGGTCAGGAAGGCCCTGCCGCCGACGCCCCGGGTGAGACCGAGCTTGGTGAGCGGCCCCCTGGCGAACTCGCGCGGCGCGCCGTCCCCGGCGGCCAGGTGCTCGGCCACCGCCATGCCCTTGCCTTCGGTGCGCAGGAAGCTCACGCCGCCCTCGGCGTCGGGCCGCAGTGAGTACGGCAGGCCGCCGACCCGCGTCGGCGCGGCGCTCCGGCCGTCCCGGTCGATTCGGATCAGCCCGTCGCCGCCGGACGCCACGATCCGGTCGCCGACCGGCACCGCCGAGGTGATCTGGCCGGGCACCTCGTGCCGCCGGAGCGTCTTCCCCGAGGTCGTGTCGATGACGTGTAGCCGGGTCGCGCCCAGCGCCTGCCCGCCGGCCTGGCTGAGCACGGCCTGCTCCCCCGTGCCGCAGCCGGGGTCGTGGTAGGCGAGTGAGAACCGCGTGTCCAGCCTGCGGATCTTCCCGTCGGTGAGGTCCACGACGGCGGCGAACGCGCCGCGCTGGAACAACTGCTCGCGGTTGGTGAACTGGCGCGGCGCGTACACCACGACCGCGCGGCGTCCGGAACCGGTGAGGCACGCGTTGCCGACCCACCGGTCGGTCTCATAGCCGGGCTCGGACAGGGAGGCGGCGGTCCGCCAGGTGTAGCCGGTCCTGGACTCGGCGACCAGCAGGTGCAGTCCCGTCGGGTCGCCGGCGACGGTCCAGGCCAGGTCCTTGGAGGCCCGCCAGCCGGTGCCGAGGACCTGATCGCGGACCTTGGGATCGACGGTGTCCGCACGTGGCGCGGGAGCGGTCGGGGAGGACTTGGGCGGCGGGGCCGGCTGTGCGGGTGGTGTGGGCGCGGCATGAGCCGCCGGCTGCGCGGCCACCGGCACGGCGGCGAGCAGCGCGACCACGGTTCTCAACCAGCGGCGGGACAACGGCGTTCGGCTTCTGGCCACACGCCTCCTCCTTCTCGGCCATCGGGGATCACGACAGACGCGAGCAGTGTGCGGCCGGGCTCTCGGGGTGTAGAAGCCCTTGCTTCGCGGCGGCAAAACCTTGCGGAAAGGGAGGGTCTCTGCTAATGGATCACGGCTCGGAGCCGGTGCCACCGAGCAGCGCGTCGCCCAGCCGGGTCCGGCTGTGCAGCACGTGCTGGCCCTGCCGGACGGTGCGGATCAGTCCCGCCCTGCGCAGCGTCGCGGCGTGCCTGCTGGCCGAGGACGCGCTGGCGTTCAGGCCCGCCGCCAGGGCGGTGGTGGTCAGGCCGTCGCCCACCAGCTCCAGCACCGCGGCACGGCCGGGGCCGAGCAGTTCGGCGAGGTCGCGGACGCGGCCGTCGCCTCCCGGCGCCCAGAGGGCGGGACGGGCGACGGGATAGGTCAGCACGGGACCGAGCGCCCGGTCGGCCAGGGTGATCGGATGGTGGACGCCGAAGAAGGTGGGGATCAGCAGCAGTCCCCGGCCGCCGAGGCGCAGGTCGGCGTCCCGGGGGTAGTCGAACGACAGCACGGGCGGCTCCCAGCGCGCCGACGGGTGCAGGCCGCGCAGCAGCGTCTCCACGCCGCCCCTGGCGAGGTCCGTGACCCGCCCGGCCAGATCGGCCTGGACGGCCGAAGCCTGCTCGACGGCGTACGGCACCAGCACGGTCGCGTGGTAGGCCCGTACGGCCCCGCCGAGCCGGTCGAGGATCGCCGCCCGGCCCTCCGCCAGCTCGCCCAGCCACCCGGTGGCCCTGCGGCCCGCCGTCAGCAGCCCGATCTCCGCCTGTAATCGGCGGGTGGGCGTGGAGAGCACCGTGTCGAGACCGGTCTCCAGGGCAGGATGATGCCCCGGAGGCGTGAGGAAGTCGGGAAAGTACCTGGCGGCGGGCATCAGCTCACCCAGCGCCCGCACGACGGCGTCCAGACCGGCCCGCGTCACCACGCGGGCCGAGCTCCGCCGCCACAGCGCGAAGAACGGCGCCCGCTCGCCGGTGAGCTGCTGGACGCTCAGCACCAGCTCCCACATCGCGTCGGGGCCGGGAGCCAGCCGTACCCGGGCCAGGTCCTCCCGCTCGAAGTGCAGTCGCATCCGGTTCATGCCGGCCTCCCGATCCGAGACTGCTCCGAAGGCTAGGCAGCCCGGATTTCGAAGCTCTTACCGTTTGCGCGCCAGGTCAGCGGGTAGCGGCGGGCGAGAAACGGCCGGTTCCTCCCGACGGCCGCGCAGCGCCGTGAGGAGGAACGATGCGACACGACGAGTTCATCGGACAAGTACAGGCGCGGGCCAGGCTCGCCGGGCCCGGGCAGGCCGAGCGGGCCAGCAGGGCCACGCTCGAAACACTCGGCGAGCGCATCAGCGAGGGGCTCGCCGACAAGCTCGCCGCGCAGTTGCCGCACGAGATCGGCGAGAACCTGCGCCGCACCGACATGGGCACCGGGGAGCACTTCGGGCGTCACGAGTTCGTCCACCGGGTCGCCGAGCGCGCGGGCGTGGACGACGCCCAGGCCGCCTACCTGGCAAGGGTCGTCTTCGAGGTGACCGGGGAGGCGACCGAGGGCCGGATCATGGACAAGGTCCGCGGCTGCCTGTCGCAGGAGCTGCGCGGGCTGGTCACCGCGGGCAGCCAGGGCGGCGAGTAGGCCCGCGAACCTCGGAAAGGGCAGCGGAAAGAGCAAGGAAAAGGATCACCGTCAACCCTTCCGCAAGCTTGCCGTGTCGCTGCGTCCCGCGCGCGGCGGGCCGGGCTGGAATGGGGGACATGGCTGATCTTCTCGACCGTGCCCGCGACGACCGGGCCGCCCCCGGCGAGGCGCTGGCGCAGGACGCCGCGCTGATCGTGGCGGCCGCACGTGACATGTCCCGGCGGTTCGCGGGGGGCGGGCGGCTGCTCGCGTTCGGCTCCCCGGCGGACGCGGCGCACGTGGCGGTGGAGTTCACCCACCCGGTGATCGTGGGCAAGCGCGCGCTGCCCGCGCTCGCGGTGGACGCCGCGCTGCTCGGCGCGCACGGCCGGGAGGGCGACATCGCCGTCGCCATCGGGCGGCGCCTGGACGGCCTGGCAGCCGCCCGCGCCCTCGGCATGCTCACCGTGGCCCTCACGGATGCTCCTACCGGCACCCTCACCGGCGCCGATGTGGACGCCGACCACGTTCTGCTCGCCCGCACCACCGACCCGCTGGTGGCTCGGGAGCTGCACGTCACCGCCTACCACCTGCTCTGGGAGCTGGTCCACGTGTTCCTGGACGCCTCATGAGCGACTGTGAGAGCTGCCTGACCTGCGGCGACGTCGCCATCCCGGTACGGGTCGAGAGCCTGCTGCCCGGCGGCCTCGCGCTGGCCGACACCGGCTCGGGCATCGAGGAGATCAGCGTGGCGCTGGTGGACGCCCGGCCGGGCGACACCGTCCTGGTGCACGCCAAGGAGGCGATCGCGGTGATCGGGCGATGACCGGCACCCTCTACCCGTTCCTGCGCCGCGACCCGCTGGACGTCACCGGTTCCACCGCCGCCAAGGCCAGGGAGAGCCTGCGGCTGCGGCTGCACGCGCTCGGCGAGATGGGCCCGGCCCTGACGGCGTGCGCGGCCGCGACGGCGGCGGCGCTGCGCGGCGGCGGCCGGATCTTCGTCTTCGGCAACGGCGGCAGCGCCACCGACGCCGAGTCCATGGCCGGGGCGTGCACCGCCGCCGGGCTGCCCGCGATCTCCCTCACCGCCGACACCGCGCTGGTCACCGCGCTCGGCAACGACGTCGGCTTTGAAGTGATCTTCGCCCGTCAGCTCGCCGCGCTCGGCGGGCCCGGCGACGTGGCGGTGGCCCTGTCGACCAGCGGCGGCTCGGTCAACGTGCTGCGCGGCCTGGCCGAGGCCGAACGGCTGGGCATGGTGACGGTCGGCTTCGCGGGCGCGGGCGGCGGCCGGATGGCGCACGAGAGTCTCGCCGCCCACCTGTTCGTGGTGCCGTCGTCGTCGGTGCACCGCATCCAGGAGGCGCAGGCGACGCTCTACCACCTGCTGGTCGCGCTGGTCTCAGCAGATCCGCGGTAGCGGGTCGCCGACCAGCACGTCCACGACGCGGGTGCCGCCGATCGCGGTGCGCAGCAGCACCAGGGCGGCTGGTTCGGGCTCGATCCGGCCGACGATCGCGGCCTGCTCGCCGAGCGGATGGGCGCGCAGGGCGGCCAGCGCGTGATCGGCCCGCTCGCCGTCCACGATCGCGGCGAAACGGCCCTCGCAGGCGACGTAGAGCGGGTCCAGGCCGAGCAGTTCGCACACGCCGGTCACCTCGGTGCTCACCGGGATCGCGGTCTCGTCGAGCAGCACGCCCACGCCGGAGGCGGTGGCGACCTCGTTGAGCACGGTGGCCAGGCCGCCGCGCGTGGCGTCGCGGAGGGTCCTGACCCCGCCGGGCACCGCGTCGAGCAGCGCGGCGGCCGGTTCGTGCAACGGGGCGGTGTCGGAGACGATCGGGGCCTCGATCTCGAAGTCGCCCCGGGCCAGCATGATCGCCGCGCCGTGCGCGCCGATCGGGCCGGACACGAGGACGGCGTCGCCCGGACGCGCGCCCGAGGCCGACAGCGCGACCGGCCGCTCGACCAGACCGACGCCCGTGGTGGTGATGTAGCAGCCGTCGGCGCGGCCCCGCTGCACCACCTTCGTGTCGCCGGCCACGATCCAGACCCCGGCCCGTTCGGCGGCGGCGGCCATCGAGGCGGTGACCCGGCGCAGGTCCTCGACCGGGAAGCCCTCCTCCAGGATGAACCCGGCCGACAGGTAGCGCGGGCGCGCGCCGCACATCGCCAGGTCGTTGACGGTGCCGTTGACGGCCAGGTCGCCGATGTCGCCGCCAGGGAAGAACAGCGGCGAGACCACGAAGGAGTCGGTGGTGAAGGCCGCCCGCGCCGTGCCCAGGTCGAGGGTGGCGCCGTCTTCGAGCGCGGCGAGCACCGGGTTGCGGAACGCCTCCAGGAAGATCGCCTCGACCAGCGTCTGGGTGGCCTTGCCGCCGGCGCCGTGGGCGAGCGTGATCCGCTCCTCCCGGACGACCGGCCGCCGCCTGCGGGCCCGCTCGATCCGGTCGAGCACCTGCTGTTCCCGGCTCACGTCGCGGTCACCTCCGGCGCGCGGCCCCGCTCGCGGGTGAAGCGGCCGAAGTTGTAGTAGGCGGCGCAGGCCCCCTCGGAGGAGACCATGCACGTGCCGATCGGGGTCTCGGGGGTGCAGGCGGTGCCGAAGACCTTGCACTCCCACGGCTTGAGCACGCCCTTGAGCACCTCGCCGCACTGGCAGGAGCGCGGGTCGGCGACGCGCACGCCCGGCAGGTCGAAGACGCGCTCGGCGTCGAAGGCGGCGTACTCCTCGGCCATGGCGAGCGCGGAGTGGGCGATGAAGCCCAGGCCGCGCCACTCGAAGTGCGGGCGCAGGGTCATCACCCGGCCCATCGCGGCGAGCGCGACCGGGTTGCCGTACCAGGGCACGACCCTGGCGTACTGGTTCTCGACCTCGCGGCGGCCCTCGGCGAGCTGGCCCAGCAGCATGTGCACCGAGGCCAGAATGTCCAGCGGCTCGAACCCGGCGACCACCAGCGGCTTGCCGTAGTCGCGCGGGATGAACGCGTACGGCTCGCAGCCGATCACCGCCGACACGTGGCCGGGACCGATGAACCCGTCGAGCCGCAGGTCGGGCGAGTCCAGGATGGCCTTTACGGCCGGGATGATCATGACGTGGTTGCAGAAGACGGAGAAGTTCGTGATCCCCTCCGCCTCGGCCCGCAGCACGGTCATCGCGGTGGACGGCGCGGTGGTCTCGAAGCCGATGGCCATGAAGACCACCCGGCGGTCCGGGTTGGCTTTGGCGATCTTGAGCGCGTCCAGCGGCGAGTAGACCATGCGGATGTCGGCGCCCGCCGCCTTGGCGTCCAGGAAGGAGCCGGTGCCGCCGGGCACCCGGAGCATGTCGCCGAACGAGGTCATGATCACGCCGGGCTGCCCGGCGATGTGGATCGCGTCGTCCACCCGGCCCATCGGGATCACGCAGACCGGGCAGCCGGGGCCGTGGACCAGCGCCACCTCCTGCGGCAGGTGGTCCTCCAGGCCGTGCTTGTAGATCGTGTGCGTGTGCCCGCCGCACACCTCCATGAAGCTGTACGTCCGGCCGGGCTCACACCGCCGCGCGATCTCGGCGGCGACGGCGCGCGCCCGGTCCGCGTCGCGGTACTCATCGACGAACCGCATCCGCCCTCCCCTGCGAAGTCATGAGATGTCGGATGCGCGTAGCGCCTCGACCTCGTCCTCGTACGGCTGCCCCATCCCCTCCAGGTAGGCCAGGACGGCCTGCGCCTCCGACTCGGAGATCTTCGACAGCGCGAACCCCACGTGCACGAGGACCCAGTCGCCCGGCCGGAGGTCCTCCTCGGCCAGCAGCGCCACGTTGACGCGCCGCCGTACGCCGCCGACCTCGACCATGGCGAGGTCCTCGTGCTCTCCCGAGGGGCCGATCAGCTCACCTGGTATGCCCAGGCACATCGGCCGTCTCCTCGCCGAAGCAGACCGACTCCAGCACCAGCTCGTCGCCGCCGCGCACGCCCACCTGGTCGCTCGCGCAGTGCGGGCAGACCGCCAGCACGTCCGCGGACTCCGCCCGGCCGCCGCAGGTCAGGCATTCGAGAGTCGCGGGCGTCACGACCAGCTCGATCACCACGCCGGTCAGGTCGGTCCCCTCGGCGGCGAGCGCGAACGCCTGGTCGAACGCCTCGCCGACCACCGCGTGCCTCGCGCCGACGCGCACCCGCGCCGAGGTGACCCGGCGGCCCTCCGCGCGCTGCTGGATCAGCTCGACAAGCCCCTCACAGAGCCCGATCTCGTGCATCTACATCCGCTCCATCTTCAGGTACCGGTAGATTCCCGGCCACTGCGACGCGACGGCCGCCACCACCCCGCAGACCAGGAGCAGCCCGATCGCCCACTTCCACATGCCACGTCACCTCACTAACGCGCGTGATCGCGGCAGCCCGGTCCGGGGCTTTCCGCAATCATTTCCATAACCAGGGACTTCACCAGATTCGCCGCCTCCCCGACGGCGGCGCGGACCGGCTCGCTCAGCTCGTACAGCGCCTCGTCCACGACCGCGGGCTCGCAGCACACGACCCGGACCACGCCGGGCACCCGGCCCAGCTCGCCGGCCAGCCCCAGCACCCTGACCGGGTCCATGCCGTGCGTCTCCAGCGGCGTGCCGGCGGCGTCGCCGGTGGAACCGGGGTCCAGGACGGTCAGCGTGCCCGGCGGCTCGCCGCGCGGGGCCGCGTCCACGAACACCACGGCGTCGTAGGCGCCCTGCAGCGCGTAGGCGAGGTCCATGCCCCGGATGCCGAAGTCGGTGACGTCGACGCCCGGCGGGAGGTCCTCCGCGCCGAGCCGCCGGGTCACCTCGACGCCGAAGCCGTCGTCGCCCAGGAACACGTTGCCGATCCCGGCCACCAGGACGCGCGGGCCGCGCTCGCCGAGCGGTTCGATCTCCTCGGCCGAGTAGAAGAACCGGTGGCCGGGCAGCCGTGCCTCGCCGAAGTCGCGGCCGGGGTCGTCGTCCAGGGTGATCGCGAAGTGCAGCGCGCCCTCGTCGTCCTGCTCGACGGTCTCGACCACGCCCTCCCGGCCGGTCAGGGCCAGGTCGAAGATGTCGGCGGTGGCCTTCGGACGCAGCCGCACCCGGCTGCCGGCGCCGACGGTCACCCCCGAGACGACCGTCTCGGTAGGGCCCGGGGTCTCCATCGTGGCCCAGAAGCCCCCGCCGTCTTCCTCTGTGTCGCTCACGCGGTGGGCTCCGTTCCTCGCATGACGCCGTGCAGGCGCATCAGTTCCTCCTCGGTCAGCGCGGCGCAGCGGTCGACGATCTCGCGGGCGCGCGGATCGCCCTCGGCGATCTCCCGGCGCTCGTCCTCGCCGAGCGCGAGCACGCTGAGCGTGAGCAACTGGTCGATCTCGGTCGCGTCGAACAGGTCTCCCGGGCTCTCCGGGGCGATCTTGGGGTGGTCGTAGAGGATGATCGGCGCGGCCAGCATGGTCCGCAGGTCGTCCCCGACGAGCACCGGCCAGGAGCCCTCGCCCCGGCAGCCCTCGGCGTGCTCGCGCAGGTCGTCGGGCGGGTCCATCAGCGAGACGAACCGGCCCTCCGGCGCGTGCAGCACCATATGGGCGGACACGAACGTGCGCGCCATCGCGCCGGGGCGGTCGCGGCCCGGCCAGGTCGTGGTGTTGACGATGTCGGCGGTGACCCGGAAGAGGCCGGGCTCAAGGGCCTCGGCGCTCACCTCGACATGGCCGTCGAGCGCCTCCCAGCGACGCCCGCCTGCGTCGGTACCGGCCGGGACGCCGATCTCCGTGCGGACCGGGACGCCGCAGCCCAGCGCGAACGGCGGCGCGCTCACCTCGCGCTCGCCGGCCTCCTCGCCGTGCCCGCCCTCGCGCGGGCGCGTCACCACGTGCAGGAACCGCACCTGGACGTGCACGGTGGCGGTCTCGGCGGCGCGCAGCAGGCACTGGGCGCGGACCCTCCGGCGGTCGCCGTGCTCCCCGGCGTACGCCTCGGGGTGGACCCCGCCGATCGTCCAGCGGTGCCGGTTCTTCAGCGCGGACTCCCGGTACGGCCACAGCAGGTAGCCCTCGTACAGCACGGCCCGCGCGATCCGCCCGATCTCGTCCACCGGCTCAGCCCTCCGCCAGCAGTGCGCGGACCACGTCGTCCCAGCCGGTCAAGGTGTGCCGGACCTTGTAGGCGTACAGCCGGTCGAAGGCGTCGCGGCTCAGGCGCACCCAGGCGTTGTCCTGCCGGTCCATCAGCTCCCGCCACACCTGAACCGGCATCCGGAACTCGGCGTCGGTGTCCCTCGGCAGGTGCGCGACCTGCAGGCGCCCGCCGTCCGCGTAGAAGAGCGTGCCGGTGAACAGGAAGTCGAGCGGCGCGTCGCCGTCGCGCAGGCCGTGGAAGAACTTGGCCGCCGCCACCTCCAGGTCGTACGTGCACGGCACGGTGAGCACCACGCGCGTCTCCCCGATGAACCCCGGGACCTGGACGGCGGCCTGCGCCCACAGCAGGCTGGACAGGTTGCGCGACCAGTCGCCGGGTACGCCGAACAGCGCGACCAGGCGTTCCCGGTCGCGGTCGTCGTAGCCCCGGCGCGTCGCGTCGATGCGGATCTGGACGGCCAGCGCCAGCGACCGGACCTCCGCCCCGTCGCCCACGCGCACGGCGAGCGTGAAGTCGAGGGCGGGCACGGCCGTGGCGGCGGCCGGCTCCACGCCCTCGACCTCGATCCGCACCTGCGGAGAGATCATCGGCATCAGGCCGGCGAGAGGTTCGGCATGGACGGGTCGATCGGGTTCTGCCTGCCGGGGTTGATCCCGGTCGAGCGCTCGGCCGTGGAACGGCCGTCGGGCAGGTGCCCCTTATCCCGGCTGTAGTTGCCCTTCGCGTTGCCCTCCTTGACGCCCCTGATGTGCGAGGGCGTGTCAGGGCGGGCGTCGGGCCTGCCGGTCCTGATCGTGCTGTGGTGGCTCATGCCGGACTCCTTTCTTCGGTGAGGTCGGCGAGTTCGGCGAAGAACCGGGCGATCTGCTCGCGCGCCTCGGGGCCGCCGGTCAGCCCGTGCCAGTGCGCGCGGACCATCCCGACGAGGCGGTAGCAGTCGTCGATCGGGACGATCCAGGCGCCGTGGTCGCGGTCCAGCAGCAGCGCCTCGACGTCGGGCGTGACGCGGGCGAGCAGCGGGTCGTCCCAGGCCGGGCCCGCCACGGCCCCGGCCGGGCTCGGGTAGTACATGACCGGACGGTCGGACTCCGAGTCGCGCACCAGGAACACGGTGCGGACCGGCGCGCCCACGCCCGCCCAGGTGAAGCCGGTCACCCGCTCGCGCCGCCGGGGCACCAGGCGGTAGTGCCCGCCCCCGGCCGCGGTGTGGTCGAAGAGCACCTGGCAGGCCCGGCAGGCGCAGCGCAGCTCGCGGACGGTCAGGTCGAGCACGTGGCGGTGCTCGGCGGGCACCGGGTCGCCGCACAGGTCGCACCGCTCCCGCGGTGTGTCGTCGTCGGTCCTGCGCACGGCCAGCCGCCGCAGCCGCCCGCCCGTCACGCCTGCGCCCCCCGCCGCACGGTCAGCGTGTCGACCGGGATGACGGGACGCGTGTCGGCCTCGACCTCGACGCGCTCCACCTCGGGGGCCGCCGCGCGCACCGCGCGCTCGGCGGTCGCCACGGCCGAGGACCGGCAGCCGGACGCGCCCACCCGCAGGCGCACCAGGCCCTCACCGACCTCGACCAGGCTCGCCCCCTGCGGGAGCGCCGCCGTGACCCGGGCCCGGAGGTCCAGCGGGTGCAGGTCGTGCAGCACGAGCAGCGGCCCGACCAGGTCGTCGTCGGCGAGCTTCGCGGCCACCGCCTCGCCGGCGAGGGCCATCACCCGGGCCAGGCCCTCGCCGTACATCTCCAGCAGTTCCCGGACCAGCTCCTCGGCCGGCGGATCCGCCGACTCCAGCAGCGCCTCGATCCGCTCGATCCGCTCCGACATCGGGGCCCGGCCTAACCGTTGGCGCCGAAGGTCGGCGAGTGCACCTGCTTGAGCACCTTGCCGCCGCCGAGGTACATGTGCACCCCGCACGGCAGGCACGGGTCGAAGCTGCGCACCGTGCGCATGATGTCGATGCCCTTGAACGAGTCCGGGCCGTTCTCCTCGAAGATCGGCAGGCCCTGCACGGCGTCCTCGTACGGCCCCGGCGTGCCGTAGCTGTCGCGCGGGCTGGCGTTCCACGGGGTCGGCGGGTACGGGTGGTAGTTGGCGATCTTGCCGTCCTTGATCACCATGTGGTGCGAGAGCACCCCGCGCACCGCCTCGTGGAAGCCGCAGCCGATGGCCTCCTCGGGCACGTCGAAGTCGTTGAACACCTTGGTGTTGCCCGACCGGATCTCGCCGAGCGCCTGCTCGACGAAGTAGAACGCCATCGCCGCCGCGTAGGCGACGAAGTAGATGCGGGCCCGGTTGCGCTCGATGGTGTTCGCCCAGCGCGGGATCCTCCAGGTGAAGGTGGTCTCCGGCAGCGCCATGCTCTTCGGCAGGTTGATCTCGACGGCGTCGTCCCTCGCACGGACCGTGCCGGTGTCGACGCGCCCGGCCAGCGCGGTCGCCCAAAGCCTGGCCAGCGCCCCGCCGCCGGTGTCGAGGGCCAGGTGGTCGCCGGTGCGCTTGTCGAACCAGCGCGGGCTCATCACCCAGCTGTAGTTGCCGTTCTCCAGATCGCGCTTCTGCGGCTTGGGCAGCGTGGTCTGGTTCCACGGGTGGCGCTGGTCGATCGGGTTGCCCAGCGGGTCGTGCGTGACGAACTTCGTCTCGCTCTGCCAGTCGTCGTAGTAGGAGCTGCCGAGCAGGATGCGCATGCCCAGGTTGATGTCGACCAGGCTGGTGGTGATCAGCTCGCCGTCGACCACGATGCCCGGGGTGACGTACATGGCACGCCCCCAGTCGGCCATGTTCCGGTAGTCGTAGTCCACGACGGACGGGTCCTGGAACGCCCCCCAGCAGCCGAGCATCACCCGGCGGCGGCCGACCTCCTCGTAGCCGGGCATGGCCTCGTAGAAGAAGTCGAACAGGTCGTCGTTCATCGGCACGACCCGCTTGACGAAGTCGAGCACCCGCAACAGCCTGGCCAGGTAGTCGGTGAACACCTGCGGTGTGGCCACGGTGCCCACGCCGCCCGGGTACAGCGTGGAGGGATGCACGTGCCGCCCCTCCATCAGGCAGCACATCTCCCTGGTGACCCGGCTGATGTGCAGCGCCTCGCGGTACATGTCACCGGTGAACGGGTTGAACGCCCGCATGATGTCGGCGATGGTCTTCTGGCCGTGCACCCCCGCGTTCGGGGCCTCGGTGCTCTCGGCCCGCCGCAGCACGCTCGGGTTGGTCTCCTTGACCATCTGCTCGCAGTAGTCGACGAAGACCAGGTTGTCCTGGAAGAGGGTATGGTCGAACATGTACTCGGCGGCCTCGCCGAGGTTGACGATCCACTCGGCCAGCGCCGGGGTCTTCACCCCGTAGGCCATGTTCTGGGCGTAGATCGAGCAGGTCGCGTGGTTGTCACCGCAGATGCCGCAGATCCGGCTGGTGATGAAATGCGAGTCGCGTGGATCCTTGCCCTTCATGAACACGCTGTAGCCGCGGAACAGCGACGAGGTGCTCCGGCACTCGACGACCTCGCGGTTGTTGAAATCGATCTTCGTGTAGATGCCGAGGTTCCCGATGATCCTGGTGATCGGGTCCCAGGACATCTCGACCAGCTCACGGGCGGTGTCCGTGGGCTGCCCGCGCCCCGCGATACGGGTTGTCACCGTGCCGTTCCCCCTAGTTTCCCCATCGCGGGTCGTACCCGCTCGTCAGCTTGCGGCCGTTGTGACGCCACTTGGGCTCCTTGTTGGCCGTGTTGTTGGTGATGGCGCGGAGCTTGCGGATCAGCCCGCCGTAGGCGCCGCTGATGCCGGCCGAGACCGTGGCGCCGGGGGGTTCGTCCATGAATGGCATGAACTTGTCGGGAAAGCCGGGCATGGTGCAGGCGATGCAGATGCCGCCCACGTTGGGACAGCCGCCCACGCCGTCCATCCAGCCGCGCTTGGTGACGTTGCAGTTGACCACCGGACCCCAGCAGCCGATCCGCACCAGGCACTTGGGCGAGTTGTAGTCGTGGGCGAAGTCGCCCTGCTCGTAGTAGCCCGCCCGGTCGCAGCCCTCGTGCACGGTCTTGCCGAACAGCCAGGTGGGCCGGAACATGTCGTCCAGCGGGATCGTCGGAGCCATTCCGGCGGCCTGGTAGAGCAGCCAGGTCAGGGTCTCCATGAAGTTGTCCGGCTGCACCGGGCAGCCGGGGATGTTCACGATCGGCATGCCCCCGGCGGAGCGGAAGTCGCGCCCGAGGTAGTCGGTCAGGCCCATGCAGCCCGTCGGGTTCCCGGCCATCGCGTGGATGCCGCCGTACGCGGCGCAGGTGCCGATCGCGATCACGGCCCACGCCTTGTGCGCGAGCCGGTCGATCCACTGGTTGACCGTGATCGGCTCGCCGGTGACCGGGTCGTTGCCCATCGAGGTCCAGTAGCCATCGCCGTTGATGTGCTCGTTCGGAATTGATCCCTCGACCACCAGGACGAACGGGCCGAGTTCGCCGCGGTTCGCCTTGTGGAAGGCGGCCATGAACTCGTCGCCGGTCTCCTTGGCCAGCACCTTGTTGTGCAGGTGGACCTTGGGCAGGCCGGGCACGAGACCGAGCAGCACGTCCTCGATGCTCGGCAGCGTGGCCGCGGTGACGGAGACCGTGTCGCCGTCGCAGCTCATGCCCTCGGAGGTCCACAGAATGTGCACCTCGTCGAGCCCCGTGGTCTTTGCCGTGGTTGCGGTCATGGCCCAAGTCCCCTCTTCGGCCACCCAAGGTGATCGGAAGTCACCTCTCCGTAGCGGACATACCGCGTCAAGCTCCGCCGTAAACTCCGGCGTGATCTCGTGCGGCGGCCACCGCGGCCTGGCCGAGGCTGATACCGCCGTCGTTGGGCGGGATCCGCTCGTGGGTGAGTACCCGGAAACCGGCTTCGCCCAGCTCACGGGTGGTGCGTTCGAGCAGCAACGCGTTCTGGAACACGCCGCCGGACAGCGCCGCGGTGGTCAGTCCGGTGCCGTCCCTGATCACCCGGCAGGCCGTCACGACCAGCCCGGCCAGGCCGTTGTGGAACCGAGCGGCGACCACCCCGGACGGCACGCCCGCCAGCAGGTCGTCCGCCGCCGCCGCGACCAGGGCGGACCCCGAGGCCACCAGCGGATCGCCGGTCGTGACCGGCGCGCGGTACCGGCCGCGCTCGGCCGGGTCGGCGAGTTCCTCCAGCCCGGCCGCCGCCTGCCCCTCGTAGGTCACCGTGTCACGGACGCCCGCCAGCGCGGCGACCGCGTCGAACAGCCGTCCCGCGCTCGACGTCGGCGGCGCGACCCGGCGCAGGGGTGAGTCGGCGTCCGCCGCCGCCGCGCGGCGGGCGAGCCCGGCCACCTCCTCCCAGGCGGACTCGTTGCGCCGGGCCACGTCGAGCTTGGCGGCCAGGCCGTCCGGGAGACCGGCCAGGTAGGCGGCGGCCATCCGCCACGGCTGGCGGACCGCCGCCGGGCCGCCGGGCATCGGCACCTGGTCCAGGTGCCCGGCCCGCCGGTAGGAGACCAGGTCGGCGACCAGGAACTCGCCGCCCCACAGCGTCCCGTCCGCGCCGAAGCCGAGGCCGTCGAAGGCGACGCCGATCACCGGCCCCCGCTCGCCGTTGTCCACCAGGCAGGACGCGATGTGCGCGTGGTGGTGCTGCACCCCGGCCGTCTCGACGCCCGGCAGGTCGAGGGCGTGCTTGGTGGACAGGTACTCCGGGTGCAGGTCGTGCGCGACGAGCTCGGGGTGCACGCCGAACAGCCCGGCGAACCGGGCGATGCCCTCGACGTAGCAGCGCAGCGTCTCATAGCTGGAAAGGTCGCCGAAATGCTGGGAAAGGATCGCCCGATCTCCTTTGACCAGGCAGAACGTACTCTTCAAGGCCGCACCGCAGCCCAGCACGTGCCGGGGGGCCGCCCACGGCAGGGTGACCGGGGCCGGGGCGTGGCCGCGTGAGCGCCGCAGCACCAGGGCCCGTCCGCCGTGCGGGCGGACGACGGAGTCGTCCACCGGGGCGTCGATGGGACGGTCGTGGGTGAGGAACGCGTCGGCGACCCCGCCCAGCCGGGCCATGGCGTCGTCGTCGGCGTAGGCGATCGGCTCGTCCGACAGGTTTCCGCTGGTCAGCACGATCGGCTCGGCGACCTCCGCGAGCAGCAGGTGATGCACCGGCGTGTACGGCAGCAGCACCCCCAGGCGTGCCGTCCCCGGCGCGACCCCCTCCGCCACCCGCCGCACCGGCCGCGCCGCGCGCGGCAGCAGCACGATCGGCCGGTCCGCGCCGGTCAGCAGCGCGGCGGCCACCGCGTCCACCTCGCACAGCTCCGCCGCTCCCGCCAGGTCCGCGACCATCACCGCGAGCGGGCGCTCCTCCCGGCGCTTGCGCGCCCGCAGCTCCGCGACGGCCCGTTCGTCCGCCGCCGGCGCCGCCAGGTGGAACCCGCCGACGCCCTTCACGGCGAGCACCCCGCCCGCGCGCAGCACCCGCGCGGCCTCCGCGACCGGCTCACCGCTTCCCCCGGACGGCCCGCCGATCAGCCGCAGCTCCGGCCCGCAGTCCGGGCAGCACACCGGCTGGGCGTGGAACCGCCGGTCGGCCGGATCGTGGTACTCCCGCGCGCACGCCGCGCACATCGCGAAGGCGGCCATCGTGGTCAGCGCCCGGTCGTACGGGACGCCGCGCACGATGGACAGCCGGGGACCGCAGTTGACGCAGTTCACGAACGGATGGCGGTGCCGCCGGTCCTCCGGGTCGGCCAGCTCGGCCAGGCAGTCCGCGCACGTCGCGGTGTCCGGGGAGATCAACGTGCCGGGCGGCCCGCCGTCCTGGCTGGCCGCGATCGAGAACGTCCCGCCGGGCGCGGGCACCGGCTCCCGCGCCCCGGCCGTCACCCGCTCGACCCTGGCCAGCGGCGGCGCGTCGCGCGTCAGCCGCAGCAGGAACTCCTCCACCGCCTCTGGCACGCCCGTCACCTCGGCGAAGACCCCCCGGACGTCGTTGCCCACCCGCCCGGCGAGACCGAGCCCGGTCGCCAGGCCGTGCACGAACGGCCGGAACCCGACCCCCTGCACGACGCCCTCGACCCGCACCTCAACGCGTACCCACGCCCCCATCCGGCCAGTCTGCAACGGGGCCGGTCGCCGACCGGGCGGGCGCGCGGCGAGCCGCCGGTAAGTTCTTCACCACCCCTGAAGGGCTCTTCACCGCGCCTGAGGGGACGGCCAGGTCGCCCAGGCGGCGGTGGCGTCGTCGTGCGGCTTGGCATGGGCGGGTGCGCCGTGCTCCCGCTCCGCCGCGCGGACCAGGCCGATCAGCGCGGCCGGGCCGTCGGCGGCGGCGACGCCGACGACGTCGCGCCACGGCGTGCCGTACCAGTCGATCAGGCGGGTCACGCCGTCGGTGGCCAGCAGCGCGCCGGTCACCGTGGCGCGATGGGCCGACCCGGTGACCGCCTCGTGGGCGGCCTCGGGCCGGGTGCTCGCCACCCAGAACCCGCCCGCCCGGTTGCGCAGCGACCGGACCAGCTCCCGCGTGTACGGCTTGCCCCCCGGCAGCCGGTCGAGCCGGTCGTCGGCCACCACCGTGACCTCTCCCCCGGTCCGCCGCAGCGCCATCGGCGAGTCGCACAGCACCAGGTAGTCCAGCGCGTCGCCGCGCTCGCGGAGCACGGTGAGGGTGGACGACGGCGAGTCCGGGTTCGCCAGGTCGCAGGTGTGGCGGTGCCCGGCGGCGGTCTCCTCGATCGCGGCGGCGACCAGGTCGGGCAGCTTCTCCTCGGGCCGGGTGAGCAGTCCCCGCGCCAGGGCCCCGCCCAGGTGGGCGACCAGCCACGGCACGTCGTGGACGCAGCCCGACTCGACGCCGGGCGAGGGGGTCGCGCCGTCGAGCACGGCGACCCACGTGGATCCGCTGATCACCAGGTCCTCGTTCCGCCGCCCGGGCGCGGGCTGCGACGCATGGGCGACCAGCATGCCGACCATGATGTCATCCGCCCTCCCGCGAGCCCGTCCCGGGGGACGCGCGCCGCCGCGCGGGGGCGCGGGCCGTCCAGGGCAGCATCCGGAAGGCGCGGTCGCTGAGCCGCTCGGGCGCGTACAGCGCGGTGAGCACGACGGTGGCGGCCAGCGCCGCCTCAAGCAGGGTGAGCGCCGCGGCCAGGCCGGGAGCGCCCGCCCACAGCGCGGTGTGCACCCCGGCCACGGTCAGCAGGGCGCCGCCCTTGGCGGCGGCATCGGCGATGACGGCGGAAGGCATGACCGCAGCCTGCCGCCGGAGCACCCGGTCCGGTACGGGGTCCGGACAAGGCCGGACGCACGGCACCCCGATGAGGCAGTATCCGAAGGGAGATCGGAAGGGTTCTGACGAGTTCCGCCGGGTCCTTCCGGTAGCTGACGACCGGATCGTGGATTGCGAGGCCGTGATGCCGCCGCCCCGGACGCCGGAGGACTTCGCCGCCGCGTTCACCGCGCTGCTGACCGCGGGCGGCCTGACGGTCGCCGGGGTGCTGCGGCACTGCCCGGGACAGGTCAGCCGCAGCACGCTCTATGACTGGAAGAACGGCGACCACCTGCCCGAGGAGACCGGCCCGCTGCTGGCCGTCGTGGAGTCGTGCCTGGAGCGGGCCGCGCGGCGGGGCGCCGCGCTCGGCGACGCGCCCCGCGACGCCGACGGCTGGCTGCGGCTGCTCGCCGAGGCCAAGCGGGCCCGCGACACGCGCTCCACGGTCGCGGATCCGGCGGCTGGACGGCCCGTGGTCTCGGATCCTGCGGCTGGACGGCCAGTCGGCAGGTGGGATCCCGTCGTGCTCGGTGTGCACAAGGCGATCGGCGGCGGGCCGCTGCCGCGCTACGTCCGGCGCGTCCACGACGACCTGCTCTACGCGCTGCTCGATCCCGCCGTCGCCGCCAACCGGCTGGTGGCGCTGCGCGGCGGGTCGTCCACCGGCAAGTCCCGCGCGGCCTACGAGGCGGTGCGCGCGCGGCTGCCGCACCTGCCCATGTCCTACCCGCGCACCGGCGACGCGCTCGCCCGCCTGCTGACGCGCGGCGTGCCCGCCCGGTCCGTGCTGTGGCTCAACGAGCTGCGGCACTACGCCGACGACCCGGCCGGGACGCGGGCCCTGTTCGACCTGGCCGACCTGCTCGGTGAGCGGAACCACGTGGTGGCCGTGACCACGCTGTGGCCCGCCCACTGGGCCGCGTACACCGGGAGCCACCACGGCGAGCCGTACTCCCCCGACTCGGCCAGGGCGACCCGGGAGCTGCTGATGCCGCTGCCCGAGCTGACCGGCCACGACCCCCGGCAGGTGGATCCGGGGCGCGGCGGGGTCGTGGACGTGCCCGACCGGTTCACCGCCGAGGAGGTCGCGCGGGCCCTCCGCGACGGCGACACGACGCTGGAGCAGGCCGCGACCGCCGCCGCCGGGTCCGGCGAGGACGGCAGGCTCGCCCAGTACCTCGCCGGGGTGCCCGAACTGCTGGCCCACTGGCAGGGCCCCGGGGCCGACCCATACGGCCAGGCGCTGATCACCGCCGCGCTGGACGCCGTCCGACTCGGGCATCCGTATCCGCTCGGGCGAGAGCTGCTGGAGCGCGCCGCCGTCGGCTACTTGTCCCCCGCGCACCGCGCCGTCTCAGACGCCGACCGCGCCGGACGGCTCGACCGGGCCTGGGCGTACGCGACCCGAACCCTCAAGGGCGCGATCCAGGCACTCCAGCCGGTACCGCCCGAGGACGGCATCGGCGTGGCCGGATACCGTCCGGCCGACTACCTGGAGCACTCCTCCCGGCGCACGGCCCCGCCGCCCGCCTCGCTGTGGGAGGCGCTGGCCGTCCACGCCACGGCCCCCGCGCTGATGCCGCTCGGCGTCGCCGCCGACGATCGGGGCCTGTACCGCTACGCGTTCGCGTTCTTCACCGCCGCCGTCGAGGCGGGCGAGCGGTACGCCCGCAGTTGCCTGGCCGGGCTGTTCGAGAAGACCGGCAGGACCGACGAGGCGATCACCTGGTTCGGTGCCCGGGCGGACGCCGGAGATGCCGACTCCCTGCACTGGCTGGCGAACTTCCTGCGCGACGCGGGGCGCACGGAGGAGGCGATGGCCGCCTACCGCCGCGCGGGCAGCCCCAACGACCTGCGGTGGCTGGCCGGGATGCTGAAGCGGGCCGGGCGGGTGGACGACGCCATCGCCTGTCATCGGGAGGCGGTCGAGAAGTGGGGGGCGGAGCAAGGAGCGAGCCAGTTCGACCTGACCGATCTCCGTACCCTGATGATCGAGGCGGGCCGCACCGAGGAGCTGATCACCTGGCTGCGGGAGCGCGCCGAGGCGGGGAACGGCCTGGCAGGGGGGATGTGCGCGAGGCTTCTTGAGGAAGCCGGGCGCGTGGCGGAGGCCATCGACCTTCACCTGCTCTCCGCCAAGGTCCGCGGCGAACGTAAGCCGATTGAGCGTGCGTCCTTGATCCAGGCGGCGGCACTGCTGGAGAAGAGCGGCCGCGTGGACGAGGCGATCGCGATCCATCGGCGGCTGGCCGACGAGCCGGACGACTACACCGCCCTCTCGGGCGACTACCAGACCGCCCGCCTCCTCGCGGACACCGGGCGGGCCGACGAGGCCATCGCCTGGCTCCAGGGGCGCGCCGCCGCCGGGCGGCGCACCCATCGCGGACTGGCGGTGCGGTTGTTGCGCGAACAGGGCCGGGAAGCCGACGCGATCGCCTGGCTGGAGTCGCTCGCCCGCGACGGTGACCACGAGGCCGTCGTCCCGCTGACCGAGCTGCTGGAGGAGGCCGGGCGCGATGAGGAGGCGATTTGCCTGCTGCGGATCGGCGCACGCACGCACGAGTATCTGCTGTCGCGGCTGATCCGCACGCTGTTCCGGCTCGACCGCGCTGATGAGGCCGTCGCACTGTGCGCCGACGATCGGACCCGGGTGACGGTCGCCGGGCTGCTGCACGAGAACGGGCGGACGGACGACGCCCTCGCCCTGCTGCGCGCAAGCGACCCCGAAGGCCCGGCGACGGAAGTGATCCCGGCCATCCTGCGCGAGGCTGGCCGCACCGGTGAACTGATCACGTACCTGCGCGAACGTGCCGACGGAGGTGACGCCAAGGCCGCTCGCCGGTTGACCTCACTGCTCGTCTGGAACGGCCGTCGCGACGAGGCGATCACGTGGCTGCGCGGCCGTCCCGTCGAGCGCGACGCCTCGGCGGGCGACGAGCTGGCCGAACTGCTACGCCAGGCGTGTCGCCCGGAAGACCTGATCGTCTGGGTGGCGGGCCACCCCCAGCCCGGCTTGCGCGCTCTCTTACTGGCGGCCGAGGCCCTTCTCGAGGCCGGACGTACTGAGGAGGCGATCTCCCTCTATCAGCGCGCGGCCGGCCTCTACCACTCGCACACGGCCTGGTTCCAGACGCTGCCCGTGCTGACCGCGCTGCTGAGCCGACAGGGCCGGATCGACGAACTGGTCACCTGGCTCACCGGCCAGGCGGCGGCGGGCGAGTCCCAGGCGCTCAATGAGCTGACTATAGTGCTCCTGCACGCGGGCCGCGCGGAGGAGGCCCTGGCGGTCTGGGGCCGGTATGTCGAGTCGGGAGACGCCTTCAGGGGCAAGGCCGACCCGCCCGGCGACTTCGCCGACGCGTTCCGCGAGGCGGGCCACGGGGAATCGCTCGACCGGATGCACCGCTACGGCATCGACCCCGGCGGCGCGCCCGCCCAGCCCTGGTCCACGGATACATAACGGTTTTGGGGCCTTGTCAGGCGGCTGTGCGGAGGTAGCATGCAACGGCAGCGAAAAGTACGCGAGTGATCCCGTACGGTGATCTCGGCGAGGGAGGGCCGCGCGAGCGCCCCCGGCCACCGGCAGGTCAGCACGTACCAGGCGAGGGACACCACGGCCCCGATCCGAGGGCCGCATATCGAAACGGAACCTCTGCCATGCACCCGATCATCGCGGCGCTCACCAGCACCGGCATCTCCTGGACCCTCCGCCGCCCGATGGCCGTGATCGGCCCATAGCGATCCCGCCCGCACAGGACCCGGCCGGTTGCCGGCGCAGCCGACCGTGAGGACGGCGGGACGTCTACGCGTGCCCGGGCGAGCGCCCCGCCGTCCGTCCAGCGAGCCCGTCACACCCATCGAACGGGAGGTAATGCCGGAGTTCATAGGTTTTGCCCCGGCCGGGTGACCTCGCCGAATGCCGCCGACTAGCTTTGGATCCACCGGAGCAGGGCTCGATCCAGACGCGAGAACGGGGTGATCCCGATGCTCAGGAACATGCTCACCAACACTCTCTTCGCCTTCGCGCTCATGACCGTGGCGCTCGCCGTACCGGCGACACCGGCGGCCCAGGCCACCGCCACGACGACGGCGAGCGCACAGACGACGGCCGCCGAATGCGCGGTGCACAAGTGCGAATGGCGCCACTGGAAGGGCAAGTGGTGCAAGTTCTGCAAGAAGCACGGCAAGTGGGAGCGGATGTACTGCAAGCACAAGCGCGACTGACACGGCTGAAGGACATGCTCCCTCCAGCGGGGCCGGGCCCGATCACTCAGTGCCCGGCCCTCAAGCGTGCGGGCACGTCAGGCCGTCACTCCGTCACGCCGTATCGCACGAGGACGAGCCGCGAGCCGGGCAGCGGCGCGGCGTCGATCAGCCGGAGCCCGGTGCGCGAGTGCCCCTCGAAGGCCCGGACGCCCCCGCCGAGCAGCGCGGGCCCGACCATGAGGTGCAGCTCGGTCACCAGACCGGCGTCCAGCAGGCCGTTCCACATGAGGTGGCTGCCGAACACCACGATGTCCCGCCCCGGCTCCCGCTTCAGCTCCGCGACCCGGTGATGCGCGTCGGCCCGCCGGACGATCTCCGTCTTGGTCCACGGCCCGGTCCGGTCAGCGGTGAGGGTGTCGGACAGCACCACCTTCTCGATGGCGTTGTTGAGCCGGGAGATCTCCCGCTCCACGGGCGGCACGCCGGGGTCGTCGCACCGCGACGGCCAGTACTCCAGGAAGCCCTCGAACGTCGTACGGCCGAGCAGCAGGGTGTCCGCCGCGCGCAGGCGCTCGGCGTTGTAGACGTCGAAGCCCTCGTCGAACGGCATCGCCATGACGTCGTCGCCCGGCCCCGCGCCGTAGCCGTCCACCGTCACGATGTTGCACACGATCAGCTTGCGCATTACGCGAATCTCCTTCCGGCACGCGCGCCGATCGCGCGTCCCGGAAGTACAGAGACGGCGGCCGCCCCGAACTCATCGCCCGGCGCGAGATCGTCAGGACGATTCCAGCGGCAGCCCGAGCCTGCGGGCGAACAGCCGGCCGACCTCGGGGTCTACGAATCCGGCGATCTCCGTGATCTTCCCCGCGCGCAGTCCGAGGACCGTGATCGCGGCGAGCCGGTAGGCGTCGTCGCGGAGGTCGTGCTGGTAGCAGGCGAACGCGGGCTGGTCGTTGGCCCGGATCGGCCGCAGCCGCCAGGCGGTCTCGAACAGGCGGTCGGCCATGAAGGCGGCCACGGCTGCGCGGCCCTCGAACCATGCGGGCAGCGGCGGCATGGTGAACCGGGCGTCGTCGGCGAGCATCGCCACCAGGGCGGGCACGTCGGCCCGTTCCCAGGCGGCGACGAACGCCTCGATCAGGGCGCGCTCGCCGTCCGGGCCGAGCGCGGCGCGTTCGGCCCGCTGGGCGCCGGGGGCCGCGTCGCCGCCGAGCGTCCTGCGCGCCCGCTGCAGGGCGCTGTTGACGGCGGCCGGGCTGGCGTCGAGGATCCGAGCCACCTCGGCCGCCGAGTAGCCGAGCACCTCACGGAGGATCAGCACCGCGCGCTGCCTGCCGGGCAGGCGCTGCAACGCGGCCACGAAGGCCAGCTCGACGCCCTCCCTGCGCAGGTATCCTGCCTCCGGGCCGGGGTCGCCGCCCGCGACCTCGTCGTCCGGCCAAGGCTCCAGCCAGACCGGACCGCTCACCGGCTCGCCGAGTTCGGCGGTGTCGGGGCACGGCGGGCCGTACTCGGTGGAACGCAGGCGGCGGGCCCGCTGCTCGCTCATCCGCAGGCAGACGTTCGTGGTGACCCGGTAGAGCCAGGTGCGCAACGAACTGCGTCCGGCGAACCCGCCGATCCCGCGCCACGCGGCCAGCAGCGCCTCCTGCAGGGCGTCCTCGGCGTCGTGCGGCGAGCCGAGCATCCGATAGCAGTGCGCGGCCAGCTCTCCCCGATACCGCTCCACCAGCCGCTCGAACGCCCGCGCGTCCTCTCCTGGAGCCCCCTCGACCACCCGGCCACCCTACGCTGGGCCCCGGCCTCCGGCTCCGACCGGCTCCGCAGTTCGTACAGCAGGCCGAGCCGGTCGATGCGCCACAGTTGCGCCAGCACCAGAAGCGTGGCGCCGAGGACTGTGGGCCAGATCATCAGCGCGATCAGCCCCCAGCCGAGCAGGGCGAGCCCGCCAGGCGCTCGACGCCTCGACGGGGCGGAACCTGCGGGTTCAGCCACAGCCAGACGATCACGACGGCGATGGGGACCAGCGACCACCAGCCGATCCAGTCCCGGCTCCAGACCGCGAGGATCATCGCGGGGATGGCGGCGAAGCGCGTCCACACGCTCCACGGGTTGGCGTGCCGCCGCCACGCCTCGTCGGTCATCCGAAAGGCCGCAGCGACCTTGGCCAGTGCCCGGATCACCGAGCGTTTGCTCGAAACCGCCACCCGCCCACCCGCCTCTTCGCGAATTAGGGCCTGCGCAAGACGTCCCTGGAGGAGCTGACGGCCCCCGCGGGCATCGCCAAAACCTCGCTCTACGCGTTCTTCGACTCCAAGGAGGACCTCTACTTCGAGGCCATGCTGCGCCAGGGCGACCAGGTACGCCGACACGTGATCGACGAGGGCCTCGCCCAGGGCACCGACCCCCGCGACGGCCTCCGCCGCTTCCTGCACACCACGGTCGCCGAACTCGACACCAACCCGCTCTACCGCCGCGTGATGTCACACCCCGAGGAAATGGAAGCGGTCAGCGCCAGGCTCACCCCCGAACGCCTGGCCGCCGCCGAGTCCGGAGCCACCGCCGACCTGCTCCACTTCCTCACCACCCACCTGCCCGGCGACCCCCACATCCTCCTCGGCACCCTGCGCGCCGACCGCCTCGGCCCAGACCTCTACCCGCGATCATGACCCGCCTGATCGACGCCATAACCACCGGCCTCACCACCGACTGACCCCGAACCCGACGATCGCGCGAAAGTGCAGGGGCTGTGCTCAGGAACCGCCTCTGACGATCGCGATGGTGGAAACCGATAGCAACGCCGTACCGACGATCGCGAACAGCACCCGCACGAGTAATGGAGAATCCGCCCCGACGATCGCGGGCAGCCCGATCATGAATGCCCCGAGCGCGCTGAGCGTGACCCGTGTCAGCAAGCGTGACCGCGATCTTCGAACGACCACCGGAAAGCCCGCGCTGATCTCAGGGTGCTCGCCCTCGCGACCGTGAGCGACGGTCACCCTGGTCAACGCGTCGAACCCCACGGGGGAAGGTTGCAGCCAGAACTCCACCGCGTCGTACGGTGAGCCTATGTCGCAGAAGTCTTCGAAGGAGATTCGAAGATGTGCGCCATCCGTCACGCACGACAGTCGCCGTTCATCGCCCTCTACGGAGCCGTGCGTACGAAACCACACCTTCAGCCGCACGGCCCGCCGGTCCGACAGGAGCAGGCGGCCCTGCTCGTCGAACGGCACAGGGCCACCTCGATCGAGAACGGGTTCGTCGATGCGGATGAAGTAGGAATCCCGAAACGTCGGATGCTGGGCCAAGCGCCCCGCCGCACCGGCCCAACGCGCCGGCCCGCTGTGCATCCCGTCGTTCGCCATAGACCGACTGGGGAAGCAACCGGTGGCCAGATAGAACTGCCCGTCGTTGAGGGCGATCAACTGATCGAGGTAGCGATGCCCCTCGGCCCTGAGTTCATCCTCGGTCACTGGATAGTCGTCGAGGTCGGTGTAGTCGCCCATGCGCAGCCGGAAGACGCAGACACCGGCCGCGCATTCGGCATCGGCCACAAGGGCGTGACGTACCGGCAGCAGAAACGGAGACCCCGACTGCCGGTCGGCGACGAAGGCCACGACACAGCTACGGCCGACCACCGATCGATCGGCGACCCATCGGCGCAAGGCCGGTGCCACGTGTCTCGCCTGATACCTCATCCGTACGAGCGCACCGGGCGGCTGGGCGAGAGCGACGAGAATGTCCTCCGTATATCGCTGCCTGGCGTTGGAGGACAGGAAGAGAACCGACCGCTGGGAACCTGCCATGGCCTACGATCCCTGCTGCGCGCGGATGGGGAGGACGGCGCTTCAACCATCGAAGCGAATACCGGCTCGTCGATGGACCGCAGGGCTGTCGAGCCGATCGCGCCCTCGGAGATTCCCGTACGACGTTCTCGTGCCGCACGCGCTAACGATCTCCATGGACGCCTCCGACTGACCGCCCGTCACCCGCGACGAGCGACGCGACGACACCCACTGAGCCTCAGCGATCGTCTCCCTTACACCCGTGGATGGTCAATCGGCCTTGTGCTCCGTGCCGGCATGGGCGTGACGCCCGCACGGGTGTCATGAGAAGGCGGGCGATGATTTCTACGCTTGGACCAGCGCCCGATCGAAGGGGGATTCCAATGGGACGCTGGGAAGGCAAAGACGAATGGGGGCGTCCGATCGAGTCGTCGCCGGGTGGTGAACCGACTCTAAGGACCCGCCGTACACGCCTGTCGATTCGACGAGCGTGACCTGTCCCGACCTCGTCTCGGGCGAATACCCGGACGGTACCGGCAGTGTGCGTTTCGGCGGCGGCGGCGCTGGTGACGACGGGGGCGGCTTCATGGACTGGCTCGACCTGTTCTCCTGAAAAGCATCCCGGCGCGAGGGCCGAACTCCGGCTCTCGCGTCCGCATGCCGGAAACGTAGAGGTTTCCATTGATCACGACTCTCCTGCCCGGCCTCCGGGAACTTCGCGCCCCGCTCGCCTGCGGATATCCGTGGCTCCTCAACGCGTGGGCTGCCGTGGGGCGACCTGTTGCCCAAGGGCCGTCCGGAGGCGCGCCCGCTGGCGTTGGTCTATGCCGTCCTGTTCTTCCGGCAGGGGGTAGGGCGGGCCATCCGCTCGTGTGACGTCATCGCCCAGGCACTGATCATGGGGGTGGTCGAATCCCGGTTCATCAACAAGGAGCGCGCCACCGAGAACACGGACATCAGCCTGACACGGCCCACGGCGGTCGTTGAGCGCGTTCGAGTGATATAGCGTGCGAAATTCATCCAGGCGGGAGCGCCGGCAATGGCAGGCACGTGAATTCGCCGACGATCGGGGATGCTTTTGTCCGATCGGAAGGTGCCCCGTCCGTTTTATTGCCACTAATCACGATGAATTTCTTCAAGCGTAGATGAAAGCGCGGGAACTGCGTCGCCAAGGCCGCCGTTGGACGGCTTGAACGCAAGGTGAAATGCGAGGCGAGCGCATGTCCGCACTACCCACACGGCTCATCGCCGTGCTTTCGGTCGTCGCAGCAGTGATCTTCGGATTGAGCTTCTACCTGGAAGAATTCCATCTGGATTACCTGCAAAAGCACCCGATCATGGTCAACCTGCTTTCGGGAGTCATCGGCTTCTGTACGGTCACGATCGTGGTCAGCGCCTTTTTTGGACGGTATACCAAAAGGCACACAGACGAGAGGAAACGAGAATGCCATCTCGCCCTCACCCACAACCTGAAGGTGTTGCTGCGCAGCGCCACTCCCGCCTTTTGGCAGGAGATTCGGGGGCTGCGGATGCGCCGCCTCGGCCACATACTCCAGATCCCGACCACGACCGACGACGTGTTCTCGTTCCGCTCGCGCGTGTTCGTGGCCGCGAATGCCGCGGAACTCGCCCTGACCGCACAGGACCGCCACATCAATCCACGTTCCTATGTGTACGTCCATGCCGAACGCGTGCTCGACAACGGCGGGCAACTGGAAATCCTCGCCGCGGACGCCAGGGCCGCGCCCGCGCGGTTGCGCGCCCGGCGGACGCTGAACCGGGAGAGCGACGAATCCCTGCCCTTACTCATCACCGTGGTCGACTACGTGCTGGAGCTGTACGAGAGTCCGCAGGTGGCGTTCGCCGTCCTGCACGGGCCCTACTTGTGAGGCCCGGCAGAGACCCGGCTGAGGCCCAGCGCAAAACTTACCCGCACCGGTATCACGCTCGGTAATCGCATGACCGCGTGGTGGTCAGGATCGGAGAGCGCATCGGCACCACGAAGGGAAACAGCCATGCACCTGATCCGGACCGCATCGATCCTGGCGGCCGGGGCCGCGCTCGCCACGGCCGCGTTCGCCGGTACCGCCGTCCCGGCCTTCGCCGACGTCGACGCCGACCTGTGCCAGGCGGGCGGCGGCCGAGTCGGCTACGACGCCATCTACGGGCGAGTCTGCTACGGCGGTGAGTTCCACGGGCAGGAGGTCGTCATGACCGACTACCTGCCCATCGACGGCATCGGCTCCGGCGTCACGGCCGAGCTGTGCCGCGGCACCGGCGGGCGGGTCACCTCCTACGCGTTCGGCTACAACCGGCCGTACTGCCGGGGCGGCTACTTCAACGGGCAGCTCGTCCGCTGACGGCACGGCCGAGCCGTACGAGGCTCGACCAGCCGTACGCCCGGCAGTCTCGCGGCGAGGCCGGACGCGATCGCGGCCGTGCGGTCGGTGCTCGCGTTGTCGACGAGGGTGATGGTCCACGCGAAGGGGAAGGCCCGGGTCAGGTGGTCGCGCAGCACGCCCGACGCATCCGGCCAGTGCCAGCTCCTCGTTGTGGACGGGCACCACGATCTCCACGGTCGCGATCCGGCCCGGCGGCCCGGTCGAGCCGCAGCTCCAGGAGAACAGGCTGGGAGGCCATACACCGGATCCCCCGGCAAAGAGCTATAACCATGACCGCTTGCTCCGAGTCAGGAAATACGCGTACAACGGCGGCCTGCCCGCTGATCCACCGGGGCCGGCTCCGGCTCACAGCCGGTCGAGGAAGTCGCGGACGGCCGCGGCGAAGGCGGCCGGGGCGTCGTCGTGGACCCAGTGGCCGCAGCCGGGGAGTTCCCGCAGGACGGTGCCCGGTCGTCGTTCGGCCATGCGCCTGGCCATCGCGGTGGGCAGGATGGGGCTGTCCGCGCCGTGCACGAGCAGGGCCGGGCAGTGCGAGCCGAGCCAGTCGGGCCACCAGTCGCCGACCAGGGCCCGCTGGGAGGCCATCATGTCGACGTGGTCGAACAGGAAGCCCCAGCCGTCGGGGTGTTCGACGGCGCTCTCCAGGAAGTAGCCCGCGTCGGGGATGCCGTGGGCCTCGACGCCCCTGCGCAGCTCGCCGAGGGTGGCGGCGCGGCGGGGCCAGTTCGTCACGTCGAGCACGGGGTGGGGGATCTCCGGCCGCCGGTTGTACGCGCCGCCCTCCTCGTCGACCAGCGCGCCGACCAGGTCCGGGTGCCGGGCGGCGAGCTGGTAGGCGGTGACCCCGCCCATCGAGTGGCCGAGCGCGATCACCGGGCCGAGGCCGAGGTGGCGGACGAACGCGGCGGCGTCGGCCACGTAGGCGTCCCGTCCGAAGTCGCCGCCGGTGTCGCTGTGGCCGTGTCCGCGCTGTTCCAGCGAGATCACCCGGTAGGCGGGGGCGAGGGCGGCGGCCAGCGGGGCGAACATCCTGGCCCGGCCGAAATGCCCGATCATGGCCAGCACCGGGGCGCCGTCGCCCCCGAAGTCCACGTAGGCCAGCCTCCGTCCGTTCACCAGTGCGTACTTCTCGACAGCGGTGGTCATCGGCGTTCCTCCTCGGTCTCATCCGGAGCGAGTTAGCGTAACAGTCGTTACGTGAATAGGATGAGACCCCTCCCGGAAGGAGCCGTCATGGCCAGGCCGCGTGATCCGCACCGCCGTGCCGAGCTGCTCGACGCGATCATCGGTCACCTGACCGCCCACGGCGTCGCCGGGCTCTCGCTGCGCCCGCTCGCCCAGGCCCTCGGGCAGAGCACGTCGGTGCTCACCCACCACTTCGCCACCAAGGACGACCTCATCGCCGCCGTGCTGGAGCATCTCGACCGTCGGCAACGCGACCGGCTCCAGGCCCTGCCCGGCTGGGAGGAGGGGCGGAGCCTGGGAGCCGTCATCCGGGCCTCGTGGGAGTGGCACCTGACCGCCGGCCACCTGCCGCTGATCCGGCTGCTGCACGAGATCGAGGGCCTGGCGGCGGCGGGCCGGCTCACCGGGGCCTACGTGCCGACCATGCTCGGCGACCGCGCCGAGTTCGTGGCCGAGGCCCTGCGCGCCCACGGCGTCCCCGACGACGTCGCCCGCGCCAACGCCACGCTGCTCAACGCCGCCTACACCGGCCTGCAGCTCGACTACCTCACCACCGGAGACACGGAACGCGTCGAAGCCGCCCTCGACCGTCTCGTCGAGCTCGCCGACTCCTGGACCCACCAGTCCTAGGGAAATCATTTGCCGCGCTTTGCGCAGCCGACATATGGTGCAAGCACGCGGAAAGGAGGTGGTCCGAACAATGGTTGATCATAGTTGGGCTAGCGAGGTGGCTGTCCGCTAGGACTCGCCGACTCCGGACTATGTCCGGACGTCTGGTGACGTCCGGCGAATTCGAGGCAACCACCGGAACCCCGGGCAGCCGGAGGGCGCGACGCGCCCATTGGTCCATCCGGCCCGTCTCCTCAGCGAGATGGAGCGCGCCCGGGGTTCTCCAGTTCCACCCTCAGTGTTCTCCCCCGGGCTCTCCCCTGGGCGGGACGCCGAGGGCCGCGCAGGCCTCTCGGTACATCCGGACGACCTCCAGGCGGATCTGGGCGCGCTCGGTGATCGGCGCCGCGAACGGCACGCGCACCGCGACCTCCGCGCCGTCCACCACCGCCGCGAAGTCCATACCGCCGGAGTCGACGCCCGTCGTGCGGGCGGCCGTGGCCTCGGGCCTGCCGCCGAGACTCCGGCAGATGAGCAGCGCGTCGTCACCGTGGTCGTCGTTCATGTGCCGCGTGACGGCCGCGACCACGTCGTCGGAGAAGACGGCGGTCACGCGTCGTCACCGGCGAAGTCGGCGACCTTCTTCAGCTCGGCCGACATGTGCGGCTGCATCGGCTTGCCCAGCGCGGCCATCTCGTAGACCCACATCAGGTTGCCGTTGACCAGCCCGTACATCCGGCGGCCCGCCGCGTACTCCTTGGCGGTGGAGGTGCGCGCGACCACGTCGGTGGCCAGCTCGATCTTGTTGAAGACGACCTCGCCGAGGTAGATCTCCACGATCCCGGTGGGGTGGGAGAGCACGACCTCGAGCTGCCGCTCGGGCAGCGCCCGCCAGAACCCGGTCTCGATGGCGGTGGGCCTGACCCGCTCGCCCTCCTCGTTCAGCAGCCAGGTGCGGCTCTCGTAGGTCAGGAACGGCTTGCCGTTGTGCCCGAACACGACCTCCTGGCCGAACTGGATGCTCTCCATCGTCGGGTAGCCGCCGACGCCGGCGCCCTCCCACCGGCCGAGCAGGAACGCGATCGGCTCGATGTCGGCATGCATTTCAGGTACACCCATAGGGCATGAGCCTAGTCAACGCGAGAGGCTGACTCCGCCCGCGCGGCCGCGCGTCGCGCGAGAACGCGGGCCGCCTGGTGGATCATGGTCGCCCGGGCATAGTCTTGCCCGCATGGCACGATCATTGGTGATCAAAGTGACCGCCGGAGCCGACGCCCCCGAGCGCTGCAACCAGGCGTTCACGGTCGCGGCGGCGGCCCTGGCCAGCGGGGTCCAGGTGTCGCTGTGGCTGACCGGTGAGGCGTCGTGGTTCGCGCTCCCCGGCCGGGCGAAGGACTTCAGCCTGCCGCACGCGGTGCCGTTGCAGGACCTGCTCGACGCCGTGCTGGCCGCGGGCAAGGTGACCGTCTGCACGCAGTGCGCCGCGCGGCGCGACATCACCATGGACGACCTCATCGACGGCGTGCGCATCGCGGGCGCGCCCGCGTTCGTCGAGGAGGCCGTCTCCGACGGCGCCCAGGCCCTGGTCTACTGAGTCAGACCTACTGGGCCGGAAGTACTTCCTACTGGGCCGGAAGCACGGCGGCCAGGCGTTCCTGGCGCAGCCGGTCGTACCAGGTGTCGTCGAGCGGAGCCGGCGGCCCGCCGATGGTCCAGCCGATCAGCAGGTCGGCCAGCGCCGGGTTGCGGGCCAGCGCGGGCCCGTGCAGGTAGGTTCCGATGACCTTGCCCGCGTAGCAGCCCTCGGTGCCGTCGCCGTTCCCGATGCCGACGATCGTGCGTGACAGCGGGCGCACCGCCGAGCCCAGCCAGGTGACGCCCATGTGGTTCTCGAACCCGGTGAGCGTGGGCAGCGGGCCCAGCTCGGGCGCGATCTCGGCGGCCAGTTCGCCCACCGCGCGCGCCGTGCCCCGGCCGCTGGCGATGTCGAGCAGTTCCAGGCCGGGTACGGGCTGGCCCTCCTCGCCGCCGAACGTGGTGCCCATGATCTGGTAGCCCGCGCACACGGCGAGCAGGGCCGCGCCGCGCGCCACCGCGCGGTTCAGCCCGCCGTCGCGGCGCAGGCGCTCGGCGCCGAGGATCTGCGGGCGGTCCTCACCGCCGCCGATCAGGTAGATGTCGCCGGTCTCGGGCACCGGGTCGGCCGAGCGCACGTGGACGGTCTCCACGGGGATGCCCCGCCGCAGCGCGCGCTGTTCCAGGACCAGCACGTTGCCCTGGTCGCCGTAGGTGCTCAGCAGGTCCGGGTAGATCCAGACGATGCGAAGCGCGCTCTCGGTGGTCCTACGGTCACTCTGCACGGCCGAACTCCGCTCGGATCTGCTGGAAGGCGGTGTAGTTGGCGATCACGTCGACCCGGCCGGGCGGCTGGGCGGCCAGGGCCTCGGCGAAGCGGTCGGTGAGCTGGAACGGCACGCCCGCCGTGTCGAGCCGCAGCGCCAGGTCGAGCCTGCGCTCGCCGGTCACGAACACCGGACGGCCGCGCAGGATGCGGTAGTCGACGTCCCACAGCCACGAGGTGTCGCGCCCGTCGGGCCCCTGCGCGTTGACCGACAGGATGATCGGCTGGGCCGGGTCGGAGACGTCGAACGCCTCCAGCCAGCCCGCCGGGTTCTTGGCCAGCAGGAGCCGGGCGTGGCGGCCGTCCCGCTCGACCGTGGTGTAGCGGCCCGCGACCGACGTGACCTCGGCCAGCCGGGGCAGCGCCACCTGGGGCGGCACCCCGAAGATCTCCGCGACGGCCAGCGCCATCACCGCGTTGGAGCGGTTGGCCAGGCCGGGCAGCCGGATGTCGAGCGGCCAGCGATGCCCCCTGGGGTCGATCGCCGCGTCGTCGTCGAGCACCCACGCGGGCTCCGGCCGTTTGAAGGTGCACTCGCGGCAGGCCCAGTCGTTGTCCTTGCGGTCGAGCGGACCGCCGCACTCGGGGCAGCACCAGGAGTCCTCCTTCCAGCGCTGCCCCCCGGCCACCCAGGTGACCTGGCTCGCGGTGGACGCGCCCCAGGTGACCAGCGGGTCGTCGCAGTTGGCCACGACGTGGGCGGGCCGACCCTGGAGGGCGCGCCGCCACTTCTGCGCGAGCAGCCAGATCTCGGCCGCGCGGTCCATCTGGTCGCGGCTGAGGTTCATCAGGCACAGCACGCCCGCCCCGGTGGTGTCGAGCACCTCGGGGAGATACTTCTCGTCCACCTCCAGCACGCCGTAGGGGGCGTGCTTGGCCTGGGAAAGGGCTGACACGTGCCCGGCGGGCATGTTCGCCCCGAAGGCGTTGGTGGCGACCTCGCCCAGCTCCAGCAGCGCCGAGGTGATCAGCCGGGTCGTGGTGGTCTTCCCGTTGGTGGCGCTGACCAGCACGAGCTTGCGGTCCTGCGCCAGCTTGCGCAGCAGGTCGGGCTCCAGCACCAGGCCCACCCGGCCGCCGATCACCGATCCGTCGCCGCGCCCGGTCATGCGGGACAGGGTCGCGGCCGTACGGCCGAGCACGCTGGCGACCTGCGCCCTGAGCGGAAGCTGACTCATGACGTCCGATCCTAGCCGCGGATCGGGTCCTCCGTCCCTAGCCGGGGAGATCACGGCCATACCCGCACGATCGGCGTGTAAGGCGGCGTCGATCTCGGCATGCATGCGGCCAGCGCGACCACCAGCGTGACGATCGTCATGACGATCAACGCCCCCATGGTCGCTCCGACGGCAAGAAGGAATGTCACTTTCCGTCGCATATGTACTACTTTACGCTACTCGGCGAACGAGATCTCGGCCTCGCTCTCGGCGTCGTTGCCGAAGGGCAGCACGAACCGGCGCGGCCACGACAGCACCGCCTCCAGCCAGCTCGCCGCCATCGTCTGCGCCACGTGCGCCAGCCGCTGGCCCGGGTCCACGCCGATCGCGACCGTCATGACGTCGCGCTCGACCACCTCGTGCTCGTCGTCGCCCAGGATCGCCCGCCAGGCCAGCGCCCGGTTGCGGTCCACCTCCATGGACAGCGGATGGTGGCGCAGCGCCTTGGCCCGGTGGCCGAGCAGCTCGCCGCGCCCGGCGGGCGACTCCGGCGCGGTGCCGTTCACCCCCTGGTGCGCGTACGGCCGGCCGTACTGGTCGGTGCCGAACAGCGGATACTCCATCGGCGGCGCCGGGCTGCGCAGGTCGGGCGCGGGATGCCCGAACGGGAACAGCCGATCCACCTCGTGCAGCCAGCGGACCTGCGGGATCACCCAGGCGGGCCCCGGCCGCTCCGCCGGGTGACGGCCGTTGCCGTCGGCGGGCAGCGGCGCGAGCAGCCGCCCGCCCTCGGCCGCGCCCCTGGGCGCCAGCAGCCCGACCGCGGTCTCCGCCGCCTTCTGGGTCAGCAGCTCCGGGTCGTACAGGGTGCGCAGCGACCAGGCGCGGCGCGACACGCTGCGCTCCACCAGCGTGGCCAGCAGGCACTCGCGGCGGCGCTCGGGCAACTCGGCCCAGATGTCGGCGAGCACCCGGGGCACGCCGGGCAACGGGCGGTTCGTGCAGAACGCCAGCACCAGCGTGTCGGTCCAGATCCGCAGCCACGCCCACTCGGGCGCGTCGGCCAGCAGGTCGGCCTCGCGCAGTTCGAACAGCGTGCAGGCCTTGCCGTCGCGGCAGGCCACCCCGCAGGCGGCCGAGCGCCGGCCGTCGATCGGCGGGATCGGGCCGGGCATCGCGCGCTCGCGCCCCTCCCCCAGCGGCACCCGCACCCGCAGCGGGCGGTCCATACCGTCGGCGAACACCGCCGCCGTGCCCGGCTGGAGCGACACCACCTGCCGGGACTGCTCCTCGCTGAGGTTCATCGCCGCGCCCACGAGCAGCCGGTCGTCCTCGGCGGGCAGCCGGTGCACGACCTTCAACGCGGTGTTCTTCACCACGTCGGCCACCAGCTTGGTGGGGATCTGCTCGGCCACCACGATGCCCTCGCCGTACGCGCGGATCTCGGCCAGCATGCCCGCCAGCAGCTCCACCGCGTGGGTGCTGGCCCGCCCCTCGCCCCGGTGCCGCAGCAGGCGGTGCGCCTCCTCGATCACGATCACGTGCCGCAGGCCGCCGGAGCGTTCCTGCCTGGCCCGTATCCGCAGGTGCTCCACGATCCGGATGATCAGCGTGCCCATCAGGAACGCCTTGTCCTCGTCGTTGGCGACATCCTCGATGGCCAGCACCACGTTGCGGCGCAGCAGCCCGCCGATGTCGGCGGGATGGCCGCCCTCGAAGAACCGGCCCGCCGAGCCGACCCGCAGGCTGCGCAGCCGCAGCCGGATGAAGCCCTCGACGTCGGCCTGCACCTCACGGCCATAGCCGATCTCGTGGATCACGTCCATGGCGTGCGCCTGGAGCTGCTCCAGAGTCGGGACGGCGGGCCGCACCGCCGCCCCCGGAATGCCCCCGCCGGTCACGACGTCCCACCCGTTGGCCTCGTAGACCCGCTGCAGCGCCAGCGACATGATCTGCGGGAACGGCTCCTCGGCGTCGAAGGCGGCCATGAACAGCGCCCTGACCATGTCGATGTGCGCCTGCACCGGATAGCCCGGCTCCGGCGCGAGCGGGTTGACGCTGAGCGGCACCGTGTCGGGGGCCGACGGGTTGATCACCGTGAGCTTCCCCAGGTGCTCCACGCGCCCGGCCATCGCGGCGTACTCCGACTTGGCGGGCTCGATGGCCAGCCAGGGGATGCCCGCCGTGGTGAGCTGTTCGA
Source organism: Spongiactinospora sp. TRM90649 (assembly GCF_029382225.1). Taxonomy (GTDB): domain Bacteria; phylum Actinomycetota; class Actinomycetes; order Streptosporangiales; family Streptosporangiaceae; genus Spongiactinospora. The sequence goes on from NZ_JARLTC010000002.1 coordinate 813,856, forward strand.
GCAGGTGGCGAACGGTCTGCGACTTGCCGGAGCCGGTCGCGCCGGTGACGAACGCGTGCCGGTTGAGCGTGGCCAGCGGCACCCGGAACGCGCCCACCGCGCGGTCGTGGCCGTCCACGATGGTGCCCAGCTCGACCAGTTCGCCCGGCGGGGTGCGGGTGTCGGCCTCGCTGGTGACGTCGAAGTAGCCGGTTTCGAGCACCCGCACGCCGGGGACCTCGCGCCTGGGCAGTCCGGCGAGCGCCGCCAGCGCGCCAGCCGTGGCCGCGAACGGCGCCGCCGCGCCGTCGGCGTCGTCCTGCACCCCGGCGGTCAGCGCCTCGGCCAGGCCGTACACCGACTCGCTGCCGCCGGACAGCGCGCTGCGCAGACGGTAGGGGTGCTGGCTCATGTCCACCGAGCCGACCAGCACGGGGGCGATCTGCCGCAGTTCCTCAGGACCGGCCGCGCCCGCCAGCACCCGGACGTTCCACAGCCCGGCCTCGCGGAACGCGTCGAGTTCCTGCATGCGGCGTTCGGCGCGCTCGGCGTCGTAGCGGCTGCGTTCGGAGGCGTCGCCGTACTGGCGCAGCACGTTGAGCTGCGTGCGCAGGTGGGCCACCTCGGAGTCGAGCAGGTCGGTCGGCTCGGCCACCACCAGCCAGCCGAACGGCCGCGACATCAGCGTGACCAGGGTGGACTCGAACAGGGTGGGCAGCTTGATCTCGTCGGGCGCGGGCTCGCGACGCCCGCCCAGCGGCGGGGCCTGACGGCCGGGGCACGGCGTCCAGACCAGGTCGGCCAGGTCGTCCAGCCACTCGGGGCCGATCGGCAGGCCGCGCGCCCCGCCGGGGAACAGCAGCGGCTGCGGATCGGCGGGCAACGGCTCGGGCGGCGCGTCGGCCGCCCGGCGCGGCGCGCGGGGCGGAGTGAGCGGCCCCGCGTTCGTGATCAGTTCGAGCGGACGGCCGGACCCGCGCGACAGCCACCCGATGACGAACGGCCGCCCGCGCTGCGCGGCCGACAGCGCGGCGGGCAGCACCGTCACGAAATCCCATTCGGCCGACGAACTTCTCGTCGGTGCGGCGATGGCCTGAACCAGGTACCACGGACCACTGAGCGGGTGACCCGCGTTAGAAGGCGCGCTCGCCTGCATGTGACTCCCGCCCTCGGCGGCTGGTTACCGCTTCCACATTCGGCACCGGATCAAGCCGCCACGTCCACAATGACCATTCTCTTACCCGGCCGCGCACCCCGCTTGCACCGGCGTCCCCGATCACCGGCGGCGGCGCCAGTCGAGCCGGGCGGGCGGCGGCCCCAGGTTGGGCGGCACCAGATGCGGCGGGATCACGCCCTCGGGGGTCTCCTGGGGCGCCTCGCCGTTCACCGACGGCTCGCCGGGCTCGTCGCCCCGGTCGCCCTCCGGCGGCGCGGACTGCTCGGGGACCCGTTGCAGGGCCTCCTTGACCTCCTCCAGCTCGCCGAGGGTGGTGCGGGGGAAGGTGAGGATCGCCGGGTTGGCGTCGGCCAGCCGGACCCGCCTGCCACCGGCCGTGGCGTCGGTGACGATCACCGAGGTGGTCGGGAGCTGCTGGAGCTGGTGCGGCTCGACCAGGAACTCGCGCGAACGCTGCAGCACCCGCTCGGTCTCCCCGCCGATCGCCTTGCTGGCCGCGCGCCCCCACTCGGTGGACTCGGTGATGTCTTCCCGCAGGTCGGGCTTGGCGCCCTCCTTGTCGCCGGCCTCGTCGTCGTCGAGGGCGACCACGGTGGAGGTGTAGCCGCCGTCGAGGCCGTCGACCGGGGCACTGATCGTCTCGGTGAGCGTGGCCAGCTCCAGCCGGTGCTCGGTGCCGACGTGCTCGCTGGCCACCCGGGCGTCCTCGGCGTTGCCCAGCCGCATGAACGCCACCGCCGCGTGGCCCCGGCCGAGGCGTTCCTTCACGGTCGGGGTCAGGCTCCGGTAGGTGAGGACGAGGCCGGTGCGGGAGGTCTCGCAGGCGTCCATCAGCCGGTCGAGGACGTCGCCGCGCAGCTTCTCCGCGCCCGCGACGATGATCGTGTGGTACCAGGGCCGGTCGGAGGCGGGCGACTGGCGCAGGATGTGGGTCAGCGCGGTGGCCACATAGGTGCCGAGCACCCGGTTGCCCAGCACCCCGGCCTGGCGGTCCATGCTGACCACGCGCAGCCGCGCGGGCGGCAGGCGGACGGCCTCGCTGCCCAGCGTCTCCAGCTTGCGCAGTTGCGACTCCAGCGCCCAGGCCCGCTCGATCACCACGCGGTCGCTCACCCCGCGCCCGAACAGCGTGCCGATCTTCTCCAACTGGGCCGCCGTGATCAGGCCGAACCGCAGGTCGTCGCGGGGATCGCCGACCTGGGCCAGGGCGCGCAGCGCGGCGGTCACCTGGTTGATGGTGGCGTTCTCGCCGAGCACCTCAAGGACGCGTTCCAGGATCGCGTTGTCGAAGCCGAGGTCGCGGGTGGTGTGGTGCTCCTCGCTGACGCTCACCACGTGGGCCAGGACGTCGGCGAACGCCTCGGAGGACAGCGTCGCGCCGAGGTCGAGCCGGGGCAGATCGACCGGTAGCACCCAGACCAGCGGGTCGTCGCCGCCGCGCGAGGCCAGCTCGATGAGGTCCTTGGCGATCGCGCCCTCGGAGAGGTCGAGCACGGTGAGGTGCCCGCCGCTGTACAGGCGGGTCGCGCCGATCAGCGTGACCAGCGCCGACCAGCCGGGGAGCGTGCCGCCCGCGACGTCGATCCGGTCGATCTCGTCGGGCACGGCCACGGCGTACCACGACACCTGGCGCTCGAAGCGCTGCTTCTTCTCCTCCCACTCCCGGTAGCGCTGGGCGTGCTCCTCCTGGGCGGCGAACAGCTCCTTGTCGCGCTCGCGGCGCAGGTGCTCGTGCTGGGCCTGCTTCTCGGCGACGCGGTGACGCACCGCGCGGCGCCCCTGGTAGAGGGCGTAGCCGCAGAACACCGCGACGCCGCCGGTGGCGGCCAGCCCGATCAACGCGAACGACCAGCTCAGCATCTCGGTGACGCCCAGCCCGAAGATCAGCAGGGCGACGATCACCATGAAGGTGCCGAAGATCTTGACTGGCCGGTTCAGCAGGTCTTCCTGCAGCTTCTCCCTACGGATCCACTCCGAGTCGACCGCCGGGGGCAGGTCGGACGAGGCGCCTGGCGACGGGCGCTTCGGCGGAGGCCCGGGATCCGGGTACAGCAGAACGTACTGCCAGCCCAGGTAGATCCGGTCCGCCTGGAGCTGTGCGTGCTCGGGATGCACGTCCGCCACGGGGACCTCCGGCCGCCAATCGTCGCCTTCGAGACAGCGTATAAAGGCGCCGTCGCCTTTGGGGCAGTGTTCTGCCCAATCAGCCGGATTTCCCGCGATCAGCTAACCCAGCGCCATCATCGGCCTCACCGGCACATCCGCTTTCACCTGACCGTCGCCGCCCCTCGGCCCGGCGGCCCGGCGACCCCCGCCCCTCTTGACCCCGGCCACGAACGACCGCCACACCTCGGGGGCGAACACCAGGACGGGCCCGAGGGGATCCTTGCTGTCCCGGACGGCGACGACGCCCGGGAGATTGCCCGCCACCTCCACGCACTGGCCGCCGTTGTCGGCGGAGCGGGAGGACTTGCGCCACTCCGCGGCACTCAGGTCCATTGCTGCCTGACCTCCTTGATCATGCGGAGGGATACGTGCTCAGGATATGCCCAGCGTCTGATCGCCTCATATCGATTGGAAAGGGAGGCCAGGATGTCGCGATTGGTGGAAACTCGGCCCTCCGCGGCGGAATCCGCATAGGTGGCGTCGGGCTCCCCCTCGGGCATCTCGGCGATCATGAAGGTGCCGGGCATACCGGCGAGGCAGTCGGGATCGACGACCTGGATGCACACGTTGGGCCGGCTGGCCGTCAGCAGCAGCCGGTCGAGCTGGTCGCGCATCACCTCGGGCCCGCCCACGCGACGGCGGAGCACCCCCTCGTCGATCAGCACCAACAGGTACGGCGGGTCGCTCCGCTCCAGCACCCGCTGCCGCTGCAAACGGGCCTGAACCCGGGCCTCGACCTCCTCCTCGGTGATCCGGGGGCTCTGGGTGAAGATGCAGCGGGCATAGTCCTCGGTCTGGAGCAGGCCGGGGATCAGCAGCGGATCCCAGGAACGAATAACGCGCGCGGCGGGCTCGATCTCGTCTACCCAGCCCAGAAACCAGCCGGGACCGCCGGTATGGGAGAAGATGCGCTTATACAGCAGCATAAAGTGCTGTTTCTTGGTTAAGCCGAACATTTGGTCTAGCCGCTCGGCGTCGGACTGCGACGGCGTGCGCGACGCGAGTTCCAGGCGGCTCACCTGCGTCTGCGTACAGCCGAGGCGTGCCCCGACCGCGGCCTGTGACCACCGGGCCTCCCGCCTCAGGCGGCGCATTTCAGCCCCGAAGCGGACGCGTGGAGACTCCGGGTCGGGGGTTGACTCGGCACCCACTTACAGCCTCCCAACAGTAATCGCAATCTACTGTGGACCGCAGCGTCAAACCAATGCTAGGTCATGGGAATCCATGCACCGTCATCATCGTGACACGACGGGGAGGCATTATGGGAAAACCCACACCCTGTTCTTTGGCAATCCGGGGAAGCGCCCTTCTGCTTTCGACAGCGATGCTACCGGTCGACCAGTCCCTAAACACCATAAAAGCGCACGACCGGGATGGGCCATCGTCGGCGGCGCGGGCAACGCGCACGCCGGTCACGTGGACCTACACCGGAAGGCGGGCGGCGGGGGGCGCGCCGTACGGCGCGGGGCCGGAACCGCCGGCCGGTCGCGGCGAACCAGGCCCGGCCCGGACGGTCAGCACCCCGGTCAACGGATGCCGAAATGATCAAAACGGATTTCGGCGGATCGCTGCTAGTTTCTGCCGATGGCACCCAGAGAGCGGCCCACTGGACGCGGCGGCCTCTATATCCTGCTGTTCTTCCTGGTCGCGAGTGGCCTGAACAGCGGTTTCATCGCCTTCGACGCAGGCCTGCCGTGGCTCGCACCGCTCGCCGTCCTCGCTGGGCTGGCCGGCGGATGGTGGTGGCTCGCGAGTGGACACGGCGCACGGACACCGATCCGGATCTGGGTCCTCCGCGCGGCCGTCTACGCCGGGAGCGCGCTGCGCCGCGACCGCGACCGCACATGAGCCTCAGGACGGGCTGAGCCTGACAAGAGCCGTCAACAGCACAGCGATAGCCGCGAATCCGGACACTGACCCCACTAACATGCTCTCTTATGACGTCACCTCCCGGCGGCGGCCGTAAGAAGCGCCCGGTGCTCATACCGGTGATCGCGGTACTCCTGGCCACCGGTCTCGGAGCCACGGCGGTGCTCGGAGGGCTCGACCGCCTGCCGGACCCGCCGCCCCTGACGCTGAAGCAGGGAGACGTCCTGGACCAGGGTCTCTTCCGCACCCGGTTCGTCGGCGCGACACTGACCACGGTGGCGCCGCGCAACACCTGGGACAAGGAGAAGCGCCTCCTCGACCTCATGTTCAAGGTCACCAGCCACGCCGACAAGACCATGCCCGTGGGCGGCCCTCCCGACCCCGGGCAGCCCTCGGCCTTCTTCATGCTCTTCGGCGGCTCCCTGCTGCGGACCGACCCGGTGCTCAAGACGGAGTTCGGCGGCATCGCCAAGGTGGTGGACAACGGCTCGGAGTCCGGCCAGCTCCACCCCGGGACGACCTCGACCGTACGGATTCGCTACGACCTCCCGGAGAACACCCGCGTACCCGACGAGATCGTGCTGGAGATGGGCGGCTTCGAACTGCAGCAGCGGTTCCCGTCGGAGCTGGTGGAGTGGACGTCGATCACCACGGAGGTCGCGGAGCACAAGTTCGCCGCGGAGGTGGCGGCCCGGGTCACCCTGCCGATCATGCGGGAGGACGCGTGACGACGCCCCCGGCCGCGCCCGGACGCGGCGGCTCGCGCAGACGCCCCGGCGGACGGCGGCGCTCCGGCCGGATCTACAACATCGCGGTGGGCCTGGTCCTGGCCGCCGTGGCGGTCGGCGCGCAGCACTACGCGCTGACCCCGGCGGAGCAGGAGGCGCCGCTGGCCTCCACCGGAGGCATCCGCGAGGAGGTCGCCACCGGCCGCTACACGGCGAAGGTGAACACGGTGGCGGCGGCCCGCTCCATCGAAGCGCCGGACGGCCGCACGATGAAGCGGATCGAGACCGACAAGGTGTTCCTGATCGTCCAGGCGTCGGTCACCGCCCCCAAGGAGCCGACGCACATCGACGGCGTGCTGCTCACCGCCGACGGCAAGCGCTACGAGGCCACCGACCGGATGCCCAAGACGCTCACGCTGGCCAACCCCTGGATCCAGCCGGGCTGGTGGGTCACCGGCCCCCTGGTGTTCGAGGTGCCGGTGGAGGTGGTGGCCGGGGCGAGCCTGGTGGTGCTGCCGGAGCAGGGGGCGATGCTGATCGAGCCGTACCCGCCGGAGGCGGTGATCGACCTCGGGCTCGACGACGCGGCGGCCAAGGCCCTGGTCGCACAGGCCCAGGACCCTTACTCCATGCACAGGAACCGATGATGGACGGGAACGGACAGCACCCGCCGCAGGACCCGGCGGACCGGCACGACCCGTTCGCGCCCCCACCCCCCTGGGACGCCCAGCCGACGCCGCCTCAGCCCCCCAGGGGCCGCCGCCATCGGCAAGACCCCCCGCCGGCCGTCCCCCCACAAGGACCACAGCCACCCCAAGGACCACACCCACCGCAGCCCGTCTCCCCACAGGCACCACAGGGACCGCAGGGGGCGGCTTCGGGCTGGAACGCGCTTCCGGCGCGGCCTGGGCGGGCGCCGGGGACCCCGCATGGCGGGCGGCCGGACCAGCAGGTCTGGCCTCCCGCCCCGCGACACGACGGCGAGGACGACGGATCCACCCAGCCCTTCCCCGCCGTCCGGGCCGAACCGCTCCCCCTCCGCCGGCCCGTCCCGCGGCGGCCCCTGGAGCCGCAGCAGGCGACCGCTGCGGAATCACCCCCGATGCCGCCGATGCCCCCGATGCCCCCTGCGGCTCCGGCGGAGTCGCCGGGGAGCGAGGCCGAGGAGGAGACGCCTCCGCGACGCCGGACCGGGCTGAAGTTGGCCGCGCTCGGGGTGCTGGCCGTCGTGGCGATCGCCGTCCCGACCGTCGACCGCTATCTGGTGTTCCAGGAGAACTGGGACCGCGAGACCGTCCAGACGGTCGCCGCCGGAACCCCGCTGAACTTCGCCAACGTCTCCTGGAAGGTCACCCTGGAGAAGACGCCCTCACCCGACCCCAAGCGCCCGTCGCCCCCCGACCGCACCTGGGTGAAGGTGACCGCGACGCGCGTGTCCCTCAACGCGGACGGCGCGCGCCGCGTGATGAAGCCCGATGTCGATCTGCGCGACCCCGACGGCCGCAAGTGGATGCTCGAATCGCTGAAGGACGACCTCCCCGTCGAGCCCGAGGAGCACAAGACGGGCACGCCGTACAGCTACACCTGGCTGGGCATCGTGCCGGTGGCGGCCTTCGACCGGATCCGGGTGCACCTGCGGCCCAGCGACCTGCGCAGCGACCTGCCTACCGAGGGCCTGCTCAAGCGGACCGACGAAGTGCCGAGCTACGTGGTGTTCGCGTTCACCCGCTGATCGTCGTCGTCCCCGCCGGCCGCGCCATCGGCGGCACCGTCGGTCTCGGTCAGCCCTAGGGCCCTGGCCCTGGTCGAGGCCAGGTCGAAGGTCGCGGCCAGCAGGCACATGGTGAGCACGGTGACCACCAGGTCACGCACGAATGTCACCGGGAACCCGGTGACCATCCAGAAGTAGGGCTCGGTGGACCCGATGAGCTCGCGCACGCCGCGCTCGGCGTAGCCGGTCACGATCCGCAGCCCGATGTAGCACAGGCAGAACATGCCGAACAGCGGGGCGCCGCCGCGCACGGTCAGGCGGATGGAGTGGGCGATCGGGATCCACCGCTCCTGCACGCCGGCGGTGAGCTTGGTGAGGGACTGCTGGGTGAGGTTGTGCGTACGGTCCAGCCGTCCGGCCGCGCGTTCGGCCACGGTGCCCCGGATCGCCGCCCGGGTGTCGTTGATGTCGGCGCCGAACACCAGGATGCCGACGGCCAGCCAGGTCAGCGGCAGCACCATGGCGTCGATGATGAACGGCCACTGCTCCCCCCACCAGCCCCAGAACGCCTCCCAGCCGGGGATCTGCCGCTCGGCCTGCTCGATCATGCCCTTGGTGCCCGCCACGACCGAGCGGTGGTACAGCCAGTCCGAGCGCTCGGAGGCGAAGGTGATCGTGGCGTTCAGGCCGAAGAACGCGAACGCCAGCTCGGAGAAGGCGGCGGCGGACCCGGAGAACCTGCCCTCGCCCGCGTCGTAGCGGCGGCTGAAGATGAGCCTGGCCACCCAGGCGACGATGGCGATGCCGAGAGAGACCCGCACGTCCATGTCGACCAGCCCGCGGCCGACCGTGCTCTCCTCGCCGAACAGGGCCGCTTCCAGGGGCTCGCCGATCCGGTGCATCTGGTCGAGACCGACGAAGTCGCGGACGTCCTGGACGTAGAAGCCCCAGGTCAGATAGATGACGGCGAAGGCGGGCGCGACGCGGTCGAGGGCGACCAGGAACCGCTCGTCGCCGCCACCACCGGCTCGGCGGGCGCGAATCTCGGTGAGCGCGCCGCGCAGGGTGTGGAGCATGCCCACCGTGACGATGAGCTGCGTGGCCACGATGCAGGTGAAGATCAGCATGGTCAGCACGAGGCGGACCTGCCTGGCGTCGCCGTGCGAGATCTCCGTGCCCAGGTAGAGCAGGGCGAACCTGGCCACCTGCCCGCCGATGTACCACAGCAGCACGCCGACGCCGCAGGTCGCGGCCAGGCGCAGGGTGTGGGCGGGAAGGGAGTAGGGCGACGGGACGGCTCGCGACCTGGCACGCTGCGGTGCGGGACGCGGTGGAGAAGCCAAGCCAGACGTACCAGACATCCAGGGCATCGTATCGATCTCGATACCGGCTCGCAGGCCGGTCCGCGGCATCGCCGGAACCCGCCGGGCACTGCGCCGAAAACCGTGGAGCGCCGGTCCCCGAGTGGGAACCGGCGCTCAAAGCCCCGATGAAGCGGTGTTACCGGTGGTGCGGCCGTGCCGTCAGCGCCGCCGATGCCGTCACTGCCGCCAGTACCGTCGGTACCCTACGGCTCAGACGGCGACCTGGAGCTGTGCCACCTCGCCGCGCTTGGCCTGGACCGGGACGTCCTTGGTGACGCCGCCGCCCGCGATGATGCGAACGGTCCAGTCGCCGGGAGCGGCGAAGAAGCGGAAGACGCCCTCGTCGGAGACCACGACCTCACCGGTGAACTCACCGGAGGAGTCGAGGAGCCGCGCGTAGGCGGTGTCGGCACCGGAGACGATGCCCTGGATCACGGCCTGGGTGGAGAGGTCCACCCCGGCGGGCAGGTCGGCGGTCTGCTCGGGCGCGGCGCACCCATCGGCGAAGGTCATCAGCGTGCCTCTCCCAGCTCGATCGGAACACCCACGAGCGAGCCGTACTCGGTCCACGAACCGTCGTAGTTCTTGACGTTGGGCTGCTCGAGCAGCTCGTGCAGCACGAACCAGGTGTGCGCGGAGCGCTCACCGATGCGGCAGTAGGCGATGGTGTCCTTGGCGAAGTCGACGCCCGCCTCCGCGTAGAGGGCGCGCAGCTCGTCGTCGGAACGGAAGGTTCCGTCGTCGTTGGCGGCCTTCGACCACGGGATGTTACGGGCGGTCGGCACGTGCCCGGCCCGCTGCGCCTGCTCCTGCGGCAGGTGGGCGGGGGCGAGCAGCTTGCCGGTGAACTCGTCGGGCGAGCGGACGTCGACCAGGTTCAGCTTGCCGATCGCGGCGACGGCGTCGTCGCGGAAGGCTCGGATCGCGACGTCCTGCTCCTTGGCGGTGTAGGTGGTCGCGGGACGCTCGACCACGTCGCGCACCAGCTCGCGGGAGTCGAGCTCCCACTTCTTGCGGCCGCCGTCGAGCAGCTTGACGTCCTGGTGGCCGTACAGCTTGAAGTACCAGTAGGCGTAGGAGGCGAACCAGTTGTTGTTGCCGCCGTACAGGACCACGGTGTCGTCGTTGCCGATGCCCCTGGCGGACAGGAGGGCCTCGAAGCCCGCCTTGTCCACGAAGTCGCGGCGGACCGGGTCCTGGAGGTCCTGCCTCCAGTCGATCTTCACGGCACCACGGATGTGGCCCTTGTCATAGGCGCTGGTGTCCTCGTCGACTTCGACGAGGACCACACCCGGGGTGTCGAGGTTGGACTCGACCCACTCGGCATCCACCAGGGACGCGGCGCGGCTCATAGATTCCTCCGGTTCATCGGGTTGCGGGTGTCAGACGTCGGATGATCAGATAGATCTCGCAGCCGAGGCAGAAGCCGAATGCGGCATTGAGAAATGCGGCGAACAGGGCGGCAGCCGTCGCACCGATGGCCAGCGGCGTGATCTGCGCGACATACCCGACAAGTCCTACGGTGGCGAAGACGAGCCCCACGGCCTGGGCGAACCGCGGCGGGCCCGCGTCCTCCAGTTCCGCCGGAGGGCTCTTCACGAGCCTTCGGAAGATCGGCCGGTACGGCGAGACCCCCGCCACGCCGAGCGCGAACAGCACCGCCTGCAGGCCGAGCAGCCAGGCGCCGTCCGTTACCAGGACGATTGAGAGAACGAGAGTCGTGATCGCCGCAGAGAACCTGGTGGTTCGGGGATCAACCTGCATCGTGGGATGCTCCTGATGGTGTCGAGCAGATGCGGCGCACGCCGCTAGGTCGCCCAGTCAGGAAGCGCGACAGAGCGCGGTGGCGACACGGCAGAAATCGACCGCCCGTCGCTTGGTAAGCAGCTCTGTCCTCGGATGCACGATGACGACATTACCCGCCGCTCCGCCGTCTGTCACATCCCCGTCCGATTCTTGAGACATGCATGTGACGTGCACGATAGAGTTTCCGATTTCACTTCATGATCCATTGTCTACGGCGGCGCCCAGCGCGGCGATGACGTCGGCCTTCCTGGGCAGGCCGGAGGCCCGCCGGACCTCGTTTCCTGCGCGGTCGAGGACCAGCACCGTGGGGGTGCTCAGCACGCCGAGCGAGCGGACGAGGTCGAGCCTCGATTCGGCGTCGATCTCGACGTGCCGGACACCGGGGACCATCCCGGCGACCTCGCCGAGGATCCGCCTGGTCGCGCGGCACGGCTGACAGAACGCGCTGGAGAACTGCACCAGCGTGGCGCGCTCGCCCAGCTCGCCGCCGATCTCGTCGGGGGTCAGCACGTTTCCTCCACGGTCGGTGATCCGTCCCTGACGCCGTCGCCACACGACCCCCGCGACGCTCGCGAGGAGCAGGGTCGCGACCACCACCAGCAGACCGTCCACGGTGGGTGGAACCCAAAACAGGCCCTAAAAGCTTCCCTAAGACCGATATTTCATTCTTCGGGGTCGCCGGTGGTGCTTCGGGGTCGCCAGCGGCGCGGATCAGGGCGTCTCCACGGTCAGCAGCACCCCGCCGTCGTCACCGACCACCTCGAACCGGTCGATCTGCCCGGGCGAGAAGCTCGTCGTGCCGGTCGGCGGCGAAGCGGCCTCGTACCCGTTCACCTCATCGGCCTGCGGCTCGGCGACCTTCCAATTCGCGGCGGTGTTCCTGGTGGCGTCCACGCCGACCACGACCAACCGGCAGGAGGTGCCCGAAGCCACCCCGCGCAGGTCGATCTTGATCTCGCTGCCGCCTTCGACGGCGAAGACCTGGACCGTGGCGCTGACCGGGCCGTCCTTCGCGAACCGCGTGATGTCCGGAGCCTGCGCGACGGCGGTGGTGTTCTCCTTCTCCTGCGCGTTCGCCGCCGACCGCGAGGCGCGCGAGCTGGGCGCCATCTTGGGTTCGGCCGGCTCGTCCTGCTCGCGCGCCGCCGTGGCCGAGTCCTCGGCGGCCGACAGCGGCGCCGCCACGCTGGCGCTCCGGCCGTCGGAGGCGGAGCCGTTCATGACGGCCGTGGCCACCGCCCCGCCACCGGCGACCACCACGGCCGCCGCTGCCGCCGCGAGCAGCACCCGCGACCTGCGCCGTCGTCTGCCTCCCGCGACGAGCATCCGGTCGAGCACGGCGCGCGGCGGCGCCGCCGCGTGCGCCACGTCGGCCGCGGACACCCTGCCGAGGAAGGTCGACACCCCCACCAGGTCGTGGAATTCCGCGCGGCACTCCGCGCACGCGGCGAGGTGGGCCTCGACGACCACCGCCTCGTCCGCGTCGAGCGCGCCCAGCGCGTGGGCGCCCAGGGACAGCCGTACCTCTTCGCATGTCATGGCGCGAGCCCCCGCTCCTCAAGCGCCAGCTTCAGCGCCCGCAGGGCGTAGTAGGAGCGGGACTTCACGGTGCCCGCGGGAATCCCCAGCTCCTGCGCCGCCTCCTTCACAGAGCGCCCCCGGTAGTAGACCTCCATCAGGACCTCGCGGTGTTCCGGCCGCAGCGCGGCCAGCGCCTCGGCCACGGCCCACGACTCCACCGCCCGTTCCAGCTCGTCGTCGGCGGGCACCACCGCCAGCGCCTCGTCGCCGATCTCCTGCGGGCGCGACCTGCGCGCCCGGTGCTGATCGACGACGAGATTGCGGGCAACGGTGAACAACCACGCGCGGATCGGACGCCCGGAGAGCGCGTCCGGATGCCTCCAGGCCCGCAACAGCGTCTCCTGCACGACGTCCTCCGCACGTCCGGGGTCACCCGTCAACCGCAGCGCGTAGCCGTACAACGGCCCGCCATGATCGTCGAAGAGGGCTCTGATCAGCTCCTCGTCGGCGGTTCCCGCGGCTGGACTCACACCCTCTTCACGTACGACACCGGACGGCGGTTCAGCGGAATCCGAGTGGCGTCGCTCACGCCCGAAGCGGAACATCACTCGCCTCACCGGTGATCTGGAGGCCTTCCGGCACGGTCTTGACGGCCGTCACCTTCAGGCCGAGCGGGAGGTTGTCCACCGGGATCGTGTAGCTCAGCGACTTCGTGGCCTCGGGCGGAACCGGGATCCCGCCCGCCACGACGACCTTGACCGGCGACAGCCGCACGCCGTTCTTGACGGTCTCCACCTTCATGTCGGCCTGCACGGGCACCGTCACCCCGCGCACGGTGATCCGGCCGGAGATCTTCAGCGTGTCGCCGCCGTCGCCGGACAGCTTGACGCCCTTGGGGGCGCGCTGCTCGATGACGGAGAGCGGGACCACAAAGGACCCGCTGACCCGGTCGGCGGTGATCCGCGCCTCGGCGGGGTTCTGCAGCAGGTCGAGCAGGGGGGCGTTGACGCCGTACAGGGTCGCGCGGACGTCGGACAGGCGCACCCCGCCACGGGTGAGATCGCCGATCTCGACGCCGATCTCCTCGTAGCGCCCGCCCGCGGCTTGGGTCAGGAAGGGAATGCCGGAGATGCTCACGGTTGGGACGGTGCTCAGTTTGTACTGCGCGGCGACCTGTTTGGCGATCTCGCTCTCCGCGCCGCCCACGGCGACGCGATCGACCACTCCGAGGACGACGGCCAGCACGATCAAGAAGACGATCAGCTTGCGCATCGCACTCCTTCGGCTCCTGACTGTTCTTTTGGCTACTTGCCGGAAACCCTATGAAAGCGGGGGATCAACCGCCAGCGAAGGGAGGAAGTACCTCTACCGTGCAGCCGTCGGTCAGGCGTATCGAGGAGTGGTCGCGGAAACCGACCGGGCTCCCGTCCACCAGAAATGACGATCTTTTGGCAACACGGGCGAGTTCATCCCGATTTTGTGTGATTTTCGTCATCAGTTCGTCGAGTGTGGCCGCGTCGAACGGCTCCTCGGCGAGCCCGGCGGCGTCCTTCGCCGCGGCCCAGTAGCGGATGATTCCCGTCGCCATAGGCCGTTCGTCCCTTCTCACCTGTCGCTTCGCACTCGTGTGCGGGGCGCGTAACACCGATGTTGCAGGTCGGGGCCCGTGCACCGGGCGGACTCACCTGGGACGCCCGGTCCCCGTGAGTTATCCTCGCCTACTATGGACCTGGGCGATGTGGCCCCCGGGTCCTTCGTGTTTTGTACGGCATACCGCCGTCAGCGCGGGAAGGAGGAGCCGTTGAGCAATCTGCTCCTGCTCACCAATGCCCTGGAACCGTCCGCCGAGGTGCTTCCGGCCCTCGGCCTCCTACTCCACTCCGTACGCGTGGCGCCCGCCGAGGCGTCCGCCCTGATCGACGCTCCGCCGTCCGACGCCGTGCTCGTCGACGCCCGGCGCGAGCTGGTCCACGCCAAGAGTCTGTGCCGGCTGCTGCGCACCACCGGCATCGACTGCCCACTGCTGGTCGTGGTCACCGAGGGCGGCCTGGCCGCCATGACCGCCGAATGGGGCGCCGACGACGTCCTGCTCGACACCGCGGGCCCGGCCGAGGTCGAGGCCCGGCTGCGGATGGCCGCCGGCAGGCGGTCGCAGGCCGTCGCCGACGAGGTGCCCGACGAGATCCGCAACGGCGACCTCTCCATCGACGAGGCCACCTACACGGCCCGGCTGCGCGGCCGGGCGCTCGACCTCACTTTCAAGGAGTTCGAACTGCTGAAGTACCTGGCCCAGCATCCGGGACGGGTCTTCACCCGCGCCCAGCTCCTGCAGGAGGTCTGGGGCTACGACTACTTCGGCGGCACCCGTACGGTCGACGTGCACGTCCGCCGCCTGCGCGCCAAGCTCGGCGCCGAGCACGAGGCGCTGATCGGCACCGTCCGCAACGTCGGATACCGGTTCGTTCCCGATCGTGGGGGCGAGCAGCACACTGACGAGCGCGAGCCCGCCCACCACTGACCCGGCCTTACCTGGGCCTACCTGGGCCTACCTGGCCTTACGGAATTACGGTGATCCGGTTGGGCGCGGGAGGCGCGACCGGCGAGCGCGCGCCGAAGTACGCCACCAGCGCGTCGATGTCCAGCGGCCCGCTCCACACGTCGGTGCCCTGGGTGAAGACCGAGAAGCCGTCACCGCCGCCGACCAGGAAGTTGTTCGCCGCCACCCGCACGGACTGGGTGTCGGTGACCGGCACGCCGTTGATCTTGATGTCGGAGACCTTCGAGCCGACCGGCGCCGACGAGCCGACCGTGTAGCTCAGCGTCGCCGACGGCTGCAGGATCCGGTTGACCTGGTACTGCTGCTCCAGCAGCGCGTCGAGCTGCGCGCCGGTCAGCGTGATGACCTGCATCAGGTTGTTGAACGGCTGGACGGTGAACGCCTCGCCGTACGTCACCACGCCGTCGGGCGCGTAGGTGAGGTCCGCGCGCACCCCGCCCGGGTTCATCAGCGCGATCTCCGCGTTGCCGCCGGTCCGCGTGGCCTCAAGCTGCGCGTCGGCGATCACGCCGCCGAGCGCGGTCTCGCCCGACGGGGCCGCCGTCCGGGTGAGGTCCGCGGTGATCGACCCGATCCGCCGGTTCGCGACCTCGGCCACCCGGTCCTTCCACGTCTGCACGAACGTGGTGATCTCCGGGTCGGCCGGCACGTCACGGGTCACGACGTGGTTGTCCGCCGCCACCGTGGACCGCACCACGTCCTTGGTGCGGGTGTCCACCTGGAAGTCCAGCGTGGTGAGCACCCGGCCGAACGACGAGCCCTGCGTGACGTAACGGTCGGCTCCCGCCGGGTCCTTGGTCTTGCAGACGTACGCCTGGTGCGAGTGGCCCATGACCACCATGTCCACGTCCGCGCTGACGCCGTTCGCGATCCGGCTGCCCGCGCCGATGATGACCGGGCAGGCGTCCGGGCTCTGGTTCGGGGCGACCTGGTCGCCCTCGTGCACCAGCACCACCTGCGCCTTGACGCCGAGCAGCTTCAGCGCCTTGGAGGTGCGGTTGGCCGCCTCGATCTCGTCGACGAAGGTCAGGTCCCTGATGCCCTCGGCGGTCACGATCGACGGGGTGGACTTGGTGACCAGCCCGATGAAGCCGACGTTGACCCCGTTGACCTTCTTGACGGAGAACGGGGCGAGGGCCGGGAGCTCCGGCGCCTTCTTGAACCGCACGTTCGCGCCGAGGTAGTCGTAGGCGGCCCCGCGCCAGCGGCCCGCCGGGGTGCAGCCGTCCGTCTTGTGGCAGCCGCCGCCGATGATCCGCAGCAGCTCGCGGTAGCCCTCGTCGAACTCGTGGTTGCCGACCGAGGAGACGTCCAGGCCGAGCTTGCCGAGCAGCTCGACGGTGGGTTCGTCGTGGTAGGCGGCGGAGATGAGCGGGGTCGCGCCGATCAGGTCGCCCGCGGCCACCGTGACGGTGTTCGCGTCGGCCAGCGCCTTGATGTGGGTGGCGAGGTAGGCGGCGCCACCGGCGTCCACCGTCGTGCCCTGCTCGTTGACGATGCGGCCGCCGGAGCCGGTGGGCGGCTCCAGGTTGCCGTGGAAGTCGTTGACCGCGATCAGGCGCACCGGGACGGTGCGCGCCTTGCCCGGCCCGGAGGTGACGGCCTTGGTCTGGGGGGCGACCGCCGTCGCTTGGAGAGCGACCGCCGTCGCTTGGGGAGTGACCGCCGTGGCGCCGGCCTGGACCGGCTGCCCCAGGGCGAGCGCCAGGCAGGCCGCCGCCGAGAGTCCGGCTCCAGCGGCTAACCGCACTTTGGAACGTGACGTCATGGCCCCAGACAGTAAGACGGCGATCTATGCAGGGAATGTCCTAGAGGTAACGAATCAACCCCCCGGAAGATGGCGGGTTTTGCCACTGGATCTAGGCTTCCCCCATGAGTGCGCAGGTCGAAACCAAGGGCAGGCTGGACGACGCCGAGGTCGCGGAGGTCCTCTCACTGGTCGACGCGGCCACCGAGAGCGACGGCGTGCGACCGCTCAACGAGCACGTCATGCTGCACCTGCGGCACGGAGGCGACGAACGGGCGCGAGCCGCGCTGCTGCGCGAGCCCGGCGGGGCGCTGGCCGGATACGCCCATATCGACCCCACGGACGCGGTGGAGGGGCCGAGCGGGGAACTGGTCGTGCACCCGGCGTGGCGGCGACGGGGGTACGGCGAAGCGCTGCTGCGTGCCGTCCTGGACGAATCGGGCGGACGGCTGCGGCTGTGGGCGCACGGCGACCTGCCGGGCGCGGAGCGCCTGGCCGCGACCTCGGGCTTCCGCCGGGCGCGCTCGCTGTGGCAGATGCGGCGCTCACTGTTCGCGCCGATCCCCTCCCACGAGCTGCCCGCCGGCGTGAGCCTGCGCACGTTCGTCCCCGGACGCGACGAGGGCGAATGGATCGCGCTCAACGCCCGCGCCTTCGCCGACCACCCCGAGCAGGGCTCCTGGACCCTCGACGACCTCAAGCGGCGCGAGCAGGAGCCCTGGTTCGACCCGGCCGGGTTCTTCCTGGCCGAACGCGACGGCAGGACGGTCGGCTTCCACTGGACCAAGGTCCACGGCGCCTCCGTCTCCGAGCCGCCGGCCGGCGACCACGGCCACGAGCCCATCGGCGAGGTCTACGTGGTCGGCGTGGACCCCGCGGAGCAGGGCGGCGGGCTGGGCCGGGCGCTCACCCTGGCCGGGATCGCCCACCTGCGCACCCGTGGCCTCGCCCAGGTCATGCTCTACGTGGACGAGGCCAACCGGGCGGCGATCCGCCTCTATGAGTCGCTGGGCTTCACCCGCTGGGACACCGACGTGATGTACCGCAAGTAGCCCGGGGCTCCGGTCCTACTCCAGCATCCAGTGGAAGGCCAGATAGGTGAGGCCGGCCACGAACGCCGACGCCGGAATGGTGAGGACCCACGCGGTCACGATGTTGCCCGCGACCCCCCAGCGCACCGCGGACAGGCGCTTCGTCGCGCCCACGCCCATGATCGCGCTGGTGATGGTGTGGGTGGTCGAGATCGGGGCGCCGAAGCCCATGGCCGCGCCGTACAGGACGGTCGCCGCGGCGCTCTCGGCCGCGAAGCCCTGCGGCGGGTCCAGGGCGATGATCCGGCGGCCCAGGGTGCGCATGATGCGCCAGCCGCCCGCGTACGTGCCGAGCGAGATCGCGCCGGCCGCGGCCAGGATCACCCACTGCGGGATCGGCTCCTGCGGAGTGGCGTAGCCGCCGACCACCAGCGCCAGGAAGATCACGCCCATCGTCTTCTGCGCGTCCTGCAGGCCGTGGCCGAGCGCCATCGCGGCGGCCGAGACGGTCTGTGCGTGGCGGAATCCGCGGTTGGCCTTTCCTGGTTGAGCGCGACGGAAGATCCAGAAGATCGCTATCATGATGATCGCGCCGAGCGAGAACCCGACGATCGGAGACAGGATCATCGGCACGACCACCTTCGCCAGCACGCCGTCCCAGTGGATGGTCGCCGACGCGAGGAGCGCCGAGCCCATCAGGCCGCCGATCAGCGCGTGGCTGGAGGACGACGGCAGGCCGAAGTACCAGGTGATGATGTTCCAGGTGATCGCCCCGACCAGACCGGCCCCGACGATCACCAGGCCATGCGAGCCGGATGGCGGGTCGATGATCCCGGTGCCGACCGTGGTGGCCACCGCCGTCCCGAGGTGCGCCCCCAGGAAGTTCATCGCCGCGGCCATGAACAACGCGGCCCGCGGGGTCAGTGCGCGGGTCGACACCGATGTCGCGATCGCGTTGGCCGCGTCGTGGAAACCATTGGTGTAGTCGAAGATCAACGCCACGACGATGACGCCGATGACGAGTGCGAGCTCCACTGTGCCTTACTAGCTTTCCTTGACGGCGATCGACTCGATCGTATTGGCGACGTGCTCGAAAGCGTCGGCGGCCATCTCCAACTGGTCGATGACCTCCTTCATCTTGAGCACGGTGAGCGCGTCGTACTCGCCGCCGAACAGCTTGGCCAGCAGCCTGCGGTAGATCTGGTCCGCCTGGTTCTCCAGACGGTTGATCTCGATCCAGTACTCGTTGAGGTTCTTCATCGACCGCAGCCGGGGCATCGCCTCGGCCGTCAGCTCGGCCCCCCGTTCCAGGACCTCGACCTGCCGGATGACCTCTTTGGGCAGATGGTCGATCTTGTAGAGCACGATGAGATCGGCTGCGGCCTCCATGTAATCCATCACGTCGTCGAGGTTCGAGGCGAGGCGGTAGATGTCCTCGCGATCGAACGGTGTGATGAAGCTCTCGTTGAGCCGCTTCATGATCGCGTGAGTGCGGTCGTCACCCGCATGCTCACAGGCACGCATCTTCTCCGCGAGAGCCTCACGGTCGGACCCGTCGCCGATGATCTCGACCAGCAGGCGGGAGGCGGTGACCAGGTTGTTGGCCGAATCCGCGAACAGGTCGTAGTAACTGTCCTCACGGGGCGTGAGACGCAGGCGCACGTCGTTCTCCAGATGTGCGGGGATGGTCCGCAGAGAAGAGTAAGGGTAACCAGCGGATATGCGAACTTCGACCGCTTGTCACCCGTCCTTCTAGCTCTGGCTACCCCCGTTGTGATCCCTGACACCAACTTTGGCGGGCTCTTGGCCTTCGTCCGTTTTGATGGATTTTGACGGCGTTCTGCCAGCCCGTACGCATACTACGACCTGATGTCGACGTGTGGTCAGCCCCGGGGCACCCGGTGTTCAGATCCTTGTCCGGTGGAAGTTCAGGAACGACCGCGACGCCGTCGGCCCCCGCTGGTTCTGGTACCGCGACCCGTGCCGCTCCGAGCCGTACGGATGCTCCGCCGACGAACTCAGCCGGAAGAGACACAACTGCCCGATCTTCATCCCCGGCCACAGCTTGATCGGCAAGGTCGCCATGTTCGACAACTCCAGCGTGACGTGCCCCTCGAACCCCGGATCGATGAACCCGGCCGTCGAGTGCGTCAACAGCCCCAGCCGCCCCAGACTGGACTTCCCCTCCAGCCGCGACGCGATGTCGTCCGGCAGACTGATCACCTCATAGGTGCTCGCCAGCACGAACTCCCCCGGATGCAGGATGAACGGCTCATCCCCCTCCGGCTCCACCAACCGCGTCAGATCCGGCTGCTCCACCGCCGGATCGATGTGCGGATACCGGTGGTTCTCAAACACCCGAAAGTACCGGTCGAGCCGCACGTCCACACTGGACGGCTGGATCATCTTCGGATCGAACGGATCCAGCCCGACCCTACCGGCCTCGATCTCCACGCGAATGTCCCGATCGGAAAGCAGCACGTGAGGCAACCTACCGGCTCCCCACCCCACTCCGACCCGAACACCGGCTCAACGAGCCCCCGCTTTCCGCTACAGTGGTCTCGCGGCCAAGGCTGCACGCGGGTGTAGTTCAATGGTAGAACTTCAGCTTCCCAAGCTGACAGCGCGGGTTCGATTCCCGTCACCCGCTCCAAGAGCGAAGGCCCAGGTCATCCGAAGGTTCCGGACCCCGGGCCTTGATCTTTTCCCAGGCTTGTCGATCACGACGGGCCATTAGCGGGCCATTAGAGGTCCTAACGGAATGATCTCTGTTGTGGTTTGATCTCTCGCTGTAGCCAAGCGAGAGGGGGCCGGGTGGCCAAGCCGAAGCCGTGGGAGATCAGCGACGAGTTATGGGCGGTGATCAAGCCGCTGATCCCCGAACACCAGCGGCGGTTCCGGCACCCCGGCCGCAAGCGGCTCGATGACCGCCTGGCATTGCAGGGCATCCTGTTCGTCCTGCACACCGGCATCGCCTGGGAACACCTGCCGCAGGAACTGGGCTACGGCTCGGGCATGACCTGCTGGAGACGCCTGGCCGAGTGGAACAAGGCCGGCGTCTGGCAGCGCCTGCACGAGACGCTCCTTGATCGCCTGCGCGCCACCGACGCCCTGGACATGTCCCGGGCCGCGGTGGACTCCTCCCACATCAGAGCTCTAAAAGGGGGGCGCAGACCGGCCCGTCCCCGGTCGATCGCGGACGGCCGGGCAGCAAGCACCACCTGATCACCGACGCCGGCGGCATCCCGCTCGCGGTCATCCTGACCGGCGGCAACCGCAACGACGTCACCCAGCTCCTGCCCCTGCTGCACGCGATCCCCAAGATCCGCGGCAAGCGCGGCCGTCCCCGCCAACGCCCCAGGGTCGTCGTGGCCGACCGCGGCTACGACCACGACAAGTACCGCCGCATGGTCCGGACGTTGCAGATCCGTCCGCTGATCGCCCGCCGCGGCACCGAACACGGCTCCGGCCTGGGTAGACACCGCTACGTCGTCGAGCAGACCTTCGGCCTGCTGCACGCCTTCCGCCGTCTGCGCATCCGCTGGGAGATCCGCGCCGACATCCATGAAGCCTTCCTCAGCCTGGCCTGCGCGCTCATCTGCTGGAGACGGCTCGCTTCATTGTGTTAGGAGCTCTTAGCCACAGCCGTGGTCGTCGAACCGTCTGTCCATCGCATCAGTGATCGCCTTGTCCGCCCCGCGCACGGCGTGCTGATAGATCATCGCGGCCCTGACGTTGTCGTGCCCCATCCTGGCCATCAGGTCCTTGAGCCCGACACCGGCCCCGGCCGCCAGCATGTTGCCCGTGTGACGTAGATCATGGAAGTGCAGCCCCGGCACGCCCATGTCGCGAACCACGTCCGCCCACGACGTACGCGGGTTGAATCCGCTACGCCGCAACGGCCCGCCCTTGACCCCGGAGAACACCAACGCGTCCAGCTCAGCCCCGACGTAGGTGTCCAGGTGCTCCCCCAGAGCCGAGACGATCAGTCGCGGGACACCGACCGTCCGTCGCCCTGCCCGAGACTTGGGCGGCCCCAGTACCAGCTCCCCTGTGGAGCGCTCGATGTACGCCAGCCTGACGCGGACCGTCCCCGCCGTCAGATCGATGTCACTCCGCCGCAGCGCGGTTACCTCACCCCACCGCAGACTCGCGAAGGTCGCCAGCAACACCAGGGCACGAAACCGCCCATCGTGCGTGCAGTCGGCCCCGCCATCGGCTTCATCCGCCACAGCGCCCGGTCCGCGTCGGACCTCGCGGCGAAGACCTCTGGATGCGTCCTCATCTCGCCATGCCTCTGGAAGCGCAGCCGGTAAGTGCCGTTGCCGAGTCTGCGGACATTGCCGACCGGCCGACGCCCGCCCCTGTCTGCCAGCTCGAAGACCTGGGCCACCGTCAGCACGGGCCGTTCGTCCGGATGCTCGTCGCCGGCCCCTCGGATGCGGCACGGGTTGCGCGGGATGATGTGGTCTTCAGACGCCGTCATCAGCACGGCACGCAACAGCCGATAGGCCTTGGCCGCCATCGAGACGGACACGCCATTGCCGAGCAGATCAGCACGCCACTCCCAGACCATCGCAGTGGACAGCTTTCCGAGTTGGACGTTGCCGAGATAAGGCACGATGTGCTTCTTGAGCAGCCAGCGATAGAGACCGACGGTGCGGGGACGGAGTCCCGGACGCTGGGAGATCCAGCTATCGGCATAGTCGGACACCTTGACCTTGCCTCGCTCCGGGTCCGTCCACTCCCCCTTGATGAGCTGCGCCTCGATCAAGGACAGCGCCCTTCCCGCATCCGCCTTTCGCGCGTACGTCTCGGTCCCACTCCGCATCCGGCCATCCGGTCCGAGATAGCGGATCTGGTAACGCCCCGATTCACGCTTGCGGATGCTGCCGAAACGCCGATGGCCGTCCTTGTTCGCCATCGGGCCGCCCTCCCGCTCGCGTCGAAGCTGGTCATGGGCACGACGATCCCCGCGACGACGAAGGCGACCAGCGCGGATTCCCGGATGCGGACATGGCGTCCGACCTTCACGAACTCGATTCGCCGCTCGGAGATGAGACGGCGGACGAAGCGGGCGAGGTGTGCAGCAGGTCGGCCGCTTCGGGGACGGTGAACAGTTGATCCATGTCCTGCCTCCTCATGCCGCTGCGGGAGTTGCCGGAAGACCGAGTGCGCTGGCTTCCAACCGGCGCAGGTGTTCGCGCCAGCGTTGGCGTTCGTGGATCGACCGCAACAGCCGGACGGCCAGCGGCGGTACGTTGCCGTCTCCCGCCGGGACGGGTTTCCATGTGTAGCGGTGTGGGTCGGTGGGTTCGTCGTCCAGGCCGAGGGCTTGCAGGACCCAGGTACGGCGGTCCTGCTTGTGCTCGGCGAGGGTCTTGTTGGACCATTTACGGCTCACCAGGACCCGGCGACCGGCGTAGCCGAGGTGGCCGGGCTTGTGGGCCTTGCCCCGGCACCGTCCGGGGACCATGCCGGGCTTGGCGTTCTTGGGCTGGACGCCGTAGCGCAACCAGTTCGCACACGACGGCGAGCAAGGTTCGTGGCGCAACGCCTCCACCAGCCGCGCCGCATGCTCACACCGGGCGTGCTGATCGCCATCGAGACCATCGCCGAGGCTCTTGGTCAGATACTTCGACAGGTACCGGATCGCCTTGTCGGCGTCCGAGGTTCCGGCTAGAACGCCCTGAACGCGGGCCACCACACCTGGTGATAGGTGGCCGCTGCGATCTGTCGCATCTCCGTTCGCGGGAGGATGCCCCGGATGGCCATGTGCAGATGCGGCGCGAGCCGTTTCTGTGGTTCCACGGTGGCGAAGTACTGCACGTCGTAGCCCGCCACCCGGCGCAGGTTCTGCACGAACCGGTCGATCAGCTTGGAGAAGTGCAGCGCGTCCCGTGCCGCGCGGGCGTAGTCGTAGGTGTCCGGGTCTATCGGCACGCCGTCACGGACCTTGCCGTAGGAGGGCAGGGTCAGGGTGACGAACAGCGAAGGCCGGTAGGTCTTGCCCTCCGAGCCGGTGAAGGTCCGGCCGAGGGTCGTGGCCGCCCTCACCCGCTTGGGCAGGTCCGGCGTGTCCTGTCTGCGCCGGGTCGGGGGTGATGGCGGGTTCGGTCTCCAGGTGCCAGCCCTCGCGGCACTGGGCCGTGCGGAGCTGCCGGTTACGGCGAGCGCACGGCTCACACCGAACGTCGAGGGTGGCCCCGCAGGGAACGTCGATGATCTCCGACGCTCCGGTGCGGGTGTCGGTCCGCTTGAGCGGCACCGGGCGGATGCACACCCCGTACTGCCTGGCCACCTCCTGCATTACCTCACGGGCCTGTGGCATGGCCTGACGGACGGCCCGTGGCAGCGCACGATCGGAGGCGGCGGTCATGCGGCCTCACCTCCCACGGTGTGCTCGGCGGTCATGGCGCGGATGTCGGTATCGGAGACGTAGGCCGCCCGCACCCTGACCGGATCCGGCGAGGTCTCCACGCGGACGTAGGCGACTCCGGCCCCCAGGTGCGGGATGGGCGAGATGTGATCGGCGAGCGCGCCCCGGTCGCGTGCGCCGTCGCCGAGGACCATGTCCACCTGCTCCGGCTCGTCCAACCGCAGCGCGATCTTGTCGGGGAACAGGTTGCGGATGTTCATGCCCGAGGCGTCATCGCGCGCAGCTCAGACCTTGATGACGATGACGCGTCCGCCGCACAAGGCGGCAAGGTCCTCCGGGTCGGAGGTGAGAACCGTAACAGGACCGGGGGCAGCGAGGGCGGTTGCGCTGAGCATCGCATCAATGGCGTACTTGTGCCCGTGCAGGCCAGCGCCAGACAGAAGTGCGGCGGCGTGGCGGGCGATCGGTTCGGTGACCGGTTCAACGACAAGGCGGGACAGCGACCACTCCAGAGCCGGCCGGTTGATGCGGGGGTGGACCACTTCGACGAGGGTGGCGGCGGAGGTGATGACGCGGAGATCGTCGGCGCGGGCGAGGGCGAGCCATGTGGTGACCGTGCGGTCACGCAGGACGACTTTGGCCAGTCCCTCGCTGTCGAGGACCAGCGTGCCGCCGGGGGTGGCGGGAGAACGGGTCATGCAGCGTCCGCCCCACCGTGGGCCTGTCCCTGCCGCGCCTGGTTGAGTTGGTCGCGCAGTGCCTGGACTTCGTCATCGGCAATGGGGCCATGCTCGGCCTCGGCGACCTGGATGAGTTCACTGAGGTTGTCGCGCTCGATCTGGCGGGCGACGGCGGCGGCGACGTAGGCAGACAGACCAGAAGGGCCGCTCCGGGACCGCGCGGCCTCTGCGATGTCACGCGGCATGGTGATCGAGTACTTACCGGTAGGCTCACTCATACTCTCTATCCTACCTCCTATGCCCCTGGCAGGATGGTCACGCCCAGCGGGAATGAGCACCAGGTCTGCCCCGCATCCACTTCTCGATCTTGGTTACTCGCCCAGTCTCCTGGGCGGCGTTGATCACGTGCCAGATCCGTGCCAGAACAGGCGGTGAGCTCACCAACACCGGCAGCCGATTCCCAAGCTGACAGCGCGGGTTCGATTCCCGTCACCCGCTCCAACGCCGAAGGCCCAGGTCATCCGGTAGTTCCGGAACCCGGGCCTTGATCTTTCCCTGGGTCACTTCGATCTTCCGTGCAATTTGCGTGCGATTAGCCCTGCGGCCGGAGCCTGGCGTCGATCGCATCGGTGATCGCTTGTCCGCCCTGGCGTACAGCGTGCTGATAGATCATCGCGGTCCTCAACATGGCGCGGCGCACCCACCATCGCCGAGTTCCACAGCGCCGAGAGATACGGTGGTGCGGCCGCCGTGACCACGGCGTCGCTGCGCTCACCCTCCTCTGGAGGTCCCATGCCGCCACGTCCCCATGTCCTGCTGAGCTGCGCGATGTCCGTCGACGGCTACATCGACGACACCGCGGTGGACCGGCTCCTGCTGTCCAACGCTCAGGACTTCGACCGCGTCGACCAGGTCCGCGCCGACAGTGACGCCATCCTCATCGGTGCGACCACGATGCGCCGCGACAACCCCCGCCTACTCGTCAACTCGGCCGAACGGCGAGCCCAGCGAGCGGCACAAGGGCTTGCCCCGTACCCCCTCAAGGTCACCCTCACCAACAGCGGCGACCTCGACCCCGGCCTGAAGTTCTGGCACCACGGCGGCGAAAAGATCGTCTACTGCCCCGACCCGGCCGTCCCCAAGCTCCGTCACGCACTGCACGACCTCGCCACGATCGCCGGCCTCGGCCCCACCACAGACCTCCAGCGCATGCTTGCGGACCTCGGCCGGCGCGGTATCCGCCGTCTCATGGTCGAAGGTGGCACCACCATCCACACCCAGTTCCTCACCCAGGGCCTCGCCGATGAACTCCACCTCGCCATCGCCCCCATCCTCGTAGGCGACGAGCAGGCCCCCCGCTTCGTCAACCCCGCCGACTTCCCCGGCGGCACCGGCCACCGCATGACCCTCGCCGAAGTCCGCGCCATCGACGACGTCGTCCTGCTGCGCTACCTGCCCAAGCAGACGTCGGGAAGCGACGAGTCATGACCAGCACCCCAGAAGCCGACCGCCGATGGCTGCTCACCGCCATCGACCTCTCCCGGCTCTGCCCACCCTCCACCACGGCCTTCTCCGTCGGCGCCGTGATCGTGGACGCCAACGGCAACGAACTCAGCCGCGGCTACTCCCGCGAGACCGACCCACACGTCCACGCCGAAGAAGCCGCCCTGGCCAAACTGCCGCCCAACGACCCACGCCTCAAGAGCGCCACCATCTACAGCAGCCTCGAACCGTGCAACAAACGACGATCACGACCGAAGACCTGCACACAACTCATCCTCCAGGCAGGCATCCCCCGCGTAGTGATCGCCTGGAAGGAACCCCCCACCTTCGTCACCGCCGCCGACGGCACCCGAGCCCTCACCGCCCACGGCGTCACCGTGATCACCATCCCCGACCTCGCCCAAGCCGCCTTATCCGCCAACACCCACCTGACCGGCGGCCCCGACTCCTGACGCCCAGCACGCTTGTCTCCGGGCGTGCGGCCTGGGGGTCGGTCCCGGACGGCCGCGGGACACCGGGCCGGCCACCGCACGCCGCCCCGCCGTACCAACCGAAAGCACCGATCAGGGTTGCCACGGCGCCGCACAAATGCCGCCCTGCGATCGCCATTGCATGGCCGATCGCCGTACATGGTCGGGGCGCTCGGTGGGCGATCATCTTATGAACGAGCGCCGGACGGTTGCCAATGACCGTTCTGTTTCAAGAGTCGTTTCGCGGCATGCCGTGTGGCTTGAGTTCGGGACCGTCCTATGGCCATTTCGCGGAGCAGCCCGGCGAAACGCATGACGTCATCAGCGGTCATCCGCGGCAGCGCACGCGAGATCCAATACTCAGACGGCCCCGCGAGCGCGCACTCGATGACTGTGTGCAGGACCTCGGCGATGTCTGGATCGCCAGGGCCAAGCGCCTGCCTGGCCTGTGTCTCCACCTCATCCCGCCGCTCGTCGTGTGGCGACTCCCCTTCGGTTCTGACCGCGAACCCACATACTGACGGTGCGGTCTGCCGCGCCACATGCTCCCGCCGGGCCGGGTCCATGTCGTCGAGGGCCTGTTCCCAGGTGGGCCGGTATCTCCATCTCCGTTCTCGGGAAAGTGCCTCGGATGGCCATGTGCAGATGCGGCGCGAGCCGCATCTGCGGTTCAACCGTGGCGGCACGACTACCCCAACAACTCGTCGCGGGGATTCCAAGGTCCTCAGACCCATGGCAGGCCATGGAAGCACTGGCCCGCTGAGCTGTGCCGGTTTCTGGTGCAACCGCACGACCCGCGACGAGGACGGCCATCCGCTGATGGTCATCCGCTGCGGCCCGGTGGGCCGTCGTATGCCGCACCCGGCCTGCGCCGCCGTGGCGGCCCTCGCCCACGGTGGCGACGACCTCGTCATCGACGCGATGTCGCCGACCCCGGATCTGATACCGGTGTGGATGAAAGCGCCGACGAGCCTGGACGTGCTGCTTGTGGGCGTGATGTGCGCCAGGTTACGGGAGGCGGAGGAGGCACGCCGGGCCCCGCGGCTCACCCTTGTTGGTAGCGCCTCAGTTTCCGGCGTTCCCAGCTGTTGGGGTGACGGACGACCACGCCTCCCGAGCCGCCGGTGCCGCTGACGCGGACCAGCGGTGTCCCCGGAAGCCGGGTCGGGGTGACCTTGTCCTTCAGGCCACCGAGGCCCGGATCCATCGCACTGGTCTCCGCGACCCAGCCGTCGGGGATGACGACCGTGACGCTACCCGCCTGGCCATGCACTTCCAGCTCGATCTCGGGCAGGTGGCAGTCGACTTGGGTGAAGTCGAGTTTGGCACCGCCCATGCCGCCGTAGGCGACTATCTTCGCGGGCACCTGCCAGTATCCGTCACGTGTCGCGCCGCTGAGGCCTCCCTTGATGACCAGCGGCTCTTTCGGGACCGCGGAAACCTCGGAGGGAAGATCCGCCGTAAGAGGGGTCAGATCGGCGTAGGTTCTGGCGGTCAGCGCCCGGTCGAGCCGCGCGTCCAACTCGGTGAGGTCGAGCCGTCCTTCGGCCGCCGCCTTGCTCAGCCTCTCCACCACCGCCTCGCGTTCGGAGTGGGAGACGCGCAGCTCATTGCGGCTGACGGGTTCTGGGAGCTCGCCGGTCATACAACCGATGATACGGAGGAACGGGCGCGAGCACCGCTCTCCGTCGGCCGGATCGGCCCTTGGCCGACGCCCACCGCACGACTCACGCCGCCGTGCCGTCGGCCCAGGTGTGGAGGCGCTTGTCGCACGGCTGCCGACGTCATCAGGCGAAAGTTCCACGTCTATCCGTGTGTCACATTCGACTCCGGGTCGACTTCCAGCCAGATCCGCAGGTCCCAAAAAGATAGCCCGCTTCTAGGTGCCGACGACGCCCGGCCAGGGAGTCCAGGGCAGGGTTTCCCGCCAGCCGGGGAGGCGGTAGAGCCACATGGTGATGATCTGTGCGAGGACCGGAAGCGTGCGGCATGAGGTGCGGAAGTGGGCGTCGGCGCTGCCGTCGCGGTATTCGAGCCAGTAGGCGCCGTCGTCCCGCAGGTAGGCCTGGATGTAGTACTCGTCGTTTTCGGCGTCCAGGCGTTCGACCACGAGGAAGCGGTTGGCGAAGGTCAGCTCGCGTAGCAGCGAATTCAGGTCGCCAGAGGTTGGGTTCTCTACGGAATCGCCGCGTTCGTTGAAGGCCCGTGCCGTCGTCATGGGCGCCCGGATCGTCCGCTTGGGTCCAGTTCTCGTCGGGTGTTGGTCACCCAGGTGGCGGCGCTCGTTCGGGTGGGGTCGATGTGCTCTGACCATAAGGCGCGCAGCAGCCGGAACCTCGCGAGGTGCGGTACTCCTTCTTCGGTTTCCACGCGGGCGAGGTCTTCGGGCCTTTCCGCGCCCAGGGCGGTGAACTCGTCGCGTAGCGCCATGGCTTCCGTGCGCGAAGCCGGTGCGAGATTGGCGAGCCAATCAGTCCATGTCTGATCGTCCATACGCGGGTCGCTCCATGGGTTGCGATCGGTCTCCGGCGACGGATTCGTCGGCGAGCTTGTGTCGGTGGGAACTGCCATGATCGGCACGTGATCATCAAGCCCCCAGACGACTATGCCTGGTTCGCGAACTCCGCGCTCGCGGAGGCGTACAGCTTCATCTTCGTTCGCGGGTTCACACCCGAGCAGCTCGTCGCCCGGTTGGGCGGCCGGGTCGAGGACTTCTCCTGGAAGGCGCTCGACGAGGTGATCGACGTCGGCGGCCCATACGATCGGGGGTTCGAGTTCGTCGGGATCGCGGCGCTCGGGGAATGGGCGTTCGTCGTGCAGTACAACAGCTCGCTCGGCACGTATGACGACTTCCTCACGCCCCAGTCGGCGGGTACCCGCCTGATCTCCCTCTACCGTCTCGATCTCAAGGGGCTGGAGGAGTTCCGCTGGATCGAGGACGGGGAGACCCGGTTCGCCTTCTGGGCTCAGGAGGGTTACTCCGAAAAGGTCCCCGGCGAACTCGTGGAGACCATGGAGCGGATCCACCGCGACTATGGGCGGTTCGCGTATGAGCTGTACTGGGGACCCGGGCTCATTCTGATCGAACATCTAACCGGAATCGAGCTCACCCCCCAGATTCTGGAAGGGGCGACTTACCTGTCGGGGACCATCCGTCAGCCGTTCACCGATTGATGAGCGGTGGTCACCGCGGAAGAAAACCTATGGCAGCCCTCCTTGCTAGCGCGCTCGACGGCCTGCGCATTGATTGTGCGGACAGTTTTCTCATCACCGAGGTGAAGAACGGCGATGCCACGGGGTCTCCCGGGCCAGGCGATGGCATCAGGGCGGCCCACTAAGGCGTGCTGGGGTTGGTGGCGGTGATCGAGCCCGCGACGCCCCTCTACTCGTCTCTGGACACATGTGGCGTCCCGATCCCCATCCTCAGTGCCGAGTGGTTCGCGACGGTGGTGGGCTCGTGGGGCATCAGACAGGTCTGCCTGCTGGGGGCCGCCGGGCTCGTGCTGCTCGTCGCGTACATGTCGCCGTCGCGGCCATCGGGCCGGCGGCTCTCCTCGTGGATGCGGCGTGGGCGCTTGTCGATCCGGACGGGCGGCCGCTGCACGACCGGCTGACCACTGTCGAGGTGATTCGAAGTGGCCGCGCCGAGGCCGCGAGCCGAAGGCTTTGTCGGTGGGGTGGTGCAGGATCGGCACACCGGATCAGGCTGAGAACGGGAGATCGGGATGCCGTCCACGAACGAGCTGATAGCGGGTCGCGCCTTCCTCCATGGCATGTACCAGGACGGCTACTTCCCCGACCACGTCGTCGACAAGGGCAAGGCGATCCTGCTGCGGCTCTGTGCGCGGATCGAGGCCGAGCGGCCGACTGACCTCGCTGCGTTGTACGTGCTCACGCATGCGGCGACGGAGGAGTTCAACGACCTTGAGGGAGACTTCGACGCGGCGGGCAGTGAGATCGAGACCGTGGCGCGTGAGGTGATCGCCGAGGACTTCTGGTTCGTGGCGTCGGCCTACGGTTTCACGGACGCCGACGTGGAGGAGCTGATCGCGCCGCGCGAGTGGTGATCGGCCGGCCCCCTACGACGTGGGTGCGGATCTTGGTGCGGTCGGGGCAGTCCGGCCGTGGGCCCTGGCCGATCCGCAAGGCACGCATCGTGAGATGGTGACCGAGGCCGGCGTCCCTGCTACCTCCTTGGAGACCTCGTGACCGACCCGCTTCTCATCGAGCGCGATGCGCACGTCGAGACCTGGACGCTCAACCTGCCGGAGGCCAGGAACCCGGTCTCCGGGCCCGCCATGATCGACGCGCTGGTGTCGTCCGTCGAGCGGGTGAACCGCGATCCGGACGTGCGCGTGATCATCATCACCGGTGCGGGCAGCGCGTTCTCCTCGGGCGGTGACATCAAGGAGATGGCGCGGCGCACCGGGCTGTTCGGCGGGGCCGCGCAAGACCAGCGCGTCCGCTACCGCGACGGGATCCAGCGCATCCCCCGCGCCTTCCACACCCTTGAGGTCCCGGCGATCGCGGCGGTCAACGGACCCGCCGTCGGCGCGGGATGCGACCTGGCCCTGATGTGCGACCTGCGGATCGCCTCGCCGTCGGCCTTCTTCGCGGCCAGCTTCGTCAAGCTCGGGCTGATCCCCGGGGACGGCGGCGCCTTCCTGCTGCCCCGCGCGGTGGGCGCGGCGCGCGCCGCCGAGATGGCGCTGACCGGCGACCGCGTGGACGCCGAGACGGCGGTGGCCTGGGGGCTGGTCTCCCGGGTGGTCCCGGCGGAGGACCTGCTGGCCGAGGCCCGCGCGCTCGCCGGGCGGATCGCGGTGAACCCGCCGCCCGCCGTCCGGATGACCAAGAAGCTGCTGCGCGAGGCGCAGCGCGGCACGCTGGACTCGATCCTGGAGCTGTCGGCCTCGATGCAGGCGATCGCCCACCAGACCGAGGAGCACGCCCAGGCGGTGGCCGCGCTGCTGGAGCGGCGCAAGCGCTAGGCGTCCGCCCGCTGCGCGGCGATGAGGGACAACAGGGCGGTGTGGGTGTCGCGGTCGGCGGCGGCGAGCAGGCCGTTCGCGCCTGAGCCGACGGGGCTGACGGGGCCGCCCCAGAGGTCGGTGACCACGCATCCGGCCGCCTGGCACAGCGCGATCCCGGCCGCGAAGTGGACGTTGTCCCGCAGGTCGCCGTCGGTGACGTAGGCGGCCCGCCGTCCGGCGGCGACCCACGCGACGGCCAGCGTGGTGGACAGCACGCGCGGCTGGAAGCGCTCGGTGAACCCCTGGGCGGTGAGCAGGCGGGTCGGGTGGAAGCCGGGTGCGCTGGGGAACGGCGGGTCAAGGTTGATCTCCACCAGGCGGGAGGCCGGGGACGGCGTCAGCTCCTCGTCCGCCCCGTCATGGCGGACGTATGAGCGCTCGCCGTCCGTCCAGAACACCTCGTCGGCGAACGGGTCGGCCGAGGCCGCCACGGTGACCCGCGCGCCGTCGCGCAGGGCGACGTTGACGGAGACGAGCGTGGTGCGCGCGGCGTAGTTGAGCGTGCCGCAGAGCGGGTCGGTCAGCCACATGCGCGCCGCGTCGCCGGCCCCCGTGCGCCCGCTCTCCTCGCCGGTGACGGCGTCGTCCGGGCGGGCGGCGCGCAGGACGCCGACGATGGTCGCCTCGGCCTCGATGTCGGCGGCCGTGGCGAAGTCGCCCGCGCCCTTCTCGACGCGGGCCAGCGGTTCGCCGTACATGGACCGCACGACGGCGGCTCCCGCCTGTGCGGCGCTCAGCGCCAGCTCCGCGTCTCGCATACCCGCAAACCTAGACGAACCAGTGTGATTTCAGCCCGCCGAGGCGAGGGGCGCGGAGGTGAGGGGGAAGGTGACCGGGCGGTGCACCAGGCCGTCGGCCCAGGGCACGTCCTCCAGCGGGGCCGCCGGCCGGAGCCCCGGCCGATGGACGGCCAGCGCGCGAAACGCCTCGGTCAGCTCGACCCTGGCCAGCGCGGCGGCCAGGCAGCGGTGCGCGCCGTAGCCGAAGGCCACATGCGGATTGGGCGAGTGGTCCGCGAAACGGTGGATGTCGAAGCGAGACGGGTCGGGGAACGCCTCCGGGTCGTGGTTCGCCGCCCCCAGGTGCGGCAGCAGCACGGTGCCCGCCGGCACGGTGCCGCTCGGGAGGACGGTGTCCTCGGTCATCCGGCGCATGAAGGCGCTGGCGGGCGGCCCGTCGTAGCGGAGGATCTCCTCCACGGCGGTGGCCGACAGGCCGGGGTCCGCGACCAGTTCGGCCCACTGCTCCGGGTGCTGCATCAGCCGGAAGACGCCCCGGGAGATCAGCGAGGCGGTGGTCTCGTATCCGGCGGTGATCAGCGCGAAGACCGTGTTGACCAGTTCGCCCTCCGAGAGCCGGTCGGCCTCGTCCCTGGCCTGGATGAGCAGGTCGATCAGGTCCGCGCCTGGCGACTCGCGGTGCTGGGCGACCAGTTCCGCGGCGTAGGCCATGAACTCGGTGTAGCCCTGGTAGCGGTCCTGCGCGGTCGCGGTGGAGGTGGTCAGGAACATGTCCGTCCACCGGACGAACTGCTCGTATCGCTCCATCGGCACGCCCAGCAGCTCGCAGATGACGTGACAGGGGAGCTTCATCGCATATCCGTGGACCAGGTCGAAGTCGTCGCCCAGCCCGTCGAGGAGCGCTTCGGCGATCTTCGTGACGCGCGGGCGCCAGCGTTCCGCCTGGCGCGGGGTGAAGGTGCCGTACATGATGCGGCGGTAGCGGGTGTGCTCGGGTGGGTCCTGGTTGACCAGCGCGTCGGGGTCGTCGTCGATGCCGAGGCCGTTCACCAGGCGGGGTAGGCCCGGTAAGCGCAGGTTGCGGCTGGAGGTGGGCGAGGCCAGCAGGGCGCGCACGTCGTCGTAGCGGACGGCGAGCGGCACGCTGTCGCCGCTGGGCATCGTGGCGGGCTCCAGCGGCGCGGACGCGCGCCTGCGGGCGAAGTCGGGGGACGGCATGCCGAATGGCCCAGGCGTAATAAACGCATTGTCCTGGCTCGTTCCAATTTGTGGAGATTCGCTGGTCATGGCGGCCTTCCGTGATCGTCCGGGACGTCCGGCGGACGGCCCAGGCGGAACGTATGAAATGCCGCGCGAGCCGTCAATAGCACCGGGTTCCGGCCATGGGCAGGCACAGCGCCAGGCCGAACCCGATCAGCGCGAAGACCGCCATGCCCAGCACCGCCGCCTCCAGCGCCCGCTCCCGCGCCTCCGCGTTGATCCGCACGATCTCCGCCTCCGCCTGAGACGACAGCCCCCGGTGCGCCAGCGCCGCCTGAAGCTGCTCGTCGCTCACGGCGGTGACCTGCACGCCCGTCTCGACCGTGGAGATGATGGCGCTCTTCTGCGCGGGCGGGAACACGCCGCTGGCGTCCACCCCGGCCGTGAAGGTCCACAGCAGCACCGCCGTCATCAGCGCCCCGGCGAGCGCCACGCCGACCGACTGTCCCAGGTAGGAAAGGCTCCTGGACAGCCCCGCCACGTCGCTGACCTCGTCCGGCCGCGCTGCCGACTGCACCAGGTCGGACAGGATCGTGCAGCACCCCATGCCCACGCCCGCCACCGCCAGCCCTGGCGCGAGCCACAGCCCCGACCCCTGCGGGTTGAAGGTCAGCCCGATCAGCACCGACCCGGCCGCGAGCAGCAGGAACCCGTAGACCACCAGGGTCCGGCGGGTCACCCGGCCGGCGCCCAGCAGCCTGGTCGCCGCCATCGCGCCGAGGATCAGCAGCGCGCTCAGCGGCAGCAGGGTCAGACCGCTCTGCAGGGCGTCATAGCCGAGGGTCGTCTGCAGGAACACCGGGATTTGGAACATCAGCCCCGCCGTGACCAGGAACTGCGCGCCCAGCGCCAGCGACCCCACCCGGATCGGCCGGTCCCGCAGGACGGCGAGCCGCACCAGCGGATCCCGGCCCAGCCCGACCAGCCGCCGCTCCCACCAGGCGAACACGCAGAACAGCACCACCCCGCACGCCAGCAGGATCACCGTGGGAGACACGTCGCCCTCCCGCAGGAGGGTGTGCCCGCCCACGACGACGTCGCGCCGTGCCGTCACCAGCCCGTAGACGCCCGACACCAGCACGCCGAGCACGATCGTGGTGAACGTCAGCGCGGACAGCGCCACCCCGGTGAGGTCGAACGACTCGGCCAGGTGTCCCCGCTTCGGCTCCCTGGCCCGGCGCATCAGCACGATGACGGTGGCCGTGACCAGGGTCTCCATCAGGAACGACACGCGCCAGCTCAGGTAGGTGGTGATCAGCCCGCCGATCAGCGGCCCGAGCGCCGCCCCCACACCGGCCGCCGCGCCGACGATCGTCAGCGCGCGGGTACGCTCCCGCCCGGTGAACATCTGGGTGGCGACGGACAGGATCGCCGGGAACACCAGCGCCGCGCCGACGCCCTCCAGCAGCGACCAGCCGATCATCATCACCACGAGCGACGGGCTCATCGAGGTCACCAACGCGCCGAGGCCGTAGATCGCCGCGCCCAGGGTGAACATCCGCACATGCCCGTGCCGAGTGCCCAGCTTGCTACCGGTGATCATCATGGCGGCCATGATCAGCGCGTACACCGAGATCGCCGACTGCACGCCGGACAGCGTGGTGCCGAGGTCCTTCACGATGGCCGAGACCGCGACGTTCATGGCCGTGGAGTCGTAGGCCATCAGCAGTTGCTGCGTGCCCAGCGCGACCAGGACGGCCCCGCCGGTCGCCGACCGGCCCTCGCGTGCGCCCGTGTTGTGCTCAGCCATGACCGACCGCCGTGCTGCTCGTCCGGCATCCATCTCCGGGCTCCGCCCGGGGGACGGCCGAGACCTCGCTCGCGAACCGGCGTGGTACGCCTGAGTGATCCTCCCCCCGATCCGGATCCGGAAACAGGCGATCAGGCCGGTGCGGGCGGGGGCGCCGCGTGTCCCCGTTCGGCGTGCCGTACCCAGAAGGTGACCGCGACGGTCACCAGCCCCCAGACGACCAGCCAGAATCCCAGCAGCCAGACCAGGGCCAGCAGCGACAGCCCCGGGTAGACCAGCAGCACCACCCCCGCCAGGACCGACAGCACCGGCCCCACGAGCCGCCACCCCCACCTCGGCCCCGACCGGTCGCCGAGCACCGTGACGAACTCGATGACGCCCCCGGCGAGCCAGAAGAGCCCCGCCAGCAGGGCCAGCGCCAGCACGGTCTGCGGCGGATTCCGCAACGCCAGCACGCCGAGCGCCAGCGAGATCACCCCGAGCAGCGCGAACATCACCCGGGACACGGCGGCCCGGTCCCCCACCATGATCGCCTGGACCACCCGGAAGACGCCGTGCACCACCAGCTCCACCCCGAGCAGCACGGCCAGCACCCCGATCGTCACCTCGGGCCAGACGAGCACCGCCGCTCCCAGCAGGACCGAGACGATCGCGGAGGCCACCACGACGCTCCAGGCGCGATCGGCCAGGTGCGGCATGAAGCCCCGCCCGTCGGGCGTGGTCGCTGAGGTCATCCGCCTTCCCTCCTGTCGTCCGGGCCCGCGCCCTCGCCGGAGCCCGCCTCCGACGACACCGCATCCGGGACGCCGGGCGCGTCCTCCTCTGCGGGTGACCCGTCGCCCTCGCTTGGATGCGAGCCTGGCTCGTGTTCGCCCGCCAGGTAGGTGTCCGCGAGCGAGATCAGCATCGCCACCACCGGGACGGCCAGCACCGCCCCCACCGCGCCGAACAGCGACGCCCCCAGGATCACCGCGGCGAAGGACACCCCCGGATGGATGTCCACGGCCCGCGCGCTGATCTTCGGCTCCAGAGACAGGTTCTCCACCTGCTGGTACACGACCCCCCAGGCCAGCGCCACCGCCCCCGTCCACGGCCGGTCCGAGGCCAGCCCCACCACGGCGGGCAGCACGATGGAGATGTACGTGCCGATCGTGGGCACGAACTGCGCGATCACCCCCGTCCACACCCCCAGCGCCAGCCAGGACGGCAGGCCGATCACCACGAACACCAGCGCCGAGGCGCCACTGTTGATCGCGGCCAGGATCACCCTGGACGAGACGTACCCGCCGGTCTTCTCCGTGGACAGCTCCCAGAGCCGGATGAAGACCCCCCGCGGCCTGCCCGGCAGGAACCCGGACAACCAGCGGCGCAGCCGGGGCCCGTCGGCGGAGAAGTAGAAGGTCAGCAGCAACAGCGTGATCGTGTCGAACACCGCCCCCACCAGCGTGCCCAGCAACCCGAGCACGCCGCCGAGCACCCCCTGGGCGTACTGAGCGGCCTGCGCGGGCGTGAGGTTCAGCGACGCCAGGATATCGGCCAGGTCGTAGCGGGTGCCGAGCCGCGCGTTCACCCAGTCCACGGCGGTGCCGACCACGTCGGGCAACGCCCCCAGCAGCAACGCCACCTGCTGGACGAACAGGCTTCCGAAGAGGACCAGGAACACCAGCGCGACCACGATGAACCCGCCCATGACCAGCAACGCGGCGGTCGCGCGGCGCATGCGCGCCGTCCCTGGGCGTTTGCGGGACGGCCGGGTCAGCCGCCGCACGGCTGGCTCCATGGTGAGTGACGTGAACCAGGCCATGACCAGCAACATCACCAGCGAACCGGCGTCGATCAGCACGAACCGCAGGAACAGCGCCAGCGCCACCACACCCGCGACGACCAGCCCGGCCCGCCACACATCCCCCACATTCAGCCGCCCCCGCCCGGCCCCCCGCGAGTGCGGGACCCTGCGCACAGGTAATCCGCCAGTCCCCGCCACGGCTTCCTCCTCATGACCGGATGACACCTACCGGCGCGACCACCACTCCCCGCACCGACCGCCGACGACGGCCGTACGAGCCTCACCCACCCGACCCCGCCACACCTCCCACAAACCGGGTGGCCCATCCCCACACTCGCGACCACCGCACGCCACGCCCCCGGCAGTGCCAGGCACCCGCCAACCGCGGCTCCGCACCTGTCACCATCTCCGCGCCTGTAACCAACCGTGCCTTCCCGACGACTCACTGATACGACGAGTCGCCGCCAGGAGGCCGGATGCCCACCGATTCGCCTGCCCTGCCCGGTCCGCCGGATCCGGATCGGATCCACCTCCGTGAGGACTTCGCCAGAGAACTGTCGCTGTTGCGGGAGCAGGCGGGGCTGACCGTCCGCCAGGTGGCCGCGAAGGTCGGGGTCCAGGGCGCGCACACCACGATCGGCGACTGGTTCGCCGGTCGCGGGCTGCCCGCCGCCGCCTCACGCGACCTGCTGGTGCGGGTGCTCGACGTGTGCGGGGTCGGCGATCCCCGGCAGGCCGAGCGATGGCTGGCCGCCTGGCAGCGGGTGCGCCGCGCGCCGGGCCGCCGGCCTGCCGGGCAGGAGCCGTACCGGGGGCTGGCCGGGTTCCAGCCGGAGGACGCCGAATGGTTCTTCGGACGGCGGGCGCTCACCGACCGTCTCCTCGACCGCCTGGCCCGCCTCCCCGCGACCGGCGCGGGCGTGCAGATCGTGGTGGGCGCCTCGGGCTCCGGGAAGTCCTCCCTGCTACGAGCCGGTCTGATCGCCGCGCTCCGCGAGGGCGCCCTGCCCGGCTCTGCCGACTGGCCGGTGGCGCTGTTCACCCCGGGATCCCGTCCGGTCGAGGAGCTGGCCGCCCGGCTGGCCGGGTTCGCGGGCGTGCCCGCCGCCGAGGTGGCCGACGCCGTCCGGGCCGACCCCGCCCGCCTCACCGATCACCTGCCATCGACGGACGGCCCGCGCCCGGTGCTCGTGATCGACCAGTTCGAGGAGCTGTTCACCGCCTGCGACGACGACGCCGAACGGCGGCTGTTCGTCGCCGCCGTCTCCGCCACGGCCGCGTCCGGAACCGTGGTCGTGATCGCGTTACGCGCCGACTTCTACGGCCTGGCCCTCGGCTACCCGCAGCTCGTCGAGGCGGTCAGGACCGGTCAGCTCACCGTCGGCCCGATGAGCGCCGACGAGCTGCGCGAGGCCATCGTGGAACCCGCGCGCAAGGCCCGTACCCCGATCGAGGAAGGCCTCGTCGAACTGCTGCTCCGCGACGTGGCCCCGCCCGGCGGCGGGCGCGCCACCAGCGCCCACGAATCGGGCGCCCACGAACCGGGCGCCCACGAACCGGGCGTGCTGCCGCTGCTCTCCCACGCCCTGTACGCGAGCTGGCGGCACGGCCGGGGCCGGAACCTCACCGTCGCCGACTACCGGGCGGTGGGCGGCATCGACGGCGCGGTCGCCGCCACCGCGAGCGCCGTCTACGACGCGCTGACCCCGGCGCGGCAGGAGACCGCCCGCCGTCTGTTCCTGCACCTGGTGCACCTCGGCACGGACACCGCCGACACCCGCCGCCGCGCGACGACCGCCGAACTGCTCGACGCCCGGGGCGACGCCCCCATGGCCGAGATGGAGGACGTGCTCGACCGGTTCATCGCGCAGCGGCTGCTCACCGCCGACACCGGCCCCGTGCACAGCACCGTCGAGATCAGCCACGAGGCGCTGCTGACCGCGTGGCCGCGCCTGCGATCCTGGATCGACGCCGACCGCGCGGGGCTGGTGGCCGCGCGGCGGCTCACCGCCGACGCCGAGGCGTGGGCGCGCGACGGGCGCGATCCGGAGGCGCTGTACCGGGGGGCGCGGCTGGCCGCCGTCCAGGAGTGGATCGACGACCACCGGGCGGGACTGCCGCCGCTGGCCGTGGAGTTCCGCGACGCGGGCGTGCGGCACGCGCGCCGCCGTACGCGCAGGCTCTACCAGACCATCGGCGCGCTGGTCGCGCTGCTGGTGCTGGCGCTCGGCGCGTCCGTCTTGGCGGTGCGGGCGGAGAGCACGGCCACCCGCCAGCGCGACGAGGCGCTGTCGCGGAAGGTCGCCGCCGAGACCACCGCGCTGCGCGCCACGAATCCGTCGCTGGCCGCGCAGCTCTCGCTGGCCGCCTACCGCCTCGCGCCCACCGCCGAGGCGCGCGGCAGCCTGCTCAGCGCGCTGCTCGGGCCCTACGCGACCCGCCTGACCGGGCACCGGTCCACCGTGTATGCCACCGCGTTCCACCCGGACGGGCGGATCCTGGCCACCGCGAGCGCCGACCTGACCGCCCGGCTGTGGGACGTCGCCGATCCCGGCGGCCCGCGCGAGCTGGCGGCGCTGCGCGGGCACACCGGCCCGGTGAACGACGTGGCGTTCGGCCCAGGCGGGCATCTCGTCGCCACCGCGAGCGCGGACGGCACCGCCCGCCTGTGGGACGTCACCGACCCCCGCAGGCCCCGCCTCCTGGCCACCCTCACCGGCCACACGGACACGGTCTCCGACGTCGCCTTCGCGGGAGCCACGCTGGCCACCGCGAGCCCCGACGACACCCTCCGGCTGTGGGACGTCACCGACCCGCGCCGCCCTCGCCCTCTGGCCACGCTCCCCGGAACCTTCAACGACGTGACGTTCAGCGTGGACGGCCGTGCACTCGTCGCCGCCTCGGGCGACCGCACGGTGCGGCGCTGGGACCTGGCCGACCGGTCACGCCCCGCGCCGCTGCCCGCCCTCACCGGGCACGCCGACCGGGTCCTGACGGCGGCCTTCAGCCCGGACGGCAGGACGCTGGCCACCGGGGGCTTCGACAACACGCTGCGCCTGTGGGACCTGTCAGACACCCGCCGTCCCCGTGAACTCGCCGCGCTCACCGGGCACCAGAGCGGCATCGCCGCCGTGGCCTTCGCCCCCGACGGGCACACCGTCGCGAGCAGCGGCTACGACCTCACCGCGAGGGTGTGGGACATCACCGACCCCAAGTTCGCGTCCGAGCCGATCGTGCTCGGCGGGCACGGCGACACCGTCTACGGGGTCGCGTTCGCCCCGGACGGGCGGACCCTGGCCACCGCGTCCAAGGACACCACGGTGCGGCTGTGGAACGTCCGGACGCCGGTGCTGGGCGGGCACAGCGGCACCGTGAACGCGGTGGCCTTCGCGCCCGACGGGCGCACGCTCGTGGCGGGCAGCTACCTCACCTCCCAGGTGGTGGACCTGGCCGACCGGGGACGTCCCGTGGTGCGCGCGATCCTGCGCGGGCACACCGACAACGTGTTCGGCGCGGCGTTCAGCCCGGACGGGCGGACCCTGGTGACCGCCAGCCTGGACCGCACGCTGCGGCTGTGGGACATGACGCGGCCCGCCGTACCGGCCCTGGGGACGCTGACCGGCAACGAGGCCAACGTCGGAGGCACGGCGTACCACCCGGGCGGGCGTATCGTGGCGGGCGCGGGCCAGGACACCACCGCGCGCCTGTGGGACGTCACCGACCGCGCCCGGCCCCGCGAGCCGGCGGCGCTGACCGGCCACACCGATGCCGTGGACGACGTGGCCTTCGACCCGGACGGTCGCACGCTGGCCACCGCGAGCGCCGACGGCACCGCCCGCCTGTGGGACATCACCGACCCCCGCCGGCCCCGCCTCCTGG
>NZ_JARLTC010000001.1 GCF_029382225.1 Spongiactinospora sp. TRM90649
CGTGTGTTCGTCATGGTTGACGCTCCCCCCGAAGCGTTAAGGTGATCCACCTAAGTCGTTTACCCATGGTGATCATTTCCACACTTAGAGTGATACCCCCGCCGGCGCAGGCGAGGCTGACGGCGAAGCGGGTGCGGTCGATCTGCTGCGGGCGTTTGGCTGAGCCGCCACGTCACGTTCGAAGCGGGAGGTCGCCTTGTCGCCGAAGCACACAGAGTCGTTGAGTATCCGGTTGCCGCCGAGGCCGACGTTGAGCACGCACTTCGGGCGGGCTCTTGCCGTAGGTGTTGGCAAGCCGGATCCGGACGCGTGATCCTACGGTGCTGGCCCGGACGACCTGCCGGACGGACTGGTCGCGGAAGCCGGCCTCGGACCAGTTGGCGCTCTCCACGCTGCCAGGCTGCTGCATCGAGGCCGTCCACGCGTCGTGGCCGCTGCTCACGGAGGTGGAGGACTGCACGGCGAGCGCCGCGATTACCAGTGCTTTCATCATCATCGTAATTCTTCTACAGGGTCGGCGCACCGGGTTTGCGGGACGTGGGCGACGACGTCGTACGCCTCGCAGATCGGCAGTTCCATGAAGTAGTCGAGCATGCGGATGCGCTGGAAGGTCTCGGGCCGTTCGGTGTGGCGAAGGCCGGCGATCATCAACGGCGTCTCGGTGTCGAAGATCGTTTCGATCAGTCGTCGGTGAGCGGCGGGAACGGGTTGTCCAGGGATTCGACCCCGAGCGGATGATCGGGCGTGACCTGAGTGACCGCGGTGCGGCCGCTGCTGCCGGTGGCGGCGATGGACACGTAGCCGTCGCCGAGCGCTTGGGCGAGGTGGTAGCACTGCGGGAACAGTCCGAGATCGCCTTCGTGCTCGATGACCGTCATGCGGATGTGGGTGTTGTGGGTCGCCACCACCACCCGGTGCCCCTCCTCCACTAGCCGCAGCACGCTCTGGGCGGCGAAGGCGTCCAGGCATGCCCTTCCCACGGCCAGGCCGCGCCCGGCGAGGTCGCGATGGCCGTGGTCCAGGTACCAGGCGGTGCGCAGGTGCTGGAGCGCGGCGGCGTTCGCGGCGCCGCGGCCCTGGCCGTGCTGGTAGCCGGACATGGTTTCCATGCGGACCATCAGCCGGCTCAGACCCGATGGCGGGATGGACGAGAGGTCCACACGACGATAGATTAGTTGCGACCTAGCAACTAATGCGAGGACGCACATGAATGACCGTGAGCGCCTTCTCGAACTGCTCACCTCGATGCAGCGCGACCTGATGCCGTCGCTGATACGGATGCACGACAGTGACGACCTGCGCATGCTCGACAACGTCATGCTTCAAGTGCTCGCCCGGCACGGCGCGCCGACCGTCAAGGAGTTGGCCGCCCTGGTCGGCCGGTCGCTCTCGCGGACCAGCAGGATCGTCGACGGGCTCGTCCGGCGCGGCCTGGCCGAGCGGTATGAGGACCAGATCGACCGCCGCATGCGCCGCATCCGCATCAGTGAGGAAGGCGCCGCGGTCCTGCGGCGCGTTCAAGATGTCCGCATGGACGCGCAGATGACCCTCTGGAACCGCATGACCGAGGACGAACAGAAGATCGTCCTCCAATCCATGGAGATCTACGCGAAAGCCGCGAGGAGGATACGGGATGAATCTGATCCGGCTGTCTGAGATCGACTCCTCCATGATCGAGGTGGTGGGCGGTAAGGCCGCCGGGCTAGGCGAGATGATCCGGGCCGGTGAACGCGTCCCCGACGGCTTCTGCCTGACCGTCGACGCCTACACCGAGCGGAACCTGCCGGAAGGGGACCTGATCGACGCCTACCAGCGGCTCGGCGGCGGACGTGTGGCCGTGCGTTCCAGCGCTACCGCCGAAGACCTGCCGGAGGCCAGCTTCGCCGGCCAGCAGGACACCTATCTCAACATCGAAGGCACCCGCCCGCTCATCGACGCGGTTCGCCGCTGCTGGGACTCCCTGCACACCGAACGCGCCGTCGCCTACCGTGCCAAGGCCGATATCACCGAGGCAGCGATGGCCGTGGTGATCCAGAAGATGATCGACCCCGTGGCCGCCGGGGTCCTGTTCACCGCCAACCCGATCACCGGCTGCCGCACTGAGATGGTCGTCGACGCCGCTCCCGGCCTGGGCACCGCGATCGTCGATGGCACCGTCGTCCCCGACCACTACGTCCTCGGCCCTCGGCTACCGGCCGCACCGGCCGGATGCCTGAGCAGCGAGCAGCTCGAAGAGCTGCACCAGGCCGGACGGCGGCTGCAGGACCACTTCGGCTCTCCGCAGGACGTCGAGTGGGCCATCGACGCCGACGGCGCGCTGTGGCTGCTGCAGTCCCGCCCGATCACCACCTTGTTCCCGGCTCCGCCCGAGACCGGCGACACGCGGCTCTACCTGGAGTTCGGTCACATCCAGGGAATGCTGCGGCCGACCACTCCGATGGGGGTGTCGCTGCTCAAGACGGGCGCCGGAGTGTGGTTCAAGGCCGCGGGCACCAAAATCGATCCGCGTGATCCGCTGCCCCGGCTGGTGCCCATCGGCGGACGCCTGTACTTCGACCTGACCGACTTCCTGCGCAACAAGACCATGCGCCGGCGGCTGGGCACCTCATTGGAGGTGTACGGACCACGGGTGCAGGGCGCCGTCGAGCGCATGCTGGACGACCCGCGCTTCGCCCCCCGTCCCGGCCTGCCCTTCCGCCTCGGCAACGCGCTACGGATCACGGCCCGGCTGGCGATCCCCGCGATCGCCGGCGTCGCCTGGAGCCTGGCGCGGCCGGACGCCGCCCGGATCAAGGCCTACCGTGCGGTCCGGGAGATGCGACGCACGACGGTTCCGCCCACCGAGGCCGCCACGTCGGCCGAGCGGCTGCGCTGGGTGATCGAGGACTCCCACCGGTCGGTCATGAGCGCCGACATGATGGGGCTGGCGTGGCCGTTGATGGCCGGCATGCTCCTCGGCATGGTGCCGGCCGGGCTGCTTGAGGGAGTCGCCTCGGATGAGGAACTGGACGTTGTCCTGGGCGGGATGCCGCACAACGTGACCACCGAGATGGACCTCGCACTGTGGCGGATCGCGGTCAACGCGCGGGAGTACGACGGCCTGTTCCGCACCACACCGCCGGAGGAACTGGCCGCCCGTTACCACGCCGGGACACTGCCGGACGTCGGGATGGCAGGCTTCCTCGATCGATATGGCATGCGGGCCGCCGCCGAGATCGACGTCGGCCTGCCCCGGTGGGC
This sequence comes from Spongiactinospora sp. TRM90649, assembly GCF_029382225.1. Classification (GTDB taxonomy): domain Bacteria; phylum Actinomycetota; class Actinomycetes; order Streptosporangiales; family Streptosporangiaceae; genus Spongiactinospora. Next base: position 3,241 of record NZ_JARLTC010000001.1, read on the forward strand.
GGAGGATCCGGCGCCGCTGTTCGCCACGATCGCCAACTACCTACGGGTGAACGACCCCGATCAGGCACCCGACCGGCGATTCGAGCAGGCCGCGGCGAAGGCGGAGCGGATGATCGAGACGCTGTCGCGGCGGGCCAGGCGTGCCCGGCCGGTCCGCGGCCGGGTCGCGACATTCCTCATGCGCCGCTCGCGCAAGCTCACCGGGCTGCGGGAGATCGGGAAGTTCGCCTGGCTGCCGGCCATCCAGGCGGCGCGCGGCCAGTTGCTGCTGATCGGAGCCGACTTGGCCGGGCGCGGTCTGCTGGAGCGTGGCGACGATGTCATGTTCCTGGATCTGTTTGAGGTACGGGCCGCCGTTCATGACGGAGCGGACCACCGGGATCTGGTTGCGGCCCGTCGCGCGGTGTACGAGCGGGAGTTGCGGCGGCCCACCGTGCCCGGGGCGCTGTTGTCGGACGGGACGGATGTGGAGGCGCTGGTCCCGCCAGGACCGGCCGAGGAGGGGGTGCTGATCGGAATGGCGGGGGCCGCCGGACGGGCGACGGGTAGGGCCCGGGTGATTCGCGACCCGGCCGGCGCGCACATCGAACCGGGAGAGATCCTGGTGGCTCCGACCACGGACCCTGGCTGGACTCCGTTGTTCCTGACCACGGCCGGGCTGGTCACCGAGACCGGCTCACCGGTCGCGCACGGTCCGACCGTCGCCAGGGAGTACGGCATCCCGGCCGTCATCTGCGTCAGAAACGCCACCCATGAGATCAAGACCGGACAAATGATCACGATCGACGGGGCCGCGGGCACCGTACGGCTGGAACGAAGCGGCTGAGGCGTCAGCCAGCACCTCTCTGGGGGACTCACCCCGAAGTGTGGACACCGTAGTTATGCGGCGAGCAGCACCCTATCGATGGTCTGCTGCTCGTAGTCGATCGGACTCAGGTAGCCGAGAGGGGAGTGCCTCCTTCGGGAGTTCTAGCGGGTGATCCACTTGAAAACCGCCAGGCGGGCTTCACCCGCCGAGGACCAGCCTCTGGCCCCCTGCAGCGTCTCGCGTTTGAGGCCGACGTTGAACGCCTCCGCGGCGGCGCTGTCGGCGCTGGTACCCACCGCGCCCGTGGAAAGGCGCACACCGAGCTCGGCGCACACTTGCCGGACGAAGACTGTACGCGCGCGAAGGCTGGGAGATGTCACTGCGGGGTCAGCCAATCGGGAACTGTGGGTCGCCGCCCGTCAGCCGGTGAAGGGCTCGAGCACGAACCGGCCCCACGCGATGAACGCCGCAACCGCGAGATAGATCACACACACACCAGCACGAACACGGATTCGCCACGTCGACCGTGGATGATCACGGCGCCGAACATCAGCAGGATCCAGCAGACCGCGGTCACCGGCACCAGAACCGGCGCGATGCCGAGCGCGGCGGGCAGGATCAAGCCCACCGCGGCCAGGAGCTCAAGGACACCCAGAGTCTTGAGGAAGCCGACGCTGGCGTCTGCGGTCCATCCATAAGCAAGCGCCCTCTGATGGAACGCAGCCAGCTTGTCCTTGGGCACGAACGTCATTTGGATACCGCTGCTCAGCGCTAGCACGGCCAGGAACCCGGCAGCGATCCACAACGTGAGGTTCATCATCTACTCCTTGATCGAGGATTGCCTGCCCCCCAAGACGAGACAGCGACCCCGTCAGTGACATCTCCGAACACCCGCGCGTCCTGTCATCAGCGGGGCCACATGTCGTGTCCATCGCAGCGACCCTGATCTGGTGACCGGTCGGCCGATGCACGCGTTCCTTCCCCTGCTGCGGGCGGCGGACCATCCGCGGGTGGTGATGGTGTCCAGCGCCGGTGGTTCCTTCGCGGTCGTGACAGATCCGGAGCAGGCCGTCTCGAAGATGCACGAGCTCGCCTACACCTCGTCCAAAGCGGCGCTGAACATGATCACCATCCGGTACGCCCAGGCGATCCCGCAGGTCAAGTTCAACTGCATCACTCCAGGAGAAGTCGCCAACCACAAATTCACCGCCACCGACATGAACAACCACACCGGCCAGCTGACGGTCACCGAGGGCACCGATCCGATCGTCAAACTCGCGCTGAGCGACGCCGACGGACCGACCGGTACCTTCACCGATCGGCTTGGCCCCGTTGCCTGGTGACCACCGCGCATCCCTCGGCCTTTGCCGGCGAGCCCGTAAAGGCCGAGGTGACGCCTCTCGCAGCCACTGTTGTCCCCCACAAGGGCGGCGGTCGGCGCGGCGCGCGTATGAACGCCGACCTGGAACTGCAGGTCGAGCGAGGCTGCCCGTTCACCCCGCCCGCCACCTACGAGCGACTGCGCGAGAAGGCGCCGATCAACAGGATCCGCCTGGTCAACGGTGGCGAGGCGTGGTGGGTGTCCGGGCACGAGGAAGGCCGCGCCATTCTCGCCGACCGTCGCTTCTCCTCCGACAAGCGCAAGGACGGCTTCCCGCTCTTCAACGTCGACGCCGCCACCCTACGGCAGCTCCGCAGCCAGCCGCCGCACATGCTCAGCATGGACGGCAACGAACACGCCGCTGCCCGCCGTCCGGTGGACGGCGAGTTCACCGTGAAGCGGCCGGCTGTACTGCGCCCGCGGATCCAGGACATCGTCGACCACTTCATCGACGACATGCTCGCCACCGACCAGCGTCCGGTCGGCCTGGTCCAGGCGTTGTCCCTGCCGGTGCCGTCCCTGGTGATCTGCGAACTGCTCGGCGCGCCCTACACCGACCACGACTTCTTCCAGGGCCTCACTGCTGTGGCGCGCGCCGGACCTCCTCGCCGCAGGAACGTCAGCGGGCCTTCGCCGAACTGCGCGCCTACCTCGACGAGTTGATCACACGCAAGGAGTCCGAACCCGGCGACGACTTGTTCGGCCGGAAGATCGCCCGGCAACGCCGGGAGGGCACCCTTGATCACGCGGGTCTGGTGAGCCTGGCCTTCCTGCTGTTGACCGCCGGGCACGAGACCACGGCGAACATGATCTCGCTCGGTGTGGTCGGGCTGCTCTCCCATCCGGAGCAACTGGCTCTGATCAAGGCCGACCCGGGCAGGACGCCCATGGCCGTGGAGGAACCGCTGCGCTACTTTTCCATCACCGACACGGTCTCCTCCCGGCTGGCCACCGACGACGCGGAGATCGCCGGGGTGAGCATCAAGGCCGACGAGGGCGTCATCGTCTCGGGCCTGTCGGCCAACTGGGAACCGGCGGTTTTTGAGAATCCGGCGGAGCCGAACGAGCCTTCCACGCACGAGGAAGCTAGCTGAGCCGAGCCGAGGAACCAATCCTCGAATTCCTGTTGTGCGATCGCGCCGCGAGGCGCGAACCCGCGCTACCGGACGAGGTCGCCGAGGAGATCGTCTGACTTGCCGGGAACGGCGCGTGACGTGCCCTGGCGGGTGCCGAGGGTGAGGAGCAGCGGGGCCGCCGTCAGGGCCACGCCGAACCAGACGACGCTGGTCACGCCCAGGCGGTCGGCGAGCCACGCCCAGCAACCGCGCGATCCCGCCCAGGGCGCGCATCTCGTCGGTCTCGCCCAGCATCGGGTACGGCGCTGGCTGCGTCAGCGCCCGGGCCTGCCGGGCGTCCAGGGCGGCCTCGTCGTACAGCTCGGGATCGGGGCCAGTGGTGTGCGGGGCTGGCCGTCGCCCGATCGGCGTGGGAAAGCCGTCCTGGGGACGCCAGAAGTTACTGAGAGCAGCCCACCTTGGCCGCCCAGTCAGACAGAGTGGTGCCCTCGGTGCCGCTGTTCATCGCGACTCTCCGTCCACCCCTCTGATTACACTCTGCTACTGACGTTCAGTGTCGCGGTCCGCTGACACTCTCCTGTCGCTCAAGACCCCTGACAGCCCCGATCGGCAAGACCTCACCGGCCCGTGGAGCCAGCACCACCGGCGTGGCTGGCAGCCCAGCACCCTGCCCCAAACCCCAATCGAAGATCCACCAATCACGCAGCCGTCACCCTGGGCGACGCCACCCGAACCCATGAATGATCGAGGCCAACGACCTAGTTGACGGCCTTCAGCTATCTGGTCTCACATGAAAGGTCTCTCACGGAGATCACCAAAAGGCTTTGATGGGCGAATCCTGAACAAATCTCAATCACACCCGCAGAGTGAACCGATCGCATCGAGGCATACCACCCGCATGGGTGACCCAATAGGCACTGAAGAGCAGCCTCAGAACCTGATCGACCCCAATCTGAGCCTCACCTTCTCGGCTCAAAGCATCGCTGCCCTGTCGCGTAACGACGACTTCATGGACCTCTTCGCCGTCGGTACCGACGGTCATGTGTGGAACGCCCGGTGGAACGGCAACCCATGGCAAGCCTGCCAGCGCGTTGGCAGTGGCATGTTCGGCCAGGGGACACCCATCGCCGCCCTGTCTCGCCATGAGGACTTCATGGACCTGTTCGCCGTCGGTACCGACGGCAAAGTCCACGCCGCCTGGTGGAACGGCAACCCCTGGCGCGAA
>NZ_JARLTC010000010.1 GCF_029382225.1 Spongiactinospora sp. TRM90649
GCCGCCCTTGAGGAGTCCGCCGCCGCGACCGGCCCGGTGGTCGTGGACGTGCGGCTCGGCGCGGCCTGACCGGCCCGGCCGGGGGGGGGGGGGGGGGGGGCCCCCCCCCGCGCCCCCCCCCCCCCGCCCGCCCCCCCGCCGCGCCCCCCCCCCCCCCGGGGGGGCGCCCCCCCGCGCCCGCCCCCCCCGCCCCCCCCCCCCGCCGTTCGCCCGCCGTTCGCGTGCGGCCCGATCCAGCGCCGTGTTCGCGGGCGCCTTCCTGTCGGTGGGGGCCGATAGGCTTTCAATGTGGCGAGAAGCGCGGGCAGCACCTTGAGTTTCCGGCCGGCGGCCGGATCGATCCCCGAGTCACCGGGGGTCTACCGGTTCACCGACGCCGGCGGGCGGGTGATCTACGTCGGTAAGGCCAAGAGCCTGCGCCAGCGCCTCAACTCCTACTTCGCCGACTTCGCCGGCCTGCACCCGCGCACGCAGACCATGCTCACCACCGCCGCGGCCGTCGACTGGACCGTCGTCAACACCGAGGTCGAGGCGCTCCAGCTCGAATACTCCTGGATCAAGGAGTTCGACCCCCGCTTCAACGTCAAGTACCGCGACGACAAGTCCTATCCCTACCTCGCGGTCACCATGGACGAGCGGTTCCCCCGGGTGCAGGTGATGCGCGGCGCCAAGCGCAAGGGCACCCGCTACTTCGGCCCCTACTCCCACGCGTGGGCGATCCGCGAGACCGTCGACCTGCTGCTGCGGGTGTTCCCGGTCCGCACCTGCTCGGCGGGCGTCTTCAAGCGCGCCGGGCAGATCGGCCGCCCCTGCCTGCTCGGCTACATCGACAAGTGCTCCGCCCCGTGCGTGGCCAGGGTGACCGAGCAGGAGCACCGGGCGCTCGCCGACGACTTCTGCGACTTCATGGCGGGCAACACCACCCGCTTCATCAAGCGCCTCGAACGCGAGATGCGCCAGGCCGCCGCCGAGGAGGAGTTCGAGCGCGCCGCCCGGCTGCGCGACGACGTGCAGGCGCTGCAGCGGGCGCTGGAGAAGCAGTCCGTGGTCCTCGGCGAGGGCACCGACGCCGACGTGGTGGCGCTGGCCGAAGACCAGCTCGAAGCCGCCGTCCAGGTCTTCTACGTGCGCGGCGGGCGCATCAGGGGCCAGCGCGGCTGGGTGGTCGACAAGGTCGAGGAGGCCACGCCCGGCGAGCTGGTCGAGCACTTCCTGCTGCAGATGTACGGCGACGCCGCCCCCGAGGCGCTGCCCCGCGAGGTGCTGGTGCCCGCACTGCCGCCGGAGGCCGAGGCCGTCTCCGAGCTGCTCGGCGAGCAGCGGGGCTCCAGGGTCGAGGTCAGGGTGCCCCGGCGCGGCGACAAGAAGACGCTGATGGAGACCGTCGAGCGCAACGCGAAGGAGGCCCTGGCCCAGCACAAGCTGCGCCGGGCGGGCGACCTGACCACCCGCAGCCGGGCGCTGCAGGAGATCGCCGAAGGGCTCGATCTCGACCAGGCCCCGCTGCGCATCGAGTGCTACGACGTCTCCCACACCATGGGCGACGACGTGGTGGCCTCCATGGTGGTGTTCGAGGACGGCCTGGCCCGCAAGGGCGAGTACCGCCGCTTCTCCATCCGGGCCATGTCCGGCCAGGGCGACGTCGCCTCCATCCACGAGGTCATCTCCCGGCGGTTCCGCAGATACCTGGAGGAGCGCAGCGCCACCGGCGAGCTGGGCGCCGAGCCGGCGGGCGAGCCGATCGACCCCGAGACCGGCAGGCCGCGCAAGTTCGCCTACCCGCCCAACCTCGTGGTGGTCGACGGCGGCCCCGCCCAGGCCGCCGCCGCCCAGCGCGCGCTCGACGAACTCGGCATCGACGACATCGCGGTCTGCGGGCTCGCCAAGCGGCTGGAAGAGGTCTGGCCCGCCGGAGACGACCAGCCGGTGATCCTGCCCAGAACGAGCGAGGGCCTTTACCTGCTCCAGCGAGTCCGTGACGAGGCGCACCGCTTCGCCATCACCTACCATCGGTCCAAACGCGCGAAAGGCGTCAAGGAGAGCGCGCTGGACGGTGTTCCGGGGCTCGGCCCGGCCCGCAGGCAGGCGCTGCTGCGGCACTTCGGGTCGGTCAAGCGCCTGAGAGACGCCACGGCGGAGGAGATCTGCGAGGTGCCCGGCATCGGACCCGCACTGGCCGAGGTGATCTTGTCCTCACTGAGGTCCTCATGAGGGAGGAAGAGTCATGAGTGCCACCGCCACCGGCGGCGAACCGGCGTTCGTCATCGTCACCGGCATGTCCGGCGCGGGGCGAAGCACCGCCGCCAAGGCTCTGGAAGACCTCGGCTGGTTCGTGATCGACAACCTGCCGCCAGGGATGCTGTTCTCCCTGGCGGAGGAGGTCGGCCGGGCCAAGCTCGCCGCCGACAAGGTGGCGGCCGTCGTCGACGTCCGCAGCCTGGCCTTCACCAGTGATCTCAATGTGGCCATCGAGGAGCTTGAGGGGCGCGGCGTCGGCGTGCGCGTCGTGTTCCTGGAGGCGGGTGACGAGGGGCTGGTCCGCCGGTTCGAGAACGTCCGCCGTCCGCACCCGCTGCAGGGCGAGGGGCGGCTGGTGGACGGCATCGCCCGCGAGCGCGGCATCCTGCGCGAGGTCCGCGCCAACGCCGACCTGGTGATCGACACCTCCTCCCTCAATGTGCACGAGCTGCGCCACAAGATCGTCGCCTTCTTCGGCGGGGAGCAGCGCCCGGGGCTGCGCGTCAACGTGGTCTCCTTCGGCTACAAGTACGGCCTGCCGGTCGACGCCGATCTCGTCGTGGACTGCCGGTTCCTGCCCAACCCGCACTGGGTGCCCGAGCTGCGGCCGATGAACGGCCTCGACGCCCCGGTCCGCGACTACGTGCTCAACCAGCCGGGCGCCAAGCAGTTCCTCGACGCCTACGAGGAGGTCCTCGGCATCGTGGCGGCGGGCTACACCCGCGAGGGCAAGGGCTATGTGACGCTTGCGGTGGGATGTACCGGTGGGCATCATCGGAGCGTCGCCATGGCCGAGCAGATCGGCGCGCGCTTGCGCGACCGGCAGATGGAGGTCCAGGTGAGTCACCGGGATGTGGGAAGGGAGTGAGGCCGCCCGACGAGCGTCCCCCCGCCCCGGCTCCCGGCCCCGGCCTCCCGAACGCCGAAGAACCCGAAGACACCGGCCTGAGCGCCGTGAAACCGCGTCCGTCTCCGGCCTCCCGCCGCACGTCGCCCGACCCCCAGGGCGATTCGCGGCAGGGCGCGGCCGGTGCTGGGCGCGGGCGCGGCGCGGCGAAGAACGCCTCGGGCCGTGAGGCACGGCGGGCGGCGGCGTCGCCGTACCGGGTGCCGGAGGCTCCCAGAGTGGTCGCGCTCGGCGGCGGCCACGGGCTGTACGCCTCCCTGTCGGCCTTACGCCGGGTGACGTCGGAACTGTCCGCCGTGGTCACCGTCGCCGACGACGGTGGCTCCAGCGGGCGCCTGCGCCGCGAACTGGGCGTGCTGCCGCCCGGAGACCTGCGGATGGCCCTGGCCGCGCTGTGCGGCGACGACGAATGGGGCCGCACCTGGAGCGAGGTGGTGCAGCACCGCTTCCGCAGCGAGGGCGACCTGCACGGGCACGCCGTGGGAAACCTGCTGATCGTGGCGCTGTGGGAGCTGCTCGACGACCCGGTCGCCGGTCTCGACTGGGTCGGGCGGCTGCTCGGGGCGCACGGCCGGGTGCTGCCCATGGCGTCCGTGCCGCTCGACATCGTCGCCCAGGTGGAGCTGGACGGCCAGGTCTCGACCGTGCGCGGTCAGGTGGCCTGTGCCTCCACGCCGGGCAGGGTGCGCTCGATCTCCCTCGTCCCCCCCGACCCGCCGGCCTCCCCCCAGGCCATCAAGGCGGTCAGGGAGGCCGACTGGGTGATCTTCGGCCCCGGCTCGTGGTTCACCAGCGTGCTCCCGCACCTGAAGGTGCCCGAGCTGGCCGAGGCGCTGCACGAGACCCGCGCCCGGCGGCTGGTGGCGCTCAACCTGGCCCCGCAGCAGGGCGAGACCGACGGCTTCTCCCCCCAGGAGCACCTGGAGGTGCTCCGGCAGCACGCCCCCGCTCTGCACCTCGACGTGGTCCTCGCCGACACCGGCGCGGTCGAGGACCCCGACGAACTGGAGAAGGCCGCGGTCACCATGGGCGCGCGCCTGGTCATCGCCGATGTGGCCAGGGGCGACGGCTCGCCGAGGCACGATGCACGACGTCTTGCATCGGTCCTTGACGAGATTTTCCATGAGAAGCGTTGATCCTGGTCAGTGCGCTCAGCGAGTGCGAGAGACTGCTGTGAGCCGGGTCTGTATGGGGGAGGACTGACGCACATGGCGATGACCGGTGTGGTCAAAGACGAGCTGAGCCGCCTTTCGGTGCTCAAGCCCTGTTGCCGCAAGGCGGAGGTGTCCACGCTGCTTCGCTTCGCCAGCGGGCTGCACCTGGTGGGGGGTCGCATCGTGATCGAGGCCGAGCTCGACACCAACGCCACCGCTCGCCGGTTGATCAGGGACATCGGGGAGGTGTTCGGGCACAAGGCCGAGGTCCTGGTGCTCGCGCCGGCGGGGCTGCGCAAGGGCTCGCGTTACGTCGTGCGCGTCTACCGCGACGGCGAGGCGCTGGCCCGCCAGACCGGATTGATCGACAACCACGGGCGGCCGGTGCGCGGCCTGCCCCGGCAGGTGGTGGCGGGGGCCACGTGCGACGCCGAGGCCGCCTGGCGGGGGGCGTTCCTGGCGCACGGCTCGCTCACCGAGCCCGGCCGGTCGATGTCGCTGGAGGTGACCTGCCCGGGCCCGGAGGCGGCGCTCGCGCTGGTGGGGGCGGCCCGGCGGCTGAAGATCCACGCCAAGGCCCGCGAGGTGCGGGGCGTCGACCGGGTGGTGGTCCGCGACGGCGACGCCATCAGCGCCCTGCTGACCCGGCTGGGCGCCCACGACAGCGTCCTGGCCTGGGAGGAGCGGCGGATGCGCCGCGAGGTCCGCGCCACCGCCAACCGCCTGGCCAACTTCGACGACGCCAACCTGCGCCGCTCCGCCAGGGCGGCGGTCGCCGCGGGGGCCAGGGTGCAGCGGGCGCTGGAGATCCTCGGCGACGACGCGCCCGAACACCTGGTGGTCGCCGGGCGGCTGCGGGTGGAGCACAAGCAGGCGTCGCTTGAGGAACTCGGGCAGATCGCCGACCCTCCGCTGACGAAGGACGCCATCGCGGGGCGGATTCGCCGCCTGCTGGCCATGGCCGACAAGCGCGCGGTGGAACTCGGCGTGCCCAACACAGAGGCCAATCTGACGATCGACATGCTGGCCCCCTGACGGATGCGAGGCCTCGAAACCGGGCGGGCGGAGGACCGGGCCCGCCCGGACCGCGCGTGATCTTCCGGCGCGAAGGGCTTGCTGGGAGTCACGTGGGCCTGCGGGGGAGCCGTCAGGCGCCGGGGCGCTGCCCGCCGTCCTGGTCGGGCACGCTCGCCGCGGGCTGCTCCGCCTGGGGCACGCCGGGAGCGGGGGCCCCCTCGGCCTTGGCCCCGATGGCCCCAGTGGTCTCGGCGGGCCGGGCCTCGGCGTCCGAGCCCTTGGTGCGCTTGCTGACGAAGCTGTACCCGGCCGCCGCGCTGAGCGCCCAGAACAGCAGGATCTTCGGGTCCTCGCCGATGTAGGCGCCGAAGTTCTCCGCGACGGAGGTGGCCGTCTCGACGTAGCCGAGCGTGACGGAACGCTCTGCGGCCTGGCTCACCGCCAGCGCCGTCAGCCCGCCGACCTGGCCGAGCGCGCAGCCGATCAGGGCGAACAGCCCCGCCAGCACGGGCAGCACCCCGCTGGACGGCTTCACCGCCATGATGGCCAGTCCGACGATCACGCCGATGCCGATCGCGGCGATGCCGATCTCGTAGCCGGTCGCCCAAACGAGCGCGGCGTAGGCGGCCGCCCCGACCACGGTGGCGAGCAGGCCGACCGCGATCCCGGGCGCGAGGCCGGATCGAGGGGTGGTGTCGTTCAGTGACATGGGGGGGTTTCCTCGGACAGTTGTAGACAACAGTGACAGGCGGGGCACTCTACTGGACCACCGCCGGACCCGCCCGGGAATCGGCGAGGCATTGGGGGACCGGAAGTGGTCTACACCAATTTAGGTTCGATAGGGTGCGTGGTTGAGATTCGTGTTTGGCAGTCAGCGCCGGTCACGACCGGCGCACCCCGACGTACGAGGAGATCGGTGCCGTGAGCATCCGCGTAGGCGTCAACGGCTTCGGCCGTATCGGCCGCAACTTCTGGCGTGCAGTTGCGGCGAGCGGCAAGAACATCGAGATCGTTGCGGTCAACGACCTGACCGACAACGCGTCCCTCGCCCACTTGCTCAAGTACGACAGCATCCTGGGCCGTCTGCCCTATGAGGTGAAGGCGTCGGCTGACGAGATCAGCGTGGACGGCAAGGCCATCAAGGTGTTCGCCGAGCGCGACCCGGCCAAGCTGCCCTGGGGCGATCTGGGCGTCGACGTCGTGATCGAGTCCACCGGCCTGTTCACCGACGCGAACAAGGCGAGGGTGCACGCCGACAACGGCGCGAAGAAGGTCATCATCTCGGCGCCCGCGAAGAACGAGGACGTCACGATCGTGATGGGCGTCAACGACGACGCGTACGACCCCGCCACTCACACGATCATCTCCAACGCCTCCTGCACCACCAACTGCCTGGCCCCGATGGCGAAGGTGCTCAACGACACCTTCGGCATCGAAAAGGGTCTGATGACCACCATCCACGCCTACACCCAGGACCAGAACCTGCAGGACGGCCCGCACAAGGACCTCCGCAGGGCCAGGGCCGCCGCGCTCAACATCGTCCCCACCTCCACCGGTGCGGCCAAGGCCATCGGCCTGGTGCTGCCCGAGCTGAAGGGCAGGCTGGACGGCTTCGCGCTGCGCGTGCCGATCCCCACCGGCTCGGCCACCGACCTCACCGTCGACGTCTCGCGCGACGTCACCGTGGAGGAGGTCAACGGCGCGCTGAAGGCCGCCGCCGAGGGCCCGCTGGCGGGCATCCTCACCTACACCGAGGACGAGATCGTCTCCTCCGACATCGTCACCGACCCCGCCTCCTGCATCCTCGACGCCGGGCTGACCCGCGCGATCGGCAACCAGGTCAAGGTCGTCGGCTGGTACGACAACGAGTGGGGCTACTCCAACCGCCTGGCCGACCTCGTGACTCTGGTCGGCGCAGACCTCTGATGCGAGCGGCCGGCGAACTCGACGTAAAGGGGCGGCGCGTCCTGGTGCGCGCCGACCTCAACGTGCCGCTCGACGGGGAGACCATCACCGACGACGGCCGGATCCGGGCCTCCGTCCCCACGATCAGGGACCTGGCCGAGCGGGGCGCGCGCGTCATCGTGTGCGCCCACCTGGGCAGGCCCAAGGGCTCGCCCACCCCGGAGTTCTCCCTGCGCCCGGTGGCCGCGCGGCTCGGTGAGCTGCTCACGGCCGAGGGCGTGAGCGGCGGGGTGGCCTTCGCCGCCGACGTGGTCGGCGAGTCGGCCCGCGCCACGACCGGCGCGCTGGCCGACGGCCGGATCGCGCTGCTGGAGAACCTGCGCTTCGAGCCGGGAGAGGAGTCCAAGGACGACTCCGTGCGCGGCGCGTTCGCCCGTGAGCTGGCCGGTCTGGCCGAGCTCTACGTCGGCGACGGCTTCGGTGCGGTCCACCGCAAGCACGCCAGCGTCTACGACGTGCCGGGGCTCCTCCCGCACGCGGCGGGCGGGCTGGTGCTGGCCGAGGTGGAGGTGCTGCGCAGGCTCACCGTCGATCCGGCCAGGCCGTACGCGGTGGTACTGGGCGGCGCGAAGGTCTCCGACAAGCTCGGCGTGATCTCCAACCTGCTCGCCAAGGTCGATCGGCTGCTGGTCGGCGGCGGCATGGCCTACACCTTCCTCGCGGCCCAGGGCCACGAGGTGGGCCGCTCGATCCTGCAGAAGGATCAGCTCGACCAGGTGCGCGGCTTCATCGACGAGGCGGCCAAGCGCGGCGTGGAGCTGGTGCTGCCGGTCGACGTGCTGGCCGCGACGGAGTTCGCCGCCGACGCGCCGTACGAGGTGGTGGACGCCACGGCGATCCCCGCCGACCGCGAGGGCCTCGACATCGGCCCGCGCACCCGTGAGCTGTTCGCGTCCCGGCTGGCCGCCGCCGGCACGGTGTTCTGGAACGGCCCGATGGGGGTCTTCGAGTTCGACGCCTTCGCCGGCGGCACCCGCGCGGTGGCCGAGGCGCTGGTCGGCTCCGACGCCTTCAGCGTGGTCGGCGGCGGCGACGTCGTGGCGGCCGTGCGCACCCTCGGCTTCCCCGAGGACGGTTTCTCCCACATCTCCACCGGCGGCGGTGCCAGCCTGGAGTATCTCGAAGGCAAGACGCTGCCCGGTCTCGCGGCGCTGGAGGACTGACGACGATGGCCCGAAAGCCCCTGTTCGCCGGCAACTGGAAGATGAACCTCAATCACCTTGAGGCCATCAGTCACGTCCAGAAGCTGGCGTTCTCGCTCACCGACAAGGACTTCAACGCGGTCGAGGTAGCCGTGCTGCCGCCGTTCACCGATCTGCGCAGCGTGCAGACCCTGGTGGACGGCGACCGCCTGCGCATCGTGTACGGCGCGCAGGACCTCTCGCCGCACGACTCCGGCGCCTACACCGGTGACATCTCCGGTGCCATGCTCGCAAAGCTGGGCTGTACGTACGCGGTGATCGGCCACTCCGAGCGGCGTCAGTACCACGACGAGGACGACCAGCTCGTCAACGCCAAGGTGCTGGCGGCCTACCGGCACTCGGTCACGCCGATCCTGTGCGTGGGCGAGGGCCTGCCGGTCCGTCAGGGCGGCGGCCAGGTCGCGCACTGCGTGGCCCAGCTCGACGGCGCGCTGGCGAAGGTTTCGGCCGAGCAGGTCGCCTCGATCGTCGTGGCCTATGAGCCGGTATGGGCGATCGGTACCGGTGAGGTGGCCACACCCGACGACGCGCAGGAGGTCTGCGGCGCACTTCGCACGCGACTCGCCGAGCTGTACGACGGTGATGTGGCCGCCGCGATCCGTATTCTTTACGGTGGCTCGGTGAAGTCTGACAACATCACCGGGATCATGGCGATGCCCGATGTCGACGGTGCTCTCATCGGTGGCGCCAGCCTTGACCCGGTGGACTTTGTCAAAATTTGCCGTTTTGGCGAATTGTCAGGTTAACTAGGCCGTTCCAAGGGTGCGACGTGCCTTCGCGTCGTACCCTCGAAGTGCAGGTTTGAATCGTCACACCGACGACGTCGTGCTAGGGATCGCGCACCCGGACGCGGGGGCGCGCACAAGGGAACAGGTCTACGGTGACTATCGGAATCTCCATCGCGCTGATCCTGTCGAGCTTGCTCATGGTGCTGCTGGTGCTGCTCCACAAGGGCAAGGGCGGTGGTCTGTCTGACATGTTCGGCGGCGGGTTCACCTCGTCGTTCGGCGGGTCTTCGGTCGTCGAGCGCAATCTCGACCGGCTCACCATCATCACGGGCGTGGTCTGGTTCATCTGCATCATCGCGCTGGGCCTGCTGCTTCGCCCCTGAGACAGGCGTCGCGAGTCCCCGTCCCCGTGGCCCAGCCCCAGCCCGGCGGCAGCCGGATTTCGGCCGCCCTCCCCGGAGGGCGGCCTGTGACAGTGTTTCTCCCCCGCGTTCCGCGGGGCGATCGAGCGAGGAGTTCATCCGTGGGTAGTGGCAACGCGATCCGTGGCAGCCGAGTCGGTGCCGGCCCGATGGGGGAGGCCGAGCGCGGCGAGGCGGCTCCACGCGTCCGGGTCCCGTTCTGGTGTGCGAACATGCACGAGACCCGCCCCAGCTTCGCCAGTGACGCGGCCGTTCCCGAGCTGTGGGACTGCCCCCGCTGCGGCCTGCCCGCCGGGCAGGACCAGAGCAGCCCGCCAGCGCCGCCGAGGAACGAGCCCTACAAGACGCACCTGGCCTACGTGAAGGAGCGTCGTAGCGACAAGGACGGCGCGGCCATCCTCGCCGAGGCGCTGGAGCGTCTGCGCACCTCCCCCCGCACCATCTACTAGGCGGTGGGCTCTCGCCGTGCCCGGCGGGAGCGAGTACCCGGCGAGGTCCTCGCGCGGTCGTAGGCCGGCGGGGGCCTTTCGCGTGTGCCGGCCGCACCGGCCCATGCGATGAAACAGCGGTCTCACCGTTACGTAGCAGTGGTGTAACAGCAGTGCGGCACCCTGAACGTGACGGAGGGAGCACAGCCCATGGCATTCTGGCGGATCCGCACCACGGTCGACGAGCGACCCGGACGGCTGGCCTCGCTCGCCGCAGCACTGGCCGGCAAGGGCGGCAACATCCTGGGGATGAGCGTCCACCCCGACGCCGACGGCACGGTGGACGAGTTCATGGCCGAGGTCCCGGCCTCGCCGCAGGCCGTGCGCGAGGCGCTGGAAGGCGCGGGCGGCCGGGGGATTCAGGTGATCCCGGCCACCGCGCACGAGCTGACCGACGAGCCGACCCGCGCCCTGCTGCTGGCGGCCAGGCTGCGCGGCACGCCCTGGCGGCTGCCCGAACTGCTGGCCGAGCTGCTGCGCGCCGACGACGGCCGGTGGGTCTACGGCACACCCTCGGGAGAGCCCGACCTGCCCGACCCGACGATGCTGTGGGTGCCCGTGGGGCCGCGGCGTGCCGTACGGCTGCGCCGCGCCGGGCTGGCGTTCACGCTCACCGAGGCCGCGCGGGCCGCCGCCTTCGTGCGCCAGGCCCGCCCCACCGAGCCCGCTCCCGTGGACGGGCCGCTGCGCCTGGCCGACGGCAGCGAGGTGGTGGTGCGCCCGCTCACGCCGATCTACCGAGAGGCCGTCCGCGACCTGCACGAGCGCTGCTCGCCGGAGGCCCGCAGGTTCCGCTACTTCACCTCGCAGCCCGTGGTGCCGCCGAGTGTCTTCGACCGGCTCTGCGACCGGACCCGGGGCCACTCGGTGGTCGCCGCCCACGACGGCCGGGTGGTGGCGATCGCCTCCCTGACGTTCACGCCCGATCCCGGCATCGCGGAGGTCGCCTTCCTGGTGGAGGACCGCCGCCAGGGCCTGGGACTGGGCGGCGAACTGGCCCGCATGCTGGCCCGCGAGGCCCGTGACCTGGGGTTCGCCGAACTGCGCGCGACCCTGCTCTCGGACAACGTCCGCATGCGGCGGCTGCTCGTCTCGATGGGGGCCACGCTCAGCTACACCGAGGACCCGGGCGTGGTGGAGGGCCGCCTTCCCCTCGGCGTGATGGCGGCGGTCGCGGGGCTCGCCTAAGGGGCTCTCGCCGGTACGGCCTAGCCGGCCGGGCGCGGGACGGGCGGTTCGCCGTCCGGTGGCCGCCGCTCGCCCGCAGGAGGCTCGCCCAGCGGGTCCGGCGGCACGCCCATGGCGTCGAGCCGCCGCTCGATCCGCTCCAGGCCGCGCTGCAGCCGGTCGATGCGCTGGATCAGGCTCGGCCCGCCGAGAACGGGCCCGCCCCCGGACGGCGCGGCCCCCGGCTCCTGCGCCCCGGCCTCGGCGGCGGAGTTGCGGATGACGTCGAGCGTGCGCTCCCTGTACGTCGGCAGGTCGGTGCCGCTCCTGGCCAGCACCTGGGCGCCGACGCCCTCGCCCTCGCGGATCAGGCCGAGCAGGATGTGGCCCGTGCCGATGTAGTTGTGACCCAGGGTGAGCGCCTCGCGAAGGGAGAGCTCCAGGACCTTCTTGGCCCTCGGCGTGAACGGGATGTGCGGCTCGCCCGCCGACTGCCCCCGGCCGACCAGCTCGACGACCTCGCGCCGGGTGCCCGCGAGGTCGAGCCCGGCCTCGCGCAGCACCTCCGAGGCCCGGCCGTCCTCCTCGCCGGCCAGGCCCAGCAGTATGTGCTCGGTGCCGATGTATCCGTGTGCCAAGCCTCTCGCCTCTTCCTGGGCGAGGACAACGACGCGGCGGGCGCGGTCGGAGAATCGCTCGAACACCGGGAGCCTCCAGCGGGCTGTGACAATCTTGTGACTTCCACTATGCGCCACAGGCGGGGGCGGCGGGGCGCGTCGGCGCTGGGGCGCGCGCGGGAATTCCGGGTACGTTCGCCATGTGGACCTGGATGAGGCGGCGGAACGGCTCTACGGGCTCGACCCCGAGCGGTTCGTCGCCGAGCGCGATGCCCTGTCCCGGGAGGCCAGGGCGTCGGGCGACGCGGCGCTCGCCCGGAGCATCGGCGGGCTGCGACGGCCCACCGTCGCCGCGTGGGCGGTCAACCGGGCGGCCCGCGCCCACCCCGGCGAGTTCGCCGAGCTGTTCGAGCTGGGCGCCCGGCTGCGGGCGGCCTGGGCGGACCACGATCCCGACGAGATCGTCGACCTGACGCGGGCGCGGGGGCCGCTGACCACGCGTTTGGCCCGCCTGGTCCGCGAATCGGCGCGGGAGGCGGGCCGTCCGCTGGCGGGGGGCGCGGCGGCCGAGGTGGAACAGACCCTCGACGCGGCCACCGTGGACGAGCAGGCGGCCGAGCAGGTACGCCGGGGCCGCCTGAACCGCTCCCTGAGCTACACCGGCTTCACCCCGGCCCCGGCCCCGGCCGCCGAAAGGCCTCGCCCCCGCCGGAAACGGGCCGAGCCCACCCCGGCACCCCCGCCGCCCGACGACCGCCGCGCCGAACTGGAACAGGCACTCGCGGAAGCCGAACGCGCCGCCGACCAGGCCGCCCGCGACCACGCCGAATGGGCGGGCGAACTGGAGCAGTCCACCGAGGAGTACGAGCGCATGTCCGCCCGCGTGGAATCCCTCACCCGCCAACTCGCCGAGGCCGAACAGAACCTCGCCGCCACCGCCCACCGCCGCGACGTAGCCGCTCGCGACGAGTCCCGCTCCCGCCACACCGCCCGATCCACCCGCCACAAGGCAGAACAAGCCGCCCAAGCCCTGGCCGACCACCACCCCTGAGACGGCGGGAGGCAACACCAGGCGCCGAGATGGGCTCCGTGACGTATGCGAACATGCCGTCCTTCGCCGGTGTACGCCCGACGGGGGGAAACACCCCGCCGGCGACGAGGTGGGCCCCGCGGTGCTCTGGCGAGCGGATGTGTCCACTGCGGGGATGCGGCGGCAATAGGTCGCACGTTTGCGCAGATCACGGTGCTCAGCCCAGGCCCGCCCAGTAGAGCCACCATTCCTGAGGCGCAGGCTTACGGTGCTTTGCCGTGGCCGTCCATGTGCCTGCGACGGCGAGGCGGAGACCGATGAGCGGCCCTGGGGTCCGTCCAGCGCCGTAGAGGCACCAAGTCCGAGCAGTCTCGGCACCTGCCCCAGCAGAGTCACCGTTGTTTGAACCATGTCGCCGGGTGGGGCCGGACGGTGTTCCGGCGCGCTGTCGGCGCCCGTGGCCTTCGGCCGAGGGGGGCGCGTCGCCGTGGCCGTCCGCGTGGCGGGCATCGCTGGTGCGCTGGTGGCAGCGAGGCGGAGGGCGGCGGCGACCCCTGTCGGCGTGACAGGGCACCGCGTGGACGGGGGTCGCGTCCGGCGGACGTACGCCGACCGGGTGTGACCGCCGTGGTCTGTGGCCGTCCGTCGTCCCGTCCCTAGAGGGGGGAGGGCCGCGTGGGGTGGGTGGGGTTGAGAGACTGCGGGGCATTGTTTGGTGAATGCGGCCTTTGGGTCGGTTCAAGGAGAGGGAGAATTTGTGCTCATCGCCTTTGCCGGGCTTGCTACCAGTCATCCGTTCACTGATGCGCGGTCGCTCGCGTCTCGGGCCGAGTTCGTGGTTTGGGAGGAGGATCGGGAGAGGCTGGACCGGTTCGTCGCGGAGCATCCGGGGGTGCGGGTGGTGGGCGGGCCGGGGGAGTTGCTCGACACGCGGCCGGATGGGGTGGTGCTGACCGTTCCGACGCCCGGTCTGGCCGCGGTGCTGGGGCAGGTGGTCCAGGCGGGGCCGCCGTGTTTCGTGAACAAGCCCGCCGCCGCGACTCGGGCGCAGCTCGACGCGCTGGACGCGGTGGCCGCCCCCGCCGCCGGGCGGATCTTGAGCACGTCGGTGCTGCGGTTCGCGCCCGCGTTCGCCGAGGCCGCGGACGGGCTGGCGGAGCGGGCCGCGCGGGGTGAGGTGCACGCGGTCCGCGCGACCGTAAGGCACGACGTCGGCCTGTGGGCCACCGGGTACAACCCGTGGCAGGACGATCCGGCCGAGGGCGGCGGCACGCTGGTCACGATGGGGATCCACGGTGTGGAACTGCTGGTGGCGCTGCTCGGCCCCGACGTACGGCTGGCCGGGGCCGCCCGCGCCACCCGCGCGCACCACGGCCTGCGCTCCGAGGACACCGGCGTGCTGGCCCTGCGCTGGGACAGCGGGATCACCGGGACGGTGGAGGTCCTGGGCGTGTCGGAGGTGGAGTCCTACACGGTCGCCGCCCACACCGCCCGCTCGACGGAGACGATCGCGATCGAAGGCGGAGCGGACACACTGGACGGCCTCGGCTACCGGGGGACGATCGACGCGTTCCTCGCCATGGTCGGCGGGGCCCCCAGCCCGGTCCCGTGGGAGCAGACCAGGGCGATCCTGGCCGTGCTGGCCGCCGCCCGTGAGGCGGCCCCGCCGCTCCAGCCGGGAGGCTGATCCCGCGCCTCCAGGGCCGCCTGTATTGACAGGTGAACCCTCGCAAAGTTACGGTCTGGACCGTAAATAACGGCAAGGAGGCAGGGTGCGGACCGTAGCGGAACTAGAGGAACGGCTGGCGCTGCCGAGCGCCGGGCTCGCCGAGGACCTCGGCGGCCTCGACGGCGACCTCATGATCCTGGGGGCGGGCGGCAAGCTCGGCCCCAGCCTGGTGCGCCTGGCGCTCAACGCCGTCCAGGGCTCCCGGCGGGTGATCGCGGTCTCCCGCTTCTCCGAGTCCGGCCTGGCCGACTCGCTGCAGGAGGCCGGGGCCACCGTGGTCCGCGCCGACGTCGCCGACGAGCGCGCCCTGGCCGGGCTGCCCGACGCCGCCAACGTGGTGTTCCTGGTCGGCGCCAAGTTCGGCACGCAGGGCCGCGAGCACACCACCTGGTTCACCAACACCTACCTGCCGGGGCGCGTGGCCGAGCGGTTCCGGGGCGCCAGGATCGCCGCGCTGTCCACCGGCAACGTCTACCCGCTGGTGCCGGTCACCAGCGGCGGCAGCACCGAGGACTCGCCGGCCGCGCCGGTGGGCGAGTACGCGATGAGCTGTCTGGGCCGCGAGCGCGTCATGGCGCACTTCGCCGAGACGCACGGCACCCCGCTGGCGCTGATCCGCCTCAACTACGCCGTCGAGATGCGCTACGGCGTGCTGGTGGACCTGGCGCAGCGGATCCTCGCGGGCGAGCCGGTGGACCTGGCCACCGGCCAGGTGAACGTGGTCTGGCAGGGCTACGCCAACGAGGTGACGCTGCGCGCGCTGCGGCTGGCCGACGTCCCGCCGTACGTGCTCAACGTCACCGGCCCGGAGCTGATCTCGGTACGGCAGGCCGCTCAGGCCCTCGGCGCGGCCCTTGGCAAGGAGCCCGTGTTCACCGGCCAGGAGGCCCCCACGGCACTGCTCTCCAACGCCTCCCGCTGTCACCGCCTGTTCGGCTACCCCGCGCTGACGCCCGCCGAGCTGATCGAGCACACCGCGCGCTGGGTCGCCGGCGGCGGGCCGCTGCTGGGCAAGCCCACCAAGTTCGAACGCCGCGACGGCCGGTTCTGACCGGCCGCCCGTCCATGCGACACGACGGCACAACGACAGCATCACGACAAGGAAGGGAACACGACGTGCTGAGCACGGCACCCGAGGCGACGATCCCGGTGCGCGACCTGTTCCGGCGCGGACTGGTGATTCCGGCGCACCCGCTGGCCCTCACCGCCGAACGGCGGCTGGACGAGCGGCGGCAGCGGGCGCTGACCCGCTACTACATCGACGCGGGCGCGGGCGGCCTGGCGGTGGGCGTGCACACCACGCAGTTCGCCATCCACGGCACCGCGCTGCTGGCGCCGGTCCTGGAACTGGCCGCCGAGACCGCGCGCGGCCACGACCGGGAGCGCGGCCGGGAGGTGGTGCTCGTCGCGGGCGCCACCGGCGACACCGCGCGGGCCGTGGCCGAGGCGGAGCTGGCCGCCTCGCTGGGCTACCACATGGTGCTGCTCAGCCCGCACCCCGAGCTGGACGAGGACGCGCTGATCGACCGGGCCCGCGCGGTCGGCGAGGTGCTGCCGGTGATCGGCTTCTACCTGCAGCCCGCGGTCGGTGGGCGCGTGCTCTCCCGCGACTTCTGGACCCGGCTGGCCGCGATCGAGTCGGTGATCGGCATCAAGGTCGCCCCCTTCGACCGCTACCGCACGCTCGACGTGCTGCACGGGGTCTGCCGCGCCGGACGGGAGGCCGACCTGGCCCTCTACACCGGCAACGACGACCACATCCTGGCCGACCTGATCACCCCGCACCGGGTGGTCGTGGACGGCCGCGAGGTCGAGGTGGAGTTCGTCGGCGGCCTGCTCGGCCAGTGGGCGGTGTGGGTCCGCCGCGCGGTGGAGCTGCTGGAGGAGGCGGGCCGGGCCCGCTCGGGCGACGACGTGGCCGCGCGCCGGCTGCTGACCCTCGATGGTCACCTCACCGACGCCAACGCCGCCATCTTCGACGCCCGGCACGGCTTCCACGGGTGCATCCCGGGGATCCACGAGGTGCTGCGCCGTCAGGGCCTGCTGGCCGGGCGGTGGTGCCTGGACCCGGAGGAGGAGCTGTCGCCCGGCCAGCTCGCCGAGATCGACCGGATCTGGGCGGCGTACCCCTGGCTGCGCGACGACGAGTTCGTCGCCGAGGGCCTTTCCCGGTGGCTCTGCTAGAGCGTCAGCCGGTACAGCGTGAGCGGGCGCCCGCTGGACCCGCTGGTCAGGTTGCCGGTGCGTTCGGCGAGCCCGGCCAGCTCCAGCCGGTGCAGCATCCGGCGGGCGGTGCGCTGCTGGACGGCCAGCCGGTCGGCGATCTCCCGCGTGGTCAGCGGCTTGCCCCCGGCCGCCGTCCGCGCGTCGATGAGCTTCTCCAGGGTCGGCACGGAAAGGCCCACCCGGCGCGCGATCACGGTGAGGTTCTGCTCCCTGGGGGCCGTCGCCGACACCGACTCCAGCACGATGTCGGTGTCGGCGCGCAGCGACAGCACGGCCGCGATCTCGCCGATGCGCCGCGCTCTGGCCAGCGCCCTGCGTGCCAGGCTCTCCGCCTCCGCCGCGCTGCGCCCGAGCCCGAAGCCGACCCGCACGACCGCGTTGTGCACCGCCAGGCGGGAGAGCATGGGCAGGCCGGAGAAGCCGCCGGTTGCGTCGTGCAGCGGCCCGCGGGTGGTGACCAGCAGGTGGGTGCCGCCGCGGAAGGCGGCCAGCGTGCCGCCGAGCGCGGTGGCCTCGCGCAGCAGGCCCTCGTCGCTCTCCACCTCGATCAGCCCGAGTGCGATCTGCGCGTCCTCCTGGGCCTGGCCCTCGGCGGTCAGCAGCAACTGGCGCAGCGCCACCCGCACCGAGTGCGGCGAGGGGGCCAGGCGCAGCACGTGCATGTCGCCGCGCAGCGCCTCGTGGACGGAGCTGAGGCAGGTGACGGCGGCGTGCGCGGGCCCGCGCCGGTGGAAGGCGATCGCCTTGTCGGAGGTCATGCCCGGGCGGTAGGGGAGCGTGCGCAGCCCCTCGACCGGCAGCCCGGCCTCGGTGAAGGTGGCCGCCACGTCGGCGGGGGAGAGGGTGTCGATCGACAGCCTGGTGACGTCCTGGCCCTCGCGCTGCAGCCGCACCAGCGCGCTGAGCAGCGTGGAGCCGGTGTAGTCGACGAACGCGGCGGGCCGGGTCAGCGCCTCGGCGTCGCGGGTCAGCATGTACGGCACGATGCCGGTGAACAGCCAGCCCTCCACCGCCGAGGAGTGGGCCTCCACGATCGAGGTGGCCTGCGACTCGTGGTCGTAGTCGAGTCGCAGCGCCGAGGTGCCCGGCTGTTCCTCGCAGGTGGCCGCGACATGGTCGACCAGGTCGTGCGGCCCGACCACACCGATGACGATACCCACCCGCGCCTCCCATGGCTGTCCATTACGGTCAAGACCGCAATTCTATCTTGCGAGGTACTCGTTGGTCCTCAAGTTCCCCACCATGACCGAGCCGGACGGGCGCACCCTCGGGGACGAGGAGGTGGCCGCGGCTCAGCGGGTGATCCGGTCGGGCATGCTGAACTCCGTCTGGGGCACCGAGGCGCGGGCGCTGGAACGCGCGATGTCGGAGCTGTACGGCTCCGGTCACGCGATCGCCTGCAGCTCCGGCACGGCGGCGCTCCACCTCGCGGTGGTCGCGGCCGCGCCGGACCCCGGAGACGAGGTCATCACGACACCGATCACGGACTTCGGGACCGTGGCCCCCATCTTGGCGCAGAACGCGGTTCCTGTCTTCGCCGACGTGGACCCTTCCGACGGCAATCTTGATCCGGCGGCCGTCGCCCGGCTGATCGGGCCCAGGACCAGGGCGATCCTGGCGGTCCACCTGTTCGGGGCGTCCGCCCGGATCGCCGAACTGCGCGCGCTCGCCGCCGACCGCGGCCTGGCGCTGATCGAGGACTGCGCCCAGGCGTGGCTGACCACCACGCCCGGCGGGGAGCCGGTCGGCCGTAACGGCCTGGTGGGCTGTTTCAGCCTCCAGCAGTGGAAGCACATCACCTGCGGCGACGGCGGGCTGGTGATCACCGACGACGACGAGGCGGCCCGGCGGATGCGCCTGTTCGCCGACAAGGGCTGGGACCGCGCGGCGGGCCGTTCGCACGTCGGCCTCGGGCTGAACTACCGGATGACCGAGCTGTCCGCGGCGGTGGCCGGGGCGCAGCTCGCCAAGCTGCCCGGCGTGGTCGCCGCCCGCCGTCGCACCGCGGAGGCGCTGGTGGAGGCCCTGCGGGGACTGCCGGGGGTGGTGCTGCCGAGGGTCACCGGCCACGCGTGGTGGCTGTTCCCGCTGATCCTGCCCGGTGGCGGGGCGCCCGCCCTGGCCGCGCGGCTGCGGGAGGCCGGGATTCCGGCCACCGCGGGCTATCTGGAGCAGCCGCTGAACCATGCCCCGGTGTGGGACGGCCCGCTGTACGGCACGTCGCGCTATCCCCTCACCGGGACCGGCTCGCCCGGCGACGCCTCCTGCCCCCACGCCGAGCGCCTGGTCTCCGACACGCTGCTGGTCGTCAACTGGAACGAGAACTACACCGACGAACACGTCAAGGCCGTCGCCGGGGCGCTGACCGACGCCCTGTCCGACGCCCAGCCCGGCGAGCGGGGACCGATAGCGTGACCGGCGACCGGTTTCGGGCCGAGCCGTAGTCACGTTCATGTCTCAGCCATTGACCCGCCATCTACCCGCTCACTAGTTTTCGGTCAGGACCGGTATTAAGGTAAGAAAGGAAGGCGCCGATGCGGAAGCTAGCTGCGGCCGGCCTCGCGGCCGCCCTCGGAGTCACGTTGGCCGGGTGCGGATCCGGCTCCGGCTCCGGGTCGGACAAGTCCACGGTGACGCTGTGGATGTATCCCGTCATCGACGACCAGGCCAAGAGCAAGGCGTTCTGGGACAAGGTCGAGAAGGACTTCGAGGCGGCGAATCCGACCGTCGACGTCAAGGTGGACCTGCAGCCCTGGGAGGGCCGGCAGGAGAAGGTGACCACCGCGCTCGCCTCCAAGAAGGGCTTCGACCTGGTCGTGCTGGGCCCCGACCAGATCCCGCAGTACGCCCAGCAGGGCACCATCGAGCCGGTGGACGACGTGGTGGCGGCCGACAAGGCGGTGTTCCGCCCCGCGGGCCTCAACGCCCTCACCGTGGACGGCAAGCTGTACGGCGTGCCGATCTACCAGACCGCCAGCGCCCCCATGATCAACAAGAAGGCGTTCGCCGACGCGGGCATCGACGAACTCCCCGACACCTGGGACGAGGTCAAGGCGGCCGCGCCCAAGCTCGCCGAGAAGGGCATCGCGGTGATGGCCTACTACGGCGCACCCGAGGAGACCCTGAACCTGACCTTCTACCCGCTGCTGTGGGCGCACGGTGGCAGCGTCTTCGCCCCCGACGGCAAGAGCGTCGCCTTCAACGGCCCCGAGGGCGTGGCCGCACTGCAGTACCTGCTCGACCTCAAGGCGGCGGGCGGCCTGCCCGGCAACGCGGCCACCCTGGGCAGCGCGGTCGAGGGCGGCCCGCTGGCCACCGGCAAGGCGGCGATGACGCACGCGGGGGCCCCGGCCTTCGCCGAGCAGCTCGGCAAGGCCATCGGCGCGGAGAACCTGGAGATCGGCCTGCCGTTCGCCGCGGCCAAGCGGGTGACGTTCGGCATCCCCGGCGGGCTGATGCTCGCCAAGCACTCCCCGAACATGGCGGCGGCCAAGAAGTTCGCCGGGTACCTCGCGTCCGCCGAGGTCGCCGCCGACCTGGCCCAGGCGTCGGGGTACTTCCCGGCCCGCACCGACGCGAAGGTGGAGGGGCAGAGCGAGATCGCCAAGCGCTTCGAGCCCGCGCTGGAGTTCGTCTACCCCGGCGACGCCCACCCCAAGGCCCGGCAGGTGATGTCGGCGCTGATCCCGCATCTACAGGCCGCGCTGCAGGGCAAGAAGTCCGCGAAGCAGGCCCTGGACGACGCGGCCAAGGAGGCCGACGGGGCTCTGTCCAGCGGCGGCTGATCCGTCGTTCTCCCCTCCGCCCCCGCTGGGCGGCAAACCGGAAGGGCCGCTCGCGACGGCCCTTCCGGTCACATCGCTAGACGAAAGGCGCGAACCCAGTGAGACACCGGTTGCGGGACCCTGTCACGGGACTGCTGTTCGTCCTCCCCATGCTGGTGCTCTTCGTGATCTTCAGATTCGTGCCCACGCTGGGTGCGGCGGGCATAAGCCTCACCGACTACAAGATCAGCGGAGAGTGGGACTTCGTCGGCGCCGGCAACTACGCCCGGCTGCTGGGCGACGAGGTCTTCCTGGCCAGCCTGCGGATCACCCTGGTCTACGTGGCGATCTACGTGCCGATGACCATGATCCTCTCGCTCACCACCGCGCTGCTGCTGAACACCGTGGTCGTGGCGCGCGGGTTGTTCCGCGGGATGCTGTTCCTGCCGTACGTGACCAGCTTCATCCTGGCCGGGGTGATCTGGCGGTGGATCTACGAGTTCGACGGCCTGCTCAACGGGCTGCTGGCCAGGCTGGACATCGGCCCGATCGGGTTCCTGGACGATCCTTCGCTGGTGCTGACGTCGCTGGCGACGGTCGCCACCTGGAAGGGCTTCGGCTACTCGATGCTCATCCTGCTGGCCGGGCTGAAGTCGATCCCGTCGTCGTACCTGGAAGCCGCCCGGGTGGACGGGGCCGGGCCCTGGCAGCGGTTCCGCTCGATCGTGCTGCCGCTGCTGCGCCCCGCGCTGTTCTTCGTGCTGGTCATCGAGACCATCACGGCCTTCCAGACATTCGACATGATCTACGTCATGACCGGCGGAGGCCCGGCGAGGGCCAGCTTCGTCCTCGTCTACGGCCTGTACGAGCAGGGCTTCCGCAACTTCGACTTCGGCTACGCGGCCACCATCGGCATGGTGCTGTTCGCTCTGGTCTTCGTCGTGTCCTTGATCCAGCGCAGGCTGCTCGACCGGAGTGAACGATGACCCTCACCGCCGACCGGACGGCCGCCACGTCGTCTCCCACGGCCCCGGTGCGCCCTCGCCCGCCACGCAGGTGGCCGCTCACCGTCCTGCTCGGCATGGTCGCCGTGCTCACCGTGAGCCCGTTCCTGGTGATGCTCGTGGTCGCGCTGTCCCCGGCGGGCGAGCCGACCGTGCCGACGGCCTGGCCGCGGACGCTGACCTTCGACAACATCGTCCAGACGCTGTCGGTGTCCGGGTTCACCCGCTGGACGCTCAACTCGGTGATCTACGCGCTGGTCTCGGTGGTGATCACCCTGCTCACCGCGTCGATGGCCGGATACGCCTTCGCCAAGAAGCGCTTCCCCGGCCGCGACGCGCTGATGTGGGCGTTCGTGGCGACCCTGATGGTGCCCTTCCAGGCCACCCTGATCCCGATGTTCGTGCTGATCTCCAACTTCGGCGGGGTCGACACCTTCTGGGGCCTGATCGTGCCCACGCTGGCCAACTCCCAGGCGGTCTTCCTGATGCGCCAGTTCATCAGGGACCTTCCCGACGAGCTGTTCGACGCGGCCAAGGTGGACGGCGCGTCGGAGTGGCGGATCTACTGGCGGATCGTGCTCCCGCTGACCCGGCCGATCCTGGCCACGCTCGGCGTGTTCGTGTTCCTGTGGCACTGGAACGACTTCCTGTGGCCGCACGTCATGGCGCAGAGCGACGAGATGCGGACCCTGACGGTCGGGCTGGCCACGCTGCGGAGCGAGGGCGTCCCGCTGGCCACGGTGATGGCCTCGGCGACGGTGTCGGTGGTCCCGTGCCTGCTGGTGTTCGCGCTGCTGCAGCGGTACCTGGTCAACAGCATCGCGATGACCGGATTGAAATAGGCTGCCGTGGGTGGAGATGTCTTCAGGCGCGGCGCGGCTGCGTGATCGGCTGCGCGGTGTCCTGATCGCCGCGGCGGCCACTCCGATGACCGCCTCCGGCGAGGTCGACCTCGACATCGTCGAGACCTACCTGCGCGGGCTGGTCACCGACGGCGCGGGCGCGCTGGCGGTGCTGGCCCACACGGGGCGCGGGCCGTACCTGACGGACGAGGTCCGCGCGGGCGTGATCGCCCGCGCGGTGGGCACCGGCGTCCCGGTGATCGTGGGCGTCGGCGGCTCGCCCGGCGGCGGGGCCGACGAGCAGGCCGCCGTGGCGGCGGGCCTCGGGGCGCAGGGCGCGCTGGTCTTCCCCGACGACGGCGACCGCCTGGCCCGGCACGACGCGGTGTGGCGGGCGTCGGGCCTGCCGATGATCGCCTTCGACCTCTACACGCGTCCCTGCCCGCCCGCCGTGCTGCGCGACCTCGTCCGCCATCCGGGCGTGGCCGGGCTGAAGTCGGCGCTGCTCTTCGACGCGATGGGCTGTCAGCGGGCGATCGCCGTCGCCCGCGAGGCGGGACGGCTGGCCGTGACCGGAGAAGACCGCATGTTCGCCCCTTCGCTGATGTGGGGGGCGCAGGCCGCGCTGGTCGGGCTGGCGGCGGCGGCCGTCGGCGTCACCCGCGAGGTGCTGTGCGCCTTCGAGGGCGCCGACCTGGCCCGCTTCCTGCGCGCGTCGGAACGGCTGGACCGGCTGGCCGCGGCGACCTTCACCGAGCCGATGGAGGGATACGTCCAGCGGATGCTGTGGGTGGCCGCCGCCGAGGGGCGGGTGCCCGCCTCCCACGCCCACGACCCGTACGGCCCGCCGCTGCCCGGCGAGTCACCGCCCGGAGTCCCGCTCGCGGCCCTCGGATAGCCCGGGGAGGCCGAACAGCTCGGCCGCGTTGCGCCAGGCCACGCGCTCGGCCGTCGCCCCGGTGAGCCCGGCCGCGGCCACCGAGCCGAACGCCGACGACGGGTCGATCAGCGTGGAGTCGGTGCCGAAGAGCAGCCGCCGGTCGTCCACCTCCGCCGCGACCCGCGCGAACCGCCCCGCCGGGGCGTGCGACCAGCACGGTTCGAGGTAGAGCCGGTCGCAGGAGCGCGCCGCCTCGATCGCGTGGGGGAAGCCGTCCGCGCCCATGTGCCCGGCGATCACCCGCAGCCCGGGGATCCCGGCGCAGACCTCGGCCAGGTCGAGCACCGACGTGCCCCACGTGTGGACCAGCGCCGGGCATCCGAAGGACGCGGTCAGCTCCAGCGCCTCGCGCGTCTGAGCCGAGACGACCGGGGACCCGGTGTAGTCGGTGTGGATCTTGACGCCCGCGAAGCGGCCGGTGGGCAGGAACTCGCGCAGGTCGCGCTCGGCGTCGGCGAGCCTGCGAGGGTTGACGGTCACGTACCCGAACAGCCGGTCCTGGGTCTCCAGGACTCCGGCCAGGGCCCGGTTGCCCGCCGGGGCGTCGTAGATCACCGCCTCGGTGGCGGACACGACGGCCAGGTCGATGCCGTAGCGGTCCATGGCGGCCAGGGATACGCCGGCCACGTCCATGGTGAAGAACCAGGGGCCCCAGTGCGCGTGCACGTCGATGATCATCGGTTCGCTCCCAGCAGGCGGGCGGCGTTGCCGCCGGCGACCGCCGCGATCTCATCGGGGCGCAGGCCGCTGGTGGCCAGCCGCAGCAGCGGCACCAGCGGCTCGCCGTGCGGGGCGCGGGAGCCGAACAGCAGACGCCCGGCGCCGACGGTCTCCAGTGCGTCGGGGGAGTTGAGCAGCCGCGTGGAGGTGTGGAACCCCGGCTCGTCGCCGGCGGTCACCAGGAAGTCGCCCAGGTGGTAGAAGTGCGTGTCCAGGAAGACCACGGTGGCGCCGATGCCGCTGAACGGCCGCCAGAAGCGCCGCACGTCGCCGCCGGTCAGGATGGTCATGCCGAGCGCGGTGGCCCGCTTGGCGACGTGCCGTACCGAGGGGAAGCCCGCCTCGACGCCCTGCTCGTCGGGGAACAGCCGGACCGCGCGCACGGAGGCGGCGGCCAGCCGTTCCAGTTCTTCGGCGGCTCCGATCGGGTCGCGCAGGTCCACGGCGCCGACGGGCAGGAACGGCGGGCGGGGCAGGGCCACCACCTCGTCGTTGCCGGAGACCATGTCGAACAGCGCGGCCCGCAGGCTCGCGACCGCCCCCGTGGCGATCCCATGCCGGGCGAGCACGCCCCTGACCGACTCCGGCGCACCCGGAGGGCCGTCCCGATCGGGGTACGCCCCGACGAGGACGTCGACGTCGAGGGTCACCCGGAGGTCGCCGATCAGCGCCGCCGCGTCGAAAACCGCCATCCCGTCCTCCGGTTTGTCCTATATCGGCCATGACCTTAATGTGCCGCCGTGTTCCGGGGCAAGGCGGGCCCGGCCTTGACGGGCCTTCGTTCACCGGGCTAAGTTTCGGTCTGTGCCGAAATATGGCTCAACGCTCCGAACCGTGGACGCCCACCGGCTGGCCGGGCCGGTGCCGTCCGACGACCTGCCCGCCGACCCCCGGCCGGAGATGGACCGGCTCGGCATCGAGGCCGCCTGGGTCACCCACACGCTGAGCCTGTACTCCGACGCCCAGGAGGGCAACGAGGCCCTCCTTGCGCTCGGCGACCCGCGGCTGCGTCCGGTGCCGGTCGTGGTGCCGGGGGTGGCGGGCGCGTGCGCCCCGCGCGACCCGCGCGAGGTCCTGGACTGGGGCGTCCGGATGATCCGGCTCTGCCCGTCCCGGCACCGTTTCGAGCTGACCGGCCCGGTCGCCCTGCGCTGGCTCGGCGAACTGTCGTCCGCCGGCCTGCCGGTGGCGATCGACCTGGCCGAGACCTCGCCCGCCGAGCTGCGCGCGCTCGCCGCGAGCCTGCCGGGGCTGCGCGTCCTGCTGCTCAACCCCGGATACCGGCGGCTGCGCGCCGTGGCCGAGCTGATGGAGACCATCGCGGAGCTGCGCGTGGAGATCGGCACGGTGAACACCCAGGGCGGCGTGGAGTGGCTGGCCGAGCGCTTCGGGGCCGGGCGGCTGGTCTTCGGCACCGGCGCTCCGGAGAAGGACGACTGCGGCCCCAGGTTCATGCTCGACCACCTGGAACTGCCGCCCGGCGACATCGAGCTGATCGCGGCGGGCTCGCTGGAGGCGATGCTGTGATCCTCGACGCGCACGGGCACATCGGCCGGTGGCCCGACTTCCTGATCCCCGACCCCACCGCCGAGGGGCTGGTCCGCCACATGGACCGGCTCGGCATCACCGCCATGGGCGTCAGCCACCTGCTCGCGGTCGGCCCCGACGCCGGCACCGGCAACCGGCTGGCGGCCGAGGCCGCCGCCGCGCACCCCGGCAGGTTCGGCGTCTGGGAGGTCGCCAACCCCCACCACCGCCACCCGCTGACCGGCGGTCCCGCCGTCTGGGGGATCAAGCTGCACCCCGACGTCCACCTGTGCGCGCTCGACGACCCGCGCTACGACCACGTCTGGGAATACGCCCGCGAACACGGCATGCCCGTCCTGTCCCACGGCCAGACCGGCTCGCCGTGGAGCGACCCGTCGCGGTTCGCCGCCGTCGCCGCCCGCCACCCCGGCGTGCCGCTGCTCATGGGCCACAGCGGCCTCGAACCGGACGGCTTCGCCCGCGCCGCCGCCATCGCGGCCGACCACCCCGCGCTCTACCTGGAGACCTGCGGATCCAAGATCACCGGAAGGTGGATCGCCCGTCTGGTCGCCCTGGCCGGCGCCGACCGCGTCGTCTACGGCTCCGACGCCTGCTTCCTCGACCTGCGCGCCGGCTACGGCAAGCTCGCGCTGGCCCCCCTCGACGACGAGGCGCGGGCACTGGTGGCGGGCGGGAACCTGGCCCGGATCCTCGGCCCGGCGCTCGGCCGGACCCTCACCGCAAGCAGAGGAACACGACCATGACGCTCGCCCTCGACGGGGGCGCCCCCGTCCGCACCGCGCCCTGGCCCGCGTGGCCGCCGCCCCTCGATCCCGCGCAGCGGGAGCTGGTCACCAAGGTCCTGGAGAGCGGGCAGTGGGGGGCGACGCAGGGGCCGCTGTGCGGCGACCTGGCCGCCGCCTTCGCCCGGCTGTCGGGGGCCGGGCACGGCGTCACCGTCGGCAACGCCACCCTCGGGCTGTTCGCCGCCCTGCGCGGCCTCGGGGTCGGCCCCGGCGACGAGGTGATCGTGCCCGCCTACACGTTCGTGGCCTCGGCCTCGGCCGTGCTGCTCGCCGGGGCGGTCCCGGTGATCGCCGACGTCGATCCGGTGGACCTGCACCTGTCGGCCTCCGCCACCGAGGCGGCCGTCACCGCGAGGACGGCCGCGATCATGCCGGTGCACCTGGCCGGGAGCCCCGCCGACATGGACGCGCTCACCGAGGTCGCCGCCCGGCACGGCCTGGCCGTCGTCGAGGACTGCGCCCAGGCCCACGGCGCGCGGTACGCCGACCGGCCCATCGGCGGCCTCGGCGACGCCGGGGTCTACAGCTTCCAGTCGAGCAAGGCGATGACCGCAGGGGAGGGCGGCGTGATCGTCTGCCGGGACGAGGCGCTGCACGGCCGGATCTGGTCGGCCTGCAACGTCGGGCGGCGGCTCGGCGGCGAGTGGTACGGCCACCCGGAGGTGGGCTGGAACCTGCGCATGACCGACATCCAGGCGGCGCTGCTGCTGCCCTGGCTGGACCGGCTGCCCGGCGAGATCGCCCGCCGGGAGGCGTTCTGCCTGGAGGTGGAACGGCTGCTGGAGGGCCTGCCCGTACACGCGGTCCCCAGGCCGCCGGGCACCACCGCCGACAGCCGTCACCTGCTCATGCTGCGCCTGGAGACGCCCGCCGACCGGGAGTTCCTGCTCGCCGCCATGGCGGCCGAGGGCGTGCCGCTGGACGGCGGCTACCCGCACCTGACGGGGATGGACGCGCTGACGCGGGCGGGCGTCCGCGCGCTGCCCTGCCCGGCGGCCGAGGCGGCGTCCCGCGACGTGGTCTGGGTGCGCCAGTCGATGCTGATGGCCGACCCGGCGGAGGCGGCCGGGGTCGCCGAGGCGCTGGCGAAGGTGCTGCCCGCGGCGATGTCGCGCGTTCGCTGACCCGGTGTTGTCCGTGCGCTCCGGTGATGCTTGTATCGGACGTCATGAACGCAGGCGACGCCCCCGGCGCCTATGACGTCCGCAGGGCGGTCGAGGCAGTGTGGCGCATCGAGGCGGGCCGGATCATCGCCGGGCTCGCCCGGATCACCGGCGACATCGGCACGGCCGAGGAGCTCGCCCAGGACGCGCTGGTCATCGCGCTGGAGCAGTGGCCCGTCTCCGGCGTGCCCGCCAACCCCGGCGCGTGGTTGACGCTCACCGCCAAGCACCGGGCGATCGACCGGATGCGGCGCGGCGCCCGCTACGCGGAGAAGCTCGCCGAGGTGGGCAGAGACCTGGAGACGCGCCAGGAGAGCGCCGAGGCCGAACTCGATGACGCCCTCGACGACCACATCGGCGACGACCTGCTGCGCCTGCTGTTCACCGCCTGCCATCCGGTGCTGCCCGGCGAGGCCCGGGTGGCGCTCACCCTGCGCCTGCTCGGCGGCCTGACCACGGGGGAGATCGCGCGGGCGTTCCTCGTCCCCGAGCCCACCGTCGGGCAGCGGATCTCCCGCGCCAAGCGCACGCTCGCCGAACGGCGGGTGGCGATCGAACTGCCCGTGCCCGGTGAACTGTCCGGACGGCTCGCCTCGGTGCTGGAGGTGATCTACCTCATCTTCAACGAGGGCTACTCGGCGACCGCCGGCGCGGACTGGACCCGCCCGGACCTCTGCCGCGAGGCGACACGGCTGGGCCGGGTGCTCGCCGGGCTGATGCCGGACCAGGCCGAGGTGCACGGCCTGGTCGCGCTGATGGAGATCCAGGCGTCGCGGGTCGCGGCCCGGATCGGTCCCGGCGGCCGTCCGGTGCTGCTGGCCGACCAGGACCGCGCGAAATGGGACCGGCTGCTGATCCGGCGCGGGCTGGCCGCCCTGGCGCGGGCCGAGGAGATCGGCACGCTCGGCCCGTACGGCCTGCAGGCCGCCATCGCGGCATGCCACGCCCGCGCGCCCGCCTACCAGGACACCGACTGGGAGCGGATGGCCGCCCTGTACGTGCTGCTCGCCCACGTAGCGCCCTCGCCCGTCGTGGAGCTGAACCGCGCGGTCGCGGTGGGCATGGCCCACGGCCCCGAGCGGGGGCTCCAGATCGTGGACGGGCTGGCGGAGGAGGGGGCGCTGCGCGGCTACCCGCCGCTGCCCGCCGTGCGCGGCGACCTGCTGGCCAGGCTGGGACGCGCGGCGGAGGCCCGCGAGGAGTTCGAGCGGGCCGCCGCGCTCACCCGCAACGAGCGGGAGCGCGGGGTGTTCCTGGAGCGGGCCGCCGCTCTCGGCGGGTGAGGGGTCAGGCGGGCGTCCTGGAGGGGCGCCAGCCGAGCACGCTCGCGGTGTCGTCGCCGGTCACCGTGGCCGGATCGCCGGTGATCGCGAACCCCCGGTGCGGGCCGTCGTAGCCCAGCGCCGCCTCGATGGCCGCCGCCGTGTCCACGGCGGACAGCGGAGTGACGGGCCGCCCGTCTCCCATCGTGGGGTTGAACGGCTCGGCGCCGGTCGGCGGGCGCCACAGCGGCCAGTCGGCGTCAGGGGTCGGGTAGGCCAGCCGCAGGGACACCGCCGTGATCCCGCCCCCGGCCGCCTGGGTGCGGCACACCTCCTCGGCCAGCCGCTTGGACAGCCCGTACGGCTCGTCGGCGTCGGCGGCGAGACGGACGTCCACGGGCCTGACCCCGTAGTCGCGGAAGACCGCCAGGGTGCTGATGTGGACGAACCTGGGCACCCCATGCCGTCGCGCGGCGGTCAGCACGGCGTGCACGGACCCCACGTTGACCAGGTAGGCGGCGCAGACCCGGGCGGAATCGTCCACCTGCCCGCCGCGCGGGACGACGGCGGCGAGATGGATCACGGCGTCCATGCCGGCCAGGGCGTCGAGGGCGCCGGGCTCGGTCACGCCGGAGGCGACGACGGTGACGCCCGGCATGGCGGGGGCGGCCGGGTCGAGCACGGTCAGCTCGTGCCGGGCGCGAAGATGCGGGATCACGTGCCCGCCCACGGTTCCGCCGCCGCCGACGAGCAGGACGCGCATGCCGTACCTCCGGTGTCTCAAGGCGA
Organism: Spongiactinospora sp. TRM90649; assembly: GCF_029382225.1. Taxonomy (GTDB): domain Bacteria; phylum Actinomycetota; class Actinomycetes; order Streptosporangiales; family Streptosporangiaceae; genus Spongiactinospora. The sequence continues at coordinate 29,708 of NZ_JARLTC010000010.1, forward strand.
TGTCTCAAGGCGATGTCACGGTTCGATGTCGAGATCGATCTGAACCCTATAACGGACGGGGCCGAAATGACATCATGTTTCGGGCTAGGCCGATATAGGAGGGCTCAATTGAGACGGTTGGCATTGGTGGCGGGCCTCGTGGCCGCTCTGGCGCTGTGGCCGGGGGTCGCGACCGCCGATGGGCAGGCGCCCATGACCGGCGCGGAGGAGGACCTCGGGCATTCCATCCCGGCTCGCGTCCTCTCGCAGGAGCAATCGCAGGGCGTGGACGCCGAGGGGCGGCCCCAGGCGTACTGGGTGACGGCGGGCAACACCGAGACGCCGGCGATGTTCCAGGTCACCGACATCCGGTCGCGGCAGGTGGTGTTCCGGGAACGCCTCCCCGCCGGGATCAACAGCTGGGCGAGCACGTTCTCGGCCGCCGACGGCACGGTGTACTTCGGCATGACCGAGGGCCAGCTCTACCGCTGGAAGCCCGGCGACGCCAAGGTGACCTCGCTCGGCGTGCCGTACCAGGGGGAGGGCATCTGGCGCCTGGCCGCCGCGCCCGACGGCACCGTCTACGGCGGCACCTACCCGGGTGGGCTGCTCATCTCCTACGACCCGAGCTCGGGACGGTTCACGAACCACGGACAGCTCGTGCCGGGGGAGACCTACGGCAGGTCGCTGGCGGTGGACGAGAAGAGCGTCTACTTCGGCACCCAGCCCCGCGCCCGGATGGCCCGCTTCGACCGCGCCACCGGCCAGGCCGAGCAGATCGCGCTGCCCGCCGAGTACGCGACCCACGAGGTCGTCTACGACATGACCCTGGCCGGGAAGTACCTGCTGCTGCGCGTGCAGCCGTCCAACGACCTGCTCGTCTACGACCGTGAGAGCGGCACGTACGCCGACATCGTGAAGGCCATCTCCGGCCGGCAGATCTCCACCCTCGACCCCACGGGCCGCTACGTCTACTTCCGCATCTCCTCGGAAGGCGTGGTCCGCTACGACCTGACCACGCTGACCTGGACCAAGACCGGGTGGGGGCCGAACGCGTTCCCCGGCTCCTGGGCGTGGATCGACATGGCCGACCCGGACTTCCCCGGCAAGTCGCTGGCGATGACGTACTACTACGGGCGCATCTACGTCTGGAACCCCGAGACGCGCAAGTCCGCCTACGTCGGCGAGGCGGACCTGGAGGGCACGCCCAACCCGCTGCAGTCGCTCGGCCGCGCCCCCGACGGAGCGATCCACGTCGGCGCGTTCCTCTCCCCGCCCGGAATGGCGCGTTTCGACCCGGCGACGGGATCGACCGGCCTGCTGGCCTCCGCCGGGCAGGTCGAGGGCTTCGGCACCTACGGCCGTCACCTGGTCTACGGCCGCTACCCCGACGGCCAGCTCCTCGACTACGACATCGACCGGCCGTGGGCCTACGGCACCAACCCGGGGCCCGCCGTGACCATCGGCCGGGAGCAGGACAGGCCGCAGGCGTTCGCCGCCGTCGGCGACCTGATGGCGGTGGGCAGCGTGCCCAAGTCCGGACGGCTGGGCGGCGCCCTCACCCTCTGGAACCCGGCCACCGGCGCGATCGACGTGCGCCGTGACATCGTGCCCGCGCAGAGCGTGGTCTCCCTGGCCGCGGCGGACGGCCTGATCTACGGCGGCACCTCGATCAACGGCGGCTACGGCATCGAGCCCACCGCCACCGAGGCCCGGCTGTTCGTGTTCGACCCCGCCACCGGCAAGGTCGTCCGCACCATCACCCCCGTGCCCGGCGCCACCTCGGTCAACGCGCTGACCGTCGACGCCAGGGGCCGGATCTGGGGCCTGGCCGACGGCACGGTGTTCGCCTACGACGCCCGCCCGGGCAAGGTGGTGAAGTCCAGGAAGATCTTCCCCGTCCAGAAGACCATGTACGGCCAGGAGCGCGGCCTGGTGCTGCGTGACGGCCGCACGGCCTACGCCTCGATCGCCGGTGCGCTGTGGCGGATCGACGTGCCCAGCATGAAGGCGGTCAAGGTGGTCGGCGGCGGCGTCTCGCACCTCATCGAAGGCGGCGACGGCAACCTCTACTACACCCGTAGCACCAAGCTCTACCGCTGGAAATTCTGACATTCTGCGGTGAGATACCGGCTCCATATCTCGCCCCGTGCATCCCGTGGCGCGTTGCGACGCCCGGGCCGCTCAGGCCACGGCGAACGGGCCCAGCTCCGGCGGGATCTTCGCGGCGGCGGCACGGTCCAGCAGGAACAGCGTGCGCCCACCGCGCGCCCCGGCGGCCGGGATCTGCATGACCCCCGCGCCGCCGAGCGCCAGCCGGGCCGCCTTGGCCTTCTCCTCGCCCGCCGCGACCACCCAGACCTCACGGGCCGCCCGGATCGACGGCATGGTCAGCGAGATCCTGGTCGGCGGCGGCTTGGGGGAGCCGTGCACCGCCACCACCGGACGCTCGTCGTACAGCGCGGGCGACTCCGGGAACAGCGAGGCGACGTGGCCGTCCGGCCCCATCCCCAAGAGGAGCAGGTCGAACGCGGGCACCGGCCCGTGATCCTCCGGCCGGGCCGCGCGGCGCAGCTCCCGGGCGTAGGCCTCGGCCGACTCCTCGGCCGACATCCCCGAGTCGGGCCCCCGCATGACGTGGACCCGCTCCGGGTCCACGTCCACGTGGTCGAGCAGCGCCGCCCGCGCGCCCGTCTCGTTGCGCTCCGCGTCGCCCTCGTCCAGGAAACGCTCGTCGCCCCACCAGATGTCCAGGTGGCGCCAGTCCACCGCGTCACGCGCCGGGGTGGCCGCGACCTCGGCCAGCGTCGCCAGGCCCACCGTGCCACCGGTGAGCACCAGCGAGGCGGACCCGGCCGCGGACTGCCGGTCCACCAGACGCGAGATGAGACGGGCGGCGACGGCCTTGGCGAGCACGTCGGCGTCGCGGTGCACGACAACGCCGGGAACGGTCACGGTGGTGCCCTTCTTGATGGTTCTAGTGGTACGGCGCGGCGGCTAGCCGGCCAGTCGCCGGATCGCCGTCGCGTAGATCTCGTCAGGGTCGAGCCGGCGGAGCTCCTCGGCCAGCAGCTCCGAGGTCGGTCGGCGCGCCAGCGCCACCCGGCGGTCCGGCTGCCCCGGCCGCGACAGCGTCGCCAGCCGCGAGTCGGTCCTGGTGACCCGGACCTCGCCGTCGGCAGTGACCAGCCGCACCCCGGTCAGGCCGGGCCCGGCGGAGTCGGCCACCTCGATCGGCGCGCCCAGCCGCTCCGACAGCCACGCCGCGAGCAGCGGCGGGCTCGGATCTCCGGAGACCCCCTCCACGGCGCCCGAATCGACCTCACCGATCGGCTGGTCGAGCGCCGCGGCCAGCAGGCTGCGCCACGGGGTCAGCCGGGTCCAGGCCAGATCGGTGTCGCCGGGAATGTAACCCCTGGACCGGTTCGTGATCGCTTTGACCGCGTCGGCCGAGGCCCTGGCGTCGGTGATCCGCCGCTGGGCCAGCAGGCCGATCGGGTTCTTGGCGGGGACCTGCGGGCAGTCGCCCGGCCACCAGGCGACCACCGGGGTGTCGGGCAGCAGCAGCGGGCTCACCACGGACTCGGCGTGCCGGGTCAGCTCGCCGTACAGGCGCAGCAGGACCGTCTCGCCCGGTGTGGACTCGCCGATCCGCAGCTCGGCGTCGAGCCGGCTCGGCTCGTCGTCGGAGCGCGCGATCACCACGACGATCCGCGAGGGATGCTCGCGGGCGGCGTCGGTGGCCGCGCGCACCGCGTCGTACTGGTTGCTCTCATCGCAGACCGTCACCAGCGTCAGCACCATGCCGATGGCAGGCGCCCCCATCTGGTGGCGCAGATGGGTGAGCTGAGTGGAGATCTTGGAGGCGGTCGTGCCGCTCAGCATGAAGCTCGTCATGTCAGAGCCTCCTCCAGACCCGCCCGTCGCGGGCCATCATCTTGTCGGCCGACGCCGGGCCCCACGTGCCCGCCGCGTAACCCTCCGGCTGCCCCTGGGTGGCCCAGAAGTCTTCGATCGGGTCGAGGATCCGCCAGGACAGCTCCACCTCCCGCTGATGCGGGAACAACGGCGGATCGCCGATCAGCACGTCGACCAGCAGCCGCTCGTAGGCCTCGGGGGAGGACTCCATGAAGGACTCGCCGTAGGCGAAGTCCATGCTCACATCGCGGACCTCCATGGCCGTGCCCGGCACCTTCGAGCCGAACCTGACCGTGATGCCCTCGTCCGGCTGGACCCGGATGACCAGGGCGTTCTGCCCGAGGATCTCGGTGTCGTCCTTGCTGAAGGGCAGGTGCGGGGCCCGCTGGAACACGATCGCGACCTCGGTCACCCGGCGGCCCAGCCGCTTGCCGGTGCGCAGGTAGAACGGCACGCCCGCCCAGCGCCGGTTGGCGATCTCCAGCTTGACCGCCGCGTAGGTCTCGGTCACCGAGTCCGGCGGGATGCCGTCCTCCTCCAGGTAGCCCACCACGTGCTCGCCGCCCTGCCAGCCCGCGGTGTAGGCCCCGCGCGCGGTGCCCAGCGCCAGGTCGTGCGGCAGCCGCACGGCCTTGAGGACCTTCTCCTTCTCCCGGCGCAGCGCGTCGGCGTCGAAGGACGTGGGGTCCTCCATGCCGATCAGCGCCAGGAGCTGCAGCAGGTGGTTCTGGATGACGTCGCGCGCGGCGCCGATGCCGTCGTAGTAGCCGGCCCGGCCGCCGATGCCGATGTCCTCGGCCATGGTGATCTGCACGTGGTCCACGTAGCCGCGGTTCCAGATCGGTTCCCACAGGTTGTTGGCGAACCGCAGCGCCATGATGTTCTGGACGGTCTCCTTGCCCAGGTAGTGGTCGATCCGGAAGACCGAGCTCTCCGGGAAGACCGCGCTGGTGATGGAGTTCAGCTCCTGGGCGCTCCGCAGGTCGTGCCCGAACGGCTTCTCGATGACGACCCGCCGCCAGGCCCCGTCGGGCGCGTCGGCCAGCCCCGTGCGCCGGAGCTGCTCGACCACCTTGGGGAAGAACTTCGGCGGCACCGACAGGTAGAAGGCGTAGTTGCCGCCCGTGCCGCGGGTCTCGTCGATCTCCTTCAGCGCCATGGCCAGCGCGTCGAACGCGCCGTCGTCGGAGAACTCGCCGGGCACGAAGGCGATGCCCTCGCGAAGCTGCCGCCAGACCTCCTCGCGGAACGGCGTGCGCGCGTGCTCCTTGATGGCGTCGTGGGTGAGCTGCGCGAAGTCCTGGTCACGCCACTCCCGCCGGGCGAACCCGACCAGGGAGAACCCCGGGGGCAGCAGCCCCCGGTTGCCCAGGTCGTAGATCGCCGGCAGCAGCTTCCGCTTGGCCAGGTCACCGGTGACCCCGAACAGCACCAGCACACACGGCCCCGCCACGCGGGGCAGGCGCTTGTCGCGCGGGTCGCGCAGCGGGTTGGTCCGCATCACGTCTTCCGTCGTCGCCGCCACCGACGCCGCGGCGGCGACGGTCTGTGCCTCGTCCGCAGGAGCGGCCGGCTCAGTGCTCATCTGTCTGGCCCTCGCTCGAATATCCCTGATCCGTGGTCATTCCTTGCGGGCCGCGGCGAGGAGGTGGGCCACGCCCGCCACGCGGTCGGTGAGGTGCAGCCGGACCACCGGCCGCCCGCGCCCCGTGAGCGCGCCGAGATCGCCGAGCGCCTGGGCGAGCTGCAGCCTGCCCAGCGTGTACGGCTTGCCCGGCACCTCGATGTCGTCGGTCACCGCGCCGGTGATCTGCAGGAACACGCCGTTCTGCGGGCCGCCCTTGTGATACTGGCCGGTGGAGTGCAGGAAGCGCGGCCCCCAGCCGAAGGTCACCGGCCGCTCGGTGCGCACGGCCAGCAGTGCCCGCAGGGTCGCCGGGTCGCGTGCCGTCCACGCCTCGGTGAGCTGGTCGAGGGAGGCGTCCTCGGGCTGCGCGACGTCGAAGGCGGCCCAGCGGTCCAGGTAGGCCAGCACCGCGAGGTAACCGTCGTCGGGCACCGCGCGCAGCAGCCCGGTGAGCACGTCGGAGAGGTCGGACGGGTCGCCCGGCACGTGGCCGTAGACCTCGACCGGGCCGTCCACCAGAACGGGCTTCTCCTCGCCGAACCCGGCCGCGAGGATCGCGGCGGTGTTCTCCTTGGACTCGGCCACGTTCGGCTGGTCGAACGGGTCGATGCCGAGCAGCCGGCCGGCGATCGCCGTGGCGTACTCCCAGACCAGGAACTGCGCCCCGAGCGGGCCGTCCACCCGAACCCGGCCCTCGCCGCCGATGCCTACCACGAACTCGTCGGGAGCGCCGGTCGGGTCGCCGGAGACCACCGGCAGGACGCCCTTGCCGTTCTTGCCGGTGGACTCGGCCACGAGCTGCTCGATCCAGTCGGGCAGGCCGCTGATCTCGGACAGACGGTCGTCCAGCAGCAGCTTGTCCCGGCCGTCGAGCGCGGCCTGGCCGAGCGCGGCCCCCAGGTCGAGCCCGGGGTTGCCCTCGGTCTCGGCCAGCGAGGCGTGCACCGCCTCGGCGTCGTCGAGCAGCCGCGTGACGTCGGCCCCGGCCAGCGCGCTGGGCACCAGGCCGAAGGCGCTCAGCGCGCTGTAGCGCCCGCCCACGTTGGGGTCGGCCAGGATCACCGTGTAGCCCGCCTCGATGGCGGCCTGTTCCAGCGGCGAGCCGGGGTCGGTGACGACCACGATCCGGTCGGCCGGGTCGATCCCGGCGTCGCGGAAGGCCCGCTCGTAGATCCGGCGGTGACTGTCGGTCTCGACCGTGCCGCCGCTCTTGCTCGCCACCACCAGGATCGTGCGCTCCAGGCGGTCGTCCAGCGCCCGGCGCACCTGGCCGGGGTCGGTGGTGTCGAGCACGGTCAGCGGGACGTCGGCGGTGGCGCAGATGACCTCGGGCGCCAGCGAGGAGCCGCCCATGCCCGCCAGCACCACGTGGTCGAGGCCCTCGGCGCGGGCCCGCTCCACCAGTTCGCCGATCTCGGGCAGCAGCTCCCTGCTGGTCAGCGGGAGGTTGAGCCAGCCGAGGCGGATGGCCGCCTCGGCCTGGGCGTCCGGGCCCCACAGCGTGGGGTCGCCGGCGGCGAGCGCCTGTGGCACGCCGTCGGCGGCCAGGGCGCCGGCCGCCCGCGCGGCGCCGTCCGCCGTCGCGTCGTCACCGAATGTCACCGTCATTGGGTTCACGCCTTCTTCAGCTCGGCCGTCACCGTGTCGATCAGCTCGTTCCAGGACGTCTCGAACTTCGCGACGCCCTCGTCTTCGAGCACCCGCACGACGTCGTCGTAGTCGATGCCCGCCGCCTTCAACGCCGCCATGGTGTTCCACGCCTGCTCGTAGAAGGGGCGGACCGTGTCGCCATCGATCCTGGCATGGCCGGCGGCCGCGTCGAGGGTCTTTTCCGGCATGGTGTTGACCACCCCGGAGGTGACCAGTTCGTCGATGTAGAGCGTGTCCGGGTAGTCCGGGTTCTTGGTGCCGGTGGACGCCCACAGCGGGCGCTGCGGCCGGGCTCCTTCGGCGGCCAGCGCCTTCCACCGCTCGGAGGCGATGACGTCTTCGAAGGCGGCGTGCGCCAGCCGGGCGTTCGCCACGGCGGCCTTGCCCTTGAGCTCCCGCGCGGCGTCGGTGCCGACGGCGTCGAGGCGCTTGTCCACCTCGGTGTCCACGCGGCTGACGAAGAACGAGCCCACCGACTCGATCGACGAGACGTCGAGGCCGTTGGCCTTGGCCTGCTCCAGGCCGGACAGCCAGGCGTCGAGTACCGCGCGGTAGCGCTCCAGGGAGAAGATCAGCGTGACGTTGACGCTGATGCCCTCGGCCAGCGCCGCGGTGATCGCGGGCAGGCCCTCCTCGGTCGCCGGGATCTTGATGAACAGGTTGGGCCGGTCCACCAGCCACCACAGCGCGCGGGCCTCGGCGACGGTGCGCTCGGTCTCCCTGGCCAGCCGGGGGTCCACCTCGATGGACACCCGGCCGTCCACGCCGCCGGTGGCGTCGTACACCGGGCGCAGCACGTCGGCGGCCCAGCGGATGTCGTAGGTCGTGATCGCGCGCACGGCCTCGCCCACGTCGACCCCGCGCACCCGCAGGTCGTGAAGCTGGCCCTCGTAGGCGTCGCCCTTGCTGAGCGCGGCGGCGAAGATCGTCGGATTCGACGTCACGCCCACCACGTTCTTCGTGCGCACCAGATCGGCAAGGTTGCCGGTGCGCAGCCGATCGCGGCTGATGTCGTCAAGCCAGATGGCCACTCCGTGGGCCGCCAGCCTGTCAAGGATCTCGCTCATGGTCAGTTTCCCGTCGTCTCGCCCTTGTCGGCCCCCGTCCGCGCGAGGCTGGCGTTGGCCGCCGCCACCACGCGGTCGGCGGTCAGGCCGAACTGCTCGAACAAGGTCCGGTACGGTGCCGAGGCACCGAAGTGCTCAATGCTGAGCACTTCCCCCTCTTCTCCCACGAACTCCCGCCAGCCCATCGCGATTCCCGCTTCGACCGCCACACGGGCCTTGATCTCGTGCGGCAGCACCTCCTCGCGGTAGGCGCGGTCCTGGGCGCGGAACCACTCCACGCACGGCATCGACACGACACGGGCCGGAACGCCCTTGGCCTCCAGGGTCTCGCGCGCCGAAAGGGCGAGCTCGACCTCGCTGCCGGTGGCGATGAGGATCACCCTGGGGCGGTCGCCCGACGCCTCGCGCAGGATGTAACCGCCCCTGGCGACCTTCGCCGCGTCGGCGGTCTCGGCCAGCACCGGGAGGTTCTGGCGGGTCAGCGCCAGCGCCGCCGGGCGGTCGGTGTGCTGCAGCACGATCCTCCAGGCCGCCGCCGTCTCGTTGGCGTCGGCCGGGCGCACGACGTCGAGGCCCGGAATGGCGCGCAGCGCCCACAGGTGCTCGATCGGCTGGTGGGTCGGGCCGTCCTCGCCCAGACCGATGGAGTCGTGGGTCCACACGTAGATGACGGGCAGCTTCATCAGCGCCGCCAGCCGGACGGCCGGGCGCATGTAGTCGGAGAAGACCAGGAAGGTGCCGCCGTAGGGGCGGGTGCCGCCGTGCAGGGCGATGCCGTTGAGGATGGCGCCCATGCCGTGCTCACGGATGCCGAAGTGCAGGGTGCGCCCGTACTTGTTGCCGGGGAACTCCTTGGTCTGGAACTCCTCGGGGATGAAGGAGGGCTCACCCTTCATCGTGGTGTTGTTGGACTCGGCCAGGTCGGCCGAACCGCCCCACAGCTCGGGGAGCACCGGCGCGAGCGCGCTGAGCACCTGCCCGGACGCCTTGCGGGTGGCCACCGAGCCGCCCGCCTCGAACGACGGCAGCGCCGCCGTCCACCCCTCCGGCAGCTCCCTGGCGGAGATCCGGTCGAACTCCGCCGCGCGGCGCGGGTTGTCGGCACGCCACGCCTGGTACGACTTCTCCCAGTCGGCGCGGGCGTCGCGGCCCCGGCGCACCACCTCGCGGGCGTGTTCGAGCACCTCGTCCGGCACCTGGAAGGAGACGGCGGGGTCGAGCCCGAGGATCTCCTTGGTGGCGGCCACCTCGTCGGCGCCGAGCGCAGAGCCGTGGATCTTGCCGGTGTTGCGCTTGTTAGGGGCGGGCCAGCCGATGATGGTGCGCAGCCTGATCAGGCTGGGACGGCCGGTCTCGGCGCGCGCCTCCTCCATCGCGGCGTGCAGCCGCTGCACGTCCTCGACGTACTCACCGGTGGCGGTCCAGTCGACGTCGACGACGTGCCAGCCGTACGCCTCGTAGCGCTTGGCGACATCTTCCGACAGCGCGATCCGGGTGTCGTCCTCGATGGAGATGTGGTTGCTGTCGTACAGCACGACCAGGTTGCCGAGCCGCTGGTGGCCGGCCAGGGCGCTCACCTCGTGGCTGATGCCCTCCTCGATGTCGCCGTCGGAGGCGAAACACCAGATCATGTGGTCGAAGGGGCTGGTGCCGGGGGCGGCGTCCGGGTCGAACAGGCCCCGCTCGCGCCGGGCGGCCATGGCCATGCCCACCGCGTTGCCGATGCCCTGGCCGAGCGGGCCGGTGGTCGTCTCCACGCCCACGGTGTGCCCGTGCTCGGGGTGACCGGGGGTGAGGCTGTCCCACTGGCGCAGCCGCCTGAGGTCGTCGAGCGTCAGGCCGTAGCCGGACAGGTAGAGCTGAACGTAGAGGGTGAGGCTGGAATGGCCACAGGAGAGGACGAACCGATCACGCCCCGCCCAGCCGGGCTCGGAGGGGTCGTGGCGCATGGTCCGCTGGAAAAGCAGATACGCGGCCGGGGCGAGGCTCATGGCGGTGCCGGGGTGCCCCGAGCCGGCCTTCTCCACCGCGTCCATAGCCAGGGCGCGGACGACGTCGACTGCGCGCCGGTCGAGGTCGGTCCACTCAAGTGCTGGCAAGACTTCGCTGCTCAACTGCTCGATCTCCGGATCTACTCGTGATTGTGGCGCCGGTTGGCATTTCCCGCCCACATCGGACCCTAACGGGTCGAGCCTCCCAGCGTGGGGCGGCCCGCCGTGCCGCTTGACCGGCCCCGATGAATTCTTCCTGCGGAGGGGACGAAACCCGTGTTCGGAGCCTTCCGCCACGCGGCGCCCGGCCCCCGTACCGGGACCGGTGGTGCCTGGCACTACAGTGAGTCTCCGAGCTGGCTGGTGCCCGCACATTCCACGGATCCGCTCTGATCAGAGGTTACGCGTTGACCCCGCACGTGCTGGAAGCGCCTTGACGGTGCTGACGAACAAGCCCTCGGCGGCCACGATAGAGGCCGCCGCCCAGGCGCGTCCCCTTTCCGGGCACCGCGCGGTGGGCACGGTGATCAAGGCCTATGTCGCTCTGACGAAGCCGCGGATCATCGAGCTGCTCCTGATCACCACCCTGCCCGTGATGTTCCTGGCGGCCCGCGGCCTGCCCGCCCTGTGGCCGGCCGTCGCCACGCTGGTGTTCGGCACCCTGTCGGCGGGCAGCGCCAACGCGCTGAACTGCTACATCGACCGCGACATCGACGCGGCCATGCGGCGCACCCGCCGCCGCCCGCTGGCCCGCCACGAGGTCTCGCCCAGGGGCGCGCTGGTCTTCGGCGTGGTGCTCGGCGCGCTGGCCACGCTGGGCCTGGGCCTGTCGGTGAACTGGCTGGCCGGGCTGCTGTCACTGGCGGCGATCCTCTTCTACGTCTTCGTGTACTCCCTGCTGCTCAAGCGGCGCACGTCGCAGAACGTGGTGTGGGGCGGCATCGCCGGGTGCATGCCGGTGCTGATCGGCTGGGCCGGGATCACCGGGCGGCTCGACTGGGCGCCGCTGGTGCTGTTCGGGGTGGTCTTCTTCTGGACCCCGCCGCACACCTGGACGCTGGCGATGCGCTACCGCGAGGACTACGCCGCCGCCGAGGTGCCGATGCTCCCCGTGGTCGCCACCGAGCGCCGGGTGGTGCTGGAGAGCATCGCCTACACCTGGGCCACCGTGGCGTGCTCGCTGCTGCTGTGGCCGGTGGCCGGCACCACGCTGCTCTACCCGGCCGTCGCCGTCGTGCTCGGCGCCGCCTGCCTGTGGGAGGTGCACCGCCTGCTGGCCCGCGTCAACGCGGGCAAGACCGGTGTGGCGCTGCGGCCGATGCGGTTCTTCCACTGGTCCAACGCCTACCTGGCGCTGCTCTTCCTGGCCGTCGCGGTCGACTCCCTGCTGGCCTGAACCGGCCGGGAGCGGACAGGTCGTGGCTGATCGGTTACCCTCGCCACATGATGAGCCGTGATCCCCGCTGGGTGCTCAAGGACCGCCCTTCGTTCGGACTCATCATCGGGCTGGTCGTCACCGGTCTGTGCGCCCTGGCGTCCTTCTCATTCGACCTGCTCGACGGCGGGACGGTCCGGTTCTTCATCGCCCTCATCCTGGCCATCGCCCCGGTGCCGCTGCTGCTGGCGGCCGTGCTCGGCCTGGACCGCATGGAGCCCGAGCCCAGGAGCAACCTGATCTTCGCGTTCGCGTGGGGCGCCGGCGTCGCCGTCCTGATCGCGGGCATCGTCAACTCCCTTGGCCTGCTCTACATCCGCGACGCCGCGGGCCTCAACCCCGCCGACGCCAGGGGCATCGCGGCCACCTTCGGCGCCCCCGTGGTCGAGGAGACCATGAAGGGCCTGGTGCTGCTCGGCCTGCTGCGGTTTCGCCGGCAGGAGCTGGACGGCCCCACCGACGGCATCATCTACGCCTGCATGGTCGGCCTCGGCTTCGCCATGTCGGAGAACGTCAGTTACTACGTCGCCGCGCAGAGCGGCGAGCTGGGCGGGCAGGACCTCGCGGTGACCGTGGTGCTGCGGGGCATCCTGTCGCCCTTCGCCCATCCGCTGTTCACCTCGATGATCGGCATCGCGGTGGCGGTCGCGGCCAGGCGCAGTGGTTCCGGGCGGGTGCTGGTGGTGGTGGCCGGCTGGATCGGCGCCATGCTGCTGCACGGGCTGTGGAACGGCTTCGCCACCTACGGCGGGTTCGTCGGCCTGGCCATCGCCTACCTGGTCCTGATGCTGGTCCTGTTCGTGCTGATCGGCGTCGTGATCCGCGACCGGCGGCGCATCGTCGCGCTGATCCAGCGCTACCTGCCCGCCTACCAGCCGACGGGGCTGATCACCCCGGCCGACGTGGCCATGCTGTCCTCGCTGCCCGCCCGCCGTCAGGCCAGGCAGTACGCCAGGGCGCACGGCGGCAAGGGCGGGCTGCGCGCGATGAACGACTACCAGCTCGCCGCGACGGAGCTGGGGCTGCTGCACGAGCGGGCGGCGCGGCGGGCGATCGGCGAGCGGACCTTCTACGACGAGCAGCGGGCCCTGCTGGAGTGCCTGCGGATGGCCAGGATCGGCATGCCCGTGCCGGGCGCCACGGCCCTCTAGGCACGGCCCCTGGGCGCGGCGCTCAACGGGGCGGGTGGCGGGTCAGCGCCTCGTGCAGCGAGGTCTCGGGGGGGCCGGGAAAGCGCGGCTCGGAGCGCAGCACCACGGCGTCCAGGAAGCCCTTGGCCGAGGCGAGGAACTCCCTGGCGGCGTAGGCGAGGGTGGGGCCCGGCCACTGGGCCGAGGAGTCGTCGCCGACGCCGAAGGCGGCGAGCCCGGCCGTACGGCACAGCGTGACCGCCCTAGGCAGGTGGAAGACCTGCGTGATCACCGTGACGCGGTCGGCCCCGAACACCTGCCGGGCCCGCACACAGGAGTCCCAGGTGTCGAATCCCGCGTAGTCGAGCACCACGGCGTCGCCGGGGACCCCCTTGGCCACCAGGTAGTCGCGCATCACCGTCGGCTCGTCGTAGCCCGTCCGGCCGTTGTCGCCGGACAGCAGCAGCGCACGGACCCGGCCCGCGTGGTAGAGGGCGGCGGCGATGTCGAGCCGCTTGGCCAGCATCGGCGTGGGCCGGTCCCAGCGGATCCCCGCGCCCAGCACCAGCGCCACCGGGGCCTCGGGGACCTCGCCCAGCCAGGAGGAGCCGTTCCCCGCCACCGCGCGGTGCCCGGAGCTGGCCAGCCAGGCCCAGGTGAGGGGTGCCAGGGCGAGCACGCTGAGCAGGACCACGGCCTGGAAGACGCGGCGGCGGGCGGTGCGCGACTGGCGGTGCACGGGCATCAGCCTTTCGGCGGCCGGTTCGGGGGCGGCCCGCTAGGCGGGCACGGCGTCGAGCGGCCGGGTGACCGGGGCGGGCAGGGGGCCGCGAGATCGCATCATATACAGCACGCGCAGCGTGGCGATCCAGACGAGCGTCGCTCCGAGCGCGTGCAGCGCAACCAGCGCGGCGGGCACGGCGGTGAAGTACTGCACGTATCCGATGACACCCTGGGCGAGTTCGACGCCCAGCAGGACCAGCGCGGCGCGCCGCGCCCGTCCGGGCGCGTCGGTCACGTGCAGCGCGAACAGCAGCGCGAAGGTCAGGCCGACGACGGCGTACGCCGCGTCGGCGTGCAGCCTGGCCACCATCTCCAGGTCGAAGCCGAACCTGCTGGCCGCCTCGTCGCCGGAGTGCGGCCCGCTGCCGGTCACCACGACCCCCGCGACCACCAGCACGAACACCGCCGCGACCAGTACGAAGGCGAGCACCCTGATGTCTCGGTGGACCATGCGGACCGGTGGGCCGTCGCCCTCGCGGGAGCGCGCGTAGAACGCGTAGCAGGCGGCGATCAGCCCGATCGAGATGAGGAAGTGCATGCCCACGGTGACCGGGTTCAGCGCGCTGCGCACCACGAGCCCGCCCCACAGGGCCTGCGCCGCGACGCCGAGCGGCTGCAGCCAGGCCAGGCGCACCAGTGCGGGACGGCGGGGCGCCAGTCGCAGCGCCGCCAGCAGGCACGCGGCGCCCGCCGCCAGCACCAGGAAGGTCATCAGCCGGTTGCCGAACTCGATGGCGGTGTTGATCGGCGAGATCTCGGGATGGGCGACCGGCAGGAAGCTGTCGGGGGTGCAGCGCGGCCAGGTGGGGCAGCCGAGCCCCGACTCCGTGACCCGTACGACCACGCCGGTGACGGTGATCCCCGCGTTGGCCACGATCGCCGCCACGGCCCAGCGGCGCAGGGTGGCCGGGGTGGGCGTCCAGAAGGAATGGAACAACGCGTGCGCGAGGTCGCGCACGCGGTCAACGATGCGGGTCACGGCACTCATGGTAGGCGGACCCATGGTCGGTCCCGCCCACACCCCTTCCGGAGGGTATGGACCATCTCGGTTTCGGACAGTACCGACGTACACGATGGAAATGACCCTGGCGACCTAAAAATATGTGACATATTATTGCGGCCGACGAGAGGAGGCGCCCGTGCCGGACGTCGTCGTCATCGGCGCGGGAGCGGTCGGCGCCGCCTGCGCGTTCTACGCGGCACGGGCCGGGCTCTCGGTGACCGTCCTCGATCGCGGGCCGGTGGCGGGCGGCACCACCGGCGCGGGCGAGGGCAACCTGCTGGTCTCCGACAAGGAACCGGGGCCGGAACTCGACCTTGCCCTGCACTCCAGCCGCCTGTGGGCCGCGCTCGCCGGTCCGGAGGGGCCCGGCGGCTTCGAATACGAGACCAAGGGCGGGCTCGTCGTCGCCGAGACCGGCGAGACCGTGGCCGCGCTCGCCGTACTGGCCGACGCCCAGCACGAGGCGGGCGTGGAGCGCGTCCACGCGGCCCCGGCCGACCTGCCCGGCTACGAGCCGCACCTCGCGCCCGGCCTCGCGGGCGGCGTGTTCTACCCACAGGACGCGCAGGTCCAGCCCGCGCCGGCGGCGGCCCGGCTGATCCGGGCCTCCGGCGCGGCCCTGCGCACGGGCGTGGCCGTCACCGGCTTCCTGCGCGCGGGCGACCGCGTCACCGGAGTGCGCACCTCGCGGGGGGACGTCCCGGCGGGAGCCGTGATCAACGCCGCCGGGACCTGGGGCGGCGACGTCGCCGCGCTGGCGGGAGCGGAGTTGCCGATCATGCCCAGGCGCGGATTCGTGCTGGTCACCGAGCCGCTGCCGGAACCGCTGATCCGGCACAAGGTCTACACCGCCGCCTACGTGACCGACGTGGCCGGGGACACCGCGGCCTTGGCCGCCAGCGCGGTGATCGAGGGCACGCCCGCCGGGCCGGTGCTCATCGGGGCGAGCCGCGAGCGCGTCGGCTTCGACAGGACCGTCTCGTTGCCCGTCCTGCGCGCCCTCGCCGCGCGGGCCGTGGCGCTGTTCCCGGTGCTGTCCCAGGTCCGGGCGATCCGCGCGTACTGCGGGTTCCGCCCCTACTGCCCCGACCACCTGCCAGTGATCGGCCCCGACCCGCGCGCGCCCGGTCTCCACCACGCCTGCGGACACGAGGGCGCGGGCATCGGCCTGGCCCCCGCCACCGGCCACGCGCTCGCGCGGCTGTTCACCGGGGCCGCCCCGGAGATCGGCCTCACCCGTTCCTGCCCGATCGTTTCCTGGAGGCGAGCGCATGAGCGCCGGATTCGAGATCATCCTCGACGGCGGGCCGGTGCCGGTCCGCCTCGGCCAGACGATCGGCGCGGCACTGCACGCGGCGGGCATCCGGTCCTGGCAGGTCACCGGAGGCCGCGCCCGGGGCCTGTTCTGCGGCATCGGCGTCTGCTTCGAATGCCTGGTCACCGTCAACGGCACGCCGTCGCTGCGCGCCTGCCAGGTCCAGGCGCGGCCGGGCGACCGGGTGGCGGCGGGCCGATGAGCGTGCGCGATCTTGTCGTGATCGGTGGCGGGCCCGCCGGGGTGGCCGCCGCTGCCGCCGCCTCCCGCGCCGGGCTGAGCGTCACCCTGATCGACGGCGGCCCGCGCCTGGGCGGGCAGTACTTCCGCCACCCGCCCGGCGCCCCCGGCGCGCCGTCCGCGCTGCGGCGGTTCCCGCGGATGGAACGGGAGGTGCGCTCCCGCGCCGAGGTGCTGACCGGCCACCAAGTCTGGGCGGTCGAACGCCGGGACGGGGAGCTGGCCGCGCACTGCCTGGCGGGCGACCGCGAGGAGCGCCCCGTGACCGTGGCCGCCCGGCGGCTGCTGATCGCGGCGGGCGCCCAGGCGCTGCTGAAGGGGGAACGCGTGGTCGCGGGCCGCCGCGTGGTGGTGGCGGGCACCGGGCCGTTCCTGCTGCCGGTGGCGAGCGACCTGGCCGCGACCGACGCCGCGACCGCCGCCGCCGCGCTGCCGATGGCGCGGGCCGTGGACGTGCTGGCCGTGACCGCGGCCGGGCCCGGCGACGTGGGCCGGCGTCGCCGAAGCGGACCTGATCGCGTGCTGCACCACCGCCAGAATCCCGTTGTTCCCCGGTAAACTCGTCAAGGACGATGCCATCGTCGTCGCCGTGGGCTCACACGAGCCCGGGGCGCGCGAGGTCGACGAGAATCTGATCGCACGAGGCACGGTGGTCGTCGAAGCCCGTAGCGCCGCACTCGCCGAGGCGGGGGACCTGCTCATCCCACTCAGTGCAGGTATGATCACAGACGGCCACTTTGCCGTGAACCTGGCGGAGCTGGTCGTCGGCGGTGTGACCCCGGGGCACGGTCCCGGAGTGTTCAAGAGTGTCGGCATGGCCTGGGAGGATCTGGTCATGGCCGCCGCCGCGTTCCGGCGCTCGGCGGTTCCGCGATGAGTCGTACGTGTTCCGGCGCTAGAGAAGGGCACCGATGATGCCATCGGCTGAAGGCCGGCTGGACCTGCCGGTGGTGGGGGAGCGGCAGAGCCTGCGCGAGCAGGTGGGGCACGCCCTGCGTGTCGCCCTGATCACTGGTGAGATGCGTCCGGGGAAGGTCTATTCGGCGCCCGTGCTGGCCGCGCACTTCGGCGTCTCGGCCACGCCGGTCCGCGAGGCCATGCTCGACCTCGCCAAGGAGGGGCTGGTCGAGGCGGTCCGCAACAAGGGTTTCCGGGTGACCGAGCTGTCCGAGCGCGATCTCGATGAGCTCACCCACATCCGGCAGCTCATCGAGGTGCCGACGGTGGCCGGGCTGGCCGACCCCGCGCGGGAGGCCGAGTTCGAGGCGCTGCGCCCGCTGGCCGAGGAGATCGTCACCGCGGCGGAGCGCGGCGACCTGCTCGAATACGTGGCCGTCGATCTGCGCTTCCACGTCGAGCTGCTCTCGCTCGCGGGAAACTCGCACCTGGTGTCGGTGGTGCGCGACCTGCGCAACCGGGCCAGGCTGTACGGCCTCGACGCGCTGTACCGCAAGGGCGCGTTAGCCGACTCCGCACGTGAGCACGTGTGGATCCTCGACGCGCTGGGCAGGGGTGACTCGACGGAGGCCGAAGCCCTGATGAGCCGGCACATTCAGCATGTACGCGGTATCTGGGCCGATCGCCCGGGGGAATGAACGGGAATGAACGCCCGCGAAGCGGGGCGGCCCGCCCGGTCAGGGCACGTCGCGCAGGGAGATCCTGCCGGGCTCGGCCGTGATCACATGGATCACGCGTTCACGGCCCTCCGGCGCGTCGGGACGCAGCCGGATGGCCGGACCTGGTTCGAGCGTCCAGCGTCCCCGGGCGTGGGCCGACCGGTCGTCGGCCCCCGGCCGGTGGTCGACATAGGTGCCGTCGGGGCGCAGTTCGATGCGATGCCGCCAGCGCGAAGGCGGCAGTGGGTAGCCCCACGGCCGGTAGACCTTCGCGCCGCCGGTGTCCTCCTCGCGCGAATGCACCCAGTCGCCGGTTAAGCCGGCGGCGTTCGAGCTCATGGGTTCAGGTTGTCATGGCCGACGCGGGTACGCCCTCCCACATGCCGTCCAGCACCGGCTTGGCGACGAACGACGAGCGGGCGCCGGACAGCGTGGCGTCCATGCGCTCGGCCTGGCCGCCGGTGAACATGAACATCGCCCGGTCGTCGACGTAGTCCATGTAGTTCATGAACATGTCGCCGTTGGGGCCGTTGCCGCAGGTCACCGAGGGGAAGGTGGGGGTGCCGAAGTTGGGGCCGGCCGCGTTGGGCGTGTCGGCCACGAAGTCGTCGCCGGAGCAGGCGTCGCCGTCGTCGCCCCAGATGTGGCGCAGGTTGAGCCAGTGGCCGATCTCGTGGGTGGCCGTGCGCCCCAGGTTGAACGGCGCGGTCGCGGTACCGGTGTTGCCGAACGCGTGGTAGGCCACCACGACGCCGTCGGTCGCGGCCGGGCCGCCGGGGAACTGCGCGTAGCCGAGCCACGGCACCAGGTTGCAGACCCACAGGTTGAGGTAGCGGTCGGCGGGCCAGGCGTCGGACCCGCCCCTGGAGGAGAACTTCACGCCGTCGTCGTCGCCGAACTGGGACTGGCCGGTGCGCCGGCGCACGATGCCGGAGGTGGGCTTGCCCGCCGGGTCGGTCGTGGCCAGGGCGAACTCGATCAGGGTGTCGGCCACTGCGCCCTGGAACGCAGAGGGCACCTGCGAGACGTCGGCGTTGGCCCGGCGGAAGTCCTGGTTGAGCACCGTGATCTGGCTCTTGACCTGCGCGTCCGCGACGTTGTGCGCGTCCTGCTGATAGACCACGTGGACCACCACGGGGATGGTGACGACGTCGCTGCGGCGGGGAGCGCGCGCGTTCCGCCTGGCGAAGGTCGTGTTCTCGATCGCGGCCCTGGCGATCGCGTAGTCGGGACGCGTGGCGATCATCTGGTGGTGCACCGGCATCGTGCCGCACCAGTAATGCTGAGGCCGTCCGCCTTCGGGTGTGGACATCGCATCTCCTCGGCTCACTCGCTGACGCGGTAATCGTTACCCCGCGTGCCGGGGAGCGCATGAGTAACCGCCTACTCAGGTGGTGAGGATCTTAAGTTGTCACCTCGAAGGGAGCGTCCAAAGGGGCTCGAACTCCAGTAAATCCCCTGTTCAGGAGGAACGTGTGGCGCCGACGCTGGCCACCACGACGCAGCCGATCGCCGCCCACTCCCGCAGGTGCAGGATCTCGCCGAGCACGACGAGCCCGACCAGCGCGGCCGCGGCGGGCTCCAGGCTCATCAGGATGCCGAAGACCCGCTTGGGCATCCGGCGCAGCGCCTCCAGCTCGATCGTGTACGGGATCACCGACGACAGCAGCCCCAGCCCGAGCCCGATCAGCAGCAACTCGGGCCGCAGCAGGTCGGCGCCGCCCGCCGCCACCCCGAACGGCGCGACGAACACCAGCGAGACCATCATGGCGAAGGACACCCCGGTCGATCCCGGAAAGCGCCGCCCGGTCGCCGCCGACAGCACGATGTAGCCCGCCCAGCACAGCGCGGACACCAGCGCGAAGCCGATGCCGGCCCAGCTCAGCCGGGCGGAGTCGCCCCAGGGCGCGAGCAGCGCGATCCCGGTGGCGGCCAGCACCACCCACAGCACGTCGAGACGCCGCCTGGAGGCCGCGACCGCGACGCCCAGCGGCCCGAGGAACTCCACCGCGACCGCGATGCCCAGCGGCAGCCGGGCCAGGGCCTCGTAGAAGGACAGGTTCATCAGTCCGAGCGTGACCCCGAAGGCCGCGCCGACCCCCAGGTCGGCGCGGCTCAGGCCGCGCAGCCGCGGCCGGGCCAGCAGGCCGAGCACGAGCGCGCCCGCGCCGATGCGCAACAGCACCACGGCGGGGGTCGCGAGCACCGCGAACAGGTCCTTGGCGAACCCCGCGCCGAGCTGCACCGACATGATCGCCAGCAGGACCAGTCCGGAGGGCGGGATCGAGTCGGCGGCGGTGCGCAGCACGCCGCCCAGGCGGAAGGGGCCGTTCCGGTACGGCTCGGCCGGACCGGTCATGGGATGCGCGGTCACGTCATTCCCAGCGGAAGGTGCGGGCGGCGAGGCCCAGCGAGAGCACGGCCCAGACGGCGAGGACGGCGAGCGCGGCCACCGGCGGCGCGGCACCGTCCGCCAGCACGGCCCGCAGCCCCCCGGTCAGGGCGGAGATCGGCAGCAGGTCCAGCGCGGGCCGGATCGCCTCGGGGAACGCCGACAGCGGGAACACCACCCCGCCGCAGGCGAGCAGGACCAGATAGACCAGGTTGGCGCCCGCGAGCGTGGCCTCCGCGCGCAGCGTGCCCGCCATCAGCAGGCCCAGGCCGCTGAACGCGGCGGTGCCGAGCAGCACCAGCAGCGCCATGGCGAGCGGCGAGCCCTGGGGCCGCCAGCCGAGCGCCAGCGCGACGCCGGCGATCACCGCGATCTGGACGATCTCCACGGCGAGCACGCCGGCGGTCTTGGCGAGCATCAGCCCGCCCCGCGTCAGGGGCGTGGCGCCGAGCCGTTTGAGCACGCCGTACCTGCGCTCGAAGCCGGTGGCGATGGCCTGGCCGGTGAAGGCCGTGGACATGATGGCGAGCGCCAGCACGCCGGGGGCCAGGAAGTCGACCCTGCGCGCCGTGGGGAGGTCGAGCACCGGGGTGACCGAGAACCCGGCCAGCACCAGGACCGGGATGATCAGCGTGAGCAGGAGCTGTTCGCCGTTGCGCAGCGTGGCGCGGACCTCCGCGGCGGCCTGGGCGGCGACCATCCGCGGGAACGGGGCCGCGCCCGGCGCGGGGGTGAGGTCGAGCGTGGTCACCGCAGCTCCCTGCCGGTCAGTTCGAGGAATACGTCTTCCAGGGTGCGCCGCTCGATGCTGAGGTCGTCGGTGGTGACGCCCTCGGCGGCGCACCAGGCCGTGACGGTGCCCAGCAGTTCGGGCCCGACCTGGCCCTCGATGATGTAGTGGCCCGCGGGGGACTCCTTGGCGGCGCTCCCGCCGGGCAGCGCGGCCAGCAGCTCGTCGAGGTCGAGCCCGGGACGGGCGCGGAAGCGGAGCTGGCGCTCGGCGCCGGTCAGCGACGCGGGCGTGCCGCCCGCCACGGCCCGGCCGTGATCGATGATCACGACGTGGTCGGCCAGGCGCTCGGCCTCGTCCATGTGGTGGGTGGTGAGCACCACCGACACCCCGGCGGCCCGCAGCTCGCGCACGAGGTCCCAGCAGGCGTGCCTGGCCTGCGGGTCGAGGCCCGCGGTCGGCTCGTCCAGGAAGACCAGCTCGGGGCGCCCGATGACGGCCGCCGCCAGCGACAGCCGCTGCTGCTGGCCCCCCGACAGCCGCCGGTACGGCGTGCGGGCGTGCTCGGCCAGCCCCAGCCGGGTGAGCAGCGCCTCGGGCGGGAGCGGGTGGGCGTGGAACCGGCTCACCAGGCGCAGCCACTCCCCGGCCCGTACGGCGGGCGGGACCCCGCCCGCCTGGAGCATCACGCCGACTCTCGCCCGCAGTTCCCGCCGTGCAGGGGGAAGCCCCAGCACCCGCACCGTGCCGCCGTCGGCGTCGCGGAAGCCCTCGCAGATCTCGACCGTGGAGGTCTTGCCCGCGCCGTTCGGGCCGAGCACGGCCGTGACCGCGCCCCGCCGGGCGGTCAGGCTGAGGCCGTCGACGGCGGTCGTGCGGCCGTAGCGCTTGACCAGCTCGACGACCTCGACAGCAGGGGAGTCCATGCGGACGAGTGTAAGGAACCTCCGCCGCGCCCCGTCCCCCGGCACACGCCGTGTCGGGGTCGCTTTCGCGACCTGGGACGCCGGTCCGCGGCGAGGACCGGCATACTTTCCGTGACGGGGCGTCACAGGCGGCCAGCCCGATGGACAAACCAGGCGATTCACCGCTTCTCATGACACCAAAGGTGCTCGTGGGATGGCTGTGACGTTTTCCCTGGTTAGGTAAGCCTTGCCTGCGTGAGCTATTCCATTCCACGTATCCCGGGCAACCGTTTGTGCGGTGGGAAGGAAATACGTCACACTGATGTTGTGAAATAGCGAAAGACGGTGCGCGAGTCATGAGGCAGGTCAGGATGAAGCAGGTGGAGGCGGGTGCGGAGCGCAGCACGCGTGCGCGCGTCGCCCGGCTCATCCTGGAGCACGGGCCGATCGCGGCGGCGGCGCTCGGTGAGCGCCTGGGGTTGACCCCCGCCGCGGTGCGCCGCCACCTGGACGCGCTGCTCGCCGACGGGATGATAGAGCCCCGCACGGCGCGCGGTCACCTGCAGCGCGGCCGCGGCCGTCCGGCGCGGATGTTCGCCATCACCGACGCCGGGCGCAGCGCCTTCGAGCACGCCTATGACGACCTCGCGGGCAGTGCGCTGCGGTTCCTGGCCGAGAGCCTCGGCGACGAAGCCGTGGGCGACTTCGCCAGGTCGCAGATGTCCGCGCTGATCGAGCGGCTGGCCCCGGCCATGCGCGAGGTGGCCGCCGAGCAGCGGGTCCGCGTGCTGGCCGAGGCGCTGTCGGCCGAGGGCTACGCCGCCTCGGCGAGCCGGGCCAGCGTCGGCGGCGAGCAGCTCTGCCAGCACCACTGTCCCGTCGCCCACGTGGCGGCGGCGTTTCCCCAGCTCTGCGAGGCCGAGACGGAGGCGTTCGCGGAGCTGCTGGGCACACCGGTGCAGCGACTCGCGACGATCGCCCACGGCGACGGCGTGTGCACCACCCATGTGAGCCCACCGCAGTTGAGCGAAGCCATGAACAGGAACAAGAGCAAGGAGACCGGAAGGTGACTGTCACCGACCGCCCGGAGCTGGAAGGCCTCGGAAACTACAAGTTCGGCTGGGCCGACCCCGACACCGCGGGGGCCTCGGCCCGTCGCGGGCTGTCCGAAGAGGTCGTCCGCGACATCTCCGCGCTCAAGAACGAGCCGGAGTGGATGCTGGACCTTCGCCTGAAGGGCCTGCGTCTCTTCAACAGGAAGCCGATGCCGACCTGGGGCTCCGACCTGTCCGGCATCGACTTCGACAACATCAAATACTTCGTCAGGTCCACCGAGAAGCAGGCCGCTTCCTGGGACGACCTGCCCGCGGACATCAAGTCCACATACGACCGGCTCGGCATCCCCGAGGCCGAGAAGCAGCGCCTGATCGCGGGCGTCGCCGCGCAGTACGAGTCCGAGGTCGTCTACCACAAGATCCGTGAGGACCTTGAGGAGAAGGGCGTGATCTTCCTCGACACCGACACCGGCCTGCGCGAGCACCCCGAGCTGTTCAAGGAGTACTTCGGCTCGGTCATCCCGGTCGGCGACAACAAGTTCGCCGCGCTGAACTCCTCGGTGTGGTCCGGCGGCTCCTTCATCTACGTGCCGCCGAACGTCGAGGTCGAGATCCCGCTGCAGGCCTACTTCCGGATCAACACCGAGAACATGGGCCAGTTCGAGCGGACCCTGATCATCGTGGACGAGAACTCCTACGTTCACTACGTCGAGGGCTGTACCGCGCCCATCTACTCCAGCGACTCGCTGCACTCCGCGGTCGTGGAGATCATCGTGAAGAAGGGCGCCCGCTGCCGTTACACGACCATCCAGAACTGGTCGAACAACGTCTACAACCTGGTGACCAAGCGCGCCGTCGCCTACGAGGGCGCCACCATGGAGTGGATCGACGGCAACATCGGCTCCAAGGTCACCATGAAGTACCCCGCGGTCTACCTGATGGGCGAGCACGCCAAGGGCGAGACCCTGTCCGTCGCCTTCGCGGGTGAGGGCCAGCACCAGGACGCCGGGGCCAAGATGGTCCACCTCGCGCCCAAGACCTCCTCGACCATCGTGTCGAAGTCGGTGGCGCGCGGCGGCGGCCGTACCTCCTATCGCGGCCTGGTCCAGGTCGAGGAGGGCGCGGCGGGCAGCGCCTCCACGGTCAAGTGCGACGCGCTGCTGGTCGACCAGATCAGCCGGTCCGACACCTACCCCTACGTCGACGTCCGCGAGGACGACGTCTCCATGGGCCACGAGGCCACGGTCTCCAAGGTGTCGGAGGACCAGCTCTTCTACCTGATGAGCCGGGGACTGAACGAGGACGAGGCGATGGCCATGATCGTGCGCGGGTTCGTCGAGCCCATCGCGCGCGAGCTGCCGATGGAGTACGCCCTCGAACTCAACCGGCTGATCGAGCTGCAGATGGAAGGAGCGGTGGGCTGACCATGGGGCTCAGCACCAAGCCTCTCTCGACGCTGAACGAGAAGGCGTCGTACGACCTGGCCGACTTCGAGGTCCCGACGGGCCGCGAGGAGGAGTGGCGGTTCACGCCGCTCTCCCGGCTGGCCGGCCTGCACGACGGCAAGGCGTCCGCCTCCGGCCACGTGGTGGTCGAGGTGGAGGCCGCGCCGGAGGTCACCGTCGAGACGGTGGGGCGCGACGACGCCAGGCTCGGGCAGGTCTACGTGCCGCGCGACCGGGTGAGCGCCCAGGCGTACGCGGCGTTCGAGAAGGCCACCGTGGTCACCGTTCCCGCGCAGGCCGTGGCGTCCAGGCCGACCGTGCTCACGCTGCGCGGCCAGGGCGGCGGCGCCGCCTACGGCCACGTGCTCGTCAAGGTCGAGCCGCTGGCCGAGGCCGTGCTGGTCCTCGACCACCGGGGCAGCGCGGTCTACGCCGACAACGTCGAGTTCGCGGTCGGCGACGGCGCCACGCTCAGGGTCGTCAGCCTCCAGGACTGGGACGACGACGCGGTCCACGTCTCCCATCACCACGCCGAGCTGGGCCGCGACGCCACCTTCCGCAGCTTCGTGGTGACCCTCGGCGGCGACCTCGTGCGCCTGTCGCCGAGCGTGTCCTACACCGGCCCCGGCGGCGACGCCGACCTGACCGGGCTGTACTTCGCCGACCAGGGCCAGCACCTGGAGCACCGGCTGCTCGTCGACCATAGCGTGCCCAACTGCCGCAGCAACGTCCTCTACAAGGGCGCGCTGCAGGGCGACTCGGCGCACGCGGTGTGGATCGGCGACGTGATCATCAGGGTCGAGGCCGAGGGCACCGACACCTACGAGTACAACCGCAACCTGATCCTGACCGACGGCGCGCGTGCCGACTCGGTGCCCAATCTGGAGATCCTCACCGGCGAGGTGGCGGGCGCGGGCCACGCCTCGGCCTCCGGCCGCCTCGACGACGAGCACCTCTTCTACCTCCAGGCCAGGGGAATCCCCTTCGACGAGGCCAGGCGCCTGGTCATCCGGGGCTTCTTCGGCCAGCTCATCGAGCGGATCGAGGTCGAGGAGATCCGGGACCGCGTGGCCCGCGCCGTGGAAGCGGAGCTGGAGAAGTGAGCTTCGAGAAGGTCTGCCAGGTCGGCGACATCCCGGACGGCGGCGTCATCGGGATCGAGGTGGAGGGCACCCCGGTCGCGCTGGTGCGCAGCGGCGACGAGGTGTTCGCCCTGCACGACGTCTGCTCGCACGCCGAGGTGAAACTGAGCGAGGGCGACGTCTACGACGGCACCCTGGAGTGCTGGCTGCACGGCTCCTGTTTCGACGTCCGCTCCGGCAAGCCCACCGGGCCGCCCGCCACCAAGCCCGTTCCCGTCTACCGAGTTCAGCTCGACGGCGACGACGTTCTCGTCTCGCTCTCGAAGGAGTCATAACCGTGTCCACGCTGCAGATCCGAGACCTCCGCGTCGCCGTCGAAGACAAGGAGATCCTGAAGGGCGTCAACCTCACCGTGTCGGCGGGCGAGACCCACGCCATCATGGGGCCCAACGGCTCGGGCAAGTCCACGCTGGCCTACGCCGTGGCGGGTCACCCGAAGTACACCATCACCGGCGGTGAGGTGCTGCTCGACGGCGAGGACGTGCTGTCCATGTCCGTGGACGAGCGCGCCAGGGCCGGGCTGTTCCTGGCCATGCAGTACCCGGTCGAGGTGCCGGGCGTCTCGGTGTCCAACTTCCTGCGCAGCGCCGTCACGGCCGTGCGCGGCGAGGCCCCCAAGCTCCGCGAGTTCACCAAGGAGCTGCGGGCCGGCATGGACGGCCTGGCCATCGACGCCGCGTTCGCCCAGCGCAACCTGAACGAGGGGTTCTCCGGCGGCGAGAAGAAGCGTCACGAGATCCTGCAGCTCGAACTCCTCAAGCCGAAGATCGCGGTGCTCGACGAGACCGACTCCGGCCTCGACGTCGACGCGCTGCGCGTGGTCTCCGAGGGCGTCAACCGCTTCCGCGAGCAGGGCGAGACCGGCGTGCTGCTGATCACGCACTACACCCGCATCCTGCGCTACGTGAAGCCCGACTTCGTGCACGTCTTCGCCGGCGGCAGGATCGTCGAGGAAGGCGGCCCCGAGCTGGCCGACCGGCTTGAGGCCGAAGGGTACGAGCGTTTCGCGAAGGCGTCGGCGTGACCGCTGTGACAGGCGCGCGTCTCGACGTGGAGAGGATCCGGAAGGACTTCCCGGTCCTCTCCCGCGAGCTGCCCGGCGGACGCCCGCTGGTCTACCTCGACTCGGGCAACTCCTCGCAGAAGCCGCTGCAGGTCATCGAGACCATGCGCGACCACCTCGCGATGCACTACAGCAACGTGGGCAGGGCGATGCACGCGCTCGGCGCGGAGTCCACCGAGGCCTACGAGGCGTCCCGCGACAAGATCGCCGCCTTCGTGGGGGCCCCGTCGCGGGATGAGATCGTCTTCACCAAGAACGCCTCCGAGGCGATCAACCTGGTGGCCTACGCCTTCGGCAACCCGGCGGGCGACGACCCCCGGTTCCGCATGGGCCCGGGCGACGAGATCGTCATCTCCGAGATGGAGCACCACTCCAACATCGTGCCGTGGCAGTTGCTCGCCCGGCGCACCGGCGCCACGCTGCGCTGGTTCCCGGTCACCGACGAAGGCCGCCTCGACCTCTCGGGCATCGACGACCTGATCGGTGAGCGCACGAAGATCGTGTCGATCGCCCACCAGTCCAACGTGCTCGGCACGGTCAACCCGGTGGCGACGGTGCTCGCCCGAGCGCGTCAGGCCGGGGCGCTGCTCATGCTCGACGCCTCCCAGTCGGTCCCGCACCACCCGGCCGACTTCGCCGCGTTGGGCGCGGACTTCGTCGCCTTCACCGGCCACAAGATGGTCGGTCCCTCCGGCATCGGCGTGCTGTGGGGCCGGGGCGAGCTGCTCGACGCGATGCCGCCGTTCCTGGGCGGGGGCGAGATGATCGAGGCGGTCTGGATGGACCACTCGACCTACGCGCCCGCGCCGCACAAGTTCGAGGCCGGCACCCCGCCGATCGTCGAGGCCATCGGCCTCGGCGCCGCCGCCGACTACCTCACCGCCACCGGGATGGCCGCCATCGAGGCGCACGAGCGCGAGCTGACCGGCTATGCGCTGGGGGCCCTCGGCGAGCTCCCCGGTCTGAAGGTGATCGGCCCGGTCTCGCTGGAGGATCGGGGCGGCACGGTCTCGTTCACGCTGGAGGGGATCCATCCCCATGACGTCGGGCAGATTCTCGACGATGCTTTCGGAGTCGCGGTCCGGGTAGGTCACCATTGTGCCCGTCCGCTCCATCTGCGGTTCGGAATACCGGCCACGACCCGGGCGTCGTTCTACCTGTACAACACCACCAGCGAGATCGACGCCCTGGTGCGCGGCCTCCACCACGTCCAGAAGGTGTTCGCCTGATGATCGCCGAGTCCATGTACCAGGAGCTGATCCTGGAGCATTACAAGCACCCGCAGGGGCGGGGGCTGCGTGAGCCGTTCGACGCGGAGGTCCACCACGTCAACCCGACCTGCGGCGACGAGATCACCATGCGGGTGAAGCTCGGCGACGGCGGGAAGGTCGAGGACGTCTCCTACGACGGCCAGGGATGTTCGATCAGCCAGGCCGCGGCCTCGGTGCTGTACGAGCTGGCGAGCGGTTCCACGGCGGGCGAGACGCTCACCGTGGTGGACGAGTTCACCCGCCTCATGCAGGGGCGGGGCAAGGTGGAGCCGGACGAGGACGTCCTCGGTGACGCCGTCGCCTTCGCCGGCGTGGCGAAGTTCCCCGCGCGGGTGAAGTGCGCGCTGCTGGCCTGGATGGCCTACAAGGACGCATTGGTGAGGAGCACGACATGAGCAAGCCGGTCGAGACCCCGACCACCGCGGTCCAGGACGAGGCGACCATCGAAGAGGTCATGGAGGCGTTGAAGGACGTCGTCGACCCCGAGCTCGGCATCAACGTGGTCGACCTCGGCCTGGTCTACGGCCTCAACCTCGACCCCGCCCCCGACGGCGGCGCGCCGGTGGCCACCATCGACATGACGCTGACCAGCGCGGCCTGCCCGCTGACCGACGTGATCGAGGACCAGGCGCACTCCGCCTTGGAGGGCCTGGCCTCCGACGTTAAGATCAACTGGGTGTGGATGCCGCCGTGGGGCCCCGACAAGATCACCGACGAGGGCCGCGAGCAGCTTCGGATGCTCGGATTCAACGTCTGAGCGAACGTCTGAAAGAATGTCCGCGGGCTCCGGGAAGAAAGTCGCATCCCGGAGTGTTGATCCATCGTGCCGCCCTCGGGCGGCAACGGGGATTTCACGCAACCGCGAGACCGGCACTGCGAACGCCGGGCATGTGTGATCGCGAGTTGATCAGGGCGGTAGACTAGTACGAACCGCCCTCGTGCGGAGCACCATGCCGCCCCCGGCAAACGCACCGCACGGCGCCCGTCGTCATGAAAACGGGCGCCTGAGTGGGCGCGGCCCGATGCCGCGCGTTCACAGGCTCGTCCTTTCGCAGAAGTGACGTGCCGCGTCCTTCTATCGAAAGGCACGAATCTTCGTGACCATGCTTGACGCCGTCCTGCCCGAGAACGACACCGCCACGTCCGAGGCCACCGAGGCCACGGACGCCCAGGCGCCGTCGGAGTTCACCGTCCTCGGCCTGCCCAGGCCGCTGGTGACGGCGCTCGCCAGGCAGGGCATCACCTCCCCCTTCCCGATCCAGCGGGCCACCATCCCGGACATCCTGTCCGGCAGCGACGTGCTCGGCCGGGGTCAGACCGGGTCGGGCAAGACGCTGGCCTTCGGCCTGCCCGCCATGGCCAGGATCGCCGGTGAGCGTGCCCGGCCGGGGCACCCCCTGGCCGTCATCCTGGTGCCCACCCGAGAACTCGCCCTGCAGGTCCACGACGCGCTCGAACCGCTCGGCCGCGGCCTCTCCCTGCGCATGCGCACGGTGGTCGGCGGCATGTCGATGGGCCGGCAGATCGAGGCGCTGCGGCGCGGCGTCGAGGTCGTCGTCGCCACTCCCGGGCGCCTCACCGACCTGATCGAGCAGGGCGAGTGCGCCCTGGACGACGTCCGGGTCACCGTCCTCGACGAGGCCGACCACATGTGCGACCTGGGGTTCTTCCCCGCCGTCACCGCACTGCTGGAGCAGACCCCCGCCGACGGGCAGCGGCTGCTGTTCTCCGCCACCCTCGACCGTGACGTCGACAAGCTGGTGCGCCGGTTCCTCACCGACCCGGTGACCCACGCGATCGCGTCGGAGACCTCTCCGGTCGACACCATGGAGCACCACGTGCTCCAGGTCAGCCGGGACGACAAGTTCCCGATCACGGCCGAGATCGCCAACCGCGACGGCAAGACCATCATGTTCGTCCGCACCCAGCACGGCGTCGACCGTCTGGTCAAGCAGCTCGCCCGGGTCGGCGTGCAGGCCGGCGGCCTGCACGGCGGCAAGCGCCAGAACCAGCGCACCCGCATCCTGGCCGAGTTCCGCGAGGGCACGATCGACCTGCTGGTCTGCACCGACGTCGCGGCCCGAGGCATCCACGTCGACGACGTGAGCCTGGTCCTGCACGTCGACCCGCCGCAGGACCCGAAGAGCTACCTGCACCGGGGCGGCCGTACGGCGCGCGCCGGCGAGCGCGGCACCGTGATGACCCTGGTGCTGCCCAACGAGCGGCGCTCCACGGACTCCATGACCCGCCAGGCGGGCATCCGGCCGTTCCGCCTGAAGGCGACCCCCGGTCACCCGAGGGTGGCCGAGGTCGCCGGTGCGCAGCCGCCGAGCGGGGAGGAGATCCCGGTGTGGGAGCCCGCTCCGCTGAACAGCATGCGCAAGCGCCGTGAGGGCGACGACCGGGGCCGCCGTCCGCGCCGTTTCCGTGACCGCGACCGCCGTCCCCACGGCGGCGGCGGTGACGACCGGCCGCGTTACGGCGACCGGCAGGGCCCGCGTGACCGCGCCGAGCGGCCCGAGAGCCGCCCGGCGTCCACCTTCGGCGAGTCGCGCGACGGTCGCGGCAACGGCGGGGGTGCCCGGCCGTACCGCGAGGGTGACCGGCCGCGTTACGGCGACCGTCAGGAGCGCCACGGCGGCGGCACCGGCCCGCGCGGCGGGCGCGACGCCCGCGAGGGGCACCGTGAGGGCTACCGGGGCGGCGCCTCGCGCGGCGGTTACGCGCCGTCTCGCGGCGACTCCCGCGACGGTGGCGGCTACCGCCAGGACCGCCGTTCCTTCGGCTCCCAGGGCAACCGCCACGGACGCTGACGTTCCCGCCCGGCCACCCCGCGACGTGCGGGGTGGCCGGGCGTCGTACGTCTCCCGCACGGGCACCGTTAGGCTGAAGACACACGTCACCGATCGCCGAGAGAGATCATGAAGACCTTCGATGAGCTGTTCGCCGAGCTGTCCGAGAAGGCGCGCACCCGCCCGGCGGGCTCGGGCACGGTCGCCGCGCTGGACGCCGGCGTCCATGCCATCGGCAAGAAGGTCGTGGAGGAAGCCGCCGAGAGCTGGATGGCGGCCGAGCACGAGTCGGACGACCGCGCGGCCGAGGAGATCTCCCAACTCCTCTATCACGTGCAGGTCCTCATGCTGGCCCGGGGCATCGGGCTGGAGCAGGTCTACAAGCATCTGTAGGGCGTCCGCCCTCCCGGGCGGCTCCGCCCCGGCCTCGCTCCCCGCAGACTCCGACTCCGTGTGAGGATCTCGTCATGCTCCGTCTCGCCGTACCGAACAAGGGCGCGCTCGCAGAATCCGCCCAGACCCTCTTGAAGCAGGCCGGATATCGCATCCG
Organism: Spongiactinospora sp. TRM90649; assembly: GCF_029382225.1. Taxonomy (GTDB): domain Bacteria; phylum Actinomycetota; class Actinomycetes; order Streptosporangiales; family Streptosporangiaceae; genus Spongiactinospora. The sequence goes on from NZ_JARLTC010000010.1 coordinate 60,807, forward strand.
CAAGGAGGCCAAGGAACTCGTCGTGGTCGATCCCGACAACGACTGCGAGCTGTTCTTCCTGCGCCCCCGCGACATCGCCGTCTATGTAGGTGAGGGCACCCTCGACGGCGGCATCACCGGCCGCGACATGCTCTTCGACTCCGGGGCGCCCGCAGGCGAGGTCCTGCCGCTGGGCTTCGGTGGCTCCACCTTCCGCTTCGCCGCCCGCTCAGGCGACTTCACCAACGTCCACGACCTCAGCGGACGGCGGGTGGCCACCTCCTACTCCGGGCTGCTGGAGAAGCACCTCGCCGACGTCGGCGTCGAGGCCCGCGTCATCAAACTCGACGGCGCGGTGGAGACCGCGATCAGGCTGGGCGTGGCCGACGCCATCGCCGACGTCGTGGAGACCGGCACCACACTGCGCAACGTGGGCCTCGACGTCTTCGGCGACCCCATCATGCGCTCGGAGGCGGTCCTGATCGAGCGGGCGGGCTCGGCCAGGACGGCGGGCCTCGACCAGCTCGTCCGGCGTCTGCAGGGCGTTCTGGTCGCCCGCGACTTCGTGATGATCGACTACGACATCCGCGCCGAGCAGATCGACCGGGCCATCGAGATCACCCCCGGCATCGAGGGCCCCACCGTCTCCCCGCTGCACCGCGAGGGCTGGGTGGCCGTCCGGGCCATGGTCCGCCGCCGGGGGCACCAGCAGGTCATGGACCAGCTCTGGGAGATCGGGGCGCGGGCCATCTTCATCACCGATATCTACGCCTGCCGCCTCTGATCCAGCCACTTCTATCCGTTCTTAGCTCTTTCCGGCACATCGCCCGGGGTAACCGTTTCCGCACGCTGGGGACATAGCGGGGGTCAGCGGATGAGAGCAAGGGCGGAAGATGGAAATCAACAGGATCGTCGGCGGCGCACTCGGAGCGTTCGTCATGGCGTCGGCACTGGCCGTCGCCACGTCCCCGGCCGCGGCGGCCACGAAGAGCACAGCGAACAGGGAGAGCGCCGCGCGGGGCCCGGGCTGCTCCGACGCGGACCGGAAGGTGATCACCCGGGCGTTCGAGGCGTGGGCGGAGGGGACCGGCTCCATAACCGAGGTGTTCGCGCCCGGCATCGTGTGGCGTATCGAGGGCCGCTCGCTGGTGTCGGGGACCTACAACGACAAGAAGGAACTGCTCGACAAGGTGATGGGGCCCTTCGGCGCGCGGTTCGACAGCTCGCCGGAGCCGTTCCGTCCCACCAGGATCGAGGAGATCTACTGCCACGGGCGGACGATGGTGGTGCACTGGCACGGGGGCGGCGTGGCCAACGACGGCTACAAGTACAGCAACAGCTACGCGTGGATCATGACGCTGCGGCGCGGTGAGGTCGTGTCCGGCACCGCGTTCTTCGACACGATCTCCTTCAACGAGCTGTGGCGCAGGGTCACCCCCAGCCGGGCCTGACCGGCGGGGGCGGCGCTACTTCATCAGGGCGGTCTGCCGGATGAGGTCGCCGACGCGCAGGATGCCCATGCACCTGCCCACCTCGTCGGTGACCACCAAGTCGTCGTAGACGCGTTCCCCGCCGCGCCCGGCGACCTGCATCGCGGCGATGGCGGGGGTCGTCTTCGGCACGGTCCTCGGCGGGTCGGCCAGGCGCAGCACGGGCTTGTTGCCGTGCAGCGCGTAGCCGTACCGGCCGGCGATGGCCAGCATGAAACGGCTGCGGTCCAGGCTGCCGCGCGGGCGCTGGTACTCGTCCACGATGATCACGCTGGAGATGGACGGCTCCCCGCGGAAGACCTCCGCGGCCTCCTCGGTGGTGGCCTCGGCGGGGAGCGTGACGGCGGGCAGGAGCAGCTCCTGCGCGCGCGGCCCCAGGTCGATGGCGGTGGCGTCCTCGGCGATGACGGGCAGCGGCACGCACACCCGCCCGGTGGGGCCGGGCTTGAGCAGCGGCCCCTCGGCGAGCCGCACGCCCCACCCGCGGACGCGGGCGAGCTGCTCCTCCTCCTGCACGCCCGGCGCCAGGACGTGCGCGCCGATGCCGCGCGCCAGCGACGCCAGGGCCTCGCCCACGGCCGCCCGCCCGGGATCTCGCGGCGCCTGGGCGACCAGGTCGGGCGACAGCACCAGCAGGTACGGCCGGGCGTCGGCGAGCAGGTCCAGCGGGGTGTGGCCGGTGCCCAGGCCGCCGAGGGCGATCAGGTGGCCGATGGTCCGCAGGCCGTCGAGGCCGATGAGCAGCGCTCTTCGGTGTTCGGGCGGTATCTCGCCCTCGACGGTGAGGATGACCTCGCGCGGACGCCGGCCGGACTGGCGCATCGCCTCGTGCAGCGGCGCGAGCCCGCCGGATCCGGCGATGACCATGTGCGCGGGCAGGCCGAGCACGAGCGGCAGCCGGGTCTCGGTGCGCGCCGCGTCGAGCGCGGCCCGCAGCGTCGCGGACAGGAGGTCGGCCATGCCGTACGGCAGGTCGTCCGCGTCGTGGCGCCCGCCGCCGTGGACGGGACCGTGATCGGTCGTGATCCGGCCGTCGCCGATCGCGTGGAGGGCGATCACGCCTCCCGTGTCGAGGTCGACGACCGGATTCACGATCGCGCGAGCCCCCGCCGCGTCGGCGGGGGGCAGGAGTGGGGTGCTGCGCGACACGTATTGATGATGCGGCACCACGACAGGTGACTTGAAGCAGGTAGGGGCGAAGTTCACCGATATTTCGCCATGTGTTGTGGCCTTTGCAGCGGCATTGACTTAAAGCGCTGACAAAATGTTATTATAGTTGACCCATGCCCTCTCGGCCTGCGTGAAGACGGGGCGCGCGGCCCCGGCGCGACCGGGGGAGGATAACCTCGCCGCGTGAGCGCACGGCGACAGCCCGAAGGAAGCCAGGCCCCCCGACGCCCCGCGAGCGGAGGTGGCCGCTGGGTCTCGGTCCCCCCCGAACGCCTCGAAACCTGGATCGCCGGCTTCGCCACCCGCCACGGCGGCCCCCCCACCATCCACGCCGACGAAGCCACCATCTCCCTGACCGCCCCCGACGGCACCCTCGCCGAACTCCACCTCCCTTTCCCACCCGTACCCCAAGAACCCTCCGCCGCCCCTCCAGCGGAGAACCCGCCCGAGGTCCCCCTGACGGAGGCGCTCCCCGGCGTTCCTGGGGACCGGTCGGCCGGGGGGCCTTCGGAGGCTGCCCCGGACCGTCTGGTGGATGTGTCACCTGGCGGTTCCGGGGGCCGTTCGGCGGAGGTCTCGGCGACGGGCCAGGTGGGGGTGCCTTCCATCGGCTCTGAGGGGCAGGTGGTGGCGGGGGTGGTGGCGCATGTTGGGCGGGAGAGGTGGGTTGGGGTGGTGTTGGTGCGGCGGGGTGGGTATGCGGCCGGGGTGTTTCGGGGGGCGGAGTTGGTGGCGTCGAAGGTGGGGGCGCGGTTGGTGCAGGGGCGGAGTGCGGCGGGCGGGTGGTCGCAGCAGCGGTTCGCGCGGCGCAGGGAGCAGCAGGCGGGGCAGGCCAGGGACGCCGCCGCCGAGGTGGCGGCGCGGGTACTGGGGCCCTACATGGACCGGCTGGAGGCGGTGTTCTTCGGCGGCGACCGGCGGGCCGTGGACGCGTTGCGGGGCGACCGCAGGCTGGCCGCGGCCTTCGCGCGCGAGGCCGAGCCGTTCCTGACGGTGCCGGACCCGCGACTGGCCGTGCTGCGCGACACGCCGCGCACCTTCCGTGCCGTGCGCATCAGGGTGGTGGACGCCGGCCCGGCGCCCGGTGGCGCTGACGCCCAGGGACACGCCTGACCACCCGTACACTGATCGTATGTGCACTCCCGATTGACGGCCGCCTCCGCCGCCGTCCACCCATCCATCCCCGGCCTGGGAGTGTTCCCCTATCATGATCATTTCTACTGACGTCGAACTGCGCGCGGGCGCCCGGCTTCTCGTCGACGGCGCGAGCTTCCGGGTGAACCCGGGAGACAAGATCGGCCTCGTCGGCCGCAACGGCGCGGGCAAGACCACCCTGACCAAGGTCCTCGCGGGCGAGGCGCTGCCCGCGGCCGGCACCGTCTCGCGCACCGGCAACGTCGGCTATCTGCCGCAGGACCCGCGCACCGGCGACCTCACCGTGCTCGCCCGCGACCGCATCCTGTCCGCGCGCGGCCTCGACGAGGTGCTGCGCGACCTGCGCGCGGCCGAGCAGGGGATGGCCGACGGCGACCAGCGCGTCCGCGACCGCGCCGTGCGCGCCTACGGGCGGCTGGAGGACCGGCTGCACGTGCTGGGCGGTTACGCCGCCGAGGCGGAGGCCGCGTCCATCGCGTCGAGTCTCGGCCTGGCCGACCGCGTGCTCGGGCAGCCGCTGAGCACGCTGTCCGGCGGTCAGCGGCGCCGGGTCGAACTGGCCAGGATCCTGTTCTCCGGAGCGGAGACTCTCCTACTTGACGAGCCGACAAACCATCTCGACGCAGACTCGATCGGGTGGCTTCGTGATTTTTTGCGCTCACATCACGGCGGCTTGATCATCATCAGCCATGACGTCGGTCTTCTTGAAGCGACGGTAAACCGGGTACTGCACCTCGACGCCAATCGTTGTGTGATCGATACCTACAACGTCGGCTGGAAAGCCTATCTGGCCCAGCGTGAGACCGACGAGCGGCGCCGCAAGCGTGAGCGGGCCAACGCCGAGAAGCAGGCGAGCGCCCTGCTCTCGCAGGCCGACCGGATGCGCGCCAAGGCCACCAAGGCCAAGGCGGCACAGGACATGGAGCGCCGCGCCAGGCGGCTGCTGGCCGGGGTGTCGGAGGAGCGCAAGGCCGACAAGGTGGCCAAGCTGCGCTTTCCCACGCCGCTGCCCTGCGGGCGCACCCCGCTCTCCGCCGTCGGCCTGTCCAAGTCCTACGGCTCGCTGGAGGTGTTCACCGACGTGGACGCCGCCGTCGACCGCGGTACACGGGTGGTCGTGCTCGGCCTCAACGGCGCCGGGAAGACCACGCTGCTGCGGCTGTTCGGCGGTCTGGAGAAGCCCGACACGGGCGAACTGCGGCCCGGCCACGGGCTGAAACTCGGCTACTACGCCCAGGAGCACGAGACTCTCGACGCCGACCGCACGGTGCTGGAGAACATGCGCTCGGCCGGTCCCGACGTCGCCGACGTCGAGCTGCGCAAGACCCTGGGCTCCTTCCTCTTCACCGGCGACGACGTGGACAAGCCCGCCGGTGTCCTGTCAGGCGGCGAGAAGACCCGGCTGGCCCTGGCCACGCTGGTGCTGTCGGGTGCCAACGTCCTGCTCCTCGACGAACCCACCAACAACCTCGATCCGGACAGTCGCGAGCAGGTGCTATCGGCGCTTAGGTCCTATTCTGGGGCGATCGTGCTCGTTACGCATGATGAAGGCGCTGTTGAGGCGCTACAACCGGATAGGGTGATCTTGTTGCCTGACGGAGTGGAAGACGCTTGGAGTGATGAATTTTCCGATCTTGTGGCACTTGCCTGATCTTAATTTGAGCGGGTACGGATCTTTTCCCGTGGAGTAGGTAGCCGATCGAGCAGAAATGACTGATCATGGCGTGAGTAACGCTGCGGAAGTCTGGCACTACAGGAGGTACTCGTGGCCGAGACTCTGAAGAAAGGCACCCGGGTCACCGGGGCCGACCGCGAAAAACTGGCCGCCGATCTCAAGAAGCGCTACGCCGCGGGTGAGAGCATCCGCGCGCTGGCCGCTTCCACCGGGCGGTCATACGGGTTCATCCACCGCATCCTCAGCGAGTCCGGCGTGACTCTCAGGGGTCGCGGGGGAGCCACCCGGGGCAAGTCGAAGCGCTAGCGACCGCCTCGGAGCACGCGACCGCAGCCGCTCAACCGCCAGCCGGGAGCCGTCGCGACCCGGGCCGGGCAGGGGCCTCGAACGGGTTCGGTAGAACCTCGTTCTGGAGGCGGGGATAGGCTCGGGCACGACGGGTCGGCCGACGGGCGGAGCGAGCGATGGGGAAGCGGAAGTTGGGGGGAGCGTGGTGACGGTCGAGGCGGATGGGTTCGCCGAGGCCGGGCTGCGTTTCGAGGTGGACGGCAAGATCGCGACAATAACCCTGGACCGGCCGGAAAAGCGCAACGCGCAGACGTTCGCGACCTGGACGGCACTGGCCAGGATCGGCGCCGACCTGCCCGAGCAGGTCCGCGTCGTCGTGATCCGTGGTGAGGGGCCGTCCTTCTCGGCGGGCATCGACCTGCGGATGTTCAGCCCCGAGGGGGTACCAGGACAAGGATCGCTGGCATCGCAGGCGGGTCTCGGCGACGAGGCGTTCGATCGCCGGATCGCCCAGGCCCAGGAGGGGTTCCTGTGGCTGCGCCGTCCCGAGATCGTCTCGGTCGCGGCGGTGCGGGGCCACGCCATCGGTGCGGGCTTCCAGCTCGCGCTGGCCTGTGATCTGCGCATCCTGGCCGATGACGCCAAGCTCTGCATGAAGGAGCCCGCGCTCGGGCTGGTGCCCGACCTGACGGGCACCAAGCCGCTGGTGGACCTGGTGGGCCTGCCGCGTGCGCTGGAGATCTGCCTTACCGCCCGGACCGTTGGGGCCGATGAGGCGCACGCGCTGGGGCTGGCCGAGCTGGTGGTCCCGTCAGGCGAACTCGAACAGACGGTGGCGGATCTCGCCGCCGCCCTGCTGGCCACCGACCGCGGCGCGGCCACGGCGACCAAGCGCCTGCTGGCGGGCGCCGCCGGACGCACCCTCGCCGAGCAGTGCGCGGCCGAGCGCCGTGAGCAGACGGCCCGGGTGCGGGAGTTGTTCGCCCGGAGCTGATCGAGCGACCGTTCCGCCCGGTACGGGAATCACCGTACGCTTTCTGGCGCTCTGCCGACAGGAAGCAGGCGCGATTTCGGCGGGGCCGGATCCCGGAGAGGGTTCTCCCCGGCCGCGCGCGCCGGGAAGGACGGGGCCGGATGACGATGATGGGTTCCGGGATGGGGCCGTCGGTGATGCGGTCCATGCGCCGGGACGAATCGGTGATCAAGGAGCGGCTGAGCCCCGGCACCGTCCGGCGCATCGCCGGATACGCGCGCCCCTACGGCGGGCAGATCATCGCGTTCCTCGCCCTGGTGGTGCTGGCGGCGGTGGTCGTGGTGGCCAACCCGCTGCTGATGAAGGCGATCTTCGACGAGGGCATCCGGCCCGGACGGGTCGATGTGGTCGTCTGGCTGGCCGTGGCCATCGCCGGCCTCGCCATGGTCGACGCCGCGCTCGGCCTGGTCCAGCGCTGGTACTCGGCGAGGATCGGCGAGGGACTGATCTACGACCTGCGCACCGAGGTGTTCGACCACGTCCAGCGGATGCCGGTGGCGTTCTTCATGCGCGCCCAGACCGGCGCGCTGGTCTCCCGCCTGAACACCGACGTGATCGGCGCGCAGCGGGCGCTGACCAGCACGCTGTCGTCTGTGGTGTCGAACGTGATCAGCCTGCTGCTGGTCCTCGGCACCATGCTGGTGCTGTCGTGGCAGATCACCCTGGTGGCGCTGGCGCTGCTGCCGGTGTTCGTACTGCCCGCCAAGTGGGTCGGGCGGCGGATGTCCAGGCTCACCCGCGAGCAGATGCAGCTCGACGCCGAGATGAGCTCGGTGATGACCGAGCGGTTCAACGTGTCCGGCGCCTTGGTCGCCAAGCTCTACGGCCGCCCGGACGACGAGGCGTCCAACTTCTCCGACCGCGCGGCGCGGGTGCGCGACGTGGGCGTGATCGTCGCCATGTACGGCACCGTCTTCCGGATCGGCCTCGGCCTGGTCGCCGCGCTCGCCACCGCCCTGGTCTACGGCGCGGGCGGCGTCATGGTGATCGGCGGCGCGTTCGAGCTGGGCACCCTGATCGCCCTGTCCGCCCTGCTGATGCGCCTGTACGGCCCGCTGACCGCGCTCTCCAACGTGCACGTGGACGTGATGACCGCCCTGGTCAGCTTCGACCGGGTGTTCGAGGTCCTCGATCTCAAGCCGATGGTCGCCGAGCGGCCGGACGCGACCGCCGTCCCGGACGGCCCGGTGTCGGTGGAGTTCGAGGACGTGAGCTTCGCCTACCCCGCCGCCTCCGAGGTCTCGCTGGCCTCCCTGGAGTCGGTGGCCCGTCCCGACAACGGCCAGGCCCACCAGGTCCTCGACGGCGTGTCCTTCACCGTGGAACCGGGCCGGATGGTCGCCCTGGTCGGCCACTCGGGCGCGGGCAAGACCACGATCACCTCGCTGGTCTCCCGCCTGTACGACGTCAGCGGCGGCGCCGTCCTGATCAACGGCCTGGACGTGCGCGCGGCCCGGTTCGACTCGCTGCGCGACACCGTCGGCGTGGTCACCCAGGACGCCCACCTGTTCCACGACACCATCGGCGGGAACCTGCGCTACGCCCGCTCGGAGGCCACCGACGAGGAGATCTGGGAGGCGCTGCGCGCCGCCCAGATCGGCGAGCTGGTCGAGGCGCTGCCCGAGGGGCTGGACACGGTCGTCGGCGACCGCGGCTACCGGCTGTCCGGAGGGGAGAAGCAGCGCCTGGCCCTGGCGCGGCTGCTGCTCAAGGCCCCGAGGGTGGTCGTCCTCGACGAGGCGACCGCGCACCTGGACTCGGAGTCGGAGGCGGCCGTGCAGCGGGCGCTGAAACGGGCGCTGGCCGGCCGTACCTCGCTGGTCATCGCGCACCGGCTGTCCACGATCAGGGAGGCCGACGAGATCCTGGTGGTGCAGGACGGCCGGATCGCCGAGCGCGGCCGGCACGAGGAGCTGCTGGCCAGGGGCCGGATCTACGCCGAGCTTTACCGCACGCAGTTCAGCGAGACCTCCGACGAGACGTGAGAGACGAGACGTGAGAGCGGTCCCTGCGGGGGCCTACAGGTAGCCCAGCCGGGTCAGCTCGCCGCGGGCGACCTTCTCCACCAGGGCTGCGTCGGAGGCCGCCAGGCGCTTGCGCCACGCTCCTGGTGGAGGGACCTCCGCGGCGTACAGCGGCACCGCCGAGACCCGCGTCTCCAGGAATCCCGACAGCGCGGCCACCGAGGCCACTGGGGAGGCCGCGAGGTCCTCGTAGCGCACGGTGAGGAGCTGGTCGCCGGGCAGCAGGCGGTGCAGTTCGGCGTTGAGGCGCACCGCGCCGCGCCAGCGCAGCGCGCACTTGCCCGCCGCCGGCATGTCCTTCCACCGGTCGCGGTGCTCGTCCTTGTTCACGCCGAGGAACGGATTGGGGAACTCGGTCTCCTCGCTCAGCATCCCCGGGCGGAACCAGGCCAGGCAGGCGGGGTCGGCCAGCATGTCCGCGGCCACGTCGCGGCCGTCCCTGATCAGTTGCACGAACCGGGCGTCGGGGAAGGCGCGCAGCAGCGCGGGCGCGCTGTAGAGCAGGTCCGGGCTGGCGTCGCCGAACCTCGTCAGCGTCACCGCGTTCGCGCACGGCCCGGAGCCGGTGACGCCGCCCGCCTCCCGGCAGGCCGCCTGGCACTCCCCGCACGTTCCGGGCCCGAGCTGCCAGGACTGCGCCAGGGCGTCGCGCAGCACCCGCGCCGCGCCGTCGCCGCCGTTTCGCGCCACCATGGACGGCTTGCGGGCGAACGCGTAGACGACGTGCGTCACGGCCGTCCTGCCCATCGTGACGTGGAACCCCGGCGAGCGTTTCAGGGCACGGGCCAGCAGGTCCGCGCCGGAGTGCGGTGCGCCCAGCAGGAACACCGGCCGGTGGACCTTGATGCCGTTGACCACGAGGATGTGGGGCGGAGGTCGCATAGGTGTGGACAGTTTGACACCGTTTGAGGGGTGCCCGGACCGTCGCGACGGTTCCCGGTGACCGCTCCGCCCCGGCCAGAATGGGTATCACGACCGATGACGGGGAGGCTGGGCATGGCGTATCGCGGCGGGGAAGACGGCACCGGCGAGGCGGGGACCGGGCCGCCGCCCCTCCTGTCGCCGCCGCCGCTGCACCAGGGTGACACCGTCGCCGTCGTCGCGCCGTCCGGGCCGCCCGACCCGGCGCGCCTGGAGCGCGGGGCGGGGGTGCTGCGCGAGCTCGGGCTGAAGGTCGTCTTCGGCGAGCACGTGCTCGCGCGGGGCGACGGCCCGCCGTCCGGCCACCACGGCCACCTGGCGGCGTCCGACGCCGACCGGGCCGGCGACCTGCAGGAGGCGTGGTGCGACCCCGCCGTCGCGGCGGTGGTCTGCGCGCGCGGCGGCTACGGCACGACGCGGCTGCTCGGCCTGCTCGACTGGGACCGCATGGCCGGGGCCGGGCCCAAGACCCTCCTCGGCTCCAGCGACATCACCGCGCTGCACCTGGCGATCGGCGCGCGGCTCGGGACCGCGGGCTGTTTCGGGCCGATGCCGGCGGGTGAGACGCTCGCCGGCGACCTGGGCCCGGAGCCGCTCGGGCTGCGGCACCTGGAGCAGGCCCTGTACGGGGTCCCGGGGCCGATCACGGGCACGCACGCGCTGGTGCCGGGGCGGGTGAGCGCTCCCCTGGCCGGGGGCAACCTCACGCTGCTGGCCGCGCTGTGCGGCACTCCGTTCGCCCCCCGGTTCGCGGGCCGGATCGTGCTGCTGGAAGACGTGCAGGAGGCGCCCTACCGGATCGACCGGATGCTCACCCAGCTCATCGCCGCCGGGGCCTTCGACGGCGCCGCGGGGTTCGCGCTCGGATCGTGGGTGGGCTGCGGAGACGTCCTGCCGGTGCTGGCCGAGCGGCTGACCCCGTACGGCGTGCCCGTGCTGGCCGGGCTCGCGGTGGGCCACGGCAGCCCCCAGCACTGTGTCTGGCTTGGGGGACTTGGTGTTATTGATACCCAATCGTGCTCGCTGACCAGTCTGTTCCGCGGTTCGGAGGAGGCAATGTAGTTCAGGGCCGGACGCGAGAAGAGAGGACGAGCGTGTGAGGTTCTTCCGGCGACGCCGGGTAGAGCGGGAGCGTCCCCGCCCGGCCGAGGACGTGGATCTGGACTCCCTGCTCGCCCTGGTGGCCGACTCGCGGGGCTTCGCGTGCTCGTTCGCCGCCGACGGATCGGCACTGACGCTCAGCGGGTCCAAGGACCTCCCCAAAGATCTGGTCGTACGGCTGACCGGGCTGCGGCGCGAGGCCGCCCGCCGTACGCGCGACGACTGGCCGATGCTGGTCTCCGAGCACCTGACCCACGCGGTCGAGGTGGCCGGTGAGCCGCTCGACGCCTGCGACCTCGCCCAGGTGCGGCCCCTGCTGCGCACCCAGGTGCGCCTCGCCGACGACCTGGAGGCCGACCGCGTGGTCGGCCGCCACCTGAGCGCCGACCTGATCGAGCTGCTGACCGTCGGCTACGGCGGCGCGGTTCGCCCGGTTCGCCCGGTTCGCCCGGAGGAGGCCGGCTGCTGGCCGATCCCCGCCGGGCAGGCCCTGGACCTCGCGCTGCGCAACGCCCGCGACGACGAGCGCCTGTCGGCGGCCCGCGCCGACCTCGACGGCGTCGCCGTCTGGCGGCTCACCGGCCCCACCGCGAGCGCCGCCGCACACCTGCGCCACCTCGGCGACTACCTGCCGGTCCCCGACGACGGCGTGCTGGTCGCGCTGCCCAGGGCGGGCACGCTGGTGGTCCACCCGGTCGAGGGCATCGGCGTGGTGCGCGCCATCGAGCGGCTGCGCCTGCACGCCCAGTGGGAGGCGGGGGAGCACGCCGACGGCCTCAGCTCCCAGGTCTACTGGTGGCGCGGCGGACGGCTGACCCTCATCAAGGCCGACCTCGTGGCCCAGGACGGCCAGACCCGCCTGGTCGTCGCCCCGCCGCCGGAGTTCGCCCGGCTGCTCGCCGCGATCGCGGCCCGCCCGCCCCGCTAGGCGCCCGGCGGGCCGTCCGGCCGCGCGGTCACGACAGCGCCCGCGCGGTGTGGATCAGCGGCACATGGCTGAACGCCTGCGGGAAGTTGCCCACCAGGCGTCCGAGCCTCGGGTCGAACTCCTCGGCGAGCAGGCCCACGTCGTTGCGCAGCGCCAGCAGCCGCTCGAACAGCCGCTCGGCGTCGTCGCGCCGCCCGGTCATGGCCATCGCCTCGGCCAGCCAGAAGCTGCACGCGAGGAACGCGCCCTCGTCGCCGGGCAGGCCGTCCACGGCGTTGTCCTGCGACACCGGGTAGCGCAGCACGAACCCGTCGACGCTCAGCTCCCGCTCGATGGCGGCGATCGTGCCGTGCACCCGGGGGTCGTCCGGGGGCAGGAAGCCGACCATCGGGAGCATCAGCAGCGCAGCGTCGAGCTCCTCGGAGCCGTAGGACTGGGTGAAGGTGCCCCGCTCGGGGTCGAAGCCCCGGTCGCACACCTCGGCGTGGATCCGGTCGCGCACCTTCCGCCAGCCGTCGGCGGGGCCGGTGCGGCCGAACCGCTCCACCTGCCGGATGGCGCGGTCGAAGGCCACCCAGCACATCACCTTGGAGTGGACGAAGTGCCGGCGCGGGCCGCGGACCTCCCACAGGCCCTCGTCCGGGTCCTCCCAGTGGGTCTCCAGGTAGTCCAGCAGTTCGCGCTGGATGGCCCAGGCCCGGTCGTCCGGGGCCAGCCCGGAGATCCTGGACATGTACAGGGCGTTCATCACCTCGCCGTAGACGTCGAGCTGGAGCTGGTCGACGGCGGCGTTGCCGATCCTGACCGGCCGGGACTCCTCGTAGCCGGGCAGCCAGCCGACCTCCACCTCGGGCAGCCTGCGCTCGCCCGCGACGCCGTACATGATCTGCAGGTCTTGGGCGCGCCCGGCGATCGCGCGCAGCAGCCAGGCCCGCCAGGACTCGGCCTCCTCCAGGTAACCGGCGTCGATCAGCGCCTCCAGGGTCATCGTGGCGTCGCGCAGCCAGCAGTAGCGGTAGTCCCAGTTCCGCACGCCGCCGATGTTCTCCGGCAGGGAGGTGGTGGGGGCGGCGACGATGCCGCCGGTGGGGGAGTAGGTCAGCGCCTTGAGCGTGATCAGGGACCGGACCACCGCCTCGCGCCACGGCCCCTGGTAGGTGCAGCGGGCCACCCAGTCGGCCCACATCCCCTCGGTCTCGGCGAGTTGCACCTCGGGGTCGATCTCGACCGGCATCGGCTCGTGGGAGGGGTGCCAGGTGAAGATGAACGCCAGCCGCTGCCCGGCGGAGACCTCGAAGGTGGCGTTGTGCGCGTAGTCGCCGCCCTTGAGCGGCACCGGGGCGTGCAGCCACGCCGAGTCGGGGCCGCCGATGGCCTGCAGGTGGCCGTTGGTCCTGCGCACCCACGGCACGATGCGGCCGTAGTCGAACCTGACCCGGATCTGGGTGGACATCTCCACCGTGCCGGACACGCCCTCGACGATGCGCACGACGTCGGGGTTGGCGTGCCGGGGCGGCATGAAGTCGATCAGCCGGACCGTGCCGCCCTCGGTGTCCCACTCGCTCTCCAGGACCAGCGTCTCGCCCCGGTAGCGGCGGCGGGTCGCGGACGGGCGGCCGGTGGGGCCGAGCCACCAGTGGCCGTTCCGCTCGCCGCCGAGCAGCGCCGCGAAACAGGCGGGGGAGTCGAATCTGGGCAGGCACAGCCAGTCGATGGAGCCGTCACGGCCGACGAGCGCGGCCGATTGCATGTCCCCGATGAGGGCGTAGTCCTCGATGCGCATGCCATGACGCTAGCGCCGCTGCGTGCCGTCCGTCGCCTCCCCGCCGGCGGCGGGCGCGGACATGCGGCGCATGAAGAACTGGGTGAGCGGGCCGATCGCCAGCGCGAACACCACGGTGCCGATGCCGACCACGCCGCCGAGCAGCCATCCGATGGCCAGGACGGTGACCTCGATCAGGGTTCGCGCCGCGCGGACCGACAGCCCGAGCCGGTGCAGGCCCGTCATCAGGCCGTCGCGCGGTCCCGGCCCCATCCCGGCGCCGATGTAGAGCGCGGTGGCGGCGGCCACGATCACGACGGCGGCCACCAGGTAGGCCCAGCGGGCGGCCAGGTGGTCCGGGGCGGGTAGCGCCCACATGGCCGCGTCGGCGAACAGGCCGACGAACAGGGCGTTGCTGAGCGTGCCGATGCCCGGCCGCTGGCGCAGCGGGATCCAGAAGACCATGACCGCCGCGCCCACGATGATGATCCACGTGCCGAGCGAGAGTCCGGTGCGTACGGCGAGCCCCTGGTGGAACGCGTCCCAGGGGTCGTTGCCGAGCCGGGACTCGACCTGCAGGCCGATACCGGCGCCGTACAGGAGGAGCCCGGCGTAGAGCCGCAGGAGCCGGGCCGGAAAGGACCCGGGGGTGGGGATGGAAAGTTCGCTCATGATGTGGCAATTCTGGAAGTCCGGAAGATCACGATAAAGGGCCAATTTCGGAAAGTGGCCTTATAGTGGGCCGATGGACAGGTACCTGAGCGGCCCGGCACTGGCGGGACTGGTGAGCGTCGATCCCTCGGCGCGCCCCTACTACCGCGCGCTCGCAGCCGGGGTGCGCGCGGCGATCCTCGACGGCCGCCTGCCGGTCGGGGCCCGGATGCCCGCCGAACGGCACCTCGCGCAGGCGCTCCAGGTCAGTCGCACCACGGTCAGCGCCGCCTACGACCGGCTGCGCGAGCAGGGCTACATCGAGAGCAGGCGCGGCTCGGGCAGCCGGACGGCACTGCCCGACCCGGCCACGCTCGGCCCCGACAACCCCTGGCTGGCCCGGGGCGACGACGGCATGCTGGCGATGCACTGCGCCGCCCCCGCCGCGAGCACCCTGCTCCCCGAGGCCGTGGCCCAGGCCGCCCACGACCTGCCCAGGTACACGCTCGGCGTCGGCTACGACCCGCTCGGCCTGCCCGCGCTGCGCGCGGCCGTCGCCCGCCGCTACACCGAACGGGGCCTGGCCACCCGGCCCGAGCAGATCCTGGTGACCTCGGGCGCGCAGAGCGGCATCCACCTGGTGATGTCCCTGCTGGTCGGCCAGGGCGACCCGGTACTCGTGGAGTCGCCGACCTACCCGCACGCGCTCGACGCCGCGCGCGGCCACGGGGCGCGGCTGGTGCCCGTCGGGATCACCGAGGACGGCTGGGAGCCCGCCCTGCTGGGCGAGGCGATGCGGCAGTCGGGCGCGCGCCTGGCCTACCTCATCCCCGACTACCACAACCCGACGGGCAGGCTGATGGACGACGCCGCCCGCGCGGAGGTGACCGCCGCCGCCGGGCGCGCGGGCACCACCATCCTGGCCGACGAGTCGTGGGCCGAGATGGGCCTTCCCGGCTCGCCCACCGCCACGCCGATGGCCGCCTTCGCGGGCGACGACCGCGTCATCACCGTCGGGTCGGCCTCCAAGCTGTGGTGGGGCGGCCTGCGGGTGGGCTGGATCCGCGCCACCGCCGAGCGGGTGTGCGCGCTGGCCCACCTGCGCGCGGCGGTCGACATCGCCGGGGCGCCGTTCGAGCAGCTCGTGGCGACCCGCCTGTTCGAGCGGATCGAGCAGGCCCGCGAGGAACGGCGGCGCACGCTGTGCGCCTCGCGGGAGGCCCTGGTAACGGCTCTGCGGGCGCGGATCCCCTCCTGGGACTTCCGGGTGCCGGAGGGCGGCGGCGTGCTCTGGGTGCGCCTTGACGGCCCGGTGGCGACCTCCCTGGCGGCGACGGCCTCGGCCCACGGCGTGCGGCTGGCCCCCGGGCCGTGGTTCGGGGTGGAGGGCACGCTGGAGGGGCACCTGCGCCTGCCGTACACGCAGCCGCCGCAGGTGCTCGCCGAGGCGGTGGAGCGCATCGCGGCGGCACACGACGGACGGCCCGCCGGGCCGCCGCCCGCCACGCGGACCTTCACTCCGGCGCTGTGACCGCCGCCGGCGACATGAGCCCATGCAGCCTGCGGGCGCAGCCGAACAGCACCGCCCCCGCGCACACCGCGACGGCCGCAAGCGTCAGGAAGTACGCCTGCTGCGACATGTGCGCGAGCAGCCTGCCGGTCTGGCCGCCGACGGCGTCGCCCACCGCGGTGGAGAGGAACCACACGCCGAGCATCTGGCTCTGGAACGCCCTCGGGGCCAGTTGCGAGGTGACCGAGAGCCCGACCGGGCTGAGCGCCAGCTCGCCGAACACCTGGACCAGGTAGACCGCCACCAGCCACCACACCGACACCCTGGCGGTCTCGGCCAGGCCCGCGGCCACGGCCATCAGCACGAAGCTCAGGCCGATCATCACCAGCGCGAACGCGAACTTGACGGGCGCGGCGACCCGGTCGCCCAGGCGTACCCACAGCACCGCGAACAGGGGCGAGAAGATCAGGATGAACAGCGGGTTGATCGCCTGGGTGGTGGCGGCCTGGATGTCCACCCCGAACAGCGAGAGCGTGGTCTTGTGCTGCGCGAACAGGTTGAGCACGCTCGGCGCCAGGTCGTAGATCATCCAGAAGACCGCCGCGGCGGCGAACAGCCAGATGTAGGCGCGCATCCGGGCGCGCTCCTCCGGGGCCAGGCCGTGCTCGCCGAGCAGGATGTAGGCGAAGTAGGCGACGGGCACCGCGATCACGACCACCGTCAGCACGAGGGTGAGCCGGTCCAGCGTGAACGTGCCCGAGACCGCCCACAGGGCCGCGCCCGCCGCCGTAACCGCCGCCGCGCCTCCCGCCAGGCGACCGAACGCGGCCCGCTCCTCCGGCGTGAGCCGGTGTCCCGGCTCGGACCCGGCGTCGCCGAGGTGGCGGTAGCCGTGGATGTACCAGACCAGGCCGATCGCCATGCCGACCGCCGCGGCGCCGAAGCCCAGGTGCCAGCGGTTCCCCGCCGCGAGCCGGTCGCCGACGACGAACGGGGCGATGAACGCGCCCAGGTTGATGCCGAAGTAGAAGATCGAGAACCCGGCGTCCCTGCGGGCGGCGTCGTCGCGCGGGTAGAGCTGGCCGACCATGCAGGAGATGTTGGGCTTGAGCAGCCCGGTGCCCGCGACGATCAGGCCCAGGCCCAGCCAGATCAACGCCGCCCCCTCGACTGGGACGGCCATGCTGATGTGCCCCAGCATGATCGTGACGCCGCCGGTCAGCACCGAGCGCCGGGGGCCGAGGATCCGGTCGGCGATCCAGCCGCCGGGCAGCGCGAGCAGATAGACCAGCGAGCCGTAGATGCCCACGACGCCGATGGCGGTCGCCTCCGGCAGGCCGAGCCCGCCCATGACGGGGGAGGCGACCATGAACAGCACCAGGATGCTGCGCAGGCCGTAGTAGCTGAACCGCTCCCACATCTCGGTGCCGAAGAGCGTGGCGAGTCCGCGGGGGTGCCCGAAGAAGTCCCTGTTCGCCGAGCACGTGCCGCTCGTAACCCCCGATGTCATGCTTGGCCCCCTGAAGGTGGCCGATATCCGGCCGTGGTCCATGAATGCCCATGTATCCGCAGGTCAAGCGCGGTAAGCGGACCTGATCGCGAGGAAATCTGGGGCCAGGTGGGGGTTTTGCCGTGCCTGGTGTGTGTCGAAGCCCCCGGCATTACCTGCCGGTTCCTACCGTCTTGATCATGACTCAGAGACTTCTTCTCACCTCGCTCGCGGCGGGGGCGCTCGCACTGCCGCTGCTCGTGCAGGCGACACCCGCCGCGGCCGAGGAGCTGGAGATCGGCTCGATCACGGTACGGCCCGCGAATCCGGTCGTCGGGGCGACCGGCTCGGTGCGCATGGTGATCGACGTGGTGGCGCGCGGGGCCACCGGGCGCGACGGCGTGACGATCACGGTCGAGCCCGGGCGGCGGGCCGCGGCCGATCCCGCTCCTCGTCCCGATCCCCGGCCCTTGCCGCCGGACCAGCAGACGCCGCCCCAGCCGGGGCCGCCGGCCGTACCCGCTCCGCCCGGCCAGGACGGATCCACCGAATCGGCGCCCCAGGTCGATCCTTCCCGGCCCGACCGGCCCGTCATGCCGGGAAGACCGGGACCGCCCCCCCGGCCCGCCGGTCCGTGGGCGCCGGGACAGGCCGCTGCCTCCGCGCCGATGGCCGGTCAGCCGGGGAATCCGGCCGTGCCCGCACCGCCCGGCACCGAGGCCGGGAGCGACCGCGACAACCCGACGGGCAAGGCCGGACGGCCCGGCAAGCCGCGTAAACCAGGCAAGACCCGGCGGCAGCCGCGCGGCGACAGGGCGATGGCCCCGCCCGCCGAGCAGGGGACGCCGGTACGTCCGGCCGTGCCGCCCGCCGATCAGGCACTTCCGGTGCGCCCGGCCGTGCCGCCCGCGGACCAGGCGCATCCGGTGCATCCCGCCGTGCCGCCCGCGGACTGGTCGATCCCGGTGCGCCCGCCCGTGGACCGGGCGGCCCCGGTGCGCCCCGCCGTGCCGCCGGAGCCGGGAACGCCCGCCGAGCAGGGCGTCACGGTACGGCCCGCCCTGCCTCCCGCGCAGGGCGGGACGCTCGCCCCGGTCGCGCCCGGCAGGGAACACGGCCGCGCGACGCACACCGCCGCCGCCCGCCTGGACTCGGACTGGCAGACCTGGCGCTTCCTGCCCTCTAAGGACCTGGACCGTAGATACCCCGCCGGGTACTGGACGGTGACCGCGACCGCGCACGGCGCGGGCGGGGAGACCGTCTCCGAGCGCGCGTCGTTCGTGCTGCGCCGCGAGACGCGGCTGACCTCGGCCGAGGTGATCCTGGCCGGCGGCAGACGGACCGAGGGGGTGCGCGTGCGCGGCGTCCTTACCCGCGTCGATCCCAAGGGAATGGTCGACTACGCGCCCTTCCCCGGCCAGGAGGTGCTGATCGAGCGCCGCCGTCCCGACGGCGTGCAGTGGACGCGGCTGGCCACGGCGACGACCGACCGGCGCGGGCGCTTCGCGCGCATGGTCACCGCCTCGCCGAGCGGGCAGTGGCGGATCCGTTTCGACGGCACGACCCGCTACGCCGCCAAGACGAGCGCGGCGATGGAGGTTTCGGGAGGGCTGTGACGGGCGGCTTTTCCGATGTGATCATTTTGTGATCGTTGGTTGTACAACGTTTCGCCCGCTTTCTCCGTCTGTAGGTACAGGCATGCAATTCCCGAGCGTGCCTTCCTACGGGGAGAGGAAGTACCGATGTTGCGACGCACCGTCGCGGCGACCGTCGCGGCTGCGGCAGTGGGGGCCTTCGGGCTCGTCACCGCCGCTCCCGCGATGGCCGACAACCCGATCGACGTAGGCGAGACCCATCTCTCGTTCGACGCCGGACCGGAGCCGATTCACAAGGGGCGCACGCTGTCCCTGCGGGGCCGGCTCAAGGTCGAGTGCAGCGACGACTACGTCGACGGCTTCACCTACGTGATCAAGTCCGACTCGTGCGAGGACTACGAGAAGTGGCACCGCCTGGGCTGGAAGCGGATCGACATCCTCTTCCAGGCGAAGGGGTCCTACCGCTGGCAGCACGTCCAGACGGTCAAGACGCGCGGTGACGGGTCGTTCTCGACCGCCGTCGAGGCGCGCTGGTCGGGCACCTGGCGGGCCGTCTTCCGCGGCGCGCAGCACCTCGACGCCGCCGAGGCCAGCGACTACGTGCAGGTCTACGGCGGTCGTCACCACCGCCACCACAGCCACCGCTGACGCGTACGCGGCGGAGATGACGGGACGCCCGGCCCCCCGGTGCCGGGCGTCCCGTCTTCATTCGCGCGGACGCCCGCCGCGGATTTCGTGCCGGGATACCTGACCGGGGCTGACAGGTAGGACCGGCACCATGGCCGGTATGACAACGGCGAACGGTGTCTTCGACATCGACGAATGGGACGCGCGGCCCTATGACCAGGGGGCAGAGGGCCCGAAGCTGGCGCGCGTCCATGTGGGCAAGACCTTCCGCGGCGACCTGGAGGGCACGAGCACGGCCGAGCTCCTGACCGTGGTGACGGCGGACGACGCTCCGCTGGCGTACTGCGGGATCGAGCGGTTCGACGGGACCCTGGGGGGCCTGCGGGGCACTTTCGTCCTCCAGCACACCGCCACCGCGTCCGGCGGTGGGAGCGAGCTGGCCTGGGCGATCGTGACGGGCAGCGGCACCGGCGCGCTCGCGGGAATCACGGGCACCGGCGGCATCGACGCGGATTCGGACGGCGGGCATACCTACACGCTGGAATATCGCTTCGAGTGATCGCGGGCCCGGGGGCGGGCGCGGGCGTGGGATGACTCCTGAATTATCGGCTGATCGACACCTGGACCGGCGCGAGCCTCGCCCCACCCGGCGCCATCGTGCGTGGTGGGGGAGGAGTTGTCCTGATTGGCATGATAAATGCATTCAAATCAGATGCATTTATGGCATGGGCACCACAATGCAGCGCCGGAAAATCGCGGTAGCCGATTTCCCGGCGCTTGAGCGTGGCCGGAGAAGCCGATGCTAATGTCTTCTCGTTGCAATTCGGCTTTTCGATCCCTGCGCGAGACAAGGCCCAAGGGATGCCAGCAAGATCTGTCTCCGGCCCCGCCCGGACAGAGCACACGTCAGTCACCGCCCCCTTCACCGGATCCGGTGAGATCGTCCGCTCACTCCGCGAGATCGACTGGGCGGCCACGCCCATGGGAGAACCGACCTCCTGGCCCGAAGGGCTGCGCATCGGGGTGTCCGTCAGCCTCGGCGCCGCCGTTCCGATGGCGCTCTTCTGGGGCGACGACCTCCTGCAGATCCACAACGACGCCTGCGTCCCCCTCCTGGGCGACACCGGTCGCGAAGGCGCCCTGCTGCGGCCCGCTCCCGCCTGCTGGCCCGGCCTCTGGCCCGCCCTGAGCCCGCTCGCCGAACGCGTGACGGCCGAAGGACGCGCGGAGACCCTGGCCGGGCAGGCGCTGCGGGTCGGGGGCGAGGACCGCCTCTTCACGATCTCCTGCGGCCCCCTTCCCGGTCCCGGCGGTGCCGTCGGCGGCCTGCTCTGCACCTTCCGCGACACCACTCACGACCCACCCTCCGCCGCGCCCGCCCGTCCACCCGACCGGACGGCCCGCGGGGAGCCGGGCGTGAGCGCGCGGCGGCGTCCCCGCCCGCCGCGCCGCGCACCCGGCCCCGAGGAAGACCGGCCGGGCCCCGGCTCTTCCACGCGGCCCGCGCCCTCCGGGGCTCCCTCGCCGTCCCTGCCGCCCGTGCCGTTCGGCCCCCGCGACCGGCGGGTGCTGCTCGTCGTGGACGACCCGGAGATGCGCGACTACCTGGAGCGCGTCCTCGGCGAGCACTGGGCCACGCGCTCGGCCGACGACGGCAGGGAGGCGATCGACCTGGTCAGGTCGGGAGAGTTCGGCATGGTCCTGGCCGACACCGACACCCCGCGCGCCGACGGCGTGGATCTGATCAGGGAGATCCGCGCCGACTCGGCGACCGAGTCGCTGCCGGTGCTGCTGCTCTCGCCGCGCGCCGGAGACGACCCCGCCGCCGACGGCAGGCGCACCGGGGCCGACGACTACCTGATCAAGCCGTTCTCCAGCCACGAACTGGTCACCAGGGTGGGCGCCCACCTGATCATGGGGCGGCTGCGCCGCACCGACGAGATCCACCTGTCGCCCGCCGAGGAGCGGTTCCGCGCCGTCGCCGACGCCGCGCCCGCGCTGGTGTGGGCCGCCGACGGCACCAGGCGCTGCGAGTTCGTCAATCGCGCCTGGCTCGACTACACCGGGCGCACCGCCGAGCAGGAGCTCGGCCTCGGCTGGGTCGAGGGCGTGCACCCCGACGACCTGCACCTGATCTCCGGCACCCCGCACGACGAGTTCCTGCGGCGCGGCCCCTTCGAGGTCGAGTACCGCCACCGCCGCGCCGACGGCTCCTACGGCTGGCTGGCGGTGCGCGGCGTCCCCAGGGCGGGCCC
Source organism: Spongiactinospora sp. TRM90649 (assembly GCF_029382225.1). Taxonomy (GTDB): domain Bacteria; phylum Actinomycetota; class Actinomycetes; order Streptosporangiales; family Streptosporangiaceae; genus Spongiactinospora. The sequence goes on from NZ_JARLTC010000010.1 coordinate 82,460, forward strand.
CGGCGGCGAGTTCGCCGGGTTCGTCGGAGCCTGTGTTGACATCACCCGGCGCAAACGGCACCAGGAGCGGCTGAGCGTGCTGGCCGAGGTCACTTCGGGGCTCGACGCCGCCGGGTCACTGGGCGAGCGGCTGACGAGAACCGGTTCCATCCTGGTCGCCCGGTACGCCGGTCAGTGCACGGTCGAGGTGTGCGACCCCGACGGCAGGCCGTCCAGGCTGATGCACGCCCGCGCAGGGGCCGGCCTGCCCGAGGTCCGGGTGCCGGGCGAGGCGCTGGAACGCTGGCTGGAGACCGGCGCCCGGCCCGGCGCGCCCGCCCCGGCCCCCGTGCCGGGCGCGCGCGACGCGCCCGGCACGCTGATCAGCCCGATCACCGTCCAGGGGCGCGTGCTCGGCGCGCTCACCCTGGTCGGCGCCGAGGGCCGCCCGCCGTATGAGGGCGACGACCGGGTGGTCGCCGCCGAGCTGGCCAGGCGGCTGGCCCTGCACCTCGACTACGCCCGGCTGCTGCACGTGGAACGCCTGGCCAGGCGCACCCTGGAGTCCGCCGCCGCGCGCGGCGCGCGGTTGCAGGAGATCACCGCGAGCCTGTCGCGGGCGCTGACGGTCGAGCAGGTCGCCGACGCCGTGGCGGCCCACGCCCGCACCGTGATGGACGCCGACGCCGTGGTGGTCATGCCCGTCAAGGGCCGCTCGCTGACCACGGTCGCCGTCGCCGGGGCCGCCGACGACGCGGGCTGGATCTCCGAGCTGGCCGGGGGGGCCGACCATCCGCTGGCCTGCGCGATGCGCGACCGCACCCCGCGCTGGCAGGCCGACGGCACCCGCGCGCTGGCCTCGCTGCCGCTCGCCGTCGGCACCGAGGTCGTCGGCGGCCTGGCCGTCCGGCTGCCCGAGCCCCGCGAGTTCACCGCCGCCGAGCAGGAGGAACTCACCGCGATCGCCGGCCTGGGCGCCTACGCGCTGCAGCGCGCCGGGCGCTTCGACGTCGAGCACCGGATGGCGGCCACGCTCCAGCGCAGCCTGCTGCCCGACCGGCTGCCCAGCGTCCCCGGGATCAGCACGTGGGCGAAGTACCTCACGGCCAGCGCCGAGGTCACCATCGGCGGCGACTGGTACGACCTGGTCCCGCTGGAGGACGACCGGGTCGCCGTGGTCATCGGCGACGTCTCCGGGCACGGCGTCTCGGCGGCGGCCGTCATGGGCCAGGTCCGCAGTACCCTGTCCGCCTACCTCCTGGAGGGCCACGACCCGGCGGGGGCGCTGGCCAAGACGGCCAGAATGGCAGGCACCCTCGAACCCGACCTGATGACGACCGTCTGCTGCGGGGTCCTGCACCTGTCGACCGGCCGGTTCGACCACGCCAACGCCGGGCATCCGCCGATGATCGTGCGCTTCCCCGACGGCCGGGTCGAGTCGCTGCGCAGCGAGGTCGCCCCGCCGCTGGGCGTCGGCGGCCCCGACGACTACCGCTCCTTCACCGAGACGCTGCCGCCGGGCTCGACCATCGTGCTCTACACCGACGGGCTGGTGGAGCGCCGGGGCGAGCCGATCGACGTCGGCCTGCGCCGGCTCTCGGCCACGCTGGCCTGCGCCCCGGCGTCGCTGGAGCGGCTGGGCGAACGGCTGATCTCGCTGGTCGCCCAGACCGGCAATGACGACACGGCGGTGCTGCTGGTGCGCACCAGCGGGTCGCCGCTGGCCTTCGAGCTGGAGTTCCCGGCCGCCCGTGACAACCTGGGCGAGCTGCGCCGGAGGCTGTCGCGCTGGCTGCGGGTGGCCCACCTGTCCCGGCTTGAGGAGTACGAGTTCCTGCTGGCCTGCAGCGAGGCCGTCGCCAACGCGGCCGAGCACGGCTACCGGTTCCGCGGCGGGCCGATCACGATCAGCGGGCGCGTCACCGCCAGTGTGGTGACGATCAGCGTCCGCGACGGCGGCGAGTGGCGCGAACCCCGGGCGTCCGACCGGGGCCGGGGCATCTCGCTGATGCGCGCCGTCATGGACTCGGTGACGATCAGCTCGACCGACGGGGGTACCACCGTGGTGATGAGCCGCCGGTTACGACGCAAGGACCTGGCGTGAGCCCCCGGCCGCCGGCGCCGAGGTTCGTGATCCGCGCCTCCGCCGACCGCGCCGAGCTGGCGGTGCACGGCGAGCTCGACGCCTCCAACACCGTCGAGCTGCACGACGCCGTCAGCCGGGCCGGGCCCGGCCACGGCTTCTGCGTCATCGACCTGACCCGCGCGACCTACCTCGACAGCGCGGGCATCAACACGCTGTTCCGGCTGCACCGGGAGCTGACCAGGGCTGGCATCCGCCTGCACCTGGTCGCCCCGACCGGCTCGTGCCCGCGCTACGCGCTCAACCTGGTCTGCGCGCACGACGTCATGCCGGTGCACGACGGCATCGCCGGGGCCCGCGCCGCGGTGAACGGCGGCGGGTGCTGAGCGCCGCTCAGGCGAGCAGGTTGACCGCCGCGCGGAACACCGGCGGCAGGCGCTCGGCCGCCGGGACGATCACGTTCTCCGCGCCCGGCATCCGCCGGGCCAGCAGCAGCCCCTCGGTCAGCAGCCGGTGCCGCCGCGAAAGGCGCCGCCACGCCGCCTCGTACGCCTGCGGACGGCCCGCCCGCAGGCACGCGACCAGCGCCCGGGCGGACAGCACGGCCAGCGAGATCCCCTCGCCGGTGAGCGCGTCGGTGTAGCCGGCGGCGTCGCCGACGAGCAGCACCCGCCCGGCCACGCGGGTCCTCGCCCGCCGTCGCAGCGGCCCGGCGCCGCGCACCCTGCCGTCGGGCGGGCCGGTCAGCCGGGCGAGTAGTCCGGGAAAGCGCGCCAGGTGCTCCTCGAAGCCGCGGCGTTCGGAGCTGAGCACGGCCACGCCGACCAGGTCGTCGCCGACCGGGGTCACGTACGCCTCGGCGCCGGACGCCCAGTGGACCTCCACGAAGTCGGTCCACGGGGCGGTCCGGTAGTGGCGGCGCTGGCCGTACCTGCGGGGGCGGGTGTCGGGGAGGTCGAGGCCGAGCGCGGCCCGCAGCGGCGAGTGCAGGCCGTCGGCGGCGACGAGCCACCGGGCGCGCAGCCCGGCGGCGCGCACCGACCCAGGCTCCTGCCGCAGGTCGCCGACCCGGTCGCGGACGACGCGCACGCCCAGTTCCTCGGCCCGGCGGTGCAGGGCGGCGTGCAGCGCGGTGCGCCGCACGCCCAGCCCGGGGCCCGCGCGGAAGGGGGCCTGCGCCCGGTGGGCGGGGGAGAGGTAGCGGATGCCGCGCAGCGGCCTGCCGTCAGGCGCGACCCCCATCGACCGCAGCACCAGGGCCCCGGTCGGCATCAGCCCCTCGCCGCAGGCCTTGTCCACCGGGGGCTCCCTCGGTTCGACCACCACGGCCTCCATCCCGGCGAGCGCGGCGTGGATGGCGGTGGCCAGCCCGGCCGGGCCGCCGCCCGCGACCAGCAGGTCGATCACGGTGACGCCGGAGCCGCCCCGGCGGTCAGCGCGGCCTCCTCACCGCGGATCCGCACGACCATCAGCAGGGCGTTGAGCACGGTGAAGGTCAGCGCGGTCACCCACGCGCCGTGCACCAGCGGCAGCGCGGCGCCCTCCACGGCCACCGCGACGTAGTTGGGGTGGCGCATGAGCCGGTACGGCCCGCCGCCCACCAGCGGCAGCCCCGGCACGACCACGATCTGGGTGTTCCACTGATGCCCGAGGGTGCGCACGCACCACCAGCGCAGCGCCTGGGAGGCGAGCACCAGGCCGAGCATCGGCCAGCCCAGCGCGGGCACGAAGGGCCGCCCCGCCCAGGCGACCTCCGCCAGGCAGCCGGCCAGCAGCCCGGTGTGCAGCACCACCATCCACGGATAGTGGCCCCGCCCGGTCACCACGCCGCCGCGTTCGAGGCTCCAGCGCAGGTTGCGGCGGGCGACGACGAGTTCGGCCAGGCGCTCCGCCCCGACCAGCAGGACCAGGACGAGATACCCGATCGGCATGCGGAAACCCTATGCCCTTCCCTACCAGCGGAGCAGGACCAACTCGGCGCAGAATCCCGGGCCCATCGCGATCAGCAGCCCGGGGGAGCCGGGAGGCGGCGGTGGGCGCAGGTCGAGCGTGTCGCGCAGCACGTGCAGCACGGAGGCCGAGGACAGGTTGCCCACGTCGGCCAGCGACCGCCAGGTGACGTCGAGGGCCCCGGGCGGCAGCCGCAACGACTCGGTCACCGCCTCCAGCACCCGCGGGCCGCCCGGATGGCAGACCCAGGCGGTGACGTCGGCGGGCGTGAGGCCGTGCTCGGCGAGGAAGGCGTTGACGTCGTCGGCGAGGTAGGCGCGCACGACGTCGGGGACGCCCGCGTCGAGCACCACCCGAAAACCGCTGTCGGTGACGTCCCAGCCCATCACCCGGTCGGAGCCGGGGTAGAGGCGGGCCCTGCTGGCGACGATCCGCGGGCCGGTGTCGTGCCCGGGGGCCTGGTCGCCGCGCACCACGACGGCCGCCGCACCGTCGCCGAACAGCGCGCCCGCCACCAGGTTCGCCATCGAGGCGTCTTCACGCTGCAGGGTGAGCGAGCACAGTTCGACCGACAGCAGCACGGCCACGTGGTCCGGCCAGCCGCGCAGGTAGTCGTACAGGCGGCCGAGGCCGGCCGCCCCGGCCACGCAGCCCAGGCCGAACACCGGGACGCGCTTGACGTCGGGGCGCATGCCGAGCAGCCCGGCCAGCCTGGCGTCCACCGAGGGCGCGGCGATGCCGGTGACGGACGTGAACATGATCATGTCCACGTCGCGCGGGGTGATCCCGGCGGCCTCAAGTGCGGCTTGGACGGCCTCCGCGCCGAGTTCCAGCGCGGTGTCGATGAAGACCGAGTTGGCCCGGCCGAAGCCGTCGATCTTGGCGTAGTCCTCCAGGGGCAGCGCCAGGTGGCGATGCCCGACCCGGGCACCGGTGTGCAGTCGTCTAAGGAGCCGCCGGTCGGCCCCCAAGGGCAGGCAGACCTCGGCGAACGCCTCGGTGATCTCGTGCTGGGGGTATCGGTTGGCCGGGAGGGCTCCCCGGACGGCGGCGACTCGCGGCATCTATGGCACTTCCCCCGCTTCAAGGTCAACGATTTTCAGCGTACGTCGCGATTCCCGGTATTCAGCGGGTTACGCCCGTGCGGCGCGTCGCACGGGCGAGATCGGAGACCTACGATCGGCTGGGTGACGACGATCGCGCCGGGGCGCCTCGCAGGTCTCGCGGGCGCCTGCCACCCGGGGCCGACGGTGGCGGTGACCGGTCTGGTCACCGCGCTGGCGGCGATCGCCGGGCGCGACCCCGCCGGGTGCGCGCTCGTGGCGGCGGCGGTGCTGGCGGGCCAGCTCTCCGTCGGGTGGAGCAACGACGCGGTCGACGCCACGAGAGACGCGGCGGCGGGCCGTACCTCCAAACCGGTCGTGTCGGGCGCGGTGCGCGCGGGCGCGCTGTGGCGGGCCGCCCTGATCGCGCTGGCCTGCTGCGTGCCGTTGTCGCTGGCCTCCGGCGTCGAGGCGGGGGCGGCGCATCTGGTCGGCGTCGCGGCGGCGTGGGCCTACAACCTCGGGCTGAAGGCGACCGCGCTGTCCTGGCTGCCGTACGCGGTGGGCTTCGGCTCCCTGCCCGCGTTCGTGGCGCTCGGCCTGCCGGGGGCCCCGTGGCCGGCGTGGTGGGCGGTGTCGGCCGCCGCGCTGCTCGGGGTGGGCGCCCACCTGGCCAACGTGCTGCCCGACATCGAAGACGACCTGGCCGCGGGCGTGCGCGGCGGGCCGCAGCGGCTGGGCGCCGGCCGGGTGCGCGTGATGCTCCCGCTGCCGTTGCTGGCCGCGACCGTGGTGCTGGTGGTCGGGGCCGACCTTGGGGCCGCCGGGTGGGCGGGGCTCGGGGCAGCCCTGCTGCCGGCCGGGGCGGGCATCGCGGCGGCGCGGCGCAGTCCCCGCGCGCCGTTCTGGGCGGCGGTGGCGGTGACGGCCGTGGACGTGGCGCTGCTGCTCGCCGCGGGCGGCGACATCACCCGCTGACGGCCCGGCGGGGGAGACCGGGCTCAGGGACGGCTGGCCGCCAGCCGCACGCCGAGCGCGATCATCGCCGTGCCGGTCAGGGCGTCGATCACACGGCGCACGGCCGCGCGAGCGAAGAGCCTGCGCAACGCGCCCACCAGGTTGGCCAGCGACAGGAACCACACGCCGTTGACCGCCAGCGCGACCATCGCCAAGGCCACGATCTCGGCCGCGCCCGCGCCGGGGCCCAGGAACTGCGGCATCAGGGCGACGAAGAACAACGCCGCCTTGGGGTTGAGCGCGTTGCAGAGCAGCCCCTCGCGGAAGGCGGCCCAGCCGCCGCGCACGGGCTCGCCGTCCGGTTCGCCGGGCTCACCGCCGCCGCGCGCGGCCGAGCGCAGCGCCTTGACACCGAGGTAGAACAGGTAGGCCGCCCCGACCACCTTGATCACGGTGAAGGCGACCACGGACGCGGCCACCAGCGCGGCCACGCCCGTCGCCGCCGCGCAGACCCAGGCGAACACGCCCGCCGCGATGCCCAGGGCGGCGGCCATCCCGCTGCCCCGCCCCGAGACCGCCGAGCGGCGCACCACGACCGCGAAGTCGGGACCGGGGGTCATCGACCCCAGCATCACCACGCCGCCGAACGCGGCGGCCTGCGCGATCGATGTCATCGTCGCCCCCATCGTTCGATGTCTGATTCGCACAGTATCGCGGAGACCGTCCCCGGGGCGCACCGGCAAATCGGCGGGGTCAGCCCTTGTAGTTGAAGATCTGCCGCAGCGTGTGGCGCACCTCGACCAGGTCGCGCTGGTCCTCCATCACCTGGTCGATCGACTTGTACGCCTCAGGATGCTCGTCCACGAGCGCCGAGGCGCGGTCCTCGTTCCAGGTGCGGCCCTTCATCGCCTGCTTCAGCGACGTCGCCGTGAGCTGCCGCTTGGCCTGGCCACGCGACATCCGCCGCCCCGCGCCGTGCGCGCAGGAGTGGTAGGAGTCCGGGTTGCCCCGCCCGCGGACGATGTAGGAGCGGGCCCCCATCGAGCCCGGGATCACGCCCTCGTCGCCGGTGTCCGCCTTGATCGCGCCCTTCCTGGTGATCCACAGGTCCTTGCCACCGTGGGTCTCCCGCTGGGTGAAGTTGTGGTGGCAGTTGATGGTGCGCCGCCTGGTGCCCTTGCCCGCGATCCGGAACAGGGCGTTGACCAGCACCGCGTCCATCCGCGCCCGCGACGCCATGGCGTAGCGCTGCGACCACAGCATGTCCTGGGTGTAGGCCTCGAACTCCGGGGTGCCCTGGGTGAAGTAGGCCAGGTCGGGGTCTTCCAGGCCGACGCCCCGCTCGCGCATCAGCCGCTTGGCCCCCGTGATGTGCGCGGTGGCGAGCTGGTTGCCGATGCCGCGCGAACCGGAGTGCAGCACCGTCCACACCCGGTCTTCCTCGTCGAGGCAGACCTCCACGAAGTGGTTGCCGGACCCGAGGGTGCCGAACTGCGCGGAGACCTTCTTGGACTGCTGGGGCGTCAGGTCGGAGTGCGGGAGCCCCAGCTCGGCCAGCGCGCGGTCCATCGACGGGTCGTCGTGGCCCTTGCCGACCCCCGCCGGGATGCGCCGCTCCACCAGCGGCATCAGGCGGTCGAGACCGTCGGGCAGATCGGACGCGACCAGGGAGGTCAGCGTGGCGATCATGCCGCAGCCGATGTCGACCCCGACGGCCGACGGGATGATCGCGCCTTCGGTCGGGATCACGGATCCCACCGTCGCGCCGATCCCGACATGGGCATCGGGCATGAGCGCCACGTGACCGGAGACGATGGACATTCGGGCCGCACGGGCGGCCTGGACGATCGCGCCCTCGTCGATCTCGCTGGCCCATGACAGGAGATTGGGCGCCGGCTGGTTCGGCATGGGGTTCAGTGTGCCCATGCGGGCGGCCGTATCCCACTGGTTTTTCGGTCGGAGGCACCCTTGACCGGTGCTTGACATGGAGCGGGCTCCAGCACCCAGGATGGCTCGGCGTGAGCACACGACTGATCGCCGACGTCAGGGTGAGCCCCATCGGCCTGGGTGCGATGCCGATGTCGGTCGCCGACCACATGCCGGACGAGAGGCAGTCGATCCGCACCGTGCACGCCGCACTCGACGCGGGCGTGACGCTGATCGACACCGCCGACGCCTACACCCCCACGCACCTGGAGATCGGGCACAACGAGCGCCTGGTGGCGAAGGCCCTCGCCACCTGGCCGGGAGGCCCCGGCGAGGTCCTCGTGGCCACCAAGGGCGGCCACGTCCGCACACCGGACGGCGGCTGGGCCGTGGACGGCAGGCCCGCCCACCTGCGGGCGGCCTGCGAGCGCTCGCTGAAGGCCCTGGGGGTCGAGGCGATCGGGCTCTACCAGCACCACCGGCCCGACCCGGCGGTGCCGTACGAGGAGACCGTCGGGGCGCTGCGCGACCTGCTGGACGAGGGGAAGATCCGGCTCGCGGGCATCTCCAACGCCGACCCGGGCATGATCAGGACGGCGTACGAGATCCTCGGCGGACGGCTGGCGAGTGTGCAGAACCGGTACGCGCCCGGCTTCCGCTCCAGCGAGCCGGAGATCGACGTCTGCGGCGAGCTGGGCGTGGCGTTCCTGCCGTGGGCGCCGCTCGGCGGGATCGGGGCGGCGGGCGCGCTCTCCGGTCCCTTCGCCGAGGTGGCCGCCGAGCGCGGGGTCTCGCCGCAGCGGGTGTGCCTGGCCTGGCATCTGGCGCGGGCGCCGTTCGTGATCCCGATCCCGGGCGCCAGCCGTCCCGAGACGATCCTGGATTCCGCCGCCGCCACAGAGCTGTCGCTGTCGGAGTCGGAACTCGCCAGGCTCGGCTGACGCTCCTCGCCGCCCCCGCCTCGCTGACCTGGCGCGATGTCGGATTCGGCGGGTCGCTTGTCGGCGCGGGGCGTGTGCAGCATGGTGGGGCACAGCGGGATGGATGCCGGGAAGGACATAGGCTTCCCGTAATCTTCCTGTAAGTCTGGAGGTGAGGCCCGTGCTGCAGGACTCTTTCGGCCGGGTGGCCACTGATCTGCGGGTGTCGCTCACGGATCGGTGCAACCTGCGGTGCACCTACTGCATGCCTCCCGAAGGGCTCGAATGGCTGCCCAAGCCCGAGCTGCTCACCGCCGCGGAGATCGCCAGGCTGGTGGCCATCGGCGTCGAGCGGCTGGGCATCACGGAGGTCCGCTACACGGGTGGTGAGCCGCTGCTCCGCCGCGAGCTGACGGAGATCGTGACCCGCACCGCCGCGCTGCGACCCCGCCCCCAGATCTCGCTGACCACCAACGGCATCGGCCTGGCCCGGCTGGCGGGCCCGCTGAAGGATGCCGGGCTCGACCGGGTCAACGTCTCCCTCGACACCCTCGACGCCGGCGTCTTCGTGCGGCTGGCCCACCGCGACCGGCTCCCCGACGTCCTCGCCGGGCTGGAGGGGGCCGCCGCGGCCGGGCTGCTGCCGGTGAAGATCAACGCCGTGCTGATGCGCGGGGTGAACGAGCACGAGGCCGTCCCGCTGCTGTCCTGGTGCCTGGAGCGCGACTACGAGCTGCGGTTCATCGAGCAGATGCCGCTGGACGCCCAGCACGGCTGGAGCCGCGCCGACATGGTGACCGCCGACGAGATCCTCGGCATGCTCTCCCGCGAATTCGACCTCACGCCCGCCGACCCCGGCGAGCGCGGCAGCGCCCCCGCCGAACTGTTCCTGATCGACGGCGGCCCGGCCAGGGTCGGCGTGATCGGGTCGGTCACCAGGCCGTTCTGCGGGGCCTGCGACCGGGTGCGGCTCACCGCGGACGGCCAGGTGCGCAACTGCCTGTTCGCCACCGAGGAGTCCGATTTGCGCGGGGCCATGCGCGCCGGGGCCACGGACGACGAACTGGCCGAACGCTGGCGGGTCGCGGTCCGCCGCAAGCGGGCGGGGCATGGCATCGACGACCCCAGCTTCCTGCAACCGGCCCGTCCGATGTCGGCCATCGGCGGCTGAGCGCGCCGTGCGCCCCGCCGCGGCCGTGACCTACGACGCGGTGCTGCTGGCGGGCGGGCGTGCCCAACGGCTGGGCGGGCGCGACAAACCCGGCATGTCCGTCGGCGGGCGCACGCTCGTCGAGCGGGTGGCCGCCGCCGTCCCCGACGCCGCGCGGCTGATCGTGGTCGGGCCGGACCGGCCGCTGCCGGGCGCGATCTTCACCCGGGAGGACCCGCCGGGCGCGGGTCCGGTGCCCGCGCTGCGCGCGGGCCTCTCCATGGCCGTGTCGCCGTGGCTGGCGCTGCTGGCGGCCGATCTGCCCTACCTGTCCAGGGAGCACGTGGGCGGGCTTCTGGAGGCCGCCTCGGGCCGTGCGGGGGCCGTTCTGCTGGACGACGGCGGGCGCGAGCAGTGGCTGGCCGGTGTGTGGCGGAGGGAGATCCTGCGCGCGGCCCTGTCCGCGTACGGCGGGCGCTCCCTGCACGGCCTGCTCTCCCCGCTCCGCCCTGCCGGTCTCGTGACCCAGGGGTCGCCGTGGTTCGACTGCGACACAATGGACGATCTACGGCAGGCGAGACGAGGAGCCGAGATGAACGTGCTGGCCGAATGGACCGCTCGGGTCTGCGAGGAGCTCGGGCTCGACCCGGCCGAGGTCGAGCGCGACCTGGTGCTCGACCTGACCAAGGACGTGGCCCACGGCGTCGCCCGTCCGGCCGCGCCGCTCACGGCCTACCTGCTGGGCCTGGCCGTGGGGCGGGGCACCGCCCCGGCGGACGCCGCGGCCAGGCTGTCCGCGCTGGCGGGGGAGTGGGAGCGATCGAGGCCCGCCCAGGACGGCGAAGCCGGTTGACGCGGGCGAAATCGAAAACTTTTCGAAAGACCAGGAAAAGCCCCGAAAAGGGCGACGCCGGGTGGTTACGGGGGCAAACCACCCGGCGTCGCGTCATCGGCGTTCCGACGGGGGCCCGGAACGCCGGCACCAGCGCCCTGACGGGGGACCAGAGCGCTTGGCTAAAGCGTACACCTACTACCCATAGGATGCGTCAAGAGTTAGTCACGACCCGATCTCGCGACGGTGCCGTGGTATCTCGTTTTGGTTAGCTTCCGGCTCCCACTGGGCGTCCGTGTCGTCCTTGGCCCGCTCGTTGGCACCGATCACGGCAACGTACGGCAAAAACACCGCGCCGGCGATGAACAGGGCCCTGATCGGCCACGGGGCGTCCACCACCACGGCCAGGACCAGGCAGATGGTCCGGATCGCCATCTGGATCAGATAGCGCTTCTCCCGGCGGCCGATGTCGTCGCTCAGCGAGGACCGGGCATCGGTCACCGCGTGCACGACCGGCTTGCGGTGCCAAAGCTTCACGTTATCCACGGTAGACCTCCGGTCGGCCGGGCGTGCTCGGGGCATGATGGTGGCATGGGGGATCGAACGTATCGGGTGACGGAGATAGTCGGGACTTCAGGGGAGAGCGTTGATCAGGCCATCCGAAATGGCATACTGCGCGCTTCCCAAACACTGCGGCATCTCGACTGGTTCGAGGTGACCGAGATCCGCGGCGACATAACGGACGGCGAAGTGGATCGCTTCCAGGTCGGACTGAAAGTGGGCTTCCGGCTGGAGGACTCCTGAGCGGAGATCCGTTCCGCCGACCCGCCGAAGTCCGTCGCGGACACGCCGTTACCGCCCGGGACGGCGACGCCTCGGCCCGGTCCCGCCGCGCGGGAACCGGGCCGGGTTTCGCCAAGGGCGTAGCGCTAGTTCGCCTGACTGACCGTCGACATGTTGAAGTCGGGCACCCGCAGCGGCGGCATGATCGTGCGCGTGAAGTAGTCGTTCCACTCGCGCGGCAGCGTCTGCCGGCTCGCGCCGACCTCGGTGAGGCGGCCCAGGAGGTCTACTGGGCTCTCGTTGAAGCGGAAGTTGTTCACCTCGCCGACGACCTCGCCGCGCTCGACCAGGTACACGCCGTCCCTGGTCAGGCCGGTGAGCAGCAACGTCTGAGGATCGACCTCGCGCATGTACCACAGGCAGGTGACGAGCAGCCCCCGCTCGGTGTCGGCGATCATCTCCTCCAGGGAGCGCCCGCCGTCGGGGCCGGTCATGATCAGGTTGTCGATGGGCGGGGTGGTCGCCAGCCCGGTCAGCTCCGCCGAGTAGCGGGTCTGCAGCAGGTTGGCCAGCCTGCCCTCGGAGATCCAGTCGGTCGCGCTCAGCGGCAGGCCGTTGTCGAAGACCGAGCTGTCCCTGCTCGAAGCATGCGCCACCACGAACGGGGCGCACTGGATCCCCGCCGCAGCCGGATCGCTGCGCAGCCGCACCGGCGTGCGCGACAGCGCCTCGCCGACCCTCGTGCCGCCGCCCGCACGGGAAAAGACCGTACGGCCGTCGGCCGCGTCACGGGCCCCAGCCGACCAGTACATGTACGTCATCAGGTCGGCCACCGCCGTCGGCGGGAGCAGCGTCTCGTAACGGCCCGCCGGAAGCTCCACGCGGACCTCGGCCCAGTCGAGCCGCTGGGCCAGCGAGGCGTCCAGCCCGGCGACGTCCAGCCCGGCGAAGTCGCGGGTCGCCACGCCCGTCCAGGCCGAGCGCTTCATGTCCGGGGACTTGGCGTTCAGCTCCAGACGGCCGGTCGGCTGGTCGTGGCGGAGCCGCAGGCCGCTGGAGGAGCCGACGAACGTGCTGGTGAGGGTGTGCTCGGCGAAGCCGTACAGGCGCCTGCCGCCCGCCTCGGCCGTGGCGAACGCGTCGCCAAGCGCGGGCGCCAGCTCGCCGAAGACCCCGATCGAGGTCTCCGCCGCAGGATCGGCCCAGCCGGGCGACACGCCGTCGCCGACCAGCGCGCGGGCGTCCTCGGCTGGCGTCGCGTCACGCGCCGCCGCGTCGGCGGCGGCCACCACGTCGGCGAGCTGCGCGTCGGAGCGCACCGCCGCGCGGGAGACCACGCCCACGCCCCCGCCGGACACCGAGATCACCGTCAGCCGCGCCGACCGGGCCACGCCGTTGGTGGTCAGCGTGTTGCCCGCGAAGCGCAGGTTGGCGGTGGACCCCTCGTCCACGATCACGACGCGGTCGTCGGCGCCCTCGCGTTCCAGCGCCCGCTCGACCATCTCCTGCGGGGTCATCACTTCCCACCCTCCTGCACGGTGTTGAGGATCCGCACGCCGCGGAACAGCGCCGACGGGCACCCGTGGCTGACCGGCGCCACCTGTCCAGGTTGCCCCTTGCCGCAGTTGAACGCCCCGCCCAGCACATAGGTGCGCGGACCGCCGACCGCCTCCATGGACCGCCAGAAGTCGGTGGTGGTCGCCTGGTAGGCCACGTCGCGGAGCTGGCCGTCCAGCCTGCCGGAGGTGATCCGGTAGAAGCGCTGGCCGGTGAACTGGAAGTTGTACCGCTGCATGTCGATCGACCAGCTCTTGTCGCCCATGACGTAGATGCCGCGCTCCACGCCGGAGATCAGCTCCTCGGTCGTGGGACCGCCCGGCGCGGGCTTCAGCGAGACGTTGGCCATCCGCTGGATCGGCATGTGACCGGGGGAGTCGGCGAACGCGCAGCCGTTGGACCGGCCCAGCCCCTTCATCAGCGCCATGCGCCGGTCGAGCTGGTAACCGGTGAGCACGCCGCCGGTGACGATGTCGAACTCCCGCGTGGCCACGCCCTCGTCGTCGAACCCGACGGTCGCCAGGCCGTGCTCGGCCGTGCGGTCGCCGGTGACGTTCATGACCGGCGAGCCGTAGACCAGCTCGCCCAGCTTGTCGAAGGTGGCGAAACTGGTGCCCGCGTACGCCGCCTCGTAGCCGAGCGCGCGGTCCAGCTCGGTGGCGTGCCCGATCGACTCGTGGATCGTAAGCCACAGGTTCGACGGATGGATCACCAGGTCGTAGTCACCGGCCTCGACCGAGGGCGCGGCCAGCTTCTCCGCGAGATGCACGGGCAGCTCGGCCAGCTCCGCGGGGAAGTCCCAGCCGGTGCCGGTCAGGTACTCGAACCCGCGCCCGGCGGGCGGCGCCAGCGTGCGCATCTCCTCGAACCGCCCGTCGGCGGCCTTCATCGCGCTCAGCACCGGGTGAACCCGCACCCGCTGCTGGGTGGTGGTCGTGCCCGCGCTGTCGGCGTAGAACTTCTGCTCCTTGACCTGCATCAGCGAAGCCTGCACATGGTCGGCCGAGCCGAGCAGCCCGCCCGACCAGTCGGCCAGCAGCGTCACCTTCTCGTGCAGGGGCACGTCGAACGGGTCGATGTCGTAGGCCGACACCCACGTGACGTCGCCGTGCACCGGCTCGGCCGCGAGTTCGATGCGCTCCCGGTTGACCGGCGCCGCCACCGAGGCGACCTCCACCGCCTGCTCCGCCACCCGCTCGGCGGCCTCCGGAGTCAGGTCGATGCCGGCCGCGAACCCCCACGTGCCGTCCTTGACGACCCGGACGGCGTAGCCCAGATCGTCGGCGTCCATCGAGCCTTCCAGCCGGGCGTCGTAAAGGCGAAGGGTCTCGGCACGGACTCGCTCCAGGCGGAAGTCGGCGTGTTCGGCACCGAGGTCGCGGGCGCGCTGCAACGCCGCGTCCGCCAGCCGCCGCAAGGGCAGCGCAAGGAAATCTGGATCGATCTGGCGCATGTCAACGATCCTAACCGCGTGATCTTGTCCTCCCCGGACAACTCGGCTACCGGCCGGTAGGCGCTAACGTCGCATGCATGAGTCGTTCTGTTCTCGTCACCGGCGGCAACCGCGGCATCGGCCTCGCGATAGCCCGCGAGCTCGCCGGCACCGGCGACGCCGTCGCCGTGACCTACCGCTCAGGAGAGCCCCCCGAGGGCCTGTTCGGCGTCCGGTGCGACGTGACGAGTACGGCCGACGTCGACGCCGCCTTCGGCAAGGTCGAGGCCGAGCACGGCCCCGTCGAGGTGGTCGTCGCCAACGCCGGGGTCACCAAGGACACCCTCCTGGCGATGATGAAGGAAGAGACCTTCGCCGACGTCGTCGACACCAACCTGACCGGCGCCTACCGGGTCGCCAAGCGCGCCACGCGCGGCATGCTGCGGCTCAGGCGCGGCCGGATCATCCTGATCTCCTCCGTGGTAGCCATGCTCGGATCGGCCGGGCAGACCAACTACGCGGCCTCCAAGGCCGGACTGATCGGCTTCGGCCGCTCCCTGGCCCGCGAACTGGGCTCGCGCGGCATCACGGTCAACATCGTCGCCCCCGGCTTCGTCGAGACCGACATGACGGCCGCCCTGGACGAGACGCACCAGGAGCAGATCCGCAAGAGCATCCCACTGGGGCGATACGCTTCGCCGGGCGAGGTCGCCCGCGTGGTCAGGTTCCTCGCAAGCGACGAAGCCGCCTATATCACCGGGGCGGTCATCCCGGTTGACGGCGGCCTGGGAATGGGGCACTGAGGTGGGAATTCTCCAAGGCAAGCGGATCCTGGTGACGGGCGTCCTGACCGACTCCTCGATCGCCTTCTCGGCGGCGAAGATCGCTCAGCAGGAGGGCGCGAGCGTCGTGCTCACCGGCTACGGCCGACTCAGCCTGGTCGAGCGGATCGCCAAGCGGCTGCCCGAGACACCGCCGGTCATCGAGCTCGACGTGCAGAACGAAGAGCACCTCGGCTCCCTCGCCGAGCGTGTGGGCGAGCACGTGGACGGCCTCGACGGCATCGTCCACTCCATCGCCTTCGCCCCCCAGACCGCCCTGGGCGGCAACTTCCTCAGCACCCCTTGGGAGGACGTCGCCACGGCGGTGCACGTCTCCACCTACTCCTTCAAGTCGCTGGCCGTCGCGTGCCTGCCGTTGATGAAGGAGGGCGGCGCGATCGTCGGCCTCGACTTCGACGCCAGCAAGGCGTGGCCCGTCTACGACTGGATGGGCGTCGCCAAGGCCGGTCTTGAGTCCTGCGCCCGCTACCTGGCCCGCGACCTCGGCCCGCAGGGCATCCGCGTCAACCTGGTCGCCGCGGGCCCGCTGCGCACGATGGCCGCCAAGAGCATCCCCGGCTTCGCCGAGTTCGAGGACAGCTGGCCCCCGCGCGCCCCGCTCGGCTGGGACCTCTCCGACACATCCCCGGCCGCCCGCGCCTGCGTCGCCCTCATGTCCGACTGGTTCCCCGCAACCAC
The DNA here is from genome assembly GCF_029382225.1 of Spongiactinospora sp. TRM90649. Lineage (GTDB taxonomy): Bacteria > Actinomycetota > Actinomycetes > Streptosporangiales > Streptosporangiaceae > Spongiactinospora. Next base: position 98,592 of record NZ_JARLTC010000010.1, read on the forward strand.
CGGCGAGATCGTCCACGTAGACGGCGGCGTCCACGCCATCGGCAGCTGACCCCCACCGATCAACCCCCGGCCGGTGCCCAGCACCGGCCGGCCGCTTTTCCCTCCCCCGATCACGCGCCCCACACCACCGCACTTCCCACCAAGGCGGCCACGCGCCGTGAGTTGGGCGGTCCGACGCCGCCCACTGCCGTACAGGGAAAGTGGGCACTCCAGGGATGCTCGTACTCCTTGGCCTGCTCCGGTCCGCCGTCCGCCACATCCCGCGATGTGGCGATGCCTTCTTACTCGCGCGGCCGGTCGGCCGGTGTGTTCCGGGCTCTGGATTGGGTTGCCGTGTCCAGGCGGCCTACCAGCGGCGACAGCGTCGGGCGAAGCCCGACACCAGAAAGAACGCCCCAGCGCAGCGAGGCCGAGCCTCCGGCCGGTGGTCGTGCCGGGGTGGTGGGGGCGGACGTTGCGCCGGGGGCCGGATGCGGTGCCGGTGGGTGTCGCGGGATGTAGGGGTTCCCGCGCGTTCCTCCTGGTGCTCGCATACGGCGTTGGGCTGGTGCGTCCGTGTTTCGGTGTCGTCGGCGGTTCAGGCGAGTTTGTGGCGGCTGTTGCGCGGCCCGTGGGCCGGTTCGAAGGGGATGGAGTCGGGGCGTTGTTCGCGGGCCCGCCGGGTGTGGCTGATGCGGGCCGCGAGGATGGCCGACAGCAGGAGCCCGGCCGTCAGGACCGTGCCAAGCAGGTCGGAGTGCCGGTCGGGCGGGACGATGGGTTTGCCGCCCTCGACGTGCAGCGGCAGCGGGTCGCTGTAGGGCCACAGCGGCTCGAATCTGGGCGTCTCCGGGTCTACCGGAGGCGGTTTGACCCTGTGTTGCGTCTCCACCGAGTGGGTGCGCCGCGTGGGCGGCGGGGGCGACTGGACCGTGATCACTTCGGCTCTGTCGTCGCGTTCCCGCTCGCCGCTGGGCGAGGGGCTGGGGAACGGCGTGGGCGAAGGGTGCAGCGGCGCGGGGGTCGCCCCCGGGGTGCGGTTCCGTTTGCCCGATGGGGCCGGGCTGGGTGTTCGCGCGCACCCGCCCGTGGTCACCAGTGGCAGGCACAGGCCGTCGATCGGGTCCGTCGGACGGTCGCGGCGCGGCCCCGTGGGACGGGACGGCGGTGGCGTCGGGCCCGGTGTGGACGGCTGCGACGTTGGCGACGCCCTGTCGCCTTTTCCGCCGAGCAGTTTGTCGCCCGTGTCGTCGACGTCCTTCGTCACCGGTTTCAGCCGGTTGTCGGTGAGGTCGTCGACCACGTCGGTGACGCCGTCGACGAACCCGCACAGGTCTTCCGCCAGGTTCGAGACCAGGCCGTTCTCCTTCGGGTCGCACCCGGGCCCGGGTAACGCCGCCGCGGCGGGTGAGCCCACCGTGACGCCGCCCAGCGCGAGCAACATCGTGCTCGCCGAAACCGCGGCCCTTCGCCTTCCCCTCCCCATGAAATTCCCCCTCCGCGTCACGCCAGGACGTGCGCGGCGCACGCGCGCCTTCGTCGCGGCTCGCCGCCGCGCAGCCGTGGCAGTCATCTGTGGGTTACCCCTCAGTCACCCAGTTGACAGTGTTGTAAACTCGCCCGGTTTTTTAGCGGAAAGTTGCGATTCGGTATCGATTAGTGATACGTGAGGCAGGCTCTCATCCGCTGTCCGGCGGTGCGTCCCACTCCGTGCACCCAGTCCGTGCGTCTCAGTCCGCGGAGACGTCGTCAAGGGCTTCCCTGATCTCCCTGGGCAAAACCAGTTCCTCCGCCTGCAGTACGCCGGTGAGCTGCGCGTCGGTCCTGGCGCCGACGATGGCCGCGGCGACGCCCGGTTGGTCGCGGACCCAGGACAGCGCCACCGAGAGGGGCGACACCCCGAGCCCCTCCGCGGCCGTGGTGACCGATTCGACCACCCTGCGGGACCTCTCGTCCAGATAGGGGCGGACGAACTCGGCGAAATGCGGGGTGGCCGCGCGCGAGTCTGCGGGGATCCCGGTGCGGTACTTGCCGGTCAGCACACCCCTGCCGAGTGGCGACCAGGCGAGCAGGCCCGCACCGATGAACTCCGCCGCGGGCAACAGCTCGCGCTCGGCGTCTCTGGCGAGCAGAGAGTACTCCGTCTGCACCGCGACGATCGGGGCGCGGCCGGCACTCCGCTGGGTGACCCCCGCCGCCGCGAGCTGCCAGCCCGCGTAGTTGCACACACCCGCGTAGGCGGCCCGGCCGGAGGCCACGATGGCGTCCATGACGGCCAGGGTCTCGTCCAGCGGGACCTCCGGATCGAAGGCGTGCAACTGCCACAGTTCCACCTCGTCCACCCCGAGCCGGGACAGCGAGGCGTCGACCGCCGCCAGGAGGTGACGCCGGGAGGCGTCGCACGGCCGTCCGGCCTCGGGGGTGAGCACCGCCTTGGTGGCGATCACGACCTCGGAGCGCGGGACCAGATCGCGCAGCAGACGGCCGAGCAGGCGCTCGGAGTCGCCCCCGGAGTAGACGTCGGCGGTGTCGACGAGCGTGCCCCCGGCGTCCACGAACGTGCGAAGCTGCGCCGCGGCCTCCTCCGGGCCGGTGTCGCGTCCCCACGTCATCGTGCCGAGGCCGAGACGCGAGACCGACAGCCCGCTCCGCCCGACATAGCGCTGCTCCATGATCAGGCCAGATTACCGCCAGCGACCCGCCAGCGTGGTAGAGCCCCATGCCCTGATATCGGGGGTCAAGCCCCGGATGTCTCGAAGGTCGATGCGTCTTTTCGGAGTCGGAGAAGCCGCCCGCCGCGTCCGCCGGTGCTCGCGCGGCGGTCGCGGGACCTAGTCTGGAGCCCGTGACGACGCTGCTACTTGTCCGGCACGGCCTGACCGACCTCACCGGTCCGGTCCTCGCCGGCTGGACCCCCGGAGTCCACCTGAGCGAGGCGGGCGCGGCACAGGCCAAGGCCCTCGCCGCGCGGCTGGCCCCGCTGGAGCTCGACGCGATCGTCAGCAGCCCGCTCGTCCGCTGCGCCGAGACCGCCGAGGCGGTCGCGGACGGCAGGCCCGCCGCGCGGATCGAGACCGACGAGCGCTTCGGCGAGTGCCGCTACGGCGAGTGGACCGGACGCCCGCTCAAGGAACTGGCGAAGGACCCGCTCTGGCCGGTCGTGCAGTCCCACCCGAGCGCGGTCACCTTCCCCGGGGGAGAATCCCTTACCGCGGTGCAGCATCGCGCCGTGACCGCGGTGCGCGAGTGGAACGCCCGCCTGGGGCCCCGCGCCGTCTATGTCGTGTGCAGTCACGGTGACGTGATCAAGGCCATCGTGGCCGACGCCCTGGGGCTCCATCTCGACCAGTTCCAGCGGATAACGGCCGATCCGGCGTCCCTGACGGCGATCCGCTACACCCCGCTGCGCCCCTTCGTGCTCCGGCTCAACGACACCGGCGGCGACGTCGCCGCGCTGCGCCCGCCGGCCGAGCCGGAGGGCGAGAACGGGGGAGAAAACTCCACCGCGAGCGACGCCGCTGTCGGCGGCGGCGCCGGAACGACGTAAGGTCGGGCTATGCCGGTCTTCGACTACGACCCACCCGACAGGTTCGTGGCCGGTGCCGTCGGCCAGCCGGGGGCACGCGCCTTCTACCTCCAGGCCCGGGGGGCCGGGAGGCTGACGACCGTCGCGTTGGAGAAGTTCCAGGTGGCGGCGCTCGCCGACCGTCTGGAGGAGCTGCTCGACGAGGTGCTCCGGATGAGCGGCGGCGAGGCCCGGGTGCCCGCCATGGCCCCGGCCGAACTGGCCGACAACGGGCCGCTCGACCTGCCCTTCAGCGAAGACTTCAGGGTGGGCACCATGGCGCTCGCCTGGGATGAGGACTCCGCCCAGGTGGTGATCGAGGCGCAGGAGATCTCCGAAGAGGAGGAGCCCGAGCCCGAGGAGCCCGCGGTGCTCCGGGTGCGCGTCAGCGCCGGCGTCGCGCGGGCCTTCACCAAGCGCGCTCTCGCGGTGGTCGCGGCAGGCCGTCCGCCGTGCCCGCTGTGCGGGCGCCCGCTCGACGCGGACGGCCACATCTGCGTCCGTCTGAATGGTTATCGGGGCAGTCTTCAGGGGGGTGCGTGAGCGAGAGATCCATCGGGGCCCGCGCGCGACGCGGGTTCTCTGTGCCTGGGGGAGCACATGTGCCGATCGGCTTGCGCGCCACGGCGACGCGAGCGGAGGACACGGTATGACCGCCGACGGCGAGCCCGCGGTGAGCGCGGGGCCGGCGGCGCCGGCGATGGACGACGCGACCGCCCTGCGGCTGCTGCGGGAGGGACGCTTAGAGGTCGCCGGACGCCTGGTCGAGGCGAGCAACATGACGCTGTACTGCACCGTGCGGCTCGGTGACCTCAGCGCGGCCTGCGTGTACAAACCGGTACGCGGTGAGCGTCCGCTGTGGGACTTCCCGGACGGCACGCTCGCCGCCCGCGAGGTGGCGGCCTTCGAGGTGTCGGCGGTCACCGGCTGGCGGATCGTCCCGCCCACCGTCTACCGCGACGGGCCGTTCGGCCCTGGCATGTGCCAGCTCTGGGTCGACGCCGACGACGAGGTCGATCTGATCGCGCTGATCCGCAGCCGCCACCCTGGGCTGCGCCGGATGGCCGTCTTCGACGCCGTCGTCAACAACGCCGACCGCAAGGGCGGCCACCTGCTCCCGCTGACCGACGGCCACATCCACGGCGTCGACCACGGGGTCTGCTTCTCCGACGAGGACAAGCTGCGCACGGTGCTGTGGCAGTGGCGTGGCAAGCAACTGCCGCGTGAGGCGGTCAACGTGCTGAACCGGCTCAACCGGGAGCTGGAGAACGGCAGGCTCGGCCGCCGCCTGCGCGAGCTGCTGACGCTCTCCGAGCTGGCCACCACCCAGGCCAGGGTGGCCCGCCTGCTGGAGACCGGAGTCCACCCCAACCCCTCGGAAGACTGGCCCGCCATCCCCTGGCCGCCGATCTGACCCCGCCGCGCCGTCGTTTCCCGCCAGGGCGTAGCCTGCGGAACGCGTGGACGGAAGGGCGCGAATGTGCACGGTTGTGGTGGATTTCGCACCGGATTCGGCGGTGCCGGGGCTGCTGGCGGGGGTCCGCGATGAGTTCGCGGGCCGTCCCTGGGAGCCGCCGGGGGAGCACTGGCCGGGCCGTCCGGGTGTCCTCGGCGGGCTCGACCTGCGGGCCGGCGGCACCTGGCTGGCCGTCGATCCGGCCCGTGACCGGGCCGCGGCCCTGCTGAACGGCCGGGGCCTGCTGGCGGTGGTCGAGACCAGGCGCTCGCGCGGCGACCTGCCGCTGCTGGCCGTCGAGCAGGACGGCATGCCCGACGTCGACCCCACCGCCTACGACCCGTTCCACCTGGTCGTGGCGAACCCCACGGGCGTGCGCCTGTGGCACTGGGACGGCGAGCGCCTGTCGGCCGACGACCTCCCGCCGGGCACCCACGTGATCGTCAACAGCGGCTGGGAGCGCGGCGAGGACAATCGCCGCGTCGCGCACTTCCGCCCCCGCTTCGCCGCCGCCCGGCGGCCCGGACGCCCCGACGCCTCCGACCCGGCCGAGTACTGGGACGAATGGCTGGGGCCCGCCTCGGGCGACGGCCTGGACCCGGGCGACCCCCGCGCCCTGGTGGTGCGCGAGCGGCTGCCCGGCGGCCAGGTGTGGGGCACCTCGTCGATCACCCTCCTGGGCCTCGCCCCGGGGGCCGTGCGCTACGACTTCTCCGACCGGCCGGGCGATCCGGAGGGCTTCCGCCGCGTCCTGCCCAAGCCCTAGCCCTGCCCCGGCGGGCGTCCTGGTTCGCAGGTGGCGGTGGCCGTGCGCGGATTACGCATGAGTAGGCTCGGGGCATGCGATCGTGGTCTGCTCCCAAGATCTCCCGGCTGCCCGGCAATGGAGAGGTCCCGCGCCTCTACGACACCGCGGCCGGGGAGGTCCGCCCCACCAGGCCGGGCGGAACCGCCCGCTTGTACGTCTGCGGCATCACGCCCTACGACGCCACCCACCTTGGCCACGCCAACACCTACCTCGCCTTCGACCTGCTCAACCGGGCATGGCGCGACGCCGGCCACGACGTGCGCTTCGTCGAGAACGTGACCGACGTCGACGACCCGCTGCTCGAACGGGCCGAGCAGACCGGACGGGACTGGCGCGAGCTGGCGGCCGGCGAGATCGACCTGTTCCGCGCCGACATGGAGGCGCTGCGCATCCTGCCGCCGGCCGAGTTCGTCGCGGTCACCGAGATGATCGACGACATCGCGGTCCTGGTCGGACGGCTCCGCGACAAGGGCGCCACCTACGAGCTCGGCGGCGACGTCTACTTCCACGCCGACGCGGCCCCCAAGTTCGGCGCGGTCTCCGGCTACTCGCAGGAGGAGATGCTCGCGCTGTTCGGCGAGCGCGGCGGCGACCCGGAGCGACAGGGCAAGCACAACGCCCTGGACTGGGTGCTGTGGCGCGGCGAACGGCCTGGCGAGCCGGCGTGGGACTCCCCGCTGGGCAGGGGCAGGCCGGGCTGGCACGTCGAGTGCACCGCGATCGCGCTGGCCGAACTGGGCACCGGCTTCGACGTGGCGGGCGGCGGATCCGACCTGATCTTCCCCCACCACGAGATGGGCGCGTCGGAGGGCCATGTGGCGACGGGGGAGTGGCCGTTCGCCAAGGCGTACGTGCACGCCGGGATGATCGCGCTGGACGGCGAGAAGATGTCGAAGTCCAGGGGCAACCTGGTGTTCGTGTCCAAGCTCCGCCAGAGCGCCGACCCGATGGCGATCAGGCTGGCGCTGATGGCCCGCCACTACCGCGCCGACTGGGAGTGGACCGGCGGACGGCTCCTCGCCGCCGAGGAGCGCCTGGCCCGCTGGCGTGAGGCGGTCGCGCTGCCCGCCGGTCCGGCCGCCGCCGGGGTGCTGGCCGAGGTGCGCGCCCGGCTGGCCGACGACCTGGACGCCGCGGGAGCCATGGCGGCCATCGACGCCTGGGCCGCCGCCGCGTCGGCCGGGGACACGTCGGACACCGAGGCGCCCGAACTGGTCCGCGCCATGGCCGACGCCCTCCTCGGCGTCGCCCTGTGACCAGGCGCCCTGTGACCGAGCGCCCTGTGACCGAAGGACACCATGGTCAGGTGGTGGCCAGGAAGCGATCGCGGTCGTCGTCGGGCAGATGGTCGATGAACAGCACGCCGTCCAGGTGATCGGTCTCGTGCTGGAGCACCCGGGCGAGGGTGCCGAGCGCGCGCACGGTGACGGGCTTGCCGTACATATCGCGGCCCCGGGCGGTGGCGGCGTAGGCGCGTTCGAGCGGCCACCACTTGCCGGGGGCCGACAGGCAGGCCTCGTCGGCCACGATCCTGCGCTCGGACAGCTCCAGGCGCGGGTTGACGATGTGCCCGGCCTTGCCGTCGAAGGCGTAGACGACCACCCTGACCGGCTCGCCGAGCTGCGGCGCCGCCAGCCCGGCCCGGCCCGCTCCGGCGCGCAGGGTGGCCTGCAGCCGCTTGACCAGCGCCCGCAGCTCGCGATCGAAGGCGGTGACCGGCTCCGCCGTGCGGCGGAGCACGGGATCGCCGAACAGGCGGATGTGCTGGACGGTCATTCGCAACTCCCCGCGGGTGTCGAGTGGCGCTGTGGCACTGGCAAGCGCTGGCAGGCACGTGATGGCCGTTGACGTTCTCCCCGGGCCGTACGGCCTTCAATCACCCGGGGCGGGCGATGCGTGACGGCGTTACAGGGGTATGGCGGTGGTGTACGCCCGGCGGCTTGTAGCACAGCGGTAACAGAAGAGACTCGACCGTGAAACCGCTTGCGAGGAGCATCGGACCCATGCCGGAGATCTCACTTCCCGTCTCCGCGCCTGTGAGGGCGCGGGGCGTCACACCACACCACGCCAGGGACAGGGGGTGAGCGGGGAGACGGGCGAGACCGCCCCGTACACCGAACGGTCCCTGGAGACCGCCCCGGACGCGCTGGCCGGGTTCACCATCGGCGTCACCGCCAACCGCCGGGTCGAGGAGCTGTGCGCCCTGCTGGAGCGTCGCGGCGCGCGGGTGGTGAGCGCGCCCGCGATCAGGCTGGTGCCGCTCGCCGAGGACTCCGAGCTGCTCGCCGCCACCCGGGCGATGCTGGCCGCCCCCGTGGACGACGTGGTCGTCACGACCGCGGCCGGGTTCCGGGGCTGGATGGCCGCCGCCGACGGCTGGGGGCTCGCCCAGCCGCTCACCGAGCACCTGGGCCGGGCGCGGCTGCTGCCCAGGGGGCCCAAGGCGCTGGGGGCGGTGCGCGGGGCCGGGTTCGGCGACCACTGGACCCCCGACAGCGAGTCCACCGACGAGATCAGGCGGTACCTGCTGGCACAAGATCTCCGGGGACGCAGGATCGCGGTGCAGTTGCACGGGGAGCCGCTGCCCGAGTTCGTGGCGGCGCTGGCCGGGGCGGGCGCGGAGGTCATCGAGGTGCCCGTCTACCGGTGGCTGCCCACCCAGGACCCCGCGCCGCTGCGGCGGCTGATCGCCCAGACGGTCGGGGGCGGGATCGACGCGGTGGCGTTCACCAGCGCTCCGGCCGTCGTGGCCACGCTGGACGCGGCCCGCGCGCAGGGGCAGGAGGACGCCCTGCTCGCCGCCCTCGCGGGGCCGGTGGCGGCTGCCTGCATCGGGCCGGTCACGGCCGGGCCGCTGCTGGCCCGCGGCGTGACCCCGATCCAGCCGGAGCGCTTCAGGCTGGGCGCGCTGGCCCGGCTGCTGGCCGGGCACCTGCCCGTGCACCGCGTCACCCGCCTGCGGGCCGGCGGGCACGATGTGGAGATCCGCGGGCACGCGGTCGCCGTGGACGGCGAGCTGCGCCCGCTGCCGCCCGCCTCGATGGCCGTCCTCAAGCGCCTCGCCTGCCGCCCCGGCCACGTGGCCACCCGCGCCGACCTGCGTTCCGTGCTCCCCGGCGCCATCTCCAGGCACTCCGCCGAGCACGCGGTCGAAATGGCCGTCACCCGCCTCCGCCGTGCCCTGGGCGCCACCGGGATCATCGAGACCGTGGTGAAACGCGGCTACCGCCTGGCCGTTGAAGACGGGGGATGCGGGGGATGAGGGTCAGGCGGGTTGCCGGGCGGCGTCGAGGCGCAGTTCCCGGACGATCTCCTCGGCCGTGTCGTCGCGTGAGAGCGAGGCGTCGGAGCCGGTGAGCATCTCGTAGTAGGCGTGCTGGAAGCAGCCCGCCAGCAGCAGGCGGGCGCTGGCCATGGGGTCGACGTGGGCGGAGACGCGGCCGATGGCCTGCTCGGCGGCGAGGTAGGCGGCCAGCGGGGCGACGTCGGGCATCGGGCCGAGGCCGGTGCCGCGCACGGCCGCGCGGTAACGGACGGTCACCGTGGGTGAGCTGAACGCGGGCAGCGCGGCCGACTGGATCTCCAGGTAGTAGTCGATCCCGGCCCGCGCGATCGGCAGCAGGTTGTCGGCGACGTTGCCCTTGCCGACCAGGTGCGACAGGTCGTGCAGGATGCGCAGCCACACCGGCAGCCGATCCTGCAGCAGGGCCAGGAAGAGATCGACGCGGCCGGGCGCCGCCATCGCCGTGGCGCCGTCACCGTCGGCGCGTTTCATGCTTCCGGCCAGTTCCAGGACGTGGTTGCGGGTCTCCTGGGTGAGTCGTGACCGGTGCGGATCCGGGAAGGGTGTCGCCATGGTTGCCCTAACGTGCGCAGTCACATCGGGTGATTCAGCAGGGCGGTGAGGAGGTCCACCGTCGTTCACACGGCCGCGAGGCGGGATAGGCCAGATGGCGACCCATTATTACCCGAATTCACCAAAAATTGGAGAAATCTGCGGTGCAAGTTTCGCCGGGCCTCTCAGCCCTCGCCGCCGCCTCCGTGGTCACGCCTCCGCAGGTACCGCTCGAACTCGGCGGCGATCGCGTCGCCGCTGGCCTCGGGGAGGTCGGCGGCGTCCTTGCGCTCCTCCAGCTCCCTGACGTATTCGGCCACCTCGCTGTCCTGGGCGGCCAGCTCGTCGACCCCGTGCTCCCAGGCCCGCGCCTCCTCCGGCAGGTCGCCGAGCGGCATCGGGATGTCGAGCAGGTCTTCGGCCCGGCGCAGGAGCGCCAGCGTGGCCTTGGGATTGGGCGGCTGGGCGACGTAGTGGGGGACCGAGGCCCACAGTGAGACGGCCTGCATGCCCGCCGTGCCGAGGGCCTGCTGGAGCACGCCGACGATGCCGGTGGGGCCCTCGTAGCGGGTCAGCTCCAGGTGGATCTGCCTGGCGAGGCCGGGATCGGTGGCGGCGCCCACGATCGGCACCGGCCGGGTGTGGGGGGAGTCGTTGAGCAGCGCGCCCAGCAGCACCGCCAGTTCCACGCCCAGCTCACGGCAGAGCAGGACGATCTCCTCGCAGAACGAGCGCCAGCGCATGTTGGGCTCGATGCCGCGCAGCAGCACGACGTCGCGCTCGACGCCGGGCGGCCTGGCCACGAACAGACGCGTGGTCGGCCAGGTGATGGAGCGGGTGTGGCCCTCGCCGAGCTCGACGATGGGCCTGGTGACCTGGAAGTCGTAGTAGTCCTCGGGGTCGAGCGCGGCCAGCGGCGTGGCCTGCCACGCCTGCTCCAGGTGGCTGAGCGCGCCACTGGACGCCTCTCCGGCGTCGTTCCACCCTTCGAACGCGGCGATCAGCACCGGATCGACGAGCTCGGGGAGCCCTTCGAGCTCGATCACGCGCCGCCTCCTCTCCGCTGTACTGGGCTAAGCCTATGCGTTGGGGGGGACTTTGGTGCCATACAGCGGGCCCAACAGCGGCCCAACAGCGACCTGACGGCGGCCTGGCGCCCGGGCCGGTGCACGGCCCGGTGTGCGAGCCGGTGCGCGGGCCGGAGACGGGCCCTGCCGGGCCTTCGCACCCGGATCAGTCCCCCCGTCCGGATAAATGGTCTGATGCCTGGCATGAGCTAACGCATCGCTCTAGAGCGATCCTCGAAGGGACCACACTAAGCTAAGGCCCATGACAAGCCGACCGTCCCTGCGTGAAGTCATGTCCGAGCGCGTCGTGGTCGCCGACGGGGCGATGGGCACGATGCTCCAGGCCCATGACGTGACCTTGGATGACTTCGAGGGTCATGAGGGCTGCAACGAGGTCCTCAACGTCACCCGCCCCGACATCGTGCGGTCGGTGCACGACGCCTACTTCGAGGTCGGCGTCGACTGCGTGGAGACCAACACCTTCGGGGCCAACCTCGCCGCGCTCGGCGAGTACGGCATCTCCGAGCGGGTCTACGAGCTGTCCGAGGCGGGCGCCCGCCTCGCCCGCGAGCGGGCCGACGCCTGGTCCACCCCCGAGCGCCCGAGGTTCGTCCTCGGTTCGATGGGGCCCGGCACCAAGCTGCCCACCCTGGGCCACGCGCCCTTCGCGGCGCTGCGCGACGCCTACCAGGAGAACGCCGCGGGCCTGATCGCCGGCGGCGCCGACGCCCTCATCATCGAGACCTGCCAGGACCTCCTGCAGGTGAAGGCCGCCGTGATCGGCGCGCGCCGGGCGATCGGCGAGGCCGGCCGAGACATCGTGGTGATCGCCCAGGTGACCATCGAGACCAACGGCGCCATGCTGCTGGGCTCGGAGATCGGCGCCGCGCTCACCGCGATCGAGCCGCTCGGCGCCGACGTGATCGGGCTCAACTGCGCCACCGGCCCCTCCGAGATGAGCGAGCACCTGCGCCACCTGGCCCGCCACAGCCGCCTGGCGCTGTCCTGCATGCCCAACGCCGGGCTGCCACAGCTCACCTCGGACGGCGCCTACTACCCGCTGACGCCGGCCGAGCTGGCCGACGCCCACGAGACCTTCACCCGCGAGTACGGCCTGTCGCTGGTCGGCGGCTGCTGCGGCACCACCCCCGAGCACCTTCGCCAGGTGGTCGAGCGGGTGGGCGGCGCGGCGCCCGTGCAGCGCCGTCCCCGCCCGGAGCCCGGCGCGGCCTCCCTCTACCAGCACGTGCCCTTCCGCCAGGACACCTCCTACCTGGCCATCGGTGAGCGGACCAACGCCAACGGCTCCAAGGCGTTCCGCGAGGCGATGCTCGCCGAGCGCTGGGACGACTGTGTGGAGATCGCCCGCGAGCAGGCCCGCGACGGCGCGCACCTGCTCGACCTGTGCGTCGACTACGTCGGTCGCGACGGCGTCGCCGACATGAAGGAACTGGCGTTCCGCTTCGCCACCGCCTCCACGCTGCCGATCGTGCTCGACTCCACCGAGCCGGGCGTGCTGGAGGCCGGCCTGGAGATGATCGGCGGCCGCGCCGCGATCAACTCGGTCAACTACGAGGACGGCGACGGCCCCGACTCCCGCTTCCAGCGGGTGATGCGCCTGGTCCGCGAGCACGGCGCGGCCGTGGTGGCGCTGACCATCGACGAGGAGGGCCAGGCCCGCTCGGCCGAGTGGAAGGTCCGCGTGGCCACCCGCCTGATCGAGGCGCTGACCCGCGACTGGGGCATGCGCGTCGAAGACATCATCGTGGACTGCCTGACCTTCCCGATCGCCACAGGCCAGGAGGAGACCCGCCGCGACGGCCTGGAGACCATCGAGGCGATCGCCGAGCTGAAGCGCCGCTATCCGGGCGTGCAGACCACCCTCGGCATCTCCAACGTCTCCTTCGGCCTCAACCCGGCCGCGCGGATGGTGCTGAACAGCGTCTTCCTCAACGAGTGCGTCAACGCGGGCCTCGACTCCGCGATCGTGCACGCCTCCAAGATCCTGCCGATGGCCCGCATCCCCGACGACCAGCGTCAGGTCGCGCTCGACCTGGTCTACGACCGGCGCCGGGAGGGCTACGACCCGCTGGCCAAGTTCATGGACCTGTTCGAGGGCGTCGACGTCGCCGCGATGCGCGCGGGCAAGGCGGCCGAGCTGGCCGGCCTGCCGCTGTGGGAGCGGCTCAAGCGCCGGGTGGTCGACGGCGAGCGCAAGGGCCTGGAGGCCGACCTCGACGAGGCGCTGACCCAGCGCCCCGCCCTGGAGATCATCAATGACGTGCTCCTCGACGGCATGAAGACCGTCGGCGAGCTGTTCGGCTCCGGTCAGATGCAGCTCCCGTTCGTGCTCCAGTCCGCCGAGGTGATGAAGACCGCGGTGGCCTACCTGGAGCCCCACATGGAGAAGGTGGACGGCGCGGGCAAGGGCCGCATCGTGCTCGCCACGGTCAAGGGCGACGTCCACGACATCGGCAAGAACCTGGTCGACATCATCCTGTCCAACAACGGCTACGAGGTCGTCAACCTCGGCATCAAGCAGCCGGTGACCGCCATCCTGGAGGCCGCGGAGGACAAGAACGCCGACGTCATCGGCATGTCCGGGCTGCTGGTGAAGTCCACGGTGGTGATGAAGGAGAACCTGGAGGAGATGAACTCCAGGGGCATCTCCGGGCGCTTCCCGGTGCTGCTCGGCGGAGCGGCGCTCACCCGGGCCTACGTCGAGCAGGATCTCGCGGGGCTGTTCGAGGGCGAGGTCCGCTACGCCAGAGACGCCTTCGAGGGCCTGCGGCTGATGGACGCCTTCATGGCCGTCAAGCGCGGTGAGGACGGCGCGCGGCTGCCCGAGCTGCGCACCCGCCGGGTGAAGGCCGGGGCGGTGCTGGACCGCACCCCGCCCGAGGCGATGCCCGCGCGCTCCGACGTCGTCGCCGACAACCCCGTGCCCGTCGCGCCGTTCTTCGGCGACCGGGTGGTCAAGGGCATCTCCCTCAACGAGTACGCGGCGTTCCTGGACGAGCGGGCCACCTTCATGGGCCAGTGGGGCCTGAAGGCCTCCAGGGGCGCCTCAGGGCCGTCCTACGAGGAGCTGGTGGAGACCGAGGGCCGGCCGAGGCTGCGCATGTGGCTCGACCGCCTGCAGACCGAGGGGCTGCTGGAGGCGGCGGTGGCCTACGGCTACTTCCCCTGCGTCAGCGAGGGCGACGACCTGATCATCCTGGACGACGCGGGCAACGAGCGGACCAGGTTCACCTTCCCCCGGCAGCGGCGCGACCGGCACCTGTGCCTGGCCGACTTCTTCCGCTCCCGCGAGTCGGGCGAGGTCGACGTCATCGCCTTCCAGGTGGCCACCATGGGCAACCGGATCGCCGAGGCCACGGCCGAGCTGTTCGCGAAGGACTCCTACCGCGACTACCTGGAGCTGCACGGGCTGTCGGTGCAGCTCACCGAGGCGCTGGCGGAGTACTGGCACGCGCGGGTCCGCTCCGAGCTGGGCATCGGCGGCCAGGAGTCGCTGGACGACATGCTGAAGGTCAACATCCGCGGCTGCCGCTACTCCTTCGGCTACCCGGCATGTCCCAACCTGGAGGACCAGCGGCAGGTCATGGAACTGCTCGACCCCGCGCGGATCGGCGTGACCCTGTCGGAGGAGTTCCAGCTCCACCCCGAGCAGGCGACCTCCGCCCTCGTCGCGCACCACCCGGAGGCCAAGTACTTCAATGTCTGAGTACTTCAATGTCTGATCGCGCCGAGACGCCCGTCCGGGCCGTCTTCTTCGACATGGACGGGCTGCTCGTCGACACCGAGCGGGTGTGGTTCGAGGTCGAGGCCGAGGTGATGAAGCGCCTGGGCGGCTCCTGGAGCCCGGAGGACCAGGAGCGTCTGGTGGGCGGCTCGCTGTCGGCCACGGTCGCCTACATGATCGAGGCCACCGGTTCCGAGGGCGATCCGGCCGAGGTCGCCCGCTGGATGCTCGACGGCATGACCACCAGGCTGCGGTCCGGCGGCGTGGAGCCGATGCCCGGCGCGATGGCCCTGCTGGCCGAGGTGCGCGGGGCGGGCCTGACCACCGCGCTGGTCACCTCCTCGGCGCGGGTGGTGGCCGACGTGTGCCTGGAGTTCGTCGGCAGGGGGTTCTTCGACCACGTGGTGACCGGAGACGACGTCACGCGCGCCAAGCCGGACCCTGAGCCCTACCGGCTGGCCGTGCGCCTGGCGGGGGTGCCCGAGTCGCGCTGCGTGGTGCTGGAGGACTCCCCGAACGGCGTGGCCTCGGGCGCCGCCGCCGGATGCGGGGTCGTCGCGGTGCCGAGCGTGCTGCCGATCCCGCCCGGCCCCGGCCGGATGATCGTGGGCTCGCTCGAGCAGGTGGATCTGGCGCTGCTCGGCCGCCTGGTGGGAGACCCCTAGGCGGCCCTGAACACTCCCTTAGGGGGATGATCCCGGATCAATCCCCCTTGGGTAGGAGAGGCCCGGTCCGTTTCGCGTGCCAGGATGGAAAGCGGAGAAGCCGAGACGAGGGGCGACCGGACATGGATCAGATCGCGTGGTTGCCGTTGTGCGCCGGGCTCACCGGTGTCGGACTGGTGATCAGTTTCCTGCTGCTGCGGCGGAAGGGGGCGGCGGCCGGCCTGCGCGCCACAGCCTGGTCGCTGCTGCCGATGGCGGCGTATCTCACCGGCGCGCTCCCCGTGCTGTGGAACATCGGCTCGTCGGTGGTCGGGTTCGTCACCGGGCTGGTGTTCTCGCCCTCGGTGTGGATCGGCGTGGCGCTGACGGGCCTCGCGGTGGTGCTGTACCTGGTTTCGGGCGTGCTGCGCGGCCGGAATCAGGCCAAGGCGGCTCCGGCGCGGGAGCGGTCGCAGGCACAGGCGGCCCAGGCGCGTCCCGGGGTCACCCCCGCCGCGACGGCCACCCAGCCGCTGCCGACGCGTACGCCGAAGCAAGCGCCCGCCAAGAAGGCCGCCGACGATGACTTCTCCGACATCGAGGACATCCTCAAGCGGCGTGGCATCGGCTGAGCGCACCTTGTAAGACCTTCTGTCAAGGTATTCGCGCGCCTGCGGCTACCGGCTGTGAGCCGGTACGCGGCGCGCGTCTTTTCATGCTCACGATCGGTTACGCTCCGTGGTCGCTGTTGTGGTCCGAGTAAGGGAGGATGTCACCGAATCGCGACAAAACCAGAACGTGTTCTAGACATTCCTTCAAGATCAATACGAATGCGTGTCGCGTGAATCACAGTTGAGCCACATCGCAGGCGAAAGGGGTAGTCAGCGCACTTGGCCGCATACATTCTGCCTTCCGGGGGCCGCGCAACGCGGTTCCGAACCTGGGCGCACACCCGCGCCCACCCGGAATAACGTCGTCTGCGACCCAGGGGGCTGAAGCATGACCGCACCGCTCGACG
Source organism: Spongiactinospora sp. TRM90649 (assembly GCF_029382225.1). Classification (GTDB taxonomy): domain Bacteria; phylum Actinomycetota; class Actinomycetes; order Streptosporangiales; family Streptosporangiaceae; genus Spongiactinospora. The sequence continues at coordinate 114,709 of NZ_JARLTC010000010.1, forward strand.
TCTCGGGCACAGGGCCGGAGGCCCCGCCGGAGTCGGTACTCCAGGGCGCTAGCGGAAAGGCCATCTCGGGCCGGTCGCTCGGACAGATCGCCTGGTCGAGGCTCAAGCGCGACAAGGTCGCCATGGCCGGCGCGGCCACCGTGATCTTCCTCATCCTGATGGCGATCTTCGCGCCCCTCATCGTCGGCCTGCTCGGGCATCCGCCCCAGGAGTTCCACGAGGAGCTGACCGACGCGAACACCGGCGTGCCGCTCGCCCCCTTCGGCGGGATGAGCTGGGAATTCTTGTTCGGCGTCGAGCCCGCCAACGGCCGCGACCTGTTCAGTCGGATCGTGTACGGCGCGCGGATCTCGCTGCTGATCGCCTTCTTCGCCTCACTGCTGTCCGTGGTGATCGGCACACTGCTCGGCGTGGTGGCCGGCTACTTCGGCGGCTGGGTGGACACCGTCATCGGCCGCACGATGGACGTGTTCCTGGCCTTCCCGCTGCTGGTCTTCGCCATCGCGCTGGTGGGCGCGATCCCGGAGAGCGCTTTCGGCCTCACCGGCGACTCGCTGCGCATCGGCCTGCTGATCTTCATCATCGGGTTCTTCAACTGGCCCTACATCGGCCGGATCATCCGCGGGCAGACGCTCTCCCTGCGGGAGCGGGAGTTCGTCGACGCCTCGCGAAGCCTCGGGGCGCGGGCGCCGTACATCATCTTCCGCGAGCTGCTGCCCAACCTGGTGGCGCCGATCCTGATCTACGCGACCCTGCTGATCCCGTCGAACATTCTGTTCGAGTCGGCGCTGTCGTTCCTCGGAGTGGGCGTCAGGCCGCCCACGCCCACGTGGGGCGGCATGCTGGCCGACGCGGTGCGGTACTACACCCTCCCGCACTTCGCGATCTTCCCGGGGATGGCCATCTTCATCACGGTGCTGTCCTTCAACCTGTTCGGCGACGGCCTCCGGGACGCCTTCGACCCGCGAGCCCGTTAGCCCGCAAACCCACCTCGATCCCCGGCTAAATATCCCAACAAAGGGGTGCGAAGTAATGAGAAAAAGATCCGGAGTGGCCGTCGCGGCCATCGGAACCGTGCTGGCGCTGGGCCTATCGGCCTGCGGCGGCGGTGGCGGGAACACACCTCCCGCACAGACGGGTGGCGGATCCGCGGCCGCGGGCGCTGAGGCGTTCAACGCGGCTCTCGGCAAGGTGTTCAACCCGTCGACGGCCAAGGGCGGAACGCTGAAGATGGCCCACGAGGGCACCTGGGACAGCCTTGACCCCGGTGACACCTACTATGGCTACTCGTTCAACTTCGTACGCCTGTACGGCCGCGCCCTGCTGATGTTCAAGTCGGCCCCCGGCAAGGACGGCAACACGCTGGTCCCCGACCTGGCAGAGAGCCTGGGCACGCCCGGCGACGGCGGCAAGACCTGGACCTACAAGCTGCGCAAGGGCGTGAAGTTCGAGGACGGCACGGAGGTCACGTCCAAGGACGTCGCCTACGCCGTGGCACGCTCCTTCGACAAGGAGACGCTCCCGCACGGCCCGGGCTACCTGAACGAGCTGCTCGACTGGCCCAAGGACTACAAGGGCGCCTTCAAGGAGCCCGACAAGGACATCAGCTCGGCGATCGAGACGCCCGACGACCAGACGATCGTCTTCAAGCTCAAGGCGCCGTTCAGCTCCTTCGACTACATCGTGCAGATGCCGATGACGATGCCCGTGCCCAAGGCCAAGGACACCGGCTCGAAGTACCAGGAGCACGTCATCTCCACCGGTCCGTACATGTTCGACACCAACGAGCTGGAGAAGTCGTTCGCGCTCAAGCGCAACCCGAACTGGGATCCGGCCACCGACCCGAACCGCCCGGCGCTGCCGGAGCGCATCGAGGTCCAGCTCAACGCCAACGCCGACGACATCGACAACCGGCTGATCTCCGGTGACCTGCACGTCGCGGTCACCGGCCTGGGCCTCGGCCAGGCCGCGCGCACCCGGGTGCTCAACGACCCGGCGATGAAGAGCCGGACCGACAACCCGCAGCTCCAGCGCCTCTGGTACGTCTCGATCATTCCGGATGTCGCGCCCTTCGACAAGATCGACTGTCGCAAGGCCGTGGAGTGGGCGGCCGACCGCACCTCGATCCAGCGCGCCTACGGCGGGCCCAACGGCGGTGACATCGCCACCGGCATGATTCCGCCGAGCATGGACGGTTCCAAGAAGCTCACCACGTACGCGACCCCCGGTGACAAGGGCGACGTGGAAAAGGCCAAGCAGGCGCTGGCGGCCTGCGGCCAGCCGAACGGCTTCGAGGCCAACATCTCCTACCGCGCCGAGCGCCCCGCCGAGAAGGCGTTCGCCGAGTCGATGCAGCAGTCGCTGGCCAGGGTCGGCATCAAGCTGACCCTCAAGCCGTTCCCGGACGGTGACTACTTCAACCTGTACGCCGGCAAGCCGGCGTACGTGAAGGAGAACAAGCTGGGGCTGGCCGTCAACGGCTGGGGTTCGGACTACCCGGAGACCTTCGGCTTCATGCAGGCCATCGTGGACAGCCGTACCATCCGCGACGCCGGCAACTACAACCTCAGCATCAAGATCCCCGAGGTCGACCAGAACATCGACAAGGTCAAGGCCGAGCAGGACGCGGCGGCCCGCACCGAGCTCTGGTCGCAGATCGACCAGCGGATCGCGGACGAGGCGGTGACCCTGCCGGGCGTGCACGCGCGGTCGATCCTGATGCGCGGCAAGGGCCTGACGAACGTGTTCGTCAGCGACTCCCAGCAGATGTACGACTACGTCGGACTCGGCGTCCAGCAGTAGTGGACCGCCCCTCCAGCAGATAGGCAGGTGAAGGCGACGGCGGCCGCCGCGGGCGATCCCCGGGGCGGCCGCCCTGGCCGGGCACTGTGACCACATACATCATCAGGCGCTTGATCGGCGCGGTGATCATGCTCGTGATCGTGAGCATCGTCACCTTCGCGATCTTCTTTCTGGTGCCGCGCCTGGTCGGCGCCACTCCGGAGAACATGGCAAGCCGTTACGCGGGCCGTACGGCGAGCGCGGAGACGCAGAAGCTGAACGCCGAACGGCTGGGCTTCTACGATCCGCTGCCCGTGCAGTACGGGCGTTTCGTCAAGGGCCTGGTGGCCGGGTCGGAGTACAACACCGGGACCATGGTGGAGCAGTGCCCGGCGCCCTGCTTCGGCTACTCCTACCTCACCCGGCAACCCGTCTGGCCCGACCTGGTGGACCGGTCGAGGGTGACCCTCTCGCTGGCCGTGGGAGCCGCGGTGATCTGGGTGATCGCCGGGGTCGCCACCGGGGTGATCTCGGCGCTCAGACCGAGGAGCCTGTTCGACCGCGCGGCCATGGGCATCGCGCTGAGCGGGGTCTCCCTGCCGGTGTTCTTCACCGGCATGATCATGCTGGTGATCTTCAGCTACTCGCTGGGCTGGACGGTGCCCGGCGGCACGTACGTGGACTTCACCGTCGATCCGTTCCAATGGGCCTACAGCCTGATCCTGCCGTGGATCTCGCTGGCGTTCCTGTTCGCGGCCGGATACGCCCGGCTCACCCGGGCGGGCATGCTGGAGGCGATGAACGAGGACTACATCCGCACCGCGCGGGCCAAGGGCCTGCCGGAGCGCGTGGTGGTGGTCAGGCACGGCCTGCGGGCCGCCCTCACACCGATCGTCACCATCTTCGGCCTGGACTTCGGCCTGCTGCTCGGCGGCGCCGTCCTGACCGAGAGCACGTTCTCGCTCAACGGGCTCGGCAAGTACGCCATCGACGCGATCGGCAGCAACGACCTGCCCAAGGTGATGGGCGTCACCCTGCTCGCCGCGTTGTTCGTGGTGATCGCCAACCTGATCGTTGACCTGCTCTACGCCGTCGTCGACCCGAGGGTGAGGCTCTCGTGAGCGCTGGCTCCACGGGGCCGCACCTCGCGGTGCGCGACCTCTGCATCCACTTCCCGACCGACGACGGCGTGGTCCGCGCCGTGGACGGGCTGTCCTTCGAGCTCGGCCGGGGCAAGACCCTCGGCATCGTGGGGGAGTCCGGCTCCGGCAAGAGCGTGACCAGTCTGGGCATCCTCGGCCTGCACTCGGGCGGCGCCGCCCGGATCTCGGGTGAGATCCGCCTGGACGGTGAGGAACTGGTCTCCGCCTCTCCGGAGTTCGTGCGCAAGCTGCGCGGCAAGAAGATGGCGATGATCTTCCAGGACCCGCTGTCCGCGATGCACCCGTACTACAGCGTGGGCCGTCAGATCATCGAGGCGTACCGGATCCACAACGACGTGAGCCGGGTGGCCGCCCGCCGGCACGCGATCGACATGCTGGGCCGGGTCGGCATCCCCGAGCCGGGACGCCGGGTTGACGACTTCCCGCACCAGTTCTCCGGCGGCATGCGGCAGCGCGCGATGATCGCGATGGCGCTGTCCTGCGACCCGGAGCTGCTGATCGCCGACGAGCCGACCACCGCGCTCGACGTCACCGTCCAGGCCCAGATCCTGGACCTGATGCGCGACCTGCAGCGGGAGTTCGACTCGGCGCTGATCATCATCACCCACGACCTCGGCGTGGTCGCCGAGCTGGCCGACGACATCCTGGTGATGTACGGCGGCAAGTGCGTCGAGTACGGCGCGGCCGAGGACATCTTCTACGCTCCCGAGCACCCCTACACCTGGGGCCTGCTGGGTTCGGTGCCCCGGCTCGACCGGGAGCCCACCGACCGGCTGCTGCCGATCAAGGGCAGCCCGCCCTCGCTGATCAACGTCCCGCCCGGATGCGCCTTCCACCCCCGCTGCCCCTACGCAGAGCAGACCGGGGAGCGCGCCAGGACGGAGGTGCCCGAGCTGACGGAGACCGCCACCGGCGGGCATCTCGTGCGGTGCCACCTGCCGACGGAACGGCGGCGGGAGATCTGGGAGAACGCAGTCAAGCCGATGATGGAGACCACGTGACCACCTCGCCGACCGGCGCCGTGGCGCCCGGGGACGCCGAGCCGCTGCTCGCGGTGACGAACCTCGTAAAGCACTTCCCCGTGACCAAGGGGCTGCTCAAGCGGCAGATCGGCGCCGTGCAGGCGGTGGACGGCATCTCCTTCTCCGTGCGAAAGGGGGAGACCGTGGGGCTGGTGGGCGAGTCCGGCTGCGGCAAGACCACCACGGGCCGCCTGATCACCCGCCTGCTCGACCCTACCGGCGGCTCGATCGTCTTCGAGGGGCGTGACATCACCCGCATGTCGCAGTCCGGGCTGCGCCCGATCCGCCGCGACATGCAGATGATCTTCCAGGACCCCTACTCGTCGCTCAACCCCCGGCATACTGTCGGCACGATCGTGGGCGCGCCGTACCGGATCCAGGGCATCCAGACCGAGAACGGCGTCAAGAAGGCCGTCCAGGAGATCCTGGAGATGGTCGGGCTGAACCCCGAGCACTACAACCGCTATCCGCACGAGTTCTCCGGCGGCCAGCGCCAGCGCATCGGGATCGCCCGCACTCTGGCGCTCAAGCCCAAGCTGATCATCGCCGACGAGCCGGTCTCCGCGCTCGACGTGTCGATCCAGGCGCAGGTGGTGAACCTGCTCGAAGACCTGCAGCGCGAACTGGACCTCACCTACGTGGTGATCGCGCACGACCTGTCGGTGGTGCGTCACATCTCCGACCGGGTGGCGGTGATGTACCTCGGCAAGATCGTCGAGTTCGCCGAGCGGAAGAGCCTGTACAACGCGCCGATGCATCCGTACACCAACGCGCTGCTGTCGGCGGTTCCGGTGCCGGACCCGGCCGGGCGCGGCGGGCGCGAGCGGATCAGGCTGACCGGAGACGTCCCCTCACCGCTGAACCCGCCGCCCGCGTGCCGCTTCCACACCCGGTGCTGGAAGGCGAAGGACCGGTGCAAGCAGCAGGAGCCGCCGCTGGTCGAGCTGGCCACCGGGCACTACGTCGCCTGCCACTTCCCGGAGAACGCGCCCGTGGACGCGGTGGTGGCCCCGGAGGCCTCGCCGGCCCCGAAGGAGCCCGCCGACGCGGTTGACGGCCCGGCCGACTAGGGAATCGCGCCCGGCGTGATCAGGCCGGTCTCGTAGGCGAGCACCACCGCCTGCACCCGGTCGCGCAGCGACAGCTTGGTAAGCACGTTGCCGACGTGGGTCTTCACGGTGGTCTCACTCACCACCAGCTTGGCCGCGATCTCCGCGTTGGACATGCCCCTGGCGATCAGCCGCAGCACTTCGAGCTCCCGCTCTGTGAGCCGGCCCAGGCGGGCGGGAGTGGACTGCGGGTGCGCCGGGGGCAGGCGGGTGGCGAACCGGTCGAGCAGCCGCCGCGTGACGCTCGGCGCGACGATCGCGTCGCCCGCCGCGACCACGCGGATGGCCTGCACGAGGTCGTCGGGCGGCACGTCCTTGAGCAGGAAGCCGCTCGCCCCCGCCCGCAGCGCCTCCACGATGTACTCGTCGAGGTCGAAGGTGGTCAGCACCAGGACCTTGGGCACGTGCGCGCCCGCCATGGCCTCGCGGACGATCCTGCGGGTCGCGTCGATGCCGTCCACTCCGGGCATCCGCACGTCCATCAGCACCACGTCGGGCAGCAGCGCGCGGGCCTGCTCCTGGGCGGCCTTGCCGTCACCGGCCTCGCCCACCACGGTGAGGTCGGTCTCCGCCTCCAGGATCAGCCGGAATCCGGTGCGCAGCAGCGGCTGGTCGTCCACCAGCAGCACTCTGATCGTCATCGTCCGTCCTTGAGCGGGAACCGTGCCCGAACCTCGAAGCCGCCCCCAGCACGCGGGCCGATTCTTAGCATTCCACCATAAAGCGCCACTCGCTCGCGAATTCCGACCAGGCCATGGCCGGAACCGTGCCGCTCGCCGTCCGGCTTGGCCGCGGCCGGGCCGCGCCCGTCGTCCTCGATGTGCACGGTGAACTCGCCGGGCTCGTGACGGACGGTCACCCACGCCCTGGCGTCGGGCCCCGCGTGCCGAAGCGAGTTCGTCAGCGCCTCCTGGACCAGCCGGTAGGCCGCCAGGTCGATGCCCGGCGGCAGGTCCCTGGGCTCGCCCTCCGTCCAGAGCTGGGTGCGCAGGCCCGCCTCGCGCATCTGCTCCACCAGCGCGGGCAGCTCCAGCATGCCGGGCTGCGGGCCGCGCTCCGCAGGGCCGGAACGCCCGTCGTCGGTCCGCAGCACCCCCACGATGTTGCGCATCTCCGCCATCGCGGTGCGCCCCATGTCCTCGATCGCCGACAGCGCCTCGCCCGCGCCCTGCGGGTTGGCGGTCAGGATCCGCCGGGCGGCGGCGGCCTGGACGGTCATCACGCTCACGTGGTGGGCCACCACGTCGTGCAGCTCGCGGGCGATGCGCGAGCGCTCCTCGGCCCGCGCGGCCCTGGTGTCGGCGTCCCGCGCCCGCTCCAGGCGTTCGGCGCGGTCCTTCAGCTCCGCCAGGTAGGCCCGGCGCATCCGCAGGCTGCGCCCGATCACCCACACCGTCACCGAGATCGCCGAACCGAACAGCAGGGTCGTCCTGGTCTCGACGTCGACCCCGATGGCCAGGGCCGCCAGCATGGCGACCATGTCCAGGCACAACCCGGCCAGGCTCACCGCCAGTCCCCGGTGCGCGGCCACGGAGTAGACCGCGATCAGCACCGTCCACTCGATCACCGAGGTCTCGTGGCCCGCCGCGAGCAGCGTGACGTGCAGGACCTCAAGGGCGCACAGCAGGGTGAACGGCCACCTGCGCCGCACCGACACGGCCGCGCAGGCCAGCAGGATCGGGACCAGCGCGGCGGCCGGCATCGGCCGGGCGAAGGGCCCGGGGGCCAGCCGGTCGGCGACGGCCACGGCCGCGAGCAGCCCCGCGAGGAGGGAGTCGGGGACCATGGGGTGAAGGCCGAGCCAGGCCCGCAGGCCGCCGAGGGTGGTGCGCACGCCTTCAATGTAGAACCCCACACGCGGCACGGACCCTGCGGCAGGATGATGCCGCCTCATCCCCTGGAAGGACCGGGCCGGACCCGGACGGACGGCGCCCGGGTCAGAGCTCGTCGCTGGCGGCGCGGCGGCGACGGCCCCCGGTCAGCGTGTCTCCCGGCCGCCGCTCGGGCAGCGGCGGGGGAGTGCCGCCGAACTCCGGGCACAGCGCCTGGTGGTCGCACCAGCCGCACAGCCGGCTCGGCCGCGCCCGCCACTCGCCGGTGGTCAGCGAGCGCTCGATGGCCTGCCAAAGCGCCGAGACCTTGCGCTCGGTGGCCCGCAGGTCGGCCTCGTCGGGCGTGTAGCGCAGGACCTCGCCGTTGCCCAGGTAGACCAGTTGCAGGACGCGCGGCACGGTGCCGTGCAGCCGCCACAGCGTCAGCGCGTAGAACTTCATCTGGAACAGCGCCTTGGCCTCGAAGTCGCGGCCGGGGGAGGTGCCGGTCTTGTAGTCGACGACGCGGACCTCGCCGGTGGGGGCGACGTCGAGGCGGTCGATGTAGCCGCGCAGCATCAGGCCGTTGTCGAGCACGGCCTCGACGTAGAGCTCGCGCTCGGCGGGCTCCAGGCGGCTGGGGTCCTCCAGGGTGAAGTAGCGCTCCAGCATGTCGCGGGCCTGCGCGAGCCAGGTGGCCTGCTCGCGCTCGTCGGCGAACATCCCGGCGCACTCGGGCTCGCGCTCCAGCAGCCGCTGCCACTGCGGTTCCAGCAGGTCGAGGGCGGCGCGCACGGTGCGCTCGGGCGCGGGCAGGTCGTACAGGCGCTCCAGGACGGCGTGGACCACCGTGCCCCGGACGGCGGCCGGCGAGGGCCGCTCGGGGAGCTGGTCGACCACCCGGAAGCGGTAGAGCAGGGGACAGGTCATGAAGTCGCCGGCCCTGGACGGCGACAGCGCGCCGATGACCGAGGGCTCGGCGGGCGGAGCGCTCACGGCCCGCCCGCCGCCGTGCCGCGCGGGCTCGGGAGCCGGGGGGCCGGGCAGGGCCGGGTTCGATCCACCATGCCCCGCACTTTAGGCCACGGGGCCGACATCTTCACGATCCGGCCGCCCGCGCGTGCGGCGCGGCGGCGGCGTAAGGGCCGATGACGCGTAGCATCAAGGTCCAGGAGGCATCTAGTCTCTTAGGCGAACGGCCTGCACGGCGGACGCGCCTCACGGCAGAAGGCGGAGCGAGACGAGTGAGCAGCGACAGCCCACAGCGATCACCAGGTCTGCGGATGGGCCGGCCCTTCGGCATCCCCGTCTACGTCTCGCCCACCTGGTTCATCGTGGCGGCCTTCATCACCATCACCTACCAGGAGACCGTCCGGCTCACCCTTCCCGGGCTGAGCGAGGCGGCCGGTTACGCCGTCGCGTTCGCGTTCGCCGTCCTGCTGTACGTCTCGGTGCTGCTGCACGAGCTCGCGCACTGCGTGGTGGCCAGGCACTACGGCCTGCCGGTCCGCCGCATCACGCTCTACCTGCTCGGCGGGGTCTCGGAGATCGAGCGCGAGCCCGACTCGCCCGGCAGGGAGTTCATGGTGGCCTTCGCCGGGCCGCTGCTCTCGCTGGGCCTGGCCCTGGCCGGGTTCCTGCTCGGCGCGTTCGTCGTGCCGACCGGGGGCATCGCGGGCGTGCTGATCTGGCAGCTCTGGGTGGCCAACCTGATCGTCGGGGTGTTCAACCTGCTGCCCGGCCTCCCGCTCGACGGCGGGCGGATGCTCCGCGCCGGGGTGTGGAAGGCCACCCGCGACCCGGGGGCCGGCACCATCGCCGCCGCGTGGGTCGGCCGCGCGCTGGCCGTGGTCCTGGTCATCGTGCCGCTCGCGCTCTCGCTGATGAGCGGGCAGACGCCGATCAGCTGGTTCGTGCTGTGGTCGGTGCTGCTGGCGGCGTTCATCTGGTTCGGCGCCACCCAGTCGCTGCGCACGGCCCGGGTGCGCGCCCGCATCCCGCAGGTGGACGCGCGCTCGCTGGCCAGGCGCGCCATCCCGGTGACCTCCGACGTGCCGCTGGCCGAGGCGCTGCGGCGGGCCTCCGACGCCCAGGCGGGGGCGATGGTCGTGGTCGACCACGACGGCAGGCCGGTCGCGCTGGTCAACGAGGCGGCCGTCGAGGCGACACCTGAGCAGCGCCGTCCGTGGGTGACCGCGGGCTCGCTGGCCCGCACGCTGGAGCCGTCCCTGGTGCTCGCCGCCGACCTGGCGGGCGAGGCGCTGATCGACGCCATGCGCGAGGCGCCCGCGGGTGAATACCTGCTGGTCGAGCGTGGCGGCGAGGTGTACGGCGTGCTCTCCACCGCCGACGTCAACCGGGTGTTCAGCGGCGTCTGAGGCCCCGGCCGAGCGACCTGAACGGGGACTCACACGTGCCAACCCCCTCCTTACCGGCGGCCGCCGGCGACCTGACGGCGGAGCTGCTCGGCGCCCCCGAGTGGACCGACCAGATGGTCACGGCGGCGGGCATCCCCATGCACGACATCCCCTTCCTCACCGTGGGCGGAGGGATCGGATCCTTCGTCATGCTCGACTACCTGCGGGTGTACGGCGTGCCCGGCTCGAAGATGAGGGTCGTCTCCAACATCGGCCACCCGTGGCAGACCTACGAGTTCCTCACCAGGAGCTCACAGATCCCCCGCCCGGAGCGGATCCGCTCCGACTCCTCCTCCCGGCCCGACAACCTGTGGGGCTTCCCGTCCTACGCGCTGGAGGAGACCTGGCGGGACAAGACCCTGCGGCACCTGTGGCAGGTGCTCACCGAGCCGATCCTCGACGACTACTGGACCCCGCGCGCCGGCACCGTCTTCACCGGCCTGGAACGCGAGGCCAAACGCATCGGCTACTGGGACATGCTGGTCAAGGGCCAGGTCCGGATGGTCCGCCGCCGGGCGCGCGGGGGCTACTTCACCGTCGTCACCCCGCCCGAGGGCGCGTCGGCGACCAAGCGCGTGGTGTTCCGCTCCAGGTTCGTCCACCTCGCGGTCGGCTATCCGGGCCTGCGGTTCCTGCCCGACCTGCAGGAGTTCCGCCAGACCTACGGCGACTACCAGCGCGTGGTCAACGCCTACGAGCCGCACGAGCACGTCTACGAGTTCCTCAAGACCCGCCCCGGCACGGTGGTGATCCGGGGCGGCGGCATCGTGGCCTCGCGCGTGCTGCAGCGCCTGTTCGACGACCGGGAGCGGCTGAACCTGTCCACCCAGGTCGTGCACATCTTCCGCACGTTCGTCACCGGTCCGCACGGCCGCAACGCGTGGAACCGCCGCAAGGGCGGCGACGGCTGGGCCTACCAGGGGTTCAACTATCCCAAGTCGGTGTGGGGCGGGCAGCTCAAGGCGCAGATGCGCAGGCTGGAAGGGGAGGATCGGGCCCGCAAGTACAAGGAGATGGGCGGCACCAACACTCCCAGGCGGCGCCGCTGGCAGGAGCAGATGCGTGAGGGCCGCGCCGGGGGTTACTACCACGCCGTCCAGGGCGTGGTGGAGAAGGTGGAGCCCGGCGCCGACGGCCGCCTGGTGAGCCACGTGCGCAGCAACGACGGCACGATCCGCCAGCCGGTCGCCGACTATGTCATCGACTGCACCGGCCTTGAGGCAGACATCGCCGAGCACCGGGTGTTCGACGACCTGCTGCGCCACGGCGGGGCCTATCGCAATCCGGTCGGCCGCCTGGAGGTAGAGCGGCACTTCGAGGTCAAGGGCACCGCGAGCGGCGACGGCGCGCTCTACGCCTCCGGATCGGCCACCCTGGGCGGCTACTTCCCGGGGGTCGACACCTTCCTCGGCCTGCAGATCGCCGCCCAGGAGATCGCCGACGACCTGGCCAGGCGCGGCTTCTGCCGGAGGATGGGGCCGCTGCGCTCGACCGCGCAGTGGCTCAAGTGGGCCTTCAACTCGCCCGTCTAAGGAGGCTCTCGTGGTTCCCACGCTGATCGGCCGTATCCAGACCCGGGTCTTCCTGCTGGCGACCGTGGGCGCGATCGTTACATTACTGATAGTGCCGGTGCTTCCGGGGCCGGCGGTGGGCCTGGGCGCCCTCTACGCGGCGGCCTTCTCGGTGCTCGCGACGATCGCCGTGCTGGGCGTGTGCTGGGAGTTCGTGTATCACTTCCTGATGCAGTTCCGATGGGAGAAGGACTGGCCGACCCTTTTTGGTCTCGTCACTCTCCTCCCTGAAGGTCTACTAGTGTTCTATTTGCTACGGTCCGAGGTGCTGAGCTTCATCGATCCGGTCCCGTCCGCCGGAGCGTTCTGGACACACTTCCTGGTGGTATGGATGTGTGTGTGGCTGGTGGCGAACGGCCCGATGAGGGTGCCGTTCATCCGGTGGCGATTCCGGGGAGGGAGAGTTCTGTGACCGACCAGGGCTTCGGAGTGGTCCGTCCGCTTCCGGGCAACGGGCTGGTCGCCCACGTCGGCGGCCTGCTCCTGGTGTGCGACGCGGCTGACGCCGTGGCCTCGGAGCTGCTGGAGGCGGTCCGCGACACGGCCGCCACCGGGGGCGACGGGCGCTCGCTGGCCCGCCGTGCCGCCCAGGTGCTCGCCCGCTCGATGACCGCGGAGCCCGTGGCCTGCGCGGTGGCCGGGCCCGCAGGGGGCGGAACCGCCGTCCTGGTCAGCGGCGACGCCTCGGCCACGGTCGTGGCCGAGGGCGGCGAGGTCACCCTGGCCGGGCGCGACGCGCTCACCTGGACCGACCGGCTCGTCCCCGGAACGGTGCACCACGTGGAACTGCGGCTGCCCGGCGCGGGCGACCCGCATCCCCGGGCCCGGCTCGACGACGGCGTGGTCGTCGGCGGCGGGCTCGCGTGCGACGCCCAGGGCGTTCGCGGCCCTGCCGACCGGCCCGTCCCCGCGTCGCAGGAATGGCCGATGGCCGGGCTGGAACAGGACTACCCGCCGCCGGAGCCGGTGCTCGGCACGCCGGGCCCGCCGCCCGAGGCCGAGCGTCCTGCCATGCCGCCCCCAGGGCCCGCTTCCCCGCCGCCGCCTCCTCCTCCGGCGACCCCCGAGCACCGGGCGCCCTACCCGATGGGCGGCGATCACTTCGCCCAGCCCGGGCCGCCCGCGCCACCCATGCACGCCGCGCCTCCCGGCCCGACCGGGCCGATGCCCGGGCCGCTGGAGCCGCTCCCGCAGGGCGGCGGTCCCGGCCACTTCGGGCCCGGTCCCGGGTACGGCCAGCCGTCCGATCCGTTCGGCACGCCGCCGCCGGGCCCGGCCCCCGAGCAGCCGCCCATGGAGGAGCCGGAGCACGCCAGGGGCAACGGCGCCGGAGCGTTCCCGGATGTCAGGGACCAGCCGTTCGAGGCGGTGCTGCTGGCGCCGGACCAGCCGGAGCAGGGCGAGCCCGAGGCGCCCGCCGAGCAGGCCGAGCCCGATTCCCGTCCCCTCGTCTATGGCGTCGACTGCAAGAACGACCACTTCAACGACCCGCGCGTGCCGTACTGCGCGGTCTGCGGCATCGCCCTGGTGCAGCGCACGCTGGTCCCCTACAAGGGCCCGCGCCCGCCGCTCGGCGTGTTGCTGCTCGACGACGGCATGACCCTGCGGCTCGACACCGACTACCTGCTCGGCCGCGACCCGGAAAGGGCCGCCGAGGTCACCTCGGGCCAGGCCAGGCCCGCCAAGGTGACCAGCCCGGACGGCTCGGTCTCCCGCCGCCACCTGCGCGTCGCCCTCGACGGCTGGGACGTCAATCTGGTCGATCTCGGCTCGGTGAACGGCACGCAGATCCAGCCGCCCGGCGATCCGAATTTCTACGACATCCCGCCCAACGAGCCGGTCTCCATCGCCCCCGGCACCACCGTGCGCATTGGGGTCTCCCGCACCATGCGCTACGAGTCGCACCGCACCCGCTGAGGCCCGGGGCACCGGACGGCCGGTGCCCGCGGGGTCAGGAGACGGGTTCGGGAGACGGCGGGGCCGTCGCGCGCAGGGCGGCCAGCTCCGAGGGCCAGTCCGCCGGTTCGGCGTCCGGCTCGGCGCGGACCAGCACGTGGACGGCGGGCGCGTCGCCGTCCACCGGCTCGTGCCCCGCGTCCGAGGCGATCACCAGTGACTCGGCGGGCGGCCGCGCGGCGGCCGTCGCCGCCACGCCGAGCCTGGACAGCCGCCGGGCCAGGGCCGCGCCCGCGCGCCCGCCTCCCGCGACCACCAGCGGCCTGCCCGTGGCCAGCGCCAGCGTGAGCGCCACCTGGGCGGGCGCGTCCGCGCCGTCGTGCAGCACCGCGACCGGCCCGGCGGGCATGCCCGGCCCCGGCGTGCCGCCTGAGGCCTGCTCGGGGAACGCCCCCGGCGGCACGGTGACCACCCGGCAGGGCGCGGCGGCCAGGATCGTCTCGCGCCCGGGCAGGCCGGCGGGCAGGAGCACCACGTCGGGGGCGGCCGAGGCGATCAGCGCGGGCAGCTCCGCCGCCGGGGCGGCCGCGAACCGGCTCACCACCTTGACCTCGGCACCGGTCTCCCGTGCCCGCGTGGCCAGCTCCTCAAGGTCGTGCATCGCCCCGGCCATCTCGGCCAGCTCGAAGGAAAGGCCCGTGCCGACCTCCAGGCGGCCCGGCGGGTAGGCGCGCAGGTGGGCCAGGACCACCTCGCCCGGCGGCCGGGCGGCGGCCAGCGTGGCGGCGAGCCAGGCGAGCGGCGCGGCCCGCGCGTTCTCCTGAGGGATCACCGCCAGCGCCCGGTGGGCGGCGCGCGTTCCCAGGGCCGCCCGCTCGGCCTCGGCGACGTCGCGGGCCAGTTGCCGGTCGGGGTGGAACCGGTTCAGCAGCGGGCCGGTCATCGCCGTGGTGACCAGCGCCATCACCACCATCAGGGAGTACAGCTCCTGGTCCAGCACCCCCTGCCGCAGTCCCACGGTGAGGATGACGATCTCGGTCAGGCCACGGGTGTTGAGCAGCGTGGCGAGCACCCACGACTGGCGCGCGCCCAGCCGCGCCAGGCGCGCCGCCCCGTAGGTGCCGCCGAGCTTGCCGCCGACGGCCACGACGAGGATCGCGGCCAGCACGCCCACGCTGGTCACGTCCAGCGCGCGCAGGTTCACGTTCAGCCCGGCGACCACGAAGAAGACCGGCAGGAGCAGCAGCACGGTGAGCTGTTCGAGACGCTCCAGGATCTGGTGGCTGAGCCGTTCGGCCCCGGCGCGGGGCATCACCGCGCCGAACAGGAACGCGCCGAAGATGAAATGGACCTGCATCCACTCGGTCGCCCAGGCGGAGGCGAACAGGCCGATCAGCACCAGCGCGAGCAGCGCGGGGGTGAGCCGCCCGGCCCGCTCGAAGGACGGCACCAGCCGGGCCAGCAGCGGACGGACCACGAAGAACATCACCAGCGCGTACGGCAGCGCCAGCAGCACCTTCCACTGCCCCTCGGCCCCGCCCGCCCCCGCGATCGCGACCACCACGGCCAGCGCCGTCCAGGCCAGCACGTCGATCACCGCCGCCGCCGCGAGCGACAGCCCGCCCACCTGGGTGCGGTGCATGCCGCGGTCGGTGAGGATGCGGGCCAGCACCGGGAAGGCCGTCGCGGCCATGGCCGTCCCGAGGAACAGCACGAACGGCAGCGGCCTGCCCCGCGCGTGGTCGCCCGCCAGCGCCAGGGCCAGCCCCATGCCGAGGACGAAGGGCAGCGCCGCCGATCCGACGGCCACCGTCACCGCCACCCGGCCCTTGCCGCGGACCAGCTTCTGGTCGAGCTCCAGCCCGACCACGAACATGAACAGCACGAGGCCCACGTCGGCCAGGGCCCGCAGCGCGGGGAGCATCTCCGGGCCGAAGAGGGTGCCGCCGATCCACGGGCCGAGCAGGGTGGGCCCGAGCAGGATGCCGGCCACGATCTCGCCGACCACGGGCGGCTGGCCGAATCGCCTGGCCAGGGCCCCGAAGACGCGGGCGGCCGTCAGCACGATCACCAGGTCGAGCAGCAGCACGTCGACACGCATCGGCGTTCCTCCGCCAGACTTCTGTTGAGTCGGGATTCGGTCAAGCAACGACCAGCGCGACGTTACCGTTTGGGAATGCCCGTCGCGACTGGAAACGGGCGTCGGGAGGGGAGCGTCGGTGGAAGGCATCGCGGACTACCGGTTCGTGCGGTCGCTGGGTGCGGGCAACCACGGTGAGTTCTTCCTGGCCGAGCGTCCCGAGCGGCTGCCGGTGGACGCCGAGCACGTCGCGGTGAAGGTGCTCGGCGGCACCGGCCAGGACGCCTTCCGCCGGGCCACCAGGGAGCTGCGGGCGTTCGCGGCGGTCAGCTCGCCGTACCTGGTCACTCTCTACGACGCCGGTCAGCAGGGCGGGATCTTCTACTACTCGATGGAGTACCTGCCGGAGGGGTCGGTGGCCAGGCCGGTCCGGCCGCCGCAGCGTGACGCGCTGCTGCGGGCCGTCGGCTGCGCGGCCAGGGCCGCGCACGCGCTGCACGAGGAGGGCATCGTGCACCGCGACATCCGGCCGGGCAACGTGCTGCTCACCCCGCACGGCGGCAAGCTGTCCGACCTCGGGCTGTCGCAGGTGCTCACCCCGGGCGTCACGGTCACCGGGATGGGCGGCGTGGGCTCGGTCGAGTTCACCGACCCCGGGCAACTGCAGGGCGACCCGCCGACGCCGCTGAACGACGTGTGGTCGCTCGGCGCCACCCTGCACTGGGCGATCACCGGCACGGGCCTGTACGGCGACCTGCCCACCCACGACACCCTGCTGACCCTGCGCAAGGTCCACAGCACGTCCCCCGCCGTCGCCCCCGGGCTCGACCACGAGGTGGCCGACCTGGTCCACGCCTGCATCGGCGACCCCGGCAAACGGCCGACGGCGGCGGTCCTGGCCGACCTCCTCCTGGCGATGGCGCCCTAGCCGCGCACGCGGCCCCTGCCGAAGATGAGTAGCGGGCTACTCATCCGCCGGGCGCGGCGGGGGTGCCACGATCGGGGCCCTGTTCTTCAGGTACTTCGTGGTTCCGCATGGTTCTCCATGCGCCGCCGATCCGAGGGGGCCCGATGCGCCGAACGGCGATCGCCGTGGTGATGCTCGCCGTCCTGCCGTGCGCGGCGGCGTGCGCGGCGGGCGACGAGGTCGAGGGATACCACTGCACGCTACGCGAAGGCGTCGTCACCGACACCGTGGACATCGACGCCAACCTGGCGTCGGTCAGCGCGAGCGCCTCGACCGGGTTCGCCGAGCTGCGGCGGCCGGGGCAGGACGGCAGGCTGTTCGCGGGCTACCTCGTCTACCGCCTGGCGGGCGGCGCCAAGCTCGACGTCGCCGCGGCGCTGGGCGGCGCGGAGATCGGCGTGACCACGGGCACCCGCGTCGGGTTCTACTACGAGAGCCCGGAGCGCGACGTGATCGAGGAGGTCCTCGCCAAGAAGATCCCGCCGAGCGGGTGGGCGCGGATGAGCGTGGAACTCGACGCGGGCGTCGCGGGCTCGGCGCAGGCCGGGATCCGCAACGTCGTGGGGGCCGAGGTCGCCGGTGAGGCCAGGACGTCGGCGGAGCTGACCCGCCACGCCGACACCGGGATGACGGTCACCCGCGAGTGGAGCGGGACGCTGGTCCTCAAGCCGGCGGGCAACGCGACCGCGCGCCTCGGGCTGGAGCGGCCCTCGGGCAAGGTGTCGGTCTCCTACGCGGTCCGGTTCGACGGCGGCGGCACCGCCCGGCGGCTGACCGTGGTCGCCGAGGCGCCCGCCGGGCGCGACCGGGTCCGGCAGATCACCCGGATCCTCGACCTGCGCGCGGCGGCCGACGCCCGCGCGGTACGGCGGGCGCTGCCCGAGATCATCGCCAACCCGCTGGCGCTGGCGCCGAGGGGGGCGAACTTCTTCCTCACCGAGGCGGCCGGGGCGCTGGTGCAGCGGATGGAGACGCGCGGCACCACCGTCCGCGCGCTCTACGAGGTCGCCGAGAAGGACATCACGCACGGCGTGCACCTCGCCCGCTTCGGCGGCGCCGTCGGCCGGGCCACCTCGCGGAGCGTGCTGCGCGACATCGTGATCCGCACACCCGGCGGCGAGCGGCGGGTGAGCTGTGTGGGCAGGCCCGCCGCGGGCCGGGTGCGCCCCGGCAGGCCGCCGGTCCTGCCGCCCCGGTGCGTGCCGCCGCCTCCGCCGTCGCCGGAGGTGTCCACCGAGCCGCCGGAGCCCATGATCGAGACGGAGGAGCCCGCGGGCGGGCCGGTGGCGGCTCCCGCCCCGGCGGGGGCCGCAGGGCCCGCAGGCGGCGTGCTGAGGGCCGCGTGGGCGGTTCCCACGCTCATGGAGACCCCGCCTCCACCCACCGAGTCGCCCGCGCCGGGGGAGACGACCCCGGGGGGAGGTGGGTGCGGGTCCGGCAAGCCGTCCCCGTCGATCACGGACGTCGTGACGCCGACGCCCACGGACACCCCGACGCCGACCCCCACGGACGTCATCACGGTGACGGCCACCCCCGAGCCGTCGCCCACCGACGGTGAGGAGTTCCGCACGGCCGTTCCCGGTCCGACCGAGGTGGTCGTCTCGTCCGAGCCGGCGGAGTGAGCGTCGCGATCAGGAACGGGTGCGCGACGGCGGGCAGAACGCGTGGACCGAGCGCAGCGCGCGGGTCGCCGTCTCCAGCCCGCACGCCGCCTCAAGGGCCGTGCCCGCGGCCCACGCCAGCCGGACCAGCAGGTGCTCGTCGGCGTCGTCGAACCCGCGTCCGGCCACCCACAGATACGCCTGCCGCCGGGTGGACAGCGGGATCGGTACGGCGAGGAAGCCGGGGGCGTACGCCGACGGATCGCGCGGTAGGCGTATCGGATCGGAACCGGTCGCCAGCGTCCGCAGGACGCCGCTGCCGGTCAGCCACCGGCCCACGCGCTGCGGGTCGCCCGGCGGCGTCCGCTCCAGCACCCGGAAGGCCCGCTCGTCGGCGGGCTCGACCTCGATGAGCCCCGCGTACCGCGTGCCCGCGACCGCGGCGGCGGCCTCGACCAGCCGCCCCACCATGCCGGCCGAGTCGTGCCCGGAGAAACAGTCGATCAGCGCCCGCAGCGCGTCACCGGCCTCGCCGGGCGCGGTGCGGGTGATTTCCCTAGTGCTCATGCGAATCCCTCCCTGCCTGGGAACGCCCGGCGGGGACATGATCCCGCGGGGCGATGCCCGCACTCCCGAGGCCGCGTGCGGCGACGAGCGCACACGCGCATGGGGGTGTCAGGCGGTGATCGGAGTATCGCCCCATTACTCCGCATTGACCACCAAACGGGCACGACCTCGGCGGGTGGGAACGTTCCCACGGCGTGGCGCCGCGCAAAGTCCGCGCGGCACACCCATTTCAGGGCGTGACCCACTCCGTCACCACGGGGACGTCCGTGCCCTCGGGATGGCAGCACAGGCTGACCGGGCCGTCGCCCGGCAGCGGGGCCGCGAACCGGCCGAGCCGGTCGGCCCGCACCTTCCGGACGGACTCGCGGCTCCTGATCTCGACCTCCGCCGGGCCGGGCGGTACGAGTTGCCCGACCAGCCGCCTGGCGGCGCCGGAGCCGGTGATCTCCACCTCGACGCTCAGCGCGCTCGCCTGGAAGGTGAACAGGTGCGGCCGGGAGGAGCCGCGCACCAGTTCGGCCGCGGCGGATGAGTCGAAGACCAGCTCCGCCAACTCGGCCTCCGCCGTCCGCCAGGCGAAGGACTCGACCGCGATGCGGTACGCCTCCGGCGGGACGGGATCCATCGCCAAGGCCGCCTCCCGCAGCGCGCGCTCCAGTTCGTCGTGCAGTTCGTCGCCGGGTCCGTCGTGGTGGTCCAACCGCCTGCTCCCTCGCTCACTCGCGCCCGCCAGGGCGCCGCTCGCCCCTCATGCGTCCCCGGGGCCTCCGGCCGCGTCCGTTATGCCGCGCGCGGCGAGCAGTACCCGCAGCTTGGTCAGGCAGCGGGCCCTGGTCGGGCCGATGCTGCCGACCGGCATCCCGAGCGCCTCGGCCGCGGCCGCGTATCCGGGGGAGGGGTCGGCGATCAGCACCCGCAGCAGCCGCCTGCAGCGCTCAGGGAGCGCCTGGAAGGCCAGCCAGAGCTGGGCGGTGCGGGCGTCGGCCTCCGCCGCGGCCTCCGTCTCCAGCGCCACCACCTCGGGCGAGCGGTCGTCGGTGGTCTCCAGGGCCTGCGGGTCTCCGGTCGGGCGCAGCCGCCCGCCACGGCGCAGCGCGCGCAGCGCCTCGTTCCGCGCGGTCGCGGCCAGCCAGGCCCCGACGCGGTCGGGGTCCTTGATCCGGGCGATGTGCTCGGCGAGGCGCAGCCAGGTCACCTGGAACACCTCTTCGGCGTCGCCGCCGCCGAGCCCGTATCCTCTGGCCACCGCCCAGACCAGCCCCTGGTAGCGGTCGACCAGCGCACGCCAGGCGTCCGCGTCGCCGCCGGCGGCGGCCAGCACGGGATGCGGCTCAGCCGTCACCGCGCACCCCCTCGGGCGGCGCGGATCGGGTCTTGTGGTCACTGTGGCCGTTGCCGCGCGCTAGACGATCTCGTTGTCGGCCGTCAGCACGGCGGGCAGCGGCCCGGCTCCGGCCTGGGAGCGGGCGAAGGCCATCACGTCGGACGTCGCCTGACGCGCGGTCTGGCCCGTGCGGGCCATCCGCCTGGCGATCAGTCCGGCGACCAGCGGTGTGGCGAACGAGGTGCCGCTCCACCGCGCCAGATCTCCGTTGAAGCAGCGCGTCTCACCCTTTCCGGGAGTCAGTGCGTCGCTGGTGCAGATCTCCGAGGGTGCGTGCCGGTGGCGATAGTGGCCGTCGGGGAAGACGTTGACGAGTTTCTCCCCCGAAGCGTAGACCTTCACCCAGGGTCCGTGATTGCTGAAACAGGCCCGCCTCGGCGGCTGGGCCTGGGCGAGCGCCCCGACCGACAGCACCGACTCGAAGTCGGCGGCGAAGCCCGCGGGCCACAGCGGCTCGGTGGACGCGTTGTTGCCCGCCGCGGCGACCAGCAGCGGCGCCCCGGTGCGCCGGAAGCTCTCCTCGATCCGCCGGATGATCGCGGTCATGCCGGGCGGCGGCAGCGCGTTCCTGGTGGTCGTGCCCGCCGACAGGCTGATGATGTCGGGGACGGGCCCGGGGCCTGCGGCGCGCGCCAGCCCGCCGTACAGGTCCCACTCGGTGACCGCGCCGCCGAACCGCAGGTCGTTGGCCACGTAGATGTCCGCGCTCGGGGCCAGGCAGCCCACGATCCCGCCGATGAACGTGCCGTGCCCGACGTACAGCGGGATGTCCTCCGGGTCGAACGGCAGTCTCGGCCCTCCGTCGATGCCCTGGACCCACACCCCGCCGCCGGAAAGGGCGGTGGGCAGCTTCTCGTGGTCGGGCACCAGGCCGGTGTCGACCACGCGCACCGACACCGGGTGCGGCCCGCTGGCGGCGAGCGGCGCGGGGTAGGGGACGGCGGTCCGCATGGGGATCGGCTCGTCCTCCGGGCACAGGTAGACCCCGGCGATGGTCAGGACGTGGTTCGGGGTGACCATCGGCTGCTCGCGGTTCTCCGGCATCCGCTCGTCCACCTCGTCCAGCAGGCGCGGCACCGTGAGCCCGGACGAGGACTCGACGCGGTAGCGGGCCACCGGCGCGTCGGGCGGGCCGTCGGACAGGGCCGCCCCGTCACCGGTGGGCACCAGGGCGTCCACGCCCGGAATGCCGGAGATCACGCTGGTCAGCCGTGCCCGCCGGGCGGTGTCCTCCTCGGCGACCAGCACGTGATCGGCCTCGTACACATAGGAAGGCGACCGGTGGTCCGGCGGGTCGAAGTCGATCGAACGGCCGGAGAACAGCATCTGCTCCCGGACGAACGCGAACTGCGTCAGGAACTTCTCGGGCTGGAATGCCGGTTCGGACATGGCGCCGCCTTGGTATGGACGAGAGGGTGCTACCAGACTCTGATCCGTGAGAACCGCCGTGCATGAGTACGTCTCTACTCATTTACCTCCGATCTACCCGCTGCGGCGCGGGTGAGCCCCCAGATGGCCGACGACACGGCGGAGGACACCGCCGCGCTGTACCTGCTTCCGCTGGCGCTCTCGCGTCCTCGCGAGGCCCTGGCGGCGGCGGAGGCCGTGCTCGCGGCCGGGCCCGCACCGTACGCGGCGTCCGTCGCCCGCCAGGCGCGGGGGATCGTGCTGCGGGAGTTCGGCGACACCTCGGCCGCCGTGCGGGAGCTGCGCGCGGCCCTGCGGCTGGCGCGCCGGTCGGGACGGCCCGGGCGGGAGGCCGACGTCCTCGCCACCCTCGGGGTCGCCCTGACCCAGGCGGGCCGGACCGCGCCCGGCCTGGCCGCCCTGGACGCCGCGGTCGCGCTGTCCGGCGGCCCGGACGCAGGGCGGATCCTGCTGCGCAGGGGCGGCGCGCTGAGCATCGTGGGCCGTCACCGGGCCGCCCTGGACGACCTGACCGCCGCCGCCGGTCTGCTGCGCCGCGCGGGCGACGACCTGTGGGCGGCGCGGGCCCTCACCGCGCGGGCGATGGCCAACCTGGCCCTCGGCGCGGCCGAGGCGTCCGACGCCGACCTGCGGGAGGCCGAGGAGCTGTTCGCGCGTACAGACCAGCGGCTGGAACGCGCGATGGCCGTGCACAACCGGGGGCTGCTCGCCGCCCGGCTGGGCGACCTGCCGCTCGCGCTGACCCGCTACGACGAGGCGAGGGAGCGGTTCCGCGCGCTCGCCCTGCCCACCCCCGAGCTGCGCCTCGACCGCTGCCGCACGCTGCTGGCCGCCGGGCTGTACCAGGACGCGCTGGCCGAGGCCGAGCGCGGCATCGGCGAACTCGACCGCATCCGCGGCCAGCGCACCCGCAGGGCCGAGCTGTACCTGGCCGCCGCGCGGGCGGCGCTCGCGCTCGGCGACCACGAGGCGGCGCGGGAGCGCGCGGGGGCGGCGGCCAGGATGTCCGCCGCCCAGCGGCGCGAGTGGTGGCACGCCCACGCCCGGCTCGTGGTCCTCGCCTCCGAGCTGGCCGCGGGCCGGGCCACCGCCCGGCTCGTACGGCAGGCCGCCCGCGTCGCCGCCCGCCTGGCCGACCTGGGATCCCCCGACGCGGTCCAGGGCCACCTGCTCGCCGGACGCGCCGCGCTGGCCCTCGGACGCCCCGGCGAGGCCGCCCCCCACCTGGAACGGGCGGCCCGCGTCCGGCGGCGCGGCCCTGCCCTGGTCCGCACGGGCGGCTGGCTCGCAGAGGCCCTGCGCGCCGAGGCCGCGGGCGACCGGCGCAGGCTGCTGCGCGCCTGCCGCCGCGGCCTCGACCTGCTCGACGAGCACCGGATCACGCTCGGGGCCACCGAGATGCGCGCCCAGGCGACCGCCCACGGGGCCGAGCTGGCCAGGCTGGCCCAGCGGGCCGCGCTGCGCGGCGGGCGGGGCAGGGACCTGCTGGCCTGGAGCGAGCGCTGGCGGGCCACGGCGCTGACGCCGCCCGCCGTACGGCCCGCCGCGGACCGGGCGCTGACCCGCGACCTGGCCGCGCTGCGGGAGATCGCGGGCCTCGTCGAACGGTCGGACGGCGCGCCCGCGCTGGAACGCCGCCGCGCCGAGCTGGAACAGCGGATCAGGGGCCGGGTCCTGCGCACCTCGGGCGGCCCCGGCCCGGCGCCGCCCGGACGGCTGGACGCCGGTGAACTGCTCGCGCGGCTGGGGGAGACGTCCCCGGCGACCACGCTGGTGGAGATCGCCGAGGTGGACGGCGAGCTGCACGTGCTGGTCTGCGGCGAGGGCAGGGTGGTCAGGCGGCGCGGGGGAGCCCTGGCGGAGGCGGTCACCGAGGTCGAGTACGCCAGGTCCGGCCTGCGGCGCATGGCGTTCGCCTGCTCCGCCGACCCCAAGGCCGCCGCGGACGGCGTGCGCCGCACCGCGCTCCGCCTGCAGCGGGCCGTCCTCGGCGACGCCGTGCCCCACCTGGGCGACGGGTCGCTCGTCGTCGTGCCGCCGAGCAGGCTGCACGGTGTCCCCTGGGCGCTGCTGCCCGCGCTGGCGGACCGCGCCGTGTGCGCGGCGCCCTCGGCGGGCGCGTGGCTGCGCGCCCGCGCGACCGCCCCGCCGTCCGGCGGCGGCGTGGTCTTCGTGCGCGGCCCCGGGATGCGCGGCGGCGGCGCGGAGGTCCCCCTCGTCACCCCGCTCTACGACGGGGCCCTCATCCTGCGCGACGGCACCGCCACCGCCGACCGCGTCCTTTCCGCCCTGGACGGCGGGCGCCTGGCCCACGTGGCCGCGCACGGCGACTTCCGCGCCGACAACCCGCTGTTCTCCTCGCTCATCCTCGACGACGGCCCGCTCACCGTCTGCGACCTGGAACGCCTGCGCCGCGCGCCGTACCACCTGGTCCTGCCGAGCTGCGACTCCGGGCAGCTCGTCCCCGCCGGGGCGGACGAGCTGCTGGGCCTGGCGGCGGCGCTGCTGCCGCTCGGCACGGCCGGGATCGTCGCGGGCCTGGTGCCCGTCAACGACGAGGCCACCGCGCGCCTCATGGTCGTCCTGCACCGCGCCCTGGCCGCCGGGGAGCCGCTCGCCGGGGCGCTGCGCACCGCCCGCCTGACCCTCGCGGACGACCCGCTGGACTGGGCCACGGGCGCGTCCTTCGCCGCCATCGGCGCGGGCTGAGGCTCCGCCCGGATCGCCGCGATGCGGATCCGGCATGTATCAGGACGCGGCATGTATCAGGTGCGGGCCGGGCGGCTCATGTCCGTGCGAGGGGATCGGCGGAGAAGCGGATGAAGGGGAGTCGGTGGCGATGAGCATGACGTCGCTGGAGTCGTCGGGGGCGCCGGCGGACCCGCGCCCCCGTTCGTGGGAGCTGTGGGTGCGGAGCCGGGGCGCCGAGGTCGTGGTGATGATGCGTGTCGGACGTCAGGTCTCCGAGCTGAGCCTCAGCGGCGAGGGCGACGTGCTCGGCGCGCTCGGGGAGGTGCTCGGAGCCCTCGGCCGCTGACCGGTGGGCCCCTTGCTCGGGGCGCCGTCTCAACGGCGCAGCAGGGCCCACTGCAGGTCGTCCTGGCGGGTGCCGCCGGGGCCGGGCAGCAGGCCGCGGATCAGCGCCTCGGGCGTGAAACCGGCCCGCTGAAGGACGGCCTGGGAGGCGCGGTTGTCCGGGTTGGTGCCCGCCACGATCCTGCGCAGCCCGGTCTTGCCGAAGGCCCACGAGACCAGCAGGTTCACCGCGCGCGTGGCCAGCCCCTTGCCCCGGTGGGGGGCCACGAGGGAGTAGCCGAGCATGGCCTGGCCGATCACCGGCACGACGTCCATGAGCTGGATGTGCCCGGCGAACTCGTCCGTGACCGCGTCGCGGACGGCCAGCTCGGCCCGCTGCCCGGAGAGCCACCACGTGATCGTCATCCGGCAGCGCGCGGCGATCTCCTCCGGCGGCGGGCTCTGCGGCGGCACGTGGTACTTGAGCACCTCGGGGTCGGACATCATCGCGTGGAAGTCGGCGGCGTCGTGCGGCGCGATGGGCGTCAGCCGCACCACGCCGTCGGTGATCTCGTCGTCGGCCGGATAGGGCAGGAAGGGCCGGACCGGCAGGCCCGGGTCGTCCGACAGCCTGGAGAAGGCGACCATGTCGTAGTACCTGCCGTCGCGGCGGCGCTCGCTGGCGCGCCTGACGCCCTCCCGCTGGAACCCGGCGGCCCCGGCCACCCGCTGGCTGGCCAGGTTCTGCAGGTCGGCCAGCAGTTCCACCCGCCGCACGTCCCGGGCGAAGGCCCACTCCGTAAGCGCCCGCGTGGCTGCGGTGGCGAGGCCCCTGCCCCGCGCCCACGGCGCGACCAGGTAGCCGATCTCCCGGTTGCCGTGCGGGTCGGGCCGCTTGAGGCCGATGTTGCCCAGCCAGTCGCCGGACGCCGGGTCGGCGATGGTGAAGAACGCCCCTCCGCGGCGCCACTCCTCGGATGCCGTCGAGAGGTACGCCACCGCGTCGTCGCGGGTGTAGGGCACGGGCACCGACGGGATGAACCGGGTGATCATCGGGTCGGTGCAGGCTCGGGCGATGGCGTCGGCGTCCTGTTCGCCGGGGGGACGCAGTTCGGCGCGCCCGGCGGGAATCACTTCGGGGGTGAACATGTCCCTTTGCTACCAGGATGGGGCGCGCTCGTGCGAATCATTTGCGCCCGCCGCGGCTATACCCTTTCCGGCATGGGTTTTCGCAGGCACGGGCCGTTCCGGCCCGGTGATCAGGTTCAGCTCACCGACCCGAAGAACAAGCGTCACACGGTGACGCTGCGCGAGGGCGGCGCCTTCCACACGCACAAGGGGTCGATTCAGCACGACGAGCTGATCGGGATGCCGGAGGGGTCGGTGGTGCGCTCGTCCGGCGGCACGGCCTACCTCGCCTTCCGCCACCTGCTCCAGGACTACGCGGTGTCCATGCCGCGCGGGGCGGCGGTGATCTATCCCAAGGACGCCGCGATGATCGTGGGGATGGCCGACGTCTTCCCCGGGGCCCGGGTGGTCGAGGCGGGGGTCGGTTCGGGGGCGCTGAGCTGTTTCCTGCTGCGGGCGGTGGGAGAGAACGGTCATCTGACCTCCTATGAGCGGCGCGAGGACTTCGCCGAGGTGGCCCGCAAGAACGTGGAGAAGTTCTACGGCGGGCCGGCCGAGCAGTGGCGGCTGGTCGTCGGCGACTTCGTCACGGCACTCGACGAGACCGATGTCGACCGCGTCGTGCTCGACATGCTCGCCCCATGGGAGTGCGTGGACGCCGCGGCCAAGTCGCTCACGCCCGGAGGCGTGATCTGCTGTTATGTCGCCACGACGACCCAGCTCTCGCGTACTGTCGAGAGCATCAGGGATCACGGGAGTTTCACCGAACCGCATTCGTGGGAGACCCTCATCCGCGACTGGCATGTCGAAGGGCTCGCCGTACGGCCCGACCACCGGATGGTCGGGCACACCGGGTTCCTCGTCACGGCCCGCCGCATGGCGGACGGGGTCACCCCCCCGCCCCGCCGCAGGCGTCCGGCGAAGGGAGCGTATGGCGAGGAGGCGAGCGCGCCGTGATGGTGACGATTCGGCATCGGCCCTGAAACGCGCGCGACACGGGAACAGATTGCCGTGTTCGTATGCTGCCAGTACTAAACGCATCTATTAGGGATTAATCACCAAGCACCGGTTGTAACTAGACGAACACTGCCCGGCCAGGTTACGGAAAGCCGCTAGATAGGTAGGGTCTTTAGTAGTCGCCCTCGACTGGGAAGGAGGTGACGGGCATGGCAGCTCGCGACGACGCTGAGGCTCGAGCCGCACAGCGCGAACGGGAGGTCGCCGATCTCACAACACAGGTCTCCTTCCTCCAGGAGGAGATCACCGCGCTGCGCCGCAAGCTTGCGGAGTCTCCCCGTCAGGCAAGGGTTCTGGAGGAGCGCCTGCACGAGGCACAGGCGAATCTGGCCGCGGTGACCGGTCAGAACGAACGCCTCGTGGCGACCCTCAAGGAGGCGAGAGACCAGATTGTCGCGCTGAAGGAGGAGGTCGACCGGCTGGCGCAACCGCCGTCGGGTTTCGGCGTCTTCCTGTCGGCCCGGGAGGACGGCACGGTGGAGGTGTTCACCGGGGGGCGCAAGCTCCGGGTCAACGCCAGCCCGGCCGTCGATGTGCAGTCCCTGATGCGTGGCCAGGAGGTCATGCTCAACGAGGCGTTGAACGTCGTCGAGGCGCTCGGTTACGAGACCGTCGGCGAGATCGTGATGCTGAAGGAGTTGCTCGAGGACGGCGAGCGCGCGCTGGTGATCTCGCACGCCGACGAGGAGCGCGTGGTCCGTCTTGCCGAGTCGCTCAAGGAACAGCCCATCAGGGCCGGCGATTCCCTCCTCCTCGAACCGAGGTCCGGCTATGTGTACGAGCGGATCCCCAAGTCCGAGGTCGAGGAGCTCGTGCTGGAGGAGGTGCCCGACATCTCCTACGAGGAGATCGGCGGCCTCTCCCGCCAGATCGAGCTGATCCGGGACGCCATCGAGCTTCCCTACCTGCACGCCGACCTGTTCCGCGAGCACGAGCTGCGCCCGCCCAAGGGCGTCCTGCTCTACGGCCCGCCCGGTTGCGGCAAGACCCTCATCGCCAAGGCCGTCGCCAACTCGCTGGCCAAGCAGGTGGCGGAGAAGACCGGCCAGTCCGGCAAGAGCTTCTTCCTCAACATCAAGGGCCCAGAGCTGCTCAACAAGTATGTCGGCGAGACCGAGCGGCACATCCGGCTGGTCTTCCAGCGGGCCAGGGAGAAGGCTTCCGAGGGCACCCCGGTGATCGTGTTCTTCGACGAGATGGACTCGATCTTCAGGACCCGTGGTTCCGGAGTCTCCTCCGACGTCGAGAACACGATCGTGCCCCAGCTCCTGTCCGAGATCGACGGTGTCGAGGGCCTGGAGAACGTGATCGTGATCGGGGCGTCGAACCGCGAGGACATGATCGACCCCGCGATCCTGCGTCCCGGCCGGCTGGACGTGAAGATCAAGATCGAGCGTCCCGACGCCGAGGCGGCCAAGGACATCTTCTCCAAGTACATCACCACCACGCTCCCGCTCTCCCAGGACGACCTGACCGAGCACGGCACCTCCCGTGACGCGACCGTTCAGGCGATGATCCAGCGGGTCGTGGAGCGGATGTACACCGAGAGCGAGGAGAACCGCTTCCTGGAGGTCACCTACGCCAACGGTGACAAGGAGGTCCTCTACTTCAAGGACTTCAACTCCGGCGCGATGATCCAGAACATCGTCGACCGGGGCAAGAAGATGGCGATCAAGGAGTTCCTGGAGACCGGCAGCAAGGGCCTGCGAGTCGCCCACCTGCTCGCCGCCTGCGTCGACGAGTTCTCCGAGAACGAAGACCTCCCCAACACCACCAACCCCGACGACTGGGCCCGCATCTCCGGCAAGAAGGGCGAGCGGATCGTCTACATCCGCACGCTCGTCTCCGGCAAGCAGGGCACCGAGGCCGGGCGCTCCATCGACACGGTCGCCAACACCGGTCAGTACCTCTGACGGCGGGCGCCCCCGAGACGCGTTTCGACGGCGCGGACCCCACCGGGTCCGCGCCGTTCGCGTGTCCGCCGCCGGGGCTCCCGTGACAGGTGTGATCGATGATGCCGGTGTGAAAAGGGGGAAACCGGGGAACCGCTTCGCGACCTAGATCGTCCAATCGGCGTGCGTGCAGACATCGGTGCGGACGCCGGGTGACCGGGACGGTCCAGGGGGCGGGCGCCGTGCGCGTGCCGTCCCAGCGGTCGGGCGGCTCCCGCGCCGCGGATAAGGGTGCTGCCGCGTCGCCTCCGTCCCTCGGGCGGATCGCGGAACTCGACCTGCTGCGGTTCCTGGCGGCGCTGGCCGTCGTGGCGTTCCACTACCTGGTGGCGTTCGCCTCGATCTGGGGGGAGCGCCCGAGCAAGCTGTTCCCCGCGACCGCCTCCATGGCCGGGCTCGGCATCCTCGGGGTCGAGCTGTTCTTCATGATCAGCGGCTTCGTGATCCTGATGACCGTGTGGGGCCGGGGGATCGGCGGCTTCGCCCGCTCCCGGCTCGTGCGGCTGTTCCCGGCCTACTGGGTGAGCGTGCTCGCCGTCGTTGGCGTCTACGGCCTGACCACGGCGACCGCCCTGAACCCCCGGCTGTCCACGGGGGAGTACGCGGTCAACCTGACCATGCTGCAGCGCGCGTTCGGCGTCACCGACGCCAACGGCGTCTACTGGTCTCTCTGGGTCGAGCTGCGCTTCTACCTGCTCATCGCGGTGCTGGTGCTGGCCGGGGTCACCATGGCCCGCTGCCTGATCTTCATGGGCGTGTGGCTGGCCGCGACGGTCGCCGCGACCTTCGCGGAACTCGGCCCGATCGCCGATCTGGTCGTGATGCCGAAGTACTCGCCCTACTTCATCGCCGGCATGGCCCTGTTCCTGATCCGCCGCTTCGGCTCCGCCGTGCACCTGTGGGCGTTCGTGGCGGCCGGATACGCCCTGGCGCTGCCATCGGCGCTGCAACGGGTCGCCGGGCGGGTGAAGGCCGCGGGATTCAAGGGGATGCCCGTCGAGGACTGGATGGTCGTGGCCGCCATCACGCTGATGTTCGGCGTCATGGCCGCGGTGGCGCTCGGAGCCCTGTCCAGGCTCACGTGGGGCGGCCTGACGGTCCTGGGCGGCCTGACCTATCCGCTCTACCTCTTCCACACTCCGGTGGCCGTGGTGCTCGTTCCGGGCCTCCGGGACGCCCTGCCCCCGTGGGTGGTCGCGGCGGCGGCCACGGCGGCCGCCATCGCGCTCTCCTACGCCGTCTACACCCTGGTCGAGCGGCCCGTGCAGCGGCTGTTCCGGCCCGCCTCGCGCAGAGGCCGTGCCGCCAGGCGACACGCGACCACGTAAAGTCCCATGCAGACCCGGGAAAAGGCATCTGTGCCATAACCGTCTGTCCGCAGCCGATGGTGAAGGGTCTAGGCTCGGGGATATACACGGCGGAAGCACAGCCCCGACGAACAGAGGATGCGCATGACGGTACGGCGGGTGATGGGCATCGAGACCGAGTATGGGATATCCGTGCCCGGCCAGCCGGGGGCCAACGCGATGGTGACCTCCTCGCAGGTCGTCAACGCGTACCTGGCGGCATCGGCGGCCCGGGCGCGCCGCGCGCGGTGGGACTTCGAAGAGGAGAACCCGCTGCGCGACGCCCGAGGCTTCGATCTGGCCCGGGAGGTCGCCGACCCCAGCCAGCTCACCGACGAGGATCTCGGGCTGGCCAACGTGATCCTGACCAACGGCGCGCGGCTCTATGTCGACCACGCCCATCCCGAGTACTCCACGCCCGAGTGCACCAATCCCCGGGCCGCGGTGATCTGGGACAAGGCGGGCGAGCGGGTGATGCTCGACGCGGCGACCCGGGCGTCGGCCGTGCCGTCCAACGCCCCCATTCAGCTCTACAAGAACAACACCGACAACAAGGGCGCGTCGTACGGCTGCCACGAGAACTACCTGATGCGGCGGGCCACGCCGTTCGCCGACATCGTGCGGCACCTGACCCCGTTCTTCGTGTCCAGGCAGGTGGTCACCGGGGCCGGCCGGGTCGGCATCGGCCAGGACTCCCGCGGCGAGGGTTTCCAGATCAGCCAGCGCGCCGACTTCTTCGAGGTCGAGGTGGGCCTGGAGACGACGCTCAAGCGGCCGATCATCAACACCCGCGACGAGCCGCACGCCGACCCGGAGAAGTACCGGCGGCTGCACGTCATCATCGGCGACGCCAACATGTCGGAGATCTCCACCTATCTGAAGCTGGGCTCCACCGCGCTGGTGCTCGCCATGATCGAGGACGGTTTCCTCACCCGCGACTTCGCCGTGGACAACCCGGTGGCCGCGCTGCGCGCGGTCTCCCACGACCCGACCTGCCGCTACGAGATCCCGCTGCGCGACGGGCGCAAGCTCACCGCGATCCAGCTCCAGATGGAGTATCTGGAGCAGGCCAGGAAGTACGCCGAGGAGCGCAGCGGCAACGGCGTGGACGAGATCACCAAGGACGTCCTGGACCGCTGGGAGTCCGTGCTGACCCGCTTGGCCGAAGACCCGATGCAGTTGTCGCGCGAACTCGACTGGGTGGCCAAGCTGGAGCTGCTGGAGGGCTACCGCACGCGTGACGGGCTGGCCTGGAGCCATCCCCGGCTGCAGCTCGTCGACCTGCAGTACTCCGACATCCGTACCGAGCGGGGCCTGTACAACCGGCTGGTGGCGCGCGGGCGCATGCAGCGCCTGGTGACCGAGGCCGACGTCGAGCGGGCCATCGAGCAGCCGCCGAACGACACCCGGGCCTACTTCCGCGGCCGTTGCCTGCGGCAGTACAGCGAGGCGGTGGCGGCGGCGTCCTGGGACTCCGTCATCTTCGACATCCCCGGCCGCGACTCCCTGCAGCGGGTGCCGACCTTGGAGCCGCTGCGCGGCACCAAGGCCCACGTCGGGGAGCTCTTCGACCGCTGCCACACGGCCGCCGACCTGGTGGCCGCCCTGACCGGCGACCACTGATCCCCGCTGACGACGAGGGGGCGCGAACGCGCCCTCTCTTTCGTGCTTTCCGATCTACTTTGTAAAGGCGCCTGGCCGGGCCGCTCCGCACGGCCGGTCAGACCAGGCCGATGCCCAGCGTCAGCGTGCCAACCCCCAGTCCCACGCCGCCCAGCACGGTGAGCCAGATGAGGATGTTGGGCTTGGTGTCGCGGGGGCGCACCACGGACAGGAAGAACCCGAGGGGCATCAGGATCGGGGCGGCCACGATGAGCGTGCGCACGAGTTCCTTGACGCCTTCGGAGAGGGCGGCCTGGTCCACGTAGAGCATGGCGACCAGGGCGAAGAGCACCAGCACCCCCGCGTGCGCGTGCCCGGCCCGCCACAGGCTTCGCCTGGTCGGATTGTCCAGATAGCCGGGTATGTTGCGAGTGAGATGTGCCAGCAGTGTCATGCCGCCGAAGGCGACGGCGGGCACGGTGATCAGGAGCACCCCTGCGGTGCTCAGCGAGGAGGCGGACATGGAAGCGGACATGGTGGACTCCCATTAGGTAGCTTTGCTATCCAATTATTGGATAGGTGGGCTATCTAGTCAAGTCCCGAAGATCGTCCCTTCGTGCGCGCGCAAGGTGGTCCACTTCGGGGAAGATATGACACAGGTGCATCCCCTACTTGGAGGTAGCGATGGCAACCAGGGACACCGGCGGTCAGAAGCAGACCGGCCGCCGCGAGAACGAGACCGAGGAGGTCGACGCCCAGGCGGCCCCCGACGTCCAGGAGCGCCAGGACAAGCTCACCGACGACGTCGACGCGATCCTCGACGAGATCGACGAGGTCCTCGAAGAGAACGCGGAAGAGTTCATCCGCTCGTACGTCCAAAAGGGCGGTCAGTAGGGCGACGTACGCCGCATGACCGGCACGTGGCGCGAGCGCCGCGCTGCCGGTGAAGGGCGCGGACCACGGCGAGATCGGCAGGATCTCCCGGGTCGGGCACACGCGCCCCACCAGTAGCACCTGAGCCTGCCGCGCCGCCGCCGCTCAGCACCACACCCACCCACAAGGGCCACGGCACGGAAGCACCACCGCAAGCCGTCCGGCCCCACCCCGTGGTCACCTGCAGCGGCCGGCCCGCCCGCTCACCCCTCCCCGAAGCCCACCCGGATCGCACACCCCCAACCCACCCACCGCCTGGAGGCGTGCCCCCCACCCGAGCCGCGTACCTCCACGCCGCTCCGTCCCCCCCGCGCTCTGGAGCCACGCCCCGCCTCCTGCACCCCCCTCCACGCCGTGCCGCCCCGCTGCCCATGCGCAGCCCCCAGCAGCCAGATGCCTCCAGCGGCGCTGTCGCGCCCCCGATGGGTCCCGCTGCGCTCGGACGTTCTTTCTTGGGTCGGGCCGCGCCCGACGCTGCCGCCACCCACTTGATCGCCTGGACAGTGTCGCCGTGGGGCGGGGTGGGGCGTCTGTGGTCAGTCGCTGGTGACGACGCTGGTGTTCTGGCAGGCGGTGAGGCGCCACTGGCCGTTCTCCTTGGCCATGACGAACAGCGGCGTGCCCACGTCGTCCGTCCCGTCTGGGTTGCGGTAGACCTGGCGCAGCTTCACGGCCGCGACGTCGGGGCGGATGAACAGCACGTGTTCGATCTCGAACGTGACCGTCGTGTCCTGCATCCCGCCGGGGAGCACCTGGTGGGTGAAGGTCGAGATCGCGTCACGGCCGAAGAGGCGTTTGCCGTGGCCGGTCGTCCAGATCGCGTCGGCTCGGAACAGGGCGACGAACTCGTCGGGGAGTTCGTTGTTCTGGGAGTGCTCGACCGCGGCCACCACCTGCTGGATCGCCTCGATGTCGGTTCGGTTCGTCTGGCCCGCGATGTTCATCGTGCTCATGCC
Organism: Spongiactinospora sp. TRM90649; assembly: GCF_029382225.1. Lineage (GTDB taxonomy): Bacteria > Actinomycetota > Actinomycetes > Streptosporangiales > Streptosporangiaceae > Spongiactinospora. The sequence continues at coordinate 148,455 of NZ_JARLTC010000010.1, forward strand.
GATGAACTTAGAACCTTGAGTTCGCTTGAGGTCAAGTGGGTCGCCACGCCCGTGCGTCGCCGGTGAGGGCGGCGTAGAAGGCCCCGTACGTCCTCGACCAGCGGCTCCGGGGCCTCCAGGGCCGGATAGGCGCCGCCGCCGGGCAGTTCGGTCCATCGGGCGATGTCGGCCTCGCGTTCGGCGAAACGGCGGATCGTGACGTCGTCCCTAGCTCGGCGTCACCGCACGAGCCCAGCTCGCCGACCTGGCCCTCGGCGGCTGACCACCTCAGGTGCACAGCGCGATGATCTCGTTGCGCGGGGTTTCGAGGCGGTGCGGGCCCGGCTGGGCCGGGAGGGTGGTGAGGGGGGCCTGGATCACGTGGCGGATGGCCGGGCCCCAGAGGATGAGGCCCTCCGCGTCGAGGACGAGGAAGTCGGGGCCGTGGCGCAGGAGCAGGGGGCCGTCGGGGGAGGCGCTGACGGCGGTGCGACCCGCCCGGATGGCGTTGACGATGGAGGCGGGGGCGGACGGGTCCTCGGCGAGGATCCAGGTGGTGGGGGAACCGGGCGGGTGGCCGTCCTCTGGGCGGTGGAAGTCGCTGCCGCCGAGCATGACCGGGTTGGGCGACCAGGCCCCCGCCCAGGCGAGGGGGGCTCCCCAGGTGCGGTCCCACCAGCTCCAGTGCCAGATCTCTGCCGCGTGGGCGCCGATGCCCGGCGGGTGCCGCCAGGCGCAGTCGGCGGCCACCGGGTGGTTGATCGACAGGACGCCACCGGCGGCGTCGGCCGCGTGCGCCCAGGTCTCCGGGGGACGCCGGAAGTCGATCCAGCTCATCTCGCCGAACGCGTTGGCGTGGCCGAGGTCGGTGGTGACCTCCTGCCCCGGTATGAGGGTGACGCCGCTCGCGCGGGCCGCCGCCGGAAGTTCGGGGTGGTGGCTCGTGGTGTTGTGGTCGGTGACGGCGAGGAAGTCCAGGCCGAGGTCGCGGGCGTGACCGGCGAGCTGGGGCACCGTGAGGGCGCCGTCGGAGTGCACGGTGTGAGCGTGCAGGTCTCCGGCGGCCCACGTCAGGCCGGACAAGCCGGGTAGTCCACGCCGGACGGCGGCGGGCGGAGGCCGCTCACCCGGCGGGACTGCATCCTGTGCCCCCAGAGCCCCCAGAGCCCCCAGAGCCTCTGTAAGCGCCGGAGGGGTGTCGTACGCCGAGATGGTCACCTCGTACGGCAGGCCCTCCTCCGGGACCCGGTAGAGCCCCAGCAGGACCCGCCAGGTGCCCGGTTCGGGCTCGCCGGGCAGGTACCCGGGCGTGGCCCACTCCGGTGCGATGGTGTACTCCTCGCGCGCGCCCCCCGACCAGCCGCGGAAGCCGTCCGGGCCCTCGCAGCCCAGGTCGATGGTCCCGGCCGTCCGGTCGTAGGAGAGGTGGACGCGCAGCGCCCGCGCCCAGGCGGGCGGCTCGAACGGCACGTCGTGCACCGGGGCGGAGACCCGGTCGCTCAGGGTGTGGACGCCGCGGTGGCGGAAGACGTGTTCCATGGTCTTCTGAGGCTACGTCCCTCACGCCCCGGAGACCGTGTCAGGGGACTCGACGGCGACGAGGAGGTCGTCGCGGTAGTACAGGGTGCGCGACGGCCTCGGCACCGCCCACGCGGCCGTGCCGAGGGCGGGCTCCCCGCCCTCCTCGGGCACGACGACCTGCACGAACCCCCCGTCTGTGCCGTCCGGCGGTTCGAGGGTGACCAGCAGCGCGGTGCCCAGGTTCTCCACGACGCTGACACGCCCGGGGAAGCCGTCCTCGCGCGGGGTGAGGGACAGAGTGGTGTACTCCGGGCGCACGCCGCACGTGACCGGCTCGTCGGCGGGCAGGCCGCGCAGGACGGCGGGCAGCGGCAACACGGCCCCCCGCACCCGCAGGCGGCCCCCGGCCACGACCCCCGGCAGCAGGTTCATCGGTGTGGAGCCGATGAACGAGGCCACGAAGGTGGTCGCGGGCCGCTGGAAGACCTCGGCGGGCGTGCCGACCTGGGCCAGCCGCCCGCCGGACATGACCCCGATCCGGTCGGCCAGGGCCAGCGCCTCGCCCTGGTCGTGGGTGACGAACACGGTGGTGACGGCCAGCTCGCGCTGCAGCCGCTTGAGGAAGGTGCGGGCCTCCAGGCGCAGCCGGGCGTCCAGGTTGGACAGCGGCTCGTCGAACAGGAAGACCTCCGGACGGCAGGCGACCGCCCTGGCCAGCGCGACCCGCTGCTGCTGCCCCCCGGAGAGCTGGGCGGGCCGCCGCGAGAGCAGGTGGTCCAGGCCGAGCCGGGCGGCGGTCGCGGCGGCCCGCTCGCGGCGCTCGGCCTTGCGGACCTTCCGGACGCGCAGCGGGTAGGCGATGTTGTCGGTGACGTCCATGTGCGGGAACAGCGCGTAGTCCTGGAACACCATGGCCACGCCCCGGCGGCCGGGCGGCAGGGCCGTGACGTCGGCCCCGCCGATGCCGACCCGCCCGGCCGTCGGGATCTCCAGCCCGGCGATGGTCCGCAGCAGGGTTGTCTTGCCGCAGCCGGAGGGCCCGAGCAGGGCGAAGAACTCGCCGTCCGCGATCTCCAGGTCCAGGTCGTCGATGGCCCTGACCCGGCCGGGGAACTCCTTGGTCAGGCCGTCCAGCGAGATCACCGCTTGATCCCTCCGTGGAAGCGGAAGCCGTACCTGCTGCTGACGAAGACGTACATGAGCACCACCGGCAGCGAGTAGACGAGCGAGAACGACGACAGCAGCGCCAGGTCGGGCTGGCCGCCCTCGGTGTAGAGGGTGTAGAGGATCACCGAGCCGGGCGCGCGCTCCGGGTCGCGGATCAGGATGAACTGGAGCAGGAACCCGCCCCAGACGTTCGCCACCGACCACACCGCGATGGTGGCCAGCCCGGGGCGGACCAGCGGGACCACCACGTGCGCCAGGATCTGCAGGGGCGACGCCCCGAAGACCCTGGCCGACTCCTCGTAGGAGGTGGGGGTGGCGTCCACGAAGTCCTTGAGGATGAAGATGGCGGCGGGCAGCAGGCCGCCCGACATCACCAGGATCACCCCGAGGTGGGTGTCGATCAGGTTGAGCCGGGCGGCCAGCTCGAAGATCGGCACCATCGCGGCGGTGCCGGTGACGATCGACGACATCAGCAGCAGGACGTACAACAGCGCGTCGCGGCCGGGCACCCGTACCCGCGACAGGGCGTAGGCGGCGAGCGCGGCGAGCACCACCACCAGGGCCGCCGCGCCGCCCGCCTGGACGACCGAGTTGCCCAGCGAGGCGAGCGCGTACGGGTTGTCCAGCAGCGCCCGGAAGTTGTCGAGCGTGAAACGCGGCACCGACACGCGGATCGAGGCGCCGGCGTCGAAAGGCGCGGTCGCCAGCCACAGCATGGGCAGCGCGAAGAACCCCAGCAGCACGGCGACGAACACGAATACGCCGATCCTGCCCAGCACGTGCCCGACGACCCCGTGCCCGGGCACGCCCCGCCCGGCCTCCGGGGCCGTCACGTGCCCCTCGCGGCGGGGACGGCCCCGGTCGCCTCACGCCGCCGGGAACGCAGCAGGCGCAGGTAGACCAGGGCGAAGACGAGGTTGATCAGCAGGATCAGGAAGGAGATCGCGGCCCCGACGCCGAGCCTGCCGCCGCCGACCGCCACGTTGTACACGTAGACGGGCAGGATCTCCGAGCGGCCCTCCGGCCCGCCCGCGGTCAGCAGGAACGGCGTGAAGTCGTTGAAGGTCCACAGGCTGATCAGCAGCACGTTGGTCAGCACATGCCCCTTGATCCGGGGCAGCACGACGTCGCGGAGCCGCCCGAGCACCGACGCCCCGGCCAGGCGGGCGGTCTCCAGATGGGAGGGCGGCACGTTCTCCAGGGCGGCCGAATAGAGCATCATCGAGAAGGCGGTGCCGCGCCAGATGTTGAACACGATGATCGACAGCATCGGGTGGTCGAGCAGCCAGGCAGTGCCGGGGGTGCCGAGCAGCGCGTTGAGCGTGCCGCCGTCCCGGTCGAGCAGGGCGATCCACAGGAACGCCACCACCGAGCCGGGCAGGATCCACGACAGCAGCACCAGGCCCTCGACGGCCCGCCGTACGGCCGGCCGCAGCCCGCGCACCGTCCAGGCGATGGCGAACCCCAGCACGGCCTGCCCGGCGATCGCCGACCCGCCGACGTACTGGAGCGTCAGCCACAGCGACGTCCGGAACCGCTCGTCGGACAGCGCCGAGGTGTAGTTCTCCGTCCCGACGATCCTGGGATGCGCCGCCGCCAGGCCGGTCAGGCGGTAGTCGGTCAGCCCCAGGTAGATCGTCCAGAGCGCGGGGAAGACCAGGAACACCCCGATGAGCGTCAGGGCGGGCAGCACGAACGCCAGAGCCCCGCCCCGGCCGAGCCCCGCCGCGTCCGTCCTCACCGGGCCTCCCGGCCCGATCGGCCGCCCACGCTCAGCCGGGGGAGACGGCGGCGGCGCCGACGAGTTCGGTGAGCCTCGCCTGGTAGGCGGTGGCGGCCTGGTCGGGGGAGTCGCCCGACACGACGGACGCGGTGGCCTCCTGCAAGGCGGTGGAGACCTCGGGGTAGACGGCGAGCGGGGGCCGGTAGGCGGTGAGCGGGAGCACCTTCTCCGAGACGAACAGCAGCATGGGGTCGCGGCCGAGGACCTTGTCGTTGACGTCGGAGCGGGCGGTGACGCGGGCCTCACCGGCCAGTTCGGCCTCCACGGCCGCGGCGGAGTGCATGAACGACAGCAGCTCCCAGGCCAGCGCGGGGTTCTTGGAGAACGGGTTGAGCACCCGGGCCGAGCCGCCCGACATGCTGACATGGTCCTGCCCGCGCAGGCCGCCGCCGGGCCGCATGGCGGGGATCAGCGCGTAGCCGACGGCCTCGTCGCGGTTCTTCATCGGATTGACGCCGACGGCGGGGTCGATCACCGAGCGCCAGAAGTAGTCGCCCTCGGCCAGGACGCCGATCTTGCCCTCGGCGAACTCCAGGAAGGACTTGTCGCGTCCCTGGGCCTCCTGCTGGATCTTGGGGTCGCCCAGGCCGCCCGCGTAGACCTGGCGGTAGAAGTCCAGCACGTCTCGCACGGCCCGGGTGCCGCCCGTCCACTTGCCCTCGGTGTACACCTCGGATCCGGCGCCGGCCAGCAGCGGCAGCACGCCCTGCATGGTGGTGGCCTCGCCCATCGCGGTACCCGCGTTGATCTGGAGCGGCGTCACGCCGGGGAGCCGCTTCAGCGCCCGTGCCGCGTCGATGATCTCCTGCCAGCCGTCCGGCTGCCAGTCGGCGTCAAGCCCGGCCTTCCGGAACAGCTCCTTGTTGTAGTAAAGGACCCGCCCGTCGGTGCCGACCGGCAGCGCGTACTTCTTGCCGTCGAAGACCCCGAGCCCCTGTACGGCGGGCGGTATCTGGCTCCACCCCTCCCAGGCGTCCACCGCGGGCCCGCCCAGCTCCCCGAGCGGTCTGATGTACCCCGCCTGGGCGAACTCGCCGATCCAGATGCCGTCCACGTCGATCACGTCGGCCCCGCGCCGCGACTTGAGGTCGAGTGCGATCTTGGTCTTGTACGCCTCGTCGTCCACGCCGTTGGGCTGGAACAGCACCCGCACGTCGCGCCCCGCCGAGCGCTGGGCGGCCTCGAAGCGGGGGATCACCCAGTTCTTGATCCAGTCAGCGCCCTTGGCGTTCTTCCCGCCGGAGATGGCGTTCTGGGTGATCGTGAGGGTGACGGAGGAGGGCCGGTCGTCCCCGCCGCCCTGACCGCAGGAGGCGGTGGTCAGCAAGAGGGCAATGACCGTGAGTGTCGTCGCAGGTCGGCGGGGGAGTCTCACCTGAACCTCCCGGGGAGGCGCGGAGCGAACACATTTGGGACGTGCAGACATACCGACAGTCGCACGGCCTTACTCACGCGTAAAGGTTCGGGCCGGTTAACGCGGGGCGAAGCACGGCGGTTCGCGCTTAGCTGATCGTGGGAAGTGCAAGCAACGGACCAAGATGAGTAGGGTCGCCCTATCGGTTCGTACGTTTGGGAGGGAGACGCGTGGCATCGCACAGGGACCTGCCCGCGGGCTTGATCAACAACCTGTTCGTCAACACGGGCAGCTCGTCGTTCGTGGAGTTCGTCGGGATGCACTCTCCGGACCTGCTGCCCGGGCGCGGGGAGGGCCATGCGACGGCCGCCGGGCTGGATCTCCCGCACGCGACCACCATCGTGGCGGCCACGTGCGCGGGCGGTGTGGTGATGGCCGGCGACCGCAGGGCGACGTCGGGCAACATGATCTCCAACCGTGACGTGGAGAAGGTGTTCCGCACCGACGACTACTCGTGCATGGGGATCGCGGGCACCGCGAGCACCGGGCTGGAGACCGCCCGGCTGTTCCGGGTGGAGCTGGAGCACTACGAGAAGAACGAGGGCCGCACGCTCTCGGTGGCGGGCAAGGCCAACCGGCTGGCCGCGATGATCCGCGGCAACCTGCCGATGGCCATGCAGGGGCTGGTGGTGGTCCCACTGTTCGCCGCCTACGACCCCGACGCCCGCGAGGGCCGGATCTTCAGCTACGACCCGGCGGGCGGGCCGTACGAGCAGCGGCTGTTCCACTCGATCGGCTCGGGGTCGATCTTCGCGCGCGGCTCGCTGAAGAAGCTCTACCGCGAGGACGCCCCGCCGGAGGAGACAGTGGTGGCCTGTCTGCAGGCGCTGTACGACGCGGCCGACGACGACTCGGCGACCGGCGGCCCCGACGTCAGCCGCAAGATCTGGCCCATCGTGGCCACCATCACCGGCGACGGCTTCCACCGGCTGCCCGACGACGACGTGGCGGGGCTGGTGGGCAGGATGCTCGAAGAGCGCCTGGACCGGCCCGACGGGCCGCGCGCGCCGCTCGGCTAGCGACCCGTCCGGTCACTTGTCCCGGTCACCCATTCGGCCCCCAGTCACGGCACTGAACGAGGAGAGGAACACCACCGGTGTCCATGCCCTTTGGATACGTCCCGGCAGAACAGCAGATGCGGGACAAGGCCGACTACGCGCGGAAGGGCATCGCGCGGGGCCGCAGCTCGGTCGTGCTCCAGTACGAGCACGGCATCCTGTTCGTCGCGCACAACGCCTCCCAGGCGCTGCACAAGATCAGTGAGATCTACGACCGCATCGGTTTCGCGGCGGTCGGGCGCTACAACGAGTTCGAGTCCCTGCGGCTCGGCGGCATCCGCTACGCCGACATCAACGGATACACCTTCGACCGGGGCGACGTCACCGCCCGCGGCCTGGTCAACGTCTACGCGCAGAACCTCGGCATGATCTTCACCGACTCGATCAAGCCGTACGAGGTCGAGATCGTGGTGGCCGAGGTCGGCGACGCGCCCGCCCAGGACCAGATCTACCGGCTCACCTTCGACGGCTCGGTGGCCCACGAGCACGGCATGGTGGCGATGGGCGGGCAGGCCGACGCCGTCGCGAGCCGGCTGCGTGAGCGCTACCGGGAGGGTCTGTCGCTGCCCGAGGCGCTGCGCGTGGGGGTCGCGGCGCTCACCGAGCCCGACGGCGACCCGCCGCCCACCTCGCAGATCGAGGTCGCGGTCCTCGACCGCAACCGCCCGCACCGCAAGTTCCTGCGGCTGGTCGGCGCCAAGCTGGAGGCGCTGCTCGCCGAGGGCGCCGCCGCCGGGCAGGCGCCGGAGCCCGCCGCCGAGGAGCCCCCGGCGGAGGCCGGGAAGGCCGAGGAGGGCGGCGGCGAGGATTCGCCGGCGGCTCCGCCCAAGACCGGCCCGTCCACGAAGCCGCCCGCCACTCCACCCCCGAGTTCACCTACTGGCCCGCCCACCGGTCCGGAGGACGACGACATCGACACCGGTTCAGGCGACGAACGCCTCTGAAACGGGTAGAACCTACGCCCGTGCCGTTTTCCGCCGTGGGGGCCGTGAGGTCCCCGGGCGGAAAACGGCGATCAAGGATCTCGCGCCGCCGCAACGAGGGGAATAGTGTGTGGTGATGGATCGTCGCATCTTCGGTCTGGAGAACGAGTACGGCGTCACCTGCACGTTCCGGGGGCAGCGTCGCCTGTCGCCCGACGAGGTGGCCAGGTACCTGTTCCGCCGTGTCGTGTCCTGGGGCCGTTCCAGCAACGTGTTCCTGCGCAACGGCGCCCGTCTCTACCTTGACGTGGGAAGCCATCCCGAGTACGCCACCCCCGAGTGTGACAACGTCGTGGAACTGGTGACCCACGACAAGGCGGGGGAGCGCATCCTTGAGGGCCTGCTCGTCGACGCCGAGAAGCGTCTGCGCGAGGAGGGCATCGCGGGTGACATCTACCTTTTCAAGAACAACACCGACTCGGCCGGCAACTCCTACGGCTGCCACGAGAACTACCTGGTCGGACGGCACGGCGAGTTCGGCCGCCTGGCCGACGTGCTGATCCCCTTCCTGGTCACCCGGCAGATCATCTGCGGCGCCGGCAAGGTGCTGCAGACCCCGCGCGGCGCGGTCTACTGCGTGTCACAGCGCGCCGAGCACATCTGGGAGGGCGTGTCCAGCGCCACCACCAGGAGCAGGCCGATCATCAACACCCGCGACGAGCCGCACGCCGACGCCGAGCGGTTCCGCCGCCTGCACGTCATCGTCGGCGACTCCAACATGAGCGAGACCACCATGCTCCTCAAGGTGGGCGCGACCGACCTGGTGCTGCGCATGATCGAGGCGGGCACCGTGATGCGCGACCTGTCGCTGGAGAACCCGATCAGGGCGATCCGCGAGGTGTCGCATGACATGACCGGCCGGCGCAGGGTGCGTCTGGCCAACGGGCGCGAGGCGTCGTCGCTGGAGATCCAGCAGGAGTACTTCTCCAAGGCGAGGGACTTCGTCGACCGGCGCGGCGGCGACGAGATCGCCGAGCGGGTGCTCGAACTGTGGGAGCGCACGCTGCGCGCGGTCGACACCGGCGACCTCGACATGGTCTCGCGGGAGATCGACTGGGTGACGAAGTACCAGTTGATCGAGCGCTACCGCCGCAAGTACGACCTTCCGCTGTCGTCGCCGAGGGTCGCCCAGCTCGACCTCGCCTACCACGACGTGCACCGGCGGCGGGGGCTGTTCTACCTGTTGCAGCGGCGCGGGTCGGTGGAGCGGGTGGCGTCCGACGTGAAGATCTTCGAGGCCAAGTCGGTGCCGCCGCAGACCACCAGGGCGCGGCTGCGCGGCGAGTTCATCCGCAAGGCCCAGGAGAAGCGGCGCGACTTCACGGTCGACTGGGTTCACCTCAAGCTGAACGACCAGGCCCAGCGCACGGTGCTGTGCAAGGACCCCTTCCGCAGCGTGGACGAACGAGTGGACAAACTTATCGCGGGAATGTGACGGTCGATCTTCACCGAGGGCTTCACCGTGTTGTTTACCCTCGCTGTACGGGCGAGCGGGTATGGTGACGCGGACCAGCCATGCCATCTCGGTTAAGGGATACCTATACCAATGCGACGCCGCCTGGCCGTACTAGCCGCAGTGCCACTGTTGTTCGCCGCAGCCTGCGGCTCCGAGGGGAACGGATCGGCGTCCTCGGCGTCGTCGTCGGAATCGGCCCCCGCGGGGGCCATCTCGGTGACCGGAGCCGTGGGCGCCAAGCCCACGGTGAAGTTCCCGCAGGGCAAGCCCGCCACGACCTCCAGCGCCAAGCAGGTCAGCGAGGGCACCGGCACTCCGGTGAAGATGGGCGACTCCGTGGTCGCCAACATGACGCTCTACACCTGGGACGGCAAGTCCAACGCCCCGGGCGGCTCCACCTACGACACCGGCGCCCCCGAGCTGGTGCCGGTCTCCGAGCAGCTCCCCAAGGTGATCCAGCAGGCGTTCGTGGGAGCCAAGCCGGGCGGCCGCTTCTACGCGGTGGTGGCGTCGGACAGTTTCACCAAGGAGCAGCTCGACCAGGCCAAGGCGCAGGGCGCCGACACCTCCACCGCGCAGGTGTTCGTGGTCGACGTGATCGACACCCCGAAGACGATGGCCGCCCAGGGCGACGCCGTCGACCACAAGCTCAAGGGCGTGAAGCTGGAGCACCCCGGCGGCGACAAGGCCCCGGTGCTGACCACCAAGACCGACGAGAAGGCGCCCAAGAAGCTGGTGGCCGAGACGGTCATCAAGGGCGATGGTGAGAAGGTCAAGTCGGGCCAGACCATCATGGTCCAGTACACCGGCAAGATCTGGGGCACCGACTCCGAGTTCGACAGCAGCTGGAAGTCCGGCCGTCCGGCGCTGTTCCAGATCGGCACCGGCAAGGTGATCAAGGGCTGGGACGAGGGCCTGGTGGGCGTTCCCGTCGGCAGCCGCGTCCTGCTGAGCATCCCGCCCGCCCTCGGCTACGGCGACAAGGGCCAGGGCGACAAGATCAAGGGCGACTCCACGCTGGTCTTCGCCGTGGACGTCATCGGGGCCTACTAGACCCCGCGTAACAGACGAGGGACACGGGGCCGGTGTCACCCGACACCGGCCCCTTCGGCGTCCCGGCGGGGGCGCGTGGCGCGGCGCTTAGACTCCCAGCGTGGAGGATCTGCAGGCCGTCGCGCTGCTTTCCGACCCGGTGCGCCGGGCGTTGTACGACTTCGTCGCGGGCAGCGGGCGGGAGATCGGGCGTGAGGAGGCGGCGCGGGCCGCCGGGGTGCAGCGCACGCTCGCCGCGTTCCATCTGGACAAGCTCGTGGAGGGTGGCCTGCTGGAGTCGGGCTTCGCCCGGCTGGGCGGGCGCTCGGGCGGGCCGGGCAGCGGCCGTCCGGCCAAGGTCTACCGCAGGGCCGTCACGGAGCGGACGGTCAGCGTGCCGCCGCGCGACTACCGGACGGTCGCCCTGGTGCTCGCCGAGGTCGTGGACCGGCTCGGCGGCGACGAGCTGGCCGAGGCCGCGGCGCGCCGGGTGGGGGCCAGGTTCGCGGGCGCGGGCCCGCTGGAGGACGCCCTGCGGGAGCGCGGCTACGAGCCCTATCGCGACGGCGACCGCCTGCGGCTGCGCAACTGCCCCTTCCACGTGCTGTCGGAGGAGCATCCGCTGCTGGTCTGCTCGATGAACCTGGCGCTGTGCCGGGGCCTGGTGGAGGGGCTGGGCGAGCCGGAGACGCTGGTGGAGTCCGATCCCCGTCGGGGGGAGTGCTGCGTGTCCTTTTCTAAAAACAATGAGGATTGACATAGAAGGGGCGGCAGTGGTGTGCTGAGCGGCATGCACCTGGCTCAGCTCAACGTCGCGCACATGCGCGCGCCCAAGGAATCCGCGGTGATGGCCGAGTTCGTCGCGGCCCTGGCGCCGATCAACGCCCTCGCCGACACCGCCCCCGGCTTCGTCTGGCGCCTGAAGGGCGGCGAGGAGCCCGACGCGACCGTCACCCACGCCTTCGGCGACCACCTGCTGATCAACTACTCGGTGTGGGAGGACCGCGAGTCGCTCTGGAACTTCGTCTACCGCAGCGGGCACCTGCCGGTGCTGCAGCGCCGCCGGGAGTGGTTCCACCGCGTGGCCGAGCCCTACTCCGTCATGTGGTGGGTCGAGGAGGGCGTGCCGCCCTCACTGGACGAGGGCATGGCCAGGCTGGAACGCCTGCGGGCGGAAGGGCCGGGGCCGCAGGCGTTCACCTTCAAGGAGTTCTACGAGGCCGGCGCGGCCATGGCGGCGGCGAGCCTGCCGGCCGCGGCCGAGGCCAGGAAATAGGCCAGGTCGCCGTCCAGGCCGCGGCCCATGGTGGACAGCCTGACGGGGGAGGCCGCCAGGGCCTCGCGCAGGCCGTCCACGGGCACGCTCACCAGTTCGTGCCGGTCGGCGAGCGGCCTGACCTGCTCGGCGACACGCGCGCCGAACTCGCCGGGCAGCTCGGGCACCGGCACCACGGCGGGGGCCAGCGCGACCCGGCCGTAGGCGGTCAGCGAGTGGTGGGAGACGCCGACGTGGCGCTCGCGGGCGTCGCCCTCGCTGACCCGCAGCGCCGCCACCGGCCGCCCCGACAGCACCGAGACGGCGTTGACGGCCTCGCCCGCCGACACCCCGGAGAACCCCCAGCGGGTGCCGGTGCCCAGGTTGCCGGGGCCCTGCGCGACGATCGCCACGTCGGCGCCCAGCACGTGCCGGGCCGCCAGCAGGCCGGTGTGGGTGGTCACCGTCTCCACGTCGCCGCCGAACGCCTGCCCGACGGTCACCACCCCGGCCAGCCAGCCCACCTCGCGGAGCCTGGCGCACGACATGGAGAACCAGGCGGGCAGCGCGCCGCCGTCCTGCATCACGTAGGCCACCCGGAGGGCGGGGCGCCCGCCGGTCGGCTCAAAGAGCCCGCAGAGCACGGGCGCCAGCGCGGAGTGCAGGTCGGCGACCACCACCGGCATGCCGTCCAGGGAGTCGGCCTCGCGCAGCGTCTCGTGGTGCGGGGAGTCCTGTTCGTCCGCGCCGAGCACGGTGGCCTGCAGGGGGGTGTACCTGGCCTTGACCAGGTGCCCGGGACCTTCGGGGTCGGGCGGCAGGCGGTCGGGCACGGCCACCACCATGGCGTAGCCGCCCGTGCCCAGGCCCATGGCCAGCGCCGTCGTGTTGAGAAGGACCGTATCGCCGGGTTCCGGACGGCCGACCAGCGCCGGATAAGCAAGCGCGCGCACCTCTTGTCCAGATAGGCTCACCTGGAGTTCCACGGCGCCGTCCCACTCCCGCCGGATCTCCACGACTTCGCCCTTACGCCATCTGATCACGCCGGAAGGGTAGTGGAACGCGGCGCCCGATGATGCGCTTCCGTGCTTCCGATGCGCGGTAGCGTCTCCTTGGAGGAGGGGAGGGGACCTAATGTCGCGGCGCAAGACCGAGCGGCTGCTCAACCTTGTCATCTGCCTGCTGGCGACCCGCCGCCCGCTGCCCGCGGAGCAGATCCGTCAGGTCGTGCCCGGCTACGACCGCGACGGCGACGAGGCTTTCCAGCGCATGTTCGAGCGCGACAAGAACGAACTGCGCGAGATCGGCATCCCGGTCGAGGTCCACAAGGACCCCTGGGACGACGAGCCGGGTTACCGCATCGTGCGCCAGGCCTACGAGCTGCCCGACATCACGCTGGCGCCCGACGAGGCGGCCGTGCTCGGCCTCGCGGCGCAGGTGTGGCGGCGGGCCAGCCTGGCCGAGGCGGCGGGCGGGGCGCTGCTGAAGCTCCGCGCGGCCGGGGTCGAGACCGAGGAGAGCGGGATGGACGCGCTGGAACTGCGCGTCGACACCCGCGACCCGTCGTTCCCGGCGCTGTGGGAGGCGGTGCGCGACCGGCGGGCCGTCCGGTTCGACTACCGCACGGCGGGCAGCGGCGAGGTCCGCACCCGCACCCTTGAGCCCTGGGGCGTGGTCAGCCGCCGGGGCCGGTGGTACGTCATCGGCCACGACCGCGATCGCGACGGCCACCGGGTGTTCCGGCTCAGCCGGATCACCGGGACGGTGACCCCGCTCGGCCGTCCCGGCGAGGTCCGCGTCCCCGAGGGCGTGAACCTGCGGGAGATGGTGGGCTACCGCGACGACCAGACCATGCCCGAGCGCACCGCCCTGCTGCGCCTGCGCGAGGGCGCCTGCCAGGGGGTGCGCCACCTGGCCAGGGAGATCCGCCCGTCGGGAGACGGGTGGGAGGAGGCGGAGCTGGTGTTCGCAGACCCCGAGCGGCTGGCCGGCTGGCTGGCCAGCCTGGGTCCCGACGTCGAGGTCGTCGACCCGCCCGACGCGCGCGAGGCCGTGATCCGCCGGTTGAAGGGAGCGCTGGCATGAGCTCCTCGGCCGACCGGCTGCCGCGCCTGCTGGCGCTGGTGCCGTATCTGATGTCGCACCCCGGGGCGCAGGTGGCCGAGGTCGCCAAGATCTTCGCGGTGAGCGAGAAGCAGCTCATCGACGACCTGCAACTGGTCTGGATGTGCGGCCTGCCCGGCCACACCCCCGGCGACCTGATCGACGTCTCCTGGGACGGCGGCGAGATCCTGATCGACAACGCCGAGACGATCGCCAGGCCGCTGCGCCTGGCGGTGGACGAGGCGAGCGCGCTGCTGGTGGCGTTGCGGCTGTTGCTGGAGTTCCCGGAGTTCGCCGACCTCGGCGACCGCGAGGCGCTGGCCCGGGTGATCGCCAAGCTGGAGCGGGCGGCGGGCGAGGCCGCCGCCGCGGTGAGCAGCCAGGTCACCGTGGAGGTCGACGTCGAGGCGGCGCCCGACGCCCTGGCCGCCGTCCAGGAGGGGCTGCGAGCCAGGCGGCGGCTGTCGCTGCGCTACTACGTGCCCGGCCGTGACGAGGTCACCTGGCGCGAGGTCGATCCGATGCGGCTGGTGGTCGCCGACGGGCGTCCGTATCTGGAGGGCTGGTGTTATCGGGCCGAGGCGGTACGCCTCTTCCGGCTGGACCGTATGCAGGAGGTCCGCGTCCTCGACCTGCCCGCCGAGCCGCCCGCCGACGCCGAGTCGCGTGACGTCACCCAGGGGGTGTTCCGGCCCTCGCCCACCGATCAGCTCGTGGTCCTGGAGGTGAGCCCGGCGGGGCGCTGGGTGGCGGAGTACTACCCCTGTGAAGAGGTCACCGAGCTGGGCGAAGGGCGTCTGCGGATCGCCCTGCGGGCCCGTGACCAGGGGTGGCTGGTCCGCCTGGCGCTGCGTCTCGGCGACACCGGCCGGGTGGTCTCGCCCGCGGGACTGGCCGTCACGGTGCGTGACCGCGCGCGTGCCGCGCTGGCCCACTACGAGCGGGAGCCCGCCCGATGATCTGGGTCGTGGCGGCGGTGGCGGCGGCCTTCACGGGGGTCGCCGTCATCGCGGTTCTGTCGGTGAAGGTGCTGGTAGCCGCACGGGGGCTGCACCGTGAACTGGAACGGACCAGGTCCCGGCTAACCCCCAAACGGGACAAACTTCGTCAAAAGATCGACGTAATACGGAACCCGGAATGATGTGACCGCGCGTCGGGGAGCGTACGATCGGTGTCAGTGAAAGCACGTCGCTTGGTGTAAAGGATGTGTCATGCCCAACCTGGGACCAACTGAGCTGATCATCATCGCGGTCATCGTGGTGCTGCTGTTCGGTGCGAAGAAGCTGCCCGACACCGCTCGTGCGATCGGCCGCTCCATGCGGATCTTCAAGTCCGAGACCACGAAGCTCCGTGACGACGAGGACGGGACCACGGTGGAGAAGGTCGGTTCCACCGGCGCTCAGTCCGCCACCCCGCAGCCCGCCGCGCAGCCGCAGCCGCAGATCCAGCAGGCCGTCGTGCTCACCCCTGAGGAGCAGGCCCGGATCATCGCCGACCGCGAGCGCGCCGCCACCGCGGCCACGGCCAAGGACAAGCTGAGCTGAGTCCCCGGCCCCGCACCCGGCCGCGTTCCCGGCCCTGTCCCGGGCCGGCTCCCAGGCCTGACCTCCGGGTGCTCGCCGTCCTCATCCCGTCCACCCCACCCCCCGAGACCAGGACTCCCGCATGGCTCTGCTGAAATGGCCCAAGCCTGGCGCGAACGGGTCGCAGGCGCGTGACCCCGAGGGGCGCATGCCGCTGATGGACCACCTGCGCGAGCTGCGCAACCGGCTCGTGATCGCGGTCCTCGCGCTGGTCGTCGGCACCGTGCTCGGTTTCTTGGTCTTCGACCCGGTCTGGGACTTCCTCAAGGCCCCCTTCTGTGAGACCTCCGCCGCGCAGCAGCTCAGGCCCGGAGAGTGCAGCCTCGCCATCGGCGGCATCTTCCAGTCCTTCTTCCTGACCTTGCACGTGGCGGCGATGGTGGGCGTCGTGGCGTCCTCGCCCGTCTGGCTCTACCAGGTCTGGGCGTTCGTCACCCCGGGCCTTTACCGCAACGAGCGGCGCTACACCTTCAGCTTCCTCGGGCTGGCCGTCCCGCTGTTCCTGGCCGGCGCCATCCTGGCCTACCTGGTGATGGACACCAGCCTGTCGATCCTGCTGAGCTTCGCCCCGGAGAGCGGCGTTCCGCTGATCCAGATCGACGAGTACCTCAGCTATACGATGATCATGCTGCTGGTGTTCGGCGTCTCCTTCGAGCTGCCGCTGCTCATGGTGTTCCTCAACATCATCGGCGTGCTGCCGAGGGCGACGGTGAAGAAGCACCGCCGCATGGTGATCTTCCTGATGTTCGTCTTCGGCGCCGTGGCCACCCCGGGCGGCGAGCCGTTGACCATGATCGCGCTGGCGTTGCCGATGGTCGGCCTGTTCGGCCTGGCCGAGGTGTTCATGTACCTGCGCGAGAAGCGGCAGCCGGTGGCCGAGGACTACTCGGGGCTGAGCGACGACGAGGCGTCGCCGCTCGACGTGGACTCCGATGGGGGCGCGGACGACGATTCCGATCTCCGGCGATAAGGGATAAATTCCCGGTGTGCCGGGTGAGATAGCGGTCCTTGTGAATCCCGCCGCCGGTGGCGGACGGTCGCTGCGGCGGCTGGCGCCCGCCGTCCGGCGGTTGCGCGAGGGAGGCCACCCGGTCACAGTGCTCGCGGGCCGATCCGCCCGCGAGACCCTGGAGCGCGCCCGTGCGGCGGTCGCCGCACGGCCCCGCGCGCTCGCCGCCTTCGGTGGAGACGGCCTGGTGCACCTGGCGCTGCAGGCCGTGGCGGGCACCGGCGTGCCGCTGGGCCTGCTGCCCGCAGGAACCGGCAACGACTTCGCCGCCGCGCTCGGCATCCCGCGCGACCCGGTGGCAGCCGCCTCGGTCGTGCTGCGCGGCGCCGCCGCCCCCTTCGACGCGGCCCGCGTCGTGGCGGGCGCGCGGGCGGGTGAGTGGTTCGCCGGGGTGATGGCCTGCGGGTTCGACTCCCGCGTCAACGAGCGGGCCAACCGGATGACCCTGCCGGGCGGCACGGCGCGCTACCTGGTGGCCACCGCGGCCGAGCTGCGTTCCTTCCGCCCCATCCCGTTCAGCGTCACGCTGGACCTCCCCGGCGGGCGCGAGGTCGTCGAGGGCGAGGCGATGCTGGTGGCCGTGGGCAACACCCGCTCCTACGGCGCGGGCATGCGGATCTGCCCCGCCGCCGACCCCGGCGACGGCCTGCTGGACGTGACGATCCTCCGGGCCATGCCCACCGGCAGGTTCGTGCGCGCCTTCCCCGCGTATACCGGGGTACCCATGTGGGCCTGTCCTCGGTGACGGTGCACCGCGCCACCCGGGTCGCGCTGGCCGCGCCTTCCGTGGTCGCCTATGCCGACGGCGAGCGCCTGGGTACGCTTCCGATGGCCTGTGAGGTGGTCCCCGGAGCGCTCCGGGTGCTGATCTAGATCTACTTTGTAAAGGGGGTGACTTCGGTCGCCACCAGAGGGACAGACCGGAATCCCGGTATCGGTAGGCTGAACAGCATGACGACGCCAGCGGAGCGATACGCGGCCTTCCGGCAGAGCATCGCCCACGAGGGGCCCGCGATCAGGTCGTTCCGCGAGTTGTACGACTTCGATCTGGACGAGTTCCAGATCGACGCCTGCCACGCGCTGGAGGCCGGCGACGGCGTGCTGGTGGCCGCCCCCACCGGGTCCGGCAAGACGGTCGTCGGGGAGTTCGCGGTCCACCTGGCGCTGGAGCAGGGCCGCAAGTGCTTCTACACCACCCCGATCAAGGCGCTGTCCAACCAGAAGTACAACGACCTGGTGAAACGCTACGGCACCAAGAAGGTCGGCCTGCTCACCGGAGACAACAGCGTCAACGGCGAGGCCCCGATCGTGGTCATGACCACCGAGGTGCTGCGCAACATGCTCTACGCCGGGTCCCCGACCCTGGCGGGCCTGGGCTTCGTCGTCATGGACGAGGTGCACTACCTGGCCGACCGGTTCCGCGGCGCGGTGTGGGAAGAGGTCATCATCCACCTGCCGGAGTCGGTGCGCCTGGCGGCGCTGTCGGCCACCGTCAGCAACGCCGAGGAGTTCGGCGAGTGGCTGGGCGAGGTCCGCGGCGACACCACCGTCATCGTCGACGAGCACCGTCCCGTGCCGCTGTGGCAGCACATGATGGTCGGCAACCGCCTGTACGACCTGTTCGTCGCCGAGGAGGAGGCCGACCGGCCGCGCGTCAACCCCGAGCTGTCCCGGCTGGCCAGAGACGAGGGCCGGCTGGGCGGTCCGCCGCGCGGCCGCCGCGGATACGGCCGCCCGCGCGGGTTCCGCGCTCCGAGCCGGGTCGACGTCATCGAGCGGCTCGACGCCGAGGGCCTGCTGCCCGCGATCACCTTCATCTTCTCCAGGGCGGGCTGCGACGCCGCCGTGATGCAGTGCCTGTACGCCGGGCTGCGGCTGACCACCGAGCGTGAGCGGCACGAGATCCGCCAGATCGTGGACGAGCGGACCTCCCACCTGCCCGACGAAGACCTCGCGGTGCTGGGCTTCCTGGAGTGGCGCGAGTGTCTGGAGCGGGGCCTGGCCGCCCACCACGCGGGCATGCTGCCCACCTTCAAGGAGGTCGTGGAGGAGCTGTTCACCGAAGGGCTGGTCAAGGCGGTCTTCGCCACCGAGACCCTGGCGCTGGGCATCAACATGCCCGCCCGTTCCGTGGTGATCGAGAAGCTCGACAAGTGGAACGGCGAGACCCACGCCGATCTCACCCCAGGCGAGTACACCCAGCTCACCGGGCGGGCCGGGCGGCGCGGCATCGACGTCGAGGGTCACGCGGTGGTGGTGTGGCAGCAGGGCACCGACCCGGTGTCGGTCGCGGGCCTGGCCAGCACCCGCACCTACCCGCTACGCTCCAGCTTCCGCCCGTCGTACAACATGGCGGTCAACCTGGTTGGCCAGGTCGGCAGGGCCCGCGCCAGAACCCTCCTGGAGGCGTCCTTCGCGCAGTTCCAGGCCGACCGGGCGGTGGTGGGCATCGCCAGGCAGCTCCGCCGTACCGAGGAGGCCCTGGACGGCTACCAGGAGGCGATGACCTGCCACCTGGGCGACTTCCCGGAGTACGCCGCGCTGCGCAGGCGGCTGTCCGACCGCGAGTCGGATCTGTCGCGCCAGCGCACGGCGGCCCGCCGGGCGCAGGCGATCCGCTCGCTTGAGGCGCTCAAGCCCGGCGACGTGATCAGGGTCCCGGCCGGGCGCCGGGCCGGTCTGGCGGTGGTGCTCGACCCCGGGCTGAACCCGCGCGGCGCGGGACGCGGCGAGGGCCCCTCGCCGCTGGTGCTGACCATCGGCAAGCAGGTGAAGCGGCTGACCTCGACCGACTTCCCGGTGCCGGTGGAGCCCGTGGACCACCTGCGCATTCCGAAGAACTTCAACTCCCGGGCGCCGAAGGACCGTGCCAACCTGGTCTCCACCATGCACGCCAAGATCGGCGACCGCGATCTCGGCAAGCCGCCGAGGGCCAGGGACCACGCCGTCGAGGACGACGAGATCAACGACCTGCGGCGGCAGATCAGGCAGCACCCCTGCCACGCCTGTGAGGAGCGCGAGGACCACGCCCGCTGGGCCGAGCGTTACTACAAGCAGTACCGCGAGAGCGAGGGGCTGCGCCGCCGCGTGGAGAGCCGGTCCCACGTCATCGCCCGCACCTTCGACCGGGTGTGCGGGGTCCTCGAACAGCTCGGCTACCTCGACGGCGAGACCGTCACCGTGCAGGGCAGGCGGCTGGCCGCGATCTACACCGAGCTCGACCTCCTCACCGCCGAGTGCCTGCGCTCGGGGCTGTGGGACGCCCTCGACCCCGCCGAGCTGGCGGCCTGCGTGTCCGCGCTGGTCTTCGAGTCGCGCCAGTCCGACGAGGCGCGGCGCCCCAAGATCCCCGCGGGCGAGGCCACCGACACGCTCGCGGCGATGGTGCGACTGTGGGGCGACCTGGAGGCGATCGAGGAGACGCACGGGCTGTCGTTCACCCGCGAGCCCGACTTCGGCTTCGCCTGGGCCGCGTTCCGCTGGGCCAGGGGCCACAGCCTGGACGCCGTGCTCACCGACGGCGCCAACGGCATGGAGCTGGCGGCGGGCGACTTCGTGCGCTGGATGAAGCAGCTCCTCGACCTGCTGGGGCAGATCGGCGACGCGGCGGCGCCGCACAGTCCGGTCAAGAAGAACGCGGCCAAGGCGATGGACGCCATCCGCAGGGGCGTGGTCGCCTACACCTCGCTCACCTGAGGGCTCACCTGAGGGCTCACCTGAGGGCTCACAGGAGGGGCCGCCTGGGGGCGGGTCAGGCGGTGGCCTTGGCCATCGACTCCAGCAGGCGGTTGAGCGGGCCGTCCAGGCCGTGGCGGTCGGCCAGCGCGACCAGCGCCCGCCCGTCGCGGGGCTTGGCGGGCAGCGTCAGGTCGATGTCGGGCACCGGCGCGTCGAGCGCGACCCGCACGACGTCGGGGGCCACCCGCAGGTAGTCGCGGGCGGCGGTCAGCTTGGTGCGCGCGCCCGCCGGGAAGCCCTCGGTGACGCCGGAGTCGAGGGCGTCGAGCAGGGTGCCGAGGTCGCCGAACCGGGTGATCAGCGCGGCGGCGCTCTTGTCGCCGACGCCGGGCACGCCGGGCAGGCCGTCGCTCGGGTCGCCGCGCAGGGTGGCGAATTCGGCGTAGGACCGGCCGGGGATGGCGTACTTGGCGGTCACCGCGGCCTCGTCGAAGATCTGCAGGTTGCGGATGCCCCGCGCGGTGTAGAGGACCCGGACCGGCCGGGAGTCGTCGACGAGCTGGAACAGGTCGCGGTCGCCGGTGACGATGTCCACGGCGCCCTTGGCCCGGGTCGCGCAGGTGCCGATGACGTCGTCGGCCTCGTAGCCGGGAACGCCGATCCGGGCGATGCCCAGCGCGTCGAGGGTCTCCTCGATGATCGGGACCTGCGGGGCCAGCGTGTCGGGCACGTCCTCCTGGTCGCCCTCGGCCACCCGGTGGGCCTTGTAGGACGGCAGCGCGTCCACCCGGAACGCCGGGCGCCAGTCGGCGTCCATGCACGCCACCAGCTCGGCGGGGGAGTGGTCGCGGACCAGCGTGGCGATCATGTCGATCAGCCCCCGCACGGCGTTGACGGGCCGACCGTCCGGAGACTTGATCGACTCGGGCACTCCGTAGAAGGCGCGGAAGTACAGCGACGCGGTGTCGAGGAGCATCAATCCGGGCATGAACCTCATCCTCGCACGGCCTACATTGGACCCGTGACCTCTGATCTGGATCTGTACCCCGTCTCGCGCCTGGCCGCCGTGCAGGAGGCGACCCGGCGGGCGGGCCTCGGCGCGTTGCTGCTCACGCCGGGCCCCGACCTGCGTTACGTCACCGGCTACGAGGCCCTGCCGCTGGAACGGCTGACCTGCCTGGCGGTCCCGGCCGCGGGCGAGCCGTTCCTGATGGTGCCGCGCCTGGAGCTGGCCGCCGCCGAGCACTCGCCCGCCTCGCGGCTCGGCGTGGAATTCGTGCCCTGGGAGGAGACCGACGACCCTTACGCGCACGTGGCCAAGCGGCTGGGCGCGGTCGCCACGGTGGGCCTGGCCGACCGGATGTGGGCGATGACCTCGCTGCGGTTCCGCGACGCGCTGCCGGGGGCCGAGCAGGTCCTCGCCTCCACGGTGCTGCGCGGCCTGCGGATGCGCAAGAGCCCCGCCGAGGCGGCGGCGCTGCGCGAGGCGGGCGCGGCCATCGACGCGGTGCACGCGCGGGTGCCGGAGTTCCTGCGCGCGGGCCGTACCGAGCGCGAGGTCGGCCGTGACATCGCCGACGCCATCATCGCCGCCGGGCACGAGACCGTCGACTTCGTGATCGTCGGTTCAGGGCCGAACGGCGCGAGCCCGCACCACGAGCTGTCCGACCGGGTCATCGAGGCGGGCGAGCCGGTGGTCGTGGACATCGGCGGGCGGATGCCCAGCGGCTACTGCTCCGACTCCACCCGCGTGTACTCCGTCGGCGAGCCGCCCGCGGCGTTCGCCGCCTACTACGAGGTGCTGCGCCGCGCCCAGGAGGCCGCCTGCCTGGCGGTGCGGCCGGGGGTGGCGTGCGAGGCGATCGACGCCGCCGCCCGTGAGGTGATCGAGGAGGCCGGGTACGGCGAGCGGTTCATCCACCGCACCGGCCACGGCATCGGCCTGGAGACCCACGAGGACCCCTACATCGTGGCGGGCAACGCCGAGCCGCTGGTCCCGGGGTACGCGTTCTCCGTCGAGCCGGGCATCTACCTGCCGGGCGAGCACGGGGCCCGGATCGAGGACATCGTGATCTGCGGCGAGGAGGGCGGCGAGCGGGTCAACGACCGTCCACGGGAACTGGTGGTGGTGTGACGATGGCGGTCGAGCGGACGATGCCCTCCCAGGAGGGCCACGACCTGATCGAGCTGGTCCGGGAGATCGCGGCCAAGGAGATCGCGCCGCGCGCGGCGGCCGAGGAGGCCGCGGGGCGCTTCCCGCGCGAGGTGTTCCGCACGCTGGGCGCGTCGGGGCTGCTCGGCCTGCCGTACCCGGAGGAGTACGGCGGCGCGGCCCAGGCGCAGGAGGTCTACCTGCAGGTGGTCGAGGAGCTGGCGGCGGCCTGGCTGGCGGTGGGGCTGGGCGTGTCGGTGCACACGCTGTCGTGTTTCCCGGTGGCCGCCTACGGCGATGCGGAGCAGCGCGAGCGGCTGCTGCCCGCCATGCTCGGCGGCGACCTGCTGGGCGCCTACTGCCTGTCGGAGCCGCACTCGGGGTCCGACGCGGCGGCGCTGACCACCCGGGCCGAGCCCGGCGAGGACGGCGGGTTCGTGCTCGACGGGGTCAAGGCGTGGACCACCCACGGCGGCGTCGCCGACTTCTACACGGTGATGGCCCGCACGTCCGACGACGGCGCGCGGGGGATCTCCTGCCTGCACGTCCCGGCGGAGACCGAGGGCCTGTCGTACGGCAAACCCGAGCGCAAGATGGGCATGCGTTCCTCGCCCACCGCCCAGGTCCGCCTCGACGGCGTGCGCCTGCCCGCGGACGCGCTGGTCGGCGCGCGGGGCGAGGGCTTCCGCATCGCCATGGCGGCACTCGACGGCGGGCGGCTGGGCATCGCCGCCTGCGCCGTCGGCGTCGCCCAGGCCGCCTACGACGCCGCGGTGGCCTACGCGGGCGAGCGCCGCCAGTTCGGCTCCAGGATCGCCGACTTCCAGGGCGTCGGTTTCATGCTGGCCGACATGGCCACGCGGATCGCCGCCGCCCGCGCGCTCTACCTGGACGCCGCCCGGCTGCGCGACGCCGGGCGGCCCTACGGCACGCGCGCCGCGATGGCCAAGCTGTTCGCCACCGACATGTGCATGGCGGTGACCACCGACGCCGTCCAGGTGTTCGGCGGCTACGGCTATGTGGAGGACTTCCCGGCCGAGCGGTACATGCGCGAGGCGAAGGTGCTGCAGATCGTGGAGGGCACCAACCAGATCCAGCGCCTGGTCATCGCCCGCGCGGTGACCAGGGAGGCGTCCGCCTGACCCGCTGGGCGCGCCCTGCCCGCGCCAGGCGCGGGCAGGGCCGCCGATCGGGTGCAAGCCGAGGGCAATCCGGGTGCAAGGTCGCGGTCCTAACGTCGTGGCGTGTTCCGACGATCGCTCCTCGCCGCCGCCGCCCTCGTGGGCGCCGCCGCGCTGATGTCTCCCGCACTGCCCGCCACGGCCGCCACGCCCTCCGTCGCTGGGCCCGTCGCTGGGCCCGCCGCCGTCGCCCCCGCCAAGGTCGCCAAGAAGCTGTTCTCCGCGTGGAACGCCCGTGACCGGCGGGCCGCCGCCCGGGTGGCCACGCCGTCGGCGGTGAGTTCCATCTTCGCCTACGTGTACCGCACGCCCGACCGGTTCGACGGCTGCGACGGCCGGGTCTGCCGGTTCGTCCACACCAGCGTCCGGGTGCCCGGCGACCTCAACGGGATCGCCATGGTGGTCTCCGGCGGCAAGGTCGTCAAGGTCTACCGCTCGCGGCACCTGGTCAGGCCGCAGGACGCCGCCAAGCACCTGTACGGCGCCTGGCGGCGGCACGACCGCTACGCGGGTCTGGAGGTGGCGACCAGGGGCGCGGTGCGCACGATCTTCCGGGTGCGGTTCGACCCGAGCGGCGTGCCGTACCACTTCCAGGGGTGCTCGCCCGAGCCCGGGGGCCGCTCCTGCGCGTACTCCTACGAGGGCGGGGCGATGCTGATGTCGGTGCGCGGCTCGAAGACGACCGGATACCACGTCCGCTCGATCCGCTACATCGCCGACTGAGACGGCCGGCCGACACGTGCGCGGCGGCTCACTCGTCGCCGCGCCGCCAGGGCAGTGTGACCGGCTCGGCGGGGATCTCGCCCGCGATCAGCGCGTCCAGCAGCCCGGCGAGCCGGACCGGGAAGATCACGTCATCGGTGGCGCGCAGCTCGGGCAGGGTCCACCAGCGGTGGGCGGAGATCTGCGAGCGTTCGAACTCCTCCTGGCCGGTGGGGTCCACCACGTGGTCGTCCACCCGCAGGAAGAAGTAGGCGTCGCTGGCGTGGATGGGGACGCCGTCGAACTCGGTGAGGCCCGCGCACCGCGCGACCAGCGCGCCGAGCCGCTCGCGGGGGACGTCCAGCCCGGTCTCCTCGCGTAACTCGCGCACGGCGGCGGCGTCGAGCGCCTCGCCGTCGGCCACGCCCCCGCCGGGCGTGACCCAGTAGTGCCGGTGCCGCCAGCCCGCCGGAGCGGGAAAGCGGAACAGCAACAGCCGGTCTTGGGAGTCGAGGAGCAGGACGCGGGCGGTGGGCCGTTTGATCGGCCGGTCGGGCTTGAGGATCACCTTCCGATGCTAGGGCGGCACCGGGGCGCCCGGGTCGCGCTCGCCGAGCAGGATCCGTTCGGCGAGCCCTCGGTACTCCCCGGTCACCGGCAGCTCCCTGGCGACGTGGACGCGCCGCCGCAGCGTGGTGACGTCCACGCCGCGCAGCGGGTCGTGGCCGGGGTGCTCGTAGGTCTCCCACCACAGCCCGACCCCGTTGCGCTGCCAGGCGGGCAGCCCCTCGTAGTCGACGCCGTGCCGGGACAGCAGCTCGTGCTTGGCGGCGGCCCCGGCGCCGTCGAGGGCGCGGGCGGCCTGGCGGCGGGTACGGCCCGCCTTGCGCAGCGCCCAGTAGCACCACCCGTTGAGCGCGCAGCGCGCCGCGTCGGCCTGCCGCCAGGACAGGTAGTCGACGACGTCCTCCAGCGAGCCGCCCAGCCAGACCCTGCTGTCGAACTGGACGGGTTCGCCCGCCGCGTGGGTGAAGACCGAGGCCGCCACGGAGGCCGAGACCGAGACCAGCTTCTCCAGGCGGCGGCCGAACTGCGCGAAGGCGGGCGGCAGCACCAGGGAGACCTCGTCGCTCTCGGTGTAGGCGTAGCGCCCGCCCAGCTCCTCCAGCAGGCCGCGCGCGGTGGCGGTCATCAGGGCGGAGAAGCGGGCGTCGAAGGGCTTGTCGAAGTCATCCTCGGTGTAGCGGGAGAAGCCGCGGCCGTCCACCCGGATGATCACCCAGGACTCCGGCGGGAGGGCCAGCGAGTGGAACCGTTCCCCGGTCCGCATCCTGGCCTCAAGCTCGTCGGCTCTCACGTGTCGCCTCCCCAACCGAACCCGGCCCCCGGCGAGCCCGGCACGGTGTCTCTACCCTCGCACCTCCGGTTCGCGCCTCGGTGGGACGTACGGCGGGCATCCGGTCCCGGCCACCCGGGCGGGCGCATCTCGCGGCCGGACGGCCGGGCCGCTACCTTGGTCCGGTGGAGGAGATCGATCGGCAGATCGTCACACTGTTGACCACGGACGGCCGGATGAGCTTCACGGACCTGGCCAAGGAGACCGGGCTTTCGGTCTCGGCGGTGCACCAGCGGGTGCGCCGCCTGGAGAAACGCGGGGTCATCCGGGGTTACGCCGCGCTGGTGGACCACGATGCGGTGGGCCTGGCGCTCACCGCGTTCATCTCCATCAAGCCGATCGATCCCGCCGCGCCCGACGACGCCCCCGAGCGCTTGGCGCATCTGACGGCCATCGAGGCGTGCCACAGCGTGGCGGGCGACGAGAGCTACATACTCAAGGTGCGGGTCGGCGGGGCGCTCGACCTGGAGGAGTTGTTGCAGCAGATCCGGGCGTCGGCCAACGTATCCACGCGGACCACGGTGGTGCTGAGCACGCCGTACGAGCACCGGCCGCCGCCGCTGGCGTCCGGCGGCGACCCGCCCGCCGAGGCCGACTCCTGAGCGGCGCGCAGCGCGGGCACGTGCCCGGCCAGGTCCCGTACGGCCAGCTCATGCGACACCACCGCGCGCCCTCCTGCGGGCCGGGCGGCGACGAACTCCGTCACCCGGTCCAGCACGGCGGACAGGTCCTCACCGGCCACCAGCGCCCACATCTCACCGGCGGTGCAGGAGGCGAGCAGCCGGTGCTTCTCTCCGGGCAGGGCCTCCTCTGCGGCCTCCAGCAGGGCGGGCCCGTCCGGCCCGGCGCCGCTCACGACGGCGACCCGCACCCGGGCCGGTAGCGCCTCCATGCCCGCATCGGCGGCCAGGTCCCGGGCGGCGGCGATCAGGGCGGCCGCACCGGCCTGACCCGGCCCGGCCTGATGACGTCGCACGAACCGCACCCAGTGGGTAGGACGGGTGTGGGGGGGGTGAGGGCATTGGCCACGGGCGGGGAGCGGCGGAAGAACGGGCGGAACTTCGTTCCGACGCCGGTGTTCGTCGCGGGCCTGGCCATCGTCACGGCGCTGCTGATCGGCATCGACTCGCTCACGCATCCGTCGGTGCGCCTGCTGCCCCTGCTGGTCTTCCTGCCCGCGATCGCCGCCGGGCTCGGCACCGTCGCGGCGACGGTCATCGCCTCGGTGTGGACGGTGCTGGTGATCACCGGCACCCTGATCTACCTCGGCGCCGAGACGGACGACATCGCCCTGGCCGGGGGCTTCGCGGCGGTGTTCGGCCTGTTCAGCGTGCTGAGCTGCCGATACAGGGTGCGCCGGGAGGAGGAGGTGCGCCGGTTGCGCTCGGCGGCCACGGCGCTGCAGCGGCTGATCGTGCGCCCGCTGCCGCTGCGCACCCTCCAGGTCGAGATCGACGGCCTCTACCAGCCGGTCGAGGAAGAGGCCATGGTGGGCGGCGACGTCTACGACGTGGCGCCCGCCCCCGGCCGTACCCGCCTGCTGATCGCCGACGTGCAGGGCAAGGGGCTGCCCGCGATCGGGATGGCGCTGACCGTCCTCGGGTCGTTCAAGGAGGCCGCCTACCGGGAGGACACGCTCGTCGGCGTCACCGAGTCCCTGGAGAAGGCCGTGACCAGGGAGAACGCCTCCGCCTACTACGGCGGCGAGCAGGAGCGCCTGGTCACCGCGCTGATCCTCGACATCGGCGAGGAACTGCGCATCGAGGCGATCAACTGCGGGCACATCATCCCGTTTCTCATTCATGACGGCGACGCCCGTCAGGTGGACCTCGGAGAGCCGGAGGTCCCCCTGGGGGTGGCGTCGCTGACGCGGGAGCGGCGGCAGGGCATCGGCCTGCCGTTCCCCAGGGGAGCGACGCTGCTGCTGTGCACCGACGGCGTCACCGAGGCGCGCGACCCGTCCGGCGCCTTCTACCCGCTGGAGCGTCGGCTGCGCGAGTGGGCCCGTGACCCGCCGCCGCGCCTGGCCGACGCCCTCGGCGCGGACCTGCGGGCCTTCACCCGGGCCGCGCCCCGCGACGACATCGCGATCCTCACCATCCGGCACACCGAGAGGGAGGAGACGCACTCCGGACCGGACGGCGGCGAGTGAGGGCTCGCCGGTTCAGGAGCGGTTGGCGTGCGCGGCGCCGGCGAGGATCGCGCCGTACTGGATGGCCACCAGGTGCCGGATCGGAATGGTCCGGTCGGAACCCCCGGACTCGGCCTCCTCGCACCACTTGGCGTAGGCGGCGCACAGCTCCCGGTAGTGGGCGCGGATGGCGGCCGTCGTGTTGCCGACGGCCAGTTCGCCCTCCAGCGCCCGCAGCAGCATGCCGCCGAAGCGCAGCCGCGCGCTGTTGAGGTTGTCGCGGCAGGAGGCGACCTCGGCGACGGTGGCCGGCCTGACGTTCTCCGCCGCCCCGGCGCGCCGCTCGTCGACGGCCGCCATCAGGCCGAGCATGGGGATGAAGGACCGGCTGGCGCGCACGAACGGCGAGGTCGTCACGAGGTCGGCGGCCACGGCCGTCAGCGTCTGGCTCAGCAGCGCGGAGGCGTCGCGGAGCCGGGCGGCGTGGTCCCGGATCAGGTCGCGGTAGAGGGTGCCGGTCGGCGTGGTGTCGTCGGCGGCGGCGTCGGTCCAGTAGGGCAGCTCGGCGGTCATGCCGAGGGTGCCGTACCTGCGGATGTAGGAGTCGCTGGCGGCGCCCGCGATGTGGTCGATCGGGTTCTGGCCGACCCGTTCGTAGTAGTCGTAGGCGTCCTCCATGTTGGGGGACAGGAAGACGGCCTCCTCGAACCGCCGCACCGAGGGGTGCTCGGGCTCGCCCGCGTGCAGCGGCACGCCGTAGCGGCCGGGCAGCGCCTTCAGCACCGCGTGCAGGTCGGGTTCGGGGCGGCTGAGGTAGTAGAAGACGCCGCCGGCCTCGCCGTTGTGCAGGGTGGTGAGGAACGCCGGGCGGGTGTCGTCGATCAGCCGCATCAGCGCGAGCGTCTCGGGCAGGACCCGGTCGAAGTAGGCGCGCTTATAGGAGAACGGGAAGGTCCACTCGACCTGCTCGTGCCCGGCCGGCCGGTAGAAGTGCCTGCCGTAGTGGGTCTTGGTGAACGGCCCGGCGAACCACCCCTCGTTGAGCCGGGTGCCGTCGGGGTCCAGGCAGCCCACGATGTGCCAGGTGTACCCGCTGGAACGGCGCAGCGCCGCGTCCGCGCAGAGGCGGGCGGCCAGGTGCGACACGGTGAGCCCGCCGATGGGCTCGTTGGGGTGCGGCCCTGCGGCGACGATCGCGTGCCGGGGGCCGTCGCCGACCGTCAGGCAGAGCAGTGGGTCGCCCAGGCGCGAGGTGCCGATCCTGCGGAGGGTGGCCGTCCCCGGATGGTGGCGGGCCAGAGTGGTCAGGGTCTGGTGGACCTCGTCCACTGTGGCGAAGCGGTCATGATCGGGAACGGTGTCGAGTTCGTCTAGCACACCTCATGATGCGCGCCGGAACCGGGCTGGAGCATCGTCGGAGTTCCCAACGTGAGTATCAGGTCATTGTCGTAACCATCCAGACAATGGATGCTTTTCCTCACACAGGGGGCAGGGCATACCGTGTACGCCATGTCTGCACTGCTGCTGCGCAACGCGCGCGTCGGCCTGGGCGGTCCGATCCGCCATGTCCTGATCACCGAAGGCAAGGTGGCCGCGATCATGGACGACCCGCCGTCCGGGGCCGAGCGGGTGGACGTCCAGGGCGGCACCCTGCTGCCCGGCCTGTGGGACGCGCACGTGCACTCCGTACAGTGGGCGCAGGGCAGGCGGCGGATCGACCTGAGCGCCACGCGTTCCGCGCGCGAGGCCGTCGAACTGGTGGTGCCGCACGCCCTCGACGGCGGCCTGAGCATCCTGACCATCCTGACCTACTGCGAGCACCCCTACCCCGGCACCGAGAACCGCGGACGGCTGGAGACGCCGCCGGAGGAGCTGCGCGCCACCATGGCGCTCGCCGCCGGGCACGGCCTGCACCCGGGAACTCGGCTCCGACGCACCGGTCGCCCCGCTCGACCCGTGGGACGGCATCGCCTCCGCCGTCACCAGGACCGACGACGACCGGGAGGCATGGCATCCCGAGCAGGCCATCCCGCTGCCGGTGGCGCTCGCGGCGGCGAGCAGAGGGCGGGACGGGGTCCGGCCGGGCGACGCCGCCGACCTGATGATCACGGCGTCCGACCCGGGCACGCTGGACCCGGTGAAGCTGCGGGGGATCGAGGTGATCGGCACCCTGCTGAACGGCAGGTGGACCCACCGATCCCTGTGAGGCGGGATCGAACGATCAGGCGCGCGCGGTGCGGCGTGCCGTCTGCAGGCAGCGGCACGCCGTGTAGAGCTGCATGGTCATGAAGATCGCGCTCACCCACGAGAGCCCGACGCCCGGCGGGTAGTCGGCGAAGCCGTGCGGGCCGTTCGAGCCGAACATCAGCGCCGAGCACAGCACGAGCATCACCGGCAGCATCGCCCAGACGAACACGCCCAGCGCGCCGGTGATCCGCTCCGGCCGGTGGAAGCGGCGTACCCCCCGGCCGAGCAGCACCATCGCCAGTGCCCCCGCGACCCCCGAGAGCAGTTGCAGGATGTCGACCGCGCGGGCGGTGGGCACGAACCACTCCGGCCGGTTCGCCAGGTCCACGGGGTCGGTGGGGAAGATCTTCCAGATCACCGACCACATCACCGCGCTGATCGGCACGGTGAGGAACAGGACCAGGCCCAGCCTGCGCCCCGCGCCGGTCGCCAGCTCCCGCTGGTACTCCGGCGCGATCTCCTTGACCGTGCCGAACTCCTCGACCGCGGCCAGCTCCGCCTCCCGCCGGGACAGCCCGTCCCGCTCCAGGGCGTCGGCCGCGTCGATCAGGCTGTCACGCGCCTCGGTGACCAGATCACGCTTGGACCGGTGCGGCCCGGCGAGCCGACGTCCGAGGGAGGTGACGTAATCCTCGATGACGGTCCCTCGTGCCATGATCTCCTCGCTCGATGCTCGCGTGCGTGGTACCGCGGTCCAGATTATGACCTGATCATTACGGGTGAGATCGGGATAAACCCTGGTTCGACCCGGACATATCCACTGGTGTGACGCAGGTCACTGCCGCCTGTGCGAACCTGCCGTCTTGAGCGGCACTCAAAAACAGCATGAAGAACTCAATCCGGGCACTGGTCGTCGCCGGTGCCGCAGTGGCCGCGTTCCTCCCCGCGGTGTCCGGCGCGTCGGCCTCGGCCGCCGCGATTCCGCCCTACGAGAAGCCCAAGGTCTTCGGCACGAAGTTCCAGCCGGATCCCGGACACGACTTCAGCAAGCGCCTGCACCCCCGCCGCAACGGCATCCTGCGCGGCTGGATCACCGACCTGCGCGGCAACGTAGCCGAGTACGAGCCGATCCGGTGGAAACTGGGCAAGGACGGCCGCGGCCGGTTCGTCGGCCCGCCGGAGTACGACGTGATGGCGTACTCCTCGCGGCTCTCCTCCAACGTGCGCTTCCTGAGCGCCTACGGCTGCAAGGTCGCCCCCACCGGCGCGACCGAGAACCACAACGGCAGCCTGGGCGCGAAGCGCTGCGCCAGGGACGTCCTCGTGAAGCGCACCAAGAAGCACGGCCCCCGCCCGGCGCTCATCACCGTCTACCGTGGCGAGATCGTCAAGGTCCAGGAGATCTTCGTCGTCTGACCGACGCCCTGGTGAGTCACGACCCCCGGCGGGCCTTCCCTCCATCCGGTGCGCCCCGGCGAGGCCCCCGTCGCTTCAATGGCATTCTGCCGACATTCCGAGAAGTCACGCCGCTGCGCGCGGATTCATCTGACCGCGCCAGGTAATGCCTCGTGAAAATTGTGGCAAGAAACCAGGGCTTTTTGGCGGCATAGCGTGCGCCGCCGCCATCGGGACGGTCGGTCCAGCAGCGTCGCCCGCCTACGCCATCGACAAGGTGACCTGCCGGAACGGCGCCGGTTATACCGAGATTCACAATGAGACGGTGCACTGCTTCGCGAATGCGGGGCATCTCACCGTCTACATCTCGGACGTGCACAAAATCAATTCCGGCAACAACCGGGTCTTCGTGAGCTGGTACCGGCTGGACGGCGGGTCCGGTGGCGAGACCGTGGAGAAGTGGCAGACCCGGCATTACAGCCCCCGGGTCATCGTGAAGCGTATCCAGATCTTCTAGGCAGACGGCTTCGCACCCATGTCGCCGGTCCCGGGAAACGCCGGGACCGGCGATGCGCATGAGGGAGTCCATCCGGTGATCGCCTGGTTTCCATGGCGGACGCGGCGGACGGGTTGTATGGTGATCAAGATGAGTAACGACCTCTGCAGATTGGGGGTCCCGTTCACTCAAGGTGAGTGCTGATGCGCTTCCATGCTGTGAACGAGGATTCTCGTCTTTCGCTCTGGCTGCGCGTGCGCGAGTTCGCCGTGCCGCCGGCAATGATCGAGAAGGCCACCGCGCGCCGTGCCGTCGGAGACTGGGCGGGAGCATGTGCGGCGGCGGGCGTCGACGTCGATCTGAACCCGCGTTCCGCGGTTCATGTCCATGGCCAGGGGCTGGTGGCCCGCGTTCGGGCGGATCTGCGCCATCTGGCTCCCGATCTGTTGCGCTGGCACATGCCGCGGATCGCCCCCGACGGGCTGTTGCGGCCCGGGCTGACGATCTCTCTCGCCAGGTACGACCCGGAGGAACCGGGACGGCGCGGCGCGGTGCATCTCGTGGCCCGGACCCCTCCGGCCTGGGCGGACGCCGGTCAGCGGATCAGCCTGGCGCTGTGGGACGGCCGCCGCCCCGGTCGGGCGGGCCATCCGCATCCGCGCCCGCACCGCCGTTTCCGTCTCGACCTGCACCGGCACCTGTGGGACGTCCGCAGGTGCGATGAGCTGCGGGTCCGCTCGGGCGCGGAAGGCCGTCCGCCTCCGGACCCGGGAGTCCCGGCGGAGCCGGGCTGGGCCGTGGACCGGTGGGCCGCCGAGGCGCTGATCCTGCTCCGTGCGGAAGGACGGTCCGGTGGACCGGTCGCCGTCCGGCTCGGGGGACGGCGTCAACTGCTGCTGGAGGCGGCGGACCCGGACGCGTCCGTTGTGACGGTCCGGTGGGCCACCGCGCGGGGCGGCACCGAGGCGCCCGTGCTGCCCGACGCGGCCACGTGGGTGCCGCCCGACCTGGCGCTGCTCCGCGCCGGGCTGATCGGGCCCGGCCGCCTGCACCCGCTCGTCGCGGCGTCGCTCGTCCCGGGGAGTTCGCCCACCGGCCCGACGCAGGCTTCGGAGGACGGAGACGGCACGCGCCTGGTCGAATGCCGTGGCGCCGTCCACCGGATCGGCCTGGTGGACGGCGTGCTCGCCCCCCTCGACCACGACCCGGACGAGATCCGCCGGGAGAGGCTGCTGGCCGCGCTGACCGGCACCCCGCTGCCCTGCCTGCAGGCCGTTGAAGAGGCGCACGTCGCCCCCGAGTGCCTCACCGACGTCCGCGCGCGCCTGGACCACGGCGACCCCGCCGGCGCGCTGGACATGGTCGAGGCGCTCATCGGCCCCGGCGCGCCGCTGCCCAGGGGCGCGCTCCGCGAGCAGTTGGAGACGGCCGCCCGTCGGCGGATCACCCACGGGCTGTTCCGCGCCGGGCTGGCCCACCTCGGACAGGGCCCCGATCCCCGGCCCGACCGCACGCCGCGCGGCGAGCGGGCGCGTCCGCGCCACGCGAAGCGCCGCTGACCGGACCCTTCGCGCTTCTCTCACTCACCCCGGCCCTACCGGGCCGCCCCAGACATCGAAGGTGAACACATGCCCATATCCGTCCTGCCCGCCCACATCCCCTCCCGGCTTGAGGTCGCCGCCGACCTGCTCGCCCTGCTCCGCGACACGACCACCGAACCGCGCGCCGACGCCCAACTGGAGGCGCTCACCCTGGCCGTGGCGGCCGACCTGCCGGTGCTGCTGTGGGGAGAGCCCGGAATCGGCAAGACCGCGGCGATGAACCAGCTCGCCGAGGTTCTGGAACTGCCGCTGACCACGGTGATCGCCAGCGTGCACGAACCATCCGACTTCTCCGGCCTGCCGGTGATCGGTGACGACCCCGAGGTGCAGGGCGTGCCGATGGCCCCGCCGGACTGGGCCGTGCGCCTGGCCAGGGCGGGCAAGGGGCTGCTGTTCCTGGACGAGTTGTCCACGGCGCCGCCCGCGGTCCAGGCCGCCCTGCTGCGCCTGGTACTGGAACGACGGGTCGGCGCCCTGCGGCTGCCCGCCGGGGTCCGGATCGTGGCCGCCGCCAATCCGAGGTCGTCCGCGGCCGACGGGTGGGAGCTGAGCGCGCCGCTCGCCAACCGTTTCGTCCACCTGCAGTGGGGCCATGACCACGAGGTCGTGGTGCGCGGCCTCGGCGGCACCTGGCCCAGGGCGGCTCTGCCCCGGCTGGACCCGGAGCGGCTGGACGGGGCCGTGGCGTTCGCGCGGCGGGCGGTGTGCGGGCTCCTCGCCGGCCGTCCGGCGCTCGTGCACCGGCTGCCGAACGACGAAGCCCGCCGGGGCGGCCCCTGGCCCTCGCCCAGGAGCTGGGAGATGGCGCTGTGCCTGACCGCCTTCGCCACCGCGGCCGGCACCTCGCGCGACGTGCTGTCCATGCTGGTCAGGGGCACCGTCGGGGACGGCCCCGGGCTGGAACTGCTGGCCTACCTGGACCGGATGGACCTCCCCGACCCCGAGACGCTGCTCGCCGACCCGGCGGCGGCCGTCCTGCCCGAGCGGGGCGACCTGCGGCAGGTGGTTCTCGACGGCGTGGTGGAGGCGGTCCGGAACCGGCCGGACAGGTCCCGCTGGGACGCGGCGTGGGCGGTGCTGGCCCGTGCTCTGGAGACGGGGGCCCCGGACCTGGTGGTGGTGCCCGCCAGCACCCTGGCCGCGCTGCGCCGCGAGGACTGGGCGGTCCCGGACTCGATCGAGCGGCTCGCCGGGGTGGTCTCGCTGAGCGGGCAGGCGGACAGGGCGGCGGCGCGTGTCGCCGCCGTCACGGGGCGGAGCCGATGAAGGACGGCCCAGCCGAGGAGGCCACACCCCTGGACACCGAGAAGCTCTTCGCCGCGCGGCTGCACGCGGCCAGGGCCCGGCCGTACCTGGCCACGGCGCTGTTCGCGTTGCACGCGGTGGAGTCCCGCAGGACTCCGACGATGGCCGTGGACCGGTACTGGCGGTGCTACGTCTCCCCGTTCTTCGTCGCCCGCACCCCGGTGGAGGAACTGGCGGGCGTGTGGGTGCACGAGGTCTCCCACCTGCTGCGCGACCACCACGGGCGCAGCGACCGGGTCGCGTGGGAACGGGGCCTGACGGGGCCGGGGGAGCGGCTGCGGATGAACATCGCCGCGGACTTCGAGATCAACGACGACGTGTTCGGCGACGAGCTGCCCCGGCCCGGGGGCGCCGTCCTGCCGGGGATGCTCGGGCTGCCCGAAGGCGAGCTCATGGAGGACTACCTGCGTCGGTTCCGGCTCGGGCCGCACACCCGCGACCTGGTCTGGCTGGACTGCGGCAGCGGCGCCGACGGCCTGGAGCGCGACTGGGAACTCGGCCCCGGCGGCGCGCACGGGCTCAGCGAGCAGGAACTGGACGCGGTCCGCTTCCGGGTGGCGGAAGGGATCATCGCCGCCCCCGGAGACGTGCCGAAAGGGTGGCGGCGGTGGGCGGAGGAGGCGTTCCATCCGCCGCAGCCGTGGCGGGAACTGCTCGGTTCGGCGATCCGCTCGGCGGTCTGCGGGCCCGGCGTCGGTGAGGACTACACCTACGGCAGGCCGTCCCGGCGGTCCGCCGCACTGGCCGGCGTCATCCTGCCCACCCTGCGGCGCAGGCCGCCCCGGGTCTCCGTGGTCATCGACACCTCCGGCTCGGTCAGCGACGCCGAACTGGGCAGCGCGCTGCTGGAGGTCGCCGCGATCGTCCGCACCACGGGCGGCCGCCGCGACCTGGTCAGCGTGCTGTCGTGCGACGCGGCGGCCCGGGTCGTGCGCCCGCTCTGCGAGGCCGAAGGGCTGTCGCTGGTGGGCGGTGGCGGGACGGACCTGCGTGAGGGTTTCGCCAAGGCACTGCGGGCCAGGCACCGGCCGGACGCGATGGTGATCCTCACCGACGGCCAGACGCCCTGGCCTGGCAGGCGCCCGCAGTGCCGGGTGGTCGTGGGCCTCTTCGCCCGTGAACGGTCACGCCGCTCGTGGGACGAGAACGACCCCGACTACAAGCCGGACAACCCACCCGACTGGGCGCGGGTGGTCACCATCGGCTGATCTCCCCGCTCCCCTGGCGGGCCCGTACGGCCCACGGCCGGGTCATTGGTCGGGCGCCCGGTTCTGGTAGCCGCCGAAGTCGCACGCGAGGGCTGGCCGGGGCTTCGGCTCGTTCGCCGATGGGGCGCGGTGCGGCCGACTGAAAGCGAGCAGAAAATGGATTGGTTTCCGGTCGGTCGAAGGACGGAGGATTCCTTCGTCAGCGGGTGGCCGGACTGGTCGCCTGATCGATATACCGGGGCGCACCGGGCCCGCCCTCGGTTCCGCAAGGGGCCGAGGGCGGTTTTCGTGTTCAGGGTGCGGTGGACGGACAACGGCGTCGTGGCCAGCAGGAGCGCTTGCACGGGGCCGACGAAATGACATGTCAGCTCGGTTCAAAGGCGCAGGCGTGATTCGCGCGAGGTAGCCGGAGCGGCGGGGACGTGAGGTCTCCGCCGCTCCGGTGTTCAGCCGATGGGCCTTTCGATGGTCATTGGGTGATGGTGACGGGGATTTCGATGACGGGTTTACGGCCGCTGGTGGAGTTGATGGTGATCTTGCCGCTGCGTTCGGTTTCGCCGCCGGTGGCGGTGACGGTGAGGGTGGCCGTCTGGTCCTTCACCAGCCCTCCCGAAGCCGGGGTGACGGTGAGCCAGGCCGAATCGCTGGTGGCCTCGTAAGGTGTTGGCCACCCTTGGTTGGTGAGGGTGATGGTGGCGGTCGTGGTGCCGCCGGTGAGGTTCAGTTCGGCGGGCGTGGCGATGATCTTGCCGGTGATGAGTTCGGTGTTCATCGTGGTGATCGCGCCGTGGGTGACGGTCACGTCTTTGTACGTGGTGCCGTAGTTCGGCGCGTTGACCTTGGCGTTGTGGGCTCCGGCGCGGATCTGGCCGGTGAAGACGCCGTCCGCGCCGGTGGTGTAGGTGGCGACGTCGGGGAACTCCACGGTGGCGTTCGCCACGGGTTCGTCGTCGTTGGCGTCGGTGACCGTGCCGCGCACCACGCCGTAGTCGGCGGCGGTGAAGGTCAGGCTCTGGTCGTTCTTGATCGACGGGGTGTTGTAGGAGTACTGCAGGGCGTCGGTCGTACCGGTGTTCTGGATGCCGATCGTGGCGTCCAAGCCCTGGTCGAACGCGTTGTCCACGTCCTTGTAGCGGTAGCCGATCGTGCCGTCCTCGCCGAGCAGCACGGAGAACGTGACGCGCGGCTCGCCCTGCTGAGGGATCGCGGCGTCTCGCCACTCGATCACGAAGGACCGGTGGGGGGCGGTGCCGACCGTGGCGGTGTAGACCCCGGCATCCGCCGGCATGATCAGATCGTCCCAGAAGGGGAAGACGGCCACGTTGACGTCCGCACTCGGCAGCGGGCCGTTCTCCTGGGGCGGATCGGGCTCGGCGAAGGTGGCGTAGCCGTCGGTGGACACCCAGACCTGGGAGTAGGCGTCGCCGTAGAACGGCACCGGGAACGGCAGTGCCACCTCCTCGATCGCGTAGGAGCCGGTGAGCGCGAGCCGTTCGGTGCCCGCCGCGAACGGTTCCCGGCCGCCGGCGCAGGAGTAGCCGAAGTCGTCACGACGCACTGAGAGACCGAAGTCCTTGGTCACGTTCCCGGCCACGGTGACCTGTGCGGCGGCGGTGCCGACGCAGAGCG
Organism: Spongiactinospora sp. TRM90649; assembly: GCF_029382225.1. Classification (GTDB taxonomy): domain Bacteria; phylum Actinomycetota; class Actinomycetes; order Streptosporangiales; family Streptosporangiaceae; genus Spongiactinospora. The sequence continues at coordinate 185,859 of NZ_JARLTC010000010.1, forward strand.
AGTCACCGGCGACCTCCAGCCGGTAGGAGCCGTGCGGCAGGGTCATCTCGTAGTGCCCGGAGGCGTCGGTGACCGCCTTGACCGGCGTGCCGGTCGCGGTGACCGTGGCGCGCTCCTCGGGGCCGTCGCCCCGGGTGATCGAACCGGTGATCACGGCGGTGGGCCGCTTGGTCAGCGTGGCGTCGGCGGTGGCGGTCTGCCCGTCGGTCACGGTCACGGTCGTGGCGGCGGAGGTGTCGTACCCGAACCTGGAGGCGGTGACCTGGTAGACGCCGGGCGGGAGACGCAACATGGAGTAGGCGCCGTTCTCGGCGACGGCCACCGTACGGCGGGTCGGCCCGTTCACGGTCACCTCCGATCCGGGCAGCGCCGCGCCGTTCGCGGTGACCGTGCCGGTGAGGCCGCCGAGAGGTTCGGCGGGGGCCGCCTGGACGGCGGCGTACGCGTCCAGACGACCTTCGCCATAGACGTTGTTGTCGGCCGGCGTCCCGCCGCAGCGGGTGTCCGACACGTCATGTGCGGTGCCGTCCAGCGCCTGGCGGGTGGCGGCGACGTCACCGCGCAGCGCGGGCGCGGCCGACCACATCAGCGCCACCGCCCCCGCCACGTGCGGCGACGCCTGGGACGTGCCGGACGTGACCGTGTATCCGGCGGGCACCGCCGAGCGGACCCGGCTTCCCGGGGCGGAGATGTTGGGTTTGATCTCGGTGTACTTGTCCGAGCCGCGACTGGAGCGGCCCCAGATCGAGTCGTTGTCCTCCAGGGCGCCGGCGCTGTAGCTCTCCGGGTACAGCCCGGGGGTGTAGATCGTGTCGCAGGCCGACCCCGCGTTGCCGCTTGCGAACATCGGGAAGATGCCCGCGGCGACCCATCTCCTGACGATGTCCCGGTACCAGTCGTCGTATCTGGTTGGGTTGATCCAGGAGTTGTTGACGATGTCGGGGGCGAGGTCGAAACGGGGGTTCTGGCCGTTCAGGTCGGTGGGGGCGATGAGCCATTCACCGCTCGCGAGCAGGGTGTCCTCCTCGCAGATGTTGTTGTCGCACCCCCTGACGGCGATCCATCGGGCGCCGGGGGCGACCCCGATGCCGTCCTGGCCGACGATGATGCCGGCCACGTGCGTGCCGTGGCTGGTGCGGTCGCACGGCCTGGAACGGGGGCAGACCTGATCGGGATCGAACCAGTTGTAGTCGTGGTCCACGCGGCCGTCGGAGTGCCTGCCCCGGTACTGCCCGGCCAGTGCGGGATGCTCGGACTCCACCCCGCTGTCGAGGATGGCCACGACGATGCCTTCGCCTCGGTTGTTCTGTTCGTTCCAGACGCGGGGGGCGTTGATCCGGTCGATGTTCCATTCGACGGCGTTGGCCGTCTTCTTCTGTGGCCGCGCCTTGTCCGGTACGGGTTTCGGGATCGCGGCCCGGCCGACCGGCTCGATGGCGGTGACCTCGGGCAGAGCGGCGATGTCGGCGGCCAGCTTCGGATCGGCGGTGACCTTGACGGTGTTGGAGATCCAGAAGGGGGTGTGCTCGGCCTTGCGTTCGGTCAGCAGTTTGCGGAGCGTGGCCTGGGACTTCTTGGCGAAGGCGGTCTGGGCGTCGTAGACGGCCTTGCCCTTCGCGGCCTTGGTGGTGGCCTTGCGGGCGGCGGTGATGTCGGCTTCGCCCTTGAGCCGGACCATGAAGGTGGCCTTGCCGTCCTTCAGATCGGTCAAGACCGCTTTGTCGATCTTGGCGGGTGGTCGCGGCTCGGCGCTCGCCGTCTGGTGGGGGACGAGCAGGCCGAGCCCGGCGAGCAGGCCCACGAGCGTGCGGGCGAGGATCGGCCGCCTGCGCGGCGGGGGGTGGGACACGAGGTCTCCTTTACTGGAAAGGTCGGGCCTTTACCCTCCAGCGGACCGGTATCTATCCGGCAGACCGTTCGGTGCTCATTACGACGCGTGATCAGGATCGGGCAGGCCGGGAGCGGCGGGGACGTGGGGTCTCCGCCGCTCCGGTGTTCAGCCGATGGGCCTTTCGATGGTCATTGGGTGATGGTGACGGGGATTTCGATGACGGGTTTACGGCCGCTGGTGGATGTGATGGTGATCTTGCCGTTGCGTTCGGTGGCGGCTGCGGTGGCGGTGATGGTGAGGGTGGCGGTCTGGTTCTGGGTCAGGCCGCCTTGGGCTGGGGTGACGGTGAGCCAGGCGGAGTCGCTGGTGGCTTCGAACGGCGTGGGCCAGCCCTGGTTGGTGAGGGTGATGGTGGCGGTGGTGGTGCCGCCGGGTGGGGCGGTGAGGTTCAGTTCGGCGGGCGTGGCGGCGATCTTGCCGGTGATGAGTCCGGTGTTCATCGTGGTGATCGTGCCGTGGGTGATGGTGATGTCTTTGTGGGTGGTGCCGTAGTTGGGGGCGTTGACCTTGGCGTTGTGGTTTCCGGCGCGGATCTGGCCGGTGAAGGTGCCGTCCGCGCCGGTGGTGTAGGTGGCGATGTCGGGGAACTCCACGGTGGCGTTCGCCACGGGTTCGTCGTCGTTGGCGTCGGTGACGGTGCCGCGTACCACGCCGTGGCCGGCGGCGGTGAAGGTCACGCTCTGACCGTCGCGGAGCAAGGAGGTCTTGTACGAGTACTGCAGCGCGTCGGTGCCATCGGCGTTCTCGATGCCGACGGTAGCGCTCTCGCCCTCCTCCAAGGGGGTGTCGATGTCCTTGTAGCGGTAACTGATCGTGCCGTCTTCGCCGAGCAGCGCGGAGAATGAGAGCTTGGAGGTGGCGGCGGAGCTTATGGTGACATCCCGCCATTCGATCACGAAGGATCGATGCGGTGCCGTCCCTACCGTGGCGGTGTAGACCCCGGCGTCGTCGCCTATCCGGAGGTCATCCCAGAAGGGGTAAACCGCCTGATTGGGTGCCCATGGTTCCGGGAGGCTGTCGTTGTCCTCCGCCGGGGCCGGGGGTTCGGCGAACGAGGCGTAGCCCTCGGTGCTGACCCACAGCTCGGTGCGGGCCGTGCCGTAGAACGGCACCGGGAAGGGCAGCGCCACTCGCTCGGCCATGTCCATGCCGGTCAGTGTCAGACGCCGGTTCCCGGCCACGTACGGTTCGGTGCCGACCTCGCAGGTGTGACCGAACTCGTCGGCGCGCACTTGGAGGTCGATGTTCCTGGTCACGTCTCCGGCGACGGTGATCTGTTCGGTGGCGCTCTCGGCGCAGGCCGAGGGCGGCTTGACCTCAAGCCGATGGGAGCCGTGCAGCAGGGTGAACCGGTAGAGTCCGGCGGCGTCGGTGGTGACCTTGACCGGCGTCCCGGGGACGACGAGCGTGACTCCGGCCTGGGCGGTGCCTCTGACGGTGACCGTTCCCGAGACGGTTCCCTGGGGCTGCTGAGGCAGCGTGACGTCGGCGGTCGCGGTCTGGCCGTCCAAGATCGTGACCGTCGCGGTGGCGGTCTGGTGGCCGTACTTGGCCACGGTGACCTGGTATCGGCCAGGGGAGAGGCGCGGCATGGAGTAGGTACCGTCGTGGCCGGTGCCGGCCGTCCGGCCGAGCGGTCCGGTGACCTTCACCTCGGCGTCCGCGACGGGCCGGCCGGCCGCGGTGATCGTGCCGGTCAGGGTGCCGAGCGGTTCGTCCGGTGCCGCCTGGACGGCGGCGTGGGCGTCGAGGCGGCCCTCGCCGTAGACGTTGTTGTCCTCCGGCGTGCCGCCGCAGCTCATGTCCGGCGTGTCGATGGCGGTGCCGTCGAGAAGCGCGCGGGTGGCCGCGATGTCACCCAGGAGGGAGGGCGCGGCCGACCAGATCAGCGCCACCGTGCCGGCCACGTGCGGGGACGCCATCGAGGTGCCGCTTCGAGACCGGTATCCACCGTTGCGGTCCGAGGAACGGATGTCGCTCCCGGGCGCCGCGATATTGGGCTTGATCTCGCCGTTCTCACCGGGGCCCCGGCTGGACATGTCGCTGATCCGGTCGTTGATATCGAAATCACCGGCGCTGTAGGTCTCGGTGTACTGCCCGGGAACGGGGGTGCGGGCGCAGTGTCCTTCGTGCAGGTTGCCGTTGGCGACCATCGGAAAGATTCCGGCGGCGAGCCAGGCGTCGAGGATCTCCTCATACATGTCGTCGTAGTCGGGCGTATTCGAACCCGTGGAGTTGTTCACGATGTGCGGGGCGAGATCGGGACGAGGGTTCTCGCCGTTCATGTCGGTGGGCGCGAGCATCCACTCGGCGCCCGCCAGCAGGTCGTGTGTCTCGCAGCAGGCCCCCGCGGCGATCCACGTCGCGCCGGGGGCGACCCCGATGCCGTTCTTGCCGACGAGGGTGCCGGTCACATGGGTGCCGTGGCCGGTGCGATCACACGGGACCGAATCTTCTCTTCCGCAGACTCCGGAGGGATTGAACCAGTTGTAGTCATGGGTCACCCTTCCGTCGGGCCGTCTGCCTCGGTACTGCGCGGCGATCTCCGGGTGCTCGAACTCCACGCCGCTGTCGAGGACGCCGATGACGATGCCCTCGCCCCGGTTGTTCGACTCGTTCCACACGCGCGGGGCCTTGATCCGGTCGATGTTCCACTCGATCGCGCCGGCGGCCGCGGCCTTCGCCTTCGGTTGCGTCTTGCCCGGTCTGGTCTCGGGGATTTCGAGCCGTTCGATGGGCTTGATGGCCGTGACCTCGGGGAGGGCGGCGATCTCCGCGGCGAGCACGGCGTCGGCGGTCACCCGCACCGTGTTCACGATCCAGAACGGGGTGTGATCCGCCTTCCGGTCGATCAGGAGTGCGCGGAGCCTGGCCTGTGACTTCTTCGCATAGGCGGTCTTGGCCGCGTAGACCGACCTGCCCTTGGCGGCCTTGGTGGCGGCCTTGCGGGCGGAGCCGAGGTCGGCTTCTCCCTTGAGGCGGACGAGGAAGGTGGCCTTGCCGTCCTTCAGATCGGTACGGACGGCATCGGCGATCTTCTTGTCGCCGGGTTCGCGGTACGGCGCCGCGTGCGCGCCGGTCTGCGGGATCACCAGGCTGAAGGCGGCGAGCAGGCCGATGAGCAGTCGAAAGGCCGGACGTCGGCGCGGCGGAGGATGCGGCAATGGATTTCCCTACCGTGAGATCGTGGATTTCCGTACGGCAGCCACCATTCGTCACCCGACTGTCTATCCCACATACCATTTCCTGCTCACGTTCAGGAGGGGCGCCCACGCGGCCGCGGCGCCCGTGTCCGGACGTCAATGTGCCCCCGGCGCGGGGCGGGCGCCGGGGGCACGGGTGTTGCTTGTGATCTTCTTGGGGGCCGATGTTCGGTCGAGACCATCGTCGGTCCGTCAGGTGACCGGTTTCCACTTCATTCGGTGCTCATTTTGAGCCCGGTGATGAAGGCGGCCCAGTCGGTGGGGCTGAAGACGAGAACCGGACCACTGGGGTCCTTGCTGTCGCGGACGGCCACGACGCCGGGGAGATTGGATGCCACTTCGACGCAGTTGCCACCACCGCCGCCGGATCGCGTGGACTTTCGGTAGATGGCACCTGAAAGGTCTACTCGTTCCATTTGCCTCGCACTTCCTCGATCATCCGGGATGAGTCACGCGGGCGTAGTGCCTCTGCGCGCAGTCTGTCATAACGTCGGCACACGAGAGAGACGAGATCCACATCGGCCGACACTTCGCCGAGCCCCGCGGACTCGATCGAGACCGTGGTGGGCACGCCGTGTGATTCCGCGAGGATGAAGCTGCTGCTGAGACCCGCGGTGGTGCCGCTGTCACGAGGAACGACCTGAATGGTCATCCCCGGCTGCTCGGCGGCGGCGATCAGGTGATCGAGTTGGTGGCGCATCGTCGCCCGCGTGCCGATGAGGCGGTGGAGGGCGGTCTCGTCGATCATCACCCAGACCTCGGGGGGCCGTTCGCGATCGAGGATGGTCTGACGCGCCAACCGGGCGCGCACCCGATCCTCAACGAGATTGGGCGGCGTCTCGTCGTTCGCGATGACGAAACGGGCGTACTCCTCTGTCTGGAGCAGACCGGGGATCAGTATCGGATCCCAGCTCCGCAATATTTCGGCGTTCGGCTCGATCTCCTCCAGCCATCGCGCGTACCACTGCGGGCCGCCGGGCGCGTAATGGATTCGCTTCCATAGCTTGAAAAATTGGGGCGAAGAATCAAAAAAGCGGTCTGCGGCTTCCGCGTGCTCCCGCTGGGGCGTGCGCGTTCCGCGTTCGAAATGCCCGACCAGTGACTGGCCGCAGCCCAGCGGGCCGGCCAGGCGCGCCTGGGAGAGCCGCGCCTCCTTCCGAAATCTTCGCAATTCCAGACCGAACTGCTTTATCGCCATCAACTGCGACTCAGTGAGCATCGCGCCTCCGGTTCGGGGCCGTTGGCAGTACCTGACCGCTGCTGAGCTTTACATACCGGTACACGCAACGCAGTTGTTTGTCATCGGAAAGTGAAGATCTTTTGCGGCTACCTGTCGGCCGAGGTGAGACATAGTAAGGATCCCAAGTCGCACGGCTCCCTATAAGGGCGACAACCATGACACGAGAAATCTTCACGAAAATGACAAATGGGGTTCCGGTCGCGCTGTTTCTGCATCTTTTGGGGAACGAGCGAGCGCCGAAGGCCGCGCGGGCGATCCTCCGGGATTTCTGGAAGGGGAACGCCTTCGACGAATCCTGCCTGGACGATCTCCTGCTCGTCACGTCGGAACTGGTGACGAACGCGATCCTGCACACCGCTTCCGGAGACGGCGGGATGGTGGTGCTCGCCGTCCAGGTCCGGCCGTCCTGTGTTCGAATCGAGGTCACCGACGAGGGCTCTCCGACGGAGCCTCGGGTGGGCCCGCCCGAGGTGTTCACAGAAGGCGGCAAGGGGCTGGCGCTCGTGGCGGCACTGACCGACGAATGGTCTTTCGCTCCTCTGCTCGGCACCGGCGGACGCACGGTGATCGCCGAGCGCGCCCTCCCGGAATGACGGCTTCGGCCGGCTCAAGAAGTCTCTACATGGAGACTTGAAAGTCCTCGTATGAGGATATGCGCTGGTGCGGCGGTTCTTCGGGACCAGGGAGCAACTGTTCAGCGCCGTCGTGACTGCGGTATTCAGTCCGGAGCGGGCCGTGGACGCCCTGCTGGACGGCCCTCGCGCCAAGCCGGGGAGCGATTGACGCACTTCGTGCTCGGCCTGCTCGGAGACGTCGAGTCGCCGGGCCCGTCCGATTCGCGCGATAGGAGGGAACATTCCATGATCGATCTTCCGAGCGGCCATCTTCGCTGTGGCGCGCCCCTCAAGGGGACCCGTATCTGGTGGGGCGGCGGCGGTGACGAACTGCACCCCCGCCTCATCCTCATCGATCTCGATGAGCCGCTTCCCGAGCCGCGTAGACGGACTTGGCCTTGGCGGTCTTGGTGGTGGCGGCCCGGGCCGTCCGCAGGTCGGCCTTGCCGTTGAGGCGGACCATGAAGGTGGCCTTGCCGTCCTTGAGGTCGGCGAGGTCGGCTTTGTCGATCTTGGTGGGTTCAGGGGTGGCGCCGGCCGGGCCCTGGGGGAGTAACAGGCTGAACCCGGCCAACAGGGCGGCGAGGGTTCGGGCGAGGGCCGGTCGCCGGAGCGGCGGAAGGTGGGACACGAGGTCTCCTCCAGATCGGATCAGTGCGATCTGCACCTTCCGCCGCTCCGGTGTCTATGTAGCAGTCCATTCTGTAGTCATTCGCGGGTCAGCGAGCCGCCTTGTCGGGGCGTTCGGAGATCCGGATGAAGCTCACCGTGGTATCCCCGGTCCTGGTCGCGAAGCGGACGTTGAGCTGTCCGTCGGTGACCCGGACCGTGTGCTGACGCGTGACCGCCGTGAAGGTGCCCGCCTCCAGGGCCAGGTCCAGTGCCGGGATGGCGAGCTGGCCCTCCACGATCACGTCGAAGACCCGTTCGCCCATGTTCTTCCGCCTGGTCTCGGCGAATCCCAGCTCGACGGTGTACGTCCCGGCGGGGACGTTGTCGAAGCGGTACTCCAGCAGGCCCTCCCTGACCTTCCGGAACAGCCCCTGCTCCGTGGTGCCGGCGATGGTCCGGGTGGTGGTGTGGACGCCGCTCTTGGTGGCGAGGTAGCCGTGGCCGCCGGCGGTGTACTTGCGGTCGGCGGTCCACACGTCACCGGCCGCGTCGGTGACCGCCGCCGAGCCGCCCGCGTCCACCGCGACCTGGTGCTTGGGCACCACCACGGTGACGGCGACCTCGATGACGGGCTGCCGCCCGCTGGCCGAGCGGATCACCAGCTTCCCGGCTCGCAGGCCGCCGGGCGTGATGCCCGTGCTCACGACGGTGGCCGTCACCGTGGCCGACTCGTCCTTGGCGAGCCGTCCGGAGGCGGGGGAGACGGTCAGCCAGCCGGGCTGGGCCGCTTCGGCGGTCACGGTGTAGTCCGTGGCCGCGCCGAGGTTGGTGAGCTTCAGCGTCGCCTTGCGGGTGGCGTCCGGCGGGGCGACCACGGTCAGCTCGCCCGTCGAGGCGCCCACCCTTCCGGTGACCAGCGCGGTGTCGATCCTGGTGACCGCCCGGGGGGTGACGGTGACGTCCTGGCCGAAGGTCGCGTAGTGCTCCTTGGACACCGTGACCCGGTGGTCCCCGGCCGGGACCTGGCCGTAGAAGGTGCCGTCATCGCCGGTGGTGAGCGTGGCGACCTGGCCGATCTGGACCGTGGCCCCGGACAGCGGGTCGCCGTCGTTGGCGTCGGTGACCTTGCCGGTGACCAGGCCGTGCCGGGTGGCGGCGAACGTGAGGCTCTGGCCCGCCGTCAGCGCCGGGACGTTGTAGGAGTAGAGCAGCGCGTCCGTGCCCGCGGCGTTCTCGATCCCGATCGTGGCGCTCGAACCCTGGTCACGCACGCTGTCGACGTCCTTATAGCGGTAGCCGATGGTGCCGTCCTCGCCGAGCAGCGCGGAGAACGTGATCCGCTGGTCGGTCTGGTCGTAGTACTTGACGTTGCGCCACTCGATCACGAACGACCGGTGCGGGGCGGCGCCGACGGTGGCCGTGTAGACGCCCGCCGTCTCGTCCACCACCAGGTCGTCCCAGAACGGGTAGACCGCGAGGTTGGGCGTGCCCGTGGACGGCAGCGTGCCGTTGCCGTTGGCGGTGGAGGCCCCGCCGAAGGAGGCGAAGCCGTTGGTGGCGACCTGGACCCGGCTCTGTCCCGCGCCGTAGAAGGGGATCTGGAACGGCAGGGTCACCGCGAGCGACTGGTCGTCGCCGGTGAGCGCGAGCCGTTCGGTGCCGCCCACGTACGGCTCGGCGCCGCTCGCGCAGGTGTAGCCGAAGTTGTCGCCGCGCAGCGGCAGCTCGACGTCCCTGGTCACGTCCCCGGCCACGACGACCTGGACCGTGGTCGCGCTCGCGCAGCGGGACGTCCCGGCCACCGCCAGGTCGTAGGAGCCGTGCGGGAGCGTCAGCCGGTACCGGCCGGACGCGTCGGTGACGGCGCTGACGGGGGTGCCGGTCGCGGTGACCGTCGCGCCCGCCTCGGGCGCGCCTGCCGTGGTGACCGTTCCGGTGACGACGCCTGAGGCCAGCCGGTCGAGTGCGACGTCGGCGGTGGCGGTCTGGCCGTCGGCCACGGTGACGGACGCCGGGGCGGACCCCTGGTAGCCGAACCTGGTCACGGTGATCTCGTAGTCGCCCGGCGTCAGGCGGGGCACGGCGAACGTGCCGTCCTCACCGGTGGCCACCGTACGGCTCAGCGGCCCGGTCAGCACCACGCTCGCCGACCCGACCGGCTCGCCCGCCGACGTGACCCGCCCGCGCAGCCCGCCGAGCGGTTCGGCCGGCGCGGCCCGTACGGCGGCGTAGGCGTCCAGGCGGCCCTCGCCGAAGACGTTGTTGTCCTGCGCGGTCCCGCCGCAGCTCGTGTCCGGCATGTCCACGGCGGTGCCGTCCAGCAAACGCCGGGTGGCATCGACGTCGCCCTGCAGCGACGGCGCGGCCGACCAGAGCAGCGCCACCGTCGCGGCCACGTGCGGCGAGGCCATCGAGGTGCCGGTGAAGCCGGCGTACCCGCCGGGCACCGAGGAGCGCACCGCCACCGCCGGGGCGGCGATGTTCGGCTTGATCTCGCCGTTCTCGCCCGCGCCCTTGCTGGAGCGGTTGTAGACGACGTTGTTCACGTCGAAACCGCCCGTGCTGTAGCTCTCGACGTACTGACCGGGCGTGGCGCTGGTCGAGCAGTTCGGCCCCTCGTTGCCGTTGGCGAACATCGGGAAGATGCCCGCCTCCACCCAGGCGTTGACGACCGTCTTGTACCAGCGGTCGAACCCGGGCTTGCCCCAGGAGTTGTTGACGATGTGCGGGGCGAGGTCGGGCCGGGGATTGCGGCCGCTGAGGTCGGTGGGCGCGAGGATCCACTGCCCGGCGGCGAGCAGCGAGGTGTCGGTGCAGGTGTTCGTCTCGCAACCCTTGGCGGCGATCCACCTGGCGCCGGGGGCGACGCCGATGCCGCCCTGGCCGACCATGGTCCCCGCGACATGCGTGCCGTGGTCGTTGTTGTCGCAGGGCGCGGCGGTCGGGCAGGCCCCGGCGGGGTCGAACCAGTTGTAGTTGTGGTCGATCCGCCCGTCGGGCTGCCTGCCCCGGTAGCGCGAGGCGATCTCCGGGTGCTCGAACGCGGCCCCGGTGTCGATGTGGGCCACGACGATGCCCTCGCCCCGCACGCCGAGTTCGTCCCACACGCGCGGCGCGTTGATCCGGTCGATGTTCCACTCGACGGCATTGGCCCTGGGCAGGGCGGCGGCCGGTTCGGGGGCGGGCGCCTGGACGCTCCGCAGTGGCTCGACGGCGGCGACCTCCGGCAGCCGGGCGATCTCCTCGGCGAGCTTGGCGTCGGCGGTGACCTTGACGGCGTTGACGATCCAGAAGGGGGTGTTGTCGGCGTGGCGCGCGGCCAGCAACTCCCGCAGCCCCGCCTGGGACCGCTTGGCGTGCTCGGTCTTGGCGGCGTACACCGCCCGTGCCTTGGCGACCTTGCCGCTCGCCCGGTGGGCGGCGGTGAGATCGGCCTCGTCCGTGAGACGGACCCAGAAGGAGGCCTTGCCGTCCTTCAGGTCGGCCAGGACGGCGTCCGCGATCTTGTCATGGCCGGGTTCCAGGAACGGCGCGCCGTGCGCGGCGCCTTGCTGGGCGAAGAGGCCGATCGCGGCGACGATGCTGATGATGCCTGCGATGGTCCGGGCCGGCAGCCGGGGTGTCCGGTGCATTGCGGGATGAGACACGTGCTCTCCCTTCGCGGGACTGTGATCATTACAGCCACGCGAGAACAATGAATTCTCCCTTTTCGCTTTGCAAGAGGCGGTCAGCCGGAGAAGTTCACGAAGTCAGGAAATGCACGGCGATTGTCCGGATCTGGACAGCCGTGGCGGCGGCCGGGCCCGCTCCGGGCGCGTGGAGCGTTCGGGGGGCGGCGAGCCCTGCCCGACGCGAGATCATGGTAGGAATGTCCAGGCAGGGTACATGGTTATGTGGGCTGTCAAGCGAAACGCCGGAAGCTAGGAGCCACTGGTGGCGACTGTCGCGGTAACCGAGAAGAACTTCAACGAGATCGCCGATGAGGGGATCGTGCTGCTCGACTTCTGGGCGGAGTGGTGCGGGCCGTGCCGGCAGTTCGGGCCGATCTTCGAGCGGGCCTCGGAGAAGCACGACGACATCACGTTCGGCAAGATCGACACTGACGCCGAGACCAGCCTGGCGGAGGGCTTCGAGATCTCCTCCATCCCGACCATCATGGCGATCAGGGACGGCATCGTGGTCTTCGCCCAGCCCGGCGCGCTGCCCGCGCCCGCGCTGGAGGACCTGATCGGCCAGGTGCGCGCGCTGGACATGGACTCCATCCGCGCCGAGCTGGCGGCCGAACTCGACGGTGAGCAGCCCAAGAGCTGACCGCGCCGCCCACGGGAGGACTCGCGGGACTCGCGGAAACAGAAGAGGGGAACCGCTCGGCGGCTCCCCTCTCCGGCGTTCGGCAGGTCAGACGGACCGGTACAGCTCGGCCACCCGGAAGGCGAGGTCGAGCGACTGCCCCCGGTTCAGGCGCGGGTCGCAGGCGGTCTCGTAGCGCAGCGCGAGGTCGTCCTCGACCACCTCGTGCCCGCCGCCGACGCACTCGGTGACGTCGTCCCCGGTGAATTCGATGTGGATGCCGCCCGGGTGGGTGCCCAGCGCGCGGTGCACCTCGAAGAACCCGGCGACCTCGTCGAGCACGTCGTCGAAACGGCGGGTCTTGTGGCCGCTCGGGGCCTCGAAGGTGTTGCCGTGCATCGGGTCGCAGACCCAGCCCACCACGGCCCCGCTGGCGCTGATCTTCTCCACCAGCGGCGGCAGCGTGTCGCGGATCTTCTTGGCGCCCATGCGGGTGATGAACGTCAGGCGGCCCGGCTCGTTGCCCGGGTTCAGGCGCTCGATCAGGGTGAGCGCGTCCTCGGCGGTGGTGGACGGCCCGAGCTTGACGCCGATCGGGTTGCGGATGCGGCTGAAGAACTCCACGTGCGCGCCGTCCAGGCGGCGGGTGCGCTCGCCGATCCAGACCATGTGCGCCGACACGTCGTACGGCAGGCCGGTCCGCGAGTCGATCCGCGTCAGCGCCCGGTCGTAGTCCAGGATCAGCGCCTCATGCGAGGAGTAGAACTCCACCGTGTGGAACTCCTCGGGGTCGGCCCCGCAGGCCCGCATGAACCCGAGCGCCTGGTCGATCTCCCTGGCCAGCCGCTCGTAACGGCGTCCGGCGGGGGAGGCCGACACGAAGTCCTGGTTCCAGGCGTGGACCTGGCGCAGGTCGGCGTAGCCGCCCTTGGTGAAGGCCCGGCACAGGTTGAGCGTCACGGCGGCCGAGTGGTAGGCCCGCAGCAGCCGCCACGGGTCGGGCGCGCGCGACTCGGGGGTGAAGTCGAAGCCGTTGACCATGTCGCCCCGGTAGGCGGGAAGTTCGACACCGTCACGGGTCTCGGTGGGCTTTGACCGGGGCTTGGCGAACTGCCCGGCCATCCGCCCGATCTTGACGATCGGCACCTTGCCCGCGTAGGTGAGCACGATCGCCATCTGCAACAGCGTCTTCAGCTTGTTGCGCACGGCGTCCGCGGTCGCTCCCGCGAAGGTCTCGGCGCAGTCACCGCCCTGCAGCACGAATGCCTCGCCGCGGGCGACGGCGGCGAGGTCGCTCTTGAGCTGGTCGCATTCGCCCGCGAATACCAGGGGCGGCAGGCCGGCCAGCTCGGCGACGACCTTGTCCAGCTCTCCGCGGGACGGCCAGTCGGGCTGCTGGTCCACGGGCAGGTCTCGCCACGAATCCAAGTCGATCGGTTCTGCGCTCACGGCATATCAGGCTATTGCACCGGACGGGGTCAACCAGCCAGATGTCCACTGTGTGAGAAGGTCTTTATCCATGTAGGCCCAGAGACATACATTGCGCGAGATCAACGGTCACGCTGAGGCGCGTGTGACCAGATGTGTGTCCAGGATCACCACCGGCTGCTCCAGCGGCTCGCCGTTGATCCGGGCGACCAGCAGCTTGGCCATCTGCCTCCCCATCGCCTCCGCGGGCTGATGGACCGTGGTCAGCGCGGGCGAGGAGTGCGGCCCGGCGGGGGAGTCGTCGAAGCCGATCACCGCGACGTCGCCCGGCACGTCTATGCCCGCCTCGCGCAGTACCCGCATCGCCCCCAGCGCCATCGGGTCGGAGGCGGTGAACACGGCGTCCACGTCAGGGTGCTCGGCCAGCAGGGCGCGCATGGCCGTCACGCCGCTCCGCTCGGAGAAGTCGCCGAACGCCACCAGTTCGGGCAGCCCCGTGGCCAGCAGCGCGTCACGGTAGCCGGCCAGCCGGTCGACGCCGACGTACATGTCCTGCGGCCCGGCGATCGTCGCGATCCGGCGGCGGCCGTTGCCCAGCAGGTACTTCACCGCCTGGCGGGCCCCCGCCCGGTTGTCGGCGTCGACGTAGCTGTAGGGGTCCAGCCCCACGGGACGGCCACAGAGGACGGTGGGCACGCCCATCTCCTCCAGCCGCCCCGGCAGCGGGTCGGCCCCGTGCAGCGAGATCAGCATGACGCCGTCCACGTGCTGGTTGGTGAGGTACTGCTCCAGCCGGGCGTGCTCCTGCGGCGACTGCGCCATCGCCAGGATGAGCTGCAGTCCCGTCTCGGACAGCGCCGAGCCGATGCCGCGGATTATCCCGGCGAAGAACGGCTCGTCGAAGATCCGCTGCTGCGTCTCCGACACCACCAGGGCGATCGTGTCGGTACGACGGGTGACCAGCGCCCTGGCCGCGCGGTTGGGCACATAGCCCAGCTCGTCGATGGCCCGCAGCACCGCGTCGCGGGCCCTGTCGCTCACCTTGGGAGAACCGTTGATCACCCGCGAGACCGTGCCGCGCCCGACGCCCGCACGCGCGGCGACGGCCTCAAGCGTCGGGCGCTCGGTGGTACGCCGGTCCCCGTTCATGGCGAAGCTCCACTCGTGCAGGGCACAGAGGTGCCGGTGTGTGTCGAGGCGCCGGCGGCGGCAACCCGCCCGCCGCCGGGCGTTCTCATTCTGCCGGAGCCGAAGGGCCGCCACGGGAAATGGTCTCGGCGTACCACCGCGCGCTGTCCTTGGGAGTCCGGCGCTGGGTCTGGTAATCCACATAGACCAGCCCGAACCGCTTACCGTAGCCCCACGCCCACTCGAAATTGTCCATCAGCGACCAGGCGAAGTAACCCCGCAGCGGCACGCCCTCGGCGATGGCGGCGTGGCAGGCGCGCAGATGGGCCTCGATGTAGGCGAGCCGGTCACGGTCGTGGACGGCGCCGTCGGGGGCCGGCACGTCCTCGAACGCGGCGCCGTTCTCCGAGACCACCATCGGGATGCTCGGGTACTCCCGGGCGACCCACGACAGGACCTCCGTCAGGCCCGCCTCGTCGATCTCCCAGCCCATCGAGGTGACCGGGCGTCCGCCGCTGATGAACGAGACGTGCTCGCTGCCCACCCACGGCGAACCGGTGTCGGTGGGGGCGGCGGCGGCGGAGGAGGCGCCGCCGGCCGTCCCGGAGACCGTGAACCGGCTGTAGTAGTTGACCAGCAGCAGGTCTATCGGCGTGGATACGGCCGCCAGGTCGCCGTCCCGCACGAACGACATGTCGGTCATCGGCGCCAGGTCCTCCAGCACGTCCGCCGGGTAGGCGCCCTTGAGCAGGGCGTCCAGGAAGAACCTGTTCTGCAGGCCGCCGATGCGGCGGGCCGCGTCGAGGTCGGCCTCGGCGTCGCTCGCCGGGGAGATCGCGTAGAGGTTGACGCAGCCGCCGATCGTGGTCGCGGTGGTCTGCGCCCGCATCGCCTGGACGGCCAGGCCGTGCGCCAGGCCCAGGTGGTGCGCCGCGCGCAGCGCGTTCACCGGTTCGCGACGGCCGGGCGCGTGCTCGCCCGAGGCGTAGCCGAGGAAGGCGGCGCACCACGGCTCGTTGACCGTGCTCCACCTGGCCACCCGGTCGCTGAGCGCCTCGTGCACCACCGCGGCGTAGTCGGCGAAGCGCGCGGCGGTGTCGCGCTCCGGCCACCCGCCCGCGTCCTCCAGGGCCTGGGGCAGGTCCCAGTGATAGAGGGTGAGCCAGGGCTCGACGCCCGCCGCCAGCAGTTCGTCGGCGAGCCGCTTGTAGAAGTCCAGCCCGGCGGCGTTGACCCGGCCCGAGCCGGTGGGCTGGACCCTCGGCCAGGAGACCGAGAACCGGTACGCGGTCAGGCCGAGGTCGGCCATCAGGCGCACGTCGTCCCGGTAGCGCCGGTAGTGGTCGATGGTCACGTCGGCGTCGTCGCCGTTGAGGACCGTCCCGGGCCGCCTGACGAACGTGTCCCAGATCGACGGGCCGCGGCCGTCGGTGGAGACGGCCCCCTCGATCTGGTACGCCGAGGTGGCCGCTCCCCAGACGAAACCGGTGGGGAACGTGAGGCGGGGGGAACGCGTCCGCGTGTGCTGCGTTGTCACGCCTTGACCGCACCTTCCATGAGACCGCCGACGATCTGCCGGCCGAAGACGATGAATACGAGCAGGAGGGGGAGCACCGAGATGGCCGTGCCGGTGAAGATCAGCGCGTAGTCCGCGGTGTGCTCACCGGTTAGCTTGGAGATCGAGACCTGCACCGTGGGGTTGTCGGTCATCACGATCAGCGGCCACATGAACTCGTTCCAGTTGAGCATGAACGTCTGCAGGGCCAGCACCGCCATGCCCGGGCGCACCGCGGGCAGGATGACGTTCCAGTAGATCCGCAGCGTGGACGCGCCGTCCACGCGGGCGGCCTCGACCAGTTCGTGCGGCACGGCCTGGCGCGTGTACTGCGTCATCATGAACACGCCGAAGCCGTTGAGCAGGAACGGCAGGATCACCGCCTGTAGTGTGCCCGTCCACTCCAGGTCGACCATGAGCTGATAGAGCGGCACCACGCCCATCTGCTGGATGGGCACCATCATGGTGAGCAGGATCGAGCCGAGCAGCAGGTCGCGGCCCCGGAACTCCAGCCGGGCGAAGGCGTACCCCGCCAGGGTCGAGATCACCACCACGGAGAAGGTCACCGTGGAGCTGATGATCAGCGAGTTCACCAGGCCGGTGACGAACTGGGCGTCCTCGGTGGCGAACACCCGGGCGACATTCTCGCCGAGGTTGCCGCCGGGCAGCAGCGGCGGCGGCACGTCCACCGCCTGCGCCGTGGTCCGGGAGGCGATGACGACCATCCAGTAGAGCGGGAAGATCGACAGGATCACGCCGAAGACCAGGGCCGCCTTGGTCAGCGGGGTCGCGGCGAAGGAGTCGCGCCGGTCCCTCGGGCGGCGGTACGACCGGCGGGTCCGCGCGATCGTGGTCATCGGGTGCCCCCAATCCGGCGTACCAGTGAGTAGTTGATGAGCACGCCGACCAGGATCAGCAGGAACAGCATCCAGGCCACGGCCGCGGCGTAGCCGTACTCGAACTGGCGGAAGCCCTGTTCGAAGATGTACATGGCCACGGTCTGGTACTGGCCGGTGCTGCCGCCGCTCATCCGCCCGTTGTCGAACAGCACGGGCTCGGCGAACAGGGTGAGCCCGCCGATGGTGGACACGAACGCGGTGAAGATGATGGTGGGGCGCATGAGGGGCAGGGTGATCCGCCAGAACTGCCGCCGCCCGGAGGCGCCGTCGATGGCCGCCGCCTCGTAGAGGTCGCGCGGAATGGTCTGCATCGCGGCCAGGTAGATGATCGCGTTGTAGCCGGTCCAGCGCCAGTCCACCATGGTGGCGATGGCGATCCAGGAGGACCACTTCTCGTTCTGCCAGATGACGGGGTCGATCCCGAGCCGGCCGAGGACCCAGTTGATCATGCCGTAGTCGCGGCCGTAGAGCTGGGTGAAGACCACCGCGACGGCCACGACGGAGGTGACGAGCGGGATGAGCACGCCCATCCGGAAGAAGAGCCGGAACCTGACGCGCTTGTTCAGCGCGTTGGCCAGCATCAGCGCCAGGATGAGCTGCGGGACGGTCGCCAGGACGAACATGCCGACCGTGTTGACGACGGCGTTCCAGAAGTCGCCGTCCTGCATGAGCTTGATGTAGTTGTCGAGTCCGGCGAACTCGGCGTCGCCCGCCAGCTCGTACCGCTGCAGGGAGACCCAGAAGGTGAAGACCAGCGGGAAGATGCCGAAGGCGGCGAACAACAGGAAGTACGGCGATATCAGGAAATATGGGGTTATCCGAATGTCGAAACGCCCCATCCATCCACCGCCGCGACGGGGCTCCCGGCCGCCAGGCCCGGAAGCGTCCGGAGGCGCGGGCGCGCCGCCCGGGCGTCCGGTGTCGACGTGGAGGCTCATCGAAGGTCTACCTTTCGGCGATCGCGGCTGACGGCCCCCGTGGGCGCCGGCCGGGGCGGTGGTCACCGGCCCGCCCGGCGCGGTGGGCGGGCCGGTGACGGTCGCGGCGGCGGCTCAGCCGTCCGCCACCTTCTTGGCCTCGCCGATGAACCTGGTCCAGCCCTGGCTCACCGGGATGGAGCCGTCGTCCATGCCGAGGATGACGTTCTCGACCTCCGCCTTGGTCTGGGAGTGCTTCTCACCAAGGAAGATCGGGGGCAGGGTCTTCACCGAGGGGCCGAAGATCTCGCCGATCGGCGCGCCGCTGAACCACTCGTTCTCGGCCCCGGCCAGCTCCGGGCTCTCCTGCGCGGGGATCGTGCTCGGCAGGTTGCCGCCCTCCTTGAAGGCCAGCAACTGGGCCTCGGGGCCGGTCAGGTAACTGGCCAGCTCGGCGGCCTCCTTGGGGTGCTTGGTCTGCTTGGGCACCGCGAGCCAGGAACCGCCCCAGTTGCCGCTGCCACCCGGCACGGCGGCGACGTCCCACTGGCCCTTGCCCGCGTCGGGGTTCTTGCCGTCCTCGGTGACCGTGCCCTGCACGACGCCCAGCATCCAGCCGGGGCAGCCGAGCGTGGCGAAGGCGCCCTTGCGCATGCCGGCCAGCCAGGGGTCCTGGAAGTTGCGCAGCTTGGCCGAGATGCCCGCCTCGTTGACCTTGACGGCGAAGTCGAAGGCGGTCTTGACCGCCGGGTTCGTCTCGACGATCAGGTTGTTCTGCTTGTCGTAGTAGGAGACGTTGCCGTTCTTGGCGGTCTCCTGGGAAAGGGCGACGTTGAACCAGGTGTTCAGGCCGTCGAGGAACTTGACGTCGGGGACCTTCTTCTGGAAGTCCTGGCCGGTCTTGATGAAGTCGTCCCAGGTGGGCCAGAGCTCGGAGACCTTGGCGCGGTCGCTGGGCAGCCCGGCCTTCTCGAAGAGGTCCTTGCGGTAGCAGACGCTCATGCCGCCGACGTCGGTGCCGAGGGCGAACAGCTTGCCCTCGGTGTTGACGCCGTTCTCCCACTTCCAGGCGGGGAAGTCGGCCTGGCGGGACCGCAGGCCGTACTGGCCGAGATCGGTGAAGAACTGCGGGCGCGCCTTGGCCAGGCCCATGCCCGCCTCGTCGATGCCGATGACGTCGCCGGCGCCCTTGCCGGCCTGCAGCCAGTTGAGCATCTGCGGCCAGTACTGGTTCTCGAAGTCGGGGGTCAGGTTGCTGTACTTGACCTGGACGTTCGGGTGCTCGTTGTTCCACTTCTCGACGGCGGCCTTGTACCCGAAGTTGGTGCCGCCGCCGAAGGTCTGCAGGGTGAGGGTGATCTTCTCGGCCGGAGCGCCGGAGCCGCCGCCCGTGGTGGCGGCCGGCTCGCCGCCACCGCACGCGGCGGTGGCGCCAAGCGCGGTGACCATCACCGCGGCCGCTGCGGCGAGTCTGCCACGTCGCTTGTCGATCATCATTCTTCCGGACCCCTCTCCAGTGGTCGCCCGTCCCCGAGAGTTTGGGAGCGCTCCCACGAAGAGTGGACGATGCGCAACCGGCCGTCAATACGCTGAAACCCAACTGTTACTCCGCGTAGCGAAGCACGTCGGCCACTGCGTGCCCGCAGGCCGCACGGGTGCTCGTGCGGGGGGTGGCCTCAGCGGAAGGCGCGGCGGTAGGTGGCCGGTGTCGTGTGCAGCGCGGTGCGGAAGCGGCGGCGCAGGTTGACGGCCGAGGACAGGCCCACCCGCTGGGCGATGGTCTCGACGGCCAGGTCGGTGTCCTCCAGCAGCGCCCGGGTGGCGGCCAGCCGGCGTTCGAGCAGCCAGCGCGCCGGGGGGACGCCGAGCTGCTCGGCGAACTGCCGGGTGAGGCTGCGGGGCGAGGTGCCCGACCGCGCCGCCATGTCAGCCACGGTGATGGGGGTGGAGAGGTTGGCCAGCAGCCATTCCAGGAGCGGGGCCAGCGAGTCGGGCATCGGGCCGGTCGTGGGCAGCGGCGGGAACTGCCGCTGGCAGCCCTCCCGGTGCGGCCCGGCGGCGAGCTGGCGGCCGATTCGCATGGCGTGCGCGGCGCCGAACTCCTGCAGGACCTGGTGCAGGCAGAGGTCCATGGTCGCGGCGGACGCGCCCGCGGTGGCCACGTCGCCGTTGTCCACGTAGATGACCGTGTCGTCCAGGCGGACGCGCGGGTAGCGCGCGGCGACCTCGGCGGCCAGCTCCCAGTGCACGGAGGCGCGGCGGCCGTCGAGCAGGCCGAGGGCGGCGGGCACCAGGATGCCCGCGCAGACGCCGACGACGCGCCCGCCCCGGTCGTGGACGTCCCGGACGGCGTCCAGGACCTCGGGCGTCGGGCCGACCGACCAGCCCGCGATGATCACGGTGTCGGCGTCGGCCAGGGCGTCCAGGCCGTGCTTCACCTCGACGGGGACGCCCAGGGTGGTGGTGAGCGTGCCGGGGTGCTCAGAGCAGAGCCGGAAGTCGTAGTGCCGTGGGATGTCCGGGCCGTGGTAGCCGAACACGGCGGCGGCCGAGGTCACGGGATACAACTCCTGGAGCGGGCCGACCACGGCCACCACACGGTGCTTCATGGCGCAAAAGTACCTCAGGATGTCATGTGCGACACCTGCCACCAAATGGAGATATATCCACAATTGAGCGAGTGACCTCGCTTTGGACAAGGAACTTCACCTTCTACTTCGGCGCGCGAGCGGTCTCGCTCCTCGGCGACGCCATGATGCCCGTCGCCGTCGCGCTCGCCGTCGGACGCCTGTACGGCATCGCCGGGGTCGGCTACGTCCTCGCCCTGTGGACCGGGTCGTTCGTGCTGTTCATCCTATTCGGCGGAGTGTTCGCCGACCGCCTGGGCGCCCGCGCGATGATGATCGGCGCCGACCTGGTGCGCGTCCTCACCCAGGGCGCCGTGGCCTTCGCCTTCTTCACCGGCACCCCGTCGTTCGCCCTGCTGCTGACCACGTCCTTCCTTACGGGCGTGGCCACCGCCATGTTCCAGCCGGGGGTGAACGGCATGGTCCCCCGGGTGGCCGGCGACCCACAGCGCGCCAACGCGACGCTCAAGTTCGCCGACGCGGTGACCCAACTGGGCGGGCCCGCGCTGGCCGGAGTGCTCATGATGGTCACGGGACCGGCCTTCGTCTACACCCTGGACGCCGCGACGTTCCTGATCAGCGGCCTGTGCCTGGTGTTCGTCCGGGTGTCGGGACCGGCTCGCAAGGCGCGGTCGAGCATGCTGTCCGACCTGCGGCACGGCTGGCGGGAGTTCCGCGCCAGGACCTGGATGTGGTCGGTGATCCTGGTCTGGGTGTTCTGGGGCGTGCTGGTGGTCGGGCCCTACATTCCGCTGTCGTCGCAGCTCATCGGGGCCGACTACGGCTGGGTGATGGCGGCGCTCGGCCTCGGCACGGTGCTCGGCGGGCTGCTCGCGATCAGGTTCCGGCCCGAACGGCCGCTCGCGGCGGGGGCGGTGGCCCTGGCCGGGTACGCGCCGATGCCGTTGCTGGTGGCGCTCGGCGCGCCGCTGCCCGGCCTGATGGCGGCGCACGTGTTCGCGGGCGCGGCCATGGCGTTCTGGTCGGTGATGTGGTCCACCAGCGTGCAGACCCAGGTCGCGCCGGACGTGCTCAACCGGGTCACGGCCTACGAGATCGCGGGCTCGGTCGCGGGCATGGCCGTCGGCCAGGCCCTGGCGGGCCCGGTCACCACGGTCGTCGCCCCCCGCGATTTCATGGTCGGCTCGGCGGTCACGTCCGTCGCCGTGATGAGCGCGCTCCTGCTGATCCCGCCGATCCGCCGCCTGCGCCGCGTGCCCGCCGCTCCCGGCGGGCACGCGGCATCCCGTCCATCGACGCACGACGACCACGAACGGAGGCACGGCACCGGATTTGCCGTTCCCGCAAAGAACTTTGCGCCGGGTCACGGGGATGGGGCAGGTTGGAGCGACCATCCCCACCACCCCGAGGAACGACGATGGACGCACAGTTCTGGGAAGACAAATACCGCGCTCAGGAGCAGCTCTTCAGCGGTGACCCCAACGGGGTGCTCGTCGCCGAGGTGACCGGCCTGGCGCCGGGGCAGGCACTGGACGTGGGGTGCGGCGAGGGCGGGGACGCGCTCTGGCTGGCCGGGCGGGGCTGGCAGGTCACCGCCGTCGACATCTCGCCGACCGCGCTGGCGCGGGCCGCCGCCGCGGCCACCGAGCCGGCCGGCCGTGTCTCCTGGGCCCGCGCCGACCTCACCGCAACGCCACCCCCGGCCGGCTCGTTCGACCTGGTGTCCGTCCAGTACTTCCCGCTCCCGCGCCGCCCGGACCACGGCCCGCTGCGCGGCCTGCTGTCGGCCGTCGCGCCCGGCGGCACCCTGCTCGTCGTCGGCCACGACCTCGCCGACCTGCCCCCGGACCTCCCCTTCGACCCCGGCGACTACTACCAGCCCGCCGATATCGCCGCCTTGCTCGGCGACGACTGGACCGTGTTGGTCAACGAGACCCGCCCGCGCGTCGTGCCCGCCCCTCCCGGCACGCACCACACCCACGACACCGTCCTGCGAGCCCTCAGGGCGAAGGTCTAGGGCCGCTTCTCCAGAGGGAGCCACTCCCGCAGGCCGGGGAGGTGGCCGAGTTCCGATTCGACGCGCTCCCGGTCGGCGGGGGTGAGGTCGAGGGCGCGCAGGTCGTCCGTCCAGGGAGCGACCGGTTCGCCGAGGACGGTGGCCAGGTCGATGAGGTGGCACAGGGCGATGCCGCGCTCGACGGCCGGGGCGGCCGGGCCATGGCGGCGCAGGGCGGACTTGAGCGCGCGGAACGCCTGGAGGTCGTCGTCCTTGAACTCGCGCAGGATCCGGGCGTTGTCGAGGGCCTTGGCCAGGCCGGTCAGGCTCTTCGACCCACCGTACTCCAGTTCCATCGGTTCGTCGCGCTGGACGAAAAGGATCGAGTTGCCAGACGGGTCGATCAGCGTGAACCGCGAGGCCCCCGGCCGGTAGCGGGTGATCCGCGGCAGGCCGGAGCTCAGCACCTTGCCGTGGGCCGCGCGCATCGCCGCGACGAACGCCGCGTGGTACGGGGCCACCGCGTCCACCTGGACCATGCAGCCTCCCGAGTGCTCGCGGGAGGGATCGAGGTCCTTGGGCGCGGGGCCGAAGTGCAGTTCGAATCCGCTCAGCCGCAGCGCCAGGTACACGTAGGGCCTGCGCTGCTCGTAGGTGGTCTCGAAGCCCAGCGCCCCGTAGAACGCCAGGGTCTCGTCCACCGACGCGCACGGCATGATCGGCACCGTCGTCTCGTTCGGCCTGACCGCGGGTTCGCTCATGGTGTCCACCTCCCAGATCGGTCCGACGATGCTCGCACCCGCCGGCCGAGCCCGCATATGGATCGTTCCAATTTGGGAACGGGTGGTTCAGCCGGGGACGACGGTGGTGTGGGGGCGGGGGGTGTCGGGGGCGCAGTTGGCGTTGGGGTAACTGGCGCTGAAGCCGACCAGGCGCCCCTCCCAGCTTCCCTGGATCTCGATGCGCACGGGGGTCAGGCCGCCGATGCAACGGACCGTGCGGTAACCGGCGCGCAGCACGCCCAGGTCGCCGCCGACGGCCCGCAGGTCGTCGCAGGCCCGGCGGGCGTCGGGGTGGGTTCCGCCGTCAGGGTCGCAGAACAGCGACCAGTGCCGGGCGGTCTCGCCGACGAAGTCGTATCGGGTGATGCCGAGCATCGAGCGGGGGGCCTTGGTCTTGGCGGGGATGGCGGCGGCGAGTGAGGCGGTGGCGAGGGCGGCGGCCGCGGTGGTGACGACGCCGCGGACCCGCGGGCGGGGGCTGCTGAGCACAGTGACGACCTCCTCGGCAACGATACGTAGAGTAATGTTAACATTACGTAAAGTGCTCAAGAAGACCGAGGCTGGGGATGTATCGGCCTCGGAGAGGCGTCGGAGATGGGAGCGGCCCCGCGTCCGTTGGGTGGTGGACGCGGGGCCGTGGGGGATCGGGGGAGGGTTCCGAAGGGTGGTGGAACCCTGAGGGCCTCTGAGAGAGGCGTGAGAAGGGGCCCTATGGCGGGGGAGGGTCAGGCGGCGTACTGCGGGTAGCCGTAGCCGACCACCTGGCTGGTGGGACGGGTACGAACCTCGACCTTGCCGTTCCCGGTGTTGCCCTCGACGGTCTTGATGGTGCCGTCTCCGTTGTCCTGCATGACGAAGCCGACGTGGTCGATGCCGTTGACGCTCTTGCCGCCGTTCCAGTCGAAGAACACGACGGCGCCGGGCTTGGGAGTGGTGCCCCAGCGGCCCTGCTCGGTGAACCACTTGGCGTGGGTCACGGTGTAGGCGTCCCACCCGAGGGTGGGGCGGAGGCCCAGCGAGTCGCCGACCCAAGAGACGAACATGGCGCACCAGGGGGCGTTGGCGTATGCGGTGACGTTGCCGCCGTCCCGCGCGACGGTTTCCTTGGCGCGATCCGAGGCCATGTACCACTCGTGGAACTTCGTGCCGCCACCGGCGCTGTTCTCGCTGATGCCCACCTGCTGCAGAGCCAGGTTGATGAGGTCCTGTGCCTTGACGGACGAGACGGCCTGGTCGCTCTGGGGCGCTGCGGCCCGGGTGTCGGCGGGGGTGTCGGCGTGTGCCGCCGGCATTCCGGCCAGGGCTCCGGCGAAGATGGAGGTGCCCAGCGCGGCGCCGATCAGTCGGGTCTTGGTGACACGGGCGATCCGGTTAAGGGACATAAGGGGGATCTCCTTACTTCCATGCCGCCTACCGGGTTAGCTGACGGGTTCGGGCCTGGAAGTCGGCCCTACGGCTGGCCGCCCGAAGACGGCACTGCCGATTCACCCCATGGGGAGAGATGGGTCCCCGGCTCCGCTCTCGCGGACTCGGCGGTCGCGTCCCGGCGGGAGGGGGTCCCGCCTGATCCTTGGACGCTTTCTGTTTTGTAATGTCCCGGCAAGGCTCTGACCTGCGACGCAGGGGTAGTCCTGCCGAAACTCCGTGAAAGGTAATACATGGTGACATGCGAGGGCAAATCGGGCAAAGGGTAACTTTGCTGGGGCCTTCGTATCCCGCTGTTCATCGAGGCTTCCGGAGCCCTTAAGCCGCCGTGGCTAGGGTTGGGGCGTCGTGAACGGGTCATCACCCGGCGTGGAGGACGGTCGGCGGCGCCACGCGCGGGAGCAGGGGTCGGCCGTGGCCTGGGTGGAGTCACCGCTGCAGATGCTCTGCGCCGTGGAGGCCCACCATTCCGGCCTGCTCGGGAGCGAGACGCGGATCGTGCCGAGGGCGAAGCTGCCCGCACTTGTCTCCACGTGTAGAGAGCTCAACCACCTGGGCCTGCCCGTTCATTCCGTGATCGATTCCGCTCAGAGCGAAATCCCCAGGCCAGGGCGCCGGACCACCTGGGTGCTGGGCGACGCCTTCTCCGGCAAGGTCCAGCTCCGCCTGCTGACCGGCGGGGCCTGTCGGGTGGTCATCGTGGACGACGGCCTGGCGACCATTCGCCTGCTCGAACTGCTCGCGGGCCGTCCCTGGACCCCGCTGCTGCGCGCCAGGGACACCGGCGGGGGAGCGCTGCGCGGCGCCGCGCGCACCGCGCTGGGAGCCGCGGCCGGCCTGCGGCTGCGGCTGGCCGCCCGGAGCGGCAGGCTGGTGGTGTTCACCGCGCTGCCGGTGCCAAGCGAACTGGCCGCCGACGTCCGCGCGACCGGCGCCGCCCTGGTGACCCACGACTTTCCCTGGTTGCGCTCGCAACCCGCCGATCGCTCGCGCCCCTCGGAGCGCACGGTCGTGCTCGGCACGTCCCTGGTGCGCAACGGGCTGATCCACCGCGACCCGTACCTGCTCTGGCTGGCCCGGCTGGGCTCCTGCGGGCCCGTCGCCTACTTCCCCCACCGCCGGGAAGATCCGCGCGACCTCGATCTGGTCCGGGAGCAGCCGGGCGTGCACGTCTACGACGGCGGCGCGCCCGCGGAGATCACGCTGCGCGGCCTCTCGCCGGACCAGCGGGTGCTGAGCCTGCCCTCCACCGCCGTCACGTCGCTGCGCGTGCTGCTGTCGGCACGCGGCGTGCCGGTCGAGACGGTCGACGTGCCCGACGCCTGGTGGACGGCCGATGCCGCGCCGTCACTCCGGTCCCACCTGCAAATGTTCGCTCATCACGACCATCTGGGTAATCGCGACATTGGAGTCACATCTTGAAAGTCCTGGCGGTGGCCGACTCGGACTCGTATCTGAAGTGGGCCGCGTGCCTGCTGGACGGGCTTCCACCAGGTGACGAGGAGCGCCTCGCGGTGATCAGGACCCCGATCGCGCCCTCCTCGGAGCAGATCGCCGCCGCCGTGGCGGGCACCAGGGCCGCCACCCCCGGTGCCGAACCTCCCGAGGTGCTCAGCGCCCGCCGTCTGCGCCGCCTGGCCGAGCGGTTCCAGCCGGACGCGATCCTGCTGGCCTGCACCGGCCCCGTGGTCGACGTGCTGGCCGCCGAGATCCTGGACGGCCTGCGCCCCCGCCCCCTCCTCGTCTCCGGCCTGCCCGGCATCTCCGTCCCCGCCACCGAGAAGGCGTGGCGCTTCCGCAGTGGCTGTGACCTGTTCGTGGTGCACAGCACCCGCGAGGTGGCCGAGTTCTCCGCGCTGCGCGACGAACTGGGCGGCGGCGGCCAGGTCGGCCTGGCCAGGCTGCCCTTCCTGGTCCACGCCGACGCCGGCACGGCCCTCCCCGACGCGCCGCCCCGCGACCGCGTCGTGTTCGCTACCCAGGCCAAGGTGCCCAGGCGCCGGGAGGAGCGGGAGATGATCCTGCTGGCCCTGGCCGAGCTGGGGGAGCGGCGGCACGACCTCGACGTGGTCGTCAAGCTGCGCGCGCGCGACACCGAGCGGCAGACCCACAACGAGCGCTACCACTACGAGCGGCTGTGGATGGATCTATCCGCCGAAGGGCGTGTCCGCGGTGGTTCGGTGAGGTTCGCCGTCGGTCCCATGCATGAGCACCTGTCACGTTCCACTGGTTTCGTCACGGTCAGCTCGACCGCGGCGCTGGAGGCGATCGCCGGATCGGTGCCGCTGCTGGTGCTGGAGGACTTCGGCGTCAGCGCGGAGATGATCAACATGGTGTTCGAGGGCAGCGGCTGCCTGGGCACCCTGGAGGATCTCGCCAAAGGGGTCTTCCGCACCCCTGACCAGGAGTGGTGCGAGGCCAACTACTTCCACGACGAGTCCGGTGCCGACTGGCAGATCCGGTTACGGGAACTGGCCGGCGAGGCCCGCGCGGGGAGCCTCGCGCCCGCGCGGTCGCTGCTGCGTGGCCCGCAGGATCTCGCGGCCCGCCGCCGGGCGCGGATGCGCGTCGAGGTGCCCCCCGCCATGCTGCGGGTCGGCTATCGCGCCAAGCGCCGGGTGCGCCGCTACCTCAAGGCGATCGGCTGATCGCCCGCCGGATCATGGAGGAGACCGGCCGCCACGGCGGCCGGTCTCAGGGCAGAGCGCGGGCCAGCTTGCGGCGCAGCCGGGCCAGCGTGCCCGCCGGACCGCCTCCCGCTTCGTCGCGTGCCAGGTCGAGCGCGGCCAGGCGCTGCCGTTTGAAGTAGCGCGCGGGCCCGGCCTCGGCCACGTAGGCGGCGGCGGTCTCCCTGAGCCCCGGCAGGATCGTGCTCTGCATGCAGTACCCGACCGCGTGGATCAGCGATGTGATGTCGCGCCCAGAGAACGGCGCGTCGGTGAGCGTCCCGTCGGGGTTCATCCTTGGCACGGTGGCGTCGATGATCGTGATCGGGATCCGGTTGCTGTTCTCGTAGGGCGCGAGCCGTTCAAGGACCAGTTCCGCGCCCACCGTGGCCACCGGCAGCCCGAAGTAGCGCGCCGCCGTGGAGAGCGCGGTGGAGAAGCACCCCACCACGATCGAGGGCCGCAGCGCGGCGAACAACGCCTCCGCCGGGACCGCCTCCCCTGCCACCGTCAGCCGTACGCCCAGGTCCTCGGCGGTCTGCCGGAGCTGCTGGGCGTGGCGGCGGCCCGCCGCCGGATGCGGCTTGAAGACCACCTGGTCATGGCCCCGCGCCACCAGCCCGCGCAGCATCGAGGCGTGCAGCTCGGCCTCCTCCTCGGCGGTCACGATGTCCAGCGCGGACAGGTACTGGCCGAGGATCACGGCGTCGCCCTCGACGTCCATCGCGCAGGCCCCGGCCACCTGGTCCACCACCGAGGTGAACGCGGGGCCGGGCAGCGGCTCGGCGGGCACGTCGTGCTCGCCGAGCAGCAGCGGCGACAGGCCGGGCACCAGGTCGAGGTGCAGCAGCCTCGTCAGCCGTCCGGAGATCTCCAGCGGCAGTGGGTTGCGGGTGGGGCCGTAGCTCATCAGCCCGTCGGAGTAGACCGTGATCGGGCACTCCCGCACCAGCCCGGCGATGGTCCGCGCGGGCGGTACCGCCA
Organism: Spongiactinospora sp. TRM90649; assembly: GCF_029382225.1. GTDB lineage: Bacteria > Actinomycetota > Actinomycetes > Streptosporangiales > Streptosporangiaceae > Spongiactinospora. Next base: position 214,077 of record NZ_JARLTC010000010.1, read on the forward strand.
GCGACTCGACCACCAGCTCCGCCGGCCCGTCGCCCAGTTCGAGATGGGAGGCGATCAGCCGGCCCAGCATCGGGACCTCGATGACCCGGGCCTTCCAGTCCGACGGGTGCAGCGGCGACACCAGCTCGTTCCACGACCGGATCTCGTCGAACCGGTCGCGCAGGGCGGCGAAGCCGGGGGTCTCGTCCAGTGGGGCGGCGATCTCCGGGATGGCCGCGTTGTTGGAGACCAGCAGGACCCGCCGCCCCGTGCGCTCCCCGAACTTCCCCGCGTCCAAGGCGGCCGCCAGCGTCATGGCCCCGAACAGGGTCGAGGCGTAGAAGAGCTGGATCATGCGTCCTCCATGGCGGGCCGGTATCTGGCTGGCGGGAGGCGGGGCGTCTCGGGGGCCAGCGCGCGCAGCGCCTCCTCCCGCTCCGCCTCCAGATGGGAAAACGTCTCGGCGAGCAGGTCTTCGGGGAGCCGTCGCAACGCGTCCGCGCCGCACGCGACGAATCTGGCGCGTAGCTCCGGGGTGAACCGGTCGAGCAGTTCCAGGTGGTGGGCCAGCAGCGCGCACATCATGCGCACCGCCTTGGGCAGGAAACGGCGGTCCTCGGCGAGGTCCTTGAAGATCAGGTCGAAGGCGTCGAAGAAGTGGAGCTGCCGCTCGTCGCCGACCTGGGTCAGCGACCCGGGCACCATGCGGCGGTAGAACAGGCCGTGCAGCGACACCACGGAGCACGACCGGGCCTGGCGGTGCAGCCGCCAGATCCACGGCCGGTCCTCCGCGGTGTGCAGGTGCCCGGGGAAGGTGAGCAGGTCGCCGAGGTCGCGGCGGTAGATCCCGGCCCAGGCGTAGGGGTAGTCGACCATGGACTTGGCGTCCACGGGCAGGATCGCCTCGCGAGGGTCGAACACCACACCGCGCCTGGCCCTCGGCACCCGGTGGATCACCCGTTTGCGGCCCTCGGCCTGTACGTGGTCCACCCGGACGAAGTCGCAGCCGAGCCCCTCGATGGCCGACACGAGGTCGGCCAGGTAGCCGGGGGCGACCCAGTCGTCGCCGTCCATGAACGTCACGTACCGGCCGGAGGCCAGCGATAACCCGAGGTTGCGCGCGTCGGCCAGCCCGACGGGGCTGGGGTTGCGCAGCACCGACATGCCCGGCAGGTCGCCGCGGAAGTCGTCGATGATCGAGCCGGTGCCGTCCACCGAGCCGTCGTCGACCACGATGAACTCGAAATCCGGCCGGGCGTTCCTGATCAGCGACGTGAGCGCGTCGGCGAGGTACGCCTCTCCGTCGCGAATGGGCACGATGACGGAGAGGGTGATCAAGACTGTCCTTCTCGGCGCTGGCCGTGGTCGAGGCGGAAGGTGGACGCGCGGGCGGGCCCGCTCACACGGTGACCCGGCGTAGACGGGCCTTGGGAGCCTCCTCACCGGGGAACACACGCTTGACGCCGTCCCCGAGGGCCGTCTCGATGATGCGGATGTCGCGGACCAGGTGCTCCAGCCCGGCGGGCTCCAGGGAGGCCGCGTGGTCCGAACCCCACATCGTGCGGTCCAGGGTGATGTGGCGCTCCACCGCGACCGCGCCGAGGGTCACCGCGGCCAGCGAGATCTGCAGGCCGCGCTCGTGGCCGGAGTAGCCCACCGGCACGCCGTACCGCTCCTGAAGGGTGACGATGGTCCGCAGGTTCGCCTCCTCCGGGGGGAGGGGGTAGGTGGACGTGGAGTGCATCAGCACCAGCCGCGAGGTGCCGAGGACCTCCACCGCCCGGTCGATCTCGGACAGCGTGGACATCCCGGTGGACAGAATCACCGGCTTGCCGGTGTCCGCCAGCGCGCGCAGCAGCTCCAGGTCGGTCACGCACGCCGAGGCGACCTTGTGGGTCACCACGTCCATCCGCTCCAGGAACTCGACCGAGGGGACGTCCCACGGCGAGGCGAACCACTGCAGCCCGCGCTCGGCGCAGTACTTGGCGATCTGCCGGTACTCGTCCACGCCGAACTCGGTGCGCAGCTTGTACTCCATGTAGGTCATCTCGCCCCACGGAGTCTGCCGGATCTGGTCGCGCTGCTCCAGCGGCACGCAGATCTCCGGGGTGCGCTTCTGGAACTTCACCGCCTGGCAGCCGGCGTCGGCGGCCACGTCGATGAGCCGCCGCGCGATGTCCAGGTCGCCGTTGTGGTTGATGCCGATCTCACCGATCATGTACACCGGACGGCCGGCGCCCACCGGGATGTCGCCGATCACCACCTCGGCGGGAACCGGCTCCACGACGCGCTCCGACACGGGCGCGGCCGTGGGCACGGGGTCCAGGTCGGGCCGCGCGGCCAGCACCCGGTCGCACAGCTCGCGCACGGCGCCCGCCCCGCCCGCCCGGGTGAGCACCACCCGCGCGGCGGCCCGCACCCTGGGGTGCGCGTCCGGCACCGCGATCGGCCAGCCGACCTCGCCCATCGGGCCCAGGTCGTTGACGTCGTTGCCGACATAGGCGACCCGCGCCGGGTCGAGCCCCTCGATGGACAGCCAGTCGCGCAGCACGGTCCGCTTGTCGGCCAGGCCCTGCAGCACCGGCACGCCGAGCTTGCGAGCGCGGGCGGCGACCACCGGGTTGTGCTCGGTGGACATCACCAGCAGCTTGACGCCCGAGCGGCGCAGCAGCGCGATGCCCATGCCGTCGGACCGGCTGACCGCGACCATCTCGCGGCCGTCCTGGTCCACGTAGGCGCGGTCGTCGGTGTGCACGCCGTCGAAGTCGGTGATCACGGCGTCGACGTCGAGCGGCTCGGGGCTGTCCACGAACGGGGCCAGCGCGCGCACGATCTCAAGGTCGTCGGCGTCGTCCACCTCGATGGCGTGCCCCGCGGGCACCCGCTGCACGGCGACCTTGCCGAAGAAGCGGTGGCCGTGCTCGCGCAGACCCGCCGTGCGCATCACGTAGAAGGCGCCGGTCTCGCGGAACTGCGGCTCGCGGTCCTGGCGGCGGGGGCGCACCGAGGGGTCGTGGTTGACGCCCGCGCCCGTGGTGCTCCACAGGAACTCGTGCGTCTCGGCGCCGGAAAAGACCGCGTCGGCGCTGCCGTCCAGGACCTTGCCGATCGCGGCGTCCAGGTGGGCCGGGTCGATGAACGCGCTGGTGCACTGGACCAGGACGACGATCTCGGGCTCCTCGTGACCCTCGGCGGCGCGGGCGTCCAGGGCGTGCAGGACGGCCGACTCGCTGGAGGCGGTGGCGCCGCTCAGCTCGGCCGGGCGCCGGACGACCTCCGCGCCCGCGTCCGCGGCCGCCTCCGCGATCTCCGTGTGGTCCGTGCTCACAACGACCTCGTCCACCAGCTCGGCCCGCACACAGGCGCGTACGGCGCGGCCGACGAGCGGCATGCCGCCGACCCTGGCCAGGTTCTTGAGCGGTACGCCCGCAGAGCCGCCGCGGGCGGGGACAACGGCCAGTACTCGCAAGATGAACTCCTCGTGGAATGGGTGTCGGCGTAGCGGAGATTTCCTGGGCCGGGGGTGCTCCGAAACTAGCCACGAGGGTGACCGTGCGGGGGTTTGCGAGCTGAACGCCCCGCATCGCTCCTGTTAACTTTGCGTGCCGCCGGAAGGCCGTTCCCGGACATGCTTACGCCCCGTCCACCCCCCGATGGGGCTGGTGCGGACGGGGCGTAAACCGTACCGGTCAGATGAGGACTAGACGCGACCCCACAGGGCCGGTACGTTCGGCGGCTCCCATCCAGGCAGCGAGGTGTGCGCCTGAATGCACCGGTAGGAGACGCCCTGGTAGGTCACTATCTGGCCCGCGGTGTACGGAGTCCACTCGGCCCAGGTGGTCTCTCCGCCGTCTCCGCCCACGGTCAGGCTGAAGGAGGTGGAGCGATCGGCCGAGACGCCGTCGGCGTTGAGGCTGATCGTGTGGGTGGTCTTCGGCGTGTCGGCCGAAGTGGAGATCGTCACCGACGACGACTGACCGGACTGGATGTTGGCCGGGCTGAAGGACACCGTCACACCCGCGGGGAGGGTCCCGGCGGAGAGGGAGATGGCCTGGGCGCTGCCCGACGTCACGGTCGTGCTGAGGGTCGTGGTGGCGGACTGCCCCGCATCGACCGAGCCCGAGGACGGGCTGGCGGAGATGGAGTAGTCGTCCCTGGGCGGCTCGGGGCCGTCGCCCACGGCCAGGGCCCACAGCACCACGGCGATCACGTCGCTGTTGCGGTCGAGCGCCGTCGTGTTGATGTTGCTCGGGTAGGTGTCGCACGCGGAGTGGTAGCAGCGGTCGAAGGCCTGACCCGCGGTGCCGCCCCACTTGGTGGCCTGCGCCTGGCTCTTGGTGTTCGAGGCGCCGGTGAAGACACCGCCGACAGGGACGCCCGCGTTCTTGAACGGAGCGTGGTCGCTGCGGCCGTCACCCTCGGTCTCGATCTCGGTCGGCACGCCGATCGAGGCGTAGAAATCGTTGAACAGCTTCTGGATGCTCGGGGTGTCGTCGTAGACGAAGTAGCCCGGGTTCGGCGAGGCGATCATGTCGAAGTTCAGGTAGGCCTGGACTCCGGACGCTCCGCCGTTCTGCACGTAGTAGGTCGAGCCGCGCAGGCCGGCCTCCTCCGCGCCCCACCAGCCGAAGCGGACGTGCTTCTCCATGGTGGGGTTCTTCGCCGCCAGGGCGAGCGCCACCTCCAGCAGACCGGCCGAGCCGCTGCCGTTGTCGTTGATGCCCGGTCCGGCGCTGACGCTGTCCAGGTGCGCGCCCGCCATGACGGTCTGGTTGGCGGGGCCACCGGGCCAGTCGGCGATCAGGTTGGAGTGCTGCTGGCCGCCGTAGGTGAAGTTCTGAATGCGCGTCTGGTAGCCCGCGGAGTCCAGCCGGCCCTTGATGTAGTTCAGCGAGGCGTTGTAGCCGTTGCCGCCCGACACCCGGGTGCCGCCGTTCTGGGAGGCGATGGACTGGAGCTGGTTCAGGTGCGCGCTCACGTTGGCCACCGCGATGTCCGGGGCCTTGTTGTCACCGCCGCCGCCGTTGACCTGCAGCGAGAAGGACGTCTCCTTGTCGACGGACGCGCCGTCGGCGAGGATCCGGATGTTGTGCGTACCGGCCGGCGTGTTGGCCGCCGTGGTCAGCCGCACGGTCGAGGACTGGCCCGACTGGATGCCGGCCGGGCTGAAGGTCACCGCGACACCGGTGGGCAGGTTGCCCGTGGTGCCCAGGCTGATCGACTGCGCGCTGCCGTTGGTGACCGTGGTGGTCAGCATGGTCTGGGCGGCCGCGCCCCGCTCGACGGTGGCCGAGGTCGGGTTGAGGCTGACCGAGAAGTCGTTCTGCTGGACCGTGCTCACCTGCAGCGAGAAGGACGCCTCCTTGTCGACGGACGCGCCGTCGGCGAGGATCCGGATGTTGTGCGTGCCGTTCGGCGTGCCGGAGGTCGTGCTCACCCGCACCGTCGAGGACTGGCCCGACTGGATGGTGGCGGGGGAGAAGCTGACCGAGACGCCGGTGGGCAGGTTGCCGGTGGTGCCCAGCGTGATCGACTGCGCGCTGCCGGCGGTGACCGTGGTGCTCAGCGTGGTCTGCGCGGCCTCGCCCGCGTTGACGCTTCCCGAGGTCGGGTTGAGGCTGACCGAGAAGTTGTTGTCCTGCGAAGTGCAGGTCGGGTCGCCGCTCGCCGGGACCTGCACTGCGGTCCAGGCGGCCTTCACCGCGTCGAACTCGGTGCAGCTACCGGGGAACAGCGACTTGGCGGCGTTCAGCGTGGCGACGCGCGCCTTGGCATGAGTCCACGGGGTGGTCTTCAGGTTGAGACCGCCCATGAAGATCTGGCCGGCCTTCTGGATGCCGATGCCGGTCAGCGACGAGGGGCCGGCGCAGACCGAGCTGGACGGCTTGCCGGGCGGGTTGGTGCCCTCGGCCAGCAGGTAGAACCAGTGGTTCTGCGGGCCCGCCGCGGCGTGGACCTCGGTCCTGGGGATCGAGCTGCTGTAGCAGTTCGGGTGTCCCTCGGCCTGCGGGTTGTACATGTTCCGGATCTCGCCGGACCCGACCAGGTTGATCTCCTCGCCGACCAGGTAGTCCGGCGGGTCGAGGTTGGCGGGGTGGTTGACGTAGAATTCGGTCAGCGTGCCGAAGATGTCACCGGTGGACTCGTTCAGGCCGCCGGCCTCGTTGCCCGACCCGGCGCCGCCGCTACCGGAGAACTGGAAGATGGCGTGGCCGAACTCGTGGCCCACCACGTCCATCGCGACGGCCTGCTGGGTGCTGGCGGAGTTGCGGCCGAAGTTGGTGTAGGAGCCGTTCCAGAAGGCGTTCGCCTGGTTGAGGCCGACGCGGATGGGGAAGGCGCCGCCCGAGCCGTTGAACCCGTTGCGGTTCAGCCAGGTGCGGAGCATGTCCCATTCCTTCTGCGCGCCGAACATCGCGTCCACGCAGGCGGTTTCCTGGTTGGTGCCCGAGCCGTTACCCCAGTTGTCGTCGGTGCCGGTGAACGCCGAGCCGTTCTGGCCGCCGCAGCGGAGGCCGGGCCGGGAGTTGTCGGTCATCGAGTAGGAGCTGCCAGACCCGGAAGTGGTGATCGACACCGGGTTGCCGTTGTAGTAGCTGTTGCCGGTGCCGGCGCGCACGTCGTCGTAGGAGTCGACGACCTTGCCGTTGACGGCGTCGACGTAGACGTGCAGCACGCTCGGAGCCTTCTTGGTCTGGCCGGTGACCACGACCTCCCAGGTCAGCGCGGGCTTCTTGAGCGCGGCGTTGACCACCAGCTTGGGCGTGGCGACGGTCTCGACCTTGGCCAGCAGCGCGCGCGCGGTCTTGGCGGCCGCGTCGGCGGTGATCCGGGTGGTGGACGGCACGTCCAGCTCTGAGCGCTGGCCGGTGGTCACGTCGTGGACGACCTGCCCGCTCACGTCGGTGCTGACGATGACGTCGCCGCCATATACCGGCAGACCCTTGTGCAGTCGCTTATAGGTCAGGTACTGCACGCCACGGGTACCGGTGATGGCCCGTTCCAGCTCGAACTCATCGGCCTTATCGGTCTTGAGCTGCTTGGCGAAACTCGTGAGCGCGTTCTCGGCGCTCGACAGCGCCTTGGCGCGCTGCTTGGGATCAGCGGTCACGAGGCCCGTCTGGGCACCCTGAACGGCTTGTTGTGCCGCCTTCGGGGCCTGCTGGGCACGCTCGGTGGCCGCGGAGTCCGACGCCCACGTTGGCGCGGACAGCGACGACACGGTCAGGGCGACGGACGAGAGTAACGCGACGCCGCCCAGCCTGAGCTTGGGGTTCACACATGGCTCCTTGGGGGGTGAGAAGGAGCCCGGCCGGGTGCCGCCCAGGCTCGCACTCACCGCCTTGGAGTAGTAACCCCACAACTTTCCATAACATGGGGCTATGCGGGAGGTCCCGTATAGCCCCGCGCTATGGGACGCTCAGGGCCGCGTTGTAGGCGGGCTGCGGCAGCGGTCCGTGCCGCTTCAGCCACGACGCGTAGATCGGGGCGTTCAGGGCGTCGGCCCAGTACGCCTGGGTGACGCTGCGCACCAGGTCCGCGGCGAAACCGGCCATGGGGCCGTGCTCCGTCCACCCGAGGACGTGCCGGTGCCGCAGTGGCGTGCCCGCGACCGGCCGGATGGCTATGCCCGGAGACTCCCTGCTGGTCGCCTGGAACATCCCGACGCAGCGCCCGGCCGCGATCATCCCCAGAGCCACACTGGTGTGCAGCGAGTAGGAGATGACAGGGGAGAACCCCTTGACGGCGCAGGCGGCCAGGAAGTGCTCGCGATGGCCGTTCTCGACCACCGCGGGCAGCGACCACTCGTCGTCCGCCAGGTCGGCCAGCTCGACCTCCTCGCGCGCGGCGAGGGGGTGCGACGCGGTCAGCCCGACGAACATGGGCTCAACCGCGATCACCGAGTAGGCCACGCCGGGGCGCGGGGCGAGTTCGTGCCCCGGATAGTCCGGGAGCACGGCCAGTTCGAGGCGTTCCGACTCCAGCAGTTCCGGCAGGACGTCCACGGCCTCCTCGGTCCGCATCGCGACCCGGGTGCCGCCGGCGAGCCGGTGCAGGCACTCGGACACATGGATGGCCAAGCGGGTGGGAGCGCAGCCCACCCGGATGGAGGTCTGCCCGGTGTAGCGGCGGCCGTCCCTCTGGAGTTCGTCGAACGCCGGGAGGATCGAGCGGGAGCGCAGGAGCACCCAGGCGCCCAGGGGCGTCGGGCGCGCTCCTTCTCGTCCGCGCTCGAAGAGCGGGCCGCCGAACATCCGCTCGATCCTGCGTAACTGAGCCGCCAGAGCGGGCTGCGACGTTCGCAGGTGGACCGCGGCCTTGGAGATGCTTCCGCAGTCGGCTATCGCACAGATCGCACGTAGGTGCCGTACTTCTAAGTCCACGTCACCAGGTTAATAGTAAAGAACCTTTTCATTAAGGCCCAATTCCGAAAAACACCTTGATGTCGTAAGTGGTGGCTTACGCGCCGATTGCTGCGCGGAGTAGGGGAAGCGACCGTTGCAGGGCCCGTTCCCAGTACGGCCAGGTATGCGTGCCGGGTCCGTAGAAGTCGGTGGTGACCTTCGCGCCGTGGTCGCGGGCTCGCCCGACGAACGTCTTCGACTGGGCCAGCATCGCGCCCTCGTAGTCGGCGGTCGTGCCGGGCGGGTCGAGGGGCCCCGGTTCGCCGTTCCCCGAGGAGACGTACACCTTCATGCCGCGCAGGCGCTCGGCCAGCACCGTGGGATTGTGCTCGTCCCACTGGCGGTCGTCGGCCGTGAGGTCGCCCCACAGCGCGGCGGGGTCCTCGCCGTTGCTGCTGACCAGATCGCGTACGGCCGCGCGGTCGCCGGTGGTGTCGAGCACCCCCGAGTAGGCCGCTGCGGCCTGGAAGGTGCCCGGATGCCGGGCGGCGTAGCCGATCGCGCCCAGCCCGCCCATCGAGAACCCGGCGACGGCGCGCCGCCTCCCCGCCCCGAACTCCGCCTCCATCAGCGGGATCAGCTCCCTGATGTGGAAGGTCTCCCAGGCGGGGCCGTCGCGCCAGTCGGAGTAGAACCCGACCCGCCCGCCCTCGGGCATGACCACGATCATCGGGAGGCCCGAGGTGAGCCGTTCCGCGCCGCCCTCCTCCGCCCAGCCCGCGTATCCGCTCTGACAGCAGCCGTGCAGCAGGTACAGGACCGGCCAGGGCCCGGAGCCGGGGCGCCACCCGGACGGCAGCAGGACCCGCACGGAGGCCGTCCGGCCGAGCGCGGGGGACTCCACGGTGAGGTCATGCCCCCGTTGCCCGGTCGCGATCCGGTCCACGATCCGCGGCCCCGCGCGTTCCGCGGCGACCTCCGCCCGCTCCGTGCCGGACCCCGATCCGGGGCGCCCCCAAAGGGCCGTGACGGTGGCGGTGACGGCCACCAGGGCGGTCAGGACGATCAGCCAGATCCGCAGGGACTTCAACGCCGTCTCCTTCGGGCGCTTCCCGCGCGGAACACCGGGCCGCCGCCCTTCGCTGGGCCGGCCGCGGCGACCGTGCGCGCCGGGATCATGATCGTACCGGGCGGCGGCCCGAATGCCACCCCCCAACATTCACCGCTCTAACAAATACCGCCACACACGTCCCGATTCAGAAATACCTCCACAAATCTATAAACGCCCCTGCGTGTCCTCCCCCGGCGGCCGGCGGCCGGCCCACCCGCCCCGTCCACCCCGTGAGCACGCGCCGGCCAGTGCGAACTCGCCGGGCCGGGGGGTGGCGGAGCGGGACTGGGAGCGATCCCACGCGCTCGTGTGGCGGGCATCGGCGGCGGGCGGAGCCGTGCGGGACGGGCGGGGTCAACTCGGCGTGGGGGAATTGGGGGCGACATTTGCTTGGAATGAGGTTGAAACATCGCTCCGACAGTGTTTGGTGTCAGATTGAGGGGTGATTGCCAATGCTGTTGCGGTTGCGTGTTTCACTGCCCGACCGGCCGGGAGCGCTCGGGCAGGTGACCAGGGTGCTCGGGACCATCGGGGCCGATATCCATCAGGTGACCGTGCTGGGCCGGGAGGGCGGCAGGGCGGTGGACGACTTCACGGTCGCCTGGCCGGGGGATCGCGCCGTGCCGGGGGAGGAGTCCGGTGAGGTGCAGAGCGACATGACGGCAGACGTGCGCGACCGGCTCGCCGCGGTCCCCGGGGTGTCGGTGGAGGGGGTGTGGCGCACCCGTGAGGTGCCGGGCTCCACTCCCGGCTACGACCTGCTGCGCTATGTCGTGGCCGACCCCGTGCGGGCCTTCGCCACGCTGGTGGACGCGCTGCCCGACCTGGTCGGCGCGGACTGGGCGCTCACCGTGGCGACCGGGCGGATCGGCGACGCCTCGCGCGTGTGGGCCGACGTGGTCCACCGCAGCCTGCGGGCCCCGGAGGGGTTCGTCCCGACGGGGAGCGTCCCGCCCAGGGCGGCGGTGTCGGCCGACGGCGGGGTGGGGCTGCTCTGCGTCCCGCTGGAGGAGGCGGCCCTGTGCCTGGTCGTCGGCCGCGCGCAGGGGGCGGCGTTCCACCGCGCCGAGCTGGACTCGGTGGCCCGCCTGGTGGAGGTCGTGAGCATGCTGGCGGCGACCGGGGAGGCCACCGCCGTCGGGTGAGACGCGCCGGTCAGCGCCGGGGCGGGTCGATCCTGGAGCCGTCGTTGGTGAACAGCATCAGGCGGTTGAGGTCCACGCCCACCCGCGCGGGCTCGCCGGCCCGCCACACGGGGCGCGCGCCGAGCCGTACGATCAGGTCGGCCCTGCGGTGGGTGCCGCTGGAGGCGGGCTGGCCGTTGGGCGTCACATCGGGCTCCGGCTCCGGCTCGGGCTCCTTGCTGGAGAACAGCCGGCGCATCATCGAGCGGGCGCGGCCGTTCGACGTGCCGTTGGTGGCCCGTCCGTGCCGGCGGGGGTCCGGCGGCTCGGGCACCGGCACGGACGGCAGGCCCGCCTCCACGTACGCCAGCCATTCGTGCCCGTGGTACTCCAGCGTCCTGACCCGCCCGTAGAAGGAGGGGCCCTCGTAGCTCTCCGGCACGGGCGCCAGCGCGTCGGGGCGAATGCCGACGATGATGGTGCCCCCGGTGTGCTGGGAGACGGCGTAGGCGCGCGGGTCCGTCCAGGGCATGGTGATCTGGTGGGCGCCGAAGTCCAGCAGGATGTACTGGTTCTGCGGCGTACGCACCTGCGGGCAGAGCAGGTTGAGCTGCTGGGAGCTGAGGAAGGCCGCGACGAACGCGGTGGCCGGGTCGTTGTAGATCTGGCCGGGGGTGCCCACGTCCTGAAGCACGCCACGGTTCATGATCGCGATCCGGTCGGCCAGGGTCAGCGCCTCGACCTGGTCGTGCGTCACGTAGATGGTGGTGACGCCCAGCGCCCTGATCAGCGAGGAGATCTCCATCCGCAGCTCGGTGCGCATGCCGGCGTCCAGGTTGGACAGCGGCTCGTCCATGAGGAAGAGGGACGGCTGGCGCACGATGGCCCGGCCCATGGCCACCCGCTGCCGCTGGCCGCCCGAGAGCGTTCCAGGCCGCCGCTCCAGGGTCTCGTCGATGTGCAGCGCCTTGGACAGTTCCACCACGCGGTCGTTGACCACGGACGGGTCGGCCTTGGCGATCTCCAGGGGGAACGACAGGTTGCCGCGCACCGTCCGGTGCGGGTAGAGCGCGCCGTTCTGGAAGACCATCGCGACGTCGCGGTCGCGCGGGGCGAGGTGGTTGGCGATGCGCCCGTCGATCCACAGATCGCCGCTGGTCATCTCCTCAAGCCCGGCGATCATGCGCAGCAGGGTGGACTTGCCGCAGCCCGAGGGGCCGAGCAGCACTAACAGTTCGCCGTCTTCCGCGCGAAGATTGAGCCGATCTACCGCGAGGACCCCGCCCGGGTAAATCTTGCTCACGTTGTCGAGGACGACCGTACTCATTGGCCTGCTCCGCCCACATTCATGGAGATCTCTTCAGCGTCCCCACAGTGGGGCCGCTGATCCCAGGGTCGGAAGGCGGGCGCGAGACGCCAACTGTGGCGGTGCCGATTGATGAGGTAGTACATCGCGGGCAGGTGGGCTGTGTCCATACGTGGTGGATTATTTCTGTATCCGTGATGTTTCCGGGATCAGTTTGGGACCGGCTAAAACTCTGGCCTTGTCCTGTCCCGGGGGTCCCGGGCCTTTCAGTGGTGTCAACCTGCCCACAGCTTACATCGCGGCTTCCGGGGCATCTGTGCTGATCAAGGGGTTTTGAGGGGTGACGCTCCGTCGTGGGTCGTTGGAAACGGTTGCGGAAAGTTACCGCAACCGTCTGAGTAGAAGTTCCTCCACCAGTCACTCGCACGGTCATGATCCCCGGCTCAATATGTCCCTTACGCGCCTCGGCGGGCCGAACCGCGGCGCCCCCTGTGCCAGGCCTTCCACCTCCACGCTGAGCAGGCTGATCGCGCGCGTACAGTACTGACCATGAACGGCACCCGGCTGTCCGACATCGCAGCGCAGGCAGGGGTCAGTGAGGCGACCGTGAGCCGGGTGCTGAACGGCAAGCCGGGTGTGTCGTCCGCCACCAGGCAGGCCGTCCTCACCGCGCTGGACACCATGGGATACGAGCGGCCCCAGCGGCTGCGCCCGCGCAGCAACGGCCTGATCGGCCTGGTCGTCCCCGGCCTGGAGAACCCGATCTTCCCGGCGTTCGCCCAGGCGGTGGAGAGATCGCTGATCCGCTACGGCTTCACCCCGGTGCTGTGCACGCAGCTCCCCGGCGGCGCGCCGGAGGACGACTTCACCGAGCTGCTGCTCGACCGGGGGGTCAGCGGAATCGTCTTCGTCTCCGGCCTGCACGCCGACACCACCGCACGGATGGAGCGCTACACCAGGCTCACCGAGCGGGGCCTGCCGATCGTCCTGGTGGACGGCTACGCCGAGGAGATCGAGGCCACCTTCATCTCACCCGACGACCGGTTCGCGGCGAGCCTCTCCGTGCAGCACCTGGTCGACCTCGGCCACGAGCGCGTCGGCCTGGCGGTCGGGCCGCGCCGGTTCGTCCCGGTGATCCGCAAGATCGAGGGATACCGCCATGCGATGTCGCGGCTGCTGGGCATCACCGACGTCGACGGGCTGATCTCCCACTCGCTGTTCTCCGTCGAGGGCGGCCAGGCGGCGGCGGGCGCGCTGCTGGAGCGCGGCTGCACGGGCATCGTGTGCGCCAGCGACCTGATGGCGCTGGGCGCCGTCCGCGCCTGCCGTGCCCGCGGGCTCTCCGTGCCCGGCGACGTCTCGGTCGTCGGGTTCGACGACTCCCCGCTGATCGCCTTCACCGACCCGCCGCTCACCACCCTCAGGAAGCCGATCGGCGCGATGGCGGGCGCGGCCGTCGAGACGCTGGTCGAGTGCGTCAACGGGGCTCCGGCCAAGCACGTCGAGCTGCTCTTCCAGCCCGAGCTGGTGGTGCGCGGCTCCACCGGTTCCGGCCCGCTCGTCAGCCGCTGAGCCGTCCCCGCGAAAGGGAAGGCCCGTGACGCCTGGTGAGGCGCCACGGGCCGTCGCTCCCATGACGCGGCCCCGGGTCACGGGGCCGTCATGGCCACCGGCGGGCCGAGGGAGGAAGGAGGCCCGGCCGGCGTCGTTCGTGGTGGGTGGTCAGCGCGAGGCCGCCGCCTCGGCCGCCAGCTTCTCCACGCGGGCGAAGTCTCCGGAGGCCAGCGCGTCCGCCGGGGTGAGCCAGGTGCCGCCCACGCAGCCCACATTGGGAAGTGACAGGTAGGAGGCGGCGTTGCCGGGGCGGATGCCGCCCGTCGGGCAGAACCGGATGTCGGGCAGCGGCCCGGCCAGCGCCTTCAGATAGGGAACGCCTCCGGCGGCCTCGGCGGGGAAGAACTTCAGCTCGGTCAGCCCGCGCTCGGCCAGGGCCATCGCCTCGGTGGCGGTGGCGACCCCCGGCAGGAACGGCAGGCCGCAGGCGAGCATCGCGTCGACCAGCGACGGCGTCGTGCCCGGGCTCACCAGGAACCCGGCACCGGCACGCGCCGACGCCTCGACGTCGGCCGGGGTGCGCACGGTCCCCGCGCCGACCACGGCGCCGGGCACCTCGGCCGCGATCCTGGCGATCGCCTCAAGGGCGGCCTCGGTCCGCAGGGTGACCTCGATCGCCGGCAGCCCGCCCGCCACCAGGGCGCGGGCCAGCGGCACCGCGGTCTCCACGTCGTCGATCACGACGACGGGCACCACGGGCGCGAGGTCGAGAACGCTCATCGGTTCTTCCTCCAATGTCACGGACGTACCATTCTTCCCGATCGCTGAACCAACCACGCCGCCGCCCCGGTCAAAGCGGGCTGGGCGTCCACGATCAGGCTGGTCGGGATGTCGCGGAGGTAGTCGCCGAGCGGCGGGGCGTCCTCGAAACGGGCGCGGAACTCGCTCGCCCTGACCCGCTCCACGATGCGGGGCAGCACGCCCCCGCCCAGGTAGATGCCGCCGCGCGCGCCCAGGGTCAGCGCCACGTTGCCGGCGAAGCTGCCGAGCAGCGCGCAGAAGACCCGCACGGTCTCGGCGCACCGCGCGTCGTCCTCCCGGGCCACGATCTCCGCGGCCGTGAGCCGGTCGGCGGCCACGCCGTCCACCAGGGACAACCCGTGGTGCAGCCGGCTCATCCCCGGCCCGGACAGCAGGTGCTCCGCGTCCAGGTAATCCGCGCCCTCGGCGCGCAGCGCGGCCACGACGGCGGCCTCCCGCTCGGTCACCACCGGCGGGGTCACGTGCCCGCCCTCACAGGCCACCGGGATCCACTCGGTCTCCGAGGGGACCAGCCCGGCGACGCCCAGCCCGGTTCCCGGGCCCAGTACCGCCTTCACCGACCGGGGGCGCGGGCCCGGCGGCGTGGGGCCGCCCAGCGGGACCAGGTCGTCGCCGCCCAGGTGCGGCAGCGAGAGGGCCAGCGCCTCGAAGTCGTTGAGCAGGCCGGTCCGCGCCAGGCCGAGGTCGCGGATCGAACCGGACCAGGCGGCGTTGGTGAGGCGGTATCGGTCGTCGTCCACCGGGCCCGCGATGGCCAGGCATGCCGCCTGTGGCCGGACGCCGCCGCCGTGCTCCTTCAGGTACGCGTTCATCGCCTCGGGCAGCCCCTCGTGGTCGGCCACCGCGAGTACCGCCACATCGTGGGGGGCCCCGCCGGGCTCGCTGACGAGCCCGAACCTGGCGTTAGTGCCGCCGATGTCGGCGACCAGCCATGGAAATGCGTAATCGGTCACTAGCCCTCGCCGTTCACACCATAGACGCCGTTCATGGCGAAGATACCCGCGCCGCGCTCCGCGGGCCCGGCGGTACGGCGGAAGGCGGCGAACAGCTCACGCCCGGTGCCCACCCACCGGTCGTCCGGCAGGGGCGCCCCCTGCGGCTCCCTGCGGGCCAGTTCCTCGTCCGTGACCAGCAGCGTCAGCGTCCCGGCGGCGGCGTCGAGGCGGATCGGGTCGCCGTCGCGGACCAGCCCGATCGGGCCGCCCTTGGCCGCTTCCGGCGACAGGTGGATGGCAGAGGGGACCTTCCCCGACGCGCCGGACATCCGGCCGTCGGTGACGATCGCCACATGCTGGCCGCGATCCTGCAGGACGGCCATCGGCGGGGTCAGCTTGTGCAGCTCGGGCATGCCGTTGGCGGAGGGCCCCTGGTAGCGGATGACCGCCACGAAGTCCTGGCCGTCCAGCTCGCCCGCCTCGAACGCGCGCAGCAGGCCGTACTGGTCGTCGAAGACCTTCGCCGGGGCCTGGACCACCTGGTGCTCGGGCCGCACCGCCGAGACCTTGGTGACCGCCCGGCCGAGGTTGCCGTCGACCATGTGGATGCCGCCGTCGGCGGAGAACGGGTCGGCCGCAGGGCGCAGCACGTCCAGGTCGGTGCTCCCCTGGGCGCGCTCGCGCCAGACCGGCTCGCCCTCCTTCAGCTCGGGCTCGGACCGGTAGTGGTCCAGGCCGCGCCCGGCGACCGTGAGCACGTCGCGGTCGAGCAGCCCGGCGTCCAGCAGCTCGCCGATCAGCACCGGCATGCCGCCCGCCGCCTGGAAGTGGTTCACGTCGGCTTGGCCGTTGGGGTAGATCCGGGTGAGCAGCGGCACCACCTTCGACAGCGCGGCGAAGTCGTCCCAGCGCAGGTCGATCCCGGCCGCCGCGGCGATGGCCACCAGGTGCATGGTGTGGTTGGTGGACCCGCCGGTGGCCAGCAGCGCGACCATGCCGTTGACCACGGCCCGCTCGTCCACGACGTGCCCGACCGGGGTGTACTCCGGGCCGTGCGCGGTCAGCTCGACGGCCCTGCGCCCGGCGGCGGCGGTCAGCGCCTGCCGCAGCTCGGTGCGGGGGTTGACGAACGTCGCCCCCGGCAGGTGCAGCCCCATCACCTCCACCACCACCTGGTTGGAGTTGGCGGTGCCGTAGAAGGTGCAGGTGCCGGGGGAGTGGTAGGAACTCGCCTCGGCGTCGAGCATCTCCCCGCGGCCGATGCCGCCCTCGGCGAAGCGCTGGCGGGTGCGCGCCTTGACCTTGTTCGGCAGGCCGGAGGTCATCGGCCCGGCGGGCACGAACAGCGCGGGCAGGTGGCCGAAGTGCAGCGCGCCGATCAGCAGCCCGGGAACGATCTTGTCGCAGACGCCCAGCAGCAGCGCCGCGTCGAACATGTCGTGCGACAGGGCGATCGCGGTGGACATCGCGATCACCTCGCGGCTGTACAGCGACAGCTCCATGCCCGCGCGGCCCTGGGTGATGCCGTCGCACATGGCCGGGACGCCCCCGGCGACCTGGGCCACGCCGCCCGCCGCCCGCACCGCGGCCTTCAGCTCGCCGGGGTAGGTCTCGTACGGCTGGTGCGCCGACAGCATGTCGTTGTAGCTGGTCACGATCGCGACCCCGGGCTTGACCGAGCCGCGCAGGTCGAGCTTGTCGGCGGCGGGGGAGGCGGCGAAGCCGTGCGCCAGGTTGGCGCAGGCCAGCCCGGTCCGCGCCGGCCCGCGCAGGCGGGCCTCCTCCCCGGCGGCGTCCACCCTGCTCAGGTAGGCGTTACGACTGGCCTCGCTGCGCTCCCGCAGCCGCGCGACGACGGCTTCCACGACCGGATTCATGCCGGTTCCTCCTCGTGCCAGGCGCGGCCGCTGCGGCCGAGCAGTTCGTGCGCGGACGGCGGGCCCGCGCTGCCGGCCGGATACGGTTCCGGCAGGATGCCCGACTCGTCCCACGTGGCCAGGATCGGATCGATCCAGCTCCAGGCCGCCTCGACCTCGTCGCGGCGCATGAACAGGGTCGGGTTGCCGCCCATGACGTCCATGAGCAGCCGCTCGTAGGCGTCGGGCACGCGGGCGCCGAAGGCGCGGGCGAAGCTCAGCCCGAGCGGGGCCGGGCGCAGCGCGACCTCGCCCGCCCCCGGCTCCTTGGACATGATGTGCAGGTCGATGCCCTCGCTGGGCTGCAGGCGCAGCACCAGCCGGTTGGGCGAACCGCCCGGGAAGATCGAGTGCGGCACGTCCTTGAACTGGACCACGATCTCCGAGCGGCGGCTCGGCAGCCGCTTGCCGGTGCGCAGGTAGAAGGGCACCCCGGCCCAGCGCCAGTTCTTCACCTCGGCGCGGATCGCGGTGAAGGTCTCCACCTGATAGGAACGGCCGGTCGGCGGGGAGCTGTCCGGCTCGTCGAGGTAGCCGGGCATGCCGGGGGCCGCGGCGTACTGGCCCCGGACGGTGAACCGGTCCGCCTCGGTGCCGCTGATCGGCCGCAGCGCCTGCAGCACCTTCAGCTTCTCATCGCGGATCGCCTCACGGTCGTTGCGCGCGGGCGGCTCCATGGCGACCAGGCACAGCAGTTGCAGCAGGTGGTTCTGCACCATGTCGCGCAGCGCGCCCGCCTGGTCGTAGTAGCCGCGCCGGCCCGGGGTGCCGACGGTCTCGGTGGCGGTGATCTGCACGTGGTCGATCCACAGGGAGTTCCAGACGGGCTCCAGGAAGGCGTTGGCGAAGCGCAGCACCAGGAGGTTCTGGACGGTCTCCTTGCCCAGGTAGTGGTCGATCCGGTAGGTCTGCGACTCGGTGAAGATGGCCCCCACCTCGTCGTTGATCTCGCGCGCGCTGGCGAGGTCGCGGCCGAGGGGCTTCTCCAGCACGACCCGCGAGCGCGGCGTGACCAGCCCGGCCCGGTGGGCCTGGCGGCAGAAGGGGCCGAACGTCATCGGCGGGCTCGCCAGATAGAAGATCCGGTCACGGTCGTCGTGCCCCGCGAGCAGTTCGCCCAGAGATCGCCAGCCGTCGTGCAGGGCGTCCTCGCTGTGCACGTCCAGGGTCACATGGCGCAGCCGGGAGACGAAGCGCCGCCACACGGCGGGGTCGTCGCCGGGCACCGAGCCGCGTACCTGCGCGTCCACCTTGCCGCGCAGGTCGGCGTCGGTGAGGCCGCCGCGCGACAGGGCGATGATCCTGGTCTCCGGGGCCAGGCGGCCGTCGCGGTCGCAGTGGTACAGGGCGGGCAGCAGCTTGCGCATGGAAAGGTCGCCGGTTCCGCCGAACACGATGAGGTCCGCGACGTGCGGGGGCTCGTGCCCGGTGACTGGGGTTGGCGAGGGGTTCACGACAGAACTCCGATGATCTACCAAGAGAAGGACAGATCGGACACTAGCCATATCTTCGGCTTGAGACAACCCGAGTTTTGTACGTCAAGATGAATAAGTGGGGACTTCCCCTTCCATAAGGGGGTGTGATTCACTTGGCCGATGCCACGACGTTCCGTCGCTCCGCTCGCCTCCAGCGGCGAGGTGCTGCGCCTCATCCGCTCAGGTGAGGCGGTCACGCGCGCCGAGATCGGCCGGGTCACCGGGCTGTCCCGACCGGCCGTCGCGCTGCGCGTGGGCGAGCTGCTGGATCACGGTCTGGTGGTGGAGGACACAGAGGGCCCGTCGACCGGCGGGCGTCCGCCCGCGCGGCTGACCTTCAACGCGGCGGGCGGGGTCGTGCTGGTTGCCTCGCTGGGCGCGGGCCGTACCCAGATCGCCGTCTGTGACCTCGGCGCCGAGGTGCTGGCCCGCACCGACGTCTCCATCGACGTGGAGGAGGGGCCGGGCGTCGTCCTGCCGCTGCTGATGGACACCTGGGAGCGGCTGCTGGGAGACCGGCCGCTGTCACAGGTCCGCGGGGTCGGGCTGGGCGTGCCCGCCACGGTCGAGTTCGCCGCGGGGCGCACCGAGAGCGCCAGGGTGATGGCGAGCTGGACCGGTCTGGTGATCCCGCCGCTCATCGCCGGGCGGTTCCCCGTCCCGGTGTTCGTGGACAACGATGTGAACGCGATCGCCGTCGGTGAGCACCACGCCGCCTACGCGGGCGCGGTGGACGACCTGCTGTTCGTGAAGGTCTCCACCAGGATCGGCGCGGGGGTGATCTCCGGCGGCGCGATCATGCGTGGCGCCCTGGGCGCGGCCGGGGAGATCGGGCACATCCCGGTGCGCGACGGCGGGGGCGTGCTGTGCCGCTGCGGCAGCGTGGACTGCCTGGACTCGGTGGCCAGCGCCACCGCGATGCTGCGCGTGCTGCGCGAGCGCGGGCGCGACGTCTCCTCGGTGCCCGACGTGGTCACGCTGGTCCGCGCGGGCGACGCGGTGACGATGGCGGTCATCCGCGACGCCGCGCGCAAGCTCGGCGAGGTGGTCGCCAGCGCGGTCAACCTGCTCAACCCGGCCGTGGTGGTCCTCGGCGGCGATCTGGCCGAGACCTTCCCGCAACTGGTGTCGGGCGTGCGCGAGGTCGTCTACCGCCGCTCCACCGCGCTGGCCACCCGCAACCTGCGGATCGAGCCGAGCAGGCTGGGCCCCGGCGCGGGCATCACCGGGTGCGCGCTGATGGTGCTGGACAACATCCTGTCCCCGGAGGCCGTGGACACCGCGCTGTCCGACCTGCCGGAGGTCTCCGTCCTCTAGGGCGCCGCCCTATGAGCGGGCGTGCTGGATCAGGCAGTGCAGCGCGTTCTCCAGTTCCTCGCCGTCGGCCGCCGGGCGCGACCACGGCACCCGCAGCAGCTCGGGATCGTCCACCCCCACCCGGATCGTGGCGCCGTAGCGGTCCAGCTCCCACAGCCACACGTCGGGCGCGGCGAGCGACCCGGCCAGCCGCCGTACGGCGTGCGTGAGCTGATCGCGGTGGTAGCCGTTGACGTGCGAGATCATCCGCTCCGCGCTCTCGTGGCAGGGGTCGGGCGCCGCCGCCAGGTAGTCCTCGGCGTCCAGCACGCCGGATTCCATCCCGGCCAGGTAGATGACCTGCGCCACGTCCACCCGCGTCAGGACGCTCCCCGACCCCGGGGTCTCCACCGCCTCGAACAGGGCCTCGTCGGGGCAGTGCTCGGCGATGGCCACGGCGGCGCGTCGCAGCTCGTCCGCCGGGACGGGCTCCAGCCAGCCCCGCACCTTCAGCATCCCCCTGGGGCACCTGACGTCGCCGAGGTCGCGGCAGGCGATGAGGTCCACGGTCACCACCGACTGCGCCTCCTGGGCGTACAGCGGGTGGCCCGGCGTCACCAGCAGCACCGGGCGCCCTTCGGGATCCACCCCGCCCCGCGCTGATACGGCGGGCCCACGGGAGGCCGCCACGGAGACATGGGTGGGTGCGGCCCCCGCGGCGAGCGTGCGGACGCGTTCCGGAATGGGCGGTGCTGTCACGGGTCGCTGCACGACCGGGCCCCCTTCGTCTCGCTACTGTTAAGGTTAGGCTTGCCTAATTAAGATTTACCTAACCACAGAGAGGTGATCGTGCGCTACACCGGGCCCAAGGTGAGGCTTTCCCGCCGTGCGGGCGTCCCGCTGACCGCGAAGGCGGTGCGCTACTTCGAGGCGCGGCCGTACCCGCCGGGGGAGCACGGCCGCAAGACCAACCGCCGCAGCACCGGCGACTACGGAATGCGGCTGATGGAGAAGCAGAAGTTGCGCTGGTACTACGACGTCTCTGAGAAGCAGTTGCGCAGGTACTGGGACGCCGTCCAGCGCCGCCCCGGCAAGTCGGGCGCGGAGCTGATCGCGCTGCTGGAGACGCGCCTGGCGTCGCTGGTGCTGCGTGCCGGTTTCGCCCCGTCCATCTACGCGGCCCGGCAGTACATCACGCACGGCCACATCACCGTGGACGGGCGGAAGGTGGACATTCCCAGCTACATCGTCAAGCCGGGCCAGACCATCGGCGTGCGCCAGCGCTCACGGGCGCTGCAGCCGTTCGTGGCCGTCGCGGAGGGCACCTACGCCGACCAGGTGACCGCGCCCTACCTCACGGTGCACCACGGGGAGCTGCGGTTCACGCTGATCGCCAGGCCGGAACGGGCGCAGGTGCGCGTCCCGGTGGACGAGCAGCTCGTCGTGGAGCACTACTCCCGCTGAACCGCGGTCTCCCCGGAGGGGGTCTCCTCGCGGAGCCTGGCCAGCTCGCCCCGCAGCGCGGCCAGTTCCGCGAGGACCGTCCTGCTGAACTCGTCGTCGGTGTGGTCCTCCTCCATCGCCTTGACCACCACCGCGATGAACAGGTTGAGCACGACGAAGGTGCAGGTCAGCATGAAGACGACGAAGAAGATCCAGGCCGAGGGGTGCTCGTCCATGACCTCACGGGTGATGTCGGACCAGGCGTCGCCCGTCATCATCTGGAACAGGGTGAACAGCGAGGTCGGCAGCGAGCCGAAGTAGTCGGGGGCGGTCGCGCCGTACAGCTTGGTGCCCATCACCGCCGCGACGTAGAGGACCAGCGAGAGCAGCACCACGATCGAGGTCATCCCCGGTACGGCGGTCAGCAGCGCCGAGACCACCCGCCGCAGGCTGGGCACCACCGAGATGAGCCGCAGCGCGCGCAGCACCCTCAGGGCGCGCAGCACCGATAGGCCGCCCGCCGTGGGCAGCAGCGAGACCAGCACGATGGCCGTGTCGAACAGGTTCCACGGGTCGCGGAAGAACGCCAGGCGGTGGGCGTACAGCTTGGCCAGCAGCTCGGCCACGAAGATGTAGAGCGCCAGGTGGTCGACGAAGACCAGCGCGGGCCCGTAGTCCGCGATCATCGGCGGAGAGGTCTCCAGGCCGAGCGTCGCGGCGTTGACCACGATCACGGCCGTGATGAACCTCTGGAATCCGGTCGACTCCACCCCCGCCCGGACGCGCTCGCGCATGTAGTGAAACTCCCCCAGGTCTTGCCGTGCACGGCAAGCGCCGCGTCAAGATCTTAAAGGATCTCTAGGAAATTCCTGGGTAAACCGCCCGCTCCGCCGGGGCGGCCCCCGCACGCCGTGCCGGACTCACAGGAACCTCCAAGATCCTCACCGGAAAGGCTCGAACCGCTCGTGAACCCTGGTGGCCGCACACGCTGACCCAGGAGGAGCGATGATCCAGCTACGGGGGCTGACGAAGCGGTACGGCGCCGTCCAGGCCGTCACCGACCTCACCTTCGACGTACGGCCCGGCGTCGTCACCGGGTTCCTCGGCCCGAACGGGTCGGGCAAGTCGACGACGATGCGAATGATCCTCGGGCTCGACCGCCCGACGGCCGGGACGGCCACCGTGGGCGGTAAGCCGTACGCCGACCTGCCCGCGCCGGGACGGGTGCTCGGCGCCCTGCTCGACGCGCGGGCCGCCCACGGAGGGCGCACCGCCAGGACCCACCTGCGCTGCCTGGCCGCGGCCGGGGCCGTGCCGGACCGCCGGGTGGAGGAGGTGCTGGCCATGGCGGGCCTGGAATCCGCCGCCGGCCGCCGGATCGGGACCTTCAGCCTGGGCATGAGCCAGCGCCTGGGCATCGCCGCCGCCATGCTCGGCGATCCCGCCACGCTGATCTTCGACGAGCCGGTCAACGGGCTCGACCCCGACGGCATCAGATGGATCCGCACCCTCATGCGCGACCTGGCCGCCGAGGGCCGGGCCGTCCTGGTGTCCAGCCACCTGATGAGCGAGATGGCGCTCACCGCCGATCACCTGGTCATCATCGGCCGGGGACGGCTCGTCGCCGACACGGCCCTGTCCGCCCTCGCCGCGGAGGGCCCTCCCGGGGTGCTGGTGCGCACCCCCGACGCCGACGAGCTGGTGCGGGCGCTCGCCGGGCGGAGCGGGACCATCGTCGAACGCGACCCGTCCGGCGGCCTGCTCGTCACCGGCCTGGGCGCCCCCGCCGTCGGCGCACTCGCCGCCGCGAGCGGCGTCGTGCTGCACGAACTGACCCCGAGGACCATCTCACTGGAGGAGGCGTTCATGCGCCTGACCGGCGACAGCACCGAGTACCGCCAGGGAGCCGCGCGATGAGGGCCCCGGGCTTCGCCGACGTGCTGCGCTCGGAATGGCTGAAGTTCCGCAGCCTGCGCGCCCCCGTGCTGACCGCGGCCGGGGCGCTGGCCGCTGGAATCGGCTACGGCATCCTGTTCGGCCTCCAGGGCGCGCGCCAGTACCTCCTGGCCGCCCCGGCCGACCAGGCCGCGTTCGACCCCTACGAGGCCGTCTCCCGGCCGCTGCTCTTCGTCCAGGTGATTCTGGCGGCCATGGGCGCGCTCATCGTGACCTCCGAGTACCGCTCGGGGATGATGCCCGTCAGCGTGACCGCCGTGCCCGGCCGCGGGCGGCTGCTGATGGCCAAGGCCGTCGTCGCGGGCGTCGCCGGCCTGGCGGTCGGCGCGGTCACCGCGGTGGCCACCTTCCTGACCGGGCACGCCGTCCTGGCCGCCGGGGGCGCGCCGTCGCTGACCCTGGCCGACCCCGGGGTGCCCGGCGCGCTCACCGGCACCGCGCTGTACCTGGCCATGGCGACCCTGCTCGGTGTGGCGACGGGAACGCTGGTGCGGGCATCGGCCGGGGCGGTGAGCCTCCTCGCCGTGGGGATGGTCCTGGTCCCGGCGATGGCGAGCGTCTACCCGGAGTGGCTGTCGAGGTTCGTGCTCACGTTCTGGCCGACGGTCGCCGGCATGCGGATCACCGCCCTGCGCCTGGACCCCCGCTTCATGGCACCGCTACCGGGGTTCGTGCTGCTGTGCGGATTCGTGGCGGTCATGGTGGGGGCCGCGCTGTGGGCCTTCCGATCCCGCGACGTCTAGTCGCCTATTCTCCGAGGGGAAGCGGACGGCGGGAGACGGTGCAGGAGACGGTGGGGGAGCGGCGGTGAGCGCGAGGATCGCGGGCGCGGGCGAACGGCTGCTCGTGGTGGACGACGAGGCGACCGTGCGGGAACTGCTGTCGGCGACGCTGCGCTTCGCGGGCTTCACGGTGTCCTCGGCGGCCACCGGCGCCCAGGCGCTGGAGTCGGCCCGCGAGGATCCGCCCGACCTCGTGCTGCTCGATGTGATGCTGCCCGACATGGATGGCTTCGAGGTGGTCAGACGGCTTCGCGTGCCCGGCGCCCGCACCACGGCCGGGCAGGTCCCCGTGCTCTTCCTGACCGCCCGCGACTCCCCGGCCGACAAGATCAACGGATTGACGCTCGGCGGCGACGACTACGTCACCAAGCCCTTCGACCTGGAGGAGCTGATCGCCCGGATCCACGCCATCCTGCGCCGCACCGGCGGAGGCCGGTCGCCGGGCACGCTGGTGATCGGCGACCTGGAGGTCGATCCCGAAGGCCACCAGGCGCTGCGGGAGGGCGAGCCGGTCCGCCTGTCGCCGACCGAGTTCAAGCTGCTGCACTACCTCGCGCTCAACGCCGGGCGGGTGGTCTCCAAGGCGCAGATCCTCGACCACGTCTGGCACTACGACTTCAACGGCGACGCGAGCATCGTCGACACCTATGTCAGCTACCTGCGCCGGAAGATCGACAGCCGGCTCCCCAAGCTGATCCACACGGTGCACGGCGTCGGATACGTCCTGCGCCGGCCGAGGTAGAAGGGCGGGCCGATGCGGGTGACGGGCCGGATCTCACTGCGCGGGCGCCTGCTGGCGATCGCCATGGCGCTGCTGGCGACGGGCCTGGCGATCAGCTCGGGCGTCGTGGTGGGCATGCTCAGGTCGCATCTCGTCGGCCGGGTGGACCAGCAACTGCGCCCGCTCTCGCTGGTGCTGGCACGGGTCTCCGCCGACCGGCTGCGCCCGATGATCTTGCCCGAGGGCAGCCAGGCGATCCAGGCGCTGACCGGGGGACTGGACCTGGTCGGCGACGTGTACGCCGCCTACCTCGACGCCCGTGGCGCGGTGCGGCGGGTGGGCGGCTCGGCCGGGAGCCCTCCGGTCCTGTCCGGGCTCGACAAGGCGTCCGTGGCCAGGCTCGGCGGCGAGCCGTTCGAGGTCGAGTCGGCCGACGGCCGCTCGTCCTGGCGGGTGATCGCGCTGCCCCGGGCCGCCCGGCCGTTCCCGGCGGGGGAGGACACGCCTCCGCCCGAGCCGGGCAGCGGCGTCGTGATCGCCGCCTCCCTGGACGGCGTGACCTCCACGGTCGGCCGGCTGGCCGCGGTCTGCGCGCTGACCGGGCTCGGCCTGCTGGCGATGCTGACGGCGGGCGGCTGGTACGCGGTGCGCGCCGGGCTCGCCCCGCTGCGCCGGATCGAGGAGACCGCCGCCGCGATCGCCCAGGGCGACCTGACCAGGCGCGTGCCGGAGACGATGCCGCCGGGCAGCGAGGTGGGGCGCCTGTCGGCCGCGCTGAACGGCATGCTGGTCCAGATCGAGGAGGCGTTCGCGGACCGGGAGGAGTCGCAGGCGCGGATGCGCCGCTTCGTCGCCGACGTCAGCCACGAGCTGCGCACCCCGCTGTTCGGCATCAAGGGCTTCTCCGACCTGTACCGGATGGGCGGGCTGAGCGGCCCCGACGACGTCGACATGACGATGGCGCGGATCCAGAGCGAGGCGGCTCGCCTGGCCCGGCTGGTGGAGGACCTCCTGCTGCTGGCCCGGCTGGACGAGGGAGAGGCGGCCCCGGCGATGGAGCCGGCCCCGATGGACCTGCGCTCGCTGGCCGCCGACGCCCGCCACGACCTGCGGGCCTTGGACCCGGCCCGCGAGATCCGGCTGACCGGCGTCGTCGCCGGGACCCCTCCGGCGGGCGCGCCCGTGCTCGGGGACGAGGCCAGGCTCCGCCAGGTGGTGGCGAACCTGGTCGGCAACGCGGTGGCGCACACGCCCGAGGGCACACCCGTGCGCGTCGGGGTGGGCACGCGTGACGGCGAGGCGCTGCTGGTGATCGAGGACGAGGGGCCCGGTCTCGACGAGACGCAGGCCGCGAGGGTGTTCGACCGCTTCTACCGTGTGGACGGCTCGCGCACCAGGGACGGCGGCGGCGGCGGGGCGGGCCTGGGCCTGTCCATCGCCCAGTCGATCACCAGGGCGCACGGCGGCCGGGTGGAGCTGCGCACGGCCCCCGGGCGGGGCGCGGCCTTCGCCATCGTCCTGCCCCTGGCTTGAACGCGGTCGGAACGTGTTCTGGGGGGAGTGCGTCACTCCCGGCGCGCGTAGGCGCCGATACCGGACTCAAGCGCGGTGAACGCCGTGACGGCCTGCGCGCGGATGCCGGGCACGATCGCGTCCAGCGCCTCACCGGCGAGCTTCCGCTCGACCGCCGAGCCGGTCAGCACCCGGAGCACGCCGCAGATCTGGGCGGCGACCAGCCGCGGCCTCGTCCACCGCCCGCCGCTGCTCTTCCTGGACGAACCCACCACCGGACTCGACCCGCAGAGCCGCGCCGAGCTGTGGGACCACATCCGCCGCCTGCGCGAGGAGCAGGGCATGACCGTCTTCCTGAGCACCCACTACCTCGACGAGGCCGACGCGCTGTGCGACCGCCTGCTGGTCATCCACCGGGGAGGCATCCTCGCCGAGGGCACGTCCGCCGAACTGAAGGACCGCGTATCCCGCGATCCCGGTGCCCCGCCGCCCACCCTCGACGCGGCGTTCCTGGCGATCACCGGCACCGCGATCGACGCGGAGGGCTGAGCCGATGGAATCCGCCCTGACCGCCGTCCGTGACACCTGGACGGTGTTCCGCCACAATCTGCGCGTCACCCTGAAGGCCCGGGCAGGCATCCTGTTCGGCGCGGCCCAGCCGGTGCTGTTCCTGGTGCTGTTCGGGCCGCTGTTCCAGACCATCGGCACCTGGGAGACCCTGGTGCCCGGCCTGATCGTGCAACTCGCGCTGTTCAGCGCAGGGCTGTCCGGCTTCGGCATCGTCTTCGACGCCAGGTTCGGCGTCCTCGACCGGCTGCGGGCCACCCCCGCGAGCCGGGCGTCGCTGCTGTTCGGCCGGGTGCTGGGCAACTCGGCCACGCTGCTCCTCCAGACGGTGCCGCTGGTGGCGCTGGGCTACGCGTTCGGGATGCGCGCCCCGCTGGGCGGGGCGCTGCTCGCCCTGGTGGTGGTGAGCGTCCTCGGGATCGGCCTGGCCGCGGTGTCCTACGCCATCGCCCTGGTCATCGACGAGAACGCGTTCGCCCCCGTGATGAGCACGGCCGTGCTGCCGCTGACACTGCTGTCCGGCGCGTTCCTGCCGATGGCGATGGCCCCGCCCTGGCTGGACGCGCTCTCCCGACTGACCCCGTTCCGTTACGTCGTGGAGGCGATGCGCGAGCTGTTCGCGGGCGTCTACACCGGCGGCGTGGTCCTCACGGGCCTGGCGGTGGCGCTGATCTTCACCGCCGCGTGCACGGCCCTTGGCCTGCGGGTCTTCGGCCGATCCCAGGGCTGACAGATTTCCTTGACCGCTGCGGTGCTCGCGTGAAGGTGCTCGAATTCACTAGCGTTGCCCGCATGACCGCACCGGCCAAGGCGCCGTCCACGCCTTCATCCCCCAATCACTCCGCGCACTGGCTGCCCGTGCGTCCGAGGCTCATCCTGGCCAGCGCATTCATGCTCTTCCTTGAGCTGGCGCTGATCAGGTGGACCGGATCCAACATCGTCCACCTGAGCTACTTCACCAACTTCGTGCTGCTCGGATCGTTCCTCGGCATCGGGCTCGGCTTCCTGCGCGTCGGCAGGACCAGCCGTCTGCCGTACTACTCGCCGATCACGCTGGCGCTGCTCGTCGTGATCATCCTGCTCTTCCCCGTGACCGTCGACCGCAACACCGAAGGGGTCCTGTACTGGACCAGCCTGGGCACCACCGGCCCACCGCCCTGGCTGATCCTGCCCGTGATCTTCTGCGCGGCCGCGGTGATCCTGATGGGCCCGGCCGAGCTGGTCGGGCGCTGCTTCCCCGAACTGCCCCGGCTGGAGGCCTACCGCTACGACCTGATCGGCAGCCTCACCGGCATCGTGCTGTTCACCGCGCTGTCCTTCCTCAGCGCGCCGCCCGTCGTGTGGGGCGCCATCAGCGCCGTGGCCTACGCCGCGCTGCTGTGGCCGCCGCGCCTGCTCGGCAAGATCCTCGTCGTGGTTCCCGCGCTGGTCGTGGTGGGGGCGCTCACCTCGGAGACCCTGACGGCGGGCGCGCTCTGGTCGCCGTACTACAAGGTGACCTCCGAGGTCCGCGACTACGTCGGCGTGCCCGTGATGGACATCCAGGTCAACGGCATCCCGCACCAGCAGGCCGTGCCCGCGGCCAAGCGGCTGGAGTGGGAGCGGCAGTACGGCCTGCCGTACGAACGGGCGGCCAAGCCGTCGCTCGACGACGTGCTGATCGTCGGCGCCGGCAGCGGCACCGACGTGGCCATCGCGCTCAGCAAGGGCGCCAAGAAGGTGGACGCCGTGGAGATCGACCCGCAGCTTCGCGGGCTCGGCGACCGCCACCCCGACCGTCCCTACGCCGACCCGCGGGTCACCACCCACGTCACCGACGGCCGGGCCTTCCTCGAACAGACCGGCAAGAAGTACGACCTGATCCTGTTCGCCCTGCCCGACTCGCTGACCCTCGTCTCCGGGGCCAGCTCGCTGCGGCTGGAGAGCTACCTGTTCACGCAGGAGGCCATGCGGGCCGCCCGTGACCACCTCAAGCCCGGCGGCACCTTCTCGATGTACAACTACTACCGCGAGCGCTGGCTGGTGGACCGCCTGGCCTCCACCATGCAGGCCGCCTTCGGGCACCTGCCGTGCGTCGACGTCGTCAGCGAGGCCGGTCAGCAGGCCGTGATCACCGCCGGGGTCACCCCCGACGCGCAGCTCTGCGGTCCGGGCATCTGGGCGGGGGCCGCGGCGGGCACCCCGCCGCCGTCGCACGACGACCGGCCGTTCCTCTACCTGAAGGACCGGACGATCCCGCCGATCTACATCATCACGCTCGCGCTCATCCTCATCGTGAGCCTGCTGGCGGTGCGCGCGGTGGCGGGCCCCTACCGGCGGATGGCGCCCTACGGCGACCTGTTCCTGCTCGGCGTGGGCTTCCTGCTGCTGGAGACCAAGAGCGTCACCGGGTTCGCGCTGCTGTTCGGCACCACCTGGGTGGTCAACGCGATCGTGTTCGCGGGCGTGCTGGTGGCGGTGCTCGCGGCGGTGGAGGTGACCCGCCGATTCCGTACACCACCGCTGCCGGTGATGTACGGCGTGCTGGCCGCGGGGCTGCTGCTGGCCTGGCTCGTGCCCAACTCCTGGCTGCTCGGCCTGCCCGTGCCGCTGCGCGCCGTGGTGGCCGTGGTGGTGGCGTTCCTGCCGATCTTCGCGGCCAACGTGGTGTTCGCCAAGCGGTTCGCCGACAGCGCCGACGGCACCACGTCCTTCGGCGCCAACCTGCTCGGCGCGATGGTGGGCGGATGCCTTGAGTACTTCGCGCTGCTGGTCGGTTACCAGGGCCTGCTGATCATCGCGGCCGTGATCTATCTGGGCGCGTTCCTGCTGCTGCCGAGGAAGGGCGTCGCCGCCGCTTCCTCCTCCTAGCGACGGGTCCCGGCCGCCCTCTGGGCGGCCGGGACATCGCCGTCAGAGCCCGCAGACCTCGTCGAGGTCCTTGGCGCCCTGGCCGTTCTTGGTCGGCGTCTGCGTGGGCGTCGCGGCCTTGTCCGGCGTCGGGGTGTCGGACGGGCGGGGCGACTCGGTGACGCCGGGCGACGTCGTGACGTTCGCCGCCAAGGCCCGGCGGGGCTGCGTGGAGTTGCGCAGCGACGTGGCCACCGTGCGCCGCAGCTTGACCCAGTCCACATTGCCCGGCCAGAACGCCGGAGGCACGAACTGGGTGCTGGTGATCTTGGCGCCTCTGACCTTCAGCGCCAGCTCCGCCAGGTGTTCGAGCAGCTCGCGGGGGATGTCGGTGCTGGCCAGCCGCTTGGTGGCGCTGGCGATCTTGTTGAAGTTGGCGAGCACCACGCTGGGGGTCGCCTGCTGGGCGAACGCCCCGATGACACATCGCTGGCGGGCCATCCGGGAGTAGTCGTCGCTGTCCACCCGGGAGCGGCCGTACCAGAGCGTCTCCTCGCCGGAGAGCCTGCGGTAACCGGCCTTGATGGTGCCCGCGGTGCCGAAGTGGCCGCCCCACTTGATGTCCTGCTGGACGCGGATCTTCAGGCCGCCGATGGCGTCCACCAGGTCGGCGAAGCCGTACATGTTGACCAGCGCGTAGTAGTCGATCTTGAAGCCCAGGGTGTGCCCGATCGCCTCCTTCAGCGCGCGGGGGCCCTGGTGCTTGGCGCCCATGATCTGCGGGTTGTCCTCGGCGTACTGCCAGACCTCGTTGAGCAGGCCGCCGTTGGGCTGCTCGGCCAGGAAGCCGTTCGGGAACTGCCTGGCGAGCGCGGTGCCCGGGGGGAACCGTACGTGCTGCAGGTTGCGGGGCAGGCTGAACATCACCGTGTTGCCGGTCTTCACGTGCACGCTGGCCACGGTCATGCTGTCGGTGCGCACACCGGTCCGGTTGCCCGCCGCGTCACCGCCGACCAGCAGGAAGTTCACCCGCTCCCGGCCGTTCCACGGGTCCTCCTCCTTGATCGGCACGGTGGTGCCCTCGTGGTTGGACCGGAAGATCGAGTTCACGGTTTCGCGGGCCTCGATGACGGTGCCGGCGACGAGCGCGAACGGCGTGATCACCGTCACGCACAGCACGCCCACGGCGATGCCGGACACGATCTGGCCGCCGCTGTTGAGCCGGTCGGGCTTGAGCGTGATGTAGGAGAACAGCACCAGCAGGAACCAGGCGAGCGCGCCGACCCCGGCCAGTACGGAGGCGGTCAGCAGGGTGCTGTCGCGGACGGCGAGTCCGGGGTTGTGCCAGGTGGCGATGCCGAAGGCCAGGCCGCCGAGCAGCACCAGCACGAAGGCGCCGAGCAGGATGTATCCGGGGCGGCGCCGTCCGGCGCGCAGGTGCGCGGCACCCGGCAGCAGGGCCGAGATCCCGGTCCAGCCGATGACCGAAGCGGCGCTCATCCGCCTGGCGAACTTGGGCCCCCCACCCGACCGCGACCGGCCGCCCCCACCGGTCCCGCCGGGTCCCCCCGGACGGCCAGGCCCACCGCCTCCCGGCCCCTCCGGCCCACCGGGGTGGCCGTCATCGGCCCCCTGCCCGCGCGGACGCCCAGGACCACCGGGCCGGCCCGAGCCGCTCCCGGGCCCTTCCGGCCCACTGGGGTGTGAGTGGCCGTGGCCGTCATCGGCCCCCTGGCCGCGTGAGCGTCCAGATCCGCCGGGCCCTCGCCCAGAGCCGCTTCCCGGTCCTTCCGGGCCGCCGGGGTGTGAGTGGCCGTCATCGGCCGTGCCGTCCGCTCCCCGGGCGCGTGGGCGGGCGGAGGCTTCGGGGTGTGAACGTTCCATGGCGTCCGGGCCGCCGCCGTAGGGGCCCGCGGAGCCGGTACGGGCGTTGGGGTGCTCGCGGGTGGCGTCGCCGTCCCGGACGGCCTGGCCGTCCTGGCCGGGGCGCGCGCCCGGGGCGTCGTCCGGTCCATCGCCGGGCGCGTCCCGGCGCGCCGGTCCGCGTCCCGGGGGCGGCGGACGGCGGCGCTTGGAGCCGCCAGAGGAGCCTTCCGGACGGCGCACTCGCCGCGTCCGCGGCTCCGCGGACTCGTTCTCGCCGCCGTTCCAGGGCTCGGAGGAGGCCTCCCAGGTGGTGGGAGTGGAGGCGGCGTGGGGGGCGTCGTGCCCGCCGGGGGGCGTGGCGCCGACCGCCCACATGGTGCCGGTGGCCGGTGCGTCCGTGGGCCCGTTCCCGGCCGGCGGCCGGTCCTGGTCGGCCCCGTCGCTCGGGGTCACGCGGAACTCGCCCGTGTGCGGGGGAGAAGCGCCCTGGTCGGGGGGCGGGGGGCCGGGAGCCGGGCGGGGACGACGCTGCTGGCCGGAGGCAGAACCGCGCCGGGGGCGTCGTTTCCCGCCGCCGTTCGCGGGATCCCCCGATGACTGCCCATGGCGCATCGTCACACCGCTCCCTCGTCCGTCATGTGATCCAGGCGTGGCCACCGGCCCGGCCGGGCCGGTGGCGGTCAGGCGATTGACCAGGCCAAACCTGTCTTTGGTCCCCCGTTGTACGGGAATTGCCCAGGATTCTACGCCCCATACCTGGACAACACCGACAGATGGCCAACCACCAATGAATAGCCCATTAATCTACGACGTAGTGTTTGAGGGCGCTAGCCATGTGTTGCATTGGTACGCCTTGTTCTTCTCGTAGCCCTGCCTGAACCACCGCCCGTTGTTCGGCGGCGACCCGTGATCGCGGGGCCTGCCGGGCCAGTCGCCCACCCGGGAGTGGAAGTAGTACAGGATCTGGCGGCGTGACGCCGGCACCGGGTAGGTCGCCGAGGCGGCCCGCATGAACATCCCGGCGAAGCACGTGGCCTGCAGCTCGAACCGCCTGCTCAGCGCCAGCCGTCCGCTGGAGCTGGAGGAGTCCAGGCTCTGCCGCCAGTACGAGTCGCCCAGCCCCGACAACTGCTGGACATGGTGGCCGTACTCGTGGGCCATCATGCTGATGATCGCGCCGTGCCACGGGGTGGCCTGGCCGTAGCCCTGGGAGCTGCCGGAGCCGCGCGACATCGCCGAGGTGGAGGCGTAGATCGTGGTGTTGCGCGGGCAGTAGTAGGGCACGATGCTCCCCGGCGAGGGATAGTCACCGCACGCGCCCCTGCCCGCCCTTGAGGCGATGGCGTAGCCGGGACGATGCCAGTCGATGCCCTGGCCTTCCAGGACCGGCGACCATACTTTGTCAAGGCAGCGGGACGTCTTCAGGATCAGCGCCTTGAGCTGGGCGTGGTCGTAGATGCTGGCCGACCCCCCGGGGCAGTCCACCTTGGCTAGCGCGCCCGCCCGGTAGACGCTGTTGTTCCGCAGCGACCGGTTGGCGGCGGGGCGCCGGGTCTGCGTCTGCTGCTGCCGCGAGTCGTCGTTCTCCTCGCGGGTTGAGGATCTCGTCGGCTTGCGGGTCGGGCGGTCGGTGTCGTCCGCGCTGGGCGGGGTGTAGGTGGGCAGGGCGATCGGGGACGTCGAGTCGTCGCCGACGGAGTTGACCAGCGCGGCGATCACGATGAAGAGGACGAAGAGGCCCGCGATCCCGCCGAGGATCCCGGCGACCACGGCCAGGCCGCTGCCCTTCCCGCGCCGGTTGCCCTGGTGGTAACGGGGCGGCGGATAGGGCGGGCCGCCGTACGGGCCGGGAGGTCCCGGACGGCGATGCGGCGGCGGAGGCTGCTGATAGGGCCCGCCACCGGGCCGCCCGTACGGCGGCGGCCCGCCCTGCGGAGGCGGCGGATATCCAGGGCCGCCCTGAGACGGCGGCGGATAGGCCCCGGGCGGCGGCGCGGGATACCCCGCCCCCGGAGGCGGCGGATAACCTCCCGATCCCGGCACGGCGGCCGGGTGGCCGGAGGAGTGTCCCGTTCCTCCGAATGGCGGGGGAAACTCCGGCCCCGACGCGGGGTATCCCGGCCCTGGAGGCGGCGGGTAACCGCTCGGCTCGCCGTGTCGCGTGGGGTAGCCGGGCGATCCGTATCCGTATCCGTATCCGTATCCGTATCCGTGTCCGGGGCCGGATGGCGGGTAGTCGCCCGATGCCGGGGGCGGTGGGGGATAGGAGGCCGGGGGGTGACCGGTTCCGGCGGGCGGTGGGGGGTATTCCGGTCTGGGGGTGGGTGGCGGGTATCCGTGTCCTCCAGGGGGAGGCGACGGGGGGTATCCGGTCGCTCCGCCAGGGGCCGGATGTCCGGTGGGAGGCGGGGGATGGCCGGTGCCCGCCGGGCCGTATCCGCCGCCTTGTCCGCCGACCGCCCCCGCGTCCGGTGCGTCACCGGGGCCGTAGAGGCGGGTGTGCCGGTGCTCGCCGTCCGCGCCTTCGCCGGGCTGATGTGGCGGTGGAGACGAGGGAGGCGGTGGAGGATACTGTCCGTTGACTGCCAAGCTGTCTCCCCCTTACCCCGATTGTCCGACCCTGGCCTCGCAAGCCGGACCTTTACCAAATTTGGGGCAGAAGCATACTGATTTATCACCCGTCACGGATGTAGCCCTGATCGGTTACGCAGGGAAATCACACGAGGTGATCTCCGCAATGTGCAGGACCGATCCGGTTCCGGTGTCCTAGCTTCGAAGCATGAATCTGCAGCAGCTCCGCTACGTGGTGGCGACGGCGGAGCACCGCACCATGACAGACGCCGCCAGATCGCTCTACATCGCGCAACCTGCGCTTTCCCGTGCGATCCGGGACTTGGAGCGTGAACTCGGAATGACCCTGTTCGCGCGCTCCGGCCGTGGCGTGGTCGTCACGGCCCAGGGGCGCCGGGTCGTCAAACTCGCAAGGGAGGCATTAGACGCGGTACATGAGATCGAGTCGCTCGCCGGTCACGGCCGCTCGGCCGACACGGAGCTCCGGATCGCCTCGACCCCGACACTGGAGCCGGGGCTCGCCGGGCGGCTGCTGCCCGCGTACAACGAGCGGAACCCCGCCGTGCGCGTGCACATCGTGCGCTGCGACGGCCGCGACGCCGTGGTGAGCGCCATCAGGGACCAGCGGGCCGATCTTGGCCTGACCGACCTGCCGGTCCCGACCGACCTGATCAGTCATCCGCTGGAGCGCCAGGAGATCGTGCTCATCTCGGCTCCCGGCCTGGAACTCCCCGACACGGTGCCGATGGCCCGGCTGACCGGTATGCGGCTGGTGCTCCCTCCCAAGGGCAGCACCCGGCGCAGGGAGTTCGACGCGATGTTCGC
This sequence comes from Spongiactinospora sp. TRM90649, assembly GCF_029382225.1. GTDB lineage: Bacteria > Actinomycetota > Actinomycetes > Streptosporangiales > Streptosporangiaceae > Spongiactinospora. The sequence continues at coordinate 249,012 of NZ_JARLTC010000010.1, forward strand.
CAAGTTCGGCGTGCGGCCGGTGACCGCAGCCGAGACCGACGAACGCGGCGGTGCGATGGCTCAAGTCCGTGCGGGAGTGGGTTCCCTGCTCGGTTACCGGGCGATGACGGAGACGGCGCTGCGGGCCGGGCTGGTGATCCGGTCGTTGGACCCACCCGTCAGGCGGGTGATCGCCATCGTGCACGCCCGTCGTCGCCTCCCGCTGATCGTCCAGGACTTCCTGACGCTCGCCGAGGGAGGCACCGCGGCCTAGAGCCGCGTCGTCCAGTCAGCCGGGAGCGTTCCAAGCGCTCACGACATTCGAAAGCCGGTGCCGGGTGGGGCGGCACCGCCGGCGGCTCCGCTCCGAGGTGACGATTCCCTCAGTGGGCGTAGAGCATGACACCCTGCGAGCGGCCCACGTGGCCGCCAGGCGCCCGTACGGGCGATCCGCGGCCCGGGGAACCTCGGCGTTCCCGTCCAGGCCCGCGTTCTCCTCCAGCGACTTCAGCGTCCTCCGGCCGGGCCCGTGCGCGTCCGGGGACGGCGCACGCCCTCCGGCGGGCTCGACTCCGGCCCCGTGGGCGGGGCCGCGCTCAGCGGGAGCCGTACCACCGCGCGCAGGCCGGGCGTCTCTCCCGGCGGGTCGCCGTGCTGAAGCCCGGCGTCCTCCAGATGGACGCTCCCGTCGTGGGCGCGGACGGTCTCCCGGACGATCGCCAGGCCCAGGCCCGCGCCGCCCTCGTCGCGGCTGCGGGCGCTGTCCAGGCGGGTGAAACGGTCGAAGACGCGCTCGCGATCGGCCTCGGGGATGCCCGGCCCGTCGTCCGTCACGGTCAGGACGGCCGCCGCGCCCTCGGGCCGCAGCCGCACCGTCACCACGGAGCGGGCGTGGCGCACCGCGTTGTCCACCAGGTTGGTCAGCACCCGGCCCAGGTCCAGGGCGTCACCGGTGACGAAGACCGGGCCGGGAGGCACCTCGCAGGCGACCGTCATCGGGTTGTCGGCGTAGCGTTCGACGCCCTGGCGCACCAGTTCGTCGAGTTCGACCGGTTCACGCCGGGCCGGGATGCCGCCGCGCTCGTCCAGGCGGGCCAGCGCCAGCAGGTCCTCGGCCAGGCGGGACAGGCGCATGGCGTCTTCCAGCACGCCCTCGGCGGTCTCGCGCCACTCCTGGCCCTCGGGGTGCCCGAGGGCGACCTCCAGTTGCAGGCGGATGCTGGCCAGCGGACTGCGCAGCTCGTGGGCGGCGTCGGAGACCAGGGACCGCTGGCGGGCGTCGGCGGCCTCCAGCCGGGCGAGCATGTCGTTGAGGGTCCTGGCCAGGCTGTGCACCTCGTCGTGGGCCTCGGGGACCGGCAGCCGCCGGGCGCGGGCCGTACCGGTGATCTCGGCCGCGCCCCGGCGCAGCGCGGAGATGGGCCGCAGCGTGCCGCCGACGATCATCCAGCTCACCGCGGCCAGCAGCACCACCAGCAGGGGGGTGCCGAACAGCAGCACCTGCGCGGCGGCGGCCAGGGTCTTCTCCACCTCGGCGTAGGAGCGGGCGGCGATCACCACCTGGCCATGGTCGGCGGCGCGGGCCACGACCCGCAGCCGCCCGGGGATGCCGTACGGCCGGCCGTCCAGGTAGCGCGCCTGATCGGACCGGATCGCCTCGGCCCGCTCCTGACGGCCGAGCAGCGGCACCAGCCGGTCGGTGCCGATGGTGGCGTGCACGATCCGGCCGCCGGAGTCGATCACCTGGATCAGCGTGCCGTCGGGGTTGCTCAGCTCCAGGGGCAGGCGCCCGGCGTCGGCGTCGGCGCGGACCCGGTCGGCCCGCCGCATGGCCGACTCGTCGATGGTCGCCGTCAGCGACCGGTCGAGGACGCCGATGAGCACCCACGCCGAGGCGGCGAGCGCCGCGGCCAGCACCGCGGAGGCCGCGGCGGTGACCCGGAAGCGCACGCCCTTGCGCCGCCACCAGCGGGCGGCGGGCCACCGCTCAGCCGCCATCGCCGGCCAGCCGGTATCCGGCGCCGCGCACGGTCTGCAGCGCGGATCTGCCGAACGGGACGTCGACCTTGCGCCGCAGGTAGCCGACGTAGACCTCGACCACGTTGGGGTCGGTGTCGAAGGTGTCCCAGACGTGTTCGAGGATCTCGCTCTTGGAGACCACCTCGTCGCGGTGCCGCAGCAGGAACTCCAGCAGGGCGAACTCACGCGGGGTCAGGTCGATCTCGGTGTCGCCCCGAGCGACCCGGCGGCGGGCCGGGTCGAGCTCCAGGTCGCCCGCGCTCAGCACGGCGGGACGGCGGCCCGCGCCGCGCCGCAGCAGGGCGCGCAGCCGGGCGACCAGCACCACGTAGGAGAACGGCTTGGTGAGGTAGTCGTCGGCGCCCAGGTCGAGGCCGTCGGCCATGTCGTACTCGCCGTCCTTGGCGGACAGCATCAGGATCGGCACCCAGTTCTCCTCGGCGCGCAGCGTCTTGCAGACGTTGTAGCCGGAGATCCTCGGCAGCATGATGTCCAGGACGACGACGTCGTATTCGCCCTGCCTGGCCATGTGCAGGCCGTCCTCGCCGTCGTGCGCGATGTCCACGGCGAAGCCCTCGGCCGAGAGCCCCCGTTGCAGCGCGGCGGCCATCCGTCGTTCGTCCTCGACCACGAGAACCCGCATCGGCCCGATCCTCCTTCGCGAGTGTGTCCTCCCATCCTGGTCAACGCACCTGAGACCGGGCTGAGAGCGCTGAGACGGCTCTCAGGCTGAGACACCTCTCAGTGCGTCTCAGCTTGGGCACAGCGACGAACCCGCAGTCTTCCATGTGTCCGGCCACCGTTCATGGCCGGGGACATACGGTTAAGGAGTGATATGTCGTCTAACGTTCACGACACGGGACCGCCGAGCCGGCCCCGTCAGGCACGAGGCCGCGCCGTGAGGTGGGGCGTCCCGATCGCCGCGCTGGCCGTGATCGCCGCCGCCGTGGGAACCGGGCCGGTCATCGCCGCGGTGCAGGGCGATCCGGCGCTGCCCGAGCGGACGGCCGAGCAACTGCTCGCCGACGTGGCCCGCTCCGGCCTCTCCGGCGGGATGCCGCCGATGTCGGGCACCGTCCTGCAGACCTCCTCCCTGGGGCTTCCGGCGCTGCCCGCGGGCACCACCGACCCCGCCTCGCCGCTGTCGCTGCTGAGCGGGGCGCACGAGGTCAAGGTCTGGTACGGCGGCGCCGACCGCCAGCGGATCGCGCTGCTCGGCAGGATGAGCGAGAGCAACCTGATCAGGAACGGCGACCAGGTGTGGCTGTACGAGAGCTCCGGCAACACCGCGACCCGGCTGAAGATCGCCGACTCCCTGCTGCGCGAGCACGGGAACCTCGCGACGCCGCCGACGGCCAAGGCCGTGCCCACCGACCTGACCCCGCAGGCCTTCGCCGCGCAGGCGATCGACGCGATCGACGACCAGACCACGATCGGCGTCAGCAGCGACGTGAAGGTCGCCGACCGCCCGGCCTACCAGCTCACCCTCGCCCCCAAGTCGGCCGACTCCCTGGTCAAGGAGATCAGGATCGCGCTCGACGGTGAGAACCGCGTCCCGCTGCGCTTCCAGGTCTACGCCAAGGACTCCATCGAGCCCGCCTTCGAGTTCGGCTACACCTCGGTGACCTTCACCCCGCCCGCTCCGGAGAACTTCACATTCACCCCGCCCGCGGGCGCGAAGGTCCAGGAGCGGACGATCGGTGAGCGGGAGCTGGCCGAGGCCGCCAAGGGGCTGGGCGAGGACGACGCGCACGCCGGCTCCCTCCCTGAGGGGCTCACCGTCCAGGGCGACGGCTGGACCAGCGTCGCCGTCATGCGGGTGAGCCCGGGCGACCTGCAAGGCCGGGGCGGCGAGGGCGACGCGAACAACGTCGCCCAGTCGGTGCTGTCGGCGGCCAAGCAGGTCAGCGGCCCCTGGGGCAGCGGCAGGCTGGTGCGGACCAAGCTGATCACCGTCCTGCTGACCGACGACGGCAGGATGCTGGCCGGCGCGGTCCGCCCGGAGGTCCTCTACGAGGCGGCCGGCCGGAAGTGAGCACGATGACGCCAGGAGACGCTCCGCTCCTGGCGGGGGAACGCGACCTCGCGGGCACGGCGCACGTGCCCGCGGGGGACCGCGTCGAGGGTTCACCGGCCCCGGGGACGCCCCGGTCGGCACCCCTGCCCCCCGGCCAGGCAACGACGGACTACGCGATCGTCACCGAAGGACTGACCAAGCGCTTCCGTGGCGGGCAGGTCGCCGTGAACGGCCTGAACCTGGCCGTGCCGCGCGGCGCGGTCTACGGATTCCTCGGCCCCAACGGGTCGGGCAAGACCACCACGATCAGGATGCTGCTCGGCCTGGTCGCGCCGACCGAGGGCGGCTGTGAGGTGCTGGGCCACACGATGCCCGGCGGCCTGGCCGAGGCGCTGCCCAGGGTGGGCGCGCTCGTGGAGGGACCGGCCTTCTATCCCTATCTCAGCGGCGAGGCCAACCTGCGCAGGTTCGACGCGGCCGACCCGTACTCCGACCGGCGCACGGCGCGCGAGCGGATCGGCGCGGCGCTGGATCGCGTGGGGCTGTCGGCCGCGGCCGGTAAGCGCTACCGCGCCTACTCCCTCGGCATGCGCCAGCGGCTGGCCATCGCGGCCGCGCTGCTCGGGCCGCGGGAGCTGCTGATCCTGGACGAGCCGACCAACGGGCTGGACCCGGCGAGCACCCGCGAGGTCCGCGCGCTGGTGCGGCAGGTCGCCGCCGGGGGCACCACCGTGTTCGTGTCCTCGCACCTGCTCACCGAGGTCGAGCAGATGTGCACCCACGTGGGCGTGATGCGGGCCGGTCACCTGGTCGCCGACGGGCCCATCGAGGAACTGCGGGCCGGGCGCGAGGCGCGGATCCGGGTCGAGACGCCCGACGTGGAGAAGGCGGCGGCGGTGCTGGGCTCGATCGGGCTGACGGACGTGCGCGCCGGGGAGGGGGAGGCGAGCGCCGTCCTGGGCGACGGGCGGCCCGACCGCGTGTGCGCCGACCTGGTCGCGGCGGACGTGGCCGTGCACGGCCTGGCCGTCGTGCGGCCGAGCCTTGAGGACGTTTTCGTCGGCCTCACCGGGGAGGGCTTCGATGTCGATGGTTGACGCTCAGACCGTTCCGCGCACGGCCACGGACGCCGCGCCGGCGCAAGACCCGTCCGTGGCGTCCGTGACGCCCGCCCGGCGCTCGCGCGGGGGGACGTGGCGCCTGCTGGCCTCGGAGCTGGGGCTGACCTTCCGCAGGCCGCGCAACCTGGCGATGCTCGCCGTGCTGGCCTGCGTCCCGGTGCTGATCGGCGTGGTGCTGCGGATGATCGGCGCGGAGGGCGCCGACGACGCCATGATCTCGATGGTCGCGGGCAACGGCCTGGTCCTCACGTTCGCCTCGCTGTTCGTCCTGGTGCCGCTGCTGCTGCCGCTGGCCGTGGCGGTCGTCGCCGGGGACGCCATCGCGGGCGAGTCGGCCATCGGGACGCTGCGCTACCTGCTCACCGCCCCGGTGGGCCGGACCAGGCTGCTACTGGTCAAGTACGCCAACGCGGCGCTCTACGGCCTGGCCGCCAGCGCCGTGATCGCGCTTTCCGCGCTGGTGACCGGGCTGGCGCTGTTCCCGGCCGGACCGGTGACGCTGCTGTCGGGCACCACGATCACGATGGCCGAGGGGCTGCTGCGGGTGCTGGTCGTGGTGGCCTACGTGGGCGCTGGGATGGCGGCGCTGGCCGCGGTGGCGCTGGCGCTCTCCACGCTGACGGAGGTGCCGATCGGGGCGATCGCGGCCACCGCCGTGATCCTGGTCGTCGTTCAGGTCCTGGCCGCGATCCCGCAGCTCGAACCGGTCCAGCCGTACCTGCTGACCTCGTGGCTGGGCGCCTTCGACGGCGTGCTGCGCGATCCGATGGTCACCGGCGAGATGGCCCAGGGCCTGCTGGTGTTCGGCTGTTACATCGTGGTGGCCGGCTCGGTCGCCTGGGCGCGCTTCAGCGGGCGCGACGTCACGGCCTGACCGGCCGGGGGCCCGGGCGCGCACGCGCCCGGGCCCGGTGGGGTCAGGAACGCGGGCGGCGCAGGCCGAACAGGCCGATCACCGTGCCGATCGCCCCGGCGGCGATGCCCACGCCCGCCAGGACGCGCGCGGTGGTGTCGGAACCCGCCTGCGGCGACCCGGCCGCCACCGCGGACACCTGCGCGGACACCTGGGGCGCGGCGGCCGCCGAGGGGGAGGCCGCCGCGGACGGGGTGGCGTCGCCGTGGCCGCCGCCCGCCGCCGGGACCAGCTTGAGCACCGGCGCGGGCCGCTCCGGCTCGGTGCCGTCGGCGGTGGGCTCGTCGTCCCACTTGACGACCTCGCCGGTGGAGTAGGTCTGGACCGCCGGGAAGACGAGCCGGTCGGTGTCGCTGGGGATGAAGCCCATCGAGACCTCGAACTCCTGGAACTGGCCGGACTCGATCTTCCCGCCGGACCAGGTGATCTTCGTGACCGCCTCCTTGATCTCGCCGTGCTCGGTGGTGACGGGCTTTTCGAGCTTGCTCTCGGTGACCTTCACCTGCCAGCCGCCGACCGGCCGTACCGAGACGAACGCGAGCGGGTGATCCTTGGGCAGGTTCACCTCCACCTGGGTGGTGGCGGCGTCGTCGCGCTCGTTCGGCACCCGGAAGGCGACCTTGGTGAACCCGCCCTGCTCGGCGGTACCGGGGTTGACGGTGACGTGGGCGAGCGCGGGCACGGCCAGGCCGATGGCGAGCGCGGTGGTGGCGGCGGCGACGGTGGCGGCGCTGCGCAGCAGATGTGACATGGGGTTTCTCCACTTTCGGACGTGAACGGGCACGCCTGAGGGCACGCCGGCCCTCAGGCGTGGACATGCGGGACCGCCGGACGGCCCCGCGTGATCAGCGGACGGTCCGGGTGACTCCGGTGACGGTTCCGGTGGTTACGGAAGAGCGGTCAGCGGGCGGGGGAGTGGAGGACCCCGCCGGGTGACCGTGCCACGGAGCGTCGCGCCGTGACGGGGCAGGACCCGCGGCCGGTCGGCCGGGAGCCGGACGGCGGGCGGCGGCTCCGCGATGAGCGGCCCGACGAGCAGCCGCGCCGCGACCGCCGAGCCCGCGCGGCGCGCGGTGACGGCCAGGTGGCGCAGCAGCGACCACAGCGCCGACTCGCCCCGGGCCAGCCACAGCCCGGTGATCAGCGAGGCGGTCAGGTGGGCGGTGAGCATCCCGATGCTCGCCCCGCCCGGCGAGGGCACGTGCCCGTGGGCCGCGTCGAGTGGCTGCGGGCCGTAGGAGATGTCGAGCCCGAGCAGCCCGTGCGGGGTCAGCGAGGAGGACGCGCCGGAGGCCAGCGAGAACAGCTCGTGCAGGCCGAGCTGGAGGACCATCAGGACCGGGATGATGGTGGTCGCCCGCCGTTCGCGGCCGGCCAGTGCCAGCGCGGCGAGGAGGGCCCCGCCGCCGCCCGCCCCCATCGCCCACGGAACGGGGCCCGCGCCGCCCGCCAGCCGGTGGCCGAGGGCGGCGAGAAGCACACAGACGGCGGAGAACGCCGCCGCCCGCGTGAGACGGAGGGGTAACTGGGCGCGCATGCGAGAGCAATGGTCTCACGCCGGGCCCCTGGCCGCCTCCCCCAACCGACAGGCCGTGAGATGTCCGCTATGGACGGACATCGACTAATGGAGCATGGCTTCGCGGGAGTGGATGACCTTCGCGAGCATTGTCGCTAGGGTTGCGGCGACCGTTGATTCCGATTCGCGATACCGATCCGAGTCGTGCCCGGCATGACGGGGCGCTAGGTGGTGGACATGCGGCATTTCCTGGGCCTTCTTCTCGGGGTGGTGGTCACCGCGGCGATCCTGGCCGGGGCCGGCTGGGCCGCCGAGCGGGCGATGGGGCAGGCGGCGACGCCGGCCACCGCCTCCGGCGCCCCGTTGTGGATCGCGCTGGGCATCATGGCCGCGGTCGGGCTGATCGTCGGGCTGGTCGTCGCCGGACGGGTCTCACCGCTGGCCACGTTCGTCCCCTCGCTGGTGCTGCTGGCCTGGACGGTGGTCTACGCGCTCGACGTGACCCGGGCCGTCTCCCTGATCCCCGACGATCCCACCATGCACGAACTGCTGCTGCGGGCCGGGGCGGGCGACCGGATCCTGCTCACCACGGGCGTGTTCGCGCTGCTCGGGGTGCTGCTGTTCATCCCGGTGCTGCTGCCCTCGCGGTGGGTGAGCGAGCGGGAGCCCGACGAGGACGAGGGCTATGAGGAGTCGGCCGAGCAGGGCTACTACTGACCGGTGTAGAGGCGGGCCACCACGTCCTCGATGGACGACTCCTCGGGCGCGGTGGCGCGCAGGTCCTCGACGGTGCCGTCGAAGGCCAGCCGTCCGTGGTCGATGAGCATCACCCGGCGGCACAGCCGCTCGATGTCGCCCATATCGTGGGTGGTCAGCAGCACGGTGGTGCCGCGCTCGGCGTTGAGCGAGCCGAGGAACCCGCGCATGGCCGCCTTGCTGACCACGTCCAGGCCGATGGTCGGCTCGTCCAGGATCAGGACCTCGGGATCGTGCAGCAGCGCGGCGGTGATGTCGCCGCGCATCCGCTGGCCCAGGCTGAGCTGGCGGACGGGGGTGCGGAGGAAGGCGTCGAGGCCGAGCAGTTCGGTGAGCTCGTCCAGGCGTTTCCGGAACGCCACCCGATCTACTTTGTAAAGGTGTCGGACCAGTTCAAAGCTATCGGTCAGCGGCAGATCCCACCACAGCGTCGTCCGCTGCCCGAAGACCACGCCGATCCGCCGGGCGAGCGCGGTGCGCCGCCGCGCCGGGTCGAGTCCGGCCACCCGCACGCGCCCGCCGGTCGGGGCCAGGATGCCGGTGAGCATCTTGATCGTCGTGGACTTCCCGGCGCCGTTGGGCCCCAGGTAGCCGACGAAATCCCCGGCCGCCACGGTGAACGACAGGTCGCGCACGGCGTGGACCACCCGCCGCTCGCGGCGCAGCGGCCCGACCCGTTTGCTGACCGTGAAGGTACGCGCCACCTCGTGGACGTCGATCATCGCGGACTCGGCCGTCATCGTCAGCTCCCCGTGGATCGGTAGCGGCGGACCCCCGCCCGCCAGGCCAGCGCCGCGACCACGGCGAGCGCGAGGGCGGCGGCGGGGGAGGCGAAACGCAGCCAGTACGGCAGGCCGGACGGATCGTCCCGATCCAGCACGTACAGCGCGGGCTGCCAGTTCACGAACGCCAGCGGCACCGTGTAGGTGACCGCGCGGACCAGTTCGGTGCCGTAGACGCTCGGCGGGTATTGCGTCAGCGACGCGCCGCCGTAGGTGAACGCGTTGGCCACCTCCGGGGCGTCGGTCAGCAGGAACTGCACCGCGCCGGCCAGCGCGAACACCGCCGTGAAGATCACCACGCCGCAGACGATCATCAGCGGGATCATCCACGCCCGCGACCACGGCACCCCGAGCTGCCCGAGCGACAGGCCCAGCACGACCGCCGCCTGGGTGGTCTTGCCGACCCGATAGACGTTGAAGCGATCCACGGCCATCTGCACGAACGGGCTGACCGGGCGGATCAGCATGGTGTCGAACGTGCCCGCCCTGATGTGCCCGCTGAGCCGGTCCACGTTACCGAACAGCATGTCGGCCAGGGCGAAGGAGACGCTGGACGTGCCGTACAGGAACATGACCTCGGGCAGGGTGAAGCCGCCGAGGACGGTAGTGTGCGCGAAGATGATCCAGATCGCCAGGATGTCGAGCGCGTTGACGCACAGCGAGCCGAGCGTGATCAGGACCATCGACACCGGATACTGCGCGAAGGCGCGGGTCCAGGTCCAGGCGAGCAGGCAGTAGGTCCTAACCACCCTGAATCACCACCTTGCGGCGGGCGGCCCCGGTGAGCAGCGCCCCCAGGGCAAGGATCACCGCGGCCCAGCCGGCCTGGAACGCCAGGGCCTCGGCGACGGCGATCTTGCCCAGGTAGACGTCGGCGGGCACCTGCACCATCGCCGCCCACGGCAGGGCGTTGGCCAGTTCGCCCAGCCAGCCGGGCACGATGTTCAGCGGCACGACCATGCCGCTGAAGAACAGGCTGAGCACCAGCGCGAGCTGGGCGACGCCGCGGTCGTCGAGGATCCAGCAGGCCGACAGCGCGACCAGGTAGCGCAGCCCGAAGCTGACCATCACCCCCAGGACGAGGCTCGCCGCGACGGCCGCCCAGGTACCGGGCGCGGTGGGCACGGTGATCCCGAACAGCGCCGCGCCCAGCAGCATCGGCGGGACGCTGCGCCACAGCAGCAGGTAGGCGGCCCTGCCCAGGTCGTCGGCCAGCGACCACGCCAGCAGCGACGCCGGGCGCAGCAGGTCGATCGCGGCGTCGCCGGTGCGCAGCCGCTCGGCCAGGCCGATCCCGCCGCCGAAGAGCTGCATGGGGCCGATCATCCCCTGGGTGAGGAAGCAGAAGGTGATCGCGTCGGTCATGTCGTAGCCGGCCAGCCCGGGGCGGGCCTGCCACAGGGCGATCAGGACGTAGGCCCGCAGGATGCCGAACACGGAGTTGGTGAAGGCGCCCGCGACGGCGGCGGCCCGGTAGGCCGAATGCCGGCGGAAGCCGTACCAGGCGATGCGCGCGTAGAGCTGGAAGACGACCTCCTCGGCGGGCGGCGCCGGCACAGGGGACACTGAGGGCGCTTGGCGAGCCACTCATCGTCTCCGACGGGGCAAAGGCCGGGCAACGTATTTTTACCTCGCGCCGGGGCGCGGCGGGAGTGACCGCCCCCCGCCGGGGTAGCGGAAACGGGGAAGGGGCCGGCCGGAACGGCACTTCGCCGGGCAAGCGTGTGGGAGGTCTCGCATGCGGTCTGACATCGACGTGGACGTCTCCCCGGACTATCCCGTGAGCTGGCAGGCCGCCGCGATGAACACCCTGATGCGCGGCACCATGAAGCCCATGTCCAGCTTGCTGCTGCGCCATCCGGCGGCGCTCACCGTGGCCTGCCGGGCGTTCGAGCTGGCCCAGCGGCTCCCGGGGAAGCTGCCCGGGCACGTGACGGTCACCGAGGAGCAGTTCGGGGCGTGCGGGGGCGAGTGGGTGCGCGCCACGCCACCGGCGGACGGCTCGGGCGCGGCGGGCGCCGGGCGCGTGCTCGACGACGCCAAGGCGGTGCTCTACTTCCACGGCGGCGCGTACTTCATCTGCTCCCCGGCCACCCACCGCTCGATCACCTGGCGGCTGTCGCTGGCGGCCAGGCGGCCGGTGCTGGCGCTGGACTACCGGCAGGGCCCGGTGCACACGCTGGCGGCGTCGCTCGCCGACGCGCACGCGGCCTACCGGTGCCTGCTGGACCGCGGCTACGCGCCCGGCGACATCATCCTGGCGGGCGACTCGGCCGGCGGGCATCTGACGCTGGCCACGCTGCTGTCGCTGCGCGACCGGGGCATGCCGCTGCCGTCGGCGGCCGTGTGCCTGTCGCCGTGGGCCGACCTCACCGACACCCCCCGCAGGTTCAACCGCTGGGTCGATCCGGTGCTCGCGGCCGGGCGGGTGGAGTGGCTGGCGCGCCACTGGACCGACGGGCTCGACCCGCGCGACCCGCTGGTCTCCCCGGCCTACGGCGATTACACGGGCCTGCCGCCGCTGATGATCGTCACCGGTTCCACCGAGGTCCTCCGCGACGAGGCCCGGCGCGTGGCACTGCGCGCGCGCCACGCCGGGGTGCCGGTCACCTATGAGGAATGGCACCGGATGCCCCACGTCTTCGCCATCCTCGCCGACGTCCTGCCCGAGGCCCGCCTGGTGTTCCGCCACATCGCCCGCTTCCTGGCCGCCCTGCCCAGCCGGATGAGCCCGCCCCTCGCCTGACCCGTCCCGCCGGCGGTGAGCGGGGCTCGCGTGCGGGGGCGCCACCCGGTGCCAATAGGCTGTGCGACCGTGGCGAGCGACACGGGCGGCGACGCGGACGGGCGGTGGTGGCCGCCACGCGGATGGCGCGCGGACGTGCTGATATCCGTGGTCGTCGCTTTCTTGATCTTCGCGAGTTCGCTGCCCCTGGCGCGCGAGCCGGGAGACCTGTGGCCCCTCGGGGCCACCCTGGTGGTCATCGCCTCGGGGGCGCTGCTGGCCCGCCGCCGCTGGCCGGTGCCGGCCGCCGCGGTCGCGCTGGTCGCCTCACTGATCTACTACGGCATGGGCCTGCCGGTGAGCACGATCATCATCGCCTTCGTGGTGATGCTCTACACGCTGGCCGAGGAGCGCGGCTTCTGGATCGCCGCCGGGTTCACCGTCGCGGTGATCGCGGGGCTCGCCCTGCAGGAGGTCCAGGGGGCGGACAACGGCGACGTCTTCCGCGCGGCCGGGTGGCTCGTGGCGGTGGTGGCGGCGGGCTGCGTGGCGCGGCAGCGGCGCAACCGGATCGCGCAGGCCGAGCAGCGGGCGCGGGCCGAGGAACGGCTGCGCATCGCCCGCGACCTGCACGACGCGCTTGGGCACCGGCTCTCGCTGATCAACGTGCAGGCTTCGGCGGCGCTGCACCGGCTGGCGGAGCATCCCGAGCGGGCCGAGCCGGCGCTGGCCTCGATCAAGGAGGCCAGCCGGGAGGCGCTCGGCGACCTGCGGGCCACGCTGGGCATGCTGCGCGTGGGGGACCGGGGCGAGTCCTCCGCCCCGGAGCGGGGGCCCGCGTCCGGGCAGGGGCTCGCCGTGCTCGGTGTCGCCGGGCTGGACGCGCTGGTGGCCGGGGCCCGGCGGACCGGCCTGGCCGTACGGCTGAGCGTGGGCACCGGCGGCGACGGCTCGCCCGAGCTGCCGCCCGAGGTGGACCAGGCCGTCTACCGGATCGTGCAGGAGGCGCTGACCAACGTGACCCGCCATTCGGGGGCGGGCTCGGCGGCGGTCGCGATCGAGTTCGACGACAGGAGCAAGCAGGTGACGGTTCGCGTGGACGACGACGGGGGAGCGGCGCCCGGCCCGCCCGGCCATGGCATCCGGGGGATGCGCGAGCGGGCCGCCGCGCTGGGCGGCGAGCTGGCCGCGGGCCCCCGTCCGGGCGGCGGCTTCGAGGTGTGCGCCCGGCTGCCGGTGCGGGTGGCGCGATGATCCGGGTGCTGCTGGCCGACGACCAGACGCTGGTGCGCGCCGGGTTCCGCTCGATCCTTGAGGGCGAGGACGACATCGAGGTGGTGGGCGAGGCCGGCGACGGCGAGGAGGCCGTCGCGCTGGCCCGCGAGCTGCGCCCCGACGTGGTGCTGATGGACATCAGGATGCCCCGCCTGGACGGCCTGGAGGCCACCCGGCGGATCGTCACCGACGAGCGCCTGGAGGCGGTCCGGGTGGTCATCCTGACCACCTTCGAGCTGGACGACTACGTCTACGGCGCGCTGAAGGCGGGCGCGGGCGGGTTCCTGGTGAAGGACACCGAGCCGATGGAGCTGATCCACGCGGTCCGTGTGGTGGCCAGGGGCGACGCGCTGATCGCGCCGTCGGTGACCCGGCGGCTCATCGCCGAGTTCGCCGAGCGGGTGCGCAGGCCCGCGCCGGGGCCGGAGCTGAACGGCCTGACCGAGCGGGAACGCGAGGTCATGGTGCTGATCGCCTCGGGCCTGAGCAACGACGAGATCGCCGCCCGGCTGGTGCTGAGCCCGGCCACGGTCAAGACGCACGTCAGCCGGATCATGACCAAGCTGCGGGCAAGGGACCGCGCGCAGGTCGTGGTGCTGGCCTACGAGGGAGGTCTGATCACGCCCGGCTGGCTGGGCTGATCCGCCGTCACAGGGGTCAGCCGGGCCACGCCGGACCGCCCCGCACCAGGGGTTACTTGCCCTGGGGTATCAGTCGCCTTACCTTCCATATCCCTTCGTGCTACTAAGCGGCAAATGTCGTCCATATCCAGCCACAGTGTGCTTGCCGTACCCCACGACGGAGAGGCACGACCCGGATGGCACGCGGTGGAATCAGCCCGGCGGACGGCATACCGCCCGGCGTACGGCCCCTTACCGTGGGCGACCCGGTGATAATAGGGCGTTACCTGCTTCTCGGACGCCTGGGCGCAGGCGGCATGGGCGTGGTCTACCTCGCCCAGCACCCCCAGGGCGGGTTCGTCGCCCTGAAGACCCCCCACGCGGTCCACCTCGGCGACGCGACCCTGCGCGCCCGCTTCGCCGAGGAGGTGGAGTTCTCGCGAAGGGTCGTCCCGTTCTGCACCGCGGCCGTGCTGGAGGACGGCGCCGACAAGGACCGGCCCTACCTGGTCAGCGAGTACATCCCGGGCCCGCCGCTGTCCCAGGTCATCGCCGCGACCGGCCCCCTCACCCCGGACCTGGCCTACGGCGTCGCGCTGGGCGCCGCCGCCGCGCTGGCCGCCGTGCACGGGGCCGGGCTCATCCACCGCGACCTCAAGCCGGGCAACGTGCTGCTCTCGCCGGACGGCCCCCGCCTGATCGACTTCGGCATCGCCACGGACGTGGACTCCGAGGGCGCGCACACCCAGGCCGGGCAGGTCATGGGCAGCCCCGGCTGGGTCGCGCCGGAACGGCTGACCGGCGGGCGGGCGGTCCCGGCCTCCGACGTGTTCGCCTGGGGCTGCGTGGTCGCCTACGCGGCCGGCGGGCACCATCCGTTCGGCGCGGGGGAGGCCGACGTCGTCACCCGGCGGATCATGGTGGAGCCGCCCCGGCTGACCGGCGTGCCCGCGCTGCTGCTGCCCGCCGTGGCGGCGGCACTGGCCAAGGATCCCACCGAGCGGCCCCCGGCGTCGGAACTGCTGGCCGCGCTGCTGGCGGCGGGCGGCGTGGGCGCACCCTGGGACTTGCGCGAGGCGGTCGGGGCGGTGCTGGCCGAGGTGTGGACGAAGGTGCCGCATCCGCCCGGCGGCGGGCCCGGACGGCAGGCCCCCGCCGGTCCCGTGGCCCTCCCGGCCGCCCGTCCGGCGGGCAAGGGGAACCGGCGTAGGCAGGCCCACCTGTCCCAGGCGACCTTCGCGGCGCTGGCCACGGTGTCGATCGCCGCGGTGACGGTCATCGCGGCCGGTGGGGGCGGTACGCCCGCGGGCGGCATCGCGGACGGCACGCCGTACCCGCGTCCGGGTGGGCAGACCGCGCTGTCCACGGCCCGTCCCGGGCACGTCGAGACCGTGGCGGGCGCCTCCGGGGGACCGGGTACGGTGACGGCCGTGCGCAGCCTGCCGGTGGTCGTGGTGACGGCGACGCGGACCGCGCGACCGGCCGACGGCCCGACCACCCCGCAGGGCACCTACAGCCTGCCGCACCCGCCCGGCGACCTGGAACCGGAGGAACCGGGGCAGCCCGACGCCGAGCCGACCTGCACGAACCGGCGCGGCAGGCCGCGGCCCTGCCGTCCGACCGAGGGCCCGCCGACGCCCCCGAGGCCCTCCGGGAGCATCAGCACCGAGCCGCAGTGGGGCGACGGCGAGTCGCCCTCGCCGACCCCATCCGTCAGCGTGCCCGTGCCCCCGACCGGGACACCGGGGCCGATGCCTTAACGGCGGACCCTTATCCTGCATCGGTACGAACCGGGTCAGGGAGGATCGATGGGGGTGGAGGATCTCGCCGTCACCCGGCCGGACCTCACCACGGTCACCGTCACGCACCATCTGGAGGAGGTGCCCTCCACCACCACCCACGCGCTGCTGATGCGCGAGGGGCGCGTCCTGGCCTCCGGTGAGGGGGAGCGGGTGCTCGCTGGATCGGCGCTGTCGGAGTGCTTCGGGCGCCCGCTGGCGCTGGACCGGGTGGACGGGCGCTGGTACCTGCGGGCGCCACGGGTGTGACCGGCCGCGCCGTGCCCGCGCGGCCGGTCGCGGGCCCTGCCCCGGAAGGGGAACCGCCCATGCCCTGGGGGTCAGCCCGGGGCCGGGCCCGCCGTCTCGCGGCTGGGACGGTGCCGTGACCGTGCCGTAGGTGTGCCGTCACGGTGCCGCCCCGGCGCGGTCAGTGCGCCATGTCGAACTGCTCCTCCTCGGTCGAGCCGCGCAGCGCGGTCGTCGAGGAGTCCGGCGAGATGGCGGTGCTGACCAGGTCGAAGTAGCCGGTGCCGACCTCGCGCTGGTGACGCGTGGCGGTGTAGCCGCGCTCCTCGGCGGCGAACTCCTCCTCCTGCAGCCCGACGTAGGCGGTCATGCCGTTCTCGGCGTAGCCGCTGGCCAGGTCGAACATCGAGTAGTTGAGCGAGTGGAAGCCGGCCAGGGTGATGAACTGGAACTTGTACCCCATGTGGCCCAGCTCGCGCTGGAACTTGGCGATGGTGGAGTCGTCGAGGTGGCGCTTCCAGTTGAAGGACGGCGAGCAGTTGTAGGCCAGCATCTGGTCGGGGAACTCGGCCTTGATCGCCTCGGCGAACGACCGGGCCACGTCGAGGTCGGGGGTGGAGGTCTCCATCCACAGCAGGTCGGAGTGCGGGGCGTAGGCCAGGCCGCGGGCGATGCACGCGGCGACGCCGTTGCGGACCCGGTAGAAGCCCTCGGCCGAGCGCTCGCCGGTGGTGAAGCGCTGGTCGCGGGGGTCGATGTCGCTGGTCAGCAGGGTCGCGGCCTGAGCGTCGGTACGCGCGATGACCAGTGAGGGGACGCCGCACACGTCGGCGGCCAGGCGGGCGGCGTTGAGCGTCTTGACGTGCTGCGAGGTCGGGATGAGCACCTTCCCGCCGAGGTGGCCGCACTTCTTCTCGGAGGCGAGCTGGTCCTCCCAGTGAACGCCCGCGGCACCCGCCGCGATCATGCCCTTCATCAGCTCGAAGGCGTTGAGCACGCCGCCGAATCCGGCCTCGGCGTCGGCGACGATGGGGGCGAGCCAGTGCGGCGCGTCCTGGTCGCCCTCCGACCAGGTGATCTGGTCGGCGCGCAGCAGCGCGTTGTTGATCCGGCGCACCACGGCGGGCACCGAGTTGGCGGGGTAGAGGCTCTGGTCGGGGTAGGTCTGCGCGCCGAGGTTGGCGTCCGCGGCCACCTGCCAGCCGGACAGGTAGATGGCCTTCAGGCCGGCCCTGACCTGCTGGACGGCCTGGTTCCCGGTCAGCGCGCCGAGCGAGTGGACGTAGTCCTCGGTGTGGAGCAGGCTCCACAGCCGCTCCGCGCCGAGCCTGGCGAGGGTGTGCTCCTCCTGCACCGACCCGCGCAGCCGGATGACGTCCTCGGCGGTGTAGGTGCGTTCGATGCCGTTCCAGCGAGGGTTCGTCTCCCAATCGTGCTGGAGGTCCTCGGCTGCTCCCTTGAGGCGATTCATCATGAGTTCAGCTCCTTCGTCGTCCCCTGGGGGCTTGCTATGAGTTTGGGCGCTATCGCGGGGGCGATGACAGGGATGATGATGCGAAAGAACATCACTTCTTCTCATGTTCGCAAGAGTTGGACGGCTTGAGCGGTGAAGAAATAGTAAGTTTCCGCTATGGACTAGACCAATCCGATGCCGGATCGCCTGCCCGGCGGGGGGTCCCTGGAAGATGAAACGATTTTTCGCTTAGGATCGCGGTATGGCACCTCTGGTCAGCGAAGAACCGCTGTCTTTGACGCAGGAGCTCGATCTCATCGCGTTCGGGCAGCGGCTGCGGCATCTGCGCAAGCAGCGCGGCCTGACCCTCTCCGACCTGGGAGGGCGGGTGAGCCGCGCGCCCAGCCAGCTCTCGCTGCTGGAGAACGGCAAGCGCGAGCCGAAGCTGTCACTGCTCAAGTCGCTGGCCGCCGCGCTGAACGTGCCGGTCGAGGAGCTGCTGCGCAGGCAGGCCCCCAACCGCAGGGCCCAGTTGGAGATCGCCCTGGAGGAGGCCCAGCGCGACCCGATCTACGCCCGCCTCGGCATGCCTCGCCTGAAGGTGTCCGCGCGGGTGCCCAACGACGTGCTGGAGCACCTGCTGGCCCTGTACGAGGAGCTGCGCTCGCGCGAGGCGCGGGGCACGGCCACGCCGGAGGAGGCCCGGGTGGCCAACGCCGAGCTGCGCCGCAAGCAGCGCGAACAGGACAACTACTTCCCCGAGATCGAGAAGGCGGCGGCCGAGGCGCTGTCGGCCGTCGGATACCGCTCGGGCGCGTTGTCGCAGAGCACCGTGCAGGCCCTGGTCACCCACTTCGGCTACACCGTGCACACCGCGCAGGACCTCCCACGCACCGTGCGGTCCATCACCGACCTGCGCAACCGCCGCATCTACGTCAAGAACGAGCAACTGGGCATGCACAGCCCGCGCACGATCCTGCTGCAGACGCTCGGCCACCTCGCGCTCGGGCACCACAAGCCGCGCGACTTCGCCGACTTCCTGCGCCAGCGCACCGAGGCCAACTACTTCGCCGCCGCGCTGCTGGTCCCGGAGACCGCGGCGACCCCCTACCTGCGCGAGGCCAAGGAGGACCGCGCGCTGTCGGTGGAGGACCTGCGCGACGTCTTCGCGGTCTCCTACGAGATGGCCGCGCACCGGTTCACCAACCTGGCCACCCACCACCTGGACCTGGTCTGCCACTTCGTGCGCAACGACGCGGGCGGCATCATCTACAAGGCGTACGAGAACGACGGCATCGTCTTCCCGGCCGACGAGCAGGGCGCGATCGAGGGGCAGCGGATGTGCCTGCGGTGGTCGGGCCGCCAGGTCTTCCAGTCGCCGGACAAGTTCTCCGTCTTCTACCAGTACTCCGACTCGGCCACCGGCACCTACTTCTGCATGGCGCACGTGGATCCCTCGCGGGAGCGCGACTTCGCGATCACGCTTGGCGTGCCGTACCGGGAGTCGCGGTGGTTCAAGGGGCGCGAGACGACCCGGCGCACCAAGTCGGCCTGCCCGAACGGCGAGTGCTGCCGCCGTCCGCCGCCCGAGCTGACCCAGCGCTGGGAGGGCTACGCGTGGCCGTCGGCGCGGGCCAACTCCCACGTCCTGGCCGCGCTGCCGCCGGGGTCCTTCCCCGGCGTGGACGAGGCCGACGTCTACTCCTTCCTGGAGCGGCACGCCGCCAACTGAGCTGTTACCTTGGGTAACCGCGAAAGGGGTGGCAATGTCCTTCAATCCGGATATGAGCGACGACGTGCGCGAAGTCCGTGACTGGGTACACACGTTCGCGCGTGACGTCATCCGCCCCGCGGGCGCCGAATGGGACGAACGCGAGGAGACCCCCTGGCCGCTCATCCAGGAGGCGGCCAAGATCGGGCTCTACTCGCTGGACTTCTTCGCCCGCCAGTGGTTCGAGGACAGCGGCCTGGGCATCCCGGTTGCCTTCGAGGAGCTGTTCTGGGGCGACGCCGGGATCGGGCTGTCCATCACCGGCACCGGCCTGGCCGCCGCCGCGCTCGCCTCCGGCGGCACCCCCGAGCAGGTCGGCGTGTGGCTTCCCCAGATGTTCGGCACCCCGGACGACGTACGGCTCGGCGCGTTCTGCGCCTCCGAACCGGACGCGGGCTCGGACGTGGGCGCGATCCGCACGCGGGCCGTACGCGACGGCTCGGACTGGATCCTCGACGGCGTGAAGACCTGGGTCACCAACGGCGGCATCGCCGAGGTCCACATCGTCGTCGCCTCCGTCGACCCCGCGCTCGGCCCCCGGGGCCAGGCGTCGTTCATCGTCCCGCCGGGCACCCCCGGCCTCTCCATGGGCCACAAGTTCGCCAAACACGGCATCCGCGCCTCCCACACCGCCGAGGTCGTGCTACGCGAGGTCCGCGTCCCGGCCGACTGCCTGCTCGGCGGCCCCGAGAAACTGGAGGCGCGCCTGGCCCGCGTCCGCTCCGGTGAACGCGCGGGCGAACAGGCCGCCATGCGCACCTTCGAGGCCACCCGGCCCGTCGTCGCCGCCATGGCCGTCGGCATCGCCCGCGCCGCCTACGAGTACGCCAGGGACTACGCCGCCCAGCGCGAACAGTTCGGCCGCCGCATCGGCGAGAACCAGGCCATCGCCTTCCGCCTGGCCGACATGGCCACCCGCGTCGACACGGCCCGCCTCCTCACCTGGCGCGCCGCCTGGATGGCCCGCCAGTCCCGCCCCTTCCACAACGCCGAGGGCTCCATGGCCAAACTGGTCGCCGGCGAAACCGCCGTCTGGGTCACCGACCACGCCATCCAGATCCTCGGCGGCGCCGGCTATACCCGCGACCACCCCGTGGAACGCTTCCACCGCGACGCCAAGATCTTCACCATCTTCGAGGGCACATCCGAAATCCAACGCCTGATCATCTCCCGCGCCGTCACCGGCCTCCCCGTCCGCTGACCTTCCCCTTGGGGCGCTACACGACGCGTACTGGCGCAGTGAATTTCCAATCGTGACAACATTAGACAGGGCGAAACCCGCCGAGCGGGGTTCCGCTCGGCGGGTTTCCAGAAACAGATGGTCTCGTGTTACTCAGGCGTTCTACTGGCAGTCGGTGAGGATCACAATGTCGGGGACGAAAGCCTCACCGGCCCCCTTGCAGAGTAAGGTCGCCGACGTGGTGCGGTCGACCAGGTTCCGGTCGGCCGCGGCCAGAACCCCCGTTGCGGGTGCGCCGTTGGAGGCGACGCAGTTTCCGAAGCCGACCGTCTCGGGCCCCGGAGGAGTGGGCACGACGTTGTCGCAGGTGTAGGTGGGGAGCACCGCGTTCGCGGAGGCGGCGGCTGGGACGGACAGCAGGACCGTGGCGATGGTGGCGGCGGCGATCAGGGCCGCGGACAGCGTGCGGGTTTGCATTACTCCTCCTGTTGATTGATGAATGAATCATCGACGGTGCGAGAAATGCTCAATGGCCGAGGAGTGGCGCTGTAGCGAGAAGATTTCACTCGGCCACACGAAGATCTAGCGAAAGTCTCCATCGCGCGGAGGCGTATGTCGTCAGCAATTAGCGCACTATCCTGTGCATTTAGCGCACAGGCCGGGTCGGCTCACCCGGCCCTGCCCGCGAGGTCGTGCAGACGTAGGCGCCCGCGTGGAGCGCGCGCAGCAGGTACTGGTCGGCGTCGAACGTGGTCAGCACGACCACGTGCGGCGGCCTGGCCAGCGTGGCGATCCTGGCGATGGCCGTGATCCCGTCGACGCCCGGCATCCGCAGGTCCATCAGCACGAGGTCCGGCCGGTGGCGGACGACCTCCTCCACGCCCGCCGCCCCGTCGTACGCCTCGCCGACCACCTCGACGTCACCGGACGAGCCGAGGATGGTGCGCAGGTGCGCGCACACCATCGGCTCGTCGTCCACCACGACGACCCTCACCATCCCGATTCCCTGGGCAGGGTCGCCTGGATCTGGAAGCCTCCGTCGCCGTACGGACCTGCCAGCAGCGTGCCGTTGACCAGCTCGACCCGCTGCCGCAGGCCGAGCAACCCGGTGCCGGTCGCCGACCCGGCGCCCGTCAGCGCCGGGTCGGCGGCACGCGTGGGCGCGGTGTTGCGCACGACCAGCCGTACGGCGTCGCGGCCGTAATGCACCTGGACGCGGGTGGACGCGCCGGGGGCGTGCTTGCGCACGTTGGTCAGCGCCTCCTGAACGACCCGGTGGGCGGTACGGCCCACGACGGGCGAGATCGGCGACCGGTCCCCGCGTTCGACGAGTTCGACGGGGACGCCCACCGACTCCGACTCGGCGACCAGTGCGCCGAGATCGGGCAGGGCTTGCTCGCGCATCCCGTCCGGTTCGGGGTCGTGCAGGATCCCGACGAGGTCGCGCAGTTCCTCCAGGGCCTGGCAGCCGGTCACCCGCAGCGCCTCCGCGGCCTCCCGGGTCCGGCCGTCGGCGGAGGACACCTGTCGCGGCCATGATCGCCACGGGGGCTTTCGTAACCGATCCGCAGTTGGGCTACCCGCCGGGAACCCCGTCAGACCTCCTGCCCGGTGTCAACGCCCAGGCGAGCTGGCATGGGAACCTGCACTGGATGACGGCGTTCGTCATGTACGCCGCCGCGACCATCGCCTGCTTCGCCTTCGCCCGGCGCTTCGCGGCAGAGCCCGGCGGGCGGCCCTGGGCGGTCCTCCTCACCGCCACAGGCGTCCTGGCTCCGTTGATCATGTACGGCGGCAGCCTCATTCTTCAGCCGCTGGCCATCTCCGGCGAGTGGTACTCGGCCTTCGACGGGATCGCGGGCCGGGCGGTCATCCCGCTCGGCTGGATCTGGCCGCGCTGGTGCCGCTTCGCCTGCTCAGAACGCGTTCCGCCACGGAGGCGCACGCATGATCGGAGGTCTCCCGGCTCACCAAGGCGTACAACACGGGACGTGCCGTCGACCAGCCCACGCTCACCGTCGCACCCGGCGTCGCCACCGGATTCCGTCGGCCCTCGCCGCCGTCCGGGGCCTCGTGCTGACCCCGCAGCGGGCCATCCTGGAGCAGGAGTACGTGGACCTCAACGGCGACAGCGTGGAATTCGGCGGGGCATGGGGAGGGGACCGGTGAAGACCGCGCCGCGGGGGAGTGGCGTTAGCTGCGCACGCTCCGGTCCACCTCCCACTGCCTGATCGCCTTGGCGATCTTGAGCGTCGGCTTCGGGGCGCTGTTCAGCGGCGACGCGAGCGAGATCTACCGGGAGCCGATGGGTCGAGGGGCTCGCCAATGGTGGCGGACACCTCGGTGCGGTGACGTGGGTGCGATCAGTGGTTTCGCGCGCTTGGGCGCGTCGCAAGGGCGGTGATGAAGGCGGCGATCTCGTCGGGGTTCTCTTCGGCCATGAAGTGCCCGGATGCGGTCGGCTGGTAGGTCAGGTCCGGCGCCCAGGCCCGCCACAGCGATGCGGCGTCGAAGCCGAGCTGGGAGCCCCAGTCCTGTGAGATGACGCCCACCGGCATCGCGAGCTGCGCGCCATGCTCACGGTCGGCTCGATCCATCTCGAGATCGATGCTCGCGGTGGCCCGGTAGTCGGCCACGATGGAGTCGATCGCGGCGACCGAGCCGTCGATGTAGTAGGCGCGCTCCTCGTGGGTGAAAGTCGTGCCGCTGGGGTCCCATGCGTCCAGGAATGAGCCGAAGAACTCCGGAGCGACTGCGCGGATCATCTTCTCGGGAAGCCCGATGGGCTGAGCCATCAGGTACAGGTGCCAGGCGACCTTGGCGTCGGCTCCCCGCAAGACGGCCCACGTGTCGAGGGTGGGCAGGACGTCGAGGATCCCCAGGTAATCCACGACGGCGGGGTGGTCCAAGCCTGCCCGGACGGCGACCAGTGCACCGCGGTCGTGCCCGACGAGCCCGAAGTGGTCCACGCCGAGGGCGGACGCGACCGTCACGATGTCCTGAGCCATCGTGCGCTTGGAGTACGTGGCGGGGTCACTCCCGTCCGGCTTGCCGCTGTCGCCGTATCCGCGCAGGTCAGGGACGATGACCGTGTGGTCGCCGACGAGCCTCGCCGCGACCCGGCGCCACATGTAGTGCGTCTGGGGGAACCCATGCAGGAGGACCACGGGCGGCCCGCTTCCGCCGATGGCGACGTTGAGGTTGACGCCGTTGGTGCCGGGGATGGCCTGGTAGCCGAAACCGTTGATCGTCAGTCGGGTGGTCATGTGTTCTCCTTCGCGTCAGGCGCGGCGGTCTCATGGGCGGCCGTCTCGTGGGCGGCGCGGGTCGGATGGCCGGAGAAGATCCCGGCGGGTAGGGGGGCCTGCCCGGCCGATGTCTTCAGGGCTGGGATGACGATGGTGTCGACGAGTGCGGACAGGTACTCCTCGTCGACGGCGAGGCCGTTGACCCGTCGCAGCAGGAGAGCGGCGCCGACCACCTCCTCGAAGGCGAAAGGGTCCGCGCCTTCGGGCAGTTCGCCGCGTGCGATCGCGGAGTCGATGACCTGTCGCGGCAACCGAGCTCCTGTCGGGCCGACGGCGTTCTCGATGTCCTCGCACAGGTCCGGGTCCTCCAGACCCGCCTGCAAGAGCAGCATCGCGGTCTGACTGTCCGCTGCGCGCATGGTCTGGTCCAGGCGCCGGCACAGGCTCAACACGTCCCCGCGCAGGCTGCCGGTGTCGATCGGCTCGCCGGCCCCGCGCTGCGCGGGCCCGGCCTTGACCGCGGCGATCACCATCTCCCGCTTGGACCCCCACCGCCGATACAGGCTCGCCTTGGACGTCTGGCACCGTCGGGCGACCTCCTCGAAGGAGACGCCCTCGTAACCGGACTCCGCCAGCACCTCCAATACGACAGCAGTGATCCGCTGATCCAGAGCCGCATCACGCGGACGGCCGCGTGCCGCACCCTCACGACTATTTCGATACACCACGTCCCGTATCGTAATGCATCCGGGCTGACCTCCAACGGGTGGACCTGGCGTCACGCCACGACGGTGAGCGCCGCGCGGCCGTCGAGCGGTGAAGACCACCCCGCCGATCACCACCAGGCCGGTGGCGGCCTGGATCAACGTGTGCCGGGCGGTGTTGACCGCCTCGAAAGGCGCCGCGCGGCCGGGCCGATCAAGACGGCGAGCACCGAACCGGCCGCCACGGTCAGCGCGATGCCGGCGGCCAGCACCCACCGCGCCCAGTCGGGCCCCGGCACCACCACGGCCGTCCACGTACAGCCCGCCATCACCGTGACGGCCAGGACCACCGCGGCTGATCGCCGCGAGGCTCGCCGCGGCGGTTCGGGGACGCGCCTCCGGACGACCTGTTGAAGGGGATCCGAGTGGTGGCGTCGGGTGAGACGCTGCTCGCGCCCCCGACTGATCGCGGAGTTCGTACAGCGCCCGGTCCAGCAGTCCTTTCACGGGCTCGACACGGCCCGCCTGGTCACGCCGCGTTGGCCGCCCGCGCGCCCCCAGGAAGCCGAGAAGCGAGCCCGCACCGCCCTCGACGAACTGGCCAGGGCGGGCAAGTCCGCTATGACGCCGACTGATCGCGAAAGGGCGTGGGCCGGCTAGACGAGTAAGTCCTAATCCGAGTCAGTGGTCATAAGCGATCAGTGACCGGGTGATGGGCTGGCCGGTCTCGCGG
>NZ_JARLTC010000100.1 GCF_029382225.1 Spongiactinospora sp. TRM90649
GCTAGACGAGTAAGTCTTAAGTCGCTGCCGCGTGGAGTGCGGGAATGGCGAAGGGTGTTGACGATCGGTTTGTGAAGACAGACCTCAACACCCTTCTCACCGCACTGTACGTCAGGATCGATGACTGGCTCGGCCGTCCGGCCCGGATCGGACGCCCGCCGAAGCTGACCGACGCCGAACTGCTCACCCTGGCCGTCGCCCAGGCGCTGCTCGGCATCCATTCCGAAGCCCGGTGGCTGCGTTTCGTGCCGGCGCATCTGCCCGGAGCCTTCCCCTACCTGCCCGGCCAGTCCGGCTACAACAAACGCCTGCACAAGGCCCTGCCGCTGCTCAAGCACGCGATCCGGGCCCTGGCCGCCGACACCGACCTGTGGCGCGATCCGGTGTGGGTGGCCGACTCCACCCCGGTCGAGTGCGGCCGTTCCCGGCCCACCGCCCGCCGTTCGGACCTGGCCGGATGGGCCGGATACGGCTACTGCCGTTCCCACTCCCGCTGGTACTGGGGACTGCGCCTGCACCTGATCTGCACTCCCGCCGGACTCCCGATCACCTGGGCCCTGGCCACCCCGAACATCGACGAACGCCGGGTGCTGATGGCCATCTGCGAACACGACCCCCGGCTGCTCGCCGAGCGTCCCGGCCTGCTGATCATCGCCGACAAGGGGTACATCTCCGCCGAGCTGGACGCGTTCCTGGCCGGACGCGGGGCACGCCTGCTTCGCCCGTCGCACCGCAACCGCCCGCCCCGCCCGGGTGAACACCTGCTCAAGCCGATCCGTCAGCTCATCGAGTCGGTCAATGACACCCTGAAGGGCCAGCTTGATCTGGAACTGCACGGCGGCCGGACACCGGTCGGAGTGAGCGTCCGCATCGCTCAGCGCATTCTGGCCCTGACCACGGCCATCTGGCACAACCGCGAGACCGGCCAGCCCATCACCCGGTCACTGATCGCTTATGACCACTGACTCGGATTAGGACTTACTCGTCTAG
>NZ_JARLTC010000101.1 GCF_029382225.1 Spongiactinospora sp. TRM90649
ATCCTGGCCCGGCATCTGGTGACCGGCCACGGAGTGCGGCACCTGGTGCTGGCCTCCCGCAGCGGTCTGGCCGCCTCGGGCGCGGCCGAGCTGGCCGCCGAACTGGAAGGGCTCGGCGCGCGGGTCGAGGTCGCCGCGTGCGACCTCGCCGACGCGGACTCCCTGCGGGCCCTGGTCACCCGGATCTCCGGGGAACATGGCCTGACCGGTGTCGTCCACGCCGCCGGAATCGTGGACGACGGACTCGTCGAGGCGCTGACGCCGGAGCGGCTGGCGTCGGTGTGGGCGGCCAAGGCCCGCCCGGCGCTGGTGCTGGACGAGCTGACGGCCGGCCTCGATCTCGCCGTATTCGCGATGTACTCCTCGGCTTCGGCGACCTTCGGCTCTCCGGGGCAGAGCAACTACGCGGCGGCGAACGCCGTCCTGGACGCCCTCGCCCAGCGCAGACTCGTGCACGGCCTGCCGGGTGTGGCGCTCGGCTGGGGCCTGTGGGCGCAGGCCAGCGCGATCAGCGGCCGGCTCGACGCCGCCGACCTGGCGCGGGTCACCCGGTACGGCGGGGCGATCTCCGCCGAGCAGGGCGCGGCCCTGTTCGACGCCGCCCTGGCCACCGGACAGCCGCAGGTGCTGACCATCAACCTCGATCTCGCCAAGCTGCGCGACCAGCCGGAGATTCCGCCGCTGCTGCGCGGCCTGGTCCGCGCACCGGTACGGCGGGCGAGCGCCGGGGCGCGGGGCGGAGCCTCGCTGATCGAACGGCTGGCAGCCCAGCCAGTGGCCGACCGCCGCCGGACACTGTCCGACCTGGTGTGCGCGGAGGTCGCGGCGGTTCTCGGGCACGCGTCCGGTGACGCGATCGACGCGCGCCGGGCGTTCAAGGAGCTGGGTTTCGACTCGCTGACCGCCGTCGAGTTGCGCAACAGGATGAACGCGGCGACGGGCCTGCGGCTGCCCGCGACGCTGATCTTCGACTACCCGACGCCGGAGGCG
>NZ_JARLTC010000102.1 GCF_029382225.1 Spongiactinospora sp. TRM90649
GTCGGTTGGGGTGATCAGGGGTGGGCGGACGTGGCCGGAGGCGATCAGGCCGCGTTGTTCCAGCACCCATTTGGCCGGGGCGGGGTTGGTCTCGACGAAGAGCAGGTCGACCAGGGGGTGCAGGGCGTAGTGCAGGTCCAGGGCGGTGGCGCGGTCGCCGGCGGTGTAGGCCTCGTACATGCGGGCGACGGCGGCGGGGGCGAGGTTGGCGGCGGCGCTGACGAAGCCGATGCCGCCGATGGCCAGCAGGGGCAGGCAGAGCAGTTCGATGCCGGACCACATGAGGAAGTCGCGGCCGCACAGGTGCAGGACGCGGGAGAAGTGCTCGAAGTCCTTGGTGGTCTCTTTGACGCCGACGATGTTGTCATGCGCGCGGCGCAGGCCGGCGATGGTCTCGGGGGCGATGTCGACGGCGGTGCGGGAGGGGACGTTGTAGATGACGATCGGCAGGTGGGGGAATTCTGCGGCGATGGTGGAGTACCAGGTGTGCAGGGCCTGCTGGCTGGGGCGGGCGTAGTAGGGGGTGATGACCAGGGCGGCGTCGGCGCCGAGGCGGTCGGCCTCGGCGGTCAGGCGCAGGGTCTCCTCCAGCTTGGCCGAGCCGGTGCCGGGCAGGAAGGGCACGGTGTCGGCGGTCTCGGCGGCCACGGCGGTCATGGCGGCGATGCGTTCGTCGGTGGACTGCGCGCTGGGTTCGCCGGTGGAGCCGCCGGTGGAGATGCCGTGCGAGCCCTGGGCGAGTTGCCAGCGGACCAGGGCGCGCAGTGAGTCCAGGTCGAGTTCTCCCTCGGCGGTGAACGGGGTCACCACGGGGGCGATGGACCCGCGTATGGTGCCCGGATCCGAACGGAAC
>NZ_JARLTC010000103.1 GCF_029382225.1 Spongiactinospora sp. TRM90649
CCGCTGGCCGGTGGAGACGGTGTGGTGCTGACGGGCCGGTTGTCGGTGGCGGCTCAGCCGTGGCTGGCCGATCACGTGGTGATGGGTTCGATCCTGGTTCCGGGGACGGCGTTCGTGGAGCTGGCGCTGCGGGCCGGTGAGCAGGTCGGCTGCCCGCGTCTGGAGGAGCTGACCATCGAGGCCCCGCTCGTCCTGCCCGAGCGCGGCACCGTCACGGTGCAGGTCACCGTCGGGGCCGAGGAGCAGGACGGCAGGCGCCCCGTCGCCCTCTACTCGCGTCCGGATGAGGGTGCGTCGTGGGTCCGGCATGCCGGTGGTGTGCTGGGCGGTGCGGTGGCGGTGGAGGCCTTCGAGTTCGGGGTGTGGCCGCCCGCGGGTGCGGTGCCGGTGGATGTGTCGGGGTTGTATGAGGGTCTGGCGTCGGCGGGGCTGGCGTATGGGCCGGTGTTCCGTGGTGTGCGGTCGGTGTGGCGTGGTGAGCCGGGTGTGGTGTTCGCCGAGGTGGTGTTGCCGGATTCGGTGGCGGGTGAGGCGGGGGTGTTCGGGTTGCATCCGGCGTTGCTGGATGCGGCGTTGCAGGTCGTGGGTGTCGGCGGGGTGCTGGAGGACTCGGGCGCTCGGTTGCCGTTCGTGTGGTCGGGTGTGTCGTTGCTGGCTTCGGGTGCGTCGGTGTTGCGGGTGCGGGTGGCCGCCTCGGGTGGCGATGGGGTGTCGGTGTCGGTCGCGGATGCGTCGGGTGTTTCGGTGGCGGTGGTGGAGTCGTTGGTGCTCCGGCCGGTGTCGGAGCGTCAGGTGCGCGCGGCGGGGAGTGGGTCGGAGGACTCCCTCTTCGAGATCGACTGG
>NZ_JARLTC010000104.1 GCF_029382225.1 Spongiactinospora sp. TRM90649
TTCGTGTTCCCCGGTCAGGGGTCGCAGTGGATCGGCATGGCCGCCGGTCTGCTGGAGTCCTCCCCGGTGTTCGCCGCCCGGATGGCCGAGTGCGAGCGGGCGCTGAGCGAGTTCGTGGACTGGTCGCTGCTGGAGATCATCTCCGAGGGCGGGTCCCTGGAGCGGGTGGACGTGGTCCAGCCGGTCCTGTGGGCCGTCAACGTGTCGCTGGCCGCTTTGTGGGAGTCGGCGGGAGTCGTCCCCAGCGCCGTGGTCGGCCACAGCCAGGGTGAGATCGCCGCCGCCGTGGTCGCGGGCGGCCTCTCCCTTGAGGACGGCGCGCGCGTGGTCGCGCTGCGCAGTCAGGCGATCGGCGAGGTGCTGGCGGGTCAGGGCGGCATGGTCTCCCTGGCCGTTCCCCAGGCGCGGGCGGCCGAGCTGATCGAGCCGTGGCCCGGCCTGTCGGTCGCGACGGTGAACGGCCCCGCCTCCACGGTGGTCTCCGGTGACGCCGACGCCGTCGAAGAACTCCTGGCCCACTGCGAGCGGCAGGAGATCCGCGCCAAGCGGGTCCCGGTGGACTACGCCTCGCACTGCGCGCATGTCGAGCAGGTCCGCGAGGTCCTGGCGGAGAAGCTCGCCCCGATCATCCCGGCCCAGGGCAAGATCGCGTACTACTCGGCCGTCACCGCCGAGCGCATCGACACCTCCACCCTGGACGCCGGGTACTGGTACGACAACCTGCGCCGGACCGTCCGCTTCGAAGAGGCCATCCGGGCGCTGCTCGCCGACGGGCGCTCGACGTTCATCGAGATCAGCGC